>JAZBOG010000023.1:0-189287 GCA_036351015.1 Bacteroidales bacterium
GAATATAGTTAATATAATGTAACTTAACGCCTGAGAACATTTTTCACAAGCCATACGGGGTTCCGAATTCCATGAATGATGAAGAATTTTTCATAATTTTAACTTGAATGTTAAATAGTTGCGAACTTTTCAAAACCTTTTTTTAAGCCTTAAAGCTTTAATATCTATAGGCAAGAGTTCGCAGTAACTCAGGATTTAACCTGATGTTTTTTCTGTTTTGCCAGGCTAAAGGTTAGCCACAAGGCTGAGAAGCACTTCAACAAAATAGAAATTGATATTGTAGTAAGGAAAAATAAAAAATATAGTTAGGTATATCAAACTAAAATTGTATTTTTGCTTAAAAAAAGTTTATGTATAGCATTGAAGAATTAATAAATATAATCCTTAGTAAAAGTGAACATATTGAAGAGCTGGCAAAGCAAACGACTGATTTGAAGAACTTGACAACAAAACAATTGAATTGCATTGAAATGATACATTCTATGGAAAATCCAACATTGTCGGAACTTACCGAAAAACTAAAAATTACAAAAGCGTCAACTTCTGTAATGCTTGACAGACTTGAAGAGCATGGTTTTATACAAAAGGTAAAATCAGATAATGATAGACGTTCGGCTCACGTACATCTTACTGACAAAGGGAATAAAGCAGCTCATTTACATACGGATGTACATAAACAATTTGCTTCTCTTCTTACAAAAGAATTAACTAATTCAGAAAAAGATATTCTGATTGTTCTTCTTAATAAAGCAATTATGTCAATAGAATAAAAAATTTTATCATATAGTTTGAGGCATCAAACTAAAATAGCTGTAGAAATTATGATAAATACAAATGACAATAAATTTTGGGATTCTTTCGCAGGTAAGTATGATAAATTTATATTGAAATATACAAAAAAAACTTATGCCAGGAGCTTAAGCCTAATAAGGCAGGAGCTTGAAAAAGATTCAAATGTTTTGGAAGTTGGTACCGGAACTGGTTTAGTATCATTTGTAATTACAGATAGAGTAAAAAGAATAATGGTAATTGACTATGAACCAGAAATGATTAACATAGCCAATGAGAAATTAAAAGGATCAACGTATAAAAATATTGAATTCAAAGTAAACTCTGCAACAAACATTAAACAAAAAGACAAGACCTTTAATGTAGTGATAGCTTCAAATATATTTCACTTAATACATGAGTCCGAAAAAGCAATGGAGGAAATTATAAGATTGTTAGTCGATGATGGCAAAATTATTCTACCTACATATTGTCAAGATCAAGACATAAAGACACACTTTATTTCGAAAATGATGAGTTTGACAGGTTTTAAGGTTGCAAACAAATGGTCTCTTAAACAATTCCGAAAGTTTATTGAAGATTCTGGATTGAAAATTAAGAAAGAAGAAATTATAAAAGATAAAATACCATTATCATTTATTGTAGCATCTAAAAATTAATAACATGGATAAAAATAGAGCAGGATATATTGAAGGTTTTGTTTCGATTCTGGTAAATACGAGTTTATTCGGCTTAAAACTTTGGGCTGGAATTGTGTCTGGTTCAATTGCCTTAACAGCTGATGCATGGCATACTTTATCGGATTCACTTAGTTCGATAATAGTAATATTTGGAGTGAAACTATCATCAAAAAAGCCTGATAAAGAACATCCATTCGGGCACGGTAGATGGGAACAAATAGCAGCAATTTTTATAGGATTTCTTTTAGCATTGATTGCGTATGATTTCCTGAAAGATTCAATTCTTCAGTTTAAAACCAAAGAATCAGCCAATTTTGGAACAATTGCTATCGTTGTTACCATCATTTCAATTATAGTAAAAGAAGGCTTGGCACAGTATGCTTTTTATATAGGAAAGAAAACAGGAAATCTTTCAGTAAAGGCTGATGGTTGGCATCATAGAACAGATGCTTTATCATCAGTAGTGGTGTTAATTGGTATATTTTTCACCGACCGATTTTGGTGGATAGATAGTGTGCTGGGTATAATAATTGCCTTTATGCTTTTCTATGCAGCCTACGAAATAATTAAAGATGCTATCAATAAAATATTGGGAGAAAAGCCAAGCAAAGAATTGATTGAAAAGATTGAAAGCCTTATTGAATTGAATTATAATAAAAATGTGTATCCACATCATTATCATATTCATAACTATGTAAGTAATCAGGAGCTTACTTTTCATATTAAGGTTGACAATAAAATGGATGTCTTATCTGCTCATGATATAGCAACGAATATAGAAAATTTGATAAGAAAAGAACTGTATATAGTGGCAACTATTCATATCGAACCGAAAAATTTTAAACATGAAAATGATTAAGATAAAGCAAAAAATGTAAATTTATCTGAAAAAAACAAGAAAGCCCAGTGGTTACAATGCATATACAAAACAGGCTATATTGTAGTAAAATCAAGGGTTTTAACCCGTTTTAGTTTTTTCGATTTGATAAGTTTGAAGCCCGCAATCGTCCACATTTGTATATACTTGTCCGTTAGCGATAATTGCATAAATTGAGAGAAATGGCCAACTACCAACTTGAAACTGTTTTCAATTCAACTTATCCTGTTGATTGTTATATACTGCAAGGGAGACTTGAAAGCGAAGGAGTTGACTGTTTTATCTTCGATGATGAAATAGTATCAGTTAATCCATTTAAATCAGTTGCTGTTGGTGGAGTGAAATTGAAAGTGCCTTCTAACCAGACAAAAAAAGCAAAGTTAATATTAGAGAAGTTAGAAAATAATCTGCTATTTGATGAAGCTGGAGATTATCATACAAACGAAGCATTAAAAAAAGCTTTTGAAAAGCAAAATATCGTGTTGAAATTTCATTATCTTGTTTTAAATAATCCCAGCTTATTGAATGATACCTTAAAGCAAAATGAAATATTAAAGCCAGAATTATTTTCTAACAAAGAAGTTCTTGAAATAGTTGGAAGTATTGGAGAATATTTAAAGAATAGTAAATTGAAATTTAAATTTACATGGAAGCAGTTTTTCTATGAACTATTTGACTTTGAACGTGAATTCTTTAAATATCTAAGAGTTAAGCCAAATAGCTTTCATCTTGAAAAGGATATACTAAATAAATTTTCAAATAATCGCGAATCAAAAAATAAACATTCTATTATTTGTCCTAATTGCAAATCTGATAATGTCAAATTTGGATACGCTATTGACTATAAATACGATATCGCATATCTAATATTATCTTTACTTTTTATGGCACCATTTTTACCTTTTAGGAAAAAGAATCATTGTTTTGAATGTGGACACAATTTTAGGTGAAAATTTATGCAACAATCACTAACAGTATTTCACAGTACATGCGGGTTTCGATTGCCTGCCTGCCGGCAGGCAGATTATCGGAACCAAATATTCCATGGATTGTGAAGATTTTTTCATAATTTTAGCTTGAATGTTAAATAGTTGCGAACTTTTCAAAACCTTTAGTCTAAGCCTTAATCGCTTTAATTTTAAGAAGAAAAAAACTATTTTGCTAATCTAAAGGTTATGGGGCATTTAAAAAGAGTACCTGTTCTGGATAATGAATATCTTTGAAATAAAACCTAATGAACAGTTCCGAAATCAAGATTTATCAAGTAGAGGGAGGCCAAACTGAAATAGAAGTTAAGCTCCATGATGAAACGGTATGGCTTTCACAAAAACAGATGGCGGAACTTTTCGATAAAGACACTGATACAATTGGACTACACCTTAAAAACATATACAAAAGCACTGAACTCCTGGAAGATACAACTACCGAGGAATCCTCGGTAGTTCAAATTGAAGGAAACAGGAGGGTGAGGCGAAAAATAAAAGTCTACAATCTTGACGCAATTATATCAGTAGGTTATCGAGTAAATTCTAAAAGAGGTACTCAATTCAGAATTTGGGCTAATAAAGTATTAAAGTGTAAGCTTCCCCTTTTTAGGACAGGGTTTAAGTAGACTTTTTCAAAGATATTCTATTTACTCAATGGGGTTTGCCTCAGTTGGCGAGCGTTTATGACGCACGCCGGCTAATTGCAGGGCCATGAAATGATCTACCATAAAACCTGTTAAAAATCATATTGTGTATTCAAAATAATCTGCTTACCTTTGTTAATGAATTAACAGTAAAAAAATTAAAACTGCGAAATGGAATCGTCTCTGTTTCAAGGTTAAAAGAAATCTAATCCGGAGGTACTCTGATGGAAAAGAGAATTGGAACCGCACTTATTTTAATCGAAGACAAAGAAGCTGTTCACCTGATGAACACGATAGCTTCCAAACATTCCGAAATAATTATTGGCAGACAGGGTTTGCCCCGCAGCAACGGGCAAAGCATTATTTCTCTTGTTCTTGAAGGTACTACCGACGAAATTGGATCTTTAACCGGCCAGCTTGGGCGATTAAAAGGAATCCAGGTGAAGTCAGTACTTTTAAAGAACAGCTAATATGAAAAAAACAGTTATTTTTATTGCAATACTTCTCCTTGCGAAGGTTGGATATCCCCAACCCTTTGATTTATCGGGTAACGTATTTTCAAAGGATAGCGGGGAGCCATTGAGTGGGGTGAATATCAAACTGGTGGGCGACAGCCTTACGCTAACACAATATACCACAACAGATCTTGAGGGAACGTACCTTTTCAGTACACTGCAACCGGGAAGGTATCAACTGACCTTTTCGTACCTTGGCTTTATAACTCAGCACAGGAGCCTGCAGCTGACCAGCGATACCGAAGTGAATGTCTCCATGGAGAATGAGCTTATTCCGTTAGGCGAAGTCGTGGTTACCAGTTTAAGGCAGGAGCGTAGAATAAAAGATGTTCCGCTGCCCCTGGAAGTGGTCGGAAGTGCTTCCATTGAAGAGGCTTCGTCACTTACGGCATCGGATATTATTGGCGAACAACCCGGCATCCAACTCAGCCGCGATGGAATGTGGTCGACCAGCATTAATATCCGCGGGTTTGGCGAACAACGTATTGTTACCCTGGTGGATGGTAACCGTATAGAAACAGCAACCGATTTAACCGCTGCCATGTCCTTTTTTGATGTGGATGATATTGAACGGGTAGAGGTGATTAAAGGAGCCTCCTCATCGCTTTATGGTACAGGAGCCATGGGGGGAATCGTTAATATCATCACCAAAGATGGAGCATTCAATACCCATCCTTATTTTAAAGGATCTTTTCATGCCGGTGTTTATTCGGTGAATGATCTGTTTACCGGAAAACTCACGCTGAATGGGGGTGGGGAAAAATGGTATGCCCGGGTAAGCGGATCCCTGCGTAATGCAAATGATGTGAATACCCCCGAAGGAACCATTCCCAATAGCCAGTTTAAGGATAAAAATGTTACCGCATCGGCAGGTTATAAGGTCAATAAAAATCAAACCTTAAAATTAAAATTTCATCATGTGGATGCCGATGACGTAGGGATTCCCGGCGGATCGGCATTCCCCGGACCGGCCACCGCAACATACACCGATGCGCAGCGGACGATGTTTTCGGCAAACTATGAAATAAATAATATCTCTGAATCCTTTGAATCGTTGAATATTAAATATTTTCATCAATCCATCCTGAGAGATGTCCGGGTAGAACCCAATATTGTTAGCTACAGCCCAGACAGTACCCGGCGTACAACTCCTCAGTACTTTACTCCCTATGGCTTACATATTACCGATGGATTTCAGCTTCAAAGCGACTGGAGCTTTGGGATAAACAATAAATTTATTGCGGGCATGGATGTGTGGCGAAGGAAACTCGAAACCGACCGGGAAAAATTTATCCTGATGGAAGTTTTGGATGGCACTGGTAATGTTCTGGTAGCCAATAATATTGTTCGAGGGGAAACACCTATTCCCGAAGCTTGCTTTGGAAGTGCCGGGTTATATTTCCAGAACGAACAGTACATGTTTAATGACAGGTTAAAAGTTACGCTGGGAGGCCGCCTGGATGGCATTCGTATTGCCAATGAAGAAGGGTACGATGTGGACTATATCATCATGAATGATGTGCTGAATGAGACTCCACCCAACCAACGAATCACCTTCGAAGAGAACGAAGAATACAAATTATCGTGGAGTGCGAATCTGGGATTCTTGTATGCCCTAACCGATGAAATGGATCTGAGTTTTAGTGCAGGAAGATCATTCCGCGCCCCTTCACTGGAAGAAAGTTTCAAATACATCGATTTGGGGAATTATGTTCGCCTTGGTGATCCTGAGCTGGACCCCGAGAAAGGATATACCCTGGACCTGGGCTGGAGAATCTGGAAACCTAAATTCCAGTTTAAAGTCAATACGTTTGCCAATTGGATTACCGATATGATTGTGGAAAAAGAGGGAGAATTCATCTATTCCTACACCACAGGGGTGGTTGATACCATTGGCGCTTTTATCAATACCAATGTGGATAATGCCCGGTTGTACGGGGTGGATTTAAATTTTCAATACAATTTTTATGGGAACTTTGTCCTTCATGGTGCCGGAGCTTATGTCCGGGGCGAGGACCTGAAGAATAACGAGAACCTGCCCTTAATCCCTCCCATGAATGGAAGACTCGGATTACGATATACGTTACCAGAATATTTTGGGGCCGATTTTATTGCCACCGGGTATGCCGACCAGGACCAGGTGGCTGAAGGGGAAACCGAAACCAAAGGATTTGCAAGGTTTGACCTTCGCATTCATTCCAAAGTAATATCCTTTGATTTTGCCAAACTTCAGCTTTTTGGCGGAATTGAAAATATTGGCGATCGGGCTTACCGGAATCATTTGTCAACCAACCGGGGGGCAGTGGCTATTGAACCGGGCCGGAACTATTACCTTAAACTAAAAGTATTTTTTTAAAAAAAGATATGATCATTAAATAAATCATTGAAAAAAGTTGCTTATGAAATTTTATCCCGAACAATACAAAATTAAAGATGAACCGATGAAGCCTTTTATTGACCCGGAGGAGATCTGGGATTATATTCATAATACAAAGGCAACAAAAGAACGGGTACGCGAGGTTATTGCCAAATCGTTAAATAAACAACGTTTAAATTTAGAGGAAACTGCCATATTAATTAATGCAGACGATCCGGAACTGGTTGAAGAGATTAAACAGGGAGCTAAAACCCTGAAAGAGAAGGTCTATGGCAATCGTATTGTCCTTTTTGCTCCTTTGTACATTGGGAATAAATGTACCAACAATTGTAAATATTGTGGCTTCCGGACCTCCAATAAAGAGGCGATCCGGAAAACGCTCAGCGATGAGGAGATTGTAATGGAAGTGGAAGCGCTGGAAGATAACGGACAAAAACGGTTGATCCTGGTTTATGGCGAACATCCCGATTATTCACCGGAGTACATTGCCCATACCGTACAGACAGTTTACGGCGTTAAAAAGGGGAATGGTGAGATCCGCAGGGTGAACATCAATGCTGCTCCCCTGGATATTGAGGGGTATAAGGTCGTTAAGGAGGCCGGAATAGGAACCTACCAGGTTTTCCAGGAAACCTATCATCCCGAAGCTTATGCTCAGTATCACCTGGGAGGTAAAAAGCGTGATTTCAACTGGCGGTTAACCTCCCTGGATCGTGCACAGGAAGCAGGGGTAGATGATGTGGGGATAGGTGCCTTGTTTGGATTGTACGATTGGCGGTATGAGGTTTTATCCCTGGTGCGGCATACCAATCATTTTGAAGCCTGTTATAACATTGGCCCCCATACCATTTCTTTCCCCCGGATAAAAGATGCTGCAGCCGTGGATATTGATCCAAAATATGTGGTGAATGATGAAGAGTTTGTTAAACTCGTGGCGATCCTTCGACTGGCTGTTCCTTATACCGGAATGATCCTTACTGCCCGTGAATCGGTAAATGTCCGACGGGAGGTGATGCAGTTCGGAGTATCGCAAATTGATGGGGGGACTAAGCTGGAACTGGGTTCGTACCATCATAGTGTGAATGAGGAACAAAACCTGAATCGCGAACAGTTTACCATCAACGATAGCCGGTCACTGGGAGAGATTATTGATGAACTTATTGATACCGGATATCTACCTTCTTTTTGTACGGCATGTTATCGTTTGGGAAGAACCGGCGAGCATTTTATGGAATTTTCGGTACCCGGATTTATTAAACGCTATTGTACCCCCAATGCTATTTTAACCCTGTCGGAATATCTTGTTGATTATGCAACCCCCGAAACCGCCCGGAAAGGGTGGACCCTTATTCAAAAGGAGATTGAAGCCCTCGATGGTTTTGGGAGAGTGGATGAATTAAAAAAACGGGTGGAAAAAATAAAACAGGGAGAACGGGATTTGTATTTCTAGGTTGATCTCTAATTTCATTATCCCTGAAATTTTTAAAATTTTATTCTCGTTTTATTGCTCTGTAAATGAGTTGAATAATTTTTATTCCCCAAATATTTAAAAAATGTCCTTTGATTTCCATCAATAAATTTTGTAACTTGATTTTCCAAAAAGTGAAGAAATTATGGCAAAAGAAACACGGATTTTAGGCGTATTTATCACTGACCGACAAAAAGAAGCTGGAAAAGTACAAAGTGTTTTAACAAAATATGGTTGTTCAATAAAAACCCGTTTAGGATTACATGAAACTACAGATGATTATTGTAGTACCAGTGGTCTGATTTTATTGGAACTTACCGGAGATTTGTCCGAAATGGATAAACTGGAAAAGGAGTTGGTTGCTATTGAAGGTACCCAGACTCAGAAAATGGTTTTCATGGATTAAAATTTAGGGTATTTTGATCTGTTTAATAAGCACGAACATATTCGTTCGTGCTTATTTTTTATGATTAACTCATTGAATGATTGGACCCTGGTATCCTGAATTAAAATTTATATTAAGTACTGGGTTTTTAGGAATAATTTTTAGCTTAAAATCGTACAGGATTGTTCGGATCCGTGCATTGGTTGTTTCGTCCTGGTTTTGTTAAGGTGTTGTATTATAGCAACTTATATCTTTATGGCATTTTTTTTGTAAAATACCTGATAAATTAAAATCATTGAAGGATGCTTAAAAATTATCTCATTCTGACTTTCAGAAATATTTTTCGACAAAAAGCCTACTCATTTATCAATATTTTTGGTTTAGCCGTTGGTATCACAAGCTTTATTATTATTCTCCTGTATGTTCAAAATGAGTTAAGCTACAATAAGCATATTGAAGATGCAAAGAATAAGTATCGTGTGGTGGAGATCCAGGAGGCACCCGGGGTAGGTAGTCAGCATGTTGCCGTAACCATGGGACCTTTGGCCGAGGCCTTGCACAATGATTTCCCGGAAGTTGAACAATCCTTGAGGATTACCCGGGGAGGTACCCAGTTGGTAAATTACCAGGATAAAAGTTTTAACGAACAGTATATCTGTTTCGCTGATTCCAATGTTTTCGACATGTTATCCATTGAATTACTGCACGGGGATCCCCAGCAAGCCCTTACCCAGATCAATGCTGTGGTTATCTCAGAAAAAATTGCCCTCAAGTATTTCGAATCCATCGATCGTGCCATGGGGAAAGTGTTGGAAATTGCCAGTGAACCATTTATTGTAACCGGGGTGATGGAGAATATTACTCAAAATGCTCACATCTATTTTGAAATGGTTATGCCTTTTTCCATTATGGAGTCCCGGTTTTCGTGGATGCGAAGCTGGGGCAGCAATTCATTGGATACTTATATCCAGTTAGCCGAAGGAGCAAATCCGGCGGATCTGGAAAAGAAATTCCCGGAGTTTATTGAGAAATATACCTCTGATTACTGGGATACAAAACTGGAAATGTATATTCAACCCCTCCTGGATATTCATTTGAAATCAAATCATATAAAATTCCAGGTATTTAATGAAAAACAGGGAGACATTAACCAGGTGTATATATTTTCAGTAATTGCCTTGTTAATTTTAATTGTGGCCAGTATTAATTATGTAAATTTATCCACTGCCCGTGCAGTAAAACGTGCTAAAGAGGTGGGTATAAGAAAAACCGCCGGAGCCCAGAAAAGCCGACTGATCTTTCAATTTCTAGGTGAATCAGTGATTATTACTTTTCTGGCCGGCCTCATTGCAATCTTACTGATTGAATTGTTGCTTCCATCTATTAATCAGTTATTATCGCTGAATCTTGAGATGAATTTTACCAACTGGAGTCTCAGTTTAGGATTACCCGGATTGATTTTAATTCTTGGAATACTGTCAGGGAGCTACCCGGCATTCTATCTGTCGGCTTTTAATCCGGTAAAAGTATTAAAGGGGAGTGCAGTGAACAGTAGCAATCGGAGCAGCGGTGGTTTAAGAAAAATTCTGGTCGTCGCTCAATTTGTAATCTCCATAGCCATAATCATTTCTACGTTGGTTGCTGTGGCCCAGGTTAATTTTTTCCATAAAAAGGATAAGGGATATAACGATGAGGCGGTGTATGCCATCTCTTTTCATGATCAAGATGACGAACAGAGGGTGGAGAACATGAAACTTTTTAAACAGGAACTCCAGGGGAATCCCGATATTTATTCCATGGCCCTGGCTTCGGGTTCAACCGGAGTGTATGGCAGTCAGAGTAAGATTTATACCGCCGACTCGTCCCATACCCCTATTATGGTAAGGTTTGGAGCTGTGGATGAAAATTATTTTGAAATGATGGAAATCTCCTTGGTGGAAGGGCGGTATTTTAGTGAAGATTTTTCAACAGACCGCGAAGAAGCAATCATATTGAATCAGAGTGCAGTAAGGGAGCTGGGCTGGGAAAATCCTATCGGGAAAGAGTTCGATCCCAGATCGGAGGATAGTACTGCTGCCAATATTAAAGTAGTAGGAGTGATCAGGGATTATAACTACTTTTCTCTTCTGAGCCCCATTGAACCTGCTGCCTATTTTTATAATCCTTCCCGTTATCAGCAATTAATAGTTAAACTAAACCCGGAAAAAATAGAGCCTGTAATCGCTTTTATTGAGGGAAAATGGAATGAACTCTATCCAAAGGCTCCGTTTGATGGATTCTTTATGGATGAGATGTTTGAATATCACTATAAAAACCAGATCAATTCGATGAAAGTGTTTGGAATGTTTGCCTTGATATGTATTGTCATTTCATGTCTGGGGTTATATGGCCTGGTGGCCTATATGGTAACCCAGCGTACGAAAGAAATAGCCATCCGTAAGGCACTGGGCAGCTCTGCAGGACAGGTCGTTCGATTAATCAATATTGATTTTATTAAACTAATCCTTGTTTCAAGCATTATCGCAGTGCCTGTTGCATTTTATTATATGACCCGCTGGTTAAATAACTTTGTATACCGCATTGATCTGAGCTGGTATTATTTTGCAGCTGCTATTGCAGCTACTATCATTATTGCTGTGTTGACCAATATCTTCCATACCGTTAAGGCTGCTTTAAAGAATCCTGCGGATTCTTTGAGGTACGAATAATTGGGATCCTGCATAAAACCACTGAAGAATAGTTGATAAGGAATTTAGTGATCAGCTATTCTTTTTTTTTTTTGAAGATTTTTTAACAAAACGCTTTGATTACTGTTACAAATACACAGAATAATTCAATGAAAAAAACAGGAAAAAATTTTTTTAAACAATAATTATCAGTAACTTGTATATAAATCCGATGAATGATTAATTTTATGGATGATTTATTAATTCAGAGTACAGCAATTACTCCATTAATTGATTTTAAAAAAAACGGACAGTTAAAAATTCAGGGAAAATCCTTGCCCGAGAACCCTCAGCATTTTTTTTCTCCACTATTTGAGTGGGCCGACGAACTTTCATCCGAAGATGTTAAGATTGATGTCATATTAGAGTATATTAATACCTCCTCCTCTAAAAACCTGATGAAGCTGATCAAGCAAATCGATAAAAATCCAAAAATCAGGCACTTTTATTTGAACTGGCATTATGAATCGGACGACCTCGAAATGCTTGAATTTGGTGAGCTTGTTGCGACAAATCTGCGTCGAGCAAGAACAAACTATATCGAATACGAAGATAAAGAATAACCCCTCCTGATTATTTACTTCTTTTACCCCTAAGATGGAATCAAACGAATCCAGGGATTAAACCAATGCTTCCCGGGGTACAATGACTTATTTATTTTTTTTATGATCCATAAAATTGATGCTAATGTTTTGGTTAATTAGCAATTATGCGTTAAATTTAATATTGTTATTTGTTTGTTATTAACCTAATGGATGAATTTATGGAAAAAGATTTTTGCCCGAAATTTCGAAAATGCCCTTTATTTAATGGTCTTTTATTAAAGCGGAAGGGGTCGGAAGAAAGTTACAAAAAGTTATATTGTGAAGCCGGAGAAGAGAAATGGACGATGTGCAAAAGATACCAAACCTCTGAAAAGGTAGGGAAATGTGCTGACTGGATTCTGCCTAATTGCTCTTATACCCTGGATCAGATTGTAAAAAAAATGAAGAGTAAAGGAGAGCTGGCTTCCTGACAGCTTTATTCATTTGAAATTCGATTTATTTTTAAAAGAGTATTAAAGATGCTATTCGGGTCTTTTTATTATTTATGGGGTAAAAATAAACCCTTCTTCTGATGGATATATCTTTACCATGCTAATATGATCCATGAATAGCATCTTTAAATCATCTACTCATACCTTAACGAATGCCGGAAGAATCAATTAGATCTTTACGAATGATTTTCATCTTCGGCAGGCTCCTGATCTAAAGCCTCTCTAATTATTTTTGGCAATCGCTTTTTATAGGCAATTACAAATAGTCCTACCGAGTAGATTGCCATATTAAAAATACTTATTGAAAATATGCCTATTGAAAATATTCCAATAGAGAATATCCCCACGGAAAATTTCCCGGCAGCAAAAACACCCAGGGCAAAGTCACCCGCGGCAAAATAATTACATACATAATCACCTGCACTAAACATAGGCGTGTACGTTTGATTAATAATAAATCCAGCGATTATTAAAATAGCTGCTACGATTATAAACCAATATTTTTTCATCTTCATGATTTTTAGACCGGCTTTTAATAAAAAATCCGGCAGGTTAAACATTCAGGTTTTTAAGATTATTGAATTAAAGTATTGATTTTTTGAATAAACTCATCGGTCAGGTTAGTTGCTGATGTAAGATGCTTTCCTTTATAAACCCACAATTCTTTTGACCCGGTAGCATTATCAAATACCCTTTTTCCCTGGGAAAAGGGAACTGAATTGTCTTCTTTGCTGTGAATAAAAAGCATTTTAATATTTTTAATTTCTTTGATATCTTCTTTTGCCGAATAAGGCGAAGTAACATACTGAGCTATCATGGCTTTTTGGTTTTCTGGAACAGAACGTAGAGCCATATCAGTAAATGAACTGATTGTTCCGTCAAGAATCAGGGCTGATATATTTTCCTGGTTATCCTTTGCAATTTTTGTTGCAATTTGAGTTCCCATGGATGCCCCGTAAATAACTACAGGTAAATGATTAAACGCTTCTTTAAAAAGTATTTTATCGAAGATCAACTGGGCATCGTTTGCAATATTCAAATGGGTTGGTTTTCCTGTTGATTTGCCATATCCCCTGAAATCAACAGCAAAAACCTGGTAACCCGCATTTACCAATGGTCTTATGATAGGGGTATACGTTGAAATATTACCACCGGCACCATGGTAAAATATAATGGTTGCTTTGGCCGCATTTTCAGGGGTGAATAATAATGTATGTAAAGTATCCTGATCGATATAGAAATTAAAAGTTGTAAATTCCATATTCTGAATTGGATTCCACGCTTTGGAGGGAGAATAAAAGCGATCATCATATTGTGCTGATGAATAATAAGTAATACCTAAACTCACGATTACGGTTAAAATAACATGTTTCATTTTCTTATTTTTTAAGTTAAACTTTGATTTGTTTGTTTGTGCAAGAATAATACGTAAGTCTTTTGTAATCAAGAAATGGGGATATACAGCAAGGTTTTGTGATGAATGAATAGCCCTTGTGATGAAATGCAAAAAAATGGGATGATAGACCAACGAAACATCCCTGCACTGAAGTTTACAAAACAGGACTGAATATAACCCGGATGTTCAACAAGGCATCTGAATTCACCAAAATGTATTCGTGCAAAATTTTTATTTCAGCAAAAATGAAGTTTAGTTATCTATTTGTGTTCTTATACAATCAACATAATTTCTGGAGACAGGGACTTCTGTGTCGCAATGATCAAGATGTAATTTCAATCCCTGTGAGTTTCCTTTTGCACTGGTTATTTTAGCCGTGTTCACTATATAAGCTCTGTGGCATCGGACAATTTCGGTAATATCTTTTAAAAAAGACAGTGCTCGTTTTAAAGTGCAACGTAAAGTTTTGTGAATTAATTGGTTGTTTTCTTTTATGTAGATTTCAATATAATTTCCCGATGATTCGATAAAATAAAAATCGTTTGGGGTAAATGCAATATAATCTTTTTCGTTATCACTATAAATTCGTACTAAAGAGTTTGAGGAGATGCTGGTTTGGCCTTTTTTTAAATCAGTATTTAGCTCTTGGGCTGATTTTATATTCCTTTGTAAAAGGTACTTTTGTTTGGTAATAATGAGGATACTTGTTGGAATTAATCCAATGGCAAGCGTAAAAAGTTGAAACTTGACAAAAAACATCAGGTTAAACCGAAAATAATCGAATAGATAATTTGTAAAAAGCGCATTTCCCAAACCAATGCAAAAGATAATCCATAGTAACCACAAGAATTCTTTTCCTATCGTCCAGTTTTTCTCACGAAAGGTTTTTGTAAATAGATGTTCAACGATTATCAGGTTAATAAATAAAACAAGAAACGTTACCAGTCCATATCCGGAAAGTACAAGGATCTTGTTTTGAAGTAAATGTATTCCGAATGGTTGAAATAGAATAAGAAAAATTGTTACAAATAAGCTAATCGTGATAATTAACTTCCATCGTGAAGTTAATTTAGGGAAGGGTTGGTTAAGGTATCTTTTTAGGGCCATCATTATTGTATTATGCTGTGAATATACAAAAATGTGCTATTAAGACAAAAAAGCCAGGTTCTCTATTGAACCTGACTTTTGAAATTTGCTGAAGCAATTTAAAGATATTTTTTACTCATACCTTAACGAATTGACAGGATTGTCTTTTGCTGTTTTTATGGATTGTAAAGCAACCATAATCAGACTAAACCCTGATATTACAACCATTGGAATAATAAAAATCCAAAGGGTTAACTCCATCCTGTTGGCAAAATTATTCAGCCACTTATTCAGGGCATAATAGATTACCGGAACAGCAAGTATGCATGAAAGGATCAGGAGCAGCACATAACTTTTCGAAAGTAATACTAGAATTTGTTTAACACTTGCACCCATTACCTTTCTTATGCCGATCTCTTTTCTTCGTTGTGCAGCCGAAAAGGCTGATAAGCTTAAAATTCCCAATAAAGTAATAAAAAGGGCCAACAGGGAGAAGATACCGAATACTTTTCCAAATTGTTCTTCTGTTCTGTATTGTTTATTGTAAAAGTCTTCAAGATAAAAATAATCGAAGGGATTCCCGGGGAAAAATGCCTGGTATTTTTGTTCAATGGTTTTGCGTTTTTGGGTAAGGTTTTTCGAATGATCGAGTTTTATTGAAAAATAACCGTCGAATCGAAGCGGTAACCGGAAAATCTGAGGTTCAAAATCCAACCGGGGTGATTCCTGGTGAAAATTTTCTATTATCCCGATAATTGTGTACTCACGACCTCCCACCAGGATCTTTTCCTGGAGAGCATCTTCGGGTTTTTCGAAGCCCAAAAGGTTGGATGCCGCCAGATTGACAATTACTGTTGCAGCATCTGCATTGTAATCCTCTGTAAAATTCCGGCCGGTTAAGAATATATTGGAATAAACTTCCATAAATTGATGGTCTGCTTCAGTAACCCTGTAATTTTTTCCTGAAGTGGGGTCGTCACTTATTCTTCGTACTCCCCCCCGGTTAAACATATTATGTTTCCCCGGAATAACTGATGAAAAAGAAATATCTTTTACAAACGGGTATTTTTTAATCTCTTCTTTAAATGCTTTACGTTGGGCCAGGATATCCTCCTCACCAACCCGTGGAGTGTTGATTACCAGGATATCTGACTTGTTTATTCCTGTTTCTTTTGATTTTAAATATTGTAACTGCTGATAAACACTAAGCGTTCCTGCAATTAAAACGATCGCCATGAAAAACTGGAATACAACCAGGCTTTTTCTTAAGAGAACAGCTCTTTTTGATCCGGTGAATCCCTGGCGTAAAGTCGCTATGATTCTTCTGGATAAAATTCCCCAAACAGGGTATGACCCTGCCAGTAACGTCCCGATTAGAAAAATCAGGAGGATACTTCGCATAAACCAGCTTTTATCCCAGATGGTATAGGATAGAGGAATATTGGTTAAGCCGGAGAAAAGCGGAAAACTAAGTTCTATGAATAAAAAGGCCAGTAAAAGGGCAATGCTGTTAATTAACAGGGATTCAAATAAAAATTGTCGGATTAGTTGGGGCGAAGTGCCTCCTAAAACTTTCCTGAGGCTTATCTCCGGGGATCTTTTAATGGAGCTTATCGTTAGCAGATTAACAAAGTTTATCCAGGCAATAATAATGATAAACCAGGCTATAATGTATAAAAAGAGCACTGAATTTTTATTTCCATTCGCTTTTAATTCGTGCATGTAATGCGAGGTAAGGTGAATATCTTTTACCGGTTGCAACTGATAACCAATACGCATCTTTGTGAGTTTCATAAATTCACCCAACTCCTGGTTGATGAGGTTTTCAATTTTACGGTTAATCCTGGTAGGATCAGCTCCTTTTTCTACTAAAACATAGGTATAAAAACCACTTAAAACCCATCCATATCTTTTAAAGTGCTCCCCGAGATGATTTTCCCAGTTGATGAAGGAAAGTAAAATATCTGCATCGTAATGGGTGTTTTCAGGTTTGGATTTGAATATTCCAACCACCCTGAAGGTTTCCTCTCCGTCACGTTTTAATAGTTTGCCCAGAGGATCCTCCTTGCCAAAATATTTATGGGCAGTTTCTTCAGATATAAGCATCGTGTTGGGTTCTCCCAGCAAACTGTCTGTAGATTGCCTGATAATTTCATAGGCAAACAGATCTAAAAAACCGGGTTCAGCCCAAAGCATCTTTTCTTCGCGAAAAGAGATGTTTTCATTGGATAGTACCCCTTCGACCTTATAAGCCCGGGCAAATTTTAAAATTTCAGGAATTTTTTCGGTTATGGTAGGTCCAACATTCGGGCTTGCGGAGGCAAATTGAACCATTTCACCGGTTTCTGTTTCCCGTTCATAGAGTACACGATACAATTGGTCAATTCGATCAATATGTTTATCGTAGCTCCTTTCATAATTGACATACAGAGAAATAAGTAAGCAGGCCGAAATTCCAATGGACAGCCCTAAAATATTGATGGTAGAAAAAATTTTGTTTTTGGTTAGGTTTCTAAATGCTGTAATAAAGTAATTTTTCAACATAATACAATTATTTTAGATTTTGATTTGTCACTCAAAAAACGAACCAAACAGGATTAAGTCTCTGGAAGTTAGTGTTTAAAACAGTTTTTGCAGAATCAGTTATTGTTCGCTAGCGAACAAATTTGTACGAATTTGTTTATCCTAAACAAAAAAAGCAGGCCCAATGAGCCTGCCTGCAAGGTATTTTGTAATTAAAAAAGTTTATTTACTCGTGATTGTTGGTATAATCTGTGATGATCTGATTTCTCAGTTCCAGGAACATCTGGTTAACATCATTCATTAGTCCATTGGAGTAGTTTGTTAAGTATTCCTGTGCTTTTTGTGGATTTTTCTTGTACAGTCTTAACGCTTCCTCTTCAATCGATGGTTGATTTTTAAAGATCTCCTCTTCAAAGGGTGTTCTTACTTCACGAACGTCTTCAGCTATGGGTTGAAATTTCAGGTTTGCCAGATTATCTACAAAATCGATTGCCCAGCGGGCTGATTCCTCGCTATAGGCTTCTGGATCATAGGTCTTGTATGATTTGTGTACCGACAGGTTTCCGGTATAAATGGGTACATATGGGCTGAAATAGGGATTGTCGAGGTATACCCAGTATACACCACCAATTTCGTTGGGCAGCCAATCGCGTAACTGAAGGACCATGCCGTAATGTCCACGGTGTCGAGCCACCGGACGGCGATAGGTAATATTTAACAGTTTTCTCAAATCGCTTCCCGGAAAAGGGGTTGCCAAAGGGCTTTTCTGGTATCCGCCTTCGCCGTCCGGAACCAGCCAGTTGGGATCATTCGTCATATCATAAATCGTTCCTTCGTAAACAGAACGTTGAAAAGCGATTACATCCTGAACCGATATTTTTTCTTCGGGTTTTACCGAGAAAGGATAAATGGATAAGGGTTCAACATACTGAAAATAAGGTTGAATGCCTTTGTAAGGATTATCTTCCTGAAAACGGTTGGGCCAATCTTTTAAGTTTGGCACAAAGGTTTGATGAAATAACCAAAAACGGCTTGTGGCATATTCAACCGAAATTTCCGGGGCATATATTTTTTGCCAGATAAAAGGTTCGCCTGAATTGGGATCATACAAACCACGGTCAATAGCTTCCTGCATATAGTTTTCTGATACCATAAAATGATCTGTATCCCCGGCATTTATTTCTTTGATAATACTCCAGTTAGGAATCATGGTAGCTTCATCATCGGGCAATCGCTGGGCAGCCCAAACTGCTCCGGGTTTACCACTGGCCCTGGTCCATCCGGCACCTACGCCAAATACTTCAAAAACCCATGCTTCTTGGGTATCAGCAATGACCAGGGTTTCGGAACCCGGACCACTTGATGGCAGAAAACCATATTCAGTCATTAAGTCTCCAATAAACTGAACGGCCTCTCGAGCTGTTTTATATCGCTGTAAAGCAAAGATCATGGCTTGTTCAATGGTCATAATCTGTTCGCCATTTTCACGGGTACAAATCAATTCTGTACGCTGATCCGTTGTACTTTCGGCAATGCCTAACTGATGTTCGTTTACATGCGAATAAGCCGAATGGAAATAGGTATAGGTTTCTTCAACTTGAGGAATATATCCTAATATCTCTCCATCCTTGGTCAGGGGTAAGGTGGCATCCTGTATGCCCCAGTATACCGGTGCTTTTGCCCCGGGTTTAAATTTCTGACCAGGAACAACATATATCCTCGAATCCGGGCCCGTGTCGGTATGTGAGATAATTACTGACCCATCGGCCGAGGCATCTTTGCCAACGGCAATTACAGTGCAGGCCCTGGTATTTAACTCAAAGCCTGCCAACAATACAATAACAGTTATAAAAATCTTTTTTAACATCATAAGTCGTATATTTTGAATTTATAAAATTTCAAGAACTTCCCGGGGCATCAGTCCTTTTTTATTATTAATCTCTAATTCAATATCCAGCCAGCTTTCCAGCAGGGTGTAGATATTTTGCTGCATATCTTTGGGAAAAGAGCTGATCCTGGTGGAGTGATTTCCTTTGGGATTGACCATTTTAACGGCAATGGTGTTTTCTGAGGGATCTACCCCTGTAGCCCCCCATGGATCATATTCGCCATAAATGTACAGCATGAAGTTTCCTTTTTGTTGTATCCAATCGTTGATATCATCCATTGGTAAGGGGTTATATGAATATTCCACCCCGGAAGGAATCTTAAAAT
Organism: Bacteroidales bacterium; assembly: GCA_036351015.1. Classification (GTDB taxonomy): domain Bacteria; phylum Bacteroidota; class Bacteroidia; order Bacteroidales; family UBA12077; genus UBA12077. The sequence continues at coordinate 19,703 of JAZBOG010000023.1, forward strand.
CAAAAGTAATATTTACCGTATCATCAAGGTATTGTTGAAAAGGGGTAATATCATAATCATAAAATCCCATCTCGGTTAGTGCCTGATAGGAGAAAAGCTGATCGGAGCTTAAGGGTATTACATCAAAGAAAGAAAATGAAGCGGTGGAGATCCAGTGTCTGAATAATTCTTCATGATCTGCATTTGCCGGGGGGATGGTTTTACAGTCGCCATTCCATTGCCAAAAAGCAAATGAATATTCCAGCACATTAAGATCATAGGCTCTTTCGATACCTAAGTTTTTAAATTGATAATCCTTATCCTTGGCATGTTTTTTTACCAGTGGTAGAATCTTATCTTTCTTTTCGAATAAGGCCGTTTGAAAATCCTGTATTTTCTCCCGGCATTCCCGGGTCCCAACGGTTGCAAGATGTTTGGAAATCCGGGGATCTTCTCGCGCTAAATTTAACGGGGCAACATAGGGCACGCTAACATCCACATCATCCGGGTAATAACGTCGATGAAAGATAGTGGTTTGCCCACCCTTACTTATCCCGGTAGAAATCCATTTCCCCGGATAGATCTTTTTTAATGATTGGATGATTTTATGCTGGTCTGCAGCAGCCTGCCTTACATTTAATAAATCCCAGGGTACACTGTCCGGTTGCGATTCGCCATAAAACCGATGTTCTATAGTTATCTGGTTGGCATTTAGCAGTTTGCTAAGCTCCCCGGCTTTGGTCGAGAATAACTCATAACCCTCCAATACAACAACGGTTGGGCGGTCGTATCCTACATGGTTAACAATTACCCGTTGCTTAAAATTTCCTTTGTCGGGATTATTATGATCCAGCGGTTGCGTATATCGTATATCATACGATTCGGAGTAGATAGAATCCGCATCGATGGCTGAAATTTCAGTACCATCGATCCTGGATAGTTTCGTTTTTAGATCCTGGGCATAGTCACATGATGTAAACCAAACCGATAGTGCAATTACAAAAGTTAAATAGCTAAAATACTTCCTGTTCATTGTTAGCGATGTTTAAAAATTATCTAAAGATAAAACCATTTTTTAAAGAATCGTCAGGATCAAAATAAAAATTATTTTGTCCGGTAATAAAAGCAGTTCCTGTTACTTCCGGAATAACAGCCTGATGAGTACCGTAGGTCGTTGTTTCTTTCACTTCAACATCCATGGTGGTATCTAAAATACTCTCGATGGTTATTCTTTCGTTGATCCGGAGTTCTTTCCTGGCAAAATGTAAAGCGGCTCTTGCACTTACTCCTGAACCTGTAGCCGACCGGTCAACTTCACCTTCGGCAAAAATGCATACATTCCGGCTATGATTCATGGGGTTTTTTGCCCTGCCGGTGAAAATGGTACCATATAAAAAACTCAGGTCTTCTTCGAAAGGATGTTTTACCGGAAAGTTTTCCATAACGGCATACTTAATTTTTCTGCCGTAATCGATTAGCCGGTTATAGTCTGAGTGATCCAGTTTTAACCCTAAACTGTCGGCCTGGCAAAATGCATAAAAGGCCCCTCCGAAAGCAATATCAAACTTTACTTTACCGATTTCCGGCACATGAATCTCTTCATCTTTTAAGTATAAAAAAGAGGGTACATTTTTAAAACTTATCTTTTGTACCTGCCCTTTTTCCCGGTATGCCCTGGCATAGATTTTCCCGGGTGGAGCATTGATAATTAACTCAGGCTCATCACCCTCTTTGCTAATGATCCCTGTATCCAAAACCAGTTTGGTTAAGGCAATGATGGCGTGTCCGCACATGGTGCTGTATCCTTCGTTGTGTAAAAAAAATGTACCAAAGTCAGCATCTTCCGTTGTGGGTTCGGTGATAACCGCTCCATACATGTCGGCGTGTCCACGGGGTTCAAACATGGTTCCTGTCCGAATGTAATCGTAGTGATCACGGAAATATCTCCTTTTTTCAAGAATCGTGGAGCCTCTTATTTCCGGCAATCCATCGATAAAAACCCGGAGAGGTTCACCTCCTGTATGCAAATCAATGGTTTTGATTTGTAACCAGTCTTCAGGAGGTGTCCAGGTTGGATGTTTGAGATTTTTTATCATAAGAACAGAAATTATTTGAATGCCTTTGACCGTTCTGCCTCAACATCTTCAATGGTTTTTGCCAGGGGCTTCCCCAGAATTTTATACCCTGTTTCGGTAATCAGCACATCTTCTTCATTCCTGGTACCGCCAAAATCTTTATATTGTTCTACTTTATCGTAATTAATAAATTCGGTAAATTTATTTTGTGATCTCCATAAGTCGATTAACTCAGGAATAAAGTAGATCCCGGGTTCAATGGTTAGTACATATCCCGGTTTTAATTCACGTCCTAATCGCAGGGATTTAAGCCCGAATAAAGTGCTTTTAGGTTCTCCGGCGTAGCCAACATATTGTTCCCCCAGATTTTCCATATCGTGAACATCCAGCCCCATCAAATGACCGGTCCCGCAGGGGAAAAATAGTGCATGGGCTCCGGCCTGTACTGCTTCTTCGGTATTTCCCCTGGTAAAGCCCAGTTCTTTTAATCCTTCAAATATTTTACGGGCAGCAGTAAAATGGATCTCCTTGTAATTAATTCCCGGTTTCAATGCCTCAAGGGCCGAATTGTGGGCGTCTAAGGCAATTTGATAGATTTCTTTCTGCCGTTCGGTAAATTTTGGCGATACGGGGAAGGTGCTGGACATATCACCGGCATAATGTAATTTATTTTCTGCTCCGGCATCCAGTAAAAACAAGTCCCCTTCTTTAATCGTGTTTCCGTGATAATGGTTATGTAATGTTTGACCGTTAATGGTGGCAATGATCGGGAAGGAGATGTTTCCTCCGGCAGCCAGGGCCACTTCGTGTACTTTTGCTGCAACCTGGGCTTCAGTCATTCCCGGCCGGGCATAGCGCATCGCTGCATAATGCATGTCGGCAGTTACGCTTACGATTTGCTCAAGCTGTTCAATTTCTTCAGCAGACTTTACATTGCGTTGTTCTCCTACAGCAACAATTAAATCAACCGACACATGTTTATTGGTTTCATGAATGGGTATGTTTAGCCAATGGTAAAGTTTTACCTGGTGTTCAGGTCGGTAGGCAGGGAGGAAACGAACAGTACGTTTCTTGTTTTTTGCTGTTTGTAATAATCCGATTCCCTCCTGGAGCGGTCCGGTGTTTCTTATACCTGCTTTCTCACTTCGTTCCTTAAGAGTAGGTTGTGACCCCATCCATACAATATGGTCAATGGTTAAATCGTCGCCAAAGATATAGTCTTTGTTTTCATCGAGATCAATAATTCCCATTAACCCGGGGGTGTCCAGACCAAAATAGTACAAAAAGGAACTATCCTGGCGAAAGGGGTAGGTGTTGTCTTCATAGTTCATCCCGCTTTCTTCATTCCCTAAAAAAAGGATAATTCCTGTTTTAAACGCTTTCTTTAGCTGTTCTCTTCGTTTAATATAAGTTTGCTGGTTAAACATAGGCATACGTTTTTATGATTTTTTAATGAATTCAGATTTTTTGATTATTTATATTCTTTAAATTCAAATTCTTGGGGAGGGTTGATCCCCCATAAATGTTTTACGAAAAAGTCCATTCTCCGGCGGATAAAGTATTTGTTTCCCCAAACCCCTCCGTGGTCATCATTGGGTGTTATGATTAATTCAAAATCTTTGTTATGATTGATAAGTTCGGCAGCCAGGCGATACGATGAGGCAGGATTCACATTGTTGTCCATATCGCCATGGGCGATCAGTAGTTTTCCCTGAAGGTTCTTTACCATCGAAAGGTTGGATTGTTCTTCGTAATGTTTACCCGGAGCACCCATGTATTGTTCGGGCCACCATGCTTTTGCCATGCGGTGGTCGTGGTTTCCTGCAGAGGCAACGCCTGCCTTATAAAAACCGGGGTATTTCAATAAAGCATGCACAGCATCATACCCGCCTGCCGAATGGCCAAAAATACCTACCTTATTGGTATCGATGAAAGCATATTTTTTTGCTAACTGCCTGATCCCGGCAATATGGTCGGGGCCTCCGATATCCCCCAGGTTTTTGTACGATACATCATGAAATGCCTTGGAGCGCATGGCAGTTCCCATACCATCGATACGCATCACGATAAATCCAACTTCGGCCAACGGTAGCCAGTCGTTCCAGATTCCTCTGCGAAAAGATTTTGGCACATTTACGGCTTGTGGCCCGGAGTAAGAGTTGTCTAGAATAGGATATTTTTTATGGGGGTCGAAGGTTGAAGGATATTGTAATATGCCATAGATATCCGTTTTCCCGTCACGGGCTTTTACGGTAAACCTCTCGGGTGACTTCCATCCGGTAGCCAGTAACTTTTCAATATTCGCCTCCTGTAGCTCTTTCACCAGCTTACCATCCATAAGTCTTCTTAACACGGCATGAGGCTTTAGGTCTACCCGGGAGTAATTATCAACAAAATATTTCTGGTCTGGCGAAATATCAATTTCATGTTCGGCATCTTCCGGAGTTAATAGTTGCATCCCCCTGCCATCGAAATGAATTTTATACAGATGCTGAAAATATGGGTCCCGCCCTTTTTCCACTCCTCCGGCTGTAAAGTAAACCACTTCATTTTCTTCGTCTATCGCATTGATTTTCCGGACAACAAATTCGCCCTTTGTGATTTGATTGATGAGTTCTCCTGTTTCTCCATCATATAGATATAGATGACTCCACCCATTGCGTTCCGACATCCAGATAATTTTTTCTCCGTTATGAACCAATTTACATCCGTTCATCTGGTATTCAATCATGGTGTTGGCCTCTTCGTGGATTTTTTGTTCAGCTTCTCCTGTTTCAGGATTTATAAAAAACAGATCCAGGGCTTTGTAGTAACGGGCCATACGGGGTAGGTAAAAGATTTTGCTGTTGGCAGACCATCCGGGTGCCAATCCCGACCAGATATCTTCCATGGGGGGTAAATCAACCTTTACCCCGGATTTATCCGCTACATCAAAAATATAATACTCCTGCAGGGGCAGCTCTTCCCCGGGGAGGGCTCTTTCGTACGACCAAACTTTGGCACGCATCCCTTCCTCAGGCAAAGCCTGGTAGAGGAACAACTTTTTTGTTTTCCTGCGATCAAGCTTTATGGCTGCAAACTTTTTCGAATCAGGCGACCATTGAACATAAATTGCAGGATCATAGGTGTCACCTATCGATTCGTCGATCATTTTATACCAGGACAGGGGAGATGCATAATCATACATCGCCTCTCCATCGAAAGTCAGCTGAAACTCCTCATTGGTGTTTACATCTCTGAGATAAAGATTGTAATCTTTAACAAACGCAATCCACTGGCCGTCAGGCGACCTGGACTCATTTTTCTTTAACTGATTTTTCTCCGGTTGATATTCCGCCAGGCTGTTTTTAATGATATGGTAGGTAAAGTGAATGGTGTCTACCTGAAAACTTATGGATTTCTGGTTTTGATCAAATGTTATTCTTGAAAAGGGCAACGAATCCGGATGAACTTCTTTATTCAGTTCTTTGGCTAACTTCTTCGCCAGTTTAGTATGGTTGAATGCAGGTTTTGCTTTTCCTTCCTCAGGGATAACCAGCATAAAACGATGCCCGTTTTCCAGTTCCGTTGTGTACCAGAAATTATTGGTGCTGTCAATCCAGTGGGGATTGAGATGAAGATTTTGTACCAGGTTGTATACATTAAAATGTAAAAATTTTTCGGCACGCTGGTAATCTTCAGTTGTTCCTTGTGACAATAGATTCGATATGGTTAAGACAAGGAGAGAAAATGTTAAAAGTGTTTTTTTCATCGTTGATAATTCATTTAGTGATATCATGGTAACTCCAATCCTGTCGGTTTACCAGCCGGGGCTTACCGGCTGGTGTCAGGCAGGATCAGCGTGATTATTTTTGATGTTAAATTTCTTCATGTTCGGTTCTGCGAATAATTTCATTTTGCAGGCTTTCGCCCAGGTCGTTGAAATAGTCACTGTACCCGGCTACCCTGACAATTAAGTCGGTATACTTTTCAGGATGTCTTTGCGCCTCGCGTAAGGTTTTGGCACTAACCACGTTAAACTGGATGTGGTGTCCCTGCATTCTGAAATAGCTCCGAATCAGGTGGGTAAGCTTTGTAAGACTTTGTTCATCCTTAAAGAAGGAAGGTGAAAATTTTTGATTGAGTAAGGTTCCTCCCGTCTTCAGATGATCAATCTTGGCGGCCGATTTTAAAACGGCAGTAGGTCCTTTTTTGTCTGCTCCCTGGAAAGGACTTATCCCTTCAGACAGGGGTTCAAACGCTTTCCTTCCATCAGGGGATGCAATCATTACGCTTCCAAAATAAACATGACTGGTTGTGGGTAACATGTTAATCCGGTATTTACCACCCCGGTAGGTGGGTTTGCCATTTATTGCGTCATAAAATAGATCAAATACCCGAATGGCATATTGGTCAGCATAGTCATCATCGTTTCCGTATTTGGGAGTTTCGTATATCAGATCGTGACGAAGTTGCTCGTACCCTTCGAAATTTTTATCCAAAGCATTTAACAGCGTCTTCATGGGGATGTTTTTCTTATCAAAGATGTGATAGGCGATGGAGGTTAAGTTATCGGTGATGCTGCCCAATCCCACACCCTGAACATAGCTTGTATTGTACCGGGCACCACCGGCATTGTAATCCGTGGCATTCGATATGCAATCTTCAATCACCAGCGAAAGGAAAGGTACCGGAAGCTCTTCGGCATAAAGTTTTTCAATGATATTATTTCCTTTCAATTTAATACCAGCAAAATAATTGAGTTGCTTTTTATAAGCCTCCATCAGCTCATCCATCGTTTTAAAATGTTCTGAAGGTCCTGTTTCTATGCCTGTTTTTTTGCCGGTACGTGGATCTGTGCCATTGTGCAGGGTAATTTCCAGGATTTTATTCAGGTTAAAATATCCGGTAAGGATATAGCTTTCCGTTCCGAAAGCTCCGGTTTCCACACAACCGCTGGCTCCTCCATTGCGTGCGTCAACAAGATCTTTTCCCTGGTTTACCAGTTCCCGGATGATGGCGTCGGTATTAAAAATGGAAGGTTGGCCGAAACCTGTTTTGGATATCTTCAGGGCACGTTTTATAAATTCGTCGGGATTTTGTTTGCTGATCTGTACCATGGAGCTGGGTTGGAGAATACGCATCTCTTCAATTATATCTAAAATGATATAGGATAATTCATTTACCGCATCGGTTCCGTCTTCTTTTAAACCTCCCAGGTTGATTAATGAAAAATCGGTATAGGTATTGCTTTCAAGGGCAGTAACTCCAATCTTGGGGGGCGCCGGGTGGTTATTGAATTTAATCCAGAAAGCCTGCAGAAGTTCTACCGCACTGTCCCTGGTTAAAACCCCTTTTGCCGTTTCCTGCTGATACAGGGGGTATAAATGTTGGTCTAACCTCCCGGGGTTAAAAGAATCCCAGGGATTTACCTCGGTAATAACTCCCAGATGGATAAACCAGTAATGTTGCAACATCTCGTGAAAAGTCTCCGGGGCATGGGCCGGCACTTTCCGGCATATGCGTTCCATCTCGGTTAATTCAGCTTTTCGTTGGGGATCATCTTCCTTGCTGGCCAGCTTTTGTAATTCATCGGCATGTCTCCGGGCAAAAAGAATCATGGCATCGGCAGCAATATCCATGGCTTTTAACTCTTCAACTTTTTGGGTGTCATGGGTTGTGCCTGCTGATTGTAATTTATAAAGGGTCTGGTTAATCTCTTCTTTGAGGTCAAGTAAACCATTGTGAAATATTTTTTTCCCTGCTACGGTATGGCCGGGAGCTCTTTGTTCCTGGAATTCAGTAAACACCCCTGCCTCATAGGCAGCCTTCCATTCCTCCGGAAGCTGCCTGAATATCTTATCACGCTGCGAATTTCCTTTCCAGAAAGGAATGATCTCCCGGGCATAAATCTCTTTGGTTTCGTCATCTACTTTGAACCATACTTTAGGCCTGGAATCCAGAACCTCCAGGTCCTGTAAGGAGTGTAAACTTACCTCGGGATAGGTTGGGGTAGCCTTGGGTGCAGGGCCCCGTTCCCCTACAATCAGCTCTCCTTCGTTGATACATATTTTCTTGTTTTCTAGGATATACTTAAAAGCCAATGCTCGTTTTACCGGGATTGAGACCTGCCTGGCCTGTTCGCTTTTATAAAATTCGGTTACTAGCTTCGCCCTTTCGGCGGAGATTCTGTTGACCGCTGTTAAGCTTTCTGTACGTAATTTTTTTATTCTTGTGTTCATCGTTAGATTTTTTTTGTCACACTTCGTTAGTCCTGGCAATCCCTGCTTTATCAGCAGACAGGCACAGGCTGACAATCGTTTCTTTTAATTAACCACCAATTCCTACGTTTAACCCCAGTGATTCAAATCCGGATTTTAACCGGTTCATTGCCTCATCGGAGGGTGGTGGGATATTACCCATTTTATTTTTTTTATTAAAACGTTCATATTTTCCATGTTGGATGTTGTGATAAGGCAAAAGATCCAATTGGGTTATGTTTTTTAACGATTTAATAAAAGATTTAATTTCAGAGAGATTCTGTTTTGTATCTGTAATTCCGGGAATTACAGGAAAACGCAGGATTACATTTCCATGATGAGCATCCAGCCATTCAAGATTCTTTAATATCTGTCCCACTGGAACTCCTGTATATTTTTGATGTAACTCATCATCAATGAGTTTAAGATCGTAAAGAAAAAGATCTGTTTTTTCGGCAATTGATGCAATCGTTTTTTGGGAAGCATAGCCTGTGGTGTCAATGCAGGTATGGATATTGTTCTCCTGACATCGATTCAGGATTTCTAACAAAAAACCGGGTTGCATCAAGGGTTCACCTCCGGAGAAAGTGACTCCTCCTCCGGATTCCTCGAAGAAGATACGATCTCCCTGGATAATGTCAAAAAGCTCATCTGTAGTGCGCTGATATCCCACCGTAGCTTCCTTGGTAAAGGTTCTTCCTTCTAATGTATTGGTTCGAATATATTGTTCGGGAGCTTTTTCCTGGCTTTCAGGATTATGACACCACCAGCAGTTTAAAGGGCATCCCTTGAAAAAAATGGTTTGCCTTATTCCCGGGCCGTCATGCACCGCAAAATGCTTAATATCAAATAGTGTTGCTAACATTTGGTGAATGATTTATTCTGTTCATTGGATGAAGATTAAACATTTAATCTTAAATGATTATCCAAAAAAATTAAATTGAGAGAATAAATGAAAAGAGTCATCCTTCATGGAGTACGAAGGAAAAAGAAAAGAGAAGTATCAGCAAATCCAGCACTCATAGAGTCCTTTGCCGAAATTGTGGTATAGGTTATTTGTGTAAATTTGCATCACTTGATATCTTCACAATGGATACAAATATACTGAATAAAAATGTGAGAGTCTAATGATTAATATCAGTTTTTTTAATTATAGCTCATCACAATAATTTGCCAGTTTAATAAGATCTGATTTTTGATTAAGGTTAAGGTTATTATCTTTTATATATTGTTTAATCTCTTTTTTATGGTCGGGATAAATTTTGTAAAAACTTCTTTTAGAGGTGGAATAAAAGTTATTTCCATATTTTATCTTAAAGATTAAACTTAGAGTTATTTCTTTGTCTTCTTCGTTATCTCTCAGATTAACTAAGTAACTGTGATCTTCAGAAATATTGGTTACATCAATCGTACTTAGATTGGACCCTACGGTATTGGGAGATTTAGCACCATATGCCCCTTCTCTCCCTTGAAGTTCTTCCCAGTTTACTTCGCGTCCGGCTAATAGCTGAAACTTTTTATTATAAATGAGCTCATAAACTTTATTATTGTATGAATAGAATTTTTTATTGCAGATAGAAACATAATCAACCGATTCAGGATTTAAAACATAAAATTTTTCATTTTCAACATAGTAGATGTTGTTGGATACAACATTGAAATTTAATAAGGCTGACGTTTGAGTGTTGTTTTCAAAAACAACGGTCCCTTTTTGGAATGAATTAAAAAGGAACTGGGCATTTTGTGTAAATTGAGTATTAATGTCACAATTTTTTTCCTGAGAAATACTATTTTGAAAAAAGATGAAAAAGATGATAAGGAATAAACTAATTTGTTTCATGAGAATTATTTTTATGGTTTTATGTAAAAATAAATATTTATTTCTTTTTTGCAAAATGAATGGAGTCTCCCCATTCGCCATAACCAATTTCATCGCCGGTAATACCGATTCTTACCTCCAGGCAATTTGTGCAATCCGAAGCGTCTTCATCCGTGCAGGGCTTGTTTTCATATAATTTATAGCTGTCGCGATACATTCCGGGTGTAATATTGGGCATAATAACATTTGCGCCAACTTTAACGGCTTTCTCTCGTCCTATAGGATCGATGGCTTGTAATGCAGTAGCAGCAGCGATATTGATATCTTTCATCAAAATCCTGAGGATGGCAATCATCTTTAAAGAAAGTGTAAAACGCTCATCAATAGGTTTTAGTAAATGTTTGTATTGATATAAAGGGGTATCCTCGTGTTCAATATATGGACCCATTCCACACATATCGATATCAAAATCTTTCATAAACAGTAAATCCCCGGCTAAATCCTCATCGGTCTGAAAAGGTAACCCAATCATCACCCCGGTACCTGTTTGGTATCCTGTCTTTTGTAAGGACCGTAAACAGTTCAGGCGGGTTTCAAAATCATGTTTTTTATCTTTGGGATGAATCTTATAGTATAAATCCGGATTGGATGACTCAATTCTTAACAGGTACCGGTGTGCTCCAGCTTCGAACCATTCCTGGTAAACTTCATCGGGTTGTTCTCCCAATGACAGAGTGATTCCAAGTTCATTATTCGATAGCTCCTTGATTTGTTTTAACAGGGTGGTGATCCTTTGGGTAAATTTTGGAGAAGAAATTTCTCCCGCCTGCAGAACCAGGGACCCATATCTTGACTGGTAAGCAAATTGAGCAGCATCCAGGATGTCCTGATCGGTGATGTTGTATCGTTTGGTTTTTGGATTGCCTTTTCGAATGCCACAATAATAGCAGTTTTTACTGCAAATGTTCGACATTTCGATTAACCCCCGGTAGTATACTTTTTTTCCAACCTGTTCGCCTTTGATCCTGGCTGCCTGCGCAAAAATTTTATTTCGGTCTTCCTTGTTGGTCGTTAAAAGACGAACAATGTCTTCTTTTGTAAATTCATCCTGTGCTAAAAGCTTATCTATTGGATTATGCATAAAATGATTTGTTAATTTGCTCACAAAGGTAATAACAAGAAATGAATTCTGGATTTTAAATAAAAGACTTTTTTATCTTTTATATTTTTTTTGTATTTTTTTTAAAGAATATGTTGCAGAATATGTTAACAGTTGAAAGTTGCTAAATGGATTAATATTCTTGACTTTTGTTGTAAATATTAAAAGTATGCTTCGAATTAGTTATAAATTGTAAGTTTGAATGGCTTTTGTTTTTACTAAATTTGTAAGAAAAATAAGAAAAATATTTCCCTATGATCACAAAACAACTTTTAGATCCCAAAAGCATTGTCGTAGTAGGTGGTTCTGATAATATCCAGAAACCCGGAGGAAAAGTTTTAAAGAATCTGATTGATGGTAACTTTCAAGGGGATTTGTATGTTGCCAACCCCAAGGAAGATGAAGTTCAGGGCATAAAAAGTTATAAAAACCCTAACGATTTGCCGTCAGTTGACCTGGCCATCCTGGCGATTGCTGCCAAATTTTGCCCCGATACAATCCGTTTGTTGGCAGAACAAAAAAATACGAAAGCGTTTATCATCCTCTCGGCAGGTTTTAGTGAAGAAAATGAAGAGGGAGCTAAGCTTGAAAAAGAGGTTGTTGAGATTATCCAAAAAAATAATGCCTGTCTTATTGGCCCCAACTGTATAGGAGTACTTAATCAGAATTATCATGGTGTATTTACAACGCCTATCCCTGCCCTTGATCCCCAGGGGGTTGATTTTATCTCGGGTTCCGGGGCTACGGCTGTATTTATTATGGAGTCGGGAGTTCCGAAAGGGCTAAAATTCTCCAGTGTTTTTTCAGTAGGAAATAGTGCTCAAATAGGAGTTGAGGAGGTTTTAAAATACCTGGATGAGACTTTTGATCCTGAAAAAAGCTCAAAAGTAAAACTGCTGTATGTTGAGAGTATAGAGAAACCCCAGATGTTACTCAAACATGCTTCGTCGCTGATAAGAAAAGGATGTAAGATTGCCGCCATTAAATCCGGTGGGTCTGAGGCCGGCAGCCGTGCTGCTTCATCACACACCGGCGCATTGGCCAGTTCTGATGTGGCTGTGGATGCCCTGTTCAGGAAAGCGGGAATTGTCCGATGTCACGGACGTGAAGAGCTGGCAACCGTTGCATCGATCTTTATGCATCCTGAGATGAAAGGAAAAAATATTGCCATTATAACCCATGCAGGAGGACCTGCCGTGATGTTAACCGATGCATTATCCAATAATAAACTGGAAATTCCACCCATCCAGGGACCAAAAGCCGATGCATTACTGGAAAAACTCTTCCCCGGTTCGTCGGTAGCTAATCCAATTGATTTTTTAGCCACAGGAACAGCCGAACAGCTTGGTCACATCATTGATGCCTGTGAAAACGATTTTAGTCATATTGACGCCATGGCAGTAATTTTTGGAAGCCCCGGTTTATTTCCTGTGTATGATGTATATGATTTGCTTGATGAAAAGATGAAATCCTGCAAAAAGCCAATCTATCCCATCTTACCTTCTGTTGTTAATGTAAAAGATGAGATAGATGCTTTTATCCAAAAGGGAAGAGTAAACTTTCCTGACGAGGTGGTTTTTGGAAACGCACTGGCTAAAGTATATCATACCGAAAAACCGGTTCCCGAAAATATCGAGCTTCCTGGGGTTGATGAGAAGAATATCCGAAAGATTATCGACCATGCCGGGGATGGATATCTTTCCCCGGAAAAGGTACAGCAATTATTGGATGCAGCCGGAATAGCACGGGCTGGTGAAGCGGTGGTTACGACCAGGGAAGATGCGGTAAAGGAAGCCGAAAAATTAGGTTTGCCCGTAGTGATGAAAGTGGTAGGCCCTGTTCATAAATCAGATGTGGGAGGAGTGGTCTTAAACGTGAACGATACCCAGGCCGTGGCCAGGGAATTCGATCGGATGATTCAAATTAAGGATACCTCAGCCATTTTGTTGCAACCTATGCTTTCAGGTACTGAGTTGTTTGTAGGTGCAAAAGCAGAACCTAAATTTGGACATATGGTCCTTTGTGGACTGGGAGGAATATTTATTGAAGTGTTGAAAGATGTTCGTGCAGGTTTGGCCCCTATTGCTCCGGATGAATCCCTGAAAATGATCCGGAACCTGCGTAGTTACGGGATTGTTCAAGGAACCCGAGGTCAGGAAGGGGTAAATGAAGAGTTATTTGCTGATATTGTAAGTCGTGTTTCAGTACTGGTTAAGGTAGCTCCTGAAATTGCTGAAATGGATTTAAATCCGTTGCTGGGAAAACCCGATCAAGTGGTTGCTGTAGATGCACGAATCCGAATAGAAAAATAAATGAATAAATTTAAAGATTTACGATTTAATGAAAAGCTGCTGATTGCTTTGGCAATCCTTTTGCTCCTGGGAATCCTGTTACGGTGGCCGCAGGTTAAGAAAGGGATTTTAAAGGGTTGGGGCTATTTTGATTTTCGTAAATCGGAACAGCTTGTTGAATAAATGAAACAAACGATCATTGTATCCTGTATTTTGTTGTTGACCAATCTTTTGTTGGCACAAGAATCTGAAGAGAAAAAAATTAAATTTGATGCCTCAGGATTTATTAAGAGTGATCTTTTTTTTGACTCACGTCAAAATGTTGACGCCTTAGAAGGCCTGCTGCTTATTTTTCCGAAAGATATTGTAAGGGATGTGCAGGGCAAAGATATTAATGCACATAGTTCCTTGGGATTTGTGGATATTTCTACCCGGGTTCGGGGAAAGGTTACCGGACCTGATGTGCTGGGTGCAAAATTTACCGGTTTGGTTGAGGTTGACTGGACCGGGATCGCTGGAAACTCTACCACAAGCAGGGTACGTTTACGTCATGCCTATTCAAAATTGAGCTGGGAAAAAACGGAGATCTTGTTTGGCCGGGAGTGGCATCCCATGTTTGTTAAAGAAGTGTTTCCAACGGTAATGTCTTTAAATACCGGAATTCCCTTTCAGCCATTTAACCGGAGTCCCATGCTGCAGGTTTCTCATAAGATAGGAGATCTTAAAATTATTGGGGCTGCAATATCTCAAAGTGATTATTTAAGTTCAGGTCCTGAGGGTAAATCGAATCAGTATATTAAAAATTCAAATATTCCTAACCTGCATCTTCAGCTTCAGTATAGCCCAGGAAATTTTTTGCTGGGAGCCGCTGTGGATTACAAATCGATCATGCCCCGTTTGGAAACCCAATCATTGATCCATGAAGATTCAGTCTTTATTACCGATGAAAAAGTGAATACCTATGCCTTGATGGGATTTTTTAAATATAAGTTCCAAAAATGGGAATTAAAAGCCAAAGCGATCTATGGGCAAAACCTGTCGGAGAGTATTATGCCCGGGGGGTATGGGATAAGCGCCATAGATAGTATCACCGGGCATGAAAAGTATACTCCCTTTAACCATTTGTATACCTGGGGGAATATAATCTATGGTGATAAAACAAAATTTGGATTGTTTGCCGGATATACAAAAAATCTTGGGGCAGAAAAACCAATTGCTGGCAATGTTTATGGTATGGCCCTGGATGTAGATTATATTTATCGGTTAGCTCCCCATATTTCTCATACGATGAATAATTTAATGGTAGCCGTAGAGTTGGAGTATACTGTCGCAGCCTATGGCGATGCAGCCAACAGGTATGGGAAACATACTTCCTCACACGAGGTAAGTAATACCCGGGTGATGTTTTCTGTATTTCATTATTTTTAATGTTTAAATAAAATGAAAAAGCAAGATATTTTTTTTATCGGTTGTAGTATCCTTTTTTTCCTTCCATTCTTTATTTCAGAACAGGTCTTTGATTTTTATGATACGTTCAACAAAGAATATGGCATGGTAACCAGTTTTATCAAGTTTGCCATCCTTGCAACTTTAGGCGAGTCTATCGGATTAAGAATCCGGAAGGGAGTATATAACCAGAAAGGATTTGGATTAATTCCCAGGGCAGTGGTGTGGGGATTCTTAGGATTAACCATAAAAATGGCTTTTGTGATTTTTGCTACAGGAACTCCGGAATTCCTGGCATACCTTGGTTTTGATCAGGTTGTTGAAGCCATGGCCGGCTCTTTCTCTCCCCTAAAGCTTCTGGTTGCCTTCACCATTAGCGCAGCCATGAATTTAATATATGCCCCGGTAATGATGACTTTACATAAAATCACCGATACCCATATTATAAATAACGGAGGTTCACTGAAAGGTTTTTTTAAACCTATCCGTTTTGGAGAGATCATGGCAAACATGAACTGGACGGTACAATGGAATTTTGTATTTAAAAAAACGATTCCGTTTTTCTGGATTCCGGCGCATACCATTACTTTTTTGCTACCTTCCCATTACCAGGTATTGTTTGCCGCCCTGTTAGGCATTATATTGGGTGTGCTGCTTGCTATTGCGAGTTTAAAGAGTGAAAAATAGTTGTATATTTGTAATAGATCGAAAAAGTTGAAAAATTAAAAAATATTAAAGATGAAAAAAATTGGTTTGTTTTATGGTCCGTTAGGAGGATCTACCGAAAGAGTAGCTAAAAAAGTAGCATCAGCATTAGGGAATGAAAATGTTGATCTTATTCCCGTGAAGGATGCAAAAGCCTCAGATGTTGAAAAATACGAAAATATAATCTTCGGAATGTCAACCATTGGAAAGGAAACCTGGGAATCCGATAAACCAGCCAATGACTGGGATATCTTTTTACCGGAATTGGAAAAAATCGTTTATAGCGATAAAAAAATTGCTATGTTTGGTTTGGGCGACCAGGTTACTTACGATTTGCATTTTGTTGATGCTTTAGGGATCGTGGCTGAAATTATTCTGCCTAAAGGAGCTCAGGTAATTGGGCGGGTGGATACTGAAGGATACGATTTTCGGGAGTCCCGGGCATTGTATGATGGACAGTTTATTGGTCTTCCGGTAAATGAAGATTTTGAGCCTGAATTAACCGATCAAAGAGTGAATGGCTGGGTTGAAAAGATTAAACCTGAATTTAAATAAGAGTAATATACCAAAACGGATTCCGGATATTTCCCGGGGTAATTTGAGCCGCCTGGAAATAATAATTTAACTTTTGGATTACCCTTAAAGTATTTACGTTGAAATTAACGATTGAAGATTTAAAATTAACCTATGAATAAATCACTGAAAAAGAATACGCCAATTAATGAAGAGGTAGTAAAAAATAAAATTGAAGAAAGCGGATTGGGAAATATCGGATCAGCTTCTATTCGGGAGCTGGTCCGCTTAGTGAATGGACTTGAAAGGGAAACAGGCGAAAAGTATATCCGCATGGAAATGGGAGTCCCTGGACTAGAACCCGCAGAAGCAGGTATAGAAGGCGAAATAGAAGCGCTCAGAAATGGTGTAGCCTCTAAGTATCCCATGATTGAAGGAGCTGATATTTTGAAAAAGGAGATCTCCCGGTTCGTCAAAAATTTTCTGAATCTTACCATAAGCGAACGTAGTTGTATTCCTACCGTAGGTTCAATGCAGGGTTCATTTGCATCCTTCATTGTTTCCTGTCGCAGGGATGTTAAAAAAGATACGACCCTTTTTATTGACCCCGGATTTCCTGTCCAGAAACAACAGCATCATGTCCTAGGACTAAAATATGAAACCTTTGATGTTTACAATTACAGGGGAGATCAATTGAGAGATAAACTGGAATCCTACCTGAAGAAAGGAAATATCTCGACCATTCTCTATTCCAACCCCAATAATCCTTCATGGATATGTTTTACCGAGAAGGAGTTACAAATTATTGGGGAGCTGGCCAATCAATATGATGTCATCGTGATGGAAGACCTGGCTTATTTTGCCATGGATTTTCGCAAAGATTTATCGAAACCCGGGGTTCCTCCTTATCAACCCACTGTTGCAAATTATACAAAAAATTTTATTTTGTTGATCTCCAGCTCGAAGTCCTTTAGTTATGCCGGACAGCGTATTGGCATGATGATTATCTCGGATGAGTTATTTGAACGGAAGTTCCCCGATTTAAAAAGATTTTATAAAACCGATGGATTTGGATACTCCATGATTTACGGGGCCTTGTATTCTTTATCATCAGGAACAAGCCATTCGGCCCAATATGGGCTGGCAGCCATGCTAAAAGCAGCCAATGACGGATCATTTAATTTTGTGGATCGTGTGAAAGAGTACGGTGAACGGGCCAAAGTAATGAAAAAGCTTTTTACCGATAATGGGTTTCAGATTGTTTACGATAAGGACGAGGACCAATCTCTAGCTGACGGTTTTTATTTTACGGTTTCTTATCCGGGAATGGATGGAGGCGAATTGTTGGAAAAATTGTTGTACTATGGAATAAGTGCAATAGCCCTTTCTACTACCGGAAGTGAACGTTCCGAGGGATTGCGGGCCTGTGTTTCACAAATACATCCCAAACAGTTTAAAGATTTGGAATATCGGCTCCAGGTTTTTCATGAACATCATCCTTAAAATAAATTTAAAAATATTAAGGGGATTTAAATTGTTGATATAGACAGAATAACCGGAAACCTTTAGTAAACCTGCTGAATAACAGGGTAGATATAAAGGATTTAGCTCGGTAGATTGGGCAAAAATTATTATCTTTGAATACAATCAAAATAATGAATGATAACTAAAAATATATTTAATAATGGCAAAAGTAAAAGGAGCAATTGTAGTTGACATTGAAAGATGTAAAGGTTGCGCAGTATGCGTGCCTGCCTGTCCGACAAATGTAATCCAACTATCACAGAATGTTAATGGTAAGGGATATCATTATGCATATATGGAAAATCCTGATGCTTGTACAGGATGTTCCAATTGTGCAATTGTGTGTCCGGACGGAGTAATTACAGTTTACCGGAAAAAGTAAACCATTAAGTATTAAATTTTAAAAAGAACTATAATAATGAAAGAATTACGATTAATGAAAGGCAACGAAGCGATAGCTGAAGCAGCTATTCGTGCCGGTGCCGATGGCTACTTTGGGTATCCAATTACACCACAATCAGAGGTTCTTGAATATCTTATGGCAGAAAAACCTGAAGAAAGAACGGGAATGGTCGTTCTTCAGGCCGAAAGTGAAGTTGCCGCGATTAATATGATATACGGCGGAGCCGGTTGTGGAAAAAAAGTAATGACCTCCTCTTCAAGTCCCGGAATAAGTCTTAAACAGGAAGGGATTACGTATATCGCCGGAGCAGAATTACCTTGTTTGATCTTGAATGTGGTTAGGGGAGGACCAGGCCTGGGAACGATCCAACCTGCCCAATCCGATTACTTTCAATCCGTTAAAGGCGGTGGCCATGGTGATTATAAATTAATTGTTCTGGCTCCAGCATCTGTTCAGGAAATGTATGATTTTGTAGAGTTGGGTTTTGACCTTTCTTTTAAATACAGAAACCCTGCAATGATCCTTTCCGACGGAGCCATTGGACAGATGATGGAAAAGGTTGAGATTGGTGATCAGAAGAAACGATTAACCGACCAGGAAGTAAAAGAAAAATATCCCTGGGCTACCACAGGAAAAGACGCTAACCGTGAAAGAAATATTATTACTTCATTAGACCTCGACCCGGTAAAACAGGAAAAGTTTAATCAAAAACTGCAGGCAAAATACAAAGAGCTGGAAGAAAAAGAAGTTCGTTTTGAGGAAATTCAAACCGAAGATGCTGAATTTCTTTTTGTTGCTTATGGAACAAGTTCACGAATATGTGAAAAATCTGTTCAGCTGGCCCGCAAGAAAGGAATTAAGGTTGGATTATTAAGGCCAATTACTTTATTTCCATTTCCTTCCAGACGATTAATGGAATTAGCCGGTCAGGTGAAAGGGATGATCTCTGTTGAAATGAGTGCAGGACAAATGGTTGAAGATGTGAAACTGGCTGTTGAGCATAAGGTTCCTGTGATTCATTATGGAAGAATGGGTGGTATTATTCCATCTCCTGGTGAGATTGTTGAAGTATTAGAACAAAAATTTTTATAGGAGGTTAACATGGCTGAAAATACAGTAAATAACGATATAATTAAAGAAGAAAATTTGGTTTATCAAAAAACCAAATTGATGACCGATAATGTTCTTCACTATTGCCCCGGTTGTGGACATGGCACTGCTCACCGTTTGGTGATGGAAGTGGTTGAAGAAATGGATATCCAATCAGAAACCATTGGCGTAGCTCCTGTTGGATGTTCTGTATTGGCTTACAACTATATGAATGTTGATATGCAGGAAGCAGCTCACGGGAGAGCCCCGGCATTGGCCACCGGAATAAAACGTCTGTTCCCCGATAAATTTGTGTTTACCTATCAGGGTGACGGTGACTTAGCTGCAATAGGTACTGCAGAAACTATTCATGCCTGTAACCGGGGAGAAAATATTACCATTATCTTCGTTAATAATGGAATTTATGGGATGACCGGCGGACAGATGGCTCCTACAACCCTGGAGGGAATGAAATCATCTACATCACCTTACGGACGGGATACCAAGTTAATGGGAAATCCTTTAAAAATTACCGAGTTGGTTGCACAGCTGCCCGGGACCTATTTCGTTACCCGTCAGGCTGTTCATACCCCCGCAGCAGCACGTAAAGCTAAAAAAGCATTACGAAAAGCCTTTGAAAATCAAAAGTTGAAAAAAGGCCTCTCTTTTGTTGAGATTGTATCTAACTGTAACTCTGGATGGAAGATGACTCCAAATGATGCAAACCAATGGATGGTGGATAATATGTTCCCATTTTATCCCCTTGGTGATATTAAAGTGCCTGAAGAATAGATCAGGGAATAAAATTTAATTTTAAACTCAAAAATTAAACAAAATGACTGAAGAAATTATTATAGCCGGATTTGGAGGACAGGGAGTTCTTTCTATGGGTAAAATCTTATGTTACTCAGGTATTGTACAGGGACAGGAAGTGACCTGGATGCCCTCCTACGGACCTGAGATGAGAGGAGGTACTGCTAATGTTACGGTAATCCTTAGCGATGAGCGAATCAGTTCTCCAATCATTAATGAATATGATACTGCCATTATTCTGAACCAGCAATCCATGGATAAATTTGAAAAAATGATAAAACCTGGCGGTACATTACTTTATGATGGAAATGGCATTACCCGCCACCCCGAACGTAAAGATATTAATATTTACCGGGTGGATGCTGCAGAAGAAGCTACTAAAATGGAAACTACCAAAACCTTTAATATGATTGTTCTGGGAGGCTTCCTGAAAATTAAACCCATTGTGAAAATGGAAAATGTAGTGGCCGGATTAAAGAAATCATTGCCCGAAAGATATCATCATCTTTTACCCGTTAATGAGAAAGCAATTAAGCGTGGAACTGAAATTATTCAAGAAATCTATAAGCTAAATTAGTTTACTTTCTTTCATAAATAAATTGCAAAACATCCGTAACATTTTTTGTTGCGGATGTTTTTTTTGTCCTGCTTTTCAGAAAATGTATATGGATGAGCTGGTTTTTATTTTGTTGTTGTACATTTGCTTAATATTTATAAAATTAAATAATTATGGCTCAAAAGTTTCAAATTGATACTACAGATCGTCAGATCTTATCATATCTGATTAAGAATGCACGTACCCCTTACCTGGAAATTGCCCGTAGTTGTGGTATATCTGGTGCTGCAATTCATCAGCGTATTCGCAAGCTCGAAGAGGCTGGAATCATCAGCGGATCGAAATTTATAGTTAAACCCAAAGCCGTTGGGTTTGATATCTGTGCATTTGTGGGGATCTTATTGGATAAGGGGCACGTTTTCGATAAGGTAATCCACGAAATCGACAAAATTCCTGAAATTGTTGAATGCCATTTTACTACCGGAACCTGGTCTTTATTGGTCAAGATCTATTGTATCAATAACCAGCACTTAATGGATACCCTGGTCGATAAGATGCAAAAAATCCCCGGTATTGCCCGTACAGAAACCTTTATCTCTTTAGATCAAACCATTGACCGGGAATTTAGTATTTAAATGTTGGGAAGATTGCCCGGGACTTTCTGTTGATTAATAG
Organism: Bacteroidales bacterium; assembly: GCA_036351015.1. Classification (GTDB taxonomy): domain Bacteria; phylum Bacteroidota; class Bacteroidia; order Bacteroidales; family UBA12077; genus UBA12077. The sequence continues at coordinate 40,989 of JAZBOG010000023.1, forward strand.
CTTTGTAAAGATCCCTGATTCCTCTTATTATTCATACCGTAAAGCATTAACCGGGTTGGTTTTACTTGCTTTCAAAGCCTGATAACTTACCGATAGTAAGGCAATGCCTATGGCAATTAATCCACTCAGAATAAAGGGCCTTAGGGTTAATTCTATCCTGTAGGTATAATTATTTAACCAGTTCCCCATAAAATACCAGGCGATAGGCCAGGCTATGAGATTGGATAAAATCACCAGTTTTATAAATTCTTTATTGATCAACTGTATGATACTCGTAACAGAGGCTCCCATTGTTTTTCTAATTCCAATTTCTTTCGTGCGTTGTTCTGCTGTAAACGAAGCCAAACCAAATATGCCGAGGCATGCAATGGATATAGCTAAAATGGAGAAGATGATAAATAAAATAAAAAATCTTTTTTCCGCCCTGTACAAAGCATCAATACTTTCATCATAAAACCCCGGATCAAAATAGCGTTCAGTATTCATCCTGCTCCATACTTGCTTGATATAACCCAGGGTCTGATTTGTATTTGCTGAGTTTATTTTAATGGATACCCAGTCGCGCCAGTTGTGATCAATGAAAAATACCATGGGAGGGATCTTATTATGTACCGACTCGAAGTGAAAATCTCTGGCTACCCCTACAATCTGCCCTTTTCTTGGGATCCAATGATTCCCACTGGAGTCCATGGTCATGGTCTCAAAACTTTTGCCAATCGCATTATCCCATCCAAATTCTTTCATGGCTGTCTCATTAATAATAAAAGAAGCGTACTCATCGGAGCTTATAGCCCTGGAAAAACTTCTGCCCTGTATAATTTCATTGTTAAGCGTTTCGAAAAAATCATAGTCAACGGTAACAAGTTTAATCGATTTATCTTCGCTGTCAACATTTTCGGCTTTATACGACAGGTTGCTGCTTAATTTATGGGTTGGCCTTTTGTTCGAACCGGTTACTGAAATAATATCAGGATTTTTAAGTAATTCCTGTTTAAATGTTTCGTATTGTTTAACTCCGGGATTCCGGATCATGATTATATTTGAAGGGTCAATACCTAACGGTTTATTTTGCATGTATCGCCACTGGATAAAAACAATAAGTGTACAAATAATTAAGGTAACCGAAATACTGAATTGAAATACTACTAGAATTTTTCTCAGGAATGAACTGGATGAAGAAAATTTTATTTTTTCTTTTAACACTTTTAAAGGTTTAAACGAACTTAAAACAAATGCAGGGTAACTGCCAGCAATTATTCCTATAATTACTGCAACTATAATTGTGAATAGGATAATCCATAAATTATTCATCCAGTCAATATTAATTTCTTTTCCTGCCAGCTGATTAAACTTGGGTAGGAATAAATCGGCAAAAGCTACCGAAAGCCATACTGCAATAAAAGAGATGATTATAGCCTCGCCAATAAACTGGAAAATAAGGTTTTTTCTTCCGGCACCCAGGATTTTTCTTATTCCAACTTCCATTGCCCGCTTTGCAGATCGGGCAGTGGCTAAATTCATATAATTTATCGTTGCAATTAAAAGAATGAATAAGGCAATAATAGAAAAAATGATAACATTTCTTATATTTCCATTGGTCTCGAATTCGTACCGGGTATTTGATTTTAAGTGAATGTCATACAGTGGTTGAAATAATAAATCAGCACCACTCCAGGCGCCGTTGCTCCCAAAGGTAGTTTTGATATAATCTTTCGATAATTTTTCTAATGATTTGATCGATCCCTTTTCGGGTAACAAAATATAACAGAATTGAGAAGTCTCTCCCCAGTTATTTAATACCATGTTATTATAGACATACTTGCCGGTTTTCATTGATACGAGTATACTTAAATGAAAATGAGCATTCTGTGGCATATCTTTTATAACGCCGGTAATGGTAATTTCAGCTTCTCCTGTTTCATGATACACCCGCATGCTCTTACCCAATGGATTTGAATCTCCAAAATACTTTTTTGCAACCGATTCGGTAATTACCGCTGCAAATGGTTTGTTTAGGGCTGTTTCTTTATTACCCGAAATCCAGTCATAGGTAAAAACATCCAAAAAATTTTCATCCACTAATGATACTCCTGTTTCGTAAAATTTTTTGTGGTCATATTCAATGTAAAAAGAACCAGGCATACTAATCCTAACAAATTCTTCAATTTGATTAAAGTAAGCTTCAAATGCTTCTTTAAACCGGTATTCTGTCATAGGCATTTTATGGATATCTCCTGATGGAACTTTGTATTGATAACCTACACGATAAATACGGTCTCCTTTCTCGTGGAATTTGTCATAACTTAATTCATTTATTACATAAAATGTAATTAATAAACATGCTGTTAATCCGATGGTCAGTCCGAAAAGGTTAATAAAAAAATATCCCTTTTGTCGAACTAAATTCCGGATGGCTATAATGAAATAATTTTTAAACATAGCTGGGTAAATTTATTGATTAATATTTAAATTTAATGGTTACTATTAAAACAATGCTTGTGCCACAAATTAAAAATGCTGAAAATGAGCGTTTTGCGTTGTGCTGTTCGTTATTTGTTGTGTAAAACTTACCCTGGGATGTGTAAAACTTACCCAAAATTTATGTAGCTTTGATTTGTCTTACAATAAAATGTTATTAGGTATGGCAAAAGATGGCCGAATATTAATCGTTGATGATAATGAGGAAATTTTACTTGCATTGGAGATGTTGCTTTCCCCTAAATTTAGCGTACATACGGAAAAGAATCCTGAGCAGATACCTGCTATGCTGCAAAAGGAACTCTATGATGTTTTTATCCTGGATATGAACTTCAGGGCAGGGAGAAGTACTGGAAATGAAGGTATTTTCTGGATGAATGAGATCGTTAAGCTGGACCCGGAGGCTGTGATTGTATTTATCACGGCTTATGCTGATCTGGAATTGGCAGTAAAAGCAATTCGTCAGGGCGCAACCGATTTTATTCAAAAACCCTGGGATGATGAAAAGCTGTTGATAACGATACAGAATGCCTGTAAACTTAGAAAATCTAAACAAGAGATTACCCATTTAAGACAAAAGCAAAAGCACCTGGTTCAGCGTTTTTCTCAGCATTTTCCTGAGATCATTGGAGAATCCGCACCCATGCAGCAGGTATTTAAGGTAATACAAAAAGTAGCCAAAACGGATGCTAATGTGCTGATCCTGGGAGAGAATGGTACGGGCAAAGAACTTGTTGCACACGAAATTCATCAATTGTCTAAACGTAAAAACGAAGTGTTTGTAAATTTGGATATTGCCGCATTGCCGGATACCCTTTTCGAGAGTGAGTTGTTTGGTTATGTGAAAGGTGCCTTTACGGATGCTAAATCCGATAAACCAGGCAGGATTGAACTGGCCTCAGAAGGAACCCTGTTTTTGGATGAAATCGGAAACTTGTCGTTGGTTTCCCAGAGTAAATTGCTGTCGGTTCTCCAGAACAGAGAAATCAGCCGCCTGGGAGCAAATTATAAAATTCCTGTTGATATTCGGTTAATTTGTGCTACCAATAAACCATTACCCGAAATGGTTACAGATGAATTATTCCGGGAGGATTTATTGTACCGGATTAATACCATTCAAATTGAATTACCTCCGTTACGGGAACGAAAAGAGGATATTCCGCTGCTTACTGATTTCTTTAAAAAGAAGTATGAGGTAAAATATGATAAACCAACCTTTACGATTGACCCTTCGGGAATTAAGAAATTAATGAATTACCATTGGCCCGGGAATATCAGGGAACTTCAACATGTGGTGGAAAAAGCGGTTATTATGAGTGAAAATGATGTTTTGGATGAAAATGATTTCTGGTTTTCCTCCCATCAGCAGAATCCTTTGAAAACCCATGAAACCCTGGATTTATCTGAAAATGAAAAAAGAATTATTCTCCGGGCCATCGAAAAAAGCCGGGGCAATTATTCCAAAGCGGCTCAAGAGCTCGGGGTATCAAGAAAAACATTATATAATAAACTGAAAAAATATGAAATTGAATAATTATCTTCTTAAACTCTTCTTTTTCTTAATTTTGATTTCCTTCTCAGGATTCTGTTTTTTTTGGTCCTTGTGGTCAAGCCAGCTTATCATCACGAAATTGACTTTTGCATTAGTTTTTATTCTGCTTTTTATCCATACCTTTCGTTATATTACCAAAACCAATCGTGATCTGAACATATTTTTAGAGACAATCCAATCTCCGGATTATATATTAAATGATAAAACTTCTGATTTATCCTATCATCAATTGAATAAAACCTATCATAAAATTACAGAGCAAATAAAAAATTCATGGATTGAGAAGGAAAAACAACAACAGTATTTTAGATATACCCTGGAGCATATTCCTATAGGTGTTATTGCTTTTGATAAAGAAGGGAAGCTTGAGTTTTATAATTCATGGGCTAAAACGATCTTAAATTTTAATCATCTCGATAATATCCGTCAATTAGGAAGAATAGGAGAGGAGTTATTAAAAATAAAATCGAAAGAACCTCGTCTTATCCCTTTAGCTTCACATCTTGAGAACTTAAAGCTTTTGGCCCAGGCTGTTCAGATTAAACTGGATCAAAAACAAATCCATATTGTAACGTTACAAAATATTAAAACGCAGCTGGAAGAAAGCGAAATCGAAGCCTGGCAAAAATTAATTCGGGTGCTTACCCATGAGATCATGAATTCTGTAACTCCCATAAAATCTTTGACTTACAGTTTGCTTGGCCGTTTAAATGCTTCAGAAAACCCCGATTCCGGTAAGGATTCTCTACTTAAAGGTTTAACAGCGATTGAAAAAAGAAGTAGGGGATTGTTGAATTTTGTGGAGTCCTATAAAAATCTTACACAAATACCAAAACCGGTTTATCAACGAATAGTTATTCATCAACTATTCGATAGTGTAACTGAGCTCCTGGATAGTGATCTAAACAAAAACAGGATCAGGATTCAAAAGAAAATTGTACCCCATGATCTTACCATTGTTGCGGATGAGAAGCTTGTTGTCCAGGTTGTTATCAATTTAATTCGGAATGCAATGATCGCATTAGCCAGTATCGAAGAGAAAACGATTGAACTTTTGGCAGATAAGATTGATGATACCCGGACAAGGGTTCAGGTAAAAGATCATGGACACGGAATCCCGGAAGAGGTTGTAGACAAGATTTTTATTCCTTTTTTCTCTACCACCGAGGGAGGTTCGGGTATTGGACTCTCCTTTGCCAGGCAGGTAATGATTTTACATCATGGGCGTATCGAAGTCCAGTCAAGCCCCGGGGATGGAACAACCTTCAGTTTATATTTTCAGGATAAAGAATAAAAAATATTCATAACTATTCATGCAAATATATTCATCAACTATTTGTATTTTTGATTCATAAAAAAAAAAGCCGCCACACAGGGTACATTAACGTACGTGGATGGAAGTTCCACCGGCCCAAAGGCCCGGGAAAAACCCGGGCTTCTTATTCTTGCCCCGATAAATGATCCAGGGTATCGTTATCCGTGGTAAAATAGGATCTCATTAGGTTAGCTGTTAAACAGGAATGGACAGGAATTACGCCAATCATATCTCCAACTCGTATCGATTGTAAGAATTTTTCCGTAGCCTGTATTGTTCCGTGTTCCTGCGAGAGTTTTGTTAAATAAACCGGTTCAACGGGTTTTTGCCACCCTTTTGAATTTAACGTCAATGCCTGACCGTATATCTTTTGGCCATCGATATCAAGATAATCTTTGGAAAAATGTACTGCTCCCCCATGAATAATTATCTCTTTTCTTTCAGGATGAATAGCTACCACAGGACAAGCTACAACGACTGCTATTTCATTAAAACTGCAGGTTCCAAGTTTATATTGCATTAAATCGTAAAAAACAAAATTACCTGGACGTATTTCGTCAACCGACCGAAAATCATGAACCAAACTGCATGACGGGGTATCCCCTATAGATAGAATCATTTGGGGATAATCTTTCAGATACCTGTGTTTTAAATTTTTAAGCTGATCTACGGTATGATAAAAAATCCGGTTAATCTCCCGGGGATTTCCAGCATGATAGGTATCACCGGAATGTACCAGGAATCCTCTGAATAAAAGATGGTCGGAAAGTGCTGCTGTGGATAATAGTTTATCAATAAGTTGAAAGTTTTTTGCATCAACGCCTGTTCGGTGATAGCCGGTATCAATTTTAATAAAATATCCCACCGGAAATTTTAACTTGTTTTTTAAATAATTTATTGACTCTGTATTCTCAATCGTTAGATTGAGTTGTATTTCTTCAGCCAGTTCATTGATGGATTTTATTTCCCGGATATTTACAGGAAAAGCGACCGTTATATCTTTCCAGTTATCGTTGGCAAAATATTCGGCCATTTTTACCGATGAAACTGTTATTTTTTCTACTCCCGCCTCAGCAAACCATTTTCCAACAGCTCTTGACTGATGGGTTTTAAAGTGTGGACGAAAAATCAACTGATTTTGGATGGCTTTCCCAGCCATTAAAGAAATATTCTTCTTGCATTTATTTCGGTCCAGGATCAGTGTGGGCTCAGTAAGGTATTTTGTGTACATCTTATTGAATTTAATCTGTTTGTCATTCCTCCCTGCAAAAGTAAAATTTATTCATCATAAGGGGGCTAACGGATCAGATTTATAATGAACTTTTTTATTGCTTATTTGTTAATCATAACAAGGTTTTACTAGTAACATTTTAATTCGTAATCTATTATCTTTTGATTATTAAAGCAAAAAAATACATTCACCCGATAATAGTATTTATCTGGTGCAAGAATGGGCAGTGAAAATTTTGCTGTTGTAGTTAGACATCTGAAGGTACATTCAGGATTCGTAAATTGATTGAGGTTGATGATTGATGAAGTGGTAAATGATGATGAATACTGTTTTATCAGAAGGATGTCTTTGCTCACAAGAGGGATCCTCTTGTGAGCATTTTAAATTATTCCCAATCTTTTAGCTCTTTTTTCCCACATTTTTTTTGCCTGTTCCTGCATATCTTCCACATTGTCAAGCTCATCCATGATTTCTGTTCCCAGGAGGGTTTCAATAATGTCTTCCATGGTTACAATGCCTACCATTTCACCATATTCGCCAACAACCATGGCAATGTGCTCTTTTTCTTCGATCAGTTTGTAAAACAACCGGATGATGGGCATCTTTTCATTAACTACTTTGATATCTCTTCGGATGTGGAGCAAAAGGAGTTGTTCTTTTTTATCAATCATCCCTTGCATGATATCGTCTTTTAAGACATATCCGGTAATATTGTCAATATTTTCCTTAAAAACTGGAATTCGCGAAAAGCGAATAACCTCATTATCACTGAAGAAATTTTGTATGGTGATATCTTCGGGAGCTGCAAGAACTACCGTTCGGGGGGTCATGATACTTTTAACAACAATATGGTTTAGAACCATGAGATTCATTAATATTTTTGACTCTTCCTCTTTAAAAATCCCTTCTTTAACCCCAATTTCAGCCATCGCATGAAATTCTGAACGGCTAAGCACGCTTTCGGTTTTCTTGCTGCTTAACAGTACAGTGATCAGTTTGCTAAGCCATATTACAGGGTATAACGGCGAATAGATCATGATGGTTAGAGTTGTCGAAGCAAAAGGGGCCAGCTGTTTCCAGTAATTAGCGCCAAGAGTTTTCGGGATAATTTCCGAAAAGATTAAGATAATAATGGTTAAAATAGCCGATGCAATACTCACCAGTTCATTTCCCCATAAAACCTGAACCTGCCCTCCAACTCCTGCTGCACCAATCGTATGGGCAAAGGTATTGATGGTTAGGATTGCGGCTAACGGGAGGTCAATATTTTCCTTATATTTTTGCAGTTTGATAGCATATCGTTTATTCTCCTTTGCTTTCGAAGCAATATAACTAGGCGTTATGCTTAACAATACAGCTTCCAGAATGGAACATAGAAACGAGAAAAATAAGGCAACAAATAAATAGGTTAATAATAATCCCATGCTATACTTTTATTTTTCGTAAAGATGATTTTTTTTGATATAATCATATACCCCGCAGGGTAAAAAGTGTTGTATGTTTATTCCTTTTTGCAAGGATTGACGGATAAACGTTGACGACACTTCCATTAAGGGAGCATCGATCCATGTAATGTTTTCATATTCATTGTATTTGCCCAGGTTGTAACCAGCTCTTGGGTAAACCAGGATAGCATATTTTGCCAGGATTTGCCGGTAGTTTTTCCACTGGTGAAATGATGTAAAATTATCACTCCCCAGGATTAATGTAAATTGTTGATCAGTATATCTCTTTGCTAGATGTTCCAGGGTGTCAATCGTATAGGATGGCCTTGGCAAATCGAACTCAATCGCAGAAGGTATTATTTTGGAATCATTGGCTAACGCCAGTTGAACCAGTTTTAACCTTTCCTGCTCATCGAGGAGCGAATCCTCTTTCTTTAATGGATTGTGCGGGCTTACAATAAACCAGATTTTATCCAGTCCGGTAAATTCAAGCATATAATTGGCAATGGCCAGATGACCTATATGAATTGGGTTAAATGAACCAAAAAATAATCCCGTATCCATCATTCACGAATGATTTATAAATTGCAATACTGCTTCTTTTGCCTGATCAACGGCCTGTCCAAGTTTGTCGTTCAGAATAATCAGGTCGAAACGATCGGCATAGTTCAATTCATTCTTTGCCTTTGAAACTCTGGTTTCAATATCTTCCAGACTATCCGTGGAGCGTTTTTTTAATCTTTCTTCCAGGATCTTAATGTCCGGTGGCATAATAAACAGGGAAAGTGCCTTTTGAGGATATTTCTTCCTGATATTTAAACCACCAATAACATCTACATCAAAAATTACATGTTTCCCCTGGTCCCAGATTCTTTGTAATTCGCTTTTTAGGGTACCATAAAAACGATTCTCATACACTTCTTCCCATTCAACAAATTCATCTTGCTCAATTTTTCGCTTAAACTCTTCAGTACTGAGAAAATAGTAGTCTTTGCCATGGATTTCATTCTTCCTTTTTGGTCGGTTTGTTGCCGAAACAGAAAATTCCAGGCCGATATCTGCAGCCAGTAGTTTTTTTACAATGGTTGTTTTTCCTGAACCAGAAGGGGCTGAAAAGATAAATAATTTACCTTCCATTATAAAATATTTAATACCTGTTCTTTTATTTTTTCCAACTCGTCTTTCATGAGAATCACTTTCTTTTGCATATCGGAGTCATTGGCCTTGGAACCAATCGTATTAATTTCTCGTCCAATCTCCTGGGCTATAAACCCCAGCTTCTTCCCGACGGCCTTCCCCTCGCGTATCATCTCTTTAAAATAATTGCAGTGATTGGTCAGGCGAACTTTCTCTTCTGTAATATCCAGTTTTTCAAGATAATAAATAATTTCCTGTTCAAACCTGTTTTGGTCAATATCTTTTTCGTCAACCAGGATTTTGAGATTTTCCCGTAAACGGTCCTTTATTTTCCCGATACGAGCCTCTTCAAAGGGTGTTAAACCATTCTTTAATTGATCAATGGTTTCAATCCTGGCAATAATATCTTTTTCCAGATGAGCTCCTTCCTGGGATCTGAATTCATTAACCTGTTCAATAGCCTGATGAATAGTTTCAAAAACCGTCTTCCACTCTTCCCCGGTAATCTCTTCATGTTCAGTATGCAGAGTGTCTGGTAGTCGCATGATGGTTTGAATCATTTGCTCCCCGGAGTTGATGTTTAAATCATCAGCAATGGTCCTTAATTGCTGGTAATAGTTTTTAAAAACAGCAGCATTTATCGTTGTCGTTTGGCTATTGTCGGTGGTTTCATAGTAAAGAACAAATTCAACCTTTCCCCGTGCAAGCTTCTGGGAAAGGTCAGAGCGGATTTCCAGTTCTTTTTCGCGATAGATGCCTGGTATTTTTGTAAATATGTCGAGATTTTTGCTGTTTAGCGTTTTGATCTCCACGGTAACTTTTTTATCGTTTAATTCACATTCGGCTTTTCCAAAGCCGGTCATTGATTGTAGCATGATAATTTTCAAAGGTTTGAATTTACAAGGCAAAGGTAAGAAAAATAGTTAACAGGTATTATTATTTGAGAATTTAAAAATACTGGGATCGATGTAAATAACAATCAAATCACGACTTTCTTTTTCCAGTTTCCGGTTAGGTAGTAAATATAAGCCAGCAGTAATCCAATGACCCATCCAATAGGAATCGCCCACCAGATCCCTTTTTCGCCAAAGTGTTTGGATAAAAACAAGGCCCCCGGAATCCGAACCACCCATAAAGAGATGAGGGTGGTAAACATGGGGATAATGGTATCCCCGGCACCCCGCATAACTCCCGATATGGCAAACATGGCAGAAAAGACAATATAGAAGGAGCCTACAATGGTAAGGTATTCTTTTCCTATCCGGATAACTTCAGGATCATCGGTAAACAGATCCATGATAAAATGCCCAAAGATTAATACGGCAGCAGTTACCGTGAGTGAAATAATGGATGACATTTTAAAAGTGGCTATAAACCCGGACTTTACCCGATCGGTTTTTTTTGCTCCCAGATTTTGCCCCACAAAGGTAGATAGAGCAGCAGCAAAATTCATGGCTGGTAACGAGGCCAGGGAATTTATCCGGGTGGTTACCGAATAGGCAGCAATAACATTCGTTCCAAAGGTATTAACGATCCCTATTAAAGCCATCATTCCCAAAGCTACAAAGGTTTGTTGAATTCCAGTAGGTAATCCGATACGAATACTTTTAATAAAAATCCCCCGGTCAAATACAAGGTTTTTAAAAGAAAAATGAATGATCTTATGCGTTTTATTCAGGTAGATGATCGCTGTTAAAAATGCACCTCCCTGTGCAATTACTGAAGCTATGGCCACCCCGGCAATTCCCCAGTGAAATACCATCACAAATAGCAGGTCAAGACCAATATTGATAAAGGTGGATATGATTAAAAAATACAGGGGGGTTTTGGAATCCCCCAAACCTCTTAATATTGCACTTGTACCATTAAACCCAAAGGATACAATCGCTCCACCCATAAAGATGTTAAAATAAATCTTGGCTGTTGGGATAATCTCTTCAGGTAATTTTAATAAGATAAAAATTTCTTCGCTAAAAATGATGGCAATGATACTTATGGTAATAGAGGCAAAAAACAGGAAAATAAATAGCGTATCAATGGTACGTTTTACTTTCTCGATATTTTTTGCACCAAAATATTGTGAGATTACAATAGTGCTGCCTGTAGCTATCCCAATGATGAGTGATAAAAAGGCAAAAATAATTGGGAAAGATGCCCCAACGGCAGCCAAAGCTTCTTTGCCAATAAAATTTCCAACAATGACACTATCGACAATATTGTATAATTGCTGAAAAACATTACCAAGCAACATCGGGAGTGCAAACTTCAGGATTAAAACTCCTTCTTTACCCTGTGTAAGATCTTTCATGGTTGATTTTTATCGCGGCAAATGTGATGAAATAATCTGGATTATCAAAATCATTTTGTGGAGTAACAGTAAATAGCAGTTATTGTTTATCCTCAATTAATAATAAGGGTAAATGATGGATTGTAATTGATAAAAGCCCCGTAATTATTACGAGGCTTTCATTGATGATTAAGCTTTTTCTAATTCAACGGTAAAATGCCGCATAATGGGTGCTTCGTTTATTATTTTTAACCCTTTGGTGATTTGGCCTCTTCGGTCGAAAACATTTTTTAATGCTACGGCTATTACATCCATATGGTTATTGGTATATACCCTGCGGGGTATAGCAAGACGTAACAATTCTAATGCAGGATAACGATTTTCACGGGTTTCCGGATCGCGATCAGCCAGGAGGGTGCCAATTTCTACCCCACGTATACCGGCTTCCAGATACAATTCAATGGCCAGGGTTTGGGCCTGGTATTGCTCCTTCGGAACATTGGGTAAAAACTTTTTGGCGTCCACAAAAATAGCATGACCTCCGTAAGGTTTTTGTACGGCAATGCCAAAATCTGTTAATTTCTTTCCCAGGTATTCAACCTGTCTGATTCGTGTATCCAGATAATCAAATTCGGTCCCCTCATCAAGCCCCTGAGCCAAAGCATTCATATCTCTCCCCGACATTCCACCATAGGTTACAAAACCTTCGAACATGATATTATATACCGTAGCTTTTTTAAATATCTCTTCACTGTTTAAGGCAATGAAACCACCCATATTTACGATGGCATCTTTTTTACTGCTCATGGTCATTCCGTCGGCATACGAAAACATCTCTTTGACAATCTCTTTAATGGTCCTGTTTTCGTATCCTTGTTCCCGTTTTTTGATAAAGTAGGCATTCTCGGCAAAACGGGCTGAATCATAAATAATGGGGATGCCATACTGGTTGGCAAGCTTTCTTACTGCTCTCATGTTTTCCATTGAAACAGGCTGTCCCCCCGACGAGTTACAGGTTACTGTAACGACAATAAACGGCACTTGATCTTTGGGATATTTTTTTAGGGTTCCTTCCAGTTTATTTAAGTCGATGTTTCCTTTAAACGGATGCTCAAGCTCTGTGTCGAATGCCTCATCGATGGTGCAGTCTACTGCCCTGGCTTTTCGGAATTCGATATGCCCTTTCGTCGTATCGAAATGCGAATTTCCGGGGATGATATCTCCCTCCTTAATAAGTACTGAAAAAAGTACATTCTCAGCCGCCCGTCCCTGATGGGTAGGTAAAAAATAATCGAAACCAAGCAATTCCTTGATGGTGTTTTTTAATTTATAATAGGAAGAAGCTCCGGCATAACTCTCATCACCAAGCATTAGAGCCGACCATTGTTTGTCACTCATGGCCCCGGTACCCGAATCGGTCAGTAGATCAATAAAAACCTGTTCGCTTTTTAAATTGAATAAATTGTATTTTGCCTCTTTTATCCATTGCTCGCGTTGCTCTCTGGTACTCTTTTTGATGGTTTCTACCATCTTTATTTTATAGGATTCTGCAAATGGTAATTCCATAACTTGTTTTATGATTTAAAAGTTGAAAAAAAAATATAAGGTAAAAAATAAGAGTGTTCGATGTTAACAAGAGAATGAGTCTCTCTTTTTAATATTGAGGTAAATGAATTTATTGGTTACTCGTAATATGTTGAGTAAGTTTTTCATGTAACCCTTAGGCTATTTTTTAGGTTACAAATATAAAAGTTTCATTAGAATTAAACTAAAAATAAATAATTTTGTATGGTATTTAAGAACATAAATGCTGTTTAATGTGCTTATAATCAAAAGGTTTAAGATGCTGTTTTCTGTTTTTTCAGGGTTCGTTTTAAACCTGGAATACATTTTTTTATCTTAAAAATGATTATATACTCAACATGAAATTTATATTTATGAAAAGATTTTTTATCCTGGGAATAGTATTTTTTATGGTTCATCTCAAGGTGGTGGGTTTAGAGTATACCTCTTTTTCCACGATAACTGCAGGATATAAAGATCAATTGTTAGCAAAAGATACAATCGTCAAGAAGGACACCTTAGATTTTTATGAGCAAGTAAATGACGAGGAGTTGATCAGAGACACCTTGTTACAGATTATGGGAATTGCTCCTGAAAATGATACAAAAAATGATCCAAAGACTCTGCCCGACACTGCTATCATGAGTTCAAAACAGGATTCTTTGGAACTGAAACAGGTTTTGGATTCGTTAAAGAATAAACTGCCCGCTACAGATTCGGATGATTTTAAAACAGACGATTCCATAACAATCAATGATACCATTTATATCAGGGATACAATCGTGGTTAAAGACACAATATTTGTTAAGGATACGGTTGTACTAACCGATACACTGAGTTTTGCCGATACAATGAATCTTGCCGATTCTTTAATTCTACAGGAAAAAACCTATGATGAGATGCTTAATCATTGGAGAGATTCATTAATTTTTGATCGCCCTGATAGTACCTATTATGTTATGAGTAATATTCAGGATCTGTTAAAGATAGATACCCACGAAAGGAATGATTCGGTTGAGCAGGCTATTCATAAACTTTTTCAATACAGGTATAGCTATAAACAAATTGATTCGGTGAAAGATTTTCTTCAATCAAAACTTGACCAGGATCAGTTTTATTTTTTATCGGAAGATACGACAGCCTATCACTTAAATGATTCCATTAAAAGCTCGCTCAGGTATATTCTCAATAGTATACCACAAGATTCCATGAAACTGATTTTTAAAAACTCGGTAGATGATTCCATATTGTTATATACTGCAAAGGAAGAAATAGATTCGGTACATTTCAAAATCTTTGATAACCGGGGGGAGTATGCCGTATTATGGATTAGAAAATCGGACGAGAATGCCTATGATTTAATTCTTGAGGAGGGGACCTATATAGAAAAAGCTAAACAGCAAAAGATTGTGACCAGAGAAGTTGATACGGATGAAATTCGGGTAGGACTGAAAAAAGCCCGTAAGGTAAATATTATTGTTCCCATTTGGGATATCGGGAGTACAGCTGATATTACTTTCAACCAGGGATATCAGTCAAACTGGGTCGAAGGCGGGGAGAACAGTTTGTCTGCTCTATCGGTATTACGGTTTAATGCCGATTATTCCTACGGGAAACAGCGTACCTGGGATACCGATATTGAATATAAATTGGGTTATTTGAAAGCCGGAAACAATCCATTGCAAAAAAATGATGACCGGTTTGAGTTTAATTCAAAATATGGACGTACTGCATTTAATAACTGGTATTACAGTTTATTATTTAATTTCAGAACCCAATTCCTGAAAGGCTATGATTACCCCAACGACTCTGTTCCTGTTTCCAGGTTTTTATCACCCGGACATTTAGTGTTTTCTCTTGGTCTGGACTATAAACCCAATAAAAATTTAACGGTTTTAATTTCGCCCGTTACCTCTAAGTTCACCATAGTTTCTGATACTGCAAGTTATGACCAGACACGGTTCGGGGTTGGTGCAAACGAAAAGGTCCGAAAAGAGATTGGGGCCTATGTGAAAGCCATATGGAAATATAACATTACCAAAGATATCCATATGGAAAATAAGATCAATTTTTTTACAAACTATACCAATAACCCGCAAAATGTTGACATTGACTGGGAGTTTAATTTAAAAATGAGACTCACCCGTTACATTAAAATGTCCCTTAATACTCATTTTATTTATGATGATGATGTAGATATTCCTGTATATGAAGGAGGAGAGCAGGTGGGGGTGACCAAAGGTTTGCAGTTCAGAGAAGTTATCGGCATTGGCTTTTCCTATTATTTTTAACAAATTATCATTGGCTTTGACTTCGTTTTCTTTTCCATCTTTTATGGGACCAAAGCCAGTTTTCAGGTTGCTCCCGGATGGTTTTTTCAAGTTCTTGCATATATCTTTGGGTGATTTCACCTTCAGGGATATTCGCTGGTACTTCAATTAATTTCTTGGCGGTTAGCTGGTAATAGCCTCTTTTTATTCGTTGAATTTTTAAAAACAGAACAGGATAGTTATTCTTTCTTGCATGTTTTTCAGGTCCATGCAAGCAGGCAGTATCCTGATTTAAAAAATCTACCCAGTAAGCTTTTCTAACCGACGAAGGACTTTGGTCTGCAACCAGGATGAAAATACATGGTTGGTCTTTAAATTTTTTAAAAGTCTCTGTCGTTTTATAAATTGATTTTAACAATGTTCCGTTTTCAGCTCTGATTCTTTTTAAAAACCGGTCGATATATTTATTGGTTAAAGGTTTATAAAGGGCAATGGCTTTATGTTTTATCTGCATACTGCCGGCAATAGCACCCCATTCCCAGTTTCCATAGTGTCCGGTAACCCCTATAACGCTTTTTCCCTGGTCGAAATATTCATTCAAGATTTCCGGGTTAATAATTGTAAACCGCTTTTTTATTTGTTGTTCAGAAAGTGTAAATCCCTTGATACTTTCAACCAGGATATCTGTAAGATTTCGGTAGGTTCTCCGGGCAATTCTTCTTATTTCCTGGTCTGCCATTCCCGGAAATGAGTTTCTTAGATTGGTAAGGATTACTTGTTTACGGTACTGAAAAACATAATAAAAAAGAAAAGCTAACACATTTGAAAACTGATATAAAAACCAGAATGGAATAATTGCTATAAAATAGATTGATAGTAAGAAAATTAAATATAGAAAAAATTGCATTATCGTTTGTTCAAATTTTGGAGAGTTTCAACTATTGATTATTTAATCTCTGAATGAATTTTTCATAGAGTTTATTTTTGAAAGCTTGAGCTTTTTCTTCCCTTTCTTTGTATTCTGACCTTGATTCATGACTCTTCTTGGGTTCAAATAACCCTGACTTCTCCATTTCTTTTGCAAACTCTTCGGCAAAATAATAATCTACCAGAATTTTTGGGTGAAGTTCCCAAATAATTGCAGTTTTATCGGTCGAACCACTTAGAATATACCTGTTGTCGGTGCTAATATCTATAGCATTTACGGGCAACGTATGACCGATAAACTGATGAATCTGCTCCCCGCTTTCTACATCCCATAATCTTACGGTTGCATCATAGGAGGCAGAAACCAGGTATCTCCCATCGGAACTGAATTTAACATCCATAACACTTCTTTCATGTTTATCCAGCAGATGAACGATTTTTCTTTGGTTGATATCCCAGATTTTTATATTCCCGTCACGACCAGCACTGGCTAATAATTTACCATCTGCACTAAAGTCAAGTGCATAGACATTCCCCCCATGTGCACTGAAGGTATGGATGATTTCATAATTGTCGAAAGTAAACAGTACAATGGACCCATCCTGGGTACCACATGCAATGAAAGAGCTGACCGGGTTT
Source organism: Bacteroidales bacterium (assembly GCA_036351015.1). Lineage (GTDB taxonomy): Bacteria > Bacteroidota > Bacteroidia > Bacteroidales > UBA12077 > UBA12077. The sequence goes on from JAZBOG010000023.1 coordinate 57,833, forward strand.
ATGGCTGTAGCCAGGATACTTTTTTGGTCAATATCAAAAACATGTATGGTTTCACCTTGATAGATATCCCAAATTCTGAAACTATTGTCAAAAGAGCCGCTTACAATGTATTGATCATCCCTGGATATCCCGATAGACCAAACGGCTGTTGCATGTCCGCCCAGGGATTTAATAAAGACTCCATTTTTATCCCAGATTTTTATGGTGTTATCACCTCCGCTTAAAAAGTAGTTCCCATCGTGAGTGTACTCCAGGGCATAAACAGGTCCATGATGTTTTTCCAGGACTTGAACAGGACTTAACGTTTCAAAATCCCATACGATAATAGTCTTATCGGCAGAACCCGTGATCATTGATCTGCCGTCAGGTGAAAAACATACCGAATGAACTTCATCCGAATGTTTCTTTAACTCAGTAAGGATATGTACGTCTTTTTGTGAGTAGCAATATCCCTGAAAAATAATCAAAAAAAGAGTTATCCCTCTAATTATAAATGAATAAAAATACATAAAAGCCTAAGCGTGTAATTGTAAAATTACCTGTTCTGGTCGATAATATATTTGGTGATAATGAGCGCACATGCTATTCCTCCGCCAATTGCAATTCCCGTATTAACATCACCGGCACTGTTCGATATAAAGTTGTCTGGATTGTTTGTAAGAATTAAAGTGGTTGTTGCTATAGCGATTCCCCCGGCTACATATAACATTAGGTAATCATCTTTACCCCGTCTTCTTAATTGGGCATAATCCTGAATTTCTTTGGTTTCAAGATTTAAAAGCTGTGTTTTAAATTGCTGATAATTCGGGCGATGGATTTGATTACTCGCTTCAAACGATTTCCTTCCCTGGTGATTGACCTCTAAATAGGTGGGTTCGAATGAAAAAGATATTTTAACAAAAACGATACAAATACTTAGTAATAAAATTTTTTTCATCTTTTCTATTTTTTCTGGGACTTAAACTCACTAATAGCATATGGATTTAATATCCAGAATCAAAGGTAAAATTTCTTTTTAAAAAAATAATGCTATTTAGATTATTTCTGATGAATGAAATGTATTTAGCTCTTAACTGTTCCCCGGGATAAATAAAAAAGCAGGGCTTTTTCTGTTAAGCCCTGGAATAGTTATATCTCATAAATTGTCTGATCCTTTTTATTCTCTGGTTTCCCTTTTTGCTGTTCAAGATGAGGATAGTTTTCTTTTAAAAACTGATTTCTTAATGAATCCATCTGCTTGATCATTTTCTCTATTAGCAGATGGTCCTTTTCGAATTGCTGCATAAAATAATCCTGGTCGAAAAAGTGCCTTTCATAGGAGGAATCACTCTCAAATAATCGTTTAAAGGGATCCTGCATGATATCAAAACTCCGGTCAAAGAAGTAGGGTTGAAAGCTTTGAAAGATACTGTCCGTGTTAATTTTTTTCTGGTTTCCATCCGGATAAGTATAAATATAGGAATAGGATGAATCATACCGGATGATATTTCCCTGATCATCGTATTCTTTTTTAACCTGAATATCAATTTGCGGGTTTGTTTTCAGAGTATCTTTCAGAGTATCTTCCAGAGTATCTTCAGGTAATACCTCATTCTGAACAGGCTCGTTGTTCTTTGTGTTTATTGAAAAACCTACAATCGAAACAATGAATATGAATGCAAAAAGAAATACAATGGATTTTTTGTTGCTCATAACTACCTCCTTTATTTTATTAATTGATAGAGTGAATTTTTTTCCACCATTCAAAATACTGGTCCTCTGTAATTATTTGTTCGCCAAAATCCCTGGAATACATTTCTTTCTCTTTTTCACTGAGATGTTTTTTTTGGATATGTAAATTCCAGTCATTCCTTACCGGAATGTAATATCCACCAAGAATTGTGCGGGCAGGTTTGAAAAATAAATCTTCAGCCATAACTTTTATTTTTTGTCAGATGATAAAATCCTAAAAAAGTTATCAATGATTCGATTTACTTTCAGAAAGTGTTCTTCAAAATCTGTGCCAACAGGTTGTGATCAAGGTGGTTATGTCGAATTGTCATCTGGGCTTTGTTAGGCAAGCCAAATCTCCAGAATCAGTTCTGTGATGGTAAAAACAGCAAAAATGATGCTTGCTATTCCGTTGGTTGTAAAAAAGGCCAGGTTTACTTTGCTTAAATCATTGGGTTTTACCAGAGTGTGTTGATAGATGAGTAGCACTATAAAAATTATACTTCCTAACCAGTAGATTATCCCAAAATGTGCAAAAAGTCCAGCAAGAATGACCAATGCAGCTGAAAAGAAATGCAATAAGGCGGAAGCCTTTAAGGCACCCTTTCGTCCAAAAAATACCGGGAAAGATTTTAACTGTTCTTCTTTATCAAAATTTAAATCCTGGAGAGCATAAATGATATCAAATCCACTGACCCAGAACATAACAACCAAAGAGTACATGATGGGTAATTCATTAAATGTTCCGGTTACGGCCAGATATGCTCCGACCGGAGCAAGGGATAACCCTATTCCAAGAATGATATGGCACAGGGCTGTAAATTTTTTGGTGATGCTGTAGCCTAATATGATAAGAAGGGCAACCGGGGAAAGGATGAATGTTATTTTGTTGATAAAATAGGTTGTTGTGATAAATAACAACGAGTTGATAATGACAAAAATTAAGGCTGATTTTGCTTTTATAATTCCTGAAGGGATCTCTCTGATGGCTGTACGGGGATTTTTATTATCTAACTCCCGGTCAACAAAACGATTGAAAGCCATGGCTGCATTTCTCGCAAAAATCATACATAAAATAACAAGACCAAGCAAGGTCCATTCAAAATTGGCTTCCGTTTGGTATAAAGCCAGAAAGTACCCAATCAGGGCAAAAGGCATGGCAAATATGGTATGGCTGAATTTTACGAGCGACAGAAAATTTTTGACTTTGGTTTTGGCTTGCTTTATCATAAATCGTTTTAGGGTCGGTTAGTCTGCTTTTAAAGATATCTTCCTATTTTGTTTTAGAGTAACTTCTCATATAAATTATAGTTTTCATAATCGAAGCAAACAAAATATACATTTTCAATCTTGTTCTTCTGTTTTAAAAATTCTTTTACTGTATTTATGGCTATTTTCGCTGCCTGGTCTTTAGGAAAACCATATACCCCGGTACTAATATTGGGAAATGCCAGGGATTTAATGTTTTGTTCTGCTGCAAGTTTTAAGCTGTTCTTATAACAATTTGCCAGTAATTTATGTTCCTCGTTATTTCCTCCATGCCAAACAGGACCAACGGTGTGGATTACATATTGAGCCGGTAATTTGTATCCTTTGGTAATTTTAGCCTCACCGGTTTCGCAACCGTTGAGCGTTTTACACTCCTCAAGCAATTCCCGGCCTGCAGCCCGGTGAATCGCACCATCTACCCCGCCGCCTCCAAGCAGTGATTTGTTGGCTGCATTCACTATTGCATCTACGTTTAATTTAGTAATGTCGCCCTGAATAAGTTTAATCTTTTCCATGGTTTTTTATATTTTGATGTGTTCAGGAATTGTGTTGTTCTGTACGATATTCATTCTTCATAAAACTTTCTACGGTGCCTTCCCATCTATGAGCAAATAAAATAAGGATGCCTGGGATAAAAGCTATATTCGTTTTATGCTATCTTTTTCATGGTAATATAGATACAGTTATCGTATTTGAGCACCCAGCTCTTTTTCAAAACCCCTCATTAAATTATTCATTATCTTATCAATTTGTTTATCGGTGAGGGTTCTGTTTTCATCCTGCAAAATAAAACTTAGGGCATAGGATTTTTTGTTCTTCCCTAATTTTTCCCCTTCAAAAACATCAAAGAGCGAAACCTGTTTTAATAATTTTTTTTCAGATTTGAATGCAAGTGCTTTTAACTCGCTAAAACGGACTGATTGGTCAAGTAATAAAGCCAGATCGCGTCTTACTTCAGGGTATTTTGGAATTTCGGTAAAACGAATTGTGTGTTTGGCTGTTATCTTTAACAGTTGATCCCAGTTAAATTCTGCATAATAAACCGGAGCATCAATATCCATTGATTTCAGAATTTTTTTATGGACTAATCCAAAACTTACGATTATGTTTTTATTGTACAGATAACTTAATCCGTCAGAAAAGATGTCTTTATCCACCTCGTTTTGGGTGGTTTGGTTCACATTTATCCCGAGTTTGTCGAGAATGTTTTCAACAAATGATTTAAGATGAAAAAAACTGGTGGGCTCTTGTTTCCTTAGCCAGCTTTCCATGTTCTTGTTTCCGGTAAGGAACAATGCCATTTGCCGGGTTTCATGGTATTTTTTTAAAGGATTTTTGCTTTCCTTCTTGGTTATTTGATAACAATTCCCGAATTCATATAATTTTAAATCAGGATTTCGTCGGTTGATATTGTGAGCAATGGATTCAAGTCCGCCAAACAGGAGGGTTTGTCGCATGATATTCAGGTCATTGCTAAGCGGATTGTAAATCGTCACCGAATGATCTGCCGGATAGGATTTTAACTCTTCATAATAGTCGGCTTTGGTTAAGGAGTTACACATTATTTCATGAAATCCGTTGGCAGTTAGGGTCTCTGATACCAGGTTCTGTATTTTTTCCTTATCAGGCTTCTGGGAATAAGAAATACTTGAATTTACATGTTCAGTTATCTCAATATGGTTATAACCATATATCCGTAAAATTTCTTCGATAACATCTGCTTCACGGGTAACATCTACTCTATAGGTGGGTATTTCAAGGGTTAGTTGTTCCTCGTCTTCATGGTTGATTCGAATATCCAGGGATTCAAGAATCTTTTTAACCATTTTTTTAGCTATGGTTTTCCCAATGAGTCGTTTTAGATTTTTATAGGTTAATTTAACCGTCCACTTTGTAATAGGTGTGGGATAGATATCCACAATTTCTGAAGCTATTTCTCCCCCTGCAATTTCTTTAATTAACAGGGCTGCCCTTTTAAGCGGGTAAATCGTATTATTGGGATCAGCACCCCGTTCGAAACGAAACGAAGCATCTGTATGTAAGGCATGACGTTTAGCCGTTTTTCGGATATATACCGGATTAAAATAAGCGCTTTCGATAAAAACATTTTTAGTATTCCCGGTAACCCCGGATTTTATCCCCCCAAAAACTCCTGCAATACACATTCCTTCTTTTTCGTTGCAAATCATTAAATCCTCGGCGGATAGTTTTCGTTCTTTTTCGTCAAGAGTCATAAAGGTTGATCCTGCTGGCAGGGTCTTAACAATAACTTTTTTTCCTTCAATTTTGTCGGCATCAAAAAAGTGCAGGGGTTGTCCGGTTTCATGTAATACATAATTGGAAATGTCCACCAGGTTGTTGATCGGTTTTAACCCAATGGCTTTTAATTTGTTTTGCAACCAGGTGGGCGATTGTTTGACTTTAATATTGGAAACTGTAATTCCGGTATACCGGGGACATGCCTCGGGATTCTCAATCTGAATGTCTATGGGAAGATGGTGATGATCTACCTTAAAATGATCTACCGACGGTTTTTTAATCTTGGTCGGGTGGTTAAGGTTCAGATAGGCAGCAAGATCCCTGGCCGTACCTATATGCGAAGCCCCGTCAATACGGTTCGGGGTTAAACCAATTTCAAAAACCGTATCGGTTTCTATCTTAAAATATTCGTTGGCAGGTGTGCCGGTCTTGGCCATAGGATCCAAAACCATTATCCCGTCGTGCGAGGTGCCTAATCCAATTTCATCTTCAGCACAGATCATTCCTTCAGATACCTCGCCCCGGATTTTTGCTTTTTTGATCTTTAACTCATCATCCCCAAAGAATAGGGTAGTCCCTACTTTTGCTACCACTACTTTTTGCCCTTCTGCAACATTGGGGGCACCACAAACAATGGGTAATATTTCTCCGTTGCCAAGATCAACCCTGGTTACACTAAGTTTATCGGCATTGGGATGTTTATGGCAGGTTATCACTTTTCCAATAACCAACCCCTCTAAACCGCCTTTAACCGACTCAAAATGTTCTATACCTTCTACTTCTAAGCCTGTATTGGTTAAAATCTTGGCCACCTCTTCAGGCGAAAGTTCACTGTCAACATAATCCTTGAGCCAGTTGTATGATATCTTCATAGAATTATTTAATTTACTGATTTAACTGAAAAAGCAAAAATATAAAAAAATGACTAAGTATTAATCTAAGAAGCTGATAAATTCCTTATGAAAAATAAAGGAGGAGATTTACCCTATGCATTGGATGCTACTGCTGTCGAATGATTTAACACGAATTAATAAAAGGATTGTATGGAAACTTCGTACGAATTGAATATCTTTGCAGGGTTTACTTCGAATCATAAAATGTGTTGAAAATTGGAAAAGAACAAACCTTTAATACTAGTTACCAACGACGATGGTGTTCATGCGAAGGGAATTCATGCACTCATCGAGATGGTTAAGCCTTATGGTGATATCATTGTGGTTGCCCCCTTGCACGGAAATTCAGGAATGTCCCATGCCATAACCGTAAAAGTCCCTATTCGCTATAAAAAGTTGAACGAAGAGGAAAATGTTACCGTTTATGGTTGTAATGGCACCCCGGTTGATTCAGTTAAACTCGCCATGAGCGAGATTGTGCATCGTAAGCCCGATTTGTTAGTGTCGGGGATTAATCATGGATCCAATGCTTCGGTTAGTATTGTGTACTCAGGAACAATGGGAGCTGTAATTGAAGGATGTATCTATGGCATCCCTTCCATCGGTTTTTCTCACCTGGATTATTCAAGTAATGCAGATTTTGCAGCTGCCATCAGCTATGGACGAAAAGTTATTGAAAATACCTTAAACCATCAACTCCCAGATAGTACCTGCCTGAATGTAAACTTTCCTCCCGTTGCTATGGAAGAGATTAAGGGTGTGAAAATCTGTCGTCAGGCCAAAGGAGTTTGGAAAGAAGAGTTTGAGAAACGGATCGATCCGCGCAATGGCGAATATTTTTGGCTTACAGGTTATTTTGAGAATTCGGAGAATGGATCTACCGATACGGATGAATGGGCATTAGCCAATAACTTTGTATCCATAGTGCCTATAAAAATTGATTTCACGGCCTACGATAAGTTAGATTTTTTTAAAAAGTGGAACTATGAAATCTAAATCAACATTCAATAATCTAACGCTGGGTCTTGTCCTTGGAATACTTGCACCTGTGGTTACTATGCTTATCGTCTATTTAACAAACTTTACCGATTATGTTTTTACTGAACTGATTGATTATTTAATCGATACTCAGGTTTTTACCAAGATTGTTAGCTTGTGTGTTATTCCAAACCTGGTTTTCTTTTTTATTTTTATCTGGTTGAATTATTTATATTCGGCACGTGGTGTATTGATGGCTACCATCTTCTTTGCAATTTTCGTTTTTATTACCAAGTTTGCCTTATAGTAAAATTTAAACAATGAGATATTACCTCATAGCCGGAGAAGCTTCCGGTGATTTACATGGCTCGAACCTAATGAAGGGATTAAAAAAGACAGATCCAAATGCTGAATTTCGCTTTTGGGGAGGTCATTTAATGCAACAGCAAGGGGGCGCCCTGGTAAAGCATTACAAGGAAACAGCTATCATGGGATTCCTTGAGGTTTTACTCAATCTTCGTAAGATCAATAAATTTCTAAAATTATGTAAGCAGGATATCCTTGAATATCATCCCGATGTTTTGATTTTAATCGATTACCCGGGATTTAATCTGAGGATTGCCGGGTTTGCAAAATCCAAAGGAATAAAAGTCTATTATTATATTTCACCAAAAATCTGGGCCTGGAAAGAATCACGTATTCATAAAATAAAAGCTTTTGTTGACCGGATGTTTGTGATTTTTCCTTTTGAGGTTGATTATTTTAAAAAACACAACTACCAGGTTGACTATGCCGGGAATCCGTTACTTGATGCCGTTCAGGAAAAAATAAATGAAAAAGGAAGCTTTGATGAGTTTGTGAATTATCACGGATTGGAAAATAAACCTGTGATTGCCTTATTAGCCGGAAGCCGGAAACAGGAAATTGACCGAAATCTGGAGATTATGCTTAAAATCTCAGATCATTATCCTCATTATCAGTTTGTTATTGCTGCTGCACCATCCATTGAACCCCATTATTACCAGCAATTTGTCCGTGCATATAAAGTTAAGGTTGTCTTTGATCAAACCTACGATGTTTTAAAATATGCTGATGCAGCGTTGGTAACTTCCGGTACTGCCACCCTCGAAACGGCCTTGTTCAATGTGCCACAAGTGGTATGCTATCGGGCAGGCAATGTTTCTTATTTTATTGCTAAACAGTTTGTAAAAGTTAAATATATCTCCCTGGTAAATCTTATAATGCAGGATGAGATTGTGAGGGAGTTGATCCAGTATGAGATGAATCCTCAAACACTGGAGGATGAATTAAATAAAATCTTGTACCAGAATGATTATCGCCAAACAATGCTTGAGAATTATGAGAGGTTACGTGAAAAGTTAGGAGGAACCGGTGCTTCGGAACGTGTGGCTAAGCTTCTTTATAATTATTTGCAGAGCGGGAACTAATCTATCCTGATCAATTTTGCTTTTGCTTCTTCGTTAACATATTCGATGATCTGCGGATCCCCTTTGTAATAGATCAACCCGGATCTTAAAATCTCTGCTGATAAAAATTCACTGGAATATACAAAACAATGGCCTATACTTTCATTTTTAGCCACAACACGCCTGGCCTGAAGTTCTTCAGCAAATAGTTGAAACGAGGCCCTGGCCCAAAACCCAAAATGGTAAGTCCGGCCCTGAAGGGTGACTTGTCCCCCGGAGGTTCCAGAATTTACTACATAAAGATTCTCGCAGTTTACGGCTACCTGAATATCGGCATAGTCTGCAATGGAGAAGATTTTGAGTTCTGGTGTTCGCAACGTATCCATACATCTAATGTTGGAAGGGGCATTAAGGGTAAGGTAATGCAGGGTATCTACGGTAATATGTAAAGCAATTTTTTCATAATTCCTTGACCAGTTTGCATGATTTGAGTTATTAATTTTTAAGGTAGACTCCTGGTCTACTTCAAAGCTCAGGTTCGGGATAAGGTTACTGCCTCCCCTGGCAATTACCTGTTGCATTGTGTCCTGGTAAAGATAAACATCAAAAATATTATTGAGCTCGATATTTTTGAAATCAGGAACTTCTATCTGTTTGGATTGGATATCCCCGGAATTGAATAAGGTGCCATTACACCCTGTAACAACTATTAAAATCGGAATTAAAAAAACAAGTTTTATAAATTTTAGTGATTGATTTTCAGTCATATGTGTGGATTTTTTAAAATGCATATCCAATACCCCATTCAATATAACTTGCTATTGCCCAATGCGCCTTAAGCGTTAAGTTTGCAATAAATTTTTTCCCAAACCGATAACGTAAACCTATTCTGCTATATAGAGGAGCTTCTTCTTCAACAGGCATATATAAATATCCTCCAACATTTAGCGTAAATCCTAATTTTCCCATCATCATCTCGTGTCCAACATGTAATCCAAATTGATACAAATCAGTATTGAACACATTGTTTTGATTTTCTTGTGAATAGGTTTTCTTGGTTTCATCATAAAACAAATCGGCTCCCACAATCCATTTTCTTTTCAGTGAATAATTCCGGGAATAATCGAAAATCAGGGAGGAGGCATAGTAAGATCCGGGTTCATATCTCGATTTTGATTTAATTCCTCCGGCATATATTATGGAATATTCATTTAATTTCTCGATCTGTGGTAATTCTTGGAAATACTTTTCGGGGGAATCATAAAAATTGTATAATAATCCTATGGAACCGGAGATAATATTTAACCCCTTATTGGGAGAATTAACCTTCCCATTCGAGAAATGGGTAAACCGAATACCATTCGTCAGGTTTATTTTATCTGCTAAAGGAATTTGGGACTGCAGGCTCAAGTCTATATAGATGTTCAGCGGGGATCCGATGGCCAGGTTTTGTGGATTATCTTCCATATCGAAATGTTCGGTAAGGTAGGAGACACCAACACCTATCTGCCAGCCAATATTTATTTTTTCCCGGGTATCCAGAAGGGGAACCTTAACAAAGGAGTAAAGTGCATTTACTTTACCAAATACTTCATCATTCCCCAGGTTTGACCTGTAATAACCGATACCATAAGAGGGATAACGGAAAAGTTGATTCCAGTATTGTTCTCCAAAGGTTGCTTTGTTGATTTTTATATCCAGGGTATGGATATGGTCTTCAATAAAATACTCGATCATTTGATGGTGAGGCATAATAAACCCATAACCATAAGTTACTTCAATCCCTGTTCCCGATTCCTGGAATCTCGTATTTTGAGCTAAACAGGAAAAAACTGGGAGGATCATAATGAAAAAAAGAATTGATCGTTTAAGAAGCATTGATACGAGTTTGTGTGTTTAAACACAAAAATAGCAATTGATAAATTTAATTTCGTATGATTTTGAATAAAAGATTTTAAAAGTAAATTTGTGTTCAAATAAATTAACAGGAAATGTTTACACTCTTAAAGAAAGAAGTTAATGGATTTTTTAGTTCCATAACAGGTTATATTGTTATCATTGTATTCCTTATCGTGAATAGTTTATTGATATGGATTTTCCCGGGTAATTATAATGTGCTTGATGGAGGGTATGCCACTTTGGATTCATTATTTTCCCTTTCACCCTGGATCTTTTTATTTCTCGTTCCGGCAGTCACCATGCGAATGTTTGCCGATGAAAAACGCTCCGGTACAATCGAACTGCTTTTAACGCGTCCTTTATCGGACTTTCAGATCATCTTTGCCAAGTATCTCGCAGCCCTTGTGTTGGTTCTTTTTTCGTTACTGCCCACCCTGATCTATTTTTATTCCATTTATCAGCTGGGTAATCCTGTTGGGAATATTGATACCGGAGGTACCTGGGGGTCCTATATCGGACTGTTCTTCCTGGCTGCCATTTACGTATCGATTGGTTTATTGGCTTCCTCTTTTACCGATAACCAGATTGTAGCCTTTATTATTGGAATGTTATTCTGTTTTGTAGCTTTCATAGGGTTTGATTTTATGGGTGAGCTCCCCCTGTTTCATGCAGTAAAAGCGTTGATAATCAATTTGGGGATAAACGAACACTATCAATCGATGAGCAGAGGAGTTATCGATAGCCGTGATGTGATTTATTTTATAAGTGTTATTGCTTTCTTTCTTTTAACTACAAAAACTGTTTTGCAAAGCAGAAAGTGGTAAATTCAAAAAATATACTGGTAATGAAAAGTCAAAAAAAACAAAATATTATACAATTACTCCTGGCTCTGAGTATTATATTGTTAATCAATTATATTGCTTCGCAAAGTTTTTTCAGGTTAGATCTAACGGCTGATAAACGATATACCTTGTCCGGGGTAACGCATGAATTGCTCGATTCTCTGGACGATATGGTCTATATTGAAGTGTATCTCGAAGGGGATATGCCTATGGGATTTCAACGGATGAAGAAATCTGTCCGGGAGATGCTTGATGAGTTCAGAGTGATTGCCGGAGAGAATATTCAATATTCTTTTGTCAATCCTTCCCAATCTTCAGATCAGGAGAAGCGAAATGCTTTTTACCGGGATTTATACGAACGGGGGCTGGAACCTACTAATGTAAAAGAAAGAGATGAAGAAGGAGGAATGGCCGAGAAGATTTTATTTCCTGGAGCTATCATTACCTATGGAGATAAAGAAACTCCGGTTACCTTTTTGAAAAATAATCCGGCCTTTTCCGCTGAGGTAAATTTAAACAACTCCATCCAGGACCTTGAATATGAGCTGGTTGATGCAATCCGGAAAATAACCACCGGAAAACAAAAGAAAATTGCCTTTATCGAAGGCCAGGATGAACTGGATGAATTTGAGACAGGCGATATCACCAGAGCGCTGGCTGCATACTATGCAATCGACCGGGTAACCATTAAGGAGTATTTAACTATTCTGGACCCCTACGATGCGGTTATCATCGCCGGTCCCCGCGAAAAGTACAGTGAGAAAAGCAAGTTTATCCTCGACCAGTATATTATGAACGGGGGAAAAGTGCTTTGGTTTATTGATGCTGTTTCGGTAAATAAGGATAGTTTATCGACAGGGAGCAGCACGTTTGCTTTGATTAATGACGCAAATCTTAACGATCAACTTTTCAAATATGGTGTCCGGGTTAATCCAAATGTTATTCAGGATGTACAATGTGCAGTAATTCCTGTAAATACTGCTGTGACCGGCAGACAACCTAAATTTGTTCCGGCTCCCTGGTTGTATTACCCGTTACTTATTCCGCCTGATAATCACTCCATTACCAAAAGCCTGAATCTGATCAAAACAGAGTTTCCAAGTGTGCTTGATACTGTTGGGATTGGAAACCAGGTGAGCAAAAAGATTTTGTTATCTTCTTCTGCCAACGCCAGAGTTTTAGATGCCCCTCTTCTTGTAAACCTGGCACAGGTTCGGGAGCAAATAAGCCCCGTGGCCTTTAAAAAAGCCAATCTGCCCATAGCTGTATTAATGCAGGGTACTTTTGAATCGGTTTTTAAAAACCGGTATCTTGAGAATATTATCGGCTCCAGTAATTTTTCGTTTAAAGAAACCAGCGAACCGACAGAAATGATTGTCGTTTCCGATGCCGATATCATTCGCAATGAGGTTAGGGAACGTGCCGACGGGGTTTTTATCTCACCCCTTGGGTACGACAGGTATACCAAACAAACTTATGGAAATAAGGAGTTTGTAATGAATGCTGTACATTACCTGGTCGACCAGCAGGGTCTACTTGAATTACGCTCGAGGGAATTTAAACTTCGTATTTTAGATAAGGCTAGAATAATCGAAGAGCGTTTAAAATGGCAACTTATTAATACTTTGCTTCCTGTTCTGTTTATTCTCCTTATGGGAGGAATCTTAATTTATAGTAGAAAAAGAAAATATTCAGTATAGATGGGTTTAAAAATCACACCTCTGAAAGGTAATCAGAAAGTTTTATTGATTGCTCTTACCCTGTTTGTAATTGCTGCAATCCTGTTTTTAACAGATTCAAGCGGAACATTAAACAAACGGAATATAAATTTCGCGGTTCAATCGGGAGAAAAAATTGATCGAATTGAGATTTATACTAACCCCGAAAAGGAAAAACTGACGCTTCGTAGGGAAGGCGAACAGTGGAAAGTGAATGATAAATTTGTGGTCAGAGAATTTGCAATTACCAATTTTCTACAGGCCATATCAAGTATTGTTATTTCGAAACCTGTTTCCAGGGCTCAAGAGGAATCGGTAAAAAATCTTCTGGAGCAGGAGGGCAGAGTCGTTGAGATTTATAAGAATAACCGGAGAATTCGTCGATACAGGGTTAGTACCCCGCAGATGAGTTCGACGAAAACCTATATGATGATGACGGGACAGGGCGACCCGTTTGAGGTTAGAATTCCCTCATTTAGTGGTTTGGTAGCTGACTTGTATAAAACGAATGAAGGTTACTGGCGCGATAAATCTATTTTTGATTATCAACCTCAGGCTATTCAAACTATCCTGGTAAAATATCCCGGGAAAAAGGAGGCATCTTTTCAGTTATTCAATTATAATGATGGTACTTTTGCTGTCAGAAATCCCTATCACGATAAGTACCTTGAAGATTTTAAGGTTGAAAAGGTGATGCGTTATTTTACGTACTTTCACGATATTGAGTTTGAAGCAATTGAAAAGCAGGTTTCTTCCCGGAAAATGGACTCAATCATCCATTCCCCACCGTATTGTGAGATCAGTGTAACTGATTTCCGCGAGCATAAAAATAGCATTTCCATTTACCGGAAAGCTCCTGAAAAAACCGTTGATGAGTTTGGAAATAAGCTTGAATACGATTTTAACAGGGCTTATGCTGTTTTTAACCAAAATAATGAATTAATCATTATTCAATATTATATATTTGATCCATTATTGAAAGAAATTGATTATTTTCGCTAGCATAAAAATCCTTTATCCAGATTGGCTACTTGATATTTTTTTCGTATTATTGATTTTTAATTCAGTTCATAAAAACAATTATAATTTAAAATAAATACCAATGAAATTTGTTATATCCAGTACAGAGCTATTAAGTCATTTGCAGGCAATTAGCAGGGTGATAAGTTCCAAAAACACATTACCGATTCTTGATAATTTCTTGTTCCAGTTGCAGGACAATGAACTAAAAATTACTGCTTCGGATTTGGAAACAACCCTGATTACAACCATTTCATTAGAGAATGTTACGGATGAAGGGAGTATAGCTATCCCGGCCAGAATTTTAACAGATACCCTGAAGGAATTCCCTGATCAACCCCTGACATTTGATATTAACAATGAGACTTTTAGCGTTGTTATTACCACGGAGAATGGAAAGTACAATGTGGTGGGTCAAAATGGAGAGGACTTTCCTCAATTACCGCTTATTAAGGATGACCAGAAAACATCGGTACAATTACCTTCGGAATTATTGCTCAACGGTATTGCAAAAACACTCTTTGCAACCGCAGATGATGAATTACGACCGGTAATGAATGGTATTTATATTGAATTATATACCGATAGTATGACCTTTGTAGCCTCGGATGCGCATAAATTAGTTCGTTATCGAAGAATGGATGCGAAAGCCGATCAGGAATCATCTTTTATTTTACCCAAAAAGCCGGCTTCGCTGTTAAAGGCTATCCTGCCTAAAGAAGAAAATGAAGTTCTGGTTGAATTTGATGATAAAAATGCTTTTTTTACTTTATCAAATTATAAATTAGTTTCCCGCTTGGTGGAGGGAAATTACCCTAGTTACAATTCGGTTATTCCAACCAATAATCCGAATAAACTGACCATTGATCGTCTTGAACTATATAATGCATTAAAACGGGTTGCTCTTTTTTCAAACCAGGCAAGTAACCTGGTAAAACTGGAATTGAAGAATAACCAGATGAATGTCTCTGCCCAGGACATTGATTTTTCTATTTCAGCGAATGAAAGACTCAATTGTCAGTACGAGGGGGATGAAATGGAGATTGGTTTTAAATCCTCATTTTTAATCGAAATTCTTTCTAACCTAACTTCAACCGACGTGTTGGCTGAATTTTCAGATCCATCGAGAGCAGGAATCTTTTTCCCTGCCGAAAAGGATAATGAGGACGAAGATGTCCTGATGTTATTAATGCCCATGATGATCAAGGGTTAATAAATTTTAAATTACTTATATAATCTCCAAAAAAAGAGTTTCACCCTGAAACTCTTTTTTTTCAGAGGATAAAACCATTTGAGAATGAATTTAAATTTAAAAAAACCAATTGTCTTTTTTGACCTGGAAACCACTGGTATTGATATTGCGAACGATCGTATTCTAGAAATATCGATGCTTAAAGTATCTCCCGGAGGGGGAGAAGAGGTTAAAACCCTGCTGATTAATCCAGGAATACCGATTCCTCCCCAATCAACGGAAATACATGGAATTAGCGATGATGACGTGAAGGATAAACCTACGTTTAATGAAGTAGCAAAAAGTATAGCTCAGTTTCTCGAGGGGTGTGATATTGCAGGATATAACTCCGATAAATTTGATATCCCCTTGCTGGCCGAAGAGTTTATTCGTGCCGATATAGATTTTGACCTGAAAAAATTACGCGCTGTTGATGTTCAGGTAATATTCCATAAGATGGAACAACGTACTCTGAGTGCTGCCTATAAATTTTATTGCAAAAAAACACTGGACGATGCCCATCGTGCCGAAGCCGATACCAAAGCTACCTTTGAAATCTTAAAAGCTCAGGTAGAGCGATATCAGGAGCTGGAAAATGACATAGAAAAACTGTCAAAATTTTCTTCACATACTACCAATGCCGACTTTGCCGGTCGTATTGTGTATAATGATAAGGGACAGGAAATTTTTAACTTCGGAAAATATAAAGGTCAACCTGTTGAATCGGTGCTGGAGAAAGATCCCGGGTATTTTGGATGGATTTTAAACAGTGATTTTCCTTTATACACTAAAAAAGTGTTAACAGCAATCAAGCTGAGAAAAATGACCGGATAAATTTATCTGAACAGATAAAGGATAGCAACTATTAAAAAGTAAAGCCATGTATTTTGTAGTCATACATCATATGATCCAAAAGGATGTAACCGGGCAAATGATACAACTCCATGTTGATTACCTGAAAGAATTATATCATCAGGGAAAACTGATCGTTACAGGTCCCTTTCTGGATGAAAAACGGGGAGGAATGTTTATCCTTGAAGTTGACCATGAAGATGAATTAATGGACATAGTAAATAATGATCCTGCCATAAAAAGCGGATGGTCAAAAAGTGAGATAAGACCCTATAAAATCGTTTTTCGTCAATAATTTATAAGTTCAGTTTTTGTGCGATGAAAATATTTGCTATAGGAAGAAATTATGTTGATCATGCCAGGGAATTGAATAACCCCGTTCCAAAAGAACCCATTTTTTTTATGATGCCCGATTCAGCATTATTAAAAAATAATCAGCCTTTTTTTTACCCGGATTTTTCCCATGCTATTCATTATGAGCTGGAAATTGTTGTCAGACTCAACCGGCTGGGAAAAAATATCGCTCCTGAATATGCCCACCGGTATTATAGCGAAATTGGAGTTGGAATAGATTTTACGGCCCGTGATCTGCAGCAAAAGTGTAAAGAAAAAGGATTGCCCTGGGAGATCGCTAAATCTTTTGACGGAGCTGCCCCAATCAGTAAATTTTATCCGGTAGAACAGCTGGGAGATATTAATCACCTGAATTTTCACCTTGAAATTAATGGAGAGATAGTTCAACAAGGAAATACAAAAGATATGATTTTCCCTGTTCACCAGCTTATTGCTCATGTTTCGAAATATATGACGATAAAAATTGGAGACCTGTTATTTACAGGAACCCCCGCCGGAGTAGGGCCGGTGAAAATAGGCGACAGGCTTGAAGCTTATATCGAAGATAAAAAGTTGCTTGATTTTATGATTAAATAAATTCGTCCTGAATCTCCTCGAAAAACTTTCGGGTTAACCGGTAGCGGGATTCATGTTTCTGAATTAATTGCTGGTATTGATCATATGTATTTTTAAAGTTTCTGTATCTTTTATCCAGGTTTTGAATCACCAGGGGAGTAAGTTCATGCAATTTTATTCCACGCATTAAATAGATCTCTGTATATCGGACAATACCAATTCTCCCAAAAGCATCCAAATCATCCGCATTGCATAGAATCGTATAAAGAGAGCCGGGCCTGAAGTTTTTGGTGGGGTAGTTTTTATTGTCATGTTTTTCTATTGCTTCCAGGATCTCATCAAAATTTTCTGGAACTGGCAGATCGTGATTTCTAAAATAGCCCTGGCATATTTTTTTGCTTTCCTTGCCATGATATTCATTTAATGTAACGCTTAACCCCGTATCATGAAAGAAAGAAGCAACTATACAACCTTCAACTAATTCATCGGTAACCGGAACCTTGAAGTGTAATTCACGAATAATCTCCTTACAATAATTCCATACCCTAAAATGATGGTGATGATCATGGGAAGGAATATTCGTTTTGGAAAAAACAGAACCACAAAAACGGAAAAGTTGCATTAACCATTTTTCCTCGGCTCTATTTATCTTATTGTCTGTTTGATTCATCAGAAGATCCTTGGTTGGTACAAAAATAGAATCCTTTTAAACAAAAAAAGCAGAAAAATAAATTTTCTGCTTCTTCGAAAGAATTTTCTTCAGACTTCTAGTTTCTGGATTGCGTTTCTTCGGTCATTTTGATAGCCATATCTAGTATAGTCGTGTCATCAATTTTTACGAGTCCGCCATCCGGTCCCTGTGAAAAATGGATTCCTGCACTTTCGCCTTCGCGATAATTTGTGCCACCGAAGTAATTCCTTACTGTTTCCTCATTCAGGTTTAAATTATGAGCAATTTTTCGGATTGCTCCATGAGGTAAACGATCCTTAATTTTTCGTAACTCATTGAATGTGATTGTCATAACGTGATTGTTTTTTAGTTAGACACGGACTTAAAATTACTCAATAATTTTTGGAGAAAAAAATTTAAAGCAGGATTTAAGAAAATTTAACATTAAAAATTTATGGAATCGAGGTCTCTGATAATGTAAACATCATAATCTCCCAAAAAGGAAAATCCCATTTTTTTATAAATTTCAATAGCCTTTTTATTTGATTGATGAACCTCAAGTTTTATTTGATAACCTTTCTTTTTGGCATGTTTTAAGGATTCTTTCGTAAGCAGCTTTCCCAAACCCAGGTTTTGATATTCGGGTTTTACCCCTATATGATGCAGGTGAATTCTGCGTCCGTCAAAGGTCATCCAGGAGGATCCAATGATTTCTTCGGTTTCGCTAACCTCGATAACAAGAAGTCGTCCGCCCATCTCCAGGCTCTGCCTGATAATCTTATCGTCATCGCCCCGATGGGCTCCACCCAATCCCGTAGTTAGCCATAATTCATTTAACTTCTGATAATCACTTTCCCGGTAATCTCGAACGATAAATTTTTGATTCATAACTTACGCTTCAACTTTAACAACATAGATTTGTCCTGAACTGTAATTAATTACTTTTACTTCTTTTCCTTTTTCAATATAACCGATTTCTGATTTTGCATCATAGATTTCGTCATTAATTTCAACTTTTCCACTGGGTCTTAAATTGGTGAGCGCTGTTCCCCTTTTCCCGATCAGTTCTCTTTGGCTGCTGTCGACCCCTACATAGCCTTCCTCTTTTTTCTGGGTTGAATTGAGAACAATCCAAGAAAAAGTATTGGAGGTTAAGACTTTCTGGCTAAGATACAGGGATGCGATAAAAGCGATGAATATGGATATGGCTACGATCATAAAGGATTTTAAAACCATTCCCAAGGCTTCCATGGAATGAAATTCAAATTCGAAAATAATGTTGTCGACCATACTTAACACCAGACCAGTGAAGGCCAGGATGATTCCACTTATACCGGCAACGCCAAATCCTGGAATAACAAAAATTTCCAGGATAATCAGGATTAAACCAACCACAAAGATTACCATTTCCCAGTTTTCGGCCAAACCTTCCAGGTAAAGAGGTGCAAAATAAAGGATTGCTGCAAATACGGCTGCAGCAAGAGGAAATCCAATTCCAGGGGATTGGAGCTCAAAATAGATCCCGCCGACGATAAGCATGATTAAAATTCCCTGGATAGCAGGGCTTATCAGGAAACCAATAAATTTATCAAGACTTGTTGGTTTGTATTCCAGGATTGTTGCGTTTTTTATTCCTGCCTGCTCGATGATTCCCTGAACATCCTCAACCTCGGCCTCGCAATATCCATTGGCTATAGCTTCGCTAACAGTAAAGGCAACAATTTTACCGGTGTCTGAGATGTTTTCGATATAGATCGAGGGATCAACCATGGCTTCAGCAATGCGGGGGTCGCGATGCCATTGAATTAGAGTGTCGGAACCTGAAATAATTGTGTCTTTTCCATGGGACTCAGCTGTAGCACGCATGGTGGAACGCATATAGGACTGATACTTTTCGGGCATGATCTTTCCTGTCTGATCAACTACTGAGGCTGATCCAACTTTTGCTCCCTTTTTCATGTAAATACTGTCTGCTGCAATGGCTATCAGAGCACCTGCCGAAGCTGCATTGTTTGTTATAAATGCGTATACCGGGATAGGACTTTCCAGAATCCTGGTTCGTATCGAATCAGCCATGTTTACCATACCACCATAGGTGTTTAGCTTTATAATAATATAGTGTGCATGGATAGCCAACGCTTCTTCAAAACTCTTTTGAGTGAGTCGCCACATGGGTGGGGCAATGTCCTGGTCGATACTAAAAATATATACGATATTTTTTGAGGTATCCGAAACGTTTGTTGTATCTGGAGTTGCCATAACATTAAACCAGGCTAATACCACCAGGGAAACAATAAAAGTTATTTTTTTCATTTTTAATTAAAATTTAGTCAAGGCTAATTTCCGAAATATTATTGAAAATCTTTGGCCAATTGTAAAAATAGTTTCATTCCTTTTCGCTTTTGCTCATCCAATGGGAAATCGATATTTTTTTCCAGGTAAGTTTTTGCATCAATATGTTTTGGAAGGTACGATACATCATATGCTTTAAGCATATCATCCAAATGGTTCAGTCCATACTGCAATGCAAGATTAAAGGCTTTTTTAAATGCTGAAT
The DNA here is from genome assembly GCA_036351015.1 of Bacteroidales bacterium. Classification (GTDB taxonomy): domain Bacteria; phylum Bacteroidota; class Bacteroidia; order Bacteroidales; family UBA12077; genus UBA12077. The sequence goes on from JAZBOG010000023.1 coordinate 78,067, forward strand.
CAATGGGTTTATTGGCTACCCAGGCTGCGAATACAAAAGGGAGTTGTGTAAATTTAATCCATTCCTCGGCTAAATCATAAACATAGGGGAACCTGGTTTCTGCTTCGAGGGCTTTGTCACCAATAATTACGGCCGCTTCGTCGGAATGTATTCTTTCAATAAATCCTTCGGTAGTTTTTGCCCATTCAACGTTGATCTTCCAGAAATTCCTGGCTAATACGCGGCTTAGCATAACCGAGGAACGGGAATGAAAGTCCAGGTAAATTTTTTTAATCTTTTCCAGGGGCTGAAAGGCACCTAAGATTACTGAACGAACTTTGTTAGTGGCTCCAATACAGTAATCGGCAATAATTTCATGATACGAAAGTTCTGGCAGAATGGCTACCGGAACTAAACCAATATCAACTTTGTTTCCGATTAGCTTTTGCGCACAAACCGACGGAATGTCTTTGCTTAAATCTATGGCATGAATAATATCATTATTCTCAATTCCGAAAATAAATGGATAGGTATTGGTATAGGATACTGCTGATATTTTTATTTTATGCATTGTATTGTTTTTTTTATCCTAACAAAGATACAATTGCTCCAATGATTATAATAGAAAATAAATTGTTTTTGTTTAATTTGCATGTGTTTTAAAAAGATAAAAAAATAAAATCATGAGTTATAATACACTTCTTGCTATTTCGCCTGTCGATGGGCGATATCAAAACAAAACCAAGAAATTGGGGGATTATTTCTCTGAGTTTGGATTGATCAAATACAGAATACTTGTAGAGATTGAGTATTTTATTGCTTTATGCGAAATTCCTTTGAAGCAGCTTTCCTGTTTCGATAAAAATAATTATGCACTTTTAAGGAAAGTGTACCAGGATTTTACCGTTGAAGATGCTCTGAAAGTTAAGAATATTGAAAAAGTAACCAACCATGATGTTAAAGCTGTAGAATATTTTCTAAAAGAAAAATTCGACGAACTAAAACTACAGCAGTATAAAGAATTTATTCATTTTGGGTTAACCTCCCAGGATGTGAATAATACAGCTACTCCTTGTTCATTGCGCGATGCTATGGAGAATGTTTTTTATCCAACTTTTGATGATTTACTTAATAAATTAAAACAATTGAGTAAAGAGTGGGAAGTTATTCCAATGCTTGCCCGTACTCATGGTCAGCCAGCATCACCCACCCGGCTGGGGAAAGAGATCGCTGTATTTGTGGTGCGGCTTGAAAAACAATTGATCCAACTGAAAAGTATTCCTTATTCAGCTAAATTTGGGGGAGCAACAGGCAATTTTAATGCTCATCATGTAGCTTACCCTGAGGTTGACTGGAATGATTTTGGATATCATTTTGTTAATGATATCCTGAAACTTAACCGGTCATTTCCTACCACACAAATTGAACATTATGATAATATTGCCTCCTTTTTCGATGCTTTAAAGCGAATCAATTCTATTCTTATTGATCTTTCGCGGGACTTCTGGACTTATATCTCGATGAATTATTTTAAACAAAAAATTAGAAAGGGAGAAGTTGGTTCTTCTGCGATGCCTCATAAGGTTAACCCGATCGATTTTGAAAATGCCGAAGGGAATCTGGGAATTGCCAGTGCTTTATGTCAGCACTTGGCTGTTAAACTGCCTGTGTCCAGGTTGCAGCGGGATTTAACAGACTCAACGGTCCTTCGAAATCTTGGAGTTCCTGTTGCCCATGCATTGATTGCCTTTCAGTCGCTACGTAAGGGATTGGATAAAATCCTGGTTAATGAGCCGGCCATTCAGCATGATCTGGAGGATAACTGGGCAGTTGTTGCTGAAGCGATACAAACCATCCTGCGGCGAGAGGGTTATCCAAAACCTTATGAAGCCTTAAAAAAATTGACCCGTACCGGGGAAAAAATAACCAGTGAAAGTATCCATCAGTTTATCGATGGACTAGATTTAAAAGATGAAATTAAAAAGGAATTAAAAAATATTACTCCTTTCAATTATACCGGTATTTGATCTTGTTTACTAAGAATGTCTTAATTTATTTTACCTTTGAAAATATAGCAAAGGGGATTTAAGATGAAAAAATATATTGCCATATTGCGGTATCTTATTCCTTACTGGAGAAAATCCCTGCTGAGTATCTTATGTAATCTATTGGCTGCTGTATTCTCAGTTATCTCATTTACCATGGTGATTCCTTTTTTGGGGATTTTATTCTCCACCCAAAATTTTAATTCTGCCCCTGTACCGATGGAGTTTAACGTTGAATCCATACAGCATAACTTCAATTACTTACTCGGAGATATTGTAACTCATTATGGAACCCTGAAGGCTTTACTTTTTATAATAGGAGTGGTGTTTGGAACCACCCTGTTAAAAAATATCTTTTTATTCATCGGAAAATCTTTAATTATTCATATTCGTACAGGCGTCGTTAAAGATATTAGAAATGAGTTGATCGAAAAGATTCTCGATTTTGATCTAAGTTACTTTTCCAATGAGAAACGAGGCGACATTATTTCCAAGATGATCGTGGATGTAAAAGAGATTGAACTATCTATTATCAGTTCTTTAGAGATGTTTTTTAAAGATCCTGTCTTGTTTGTCGTTTATATTTACGTTCTTTTTCTGATGAGTGCTAATCTTACCCTAATTGCATTGATTCTTTTTCCTGTTTCTGCAATTATTATTGGACGTATAGGAAAGTCTTTGCGAACCAAAACCTTCCGGGGGCAACAAAAAATGGGCGCTTTGATGGGGATGCTCGAAGAGGTTTTGTCAGGAATTAAAATAGTAAAAGCTTTTCGTGCAGAAAATTCGGTTAAAAACCGATTTATGGCAATGAATCAGCGTTTTACCCAGCTTTTCAATAAGATCGGTCAGCGAAGAGCTTTAACAAACCCTCTAAGCGATTTAATAGCAACCATAACGATTTTAACCATTATGTGGTTTGGGGGCAAAATGGTGCTGGCTCCTGATGCAACCCTTAGTTCACAGGTTTTTATTGGGTACCTGGCTATTTTTTCCCAGGTAATTGTCCCTGCCAAGTCAATTTCCAATGGATATTATACTATTCAGAAAGGCCTGGCATCCATCTTTAGGGTGAATTCCATCTTAGAACATACCTTTACGATTAAAGATAAAAAAGACGCCTTAACGATCGATGAGTTCAGACATTCCATTGAGTTCAGGAATGTATTTTTCTCGTATGAAACAGAGCAACAGAATGTACTGAAAAATATTCATCTAAGAATTAATAAAGGAGAAACCGTCGCTTTTGTTGGAGCTTCAGGGTCGGGGAAATCTACGATTGTCGATCTGCTCCCCCGCTTTTTTGACCCCGACCAGGGCGAGATTTTAATTGACAATATTCCTCTTCCCAATTTGAAGATCTCTTCCCTTAGAAAACTTTTTGGTTACGTTAACCAGCAACCTGTTCTTTTTAATGATACCATCTATCATAACATTACTCTGGGTGATGAAACGGTTACTATGGAAATGGTTCATCAGGCGGCTAAACTGGCAAATGCCCATAACTTTATTTTGAAAACTCCCCATGGCTATCAGACCAACCTGGGTGAAAGTGGCGATAAATTATCCTTTGGCGAGAAACAGAGAATTACCATAGCCCGGGCAATTTTAAAGAATCCTCCCATTTTAATCCTTGATGAGGCCACTTCGGCCCTGGATTATGAATCGGAATATATGGTGCGTGAGGCAATCCAAAATTTAATGAAAAACCGAACAACGATTGCTATAGCTCATCGATTATCGACAATAAAAAGCGCCGATCAGATCCTGGTTATTCATCACGGAGAAATTGTTGAACAGGGTATTCATGATACCCTGTTAGCCAGAAATGGGATTTATGCCCGCCTTTATCGCATGGAAATATTTTAAATCATATTTTTTAGTTTTGTAAACTATAATTTAATATTCATTGTATGATGAATAAAAAGGTTGTTATTGGTTTAAGCGGCGGAGTCGATAGTACTGTTGCAGCGCTGTTGTTAAAACAAAAAGGGTATGATGTAATTGGTTTACACTTTTGTTTTAACAATGAGAAATATAGTGAAAAGGTAACTGAGGTAGCTCGAAGATTGGATATTCCCCTCGAACATTGGTCCATTGATGATGATTTTGAAAAAGTAAAACAACATTTCGCCAAGGAATATCTGAAGGGGAGAACCCCGAGTCCATGTACATTTTGTAATAAACATATCAAGTGGAAAAAATTAATCGATTTTGCCGATCATCATCATATAGAATATGTTTCTAGCGGTCATTATATAAGAAAGGTTGAAAACGATGGTTATTATTATCTGCAAAGAGCGGTAGACCCGGTAAAGGATCAGTCCTATTTTTTGTGGGAAATACAATCCCGGGTAATTCAGCGAATGATAACACCTTTAGGTGATTATACCAAAAAGGAGGTAAGACAAATTGCAAAAGAAAATGGTTTTGATGATTTGGCCCGTCAAAAAGAAAGTATGGGTGTCTGTTTCTTAAAGCAAAATGATTACCGTCAATTTTTAAAAGACTATATTCCGGATAAGCTGAAAAAAATCACTCCAGGAGATGTTGTGGATGAACGAGGAGCCATAACAGGAACGCATCAGGGGTTTGTGTTTTATACCATTGGGCAAAAACGGGATTTGCATCTAAAAACTAACCGGAAAGCCTATGTAAGCCGGATTGACCCGGTAAATAATAAGTTAACCATTGGTTCCAGATCTTCTTTATATCATCATCATTTACTTCTAAGAGATATTCATCTGATAAATCCCAGTATGATTACCCAAAGATCTTCCATGGATATTGTTATTCGTGGTTTAGGGCTTAATCCAACCAGGCCGGCTATTGTTAAGACCCTTTCCAAAGATGCACTAGAGCTTGAGTTGCCTGGTGCTGCATGGGCTGTCGCTCCGGGGCAACCGGTAGTATTTTACCATGCGGATATCCTGCTGGGGGGTGGAATTGCAGAAAAAAGCTGGTAGTTTTATAACTTTAGCAGGAACAATGCAATGGTTTATTGTTTGTTATGTAGGTTAAAGAAAAGCTGCTTATCGTGCGAGCAGCTTTAAAATTTTTATGCGAAGAAAGAGGGATTACTCGCATCTTGCTTTGTTTTACTGTACAAATAGCATAGGACATTATTAACATAGCAGCGATGCTCGTGAGGGCTTCGCCGTTCGAACCCCGGCCAGCCCTTCTGTTCTCATCCCTCTTTACCATGTTGTAAAAAAAAGCAACCCGTTCAGGTTGCTTAAAATTTGGCGGAGAAAGAGGGATTACTCGCATCTTGCTTTGTTTTACTGTACAAATAGCATAGGACATTATTAACATAACAGGGATGCTCGTGAGGGCTTCGCCGTTCGAACCCCGGCCAGCCCTTCTGTTCTCATCCCTCTTTACCATATTGTAAAAAAAAAAGCAACCCGTTCAGGTTGCTTAAAATTTGGCGGAGAAAGAGGGATTCGAACCCCCGGTCCGCGGAACGGACAACGGTTTTCAAGACCGCCGCATTCGACCACTCTGCCATTTCTCCGTCGGCAAAAGTATAATTAATTTTTATTTGCACAAAATTTTTTAAAAAAATAATCCAATGTTTTTTCCAGCCCTGTTGGCGTGAGAAAGTGTGTAATTGTTACCCAAGCTCCCCCTGAAAGGGGCCTGTTTCCGCTCAATTATTAACAAAATCAATATATTTATCAATAAATCAGCATTTTTTTTTACTTTAGATTTGCTAAACTTAAGAAATACTCTATATTTGTATGTAGAAGCTAAAAAAATAATTATTTTACTAACCCTAAAAATTTTTTTATTATGAACAAAGCAGAATTAATTGATGCAATTGCTAGTGGAGCTGATTTAACAAAAGCAGACGCTAAAAAAGCTTTAGACTCTTTCATTAAAAGTACAACAGGCGCTTTGAAAAAAGGTGACAGAGTAGCTTTGGTTGGTTTTGGTTCTTTCTCTGTAGCTAAAAGAAATGCAAGAACTGGTAGAAACCCACAAACTGGTAAACCTATTACTATTAAAGCTAAAAACGTTGTTAAATTTAAAGCTGGTAGTGATTTAGCAGATGCAGTTCAATAAAAAACTTTAATGAAAAATAATGGAAGGGAGTACCAACGATTTAGTACTCCCTTTTTTTATGGTTGATAAAATTATGGATGCTGATCTAATAAAACACCTGGAACAATTCATTACTCAAGATAGGATTGCTTTGTTTCGTCAGGTATTAACTCAGCGTACCCGATATATTACTGTTGTTTTAGAAGATATTTATCAGTCGCAAAATGCCAGTGCTGTGTTGAGAACGGCTGATTGTTTTGGCATTCAGGATGTCCATGTCATCGAAAATAAAAATAAATACCAGATTAACCCGGATGTAGCTCTGGGGGCCTCCAAATGGTTAAACCTTCATAAATATAACCAACAGGCAAATAACACCCTGGATGCTATCCATCATCTCAAAAGTCAAGGTTACCGGATCGTTGCCACCACACCCCATAAACATGATGTTGAGCTTGAAGCGTTTGATTTATCCAGGGGCAAAACGGCTTTGTTTTTTGGAACTGAATTAAAAGGTCTTTCACAGGAGATGATTGACCATGCAGACGAATATTTAAAGATTCCAATGATGGGGTTTACAGAAAGTTTTAATATTTCTGTTTCAGCAGCTATTATTTTGTATCATCTTACCTCCAGTTTAAGAAAATCAACAATTAACTGGCAATTGTCTGATAATGAAAAACAAGCGGTTTTGTTGGAATGGTTGAAACAATCCATAAAAAAATCATCGTTACTAATTGATGACTTTTTGTCTAAGAAAAAGAACTTTTAGTCCTAAAAATTCGTATATTAATGTAATTTTTTTGATCTTTATAGACTTAAACATCTAACACGATATTTGAAATAATTTTACATCGAGCATAGTATGAATTGTATTATTGTAGATGATGATGCGCTATCGAGGAGGGTCGTTGAGGAATTTGTTGAACGAACAGATTTTTTAACCCTTACCCATTCTTTCAACGATGCTGTTGAAGCAATCAATGCATTTAATAAGGGAAATGAAGATATTGATCTGATCTTCCTGGATATTGAGATGCCTGAGATGGATGGTATTGATTTTTTAAATACCCTAAAAAATTTACCACAGGTAATTATTATCTCTTCCAAAGAAAAGTATGCCGTTAATGCATTTGATTATGATGTTACTGATTACCTTTTAAAACCAATTACTTATAGTCGCTTTTATAAGGCAGTTTTAAAAGCTAAGAATATCCATGAGATTAAAGAACGAAATGATGTGGATGAGATCTATGTTAAGAAGAACTCAGCATTGGTTCGATTAAAATACGAAGAAATTTTGTGGGTGGAAGCTTTGGAAAATTATGTCATTATTAATTCTTTTAATGAAAAGTTTACCATTCATTTTACCATGAAATCCATCGAGAGTCAGTTGCCTTCAAGACAATTTAAGCGGGTCCACCGTTCTTATATTATTAATGTGAAAAAGATTGATCGGATTGAAGATAATTCGATCTATATCAAACACGCTGAAGGTCTTAAAAATATTCCCATTGGAAAAGCCTATAAGGAACGCTTTATGAATGATATAAACCTTATGGGGAAATAAAATCCTGGAATTCTTTTCTTAAGAATGAGTAAAAATTGGGATTAATCCCAATTTTTTTGTTTTAATAGATAAAATTTTAACCTATGATTTCGCAACGACAATTATTTTTACAACATGTAGGTCAGACTTCTGATTTCCCTTTGCAACTGGAAATTGACCACGCCCGTGGAATTTATATGTACAGCCCAGACGGAAAGTCATACATTGATTTAATATCCGGTGTTTCGGTTAGTAATGTTGGTCATCTGCATCCCAGGGTAGTGGAAGCCGTTCAACAACAGGCTAAAAAATTTATGCACCTGATGGTATATGGAGAGTATATTCAATCTCCACAGGTGGAGTATGCCAAAATGCTAACCGATTTATTACCGGTTAAATTAAATTCAGTATATTTTGTGAATTCAGGCAGTGAAGCAATTGAAGGAGCTCTGAAATTGGCCAAAAGGTTTACCGGTCGTACTGAAATTGTAGCCTTTAATAAAGCTTATCATGGAAGCACTCATGGTGCTTTAAGTGTAATGGGTAACGAAGAATTTAAAAATGCTTTTCGCCCCCTGTTACCCGATATCCGTTTTCTGGATTTTAATGATGAAAAAACTATAGGTCAAATTACCGAAAAATCAGCATGTGTTCTTGTCGAACCCATTCAGGGCGAAGGTGGGATACGTGTCCCGGAAAATGATTTTTTGAAAAAGTTGCGGAAAAGATGTGACGAAACAGGAACCTTGTTAATTTTTGATGAAATTCAAACGGGCTTCGGACGTACCGGAAGTTTGTTTGCTTTTCAGGAGTTTGATGTGATTCCGGATATTATGACTATTGCCAAAGGCATGGGAGGAGGTATGCCTGTTGGTGCATTTGTTTCTTCCCGTGAAATTATGTCCGCGTTTAAAACAAACCCTATCCTGGGCCATATTACAACTTTCGGCGGTCATCCGGTTTCCTGTGCTGCTGCTATTGCTTCTTTGAAAATCATTCTCGAGGAAAAATTACATGAACAGGTAAAAAGGAAAGCACAATTGTTCAGAGAACTGTTGGTACATCCCGAAATCAGAGAGATCAGGGGAGTGGGGCTGTTTATGGCCGTAGAACTGAGGGATTTTGAGCAGGTAAAAAGAGTGATTGATCTTGCCGTTACCAAGGGGTTGGTAACCGACTGGTTTTTATTCCATGATAGTGCTTTTCGTATTGCACCGCCATTAATTGTAACTGAAGAACAGATTAAAACTGCTTGCAATATCCTTCTCGAAGCTATTGATGAATCCTTAAAAAAATAAAATGATCTTTTTTTAGTTGAAATTATGCATTGGATTTATTTTTGCTATCTAATCCTAAATAAAAAAATGATAAAATGAAAAAAAGAATTCTCCTTATTCTGTTTACTGTTTTTTATTGGATGATCCTCCCATCCTATGCTCAGAACCTGGATGCAGCTGCAGATAGCCTGGAAAAATACTTTAACCTGCTTGCCCGTGAAAAAGATGATAAGCAAAAGGAGCAGTTGAATGAAAAGATTGTTGTTTTTTTTAAAAATGCCCTGGAACAAGAGCAAAGCTTTGAATACGTTTTTTCATCGCTAAAATATATCGGAGACCTCAGGTCGGATGATAATAATTTGAGAATTATTACCTGGAACTTACCATACGCTGATGGGACACACCAGTATTTTGGATTTATTCAGTACCAGAAAAATCGTCGGACTATATTAACCTATGAATTATCAGATCAGTCAGAAAAAATAAAAAATCCTGAAGATCAAATTCTTTCTCATCAACATTGGTATGGTGCTCTTTATTATCAGATTGTTGTTCAAAAACATAAGAGGGATGTTTATTACACCTTGCTGGGATATGATCTGCATGATCTTTATAGCAAAAAGAAACTGGTAGAGATATTGCACTTTGACAAAAAGGATAATCCCGTCTTTGGAGCTCCCGTTTTTAAAAATAACAGGAGACATAAAATGCGTCTTATATTTGAGTACAGTGCTGAAGCTACGATGGCTTTAAATTACGATCCAAACCAGAAGATGATTGTTTATGACCACCTTTCCCCGTTTCGCCCTAGCCTGAAAGGGCAATACCAGTTTTATGGACCTGATTTTTCGTACGATGGATTAAAATTTGAAAATGGAGTCTGGAATACCTATCAGGATATTGATGTAAGAAATTTAAACATAGAATAATATGTCTCAAAAACATAATAAAAGATCATCCCATGATTCGTTTTCATATTTTGTAGAACAATTTGCCGATCTACGTATTTTGCGTTATCGGGTTCCAGGATTCGAGAATCTTACCCGTAACCAAAAGATACTAGTCTATTATCTTGCCGAAGCTGCTCTTTGTGGCCGCGATATTATCTATGATCAGAATTTTAAATACAATCTTATTATAAGAAAATTACTCGAATCAATATTTATCCATTATAAAGGGAACAAAGATCGTAAAGAGTGGCAGGAGTTTGTCATTTACCTTAAAAGGGTATGGTTTTCCAATGGTATCCACCACCATTATTCTACGGATAAATTTAACCCTGGTTTTACGAAAGAATTTTTCGGGGATTTGCTTCATAAAATTCCCGAAGATGAATGGCCGGTAAGTTTATCGAAAGATGAGGTAATCCGGGAAATTATTCCCATAATTTTTGATAAACAGAAATATCCCAAAAGGGTATGTCAGGATCAGTCGAAAGATATGGTGACTCATTCGGGAAATAATTTTTACGAAAAGGTCACTCAATCCGAAGCAGAAACATTTTATCAGCAGATGATGGATCCAGGAGAAGATGAGCCGGTATCGTACGGATTGAATTCAAAGTTGATTAAAGATCATGGACGGATTAAGGAAAAAATATGGAAGTCGGGAGGAATGTATGGTGAAGCAATTGACCGGATTATTTACTGGCTTGGGAAAGCTGCAGAAGTTGCTGAAACAGAGGTGCAGAAAGAGGGTTTGCAAAAACTTATTGAATACTATCGCTCGGGCGACCTGAAAAAATACGATGAGTATAGTATATTGTGGTTGAAAGATACCCAATCTTTGATAGATACGGTGAATGGGTTTATTGAGATGTATGGAGATCCATTAGGTCGCAAAGCGACCTGGGAAGCAATGGTAAATTTTAAGGATACTGAAGCTACCCGACGTACCGAAATTCTTAGCCGGCATGCCCAATGGTTCGAAGACCATTCCCCCATTGATGAAAATTATAAAAAAAAGGAAGTCAGGGGAATAAGTGCTAAAGTAATTCATGCGGCTATGCTTGGCGGTGAATGTTATCCGGCGACACCCATTGGGATTAACCTGCCGAATGCCGAGTGGATACGGAAAAAACATGGCTCGAAATCAGTAACCATCGAAAATATTACGCATGCTTACCATATGGCTTCTCTTAAAAGCGGAATGGTAGAAGAGTTCTCATTTTCAGTTCATGAAATTGAACTTCATCAGAAATATGGGTTTCAGGCGAATAACTTGCATACCGATTTGCATGAATGTTTGGGTCATGGATCTGGCCAAATGCTTGCAGGGATTAGTGCAGATTTATTAAAGAATTATTATTCTCCTATTGAAGAAACACGGGCCGACCTCTTTGCTTTATGGTTTATGATGGACCCCAAGCTTGTTGAGTTGGGTATTATGTCTTCGATGGATGTTGCAGTAGCACAATATAACAGTTATATCAAAAACGGATTGCTGACGCAGCTGACTAGGATTGAACCCGGGAAAAATATTGAACAGGCTCATATGAGAAACCGGCAACTTATTGCAAAATGGTGTCTGGAAAATGGACTGGAAGAAAAAGTAATTGAACAAAGAAAAAAAGATGGAAAAACTTATTTTGTTATTAATAGCTATGATAAGTTGAGGTTGTTATTTGGAAAGTTGCTGGCTGAAGTACAACGAATTAAGTCTGAAGGAGACTATGAATCTGCAAAAATGTTGGTGGAGAAATATGGCGTAAAGGTTGATCCCCAGCTGCATCAGGAGGTGCTTAAACGGTTTGAACAACTTAAATTAGCACCGTATTCTGGTTTTGTGAATCCTAAATATATCCCGGTTTATGAAAAAGGAGATCTCGTGGATGTATCCATTGATTATAACCAGGATTATACCGGTCAGATGTTGGAGTATGCTGAGAAATATTCCCTGCTGCCTGATTTAAACTAAGGTATTGACATAATTGTTTATTCGTTGTAACTTGAAGTATAATTTATTATCATGTCAGCCCGTATCTTCCGACAAAATGCATTGATCTATTTTATTGATCATGATGATTCTTATATTCGTGATGTGTTGGCACGTTTTGAAGAGCTGAATGACTATAACATTACCATTTACAGTCGTAGTAAAGAGTTTTTTGAGGATTTCTCCCGGATTCCTCCGACAAAAAATAGCATTAATATTGTTTTTCTTTCTACGAACCTTGAAACAGATGAAGAAAACCAGCAGATTGAGCCGATTGAAGTGTTGAAAAAAATCAAGCAGATCAATCCATATTCCGAGGTGATATTGTATTCTGAAAATGACGATATCAACTTGGTATCTTCATCCTTTCATCATGGAGCATATACATTTATCAAAAAAAATGAAAATATCACCTTGCGAATCGAAAACAATATCAAGGGGATTTTAAGTCAGAAGAACTTCCAGATGAAAAGGGATGCAGGAGTATTTATCACGAAGCTATTTTTACTTTTCCTAGTGGCTCTCATCGTTCTTTCAGCGCTGATTTATTTCCTTTTTCCGGAATGGTTCTCTGCTTAAGTCTTCCTTGGTTTTTTGTTTGATTCTTGAATCATCGACAGCACTCCCGGTCTTTTTTACTGTAAAAATTTCATTGATTTCCGTTCGATTAAAATTCTTTGCTGTCTATTTGGCAGAAAAAAGAATCTGGCATAACTATTGAAAAATATGGTCGGAAAATAGATGTTAAACATAAAATCATACGATAAAATGCAAAAAGGAAAAATTGGAGTTACTACGGAGAATATCTTTCCCATCATTAAAAAATTTCTATATTCCGACCATGAGATTTTTTTAAGGGAATTAATTTCAAATGCTGTCGATGCTACTCAAAAGATGAAGAAGTTAGCTTCTCTGGGTGAATATAAAAATGAGCTGGGCGATTTAACCATCCGGGTTTCCCTGGATTCTAAAAAGAAAATACTAACGGTTAGTGATCGCGGGATTGGAATGACAGCCGAAGAAATTGATAAATATATTAACCAGATTGCTCTGTCGAGTGCCGAGGAATTTATTAATAAATTCAAAGATCAAACAACCATCATCGGAAAATTCGGCCTTGGATTTTATTCATCCTTTATGGTTGCCAAAAAAGTTGAGATTGTTACAAGATCATACCAGGATAATGCCACAGCCGTAAAATGGAGCTGTGATGGAAGTCCCGAATACAAAATTGAAGAAGTAGATAAAGAGGACCGTGGAACCGATATTATTTTACATATCGATGAGGATTCCAAAGAATTTGCCGAGGAAAACCAAGTGAACAATTTGTTAAATAAGTATTGCCGTTTCCTTCCTGTGGAAATAGCCTTTGGTAAAGAAAAAGAGTGGAAAGATGGAAAAGAGGTCGAAACCGATAAGGATAACATCATTAATGATACGAACCCTTTATGGACCCAAATGCCCGCTGATCTTAAGGATGATGATTATAAAAAGTTCTACCAGAAACTTTACCCGATGAACGAGGACCCGTTATTCCATATTCATCTTAATGTGGATTATCCTTTTAATTTAACCGGGATTCTCTATTTCCCAAAAATTAAAAATAACATCGAAATCCAAAAAAATAAGATACAGCTTTATGCCAACCAGGTATTTGTTACCGATTCGGTGGAAGGAATTGTCCCCGAATTTTTAACTTTACTCCATGGTGTTTTGGATTCTCCGGATATTCCGCTAAATGTATCTCGTAGTTATCTGCAAAGTGATGCAAGTGTGAAAAAAATATCCAATCATATTACCAAAAAAGTGGCCGACCGGCTCGAAGAAATCTTTAAAAATGACCGGGAACAATTCGAGAAAAAATGGGACGATCTGAAAGTCTTTATCGAATATGGAATGCTTACTGAAGAAAAATTCTATGAAAAAGCACAGAAATATGTTTTATTCAAAAATACCGAGGGTAAGTATTTTACCTTAGATGAGTATAAAAAGCTGATTAAAGATAACCAGACCGATAAGGATAAAAATCTGATCTATCTTTATGCTACCGATAAAGATAAGCAGTATACATTTATCGAAAATGCTAAGGACAAAGGATATGATGTACTGATCATGGACGGTCAGCTGGATACCCATTTTATTAATCATATTGAACAAAAACTGGATAGCGCCCGCTTCCTGCGTGTGGATTCGGATATTATTGATAAACTGATTAAGAAAGAAGAGGTTGAAGAATCTAAATTATCCGCAGAAGAAAAAAATCAGCTTTCCCGATTATTTGAAAGCCAGCTTCCTCAAAATGCTACCTTTACTGTTACCTTTGAAAATCTGAAAGAAACTGATGATCCTATTGTGATTACCCAATCGGAATATATGCGCCGGATGAAAGATATGGCAGCTATGGGTGGCGGAGGAATGAATTTCTATGGAGAACTGCCCGACAGTTATAATGTGGTTGTTAATTCAAATCATCGCCTGGTTGAAAAAATTCGTGAGCAGAAAGAGAAAAAAGTAGGTCCCAAAATTGAGAAATTACTGGAGGAGCTAAAACCTGTTGAAGAGGAAAAAAGTAAACTGGAGAAAGCTGCAGAAGGTAAAAAAGACGAAGAAATTAACCAGGCAGATAAAGATAAATTAAGTGATGTTGAAAAGAAAATTGAGGAGTTGCAAAAGAAGAAAAAAGAGCTGTTGGTTAAACATGCAAAAGAAAATAAATATGTAAAGCAACTTGTTGATCTGGCATTACTTGCAAACAATATGCTTAAAGGAGAGGAGCTTACAAAATTTGTAAAGCGAAGTGTTGATCTTATTAAGTAATGGACTAATTTTTTGTTGATTTTGGCCTGTCAGATTGCTGACAGGCTTTTTTATTTAAATATTTTTGTATTTTAGATAAAAATTACTGGAATATTTCTGCAAAATACAGGGAAAAAAGTTTTATCCCATCCATTTTGTACGGATAAGAAAAAGTTTGCATGACTCATTTAAAGTTAATTGGCGTTTTTGTTTTTTTGCTGTTGATTAGTTCAACACAGTCATTAAAATCACAAAATAATTCACAAAGTCCTACCTTTGGAATTAAAGGTGGCTTCCTGCTTGCTAATGTTCAAGGTGATGACGCCATTGATCAATATGCCAAAAAAATAGGACCACAAATCGGGGTTACAGCTGCCTATTATCCACATACCCACTGGTCAGCCCGTGCAGAACTTAACTATGAACTTAAGGGAGGTAAATTTGACCTGCATGATATGAAAATGAACCTTCATTATCTCACCCTTCCCTTGTATGCCAAGTTTAATTTTAACGAAGACCCCCAGATCTATTTTTATGCCGGAGGTTATGGATCTTTCCTGTTTAAAGCTACTACCAAAGGAACCTACGAAAAAATTATTGAAGATGATTATATTGTTAAATCCATTAATGAGGATATCCGGCCGAACTTAAACTTATTTGATGTTGGAGTTTTGGCAGGATTTGGTGTGCAGGGAAGATTTAATCGTTTCCTCGATATATTTATAGACATAAGATATGCCCATGGATTATTTGACCTGGATAACCAATCCGCCGAGTTAAGATATAATTTTAACGACGAAGAGTTTTTTCCCTACGAACAGGAACTGGATAATCCCACGAATAAATCCTTTATGCTTACTACAGGATTTATCTATTATCTGATTCCCCGGTAAAAATAGAACTACCCACATCTCCTGTCGGATAGATCATACCCTATCATATCATAACAGAATTATCCAGATTATCATTTTAAATGAGTTCATCGTTTTGATTTTATTTTTTTATAATATGTTATAAAAAATATGAATTAATTTGTACTACTAACTAACGTTTGTTAGTTTTGCCTGATAAATGATCTGACGATGGTCTCTAATCGAAATAAAATTTTGGAAACAGCTATTAAATCTATTGCCACCAAAGGGTTTGATGCTGTTTCCATACGTAGTATTACCCGAGACGTGGGAATAAAAGAAAGTTCTTTTTATAATCATTTTAAAAGTAAACAGGCTTTGCTGGATGAGATTTTTGAATTGATGGAAAAAGATTTAAATCGGATTCGACCTGAGAAGTCTGAAATCGAGCAGCTTTGTCATGCGATGACATTAAAAGAGTTTTTAACGAAAAGGTTGAATCAGTTTCTAAAGGGATGGGAAAATCCTATGGCCCGCTATCTATGGTTTGTGGTTTCGCAACAGCAATATAAAAACAGAAAAGCTGCAGCATTAATTGTTCAGGAAACAGAGCGTTCGGTAGAAATGTTTCATACGGCCTTTAAGGTCTTTATGCAACAGGGAAAGATGAAAAACGGGGATGCTTTTTTTCTTGGTAATCTTTACGGTTATTCAATACGAGCAATTCACCTGGACTGTACCTATCGTCAGTTTGAGTCCGGAAACGAAAAGAATACTTTTAAAAGAATGTATGATATCATGGAAAAATTTGCTGAAGAGTATTCAGCGTAAAAATAAAAATCAATAAAATTTTTTATTATGGTTAAAGAGAAATCTGTTCATTGGATGATGATTGTTTTAGCACTTTTTCAGGCGTTTAATGGATTGAGCGGATTGTTAGGAGGCTTTGGTTTGATAAGTGATCCTACGGGGATAAGTCTGTCAATGAAGCAGGCATGGTTAGAAGGAACCCCTTTTGCCAATTATCTCCTGCCTGGAATTGTCCTGTTTATTGTAAATGGACTGGGGAACATCACTGGTTTTTGGATTACTTTTAAAAAGAAAACAAAAGCCCCCGAAGTCGCTGTTCTGTTTGGTATTCTTATGATGATTTGGATCACGGCACAAGTTTGCTGGATTGGTTATAAAAGTTTTTTACAACCCTTGTATTTTTCTACCGGGTTATTCCAGATGATTCTTGGGATACGATTATCCCGGTTAAAATCAAAAGAGAACTTAACAGAAGGCTGATTTTTTCTTGCTGTTAAATATATTTACTAAACAATATGTGGATTAGATTTTTATGCGGGGTATTTATTCTTTTGCATGGATTGGTTCATTTTTGGTATGTGATCTTAAGTGTACGATGGATTGAGTTTAAACCTGAAATGGGATGGACTGGGAAATCCTGGTTGCTTGATCCAGTGATACCGCCTTCGGTGATCAGAGTGATTGCTGTTTTTTTATTTTCTTTTGCTGCACTGTCTTTTATTGTTGGTTCAGGGGGCATTTTCTGGATAAAAGAATGGACTCGTTTTGTGCTTTTTCTTTCAGCCATTATTTCCTCTTTTACGATTTTTTTATTTTATGATGGCAGCCCACATCATTTTGTCCAAAAAGGAATCCTCGGAGTGGTTATTAACCTGGTAATTATTTTATCTGGTTATTTCAATCAGTGAAAAGGGAGCTACCGTCTGGATGATTCGATGGATTTTTAATCCGGCTTGATGAATTAACCGGTTGTATTCTTCTATTGTTCGTTCTTTTCCACCATCCTGACTAACCATCATCTGGATATCAAATAATTTGGCAAATGAGTATCGGTTTTTATTACTGATTAGGGGTTCTATGATTAATATTTTTCCCTGAAGAGGCAATACTTCTTTAATTTTTTCTAAGATATCTAGAGTTTGATTATCACTTAAGTTATGGACAATATTTTTCATTAAATAGATATCTCCACCTTTGGGAATCGACTTATAAAATGATCCTGCAACAAATTTTATCCGATTGCTTAACCCCTGCTGAATAAAATTTTTTTCGGCATTCTCAATAACATGAGGCAGGTCGAATAGAATTCCCTTTAGGGTTTGATTTTTTAACAACATCATAGATAGTAAGGTACCTTCTCCTCCACCAATATCTATAACACTAAGGTTGTTTTTTAAACGGTATTTCGAAAGAATGGCATAACTTAACATTTGCGATGAGTTGGTCATCGCAGTGTTATATATTTGATTATTGGCTGGATTTTTTTCAAGAAAATCAAATACTTTCATACCTAAAACTTTTTCAGAAGCACTTTCTCCTGTTGTAACCACCTGGTTCAGTTCATTAAAGAGTTGCCAGTTTACCGGGTTGGTTAAATGCATTATCATATAACGCATCGAGTCGGTTTGATCAATCATTGTTTTGGATAACCGGTTTTGTGAAAACACCCGGTTGTTTTTTTCTTTAAAAACCCCCTGGCTTGCGAGCATTCGCATTAAACGATAGAGCGCCTCTTCATTGGTTTCTGTTAATTTAGCCAGTATCGAAATGTTCTTTGGGCCCTTTTCCAGATGTTCGGCAATGTTTAATTCTGCTGCAACCCCTATTGCCTTGGAAACATAAAAAGCCTGGACCATCTCTACAATGGCTATATTGGGGACTGTAAATTTACGGGAGAGTTTTAATAAGAAATATCTAAATTTATCGAATACTTTAACAATAATGGGTGAAGGATATCTGGGAATAGGTGAATGATGCATTTAATGATTATTTAGGAATGATTCTATGGGTAAAAATATGGAAAATAATAACATTTAATAGGATAATTGTTAAAATAACAATAAACATTTTTACAAATTCGCCTTGCTTTTGATGAATTATTTAAAATTCTTCATTTTTCTGATTATTTTTACCATTTATTGTGAAAAATGAAGTATAGTTACAAAACGAGTGTGAAAGGATATGAGCTTGATTCATTCGGGCATTTAAATAATGCGGTATATATAAATTATACCGAACAGGCCCGGTGGGAAATCTTGAATAAAAAAGGTTTATTGGATCTATTTATAAACCATGGATTTTTGCTTGTAGTTACTGAAACAAATATCAGGTATAAAAAGGAGTTAAAACTTTTCGATGAAGTTGATGTCGAAACGGAGGTTCGGTTTGAAGCACCCTATTTAGTTTTTGATCATCAAATTAAAAATTTACGGTCAGGAAATAATGCTGCCAAAGCAATAGTTAAAACATTATTGGTTAGTAAGGATCGGATTCCTCAGGATATTCCGGACCAATTATTAGCGATTACAAAATCATGATAATGAATACAGAGGATTTTATTTATTGGAAAAGGGAGGGAGATATTGGTATATTTTCTTTGTCGAATGGGAAAGGAAATTACCTGGAAGAACCCGATTTTATTGATTTGGATATATTTCGAGAGTGGGCTGAGGAGCCTGGATTAAAAGGGATTATCATACGGGGTATCGGGCGAAATTTTTCTGCCGGGGCAAATATGGTACATTTAAGGGAGCTTGCCCAGCAAGAGCAGGTATTATCCGAAAAGATAACGAAAGGAAAAGCTTTCCTTGATTATATTGAGCAGTTGGAAATCCCGGTTATTGCATCGATTAACGGAGTCTGTTTTGGGGGTGGGTTGGAGATTGCTCTTGCCTGTCATATGCGTATTGCTTCATCCGGTGCATTGTTTGCGTTTCCGGAAATCAACCATGGTCTTATTCCCGGATTAGGAGGAGTATTACGAACTGTAAAATTGATAAATAACAAGGCCTTCGAAATCATTTTAAATGGAGATATGATTAATGTTGATAAAGCCTTAAACATTGGGTTAATTGATGATTATACCAAAGAAAAAGATGCTTTCGGATATGCCCGTGAGAAATTGATTGCATTAACCCAGGGCAGGTCTGCTGAGTTAATCCACTATGTGATGAGAGCATTAAAAAATGCCGAACTGTTGAGTAAGCATGAAGCTTTACAAAAAGAGACGGAGATGTTTTGTCAACTGGCTTCTCAATTAGAGATTTAATTAAAGCTTTGGATCGAAAATGTACAAAGAAATCGTTTCTGTAAAATCGGTGCAGGAGATAGAATCCATCCTTTTCAATCAAGCCGATGATTTATATTTTATTGAGAATGAGATTAAATCAACGGAGAATAAAAATGTTATCAAGAGCCTGGGGGCCAGGTATCTGATTAAAAAATGCCTGATTGATTTTTTAGATCTCAGGGATGGATATCAGGCTATAGAGATTCAGGAGGAACGAAGTGGAAAACCTGTAGTTACCGTGAATGGATTCGTTCAGGAGGCCATAGCTGATCGCAGGATTCAGAATATTCATGTTTCGATTTCTCATTCAAGAAATTTTGTCTCTGTTTTAGTTGTTTTGGAAAAATAATATGTTTTTAACGATTAATTGGAAAATAGAAAATCAGGTAGGCTTCTTAGAGTTGAATAATCCGCCTTCCAATGTAATGAGTTCCATCTTTTTTGATGAGTTTTACGAATGGAGAACCAGGGTTGTTCCTCATGCAAAGGTGAAATCAATTATCTTTTATGGAAAAGGAAGGCATTTTTCTTCAGGGGCTGTAGTTAACGATCTTATCCGGGTTATTCAAAAGAGTAAAAAGCAACTTGGTGATATTCAGGAGGTTAGTGCTTTTCTTAGTAAAAACAGTCAAATATTTTTATCTCTGAAGGATCTGGAAATCCCTATAATATCTGCTGTTCGTGGGGTATGCCTGGGTTCGGCTTTCGAGCTGGCTTTATGCACCGATTATATTCTTTGTGCCGATAAGGCTGTATTAGGATTACCCGAATCTACTTTTGGATTAATTCCCGGCTGTACCGGTACTTATCTTTTACCTAAAATCACTTCCAGGGCCATTGCGTTGGAATTGATACTTACCGGGAAAACTTTTTCAGCCGATCAAGCTTTGCAATGGAACCTAATACATCAGGTAGTCCCGGCCAAACAATTAATGGAGCAAGCCCTAAGAGTGGCCCATAGATTTAATAATAATTTTCATAAAGATTTGAAGAAGATTAATGGTAATGGAAAATAATAAGTCAGGTACTTTTGTAAAAATAACCGGTACAGGTTCCTATTTGCCTGGAGATCCAATCACTATCGACCAGGTAGATGATTATTTGGGTGAATTAACCGAAGCCCCCAGAAAAATCCGAAAATGGCTTCAACGTATGAAAGAGCTGATGCGTGAAATGTTAGAAGTAAAAAATTATCATTTTGCCATTGATCCTGAAACCCTTGAGTTCACCGATGATAATATAACCATGTCGGTAAAAGCTGCCCAAAAAGCCCTTGATAATGCGGGTTTAAAAGCCAGGGATATTGATTTAATTGTTTATGGAAGTGCACACCAGGATCAGATGCCTACAACTTCGGTACGTATACAGGATGCACTGGGCATTGAACAATGTGGGGAAATGGGAATCCATGCCAATTGTACTTCGGCCTATAAAGCGTTACTGGTTGCTGCTGATTTTATCAAATCAGGGCGTTATAAAAATGCTTTGGTGATTTCTTCCAGCATGTCTTCCGCTGAATTAAGGGCAGAGTATTACAACCAACCCCTTGTTAAAAAGGAGGAATTATTTTTACGCTATTTCCTGAGCGATGGTGCCGGAGCATTGCTCCTGCAGGCTGATGAAGAAAAGCAGAAGGGACTCTATGTGGAAAGCACCTATATGGAGTCAGTGGGAGGGAAAAAGCCCCCTGCTATGTTGAACCATCGTCCGGCTTACTGGATGAATCCCAAGAAGGAATTTGATCTGGCCTACCATCACCTGAGTCAGATGTTTAACGAACAGCTGAGAACACATTTTCATGATCCTGATGGAAGTGTATTCATCAAAGGATTGAAGAGAATGTTTCATAAATATCCTGTGGATATCCAAAAACTTAAATATTTCCAGGTGAACTTTCCTTCCAAACATATTTCAGAATTAATTATGGACGAATGTGAAGAACTGGGAATTGACCGGAAAACACTCTATACAAAAATGTCGGATATGGGGTATGCCGGCCCACCCATGGCCTTTATTTCAATTGATAAAATCGTAACGGAAGAGTCCTTGAATACCAATGATTTAATTATAAGCTTTGTGACCGAGGTTAGTAAGTTTATGCAGGCTGGATATACTTTAAAATATTACTAGTTTGGCACGATTTATGAAATTTATTTCGAATCATAAATTGTTAACTTTGATATTAATTAAGATCTTTTAATTATGAAAAAAATTGTTACTCTGCTTTTATTAGCCTTGATGATTCAGGTTACCCTGGCCCAGGAAAAAAAAGAGGCTAAGGATGATATCGAAACTATTTTCTCTGAAGAAAATTTGAAATTTTCCGGTGCTTTTATCTCGCCTGAATTAAAGGTGGGAAATGTGAATGATGATAATGGAATATTACTGGGAGGTAAAATGGGGGCTATCTTTAATGATCGCTTTACCGTTGGCCTTGGTGGATACGGACTTACTGCCAAAAGTTCTTTCGATTGTGATTTGGATGATATGATTCCCGGAGATGAAACGAAAGTAAGAATAGGAATGGGGTATGGTGGTTTAGCTCTTGAGTATGCTTTCTTTAGTAAAAAGGCAATCCATTTTTCTATTCCTGTGTTGGTAGGAGCTGGAGGATTTATCTTTTATGAAGATGATGGTGATTTGTGGGATGATGATTTTAATGAACTGGATAATACCGCAGCTTTTATTGTTGAACCTGGAATAAATCTGGAGCTGAATTTGTTTAAACATTTTAGATTTAACGTAGGAGCCTCCTATCGTTTAGTTCAGGGTACAAGCCTGGATGAAAATGGTTTGGGAAATCTTATTGGTGATGACGATTTATCTGACTTTACTATTAATGCCTCTCTAAAATTTGGATTCTTTTAACCAGATTCTTTCATAGCGAATAATGGTAATTATAAGAAAGCTGTTTTTGTATTAAAACAGCTTTTTTTATTTTTGGAAAAGTATAATTGTGTTTATGATACAGAAGATTGGAATTATCGGAAGTGGTAAAATGGGACAGGATATATTTAATTACCTGTCGGATTTTAAATACCACATAACCTGGTTTATTAGGGACTCAGCGAAAAGAGAAAAACTTGAAAAATCTTACCTTAGAAAACTTTCCCGACAGGTAAAACATCAAATCATTACATCGGAACAGTTTGCTCAAAAATCAGCCCATGTTATCACGGATCAGCTGAATCATCTATCAGGCTGTGATTTGATTATTGAAACCATTCGTGAAGATATGGAAACAAAACACCATACCTTTGCTACTTTAAAGACCATCATCCGACCTCAAGCTATTGTTGTTTCCAACTCCTCATCTATTATCCCTTCAAAACTATCCCTCTTTTTTCCGGTTGCCGGAATGCATTTTTTTTACCCCGTAGCTCTTAAAAATATAGTCGAACTGGTGTTGCCCGAAGATTTTTACCCGGAAAAAGTTTCCCTTCTTGAACATTTTTTAAAATCCATAAGAAAAACATATTTTATTCAGGATGAGCAAAATGCCTTTTTACTTAACCGGTTTTTATTGAGTTTACAGCTTAAAGCTTTTCTGTTTTCTGTTGATCAGAATGTGCCTTTGACAGCTATTGATCAGGTTTCTCAAAACCTGCTTCCTGATTTTGGGTTATTTGGGATGATGGATCATGTTGGATTATCAACCATGTATTATTCCATCCAAAATTATGCTACCATGGAAAAAGAACCAGGACTATTTCAACCATTACTTGACCGGTTAAAAGAAAAAATTTTACATCAGCAACCCATGGTTGATAATCATAAGATATCCGATATTGGGAATAGCAAAAGAGATGAGATCCTTGGCTTTTTGAGCCAGGAGAGCCGCCAGATATTCCATCATCTCTTCATTCACTCTTCCGGTCAGCAAAAGAATTATCGAATTGCTATTCATGAATTTTGTGGGCTAGAATTGTGATGCTTAAGGATTATCTAAAATTCAATAATTTTATTATTTTTGGCTTGAATTCTTTAAAAAAACGGAACGAATAATAAATGGCAGAAAAAGTTGTAGTAACCGGGTTCAATATGTTAACCGCTTTAGGTCTGGATTGGGAAGAAAGCTGGAAAAATATCCTCGAGGGAAAGAACGGAATCAGAAAAATATCCTTGTTTGATGCATCCTCAAATCAAACACAAATAGCAGCAGAATTACCGCCTGAATTTAAGGAGAAATCTTCTTCAATTATTAAAAAGCGACTTTCGAAACAAATGACAAGGGTAACCCAAATGTGTTATGTATGTGCTGTCGAAGCGGTTGAAAAACATCAGGTCGACCTGGAGGCTATCGATAAGTTACGTGCCGGGGTAATCATCGGTGTAGTAAATACTGGCGATTCAAGCAGCGAACAAGGAACCTCTCCCAAAAATTTAATTATTAAACGCATGAACAATTCTATGTCAGCCTGGATTGGTATGCGTTATAATATCGAAGGACCAAACTTTACCACTTCATCTGCCTGTTCATCTTCAGCTTATGCCATCGCTTTAGGTTATGATATGATTAAAAGTGGCCGTGCTGACTTAATGATTGTTGGAGGAGCGGATTCTATCATTAATAAAGAAGAAATAGAAGGATTTAATGAGTTATATGCTATCTCGTTAAACAATGATAAGCCGGAAAAAGCAAGCTGTCCCTTTTCAAAAAAACGGGATGGATTTGTAATTGGCGAAGGAGCCGGAATAATGATTCTGGAATCAGAAGAACATGCAAAAAAGCGAAAAGCTAGAATTTATGCTGAATTGGCCGATTATGGTTTTACCAATGAATCGTACAATATTATGGCTCCTAAACCTGAAGGAGAAGGGATGGCCAATACGATGGAACTGGCATTGAAAAATGCAAGAATAGCGCCTCACGAAGTAAGTTATATTAATGCGCATGGTACATCTACTATGCTCAATGATCTATACGAAACCCAGGCCATAAAAAAAGTTTTTGGGAATCATGCCTTTAATATACCGGTATCATCTACCAAGTCCATGATTGGACATACCATTGGTGCTGCCGGGGCCATCGAAGGAATTGTTTCTGTTTTATCTATTGTTGAGGGGATTGTTCCTCCTACCATTAACCTGGATGAAATCGACCCGGATCTGGATCTCGACTATGTCCCCAATAAAGCCCGAAAACACGATGTTCAGGTGGCCTTGAGTAACTCCTTTGCCTTTGGCGGACATAATGCAACGTTGGTTTTCAGGAAGTATTAATGCAATTAATTTTGATTTAATATTTTCTTTTTTTTTATTCTAATGCCTTTATTTGCAATTTTTTAATTCATTTTAGTGTAAGCGTCGATTGTTTCACCGGGTTATTCATTTTTTGTATTATAGCCGTTTATCATTATTTTCGGGAATCAATTTTTAAAGTATGGATAAAATATTTTTGCCCGAAAATAAAAAAACAGAAAAAGAAGTCTCTGATCATGACTTTTTAATCTGCCCCAATTGTGGAGAACCGGAAGTTGGGAATTATTGCCCTGCCTGCGGACAATCGAATAGAGACTTCAATAAACCTATAAAAGAGGTTTTGGGAGACTTGTTAGATTCGATCAACCTGGATCTGAGGTTGTTAAAAACACTGCTTCCCTTTTTTACTAAACCCGGCTTTCTGGCTGAAGAATACTTTAGAGGAAGAAGAAAAAGGTATGTTCCTCCGGTTCGGTTGTACATGATTTTTAGTATTCTTTTTTTCTTCTTGGTCCAGTATACCTCTTCCGATGAAATGAAGAAGAAGTATGTGGGGGTAAGTGTCAATGATAATACTGATTCCACCGAAATTAAGTCAGCTCATGCTGTCAAAAATCAAACAACACGATATAAAGGTGATTCAGCGAAATTTATCGCCTTAAATCCTTATGATAGTTTAAAGAAACCAGAAGTAGAATCAATTAAAGAGCAAACTTTAAACGATACCTTAGCCTCTACCTGGCAAAAAAAATTAGTGGTTGGTGGACTTAATGCTGCAGAAAAAAAGGAAATATTTTTCAACAGGTTTTTAAATACCCTTTCTTATGTTTTATTTTTATTGATGCCTTTTTTTGCATTAATCCTGGCCATGATCTTATGGAAATCGAGAATGTTGTATGTAAAACATTTAATATTTTCCATTAATTTTCATTCTTTTATTTTCGGAATCTCCTCTCTTTTAATTGTATTACTAAATATATTACCCGAATCAATATCGGGGACTATCGTTTATTTATGGTGGGGAATCCCAGTATACTTAATGTTTGGGATTAGAAGATTTTATAAAAGAACCTGGGTTGGTTCTTTCTTCAAAGCGTTGGGGGCCTTCAGCTTATATTCTGTGGTTATAAGTGTTGTTTTAATCTTGGTTTTGGCGATTACGGCACAGGGATTTTCTTAAGGATTTTAAACAGGAAAGGAGTATCCTAAGGGGTGTTTTTTATAATATTTCGTTAGTTTAATCCGGTTTTTATGTAGGGAGCTCCTTTGGATAACCAGTTTTAAGAGACTGGATTGACAAAAGCATTTTTACGATCTTTTTTAACCCATTTTAACTCAGTTTTCTAAAAAAATGCTCTTCTTGTTTTCGGTAAAAGAATTATGCCATGTATCATTACAGTTTATACATTGACTGTTTCTTACTACTAAATTGATGTTTATTTAACCTTGTCGGGTAAAGAGATATTCAAAGAGATTTTGTAATGAAAATATTGGTTGTTTTATTTTTAACTTTATAGCCAGTTTGGTTATTGTTTAAAATATCATGTAGGCCTATGTATTACGCAGTGAATACTGTAGTAAAATAAACTTATACTAACTCCCAGGCCTTAATAAGTTCATTTTATGATTAAAAACGATACTTTTATTCGAATCTACTTTTCCCGTTTATCTATAAATACAACAGGTTTTCTTTTTAATTCGGGAAATTTGATTTTATTAATTTCTTCACCGCTTTGAAACCTTATGGTTGGGGCAACTCTTAATTTTGCTCTAAAGTGGTCTTTGATGAGTTTTTCAAAATTATCAGGAGTGTGTCCGTTTGTAGCAATCCGGATTAGGATATCATCGGTTCCGATTTGGTTGGTGGATACTTCAACCACATAATTTTCCACATATTCCATTTCGTTCAGAATATCGTATAATGCCGGGGGATAAAGGGTGGTTCCTTTGTACTTAATCATCTCTTTTTTGCGCCCGATTACCGGTCCTAAGCGCATGGTATTTCTTCCGCAGGCACAAGGCTCTGAGAAATGTTGCACGACATCACCGGTTTTAAACCGGATTAGGGGCATCCCTTCCACATCTAGTGTGGTAATTACCAGTTCGCCTGGTTCTCCGTCTTTTACCGGATGATTGTTTTCATCCACAAATTCAACAATCAATAATTCGGGGTGATGATGTCCGCCCACTCCATAGTCGCAGTCGGCAAAAGCAGCGCCCATCTCAGTGGATGCATACGTTGAGTACAATTTTATATCCCACTTGTCTTTAATACGTTGTCCCAACGTATTAAATGAAAAATCAGGATTTCGTAGTGCTTCTCCAATACATACAGCTTTTTCGATGCTCGAATTTTTATAATCAATGCCCCTGGCTTCTGCATATTCGATCAATTTAAGGATAAATGACGGGACGGCCACCAATGCATTGGGTTTTATCCGCTGAATAGTATCCCATTGTAATTCAACCATCCCGTTTCCTACCCGCACCATGCCCGCACCCAGCTTTTTAATCCCCAAAAAATAGGCCAGTCCGGCCATAAACCGGCGGTCAAGGGTAACCATCAACTGGTAAATATCTTCTGGCTTTCCATTGGAAATTTTGAATGACTTACATTCGTTATACGCTAAGCGGTCTAAATCAGCGTCGGTCAATGCAAAAGTAACAGGGTCACCCAGGGTTCCGGAAGTGGTGATATAATCAACAATTTTGGTTTTGTCTACACATATAAAATCATCGTTCCTCGCATGCAGGTCTTCTTTCTCTGTGAATGGAAGGTTCTGCAAATCTTCCAACGTTTTGACAGAGGATAGATCAATATTGTGTTTGTTAAAAAGTTCCTGGTAGAACCTGGAATGATGATTTACATAGTGGAGGATCTCCTGTAGTTTCTCTTCCTGGTAGGTTTTAATAGCTTGTTGTGACTGGTAATCTATATTGTCCGGAAAATTCATTTTAGTATCTTTTTATAACCTACAAATTTAACATCTTATCATGAAAAGAAGTAAAAATGAAGAGAGATTTTACGGGCTGGGTTAAACCGGTCTTACAATAGTCCTGCTGTTCTTCTTTGTAGGGTGGTATAAATCTCTTTCGGCATGAATGATCAGGGGGTAAGGACACAAGTGTATTATTGGATGTTAAGCTAGGAAAACCATAAGATCGTTTTATTACATAACCCGTAAAAAGTACTTATTTTATTTTGCAATATCAATACTAATTGCAAACTGGTCTTACGTTGCCTGCTGCTGGATTATTCGTTTGCTTTTTTATAATAATAATTCGCTTTCTGTTTATCTCCCAAACGAGTATAAATATCTCCCAGGTACCTGGCATATTCTGGTTTTGGGTTGATACGGTATAACTTTAAAAAGTAATCCCGTGATTTTCTGAAGGTGGGATATACTTTGTCCAGTGCATTTAACAATCGCTTGTACTGGCTGGTTGTTCTGTTATTTTTATAGGCTTTCATTTCGGTAACGTAAAGGTTGTCCGCTTCCATAAAAAATTTCTCGGCATACCATTCCAGGGCAATAATGTTGTTATCGTCCAGTTCAAAAATCCGTAAAGCAAGTTGATCGCAGGTATTGTTATTGGCCAGGTTTTTATTCACCACTAAATAACCGGCCAGTAATTCTGGGTTGGATTGAGCCTTCTGTTCCAGTTCCGGCCATAGATCAACTGCTAAATTCCAGTTTTTACTTTCAACGTAAGTCTCAAATAACCGGGTGGTTATTTTTTCAATTTTTTCTCCCTGGGGGTATTGATTATGATATTTCTCGAGTGCTGAAATTTCCTTGGATAAGTTATCAATATTTTTATACACTTTTGCAAGGGATGTGTATAATTCGGGAGATTGATATTCCACTTGTTGTGCCGATTCAAGATAATTTCGTGCTTTGTCAATTTGTTCCAGTTCGAGGGCTGATATTCCAGCCTGATAATATACGGCTCCTTGGGCTTTTTTTCCCCTGTTTTCTTTACTTGCAATAACTTTTTCAAGCGACTGCAGGGTTTCTGCATAGTTCTGCTGTTTAAATGCCTGTTCTCCTTGCTCTGTGAGTTGCTTGGTAGTACAGGATGTAATAATTAGTAAAAGTGTAAGGGTTTGTAAAAATCTGATTAGTTTCATTGTTTTTTTTATTAGGCTGGCAAAAATAAGCTATTTTTTTGTTTTATGAAATGTTCGTTCATGAAGATAAAATGAATATACGAACGCTTTAAATATTAGAGGCAGGAAGAATATTATCAGTTTTTACCTGTTATTTCGGTAATTTTATCCATAATATTTTCCTGTTGATAGATATTCGGAATCTCCCTTTTTAAAGCTTCCTGGTAATAATCCATGGCTTTTTCTTTGGCTTCGAGAGATTTGTAGTAATCTCCCAACAATTCATAGGTTTCATAATAACAGGGGTTCAGTTTGGTAAAGAGCTCAAGGGTTGATTGCTCAATTTTTTTGGGAGTACTCTTTTTAATTGCTTTAGTGATTTGTTCCCTGATCGTTTTATATTGCTTAAAATTTTCAAAATCAACAGAATACATGAAGGGGTCAGCAGGAATGGTAAAATCCGGACGGTAAATTATTTTGGGTTTTTTGAGTCCCTGATGCTCATTAAAAACAGTATTTAAATCGTAACACAGGTATTCTCCTAGCTGGTATGGGTTGGTTGATACCCAGACCTGAAGTTCTTCGGGTTTGAAAATTACCGAATGGTGAGCGATCAGCTGATTAATCGCTTTTTCGTTACCCATTCCGATATTTTGGTTTTTTAACCCCTTCTGGTCGCGTAAAATGGATGCAACATTTGAAAGATTTAACGGATAGTATTGTTTCATTAATTCTTCTACCCGTTCATAGCGATAGCGTGTTGCATAATCCGAAGAGTTGGCCAAAAGAATCTCGGGCCGGTTTAGCTCTTTACTTTGGAAATGATTGCTGCAGATCAGGTAATTTTCACTGGTAGAATATAGTGCTTGTTTTTTGGGCGATTTTTCTATGGTAGCTGTTTTATGGTCTTTTGCAGAACCAATAAACAGTTGCTCTGAAACAAAAGTTTTTCTTTTTTCAGCAATGGCATAAGCTTCGTCGATGGTTGAGGCATATTGCAAAATTTCCCGGGCAACAAGAGAAATGGGAGTCGCAGCACCAAACGGGATATCCGATTTGGCTGCATTCAGGGTAACGGTGAGTCCCTGGTTGTTCATGCCGGAAGTGGCACCAATCATACCTCCCCAGGTAATGATCATAAATGGGTGTCCCTGGTCAGGATTAACAAACATTACAATTTTGTCTTCGGCAAATTCGTCGCCTACATAAAAATCGAAATTACGGCCGATAATCAGGGTCCTGTCCGATGAGTGGCTGTCCCATCCCGCGAAAGCGGTACAGGCTACCAGGTTCATGTTTTGCAGCGCATGCCCGATATCGTGGGCTGCATGATAATTTAAAATCCGGTGGTAGTTGGGACCAATAAATGAAAAGCGGTCTGATGCTGATTGAGAGATGCCGTATATTTCTTTTTGGTATTCAGGGATCACATGCTCATCAATATTGCGGTTAAAAAATGCAATAAAGCTCTTCAGGAATTTTAAATATCGCTCTGAGGGGATCATTCTATTGATTTGCTTTACAAAAGCATCTTCCTGTTTATAAATCAAGTGTTTCGTTAGTTTACCGTTAATCACTCCCCGTTCGTAGGGTGCTCCTTCGATATACAATTCCCATAGCCCGTATTTGTTCTTTTGTAACCAGTTATCCTTTAGGTAATAAAAATTTGTATCTGCCCTTTGGATATCCCCGAATGAATGGATGTCTAATGGTACTTCAGGCTCAGGTATTTTTGTGGTTAGTTTAAATAGCAGGATTAAAATCACCAGGAAGCCTGCAAATATTGCAAGAGCCTTTAAAATAAAATGGGCTGTTTTCTTAAGCATGATTAATCTTGTTTATTAAATATTCGAGTCCGGTTAATTCCGAACAGGTTAAAACTGCACCAACGGTAACTCCCAGTACACCGTGCATATTAATATTCTGTCCGGTAAACAACAAATTCGGTATCTTTGTTCGGGTAGATATTTTGGTTTGCAGAGGATGATTGCAATCACGGACGATACCATACATTGAACCTTCTGCTGTTCCTGTATAATCACGGTAGGTGAGCGGGGTGGAAGTTTCGTAATATTGTATACTTTTCTTGAAATCAGGAAATTGGTGATTTATTTCATCGATAAATTTTTCGGCTTTTTCTTGCTTAAAGGCCTTGTAATCGCTACCTCTGTTTCCTATGGTAGTATCTTTCCATTGCACTACCTCGTGATATTTCATATAGGTCATGGCAATAGCACCCGGGGCAAACTGCTTACTTTCACTGGAGGGAGGAGTGAGGAAAAGATAATTTTGAGGCCATTTGGCAGGATCGTAGTTTGGTACGGTCCATACATCATTTTCTTTAAAATGATAATAATTGGAATTGAGATACTTAAATCTTCCTGGTTTTAACGAAGCATAAAGCACAAAAACTGAAATGGTATTTTCCAATTCGCTCAATCGGGTTCTGTACGATTTACGAAGGTTATGTTCATCAATCATTTTCAGTGTTTGTGAAGGATGGACTGCTGAAATAAAGTTCTTGCCAGAAATTTTTTCACCGGTATTAATTTCAGCAAATTCAATGCTTTTCTTCTGGATATGTAATTTAACTACCTCCCTGTTTTTAAGTAAAGTACCACCATGTTTTTTGATTTCCTGAATAAGCGCATCGGCTAATTGAGAACTTCCGTCCACAAACCGCCAGGCACTTTCGATAAAGGAGTTTTCAATTAATGCATGAATAAACAAAGGGGTTTTAGCAGGATCGCCGGCATACAAAAAATTATTTCCTGCAAGAACCTGTTGTAAGGTTTTGTTTTGAGTAATGGATTGCAGGAATTCCTGGATATTTTTTTCATAGAATGTTAATTCTGCTTCATAATTTAATTTTGCCTCCAGGTTATAAAGGGGAAATGCTTCACAGATTTTTTTGATTTGATTTTTGTATTCAACCAGGTTTGCCCGTTCCTTGGGAAAGATATGGGAAAACGTTTCGATAAAATGATCAAACCCCTGGGCCATGGGATAATTTTTGTTTTTTAGGTGGATGATATCAAAGGCATCCTTGTCGAGCCGTTTTAATTTCAGTTGATCCAGAATACCAAAGTATTTGAAATATTGATTCAGGTTCTGGCCCTGATCCATTCCTCCAATATAATGGATCCCCGTATCGAAAATGTTCCCCTTTCGTTTAAAGGTTTGCAGACAACCCCCAAACTGATGCTGTTTCTCAATAATGCATACTTTTTTTCCTTCCTTACTGAGTATATTTCCGCAAAGAAGACCCCCCAGTCCGCTTCCTATGATTACCACATCGTAGTTCGACATTTTTATTCTTTTCTGATTACATAAATAACGTTTGATGTAAGTTTGGCCTGGTCAATCACTTCAATGGTTGTATTGTACCGGTTAAACATGGTAAAAATATCTTCTGATGACATGAAATACAGCTCTTTTGAACTGTCAGCCGTTTTATTAAACTTCAGAATCTTTGTTGAAAAGATTTCTGTCCATTTCGTCCCTCTATGGCGGTTTTGTAATTGAGTATTGGCATCACGGATAATAATCATTCCTCCCTGGTTTAAATTCTCAATACATTTTTCCATGATTTTTTCCTGTTGATCTTTTGGGATATAATGTAATACATCACTCAGAACAAAAACATCGGCAGGTTTGAAATCATAGAGAGTAACATCTGCACATTCAAATTGAATAGCATCGCTTTTAAGGTTACAATGATTGGCAACATTTATTTTTTCACAATCATAATCAACTCCGGTAATTTTCCTCTCTTCGGAAACAAAATATAGCATGTAGGATAAAAATCCATATCCGCATCCAATATCGTATATTGTTGCATCTCTTGGGATCAGGGAGTTAAAAAGCTCGTAATTATTTTCCAGTCGTAATTTAACTCTTAAATACCATTCCAGTACCGGTCC
This sequence comes from Bacteroidales bacterium, assembly GCA_036351015.1. Lineage (GTDB taxonomy): Bacteria > Bacteroidota > Bacteroidia > Bacteroidales > UBA12077 > UBA12077. The sequence continues at coordinate 110,880 of JAZBOG010000023.1, forward strand.
TTTATAAATATAGTTTTTTATCAGTTTGTCGCGATAGTACTTTGTATCTTCAATTTCCTGTCGCATATCCTGATATACTTTACGGAAATAGCGTCCGATATTTTTTGCTCTTTCAGAGTAATTTTCTCCAAACTCTTTATTATCAGGAGATATCCTGTTTAAATAGTTTGCTGTAACCCTGCCTTTTTTTACCAGCAAATCATCTCCTTTGGTCATGCAGTAACCTGTTCCGTGCAATACTATGGGCAGAATATCAAGCTGTAGTTTCTCGGCAAGATAAAATGCTCCCTTATGAAACCGTTTCATCTTAAAATTTACCGACCGTGTTCCCTCGGGATATACAAGAATAGAAAAACCATCGTTAACTTTTGCCTGTAATTTGGGCAATATCTTTTCATATCCTTCAGAAACAGGATAAAAATCGGCCATCTGCACCAGTTTTCCATAAATTTTATTTTTCTGAACCCAGTCGTTGGTTAGGATAATCACCTTGGGGCTGAGCATCATGTTGTAAATCAGGTCGATGTGTGACTGGTGATTGCATATGATTACCGCTGGTTTTTTCAGTTTCTCCCGGTTCGGGTTGATAATCACTTTTTTGATGTTGAACATGGCGTGGAAGAGACTTGATGCTGAAAAAACGATAGAGTAGTTGTAAATTAATTTTATTTTTTTGTTCCTGATGTGTAAGATTTTGAAGAGGATAAAGCCTACGAGTGTAGTGAAAAAGGAGCCAAGGATAAAGATTGTCCAGGCAAAAACTGAAGCCATAGCATCAAAAAGAGAGTAGGCTACTTTTCCCTTTTTTTTCCGGTTTAAAATAATGAGTTTAAACAGTGCCGGTTCAACCGTATATGAAATGATAATGACCGATAAAATTCCGATGATCGATAGTAAGGCCATGGACTGTAACGCAGGATGTTTGGCAAAAATCAGTACTCCTATTCCGGTGATGGTAGTTATGGCCGATAAGAAGATAGAGGTTTTATAGGATGGCAGGTTATTTACTCCGTATTTGTACTCCTGCAATAGTCCACGCATGATAAAAATGCTGTAATCAATACCCAAACCAAAGATAAAAGTGGAGATAATAATATTGAAGATTGTGAATTTAATGCCAAAAATACCCATGATACCCAGGGTCCAAATCCATGATAATGCCATGGGAATAAAGGTGAGTAAAGCCAGCTCTATTCTTCCAAATGAGAGTAGGAGTATAACGAAAACTACCGCCAGGGATATTTTTACTAAAACATTAAAATCATCTTTCAATACACGGATTAAGTTATCGGTCATAAATTTTTTATCAAAAACAATAATATTGTTGTTCTCTGCAAAAGCATTGTAGATGTCAGGTTTATTTTCTTCTTCGGTTTTCAGAAGTGTAACAAGGGTAGTCATATCATCATTCTCAGTAATGAATTCATCTAAAAAAAGTTCTCTCAATTCTGTTAGTTCATCCTGTTGAAGGGTTTCAAAATTTTTTTCCAAAAGTGTAAAGAACGAGCTAAACGATTCTGGTTTGAATTTATATTGATTTCCTGTTTCAAGAATCTGCTGTTTTACTCTGGCTATTTTATCCTGGGTCCAGAAAGTTTTCCAGCGATTGATTCTGACTTTTTGAAGAGAATCCGACACCATTAGCTTGCTAACAGAGGAGTATTGTGATACAAGTCCCTGTTGTTGTAATTTTTCCAATGTGGGGATCACCTTTTCGTTGTTTCTTAAAGCTTGCTGTAAATGATCTCCGGTACTAATCACATATACCGATTTTTCGGTAATCCTGGCAATTTTATTCAGGTCTTTTTCGGCTTGTTTCAGTTCATCCGATAGGTAGTTCATTTTATCCATATCGCCCTCGAAAGAGGTTTTTCCAGCCCAGAAAAGGGTAGCGATGGTAAAAATGACCATGGTTAATACCAGGGTTTTATTATTTTCAAGGGGATAAGCGGTAATTTTTTCGATCCATGATTGTTGTTTTTGTTGTGAGGCTTTTTCGTAGTCTTTTGTTTTGAGAAAATGGGGAAGCACAATCAACGAAAAAAAAGCTGCAACAGAAACACTGATTGCTGCAAATAATCCTAAATCCTGTAAAGCACGGGAGCTGACAAATAACAGGCAAAGGAAGGCCGAGGCAGTTGTTAAACAGCTCATCAACACGGGTGTGGCAATATCTCTCATTACCTGTTTAACATTTCCCACCCTGCGGAAATGTGTAAATAAGTGAAGTGCATAATCAACCGTTATTCCCAGCAGTACAGATCCTATCCCCAGAGAGATGGCAGATATTTTCCCTTTGAGCAGGTACAAAACTGACAGGGCAATACTTCCTCCAAAAATGGCCGGTAAAAAAAGAATCAGAAATATACTTTTTTTGCGAAAAAAGATACTCATAAACACCAGCAACACGATAATTGCAATAGAAATAGTGATGGAAATATCTTTTTTTATCCGTTGAGCATTTCCAACAGCTACAGCTGCTGCACCGTAATATTGCGCTTTAATCTCATGGTTAAAGATCTGATCAAGATGATCAATGGCCAGGTTGAGTCTGTGAATTAGCTCACTGTTTTTTTTGGTTTCACCCGACGGGTAAGCCGGGGTAATAAAAAGGCTCAAATTCTTTTGGTCTTTGGTAAGAATCCGGCTGTTATAAATTTCATAGTGGTCGCTCACCTGAAAGGTTTTTAACCGATCAAGCACTATGGGAGTGAAGTGGAGCGGGTCCTGAATAATATATTCCTTCATCGCCATACTGGCAGGCGATACCAGGGTTTTAAAATTACTTTGGAGAGAATTTTCAATGTTTTGTTGATCCAGTCGTTCATCAATTTTTTTATAATCATCTTTTTCCAGGAAAAGGGGTAGATTGTCGAAAAACAGATCATATAAATCAATCATTAATTTATCCGAAACCTTATAATCAATGTCCTTGATGTGTTCTGGCCGGTCGTTAAGGAGCGTATCATAAAGCCGGTCGGCAAATGCAATCAATTCCTGTGGATTTGTAATGGTACTATCCCGAAAGGAGATATTAACAATGATCCGGTCCATTAAATTGATTTTTTGTGAAACCCGGCTAACCCGCTGGATTTTTTCATCTGATGGAAGCATACGGGTAATATCCTCTTCGAATTGTAACCTGGAGATTCCAATAACAGAAATTACAAAAACTCCCAGAAGAATCAATCCTGAGGTAACCTTATATTTTTTGGAGGTATGATATAGATTGCTAAGAAAACTCCACATAGTTAAGTTTGATTAATCCTGATACGACTGAACATACTTTTCCTGTACAGCAGGTTTATTTCTGAAAATAAACAATAAAATATACGTTATTAAACCCAGGGCCAGAGCCAGTAACACCCCAAAAACAAGGCTCCCGACAATATACTGAATGAGGTTATCTTTTATTAATTCAAAACTGATATCGGAATGGTACTGTAATTTTAACTGGCCGGCATCAATAAAAAGACCGCCGGTTTTAAAACTGGCCCACAAAATAAGAGGGATCATCGGGGGGATACTGATGTTGGATACTACCAAAACAATTACTTTGTTTAACTTTAGAAAGTGTGCCAACGTAAAGGCAATCATCATCTGGTATCCCCAAACCGGGGCAACGCCCATAAAAGCCCCTAACATTACAGCAAAAGTAATTTTAATATTGGGTTCTTTGTTGAGCAGGATCTGGTTGCGGTAAAATTCACGGATATTTTTCTTATTCAGTTTTCTTATAAACTGAAAGGGTTTTACGATCAGTAAGGCATAAATTACCAGGAGGGTATTTAAAACGCTTACCCTCGAAAAATCACGAAAAGGCCTGAAATGAGATACCCGGGTTTCTTTGGGAGCATAATATACCTGGATGGGCAGGGTGGTTACCTCAATTCCTTTCCACGCTGCCCGGACAATGACTTCAATTTCAAACTCATATTTCCGGGTCAAGAACTTCATCCTGCTCAAGGGGGCAAGCGGATAAAGCCTGAATCCCGACTGAGTATCGGGCAGCCTGATTCCGGTTTCAAACCAAAACCAGAAATTGGAAAAACGGTTACCAAAACTACTTTTTCCGGGTATTCCATCCTGTTCCATGTTGCGGTTACCAATGATGATTGCCTTGGGATGACTTTCAATTGCTTCAACAAACTTGGGCAGGTCGCTGGCAAAATGCTGACCGTCAGAATCGAGGGTGATGGCGTAAGAAAACCCTTTTTGGTGGGCACGCCGGATTCCCTGGCGAAGAGCATATCCCTTTCCTTTATTTTTAGGATAACTAATGCTATCCATTGGATTTATTTTTTGAATGATCTCACCGGTCTTGTCGGTAGATCCATCATTGACCACAATCACCTGGTCGGTATACACCAAAACATCGTTAATTATCTTTTCCAGCGTTTGATCGTTATTATAGGTAGGAATTATTACGCAACATTTTCTCTCTTTGAAAAGCTTCCGGTATTTTTCAGCTGATTCTTCCATCCTTTTCCCCAATTATTTTGCTATAAAATTACCCTTAAATTTATAAAAAACCTTATTGTGAGCATGGGTAACACTTTCCACCTTGAGGAGGTTTTCTGTGTTGTCGTATTTGATTTTCAGGTCGATTTGGAGAATATTGTTGATTTCGGGATTCACAATTGCCATGAATTTAATGTTGCTTGCATAGGAAAGGTGTAACTCCTTTTTTACTATGGTTTCTACCAGTTCGTGTATAATCTGGGTAAGGCAAACGCCCGGTACAACCGGGTTGTCCGGGAAATGCCCCTGGTATATCTCATGGGTTTTGTTCAGTTCAATCTCAACCTTGCTATTCTCCTTGTCGGATGAATTAATCTCTTTTATGGTATAAAAATTATCTAAAAGCATAAACTTATTGAATTCGTTTTAGTTTCATTTTCAGTTTGATCGTATGGTGTTCCAGGTGTATGCTATAGGGTAAATTATTTTTGTAATCATACAAACTTACAGATATTTTTTTAGCATTCCGTTTTCTCTGCTCAATTCTCTCTATCTGTTCATTTTCCTTATTCATCAGGTAATAGCAGGACCTTTTTCCTGATTGAAAAATCCATCCCCTGAATTCCTGAACATCATCCTGTATCGCATATATTTTTTCATATTTGATTTGCATCAACAACAGGTTAAAATCATCTTCAAAAGTTGAAATAATGGAATTTTTATTTAAGTAATCAATACAGTAAATTACTTCTAAACTCCCACGATTTAATGCAAAATCAAAGATTTTTAGCCCAAACTGGGTGGTTAAAGCTATCCGGTAGTTTTGTTCTCCAGTTCTTTTGATAATCAGCAGTCCGCTGATATTTCGCTGATAAAAACTGATGTCTGTCTTATAGATTAACGCTTCTTCTACCTGGGGCAGAGAATAGGGTATTTCATGGATACCTTGTGCAGGGAATGCTGTTTTGGTTATCTCTTTATAAGGATCGGAACATCCTAAAAGAATCAAAAACCCAGTATACAGAACTGTTTTTTGTAGCACCTTATCTGTTAATATCAAAAATACCATGATCAATTTTGGTGTTCAATTCTCTGTTGATAAAGGTTATGCTTGTATAATCGCCAGAGCTTTCGTTCATCTTAATCTTAGCAACCGATAAGTCTGATTTATCGATCCATATGTGGATCGATTTTAGCATATTTTTCATTTCCTGCATTTTGGGGGTAAGTTTCAGCAGGTATTGTTTCTTATTTTCATAATATTCAACGGTAAACCGCTCGCTGTCCTTAAAAAGATTTCCCTGGATGGTGCCGGTCATGATGTTGTTGATTTCACTAAACATCTTATTCGATTCGGTATCAAAACTGCTGATGTTATCTTCATCCCTGATAAAGATATTCTTATCGGTAAAAACTATGATGTATTCAAAAGGGGCTGAATATTCCCATCTTAGAAAAACCGGATTCTTAAAATAGAATTCGCCTTCAGAGATGATATTTTCGGTTAAAAAGCTGAGGTGTTTCTCCTGGATAAACTGGCTTTTTATCGTGGTTATTTTTTGGGTAGACTGTTCCAGCTTCTTCTTTACCTCCTCAACAGGAGATATTTTTTTGAAGGATTCTTCTTGGGCTTGCAAGGTATTCCCCAATAGGAAAAGGCTGAATATTAATATTACGGTTGTTAATTTATGCATAGGGTTTAATGTTAATTAACTCATCCAATCGGACGAACTGGTATGATTTTTTCTTTGCCAGGCTGATAAAGGATTCCAGAATTTCACAAATTTCTTCCCGACTATCATGGAAAAGTATGATATCCCCGGGAGCTAATTTGTGGTCTAATTTTTTTATCACTTTCCCGGGTGAACTTATAGTGTCGAGCGAACGTAAACTCCAGCCTATGGTTTGGTAATTTAATCCTGCCAGGGCTTTTTTCAGGGGTGGATTGGTAACGCCATAAGGGGGCCTGAACAGCTTTACCCTTTTTCCGGTAATGTGTTCAATTAATGCAGCATTTTTAAGAATATCCTTTTTCATTTTTTTTGCAGGGAAAAAATCAAACCATTTGTGGTGCGACCAGCTATGATTTCCTATGATGTGCCCTTGATCATCAATTTCTTGAAGGATATCTTTGTTTTTTTCAATATTTTTTCCGATACAAAAAAAGGTTGCTTTAATATTGTACTGATCGAGGATTTTTAAAACATCACGGGTATATTCATTGGGTCCGTCATCAAAGGTAATGGCTATTTTTTTTTCCCGGGTACCGGATTTGCAAATCGTTGAAAGGTATGCCTGCGAACAGATGTTGAACGAACAGTAGATTATATGGGCCAGCAGGAGCAAGGTAATCCCGGAAAAAAATATCCCTTTCCATGGAAGAAAGAGATAAACCAGGAGGATGACAATGATGTAAAGAACAAATGTGGTTCTTAAGTGAATCATTGTGTTAACAGATATAATGAATGGTCGATGTTCCTGAAATGATTATAAACCAGTACGTTTTTAATCGGTTTATCGGTAAAGGATTCTTTTTTAAAGCGGGCTGCTTCGGGTACGTGCTGATGTTTTATTGCTTTTGCGGCCAACCACATTCCAAAAGCCCCGGCGGTATGATAATCGCCGGAAAGATGTTTGAAATAAGCATAATTGGTGTTAAAATAATTTTCTGCCAGATGATAATAGATCCCATCAGTATCTGTATTCCCGTTTACCCCTAATACCACCAAATCGATATCGTTACCTGACAGCTCATTATCAGCTAAAAATTGCTCGATTTTTTGTTCAATATCCTGAGGACTTTCAGGTTTATAGATGGTTTTTATATTTTTTATTTTAGCATATGTTTCCGGTTCTTTTTTGCCGGTTAAGGTGAAAAAGAGAACACCTTCGCCCACAATTGTACCTTGTGTTTGATGGTTTAATAAGTCGAGGCTGTTTATTTTTTCATTTTTTACCCAGCGGGTTTTTTTGATGATCGAGTGATGCTCGGGCGTAATCTCGTCGAATCCTCCTACCAGGGCATTTTCTGCATCCTTGTCGTTAATTAACAACATGGCATCCAGCAGGGCACTTTCGAAAGAGAATCCCCGGTGCGAATAGGTATTATTGTAATTATAACATTTTAAAGCTATGGCAACCTGCCCGCTGATGGTATTATGTGTTGACTGGATAAAAGCAGTAGGCGCAAGGAATTCTTCGTTACTGTCGATGACCTGGTTCAGGAATTTTTCGGTATCGCCAACCAGTCCTAGTCCTGTTCCGGTAATAATAGCTCCCGGATTTTCAATCCCTGCATCCTGCAAACTCATTTTGGAGGCACTAATTCCCATTTTGATCAGTTTACTCATTCGCCTTAACTGGATTGGAGAAATAAACTCCTTGTAGTTTGGTTCAATACATGAAAGAAATTCCTGATCATGGTTTACAACCTCGTTTAGAAATTTACCGTTATCTGTGGTATGCTGTGGTGATATATTTCCTATGCCTTTAATGTAAACTTCCATATTAATACCTTGAAAAGATTAATGCTGAATTGTTTCCTCCAAATCCAAAAGAATTGGACAAAACATGATCTACTTTTATGTCCCTTAATAGTTCGGTTACCGGCTTAAAATGTAACTCTTTCATTTGTTCTGAGAAATTAAGGTTTGGAAAAATCAGGTTATGGGTAATGGACAGTACTGAAATTACTGCTTCAATTCCGCCGGCACCACTAGTTGTATGCCCTGTATACGATTTGGTTGAGCTGATTTTTGGAAGGTTTTCGCCAAACAATTTCTCAATGGCCCTGCCTTCCGAGAGGTCATTGTTTTCAGTTCCTGTTCCGTGAGCATTAATATAATCTATTTGTTCAGGTTTTAAGCCACTTCTTTCGATGGCCTCTTTCATGGCCATGTAGGCTCCCTTTCCTTCGGGAGTAGAAGCTGTCTGGTGAAATGCTTCACAGGAGTTTCCGTAACCGGTTAATTCGCATAAAACTTTTTTCCCTTTGGCCTTTACTACTTCTTCGGATTCTAGAACCAGGAATGCAGCTCCTTCGCCCAGATTCAGCCCCTTTCGGTTTTCGTCAAAGGGTTTGCAGGGTTCGCGGTCCAGGATCATCAACGTATTAAATCCGTTGAGGTGATATTTGGTTAATGACTCTGTCCCGCCGGCGATTACCCGGTCGATCAGGTTATTTTTTATCATTCGGGCGCCCAGTAAAATGGAATTGGCCGCCGAAGAACAAGCAGTACTTGTGGTCGAAACAAAATCCTTAATCCCCAGGTAATCAGCTATTCTTTCAGTACTGTCACCACAATCATGGGTTTCGATATATTCAATATGATTATGGGTGGTAAGTAAATCTTTATAAAAATGTTCACTTTTATCCATCCCACCAACCGTAGTGCCAGAAATTAACCCAGTTCGGAATTCCTGAATATCAGAAATGTTAGCCGTTTTTGCCGCCTCATCAGCAGCAATAAGCCCCAATAAGGCTGCCCTGGTATATGGTTGGTCTTTTTCCAGCCCATACCATTCAATTAATTCCTGGTTCGAATATTTTACCTCAGAAACCGGAATGGAGTCCTTGTGAATGGTAGGTAAATAGTTTATCTTGCCAATACCCGATTTTTTTTGTTCTAAGGCTTGCAGGTTTTCTTCAATATTTTTTCCTATACCTGAGATAATACCTATCCCCGTGACAAAAACCCTTTTTGACATATCTTCTTCCTTTTCGCCTTTTACCAATTAGTTTTTATTTTCCTCGATATATTCCGCAATTGTTCTTATAGAATAGAATATTTTTTTCCCGTCTTTTGGGTCTTCAATTTTTAATCCGTATTGTTTTTCAAGCAAAACAATTAATTCCAAAGCATCAATAGAATCAAGTCCTAGTCCGTCGCCAAATAGTGGATCGTCTGTTTCAATATCATCCGGTTCAACATCTTCGAGATTTAATACTTCTATTACTTGTTCTTTAATTTTTAAAATAAGCTCTTCCATTTCTATTTTACTTTATTATGGTTTTTAGTTTTTCGGGTTTAAAACTAATATTATCTTTTCTATTTTCCTTATTTTTTTCAACTAAAAACATCATCGCATTGTATTTACCATCCATGTAATCAACATACCCGGTAATACAAATATCAATTTTCCCTGAATCCAAAAGATCATTTACATATTCGGTTATAAATTCAGGATCAAAAGACCGGGAAATAAAACAGGTATTTTCTCCCTGAAATTTATGACGAATACATATTTCTCCAATCATTACATTGGGTAAGGTATAAACAAAAACTGCAGGACTGGGAAAATAGTTCGATTTATCTTTGATCGTTTCAACATATTTTGAATCGGTATCAATTGTTGAATGTGTATTTTGTAAAATAACACCCACTTTTCCGGGAGCTGTTTTTTTGATGTTTTCATGATCCTGGACTAAGATCTCCGCTCCCAAAAAAGCTATTTTACTGAGATTATCCATTTTAAAATACTTCGGATATTTTATTTGATAGTGTTTATAAATGGATTTCATGAACTTTCCGTATTCCAGATTTTCCTGATCTACGAAATCGGTTTTCCCATTAACAATTACTTTTTGGTTTTGGATAATACAATAGTTGGTAATGATATTTTCCATGGATAAAGATCTTATTCGTTATTGAGTTCTGAAAAATATGCCGCAGCATTGCTGCCTCCAAATCCCGAGGCTGTTTTTAAAAAGTTTCTAATTTCTTTTTCCTGGTATTCGGTGATGATATTTAATGGTTTACTAACTCCATGCTCTGCATAACCTTTGGTTTTTATCAGACAGTTTTCTTTAATGGAATTTATTCCGGCAATGGATTCAACAATTCCTGCAGCTCCCAGGGTGTGCCCCCAATATGCTTTTAAACTGTTAACCGGAACATGGTCAAGTCCTGCCCATGCGATAGCTTTTGATTCCATTTCGTCATTATAGGGTGTGGCTGTACCGTGGCCTGAAATATAATCAACATGCCTGTCGTTTTTATTTGCTTCTGTCAGGGCATTCCGAATGGCATAATATAATCCGTCGCCGGTTCTTGAAGGTCCGGAGATATGGTTGGCATCGTTTGTATTGGCTCCACCCCTGAAAATTACAGGATTTTTCTCTTGAATATATTTTTTATCATTGGATAAAATGATCGTTCCTGCTCCTTCGCCCAGGGTGATTCCATCGCGATGAGCATCAAATGGCCTGCAGGGTTGTGGGCTTATGGCTTTAAACGATTGAAATCCCGAGGGGGTAAATTCCGAAAGAATATCCCCACCGCAAACAATAGCATGTTTATATTTTCCCTTTTTTAAATAGTGTGCGCCTGCAATTATTCCCGTTAATCCGGAAACACATGCATTCGAGATAATCAAGGGAGGATGTTTCGTATTGAAAAACGTCCCAATTACTTCTCCCAGTTTCCATAAATGAACCCTGTCTTCTCCAAGCAATAGATTGTTCTTTTCTAAAAGGTCAATATTCCCCTTGGTAGATGAGAATATAAACAAGGTATCGCCGGAGGATGCATCTATTGTGGTTTGGCTCAATGCATCAAGGATAGATAAAATCATCAGCTGTTCCAGCCGGGTAAATTCGGCAGGATTCCCAATCCTGGAAAATTTATCCCGAAGCCTTTCTGAATCAACCCGGGAAACATTTAAGGGGACTTGAGTAATTTCAGGGTCAGTAGTTTCTTTTATTCCTGATACCCCTTTTTTTAAAGCATCGAAATTTTCCCGCGATGAAAATCCCAGCGAGGTTATGATATTATCCGAAAGAGTATAAACCGTATTCATTTGCTTATTTTTTATTCAATGATTCCCATTTTCTTTTTCCATTGGGTAAAGAATGGAGGACTGGTTAACAAGAGTTCCCGTTCATGGTTTAGAAAAACCTGGATGCTTTCACCCGTTGCTGCCACCTGGTTATTCTTTTTATTGTAAATAGTATATTTAAAATGAATTTTTGCCGCATCATGATCGATATATTCGGTTTTAATAACAGCAGTATCTCCATACTCCAGCGGCCATTTATAATCGAAATCCAATTTTACCAGGGGGGTTAACAATTGATTGCGATAAATATCCAGGTAGCTAATACCGTACTGATTTCCAAAAGCTTCTCTTCCGTCTTCAAAGTATTTGGCATAATTCCCATGCCATACAATACCCATGGAATCCACCTCGCTGAATCGAATAATGATTTCTGTTTTATTAATTAATTTTTTCTTCAAAACAATTCATTTTTTTGAGGTTTGTTATTTTGTATTATTCATTTTGTTGTATCCTATAGCAACCAGGAGCATAACTGCAAAGAAAAAGATTAGTTTTAAAATTTCGGGCAAAACGGCAATAATATCCCCGTTGCGGAGAAATATGTCATAAAATCCGTTTAATCCCCAATATAAGGGCGAAAATTCGCTAATCATCCGGATGGTATGAGGCATTACATAAACCGGAACCCAGATCCCTCCCAGGGCCGCAAATATGATGATAGATACTGCCCCGAAAGTTGATGCCTGTTCATGGGTGGTTGCAATAGTCCCAATGGCAACACCAAATCCGGTAGCGGCAAAACCGGATGCAATAGCCAGTGCTAGTAAGGCGATCTTATGTGGACCAATTTCGAGTTGTGGTAATCCCATGGCTGGCAATAAATATTTGCCCACCATTAGCATTAAGATAAATTGTAACATGGCCACCGCAAGGTAAATAAATATTTTACTAAACATTACCGTTACATAGGAACCAGGCATTGTTTTTAACCGAACCACGCTTCCTTCGTCGCGCTCTTTGATAATGTTTCCTGCCAGGGGAAGCACTATAAAAAAGATGGCAAACATCGTCCATGCCGGAACATTATGTTGTACCGAATTGGGCAACATCTCATCTCCAGTGGTTGAAGCATAAATCTCCTGGTAGTTTATCGTCTGAAAATTCTCGAATTCAATGGGCTCCTGGTCGGGAAACATATTTGCCAGTGTAGAGGAAAAGTTCTGGAAAAACAGTTTGATTTCCAGTTCGGCAGTAAACTCTTTCAATGAACTCAGCAGAGAATTTTTAAAGGACTGGCTGGTAGCCGGGTCAATATAAATTTTTATATCAATGGAGCTTTTTCGTGTTCTTTTCCTGGCCCCGGGAATATTAATGCTGGTAAATGATTTATTAATTAAAGCTTGTACATTCTCCCGAATGGCTTCGGTAGCTCTTTCGGGAATCACAATTCCGATCTTGTATTTTCCCTGTGCAACTGCTTTCTGTGCCATTTCTTCTGTGATAAGTTCTCCATCCATCTCTTCCACAATATTAAAAAGGTCTGAATCAAAGAGCCCTTTTCTGATTGCAGCTCCCAGGCTATCCCTGTCGTTATTAACCAGGATCATTGAGATATTGGCATCTTTTACCGATTTGAAAGTGGCATCCTGGATTAATGTCATGATAATAATCAGAAATAATGGCATTATGAATAGAATGGCCAACCCTGCGCGGTCTCTGATTAATACTAAAAATTCCTTATATATGGATGATAATAGTCGTAGCATATCGTTAAAATTTTATTCGTCGCGAAGAGCGCGCCCCGTTAAATGTAAAAAGATGCTTTCCAGATCTTTGTATTCAGCCTTACTTTGAATAAGATCATTGGGTCTGCCTTCAATTATAATTGTTCCTTTATCAATGATGGCAACCTTAGAACAGAAATTTTCAGCTTCCTCCATATAGTGCGAGGTGTAAATAAGCGTTGTCCCTTGTGAATTGATGTTTCTTAAATGATCAAGAATTACATTCCTGGATTGCACATCCACACCAACTGTGGGCTCATCAAGAAAAATAATTTTCGGTTGATGTAAAATTCCTGCAATTAGGTTTATTCGTCGTTTCATGCCTCCTGAGAATGTTTTGATCTTTTTACCTGCATTTTTTTCCAGCCCAAAAAGTTCAAGGCACTCATCGATCCTTGATTTTAGTTTTTTCCCTTTTAATCCGTAGAGATGTCCAAAAAATGTTAAGTTCTCTCTGGCGGTAAGGGTGGGATATAGGGCAATATCCTGGGGAACTACCCCGATAATGTTTTTTATGGTCTCGGTTGAATGCTGATAATCCATGCCATCGATAAATACGTTCCCCGAGGTGGGAGCAAATAATCCGCATAAGATGGATATGGTGGTTGTTTTTCCGGCTCCATTGGGGCCCAAAAGACCAAAAATTTCTCCCCGCCCGATATCCAGATTAATATCCTCGATGGCTGGTTTTGTTGATCCCCGATAGACTTTGGTAAGATGTTTTATCTCAATAATATGCTTGTTATCTTGCATGTTTAATTAAATCCTTTAGTTTGGTAAAAAGTTGTTTTTCTGCCTCGGCAATTTCCAATAATAGATTTGCTGCGGTATTGTAACCGTCTGGGTCAGAAGACCTTCCTTTGCAGGTTTTGGCTGCTATTACCGAAAAGGATCTCCATTGATCTCCAATATCGGTCATTTCTTTTGAGAGTTCATTGTACGCTTCATTATTCATTATCTGAGCTACTTCTTGTAAAAAGGCAGCATATATAAATCGAAAACCAGCACCTCCGGTACCAATTTCCTCCAGCATACGTACTACCTGTGCCATGTATGAAGAAGCCCGTTTAGCCCCTAATCGATCCGGCCATTTTCGCATGCGCCGGGATAAATACTTTATCCCTTTAACTCCAAATAAGGGAACAGGAATATCGAGCATATACTTGGTTGTTTGTTTAATCCCTTTAATAATCGCCGATTTTAGATTCAGCTCACCGGGTATACGGATCGGATAATACATTCTTCCGTTAGGAGGGAAAGCTCCTTTGGCATATCGTACTTTTTTCAGCTCTTCGTAGGAGAGTGTTGTGGGATATTCCATTACAGGATCACTGATATAATAGGTATCTCCTTCCTTCCCGTAAACCGTTAAATTGTGTGCATTAAAGTGAAAACGGTAAGCAGGAGGAAAGTAGGATAGATGATAAACACCCGCTTGTACTCCAACCGGAAGTCCTTTTACAAGCACTTTGTCTAACTCGTCCATGGCTCGTTTGGGTTGCTTCCGAAAGGTCTGTTTCTTCATTACCACCCCTAAACGTTTAGCTGCTTTGGTGAATATCATTCCTGGAACTGGACGGAAGGAGGTTGCAGGCAATCCGTTTACCTTAACAAATGGCATATAGGCAAAAAACAATCCGCTTCCGATACCAAACAGTAAAGCTTCGTTGAGGTTTAATCCATGGTGTTTTAGTAGTCCTGTAATGACTCCATTTTCACAATGCCCCGAGGGGATATGTTTGTATTCTATTTTCATGGTTTATTTTCATCTTCAGGTTTGAATTCAACTAACTCTTTAGGGGTAATTTCAAAGATTTTCGCATAGGCTTCAAGATGGGCCTGCTTTATTTTTTTAAACCCTTTGGGTTTTAAATGTTTTTTAACTCTCCACCTGGAGAGTTCAACATAATCGGCAAGGATGGAAACATTCATCTGGTTTTTCTCCATAAAGTGTAATAGCGGACTGGCTTTTCCGGCCTTAATCTTTTTATCTGCAATTTTTACCTTCTCCTGGATGTCCTGCCAGGCAATCTCGTTGACAATATTTTTGGGTTCCCACCCTTTGCTAAATGTTTTCACATATTTCCCATTTTCATCAATGGCATATTGCACTTCACGGGTAATACCCCCCGTAATCCCTTCATCCTGTGGAACATTGTTTTTTTTCATAGCGAAAAATTAATCTTCGTTTAGGTAAATTTTCATGGTACAATCGGCAACAGGTTTATTATCACAGGTTACTTTTCCTGAAATTAACGTGGTATTAAATACTTCGTGTTCAACATTTACTTCCGTAAGTATCGTTTTACCCAATGCTGGTAGTCGGTGAATGGTTAGTTTTTGAACAGCTCCAATATATCCTGTCGGGATTTTTTTATCCTGATTACTGTATGCTACGCCCACACCCACAGCTGCCGTTTGAGCAATATTTTCAATGATCCCGGGTTCATGGAGCAAGCCGTTTTTACAAAAAATATTGTCCTCTTTTATTTTTAAACTTCCAATAGTTTTTCTTCCTTCGGCAAGATGTAACTTCTCCACCATAACCATGGGAGGTCTTTGAGGAATATAAGTTAAAATGGTGTGCTCATCTGCTATTACATGGTTAAATATTCCCATAATGGTCCTTTTTTGTTTCGTTCACGTAATTTGTTGGACATAACTGTTGTATCTTCATCCGGAAAAACCCATCGCTTCCCTGTTTGGTTTGCCCGTTGTTTTAAATCTTCATAATCAACATCTTTTGAAAGGTAATACCGGGGTTCCAGTAGATTATCATTCTTGTCGATGACACCCTCCTGTATTGCATATTCCTGGAGCTTTGTTCCCGGGTAAATTCGCATGCCCACATAGGTAAAAAATACAGAATTTTCAATGCTTTTAGAATTTTGAAAAGTTTCGTCCACTGTCTGATTGGTTTCTCCATATCCACCCAGGATCATAAAATGTGCATAATCAATATCCAGTTGATTACAAAGGGCTGATTTTTCCAATATATCATTTACCGTGAAATTTTTTCCATAGGTTTTCAGGGTGGTATCAGACATTGTTTCTGTACCAAACTCAATATGTTTAAGCCCTGATTTTTTAAGAATCTTTAATAAATCTTTATCGAGTTGAGTAAAAGTAAAATATCCTCCCCAGTTTATCTTTATCCCGCTGGAAATAATCTTTTCGGCAAGTTCGTAATTATATTTATTGTTAATGTTAAAAACTGAATCGGTGAAAAAGATATAGTCGATCCCTTTTTGGTAATATAATTGCTTAAGGGTATCAACAATTTTATCGGTATTTAATGTTCTTACTTTTTTCCCTTCAATAAGCGGGTAGGTACAATATATGCAATGATAAGGGCATCCACGTTTGGTTTGGACATTTAACATTCCACTTTTTTTCCAGTAAAAATCAAGTAACTGATCTTCGAAATTAAGGGCGAGGTCACTAAAGAAATTTTCATTCCGGTTAAAAATGCATTGTCCGTTTTTTTGATATATCAACCGGCCTAAGTCGGAATAACTCCTGTTATTTTCTAACCTTTCAATGAGTTTTAATAAGGTATCCTCTCCTTCGCCATAAATTCCGAAATCAGGTCTTAGGGTTTTGTACATCAGCTCGGGGAATATTGAAAATCCTGACCCCCCGATAATAAGGGTAGCATTGGTAACCGATTTGATCTGGCCGATAAGGTTTTTATACTGATTGACAAAATATTTTTTATTGATGGAGTTTACATCATCAATATTCCGGAAAGAAATCCCGATATATTTGGGCGAAAATTTTTGAATTTCCTTTTTAAGCTCTTCGATGGAAATAAAATTCAAATCCAGGATGGATATTTCAAAACCGGCTAAACGTTCTTTAAGATAAGTAGTAAGGTAAGACAAACCTATCGGATATACCGGATAGGGATCATCATACTGGTTGGCTGAAATAAATAAAATCTTTTTTTCTTTCATCATTTAGTCATTTTCCCAAAAGGAGTAATAGTTGAACCATTGCAGGGGATATTTTTTTAGAATCCGTTCAAACTCATGGGCATATTTTTCTACAAAATGCTTTAACTCTTTGTCTTGTACTTCCTGGTTTTTGTATTTTTTAATAACCATCGGTTGGGTAGCATAAAAATGATAATGACTTTTAGATTCTTTCATGGCAAATGCAAAAGTAACCGGAACGCCAAAACGGGCTGCCAGATAAAACGGACCGGCAGGAAATAAGGCTTGTTTACCCATGAAACGGATGTTGAAAACCTTGTTTTTTTCAATAAACCGGTCGCCTGCCATGGCAAGAAGTTCTTTGTTGAGTAATGCTTCACCAATGGGGACAATATGCGAAAAATCAGACTGTATTGGAATTATATTAACATCTTTATTCACCAGGACATGGGAAAGGTATTTTTTTATTTGCTGGTGTTCGGCATCAAGCATTAATACATTGATTCTGGTATTTAATCGTTCTAATAATTGTCCGGCAATTTCGAAATTTCCAATATGAGCATTAATGATAATCCCCCCGGTTTTGTTTTTGGCCATTTCCCGTAAATGATGCTCCCCGTCGAAATTGTAAGTGAACTTACCTTTTAATCCCCCAAGGATTGCAAACTTATCAAGTAATACCTGCCCAAAAACATAATAATTTTTATAAATCGACAGGATGGATTTTAAATGGGAATAGTGAAGAATGTTTCTAAAATAGTAGTAGAGAGGTTTGGAACTGGATCTGGCAAAAATAAAATAATAGAAAGCTACAAATCCCAGAATAAAATAGGCGAATGACAATCCCAGGTACTTAAGGGTAAATACAAAAATTCTATATCCTAAAACATTTCCACGAGATTGTCCCTTCCATGATGGCATTTAGTTAACCCTCCCAATTCAATCATAAAACATCATTTTAATTAGATTTTGCATGTTCTATGATATATTCATAAAAATCCTGAAGTGTTTTTATCGTTGCAAAATCTTCACCTTTTACTTTAAACCCAAAGTTCTTTTCAATAATCACTACCAAATCTACATAGTCCAGGCTATCGATTTCCAGCGTTTCCTTTAAATTGGCTGTTGGTATCAATTGTTCTTCTTCCAGTTCAAACTCATCGATTAAAAAATCATTAACTTTAGTTATAATTTCCTGGTTCTCCATAGCTCAATTAATCTTCCCGTTAATAAGTTATTTTATCTTTTTTACAATTAAGGTTGAATTTGTCCCTCCAAAACCAAATGAATTAGACAAAAATAAATCAATATTATGATTTTTTATAGTTTCTGAAGCAATTTTTAATTTTGCTGATTGTTCATCAGGGTTTTCAAAATTAATGTTGGGTGCCACAAAAGCCTCCTGCATCATAAGAATTGAATAAATGATTTCACTGGCACCTCCCATCCACATTTCATGCCCGGTCATTGACTTGGTGGAGCTGACCCATGGTTTAACCTGGCCAAAGATTTTATCAATGGCCTGGGCTTCATTGAGATCGCCCACAGGGGTTGATGTGGCATGTGCATTGATGTAATCAATCTGGCTGGCTTGAATTTGTGCGTCTTTAAGGGCCATTTCCAGTGATTTGGCCGGACCTTCTACATTGGGAACCGAAATATGATCTCCGTTAGATGAAAATCCATAACCGATTATTTCTGCTAAGATGGGAGCTCCCCGTTTTTTTGCCGATTCATAGCTCTCGATGATCAGGGTTGCTGCCCCTCCGCTGGGTACCAGTCCGTCCCGGTCACGATCAAAAGGCCGGCAGGCTTTCTGGGGCTCATCTTCCCGGACAGAAAAGGCACTGAGCCCGTCGAAACTACCCATCGAGTGATAGTTAATTTCTTGTCCTCCACCGCACAGGATAATATCCTGCAAACCACTGCGGATGAGATAATATCCCATCCCTACAGCATGTGACCCGCTGGCACAGGCTGCACTGATGGTGAGGTTTATCCCTCGTAACCTGAAAATAGTTGATAAGTTCATGCTAATGGTCGAGTTCATCGACTGAAATATGGCTCCTGAGCCTAGCAGGGTAGTGTCTTTCTTTTCTTTTAACAGATCGTACGATTCAATAACCGATTTTGCCGAGGAGTCGTTTCCATAAAGAATCCCAACATCCACCTGATCTAAAAAATCTTGGTCGATTCTTGCCTGCTTAAGCGCCTCGATGGTAGCTACATAGGCATATTCACCTTCTTCGGCTAATCCCACCCGTTGTCTGCGTTTTAATTCTCCTTTTAAATTGGGTTGCTCAATAATCCCTGTAAGCGCAGATCGAAACCCCATTTTTTTTCTTTCGGGATCGAACCCAATCCCCGAGCGTCCTTTGTATAATGATTCTTTTACCTCTTCAATATTTTTACCAATCGTGGAATAGACCCCCATTCCTGTAATTACAACTCTATTCATATAATTCGTAGAATTTTTTCTATAGATTCAAGTATTAAGTATACAATCCCCCATTCACAGAAATCACTTCACCGGTGATGTATGATGCTTTTTCTGAGGCTAAAAAGGCAACTACTTCGGCCACTTCTTCCGGTTTCCCAAACCGGGCCATGGGAATTAACCGCTTATGTTCTTTCTCGTCCAGATCTTGGGTCATATCGGTTTTAATAAAACCCGGCGCTACACAGTTAACGGTGATATTCTTTTTCCCAACCTCCTGGGCCAGTGCTTTACTTGCTGCTATTACTCCCCCTTTTGCAGCAGAGTAATTGGTTTGACCTGGTAATCCTTTGATTCCGGATAAGGAAACTACATTGACCACTCTTCCAAATTTGTTTACAATCATGTCTTGCATTAAAGCTTTTGTGGTATAGTAGAAACTGTTTAGGTTTGTTTGAATTACATCATTCCATTCATCGTCTTTCATCCACATCACCTGGGCATCTTTTCGGATGCCGGCATTATTGATCAAAACCTCAATATAAGAATCCGGATTTTTTTCTTTCCATTGTCCCAGGGTGGCTTTTATCTCCTCATGACTGGATACATCAAATCTCATTAATTCACCGGTACCACCATTGCTTTGTATTTGATTCAGCGTGTCCTGGGCTTCCTGCTCATTGCTGCGATAGTTGATTAATACATGATATCCCTGTTGTGCTATTTTTAAACAAATAGCTTTCCCTATTCCTCTTGAACCTCCTGTAACTAATGCAAATTTCATAGCGATCTTATTTAATTCTGTTGGGTCTGTTTTTGATCAGGTATTGTTTAATATTTTCTATATGTGGATAAATGGGTGCATCCTCAGAAAATACCGGAACAATAGCTCTCATTTCTTCATATACTTTTTTGGATGTAACCGATAGCTTGTCCTTAAATTTCATAAAATCAACAATCTGAAGAAGGCTGATAAACTCAATGGCCATAACCTCGAAGGTGTTTTCTACGACCTTCCTGGTAATTAATGCTGCATTGGTCCCCATACTAACAATATCCTGGTTGTCATTGTTGTTTGGAATGCTGTGTATGTACATGGGATTTGAAAGGGTCTGATTTTCGGCAGTGGTTGATGTGGCCGTAAACTGTGCTGCCTGCATTCCCAGATTTAATCCTAAAGTACCTAAATTTACAAACGGGGGGAATTTCTCATTTTGTTTGTCATTATAGAGATAGTTCAGTTGTCTTTCAAGAAGCATCGACATCTTGGTCGTTACTATTTTTAGTTTGTCCATCTCAAGCGATATATAGTCTCCATGAAAATTGCCCCCGTGAAATACATCCACATTTTCCTTATCGATGATCGGATTATCATTTACCGAATTTACCTCGTTGATTAAAATTTTTTCTACCCCTTTTATGGTTTCATAAACAGGGCCCAGAATCTGAGGAACACATCGTAAAGAATAATATTCCTGTACTTTATCTTTAATGATACCCGCCTGGATGTTCCCATTGTATAAGTACTCGGCACGTTTTTTTATCAACCTGCTGCTTTCAACAATTTTGCGCATCTCTGCAGCAATTAAATTTTGCCCTTCGTGCAGTTTAACCTGGTTAAGTTCCTTGGAAAAATGATCATCATACGATTCAACCACCTCATTAATGATGGTCGATGCAATAACTGCCCAGTTAAGAAGATTTTTTGCATGGATAAGATTAATCATCCCAATACCCGTCATACAGGAAGTCCCGTTTATTATCGCTAAACCTTCCCGCAGGTAAACTTTTAAAGGGATTAAATGCGTTGCTTCAAAAACTTCTTTGGCAGGTCTGTATTGCCCCTTGTACCAAACTTCTCCTTCTCCAATTAAATTCAGGGCTAAATGGGCTAACTGTACTAAATCTCCACTGGCTCCAACTCCGCCATGTTCAAATACCTTGGGGTATATATCTAAATTGATGAAATCCTTAAGTAAATGAACGGCATCCGGATGAATCCCGGAGTATCCCCTCATAAAAGAGTTAAGCCGGGCTATCATTAAGGCTTTCGCCTGTAAGTTGGAAATTGGTTGACCGGAACCTGTGGCATGACTTCGGATTAGATTGTATTGTAACGCTTTTTGATCGTTTTCATTGATCTTATATTGAGCCATCGGCCCAAAACAAGTATTTATGCCATAAATAACCTTGTTCTTTGAAAAGTCTTCCAGAAACTCATGGTTTTGCTTTACTTTCGTTAGTGCATTTGGACATAAGTCTATTTTTTCTTCTTCGAAAAGGATTTGATAAAAGTCATCCAGGGTAAGGTACCTTTCACCTACTATAATCATGGTTTACTCGTTGTTAATCTTTTATTCGTGAATGAATAATGTTTTGTTATTACAAAATTTTCAAATAGTGCAAATTTAATAAATTGTTTTAATTTTCCTTGATTTGAGATTTATTTTCAGTACGATTTATTTCATGCAATCCTCGATGCTGAAAAAACAAAAATAATCTTCAAATGTTTGCCTGATCCATTTGAATGTTTGTTTAAAATAAAAAATTTTGGCAATTGACCGAATTGATATATTTTAGTATGCTAAAATATTAAGCAAATTGTACGATACTTTTTTAAATAAACCTGTATGAAAGAAAAGGATGCTTACGTTGATTATGAACCTCAACAACTGGTTTTGTATGTTGAAAAAGATGATGGCTCCTATGGACCGATTCAAACCGGTTCGTATATTTCCAAAAATTATTTGGATGATTTTTGGGAAAAGATGGTAAAACTCCGTTTATCATTATTGGAAAAACTGAAAAAGAATGAAATCACCCCTGTCTATTATTATAAAATGATCCATGATTTTAATGATCTTGAGTTATCCCGAAGAACCGGAATAGCATTATTCAGGGTTAAGCGTCATCAGAAGGTAAAAAAGTTTAAAAAAATAAAGCTTGCTGACCTGCAGAGATATGCCTATGCTTTTGATATTCCGGTGGCCAATTTGTTGCAAATTATAGCATTAGACCAAAATGAAAAACTCCCGGATACCGAAGAGGATAACTCATCGAAAGGCAAAGTAAAACAAACCAAAACAGAAAATCCATTTGTTGTAATTACTAAATTTGAAGTGAACCAAAAATGATAATAGATACTTTTACTCACCATATGGCTGCTCACTGTGAATCAGGCACATTGACAGCACTTCTTAAACATAAAGGCCTGGAGATTTCAGAACCGATGATATTCGGCATAGGAAGCGGGTTGTATTTTGGCTATTTAAGACATACCCCCAGCCTGAACTTCCCTATGTTTATCATTCGTACCAAACCCGGCCAATTAAGAAAAAAAATTGCCAAAAGAACCGATATTCAGTTTAAAACCTATAAATTCAGGAATAAAGATCAGGCCGAAGAGATGCTCGATCAGCTGATTGCGGAAAAAATACCCGTTGCTGTTCAGGTTGATTTTTATTACATGGATTATATTCCCCAATGGGAACGGGTACATGCAAACATTCATTTTGTTACGGTAATTGGTAAAGAAGGGGATGAATATATTGTAAGCGACAGTTATTATCCCAAATTAGCCCGGTTGCATAAAGATAAATTAAGAAAAGCACGTTTTGCCGGGGGGTATATGGCTCCAAAAGGTTTTATGTATCATATCGAATCTGTGCCCGAACGCATTGACTATAAGTTGCTTATACCTAAGGCCGTTAAAAATACAATCAATAATATGATTGGTGTACAGCCCGGGTTTATTGGAGTGAGAGGCATCCGCCTGTTTAGTAAAAAAGTGCAGCAGTGGCCTAAGATTACCCGCGATATCGATCATCTCTCCCATGAGGTTATGAAAATTAATGTCTTTCTGGAAGACCAGGGGACTGGAGGTGGAGGTTTCCGGTATTTGTATGCAACATTCCTTCGTCAGGCGGCAGAGATCCTTAACGATCAGGATTTAAATGATATGTCAAAAAAGATGATGGAAATAGGGGATGGTTGGAGAAATATTTCTTACTTTGCAGCAAAAATTGGAAAAAATCGTGACCTTGGTCCCGGAAAACTTAAGGAACTGGGCGACATGATTTTAGACAGGGCTGCTGCCGAAGAAAAATTTTATAATGAATTAAAACAAATTATACGTAAATATTAATTTTTGAAAGCGATGGGTGAAAAAATTGGTTCTGATTTGAAAGCGGATATCAAAAGTATGATTATTGAAACATTAAATATTGAAGATATAACGCCTGAAGATATTGATGATGATTTACCTCTTTTTGGTGGTGAAAACACTTTGGGACTGGATTCAATTGATGCTATTGAGCTGGTAATGGCTGTACAAAGGCAATATAAGGTACGTATTGACGACCAAAACCTGGCCCGTGAAGTACTTAAAGATGTAAACTCTATTGCAGAGTTCATCAATAATAAAGCTGCTTAACCCGATATTCTGATTTATTCAGGTTAATTCAAAAACTTTTTCGTTATGAAAATGGCTTACCTGATAGCGGGGATGCGACTACCCGGGTTTTTGAAACTGATCCGAAAGAATGGTATGTCTTTTGCTCCCAGATATCTGGTACGGTTTCTGTTTCTCTTTCAAAATGGTATTTGGGCCTCTGTATTTCATAAAAAGGAGAAGAAACTTTTTGACCGGAAAATTGCAGAACAGCCATTGCCCCAAGATCCTGTGATTATTATCGGTCACTGGCGAACCGGAAGTACCTTTCTGCATCAGTTGTTAAATCTTGATAATCAATTTGTAACTTCCAGTTTGTTTCAGGGGTCTATCCCCGACAGCTTTCTTTCTTCCCGAAAATCCTATGAACCCATTATGGCCAAAGTACTCAAGGGAACACGCCCTATGGATCAGGTTAAACTAGGGTTGGATGAACCCCTGGAAGACGAATATGCCCTTTTTCGATTATCGGGATATTCTCCTTTAAAAAGATTGGTTTTCCCTAAATCTGACCAGTATTTTTTAAAATCTTTCCCTGATTTTTTACCTGAAGGCGAAGAACTGGAAAACTGGAAAAATGCACTCATTCTTTTTTATAAAAAGTTAACCCTTGAACATCCGAAAACCATTTTAATCAAAAATCCATTTCATTCGTTACGAATTAAGGTGTTGAATGAAATTTTTCCCGGGGCCCGTTATATTCATATTGTAAGGCATCCATATAAGGTTGTTCCTTCGACAATACGAATGTGGGATATTGTGGGTACACAAAACACCATGAACAAAAAATGGACCAGGCCGACCACCCGTGAGGTAACAGAACAGTTGATTTATATGGAAAATAAAATCCAACGGGACCTGAAGCTGCTCCCTGGAAACAGGCACTGTAGCCTTACCTTTGAAGCACTTGAAAAAGATCCTGTTAGTGTAGTTCAGTCGATATATCATGATTTAGAGCTGAATTTTACCGAAGATTTTAAAAATTCTTTGCATCAGTTTTTAGCCTCTATTAAGGATTATCGAAAGAATAGCTATTCTTTACCCCGGGAACAACAGGAAATTATTGATGAAATAATGAGCTCCTGGTTGAAAGAATACGGATATAATTTGTAAAAGCTAATTTTTTTGATATTTTTAAAAAGTTTTAACTAACGAAATTAAACCAACACGAGATATGAAATTTCAATTGATCTTTCCCCGGTGGGAAAAATTGCCCGGACAGACAACGTTTAACTTACCTCCTCATGGAGCTGTTGTTTTTGCCGCAACCATTCCCGATGAGTTTGAGGTTGAGTTTATCGATGAGAATCTGGAAGAAATGCGTTTTGACGACGATGTGGATTTTGTTGGGATATCCATGCTTTTAACTACACAGATTAAAAGGGGATGGGCTATCGCTGATGAATATCGCAAACGTGGAAAGAAAGTCATCTTTGGTGGTATTTCAACCATGTTGCATGCAGAGGAAACCATGGAACATGCCGATTCTGTTTTCCTTGGAGAAGCCGAAGGACATATGCAGCAGGTTTTTGATGATTTTAAAAAAGGAGAACTGAAGAAACTTTATAATTTCATGAACGACATGCCTCCCATTGAGTTGGTAGGTCCTGCTCGAAGAGAGCTCTATAACAGGGATCTGTATTATCATAAAGGAGTACAAATGGTGGATACTTTTCATGCCTCCCGTGGCTGCAGATACCATTGTTACCCCTGTGCCGTAGCGTACCTTGGAGGACGACAGTTTCGCCCCAGACCGGTGGAAAAAGTCATTGAAGAACTTGAAACCATCGATAATAACCGCCTGTTTATTGTCGATAATTCATTGGCTCAGGATACCGAATGGGAAAAAGAACTTTTTAAAGCCATGATTCCCATGAAGAAAAAGTGGGTGAGTCATACCATTGAAGATAAACCTGAGGTCCTTGATCTGGCAGCTCAGGCTGGTGCTTGGTATGTATATCAGGCAGTTTTTGATACCTCCGACTATATCAAAAACAGAATTAAACGCTACCATGATTTTGGAATAGGCGTTGAAGGAACGATTTTACTCGGTCTGGATAACCAGACCGAAGATGATATTAAACGATTAATTGATTTCTTGCATGAGATCGATCTTGATCTGGCCGAGTTTACGGTTCTTACTCCATTTCCCCATACCAAAGCATGGACCGATCTGAGAAAGCAGAAACGTATCTTCAATTACGACTGGAACGATTACAATGCAGGTCAGGTCGTTTATCATCCAAAGCATATGACTGCTGAAAGGCTACAGGAGCTCTATCATTATGCCTGGGACTCTTTTTATAAAGATGAAACCCAGGAAGAGAAAATGTTTAAATTACTGAAAAATGTAGTCTCCCGTGAGATTGAAGACGGAACCTATAGAAAACGACGCCAGGATCTGTCCAAGATTAGTTTTGGAAAAAAGGTGAATAATAAATTGGCTTCATAAAATAGAATCAATCGTTATGAATTCGACTAAAAGTTCATTTGTTGAACAGGAATATCATTTCAAAGGAATGTGGGATGTCCCCTCTGTTTGTGGTTTAAAAATTGTTCGAAAAGCTCATAAAACAATTGTTATCGTTACTGATCTGTATGAAGAAAATCCCGGAACACCTGTAACCGAATGGAATGCAAAACTTGCTTCTCAAATTTGTACGGAGTTTGAAATAAAACCTGAAGAACTGGTTTTTATTGAACGCACTCCCGATAAGCAAACCAAATTATCCTTTAATAAAGAAACTTTTTTCAGGGTTCTGTTCGAACAGCATGGATACGAATTTAATGAACCTGATTGGCAGGAGCTCTCAAAAGATGAAGTGAATAAGTTAATTAACGAATAATAAATTCAAATAAAATGGCTAAAGTAACTGAAAATACACGCAACGAAGTAAAAGAAATTGTGCTGGACTTTTTTGCCGAAGAGTGTGAAATCGATCCGGAAGAAATTTCCGAAAATTCCAATATCATTTCTGATTTAGACGGTGATTCGTTAATGTTTCTGGAATTGATTGAGATATTTAAAAAGAAATATGACCTGAATATTGAACTCAAAACGATTGGTAAATTTGCTGTGAAAAACCCGGTGAAAACCATCGGAGAACTTATTGATATGCAGATGCTCATTATCGAACACGAAAACAATATCCTTACAATTGAATAATTACCAGGTAGATGAAGGTTTTGGGTTGTGGAATTGATATTGAAGAAACCGACCGGTTTAATAAACACTATTTTGATAAGGGGAAATTATCGGATTTAATTTATGATCTATTTACAAGCAGAGAAATAGAAAATTTTTCGTTGTTTGGCAAGCAAGCCTTTTTAAAAGGCTTTTGTTTTAAGGAGGCTTTTTACAAAGCTTTTAATTCCGACTATTATGACTGGAAAGATGTGGAAATTATTTTTACTGCCGAACAGGAATTTGACCTTTTTTTCTCTGTTAAGCTTGAATCATTGCTCAAAGAGCACCTGGCAGGAAATATTGTGGCCGATTTTTCCGAAACCGCTGATTATGTATTGTTTAAAGTTATTATAACCACATTGTAATGGTGAGAAGCAACACCGCATTAGTCTTCCCTGCTTTTATTACTTCGTATACTCACAAAGAGGTTGAGGTGCTCGAACAAAATCATGTGGACCTGCGCCAATATATCGACCGGGCCTCGGATATTCTGGATTTTAAGCTGCCTGTTTTCAATTACCAGTCCCGGTTTTATCAAAGGGATGAGCTTGGATCACAATTGATAGCCTATATTTTTAGTTGTGCATTTTATGATTTATGTCTGCAGCAAAAGATTAAACCTGATTATATTGCCGGATATAGCATGGGAATCTATGCTTCTTTGTACGCAAGTAAATCCATTGAATTCGAAGAGGGAATAACAATTATCAACAGGGCTTATCAATTGGTTCGTACCTTAACCGGGGATAAGAAGTATGGTATGGGGGCTGTTGTTGGTCTCACCTATCCGGATATTCATGGGCAAATTGCTGACAATAAGCTGGATGTGGAAATTATCAATAGGAATAATGAACGCTCGATGGTAGTATCCGGTGGAAAAAGCGATATCCAATATTTACTCGACATTGCTCAACAGGAGGGAGCCTTCTCAGTTTCCGAATTAACGGTTGATACTCCTTATCATTCGAAATACCTCAGGAAACTTAAAGATGAGTTTAGTCATTTTGTGAACGAGTTCGCTTTTCGAGATGCCGCAGTTCCGGTAATTTCAACCTATGATCAAAGGGAGGTTATAAAATCCCGGGATATCCAAAAGGAGGTGGTTTATAATTTAACCGAAAAAATAAACTGGTACAAAACGATGCAATACCTTCTAAAAAAGAATGTCAGGGTGTTTTATGAGTGTGGGGCAGGGAAGGATCTAACCAAAATAGCCAGGTTTATTCAAGGGGATTATAAAATAATTCCCGTAACAAAATTTTAAAAAAGGAACCCACTCCATGGATTCCTTTTTTAATTTACTAAATAAGTAAGATCGTTATTTTATCTTTTTGGCAATAAGTTTTCCCAGTTCTTTACCGCATTTGGCATAGGCTTCCTTAATCCTTCCTCCGGTATCGTAATCGTCCATACCCATAGACTTCCCGGGACATCTTCTCATGTCAATTTTGCAAAGAATATTTTCTGGGTTGGCTGTTTCGTAAAAAGTGACAATTGCATTTATTTCGGCATTTTTTCTGGAAATATAGATGTTAAATCCGGGTTCAGTAAAAGTGGTGTGAAGCTTTAACGTGTATTTTGCATCATTTTCATGCTGACTAAATGCAACTCCTTTTTTTCCGGTGTATTTATTGAGTAACTCTTCAAACATTGGTTGAAACCTGGTGCTACGGTCTTCAATCCATCTTTCTTCCCATTGGTCACCTCTGCCCGGTTCTTTTTCATTATATTCTTCTTTCTTCTTTGCAATATATTCTGCCTCATCTTCAAACTTCCCCACACTCATTTCTGAATAGTCGTATTCTAGGTTTACCACTGATTCTCCTTTTAAGAAGTCCAGATCCCCTTCTACGATATTAATTTTTTGTGCCTTAATTGTTGAGAACCCCAAAATTAAAGATCCCACCAGGATTAATTTTAATAATTTCATCATACTGAATTTTTGGTTAATAATTAAATATAATTGATAACTAATGCATATATGCCATGAATAAAAGCTGTAAAAAATAAGATAATACCAAAGGTTTTATGAATTTTAAAATTAACCTTTATAAGGTGTAATCCACTGAATAACTGAAAAAGTATCAACAGAAGATTGATTACACCAAACCATAAAATAATGTTGATCCCAAGAAACATGATCAGAAAATTTATTCAACAATTATTTTAACCTGGCTTTTTCCTTTGGAACCGTGTTTGTTGCAGTGTCCTTCGGCGGTAATTTCCATATTCTCTTGAGCGGTAATCGTAAATTCTAACGTAAACGATGAGTCTTGGGGTAAATTATTTTTATCATATTCCCATTTCTTGTATTCTTCCCCATTGATTTTAACAATAACCCAGTCGGTGAAATGTGCTTTACTGTTTCCAAAGTGATCTACTTCAATTTTAATGGTAATTTCGGAACCTTTGGTTGCTTTTTCAGGAGCAATAATCTCTACTGAAGTTTTATTGGCCCAGCCGTTAAAACTCAGCATTAAAACAAAAAATAACGTAAACAGGCTAATGATTGATAACTTGCGTTTCATAATAAACCTCCTTTTTTAGTGTTACGCTAAGTTAATAAAAATTAGGAGAATGTATATAAAGAGAAAATATTTTTGTTTGGATAACTTATTAAATTACATCTGACCCTTTCTTAATAAGCCATAACTTTCCTACGTTTTCGTAAAACTTTTCCAGGGGGAGTTTGGTTTTTAGCACACTGTTAAAAAAATTATATTTTGACAGGTCAAAATCAATAATCTGATCCTTGACCTCTTCATAATAAGGAGTCCCGGGCATTGGGGTGAGGATGGTGTAACCGGCATAGGTTACTTTGTGTGATGATGTATATTCAGCTAATGCCTCAAAATCTGATTCATCGTAATCATTGGGAATAACATAGTTTCCCCGCAACATGATGCCATGCTGATGAAAAATATCAATTGCCTGATGAATTAATTTTGCTTCAGCACTTTTATTGTATTTTTTTAGCTCCTCTTCGCGGAACGATTCAAATCCGCAGATTACCACCTTAAGCCCGTTTTTGGCAAGCTTTTCAATCAACCCGGGGTTTTGGACCGCCGTGTCTGTTCTGATATCCATTACATAGGCTTTGTGAATGCCTTCCTGCTCAATGCGGTCGAAAAGGTGGTCAATAAATTTTGTATTTACGATGGTATTGGCATCGGCAAAACGAACCACAGGATAATCTTCGGTTTGTTTTAACTCCTCAATAATACTTTCTACGTCACGTTGTAAATATTTCCCGTTAAACTGGCACCAGATGGAACAGAATGTGCACCTGTAAGGGCAGCCTAATGAAGTAAACAGATAGGTGGAGGGGTATGGATTATTGCCTACCTTATAAGTCTCCTTCCATCTTTCCAGATGTCCACGATCCGGCATCAGAAAATCTTTCCCGGCTGAATTTATAGCTTCAGGTTTTGCCCGGGACAGAGTTAGAATTCCGTTCTTTGTGGTTATCACCCCGGGAATGTGGTCAAAACTTAACCCATTTTCTTTGGCTTCAACAACCTTTCGAAATGTATGAGCCGATTGCCCCGGTAAAATCAGATCAATCGCCGGATGATTAAAATCCCCGGGAGAAAGCGTTGCATGCAACCCCCCGGCGACAGTTAATATCTTCGGATTAAAGGACCTGGTGGTTTGCAGAATTTCCAGGGCATAATAAAATTCAGAGGCAATGGTCGTTGTCCCAACAATATCGGGAGTATGCTTCTCTAGTAATTGTAAAACCAACTCCCTTAAGGGAGGGGTGCTGTCGGGATACAAATCATATTCTCCCTTGGTATCAAAAACCGTTACATCATAATCCTCCACGGCTTTGGCAACCGTTAATAAACCCAGCGGGGGACCGATAAGTTTTTTGTGAATAAATTGCTTTGCCTCAGCTGGAGCTGATTCAAGAATCATGTTGTGTGGCGAACGTGGTGTATTAATTAGTAATATCTTCATTAATCAGTCTAAAGGTTTAAAATCACTTACCTTACGGTATTTGCATTCGATTACTGGTTCTCCCTGGGGGGTGATAAATCCCCATCTTCCGTTTTGGAGTACTGCTGCTCTTCCGGATTTGAAATCTTCTGCATCATCAAATTGAGGATGAATCACTATATCCCCCGATTTATTGATAAAGCCCCATTTACCGTTTTGGATAATCCTTGCATAGCCTTCCGAAAAATCATGTTTAATCAAATAATTTGCGTCTTTACCAGTTTCCTGCCCCGATGTGTTGATATAAAAATATTCACCATCTTCCCGTACCAAAGCCATTCCGTCCTGAAATTCTTTTGCTGTACGGTATTTGGGTTGTACCTTATACTCTCCTTTTTTATTGATATATCCCCAAAGATCATCAACCCTTACCGGAGCAAGGCCACTAGAGAAATCTCCCACATCGGTAAATTGAGGCTGGATTACGAGATCTCCGTTTTGATTTACAAACCCCCAAAGTTTATCTCTTCGAACAGCACCCATACCCTCCGAAAAATCATGATGGACTTCGTACTCATTGTTTGTGGGAAATGTTTTTCCCTCTTTGTTTACATAAACCCAGCCCCTTTCCTTAACTACCATGGCTGCTTCCCCTTCGAAATCTTTTGCTTTTTTAAACTGGGGGTTAATCAGGTAGGTCCCTTGTTTCGTCAGAAAGCCCCACCCTTCATCTGATCTTACTGCAGCAACCCCGCTTTTAAAATCATGGGCTTCTATAAACTGAGGAGCTATGGAAAATTCACCGCGCTTGTCAAGATAACCCCATTTACCCTCCTTTTCAATCCTGGCAAGACCCTCAGAAAAAGGATACCGCACATTATACTCCCTGGTGCTGTTAATAATTATTCCTTCCGGATTCACATAGTAAAGGGTCCCGTCATTTTTTATGAGTCCAATCCCTGACGAAAATTCATAGGCGACATCATACATGGGATAGAGAATTTGGTTCCCGTTTTCATCAATATATCCCCAAAACTCATCGTCGAGCACTGCTGCTGCATACTTTTGTGCATAAGTAAGGTTGCATATTAATCCTAGAATACTGAACAATAAAAATATTTTTTTCATGGTTTATTGTTTTAAAAATGAATTCTCCAGTTAGCCATTGGGTATAATCCCATTTGATCATTATGATAGATTTCTCCGGTCAGCGGATCAATTCTGTGATCGTATATACTGGTGTAATTGGTACGATATTGTAGATCCATACTGTATTCGACACTAAAATTGGGCTTATTTCGCTTAAACCCAATCCGTAAGCTTACCCGGAAATAATTATCCTGGCTAATCGTATAGGCTTCATTCCAATTTAAAACCTCCGTTCCTTGGACCAGGGTTTCTGAAACATTGTAAGGAACATAGGGTCTTCCGCCGGCGTATGTCGTCCTTAATCCAATCGTTAAGGCGTTATATTTTCGGATGGGAATCTCATACCCCCCTAGAATATTAAGGGCAAAATTCCCATTAAAAGCAGTATTTCTTTCAATGCCATCATACCCCTTATACTTCGATTCGTAGAGCGATGCAGTTATTAAATAATAAAACCTGTTTTTTAAAAACCGTTCCAGGGTAAGTTCAATTCCATAATTTTTACCGCTACCATCATTAGTAAGACTATCTACCCTTTCGATAAAGTATTCGGCTCCATAATTTAATACCGAATATTGGGGGAGGTTAGGTTTTACCGGGATGTCGTATAAATACTGGTAATAAGCTTCCAGCTTTAACCTTAGGTTTTCATTAAATAAGTGATCATAACCTGTAATCAACTGGCTGCTTTTGGAGAAATCCAGATCCTTGTTGGTATATGCAACAGAACCATCATTCAATAACGTTTGCGTAAAATACACAACCCTTAATTGGGTCTGACTATGTAAACCATACCCGAAATTAAGGGCATTCTTCTGATCTATTTCCCAGTTAAAACCCAGCCTGGGCTCCAGGGCAAAGGAACGGTTAAGATCTAAAAACTGGGAATGAATTCCTACGTATAGCTCAACCTGGTCGGTAAATTTATGTTTTACCTGGGCAAATCCCTGGTAAAGGTTAAAGGCTTCACGAATATCCGTGTCTACCCTGTACTGTCCGCCAACCATACTGCTGTCTGCCAAATCGACAAAAAAACGATCAATTTTTATCCCTGTACTGAAAGTGTTTTTCGGGCTTAATTTACTGTTTAGCTCGGAGGTTAAGCTTAATTTTATTTCTTTTGATTTTTCACCTGCCCAGCGGTAAGGGGTTAGGTTATGAATACTAAAGGTGTCGATTTGTGTTTTTACATGCGAGCCATAAGCTGAAACGGATGTCTCTAACCTTGTTTGAGTGCTAAAAAAATGTAAATAGGAAAGCGCTGTTGCTCCAATATCAGAGCCATTGCTAATATCTTCGCCCCAGCTTTCGAAACTCCAGTCCGGACGGTCATTGTTGGAATCGAACATTTCGATGTAACTGGCCCCCCCAATGCCAAAAAAACTCAGTCGTCCATTATCCATGGGAAAGTTGAGTTTTAAGGTTAAGTCCTGGTACTTGGTGGTTTCTACTTCTGCACCCAGTAAATCAATAAGGTCAACCAACGAGTATCTGTAAGTAACCAGGTAGGAGGCATTGGAACTTTCTGAAAAGGGGCCTTCAGCTCCAAATTCTAATCCATTGTATCCAAACTCCGCCCAGTATTCTCTGGTTTCATTATTCCCGGTTCTCATATTCAGGTCAAACACTCCGGCCAGAGCATTTCCATATTCGGCAGGAAAGGCCCCGGTTAAAAAATCAGAGTTAGTTAATAAATTATTGTTTAGGATCGTGATCGGGCCACCCGTTGTTCCGGATGCTGCAAAATGATTGGGGTTAGGAATCTCTATTCCGTCTAATTTCCAGAGCAGACCAATGGACGAATTTCCGCGGATAATAATATCATTCCGGTTATCACGAACCGACATTACCCCTGCATAATTGGCTGCCATTCGTGCCGGGTCTCCATAGCTACCCGGATACCGACTGGTTTCTTCAACTGTAAAGGAGCGGGCACTTATCGTTGCCATCTTGTTAATGGGTTGATCTTTACGGTTATTCGCTTTTACAACAACCTCTTCGAGGGAAGTAACCGATTCAGTTAATTCTATGTTTACAATGGTCTCTTTTGCTGAATAAACATATATATTGTCAATGAGCTGGGTCTGATATCCCACATAGCTTGCCTGAATGGAAACCCGTCCTACCGGTACCTGGTTGAATCGAAAATGGCCATTCTCGTCGGTGATAGTGCCTTGTTGCTGTGGCGTGCTGATAATTACCAGGTTTACTCCTGGTAAAGGAGCTTGTGTCTCTTTATCAACAACCGTTCCTCGTATGGTTTGAGTAATTTTTTCCTGTGACCATAAGAAGGACTTTGTGCCTGCAAAAAAAATGAATAATAAGATCGCCCTTAGAAAAAATTGCATACAAACTTTTTTAACTTGATAACGGATAACAAAGATAACAGTTTTTCTTGTTTATTTTTTGATCGAGAATCCAGCCTGTTCAATTATTTCTCCTAATTGAACATATTTACCGTGAGCATAGGCTATTAATTCCTGATGTTGCATGTTTATTGTTCCATTGGAAGGATTGATGTACTTTTCATCAACCTGGATATTCACAATTTCAGCAATAAACATGTCATGCGAACCCAGTGGGATAACTTCTTTTACTTTACATTCAATGTTTATGGGTGATTCTGCAATTACAGGGGTGTCAATTTTAACCGATTTCCCGGGAGTTAGATTTAGTTCTTTAAATTTTTGATAGTCCTTGCCGGATTTACGCCCGCACCAATCCGCTTCAAATACAAGATCTTTGGTTGGGTAGTTAATAACAAATTCTTTCGTTCGTTTAACAAGATCATAGGAGTGCCTTTCTTTTCGGATCGATATATAACACATTGGAGGAACTGAACATACCGTGCCGGTCCAGGCTATCGTAATAATATTGTATTCCTGTTCGTTTATTCCGCAGCTTACCATGGCTGCGGGAACAGGATAAATTAACGGGGTAGGTTTCTTGTTGATTTTTTTCATTGTCAAATGTTATTTTTTAGTGATTGATTTTGCTTTTAGGTCACATATTGTATTCTCAAAGTGATCGGCATGAGATTTTACCCACTCAAATTCTATATACTTATTCCTGATGAGCCGGTCAACTTTTTTCCATTCCGTGATATTCTTTGCGCGACTTCCATTCGCTGTATAAAAATTGTTGATTTTCCAAACCGGCAACCACTCACTGATTCCTTTTATTACATACTGACTGTCGGTTACAATTCTTATCTTTTGTTTATGCCTAAGGTATTCCAGCCCTTTGATTACCGCTAACAGCTCCATTAAATTATTCCCTTTTCGATGGGTTTCAACTTGTAAAAGCTGGTATTCGGAAGGCTTCTCCTTGATTAAAATGGCATATCCCCCGGTTTGCCTTTGATGATTAAAAGAACCATCCGTAAAAAGCTCAGGAATACCTGTTTTTTTTTGATCGCTTTTGGCGACCTGATAGTTGTTGTTTCTGTTATCCAATTGAGTAATCTTTGTCCGGTCATACATCCCGGGGTCTGGTAAACTGTCCGAAAGTACAAAGTTTAACATGAATCCTCGATAAAAACTAGCGGGTCTTTTATTGTGAAGAATCTTTCGTAATTGAAATTCCCGGAGCTGTAAAAACGAAGAAAGGCTGTTGTTATCAAGATATATTAAGGATTTATCCTCAGGAGAGAATTGAATCCTACTCCGTTCATCGTCCAAATCAATCTCCAGGATAAAAAAGTTGTCCCGGTGATCGATAATATGCATAGTCAGCAGGTGGTAATTCATACTGTTTTTTTTGAGTGATATCCGTTTTAAAAGTACCCCAAACTTATTATTTATCCAAATAACCAGATCAAGAAACATGGCAATTCATACACTGTCAATTTGTCTTAAACGAGTAGTGAAAAAAAGACAAATAGGCAGCATTTGAATTCTGGCAATTCTTTTGATGCCCTTTACAAAGAATAATAATGAAAGGAGAAGAACACGATGAAATTTGATCAATTTACCATAAAATCACAGGAAGCTATTCAGCAGGCATTTGCAGTTGCCCAGGGATATCAGCATCAGTCCATTGAAAACGGACATTTGCTCAAAGGGATTTTGTCGCAGGGGGAGAATATATCCGGGTTTTTACTTAAAAAAATGAATGTAAGCCCTGTAAATTTTGAAAAGATCCTGGATAAGATCGTTGAATCCTATCCAAAAGTCTCCGGAGGAGAGCCCTATCTTTCCAGGCAGGCAAACCAGTCCCTGCAAAAAGCCATGAATATCTCCAAAGAGATGGGGGATCAGTTTGTTTCGGTTGAGCATATCTTACTGGGGATTTTGCATTCGGGAGATGCTGTTGCCCAGCTAATGAAAGATAATGGGATCAATGAAAAAGATTTAAAAAATGCCATCCAGGATTTACGAAAAGGTTCTAAAGTAGACAGTCAGACGGCTGAAGACACCTATAATTCGCTTAACCGGTTTGCGATAAACCTGATTGAACAGGCCCGGTCGGGAAAATTAGATCCTGTAATTGGGCGGGATGACGAAATACGACGGGTGCTTCAGATACTTTCGCGTCGTACAAAAAATAACCCGATCCTGATTGGTGAACCTGGTGTGGGTAAAACAGCTATTGCAGAGGGAATTGCCCATCGGATATTAAATGGAGATGTGCCCGAAAACCTTAAAAATAAACAAATTTATGCCCTGGATATGGGTGCATTAATTGCCGGGGCCAAGTATAAGGGAGAGTTTGAGGAGCGCCTGAAGTCGGTGGTTAAAGAAGTTATTGCCTCAGATGGGGAGATTTTAATGTTCATTGACGAAATCCATACCCTGGTAGGTGCCGGAAAAAGCGAGGGGGCTATGGACGCTGCGAATATCCTGAAACCTGCCTTGGCAAAAGGGGATCTGAGAGCTATCGGAGCAACTACCTTAAATGAATATCAGAAATATTTTGAAAATGATAAAGCGCTCGAACGCAGGTTTCAGAAGGTAATGATAAACGAACCTGATACCCTGAGTGCGATCTCGATCTTAAGGGGATTAAAGGACCGTTATGAAACCCACCACAAGGTGCGCATTAAGGATGATGCACTGATTGCCGCCGTGGAGTTATCCCAGCGTTATATTTCTGACCGGTTTTTACCCGATAAAGCCATTGACCTGATTGATGAGGCAGCTTCAAAATTGCGCCTGGAGATGAACTCGGTACCCGAAAGTATCGATGAAATCGAACGTAGAATAAAACAACTGGAAATCGAGCGGGAAGCGATTAAACGGGAAGGTGATCAAAAGAAAGTGACTGAGTTGAGTGAGATTATTGCTAACCTTTCCGATGAACGAAACCAGATGCGTTCCAAATGGGAAAATGAAAAGTCAGTCATCGACCATATCCAGAAAAATAAAGAGCTTATTGACCAGTTTAAGCTGGAAGCAGAGCAAGCCGAGAGGGATGGAGATTATGGAAGGGTCGCTGAGATCAGATATGGTAAAATTAAAGAAGCCAATGCCCAGGTTGAAAAACTAAAAGAGGAGCTTGTACAGCTTCAAAGTGATACGGCTATGATTAAAGAAGAGGTTGAGGATGAAGATATTGCTGAGATTGTTGCCAAATGGACAGGGATTCCTGTTAGCCGGATGCTTCAGAGCGAAAAAGAAAAGTTATTAAAACTCGAGGAGGAATTGCACCAGCGCGTTGTGGGACAGGAGGAAGCTATTGCTGCTGTTTCTGATGCTGTTCGAAGAAGCAGGGCCGGATTGCAGGACGCTAAAAGACCCATCGGGTCATTCATCTTTTTGGGAACTACCGGTGTGGGTAAAACCGAACTGGCAAAAGCGTTAGCCGAATTTTTGTTTGATGATGAGAATATGATAACACGGATTGATATGTCCGAATACCAGGAAAGACATTCGGTATCCCGCCTGGTAGGAGCACCTCCCGGATATGTCGGGTATGACGAAGGCGGTCAGTTAACCGAAGCCGTTCGAAGGAAACCTTATTCGGTAATATTATTGGATGAGATTGAAAAGGCCCATCCGGATGTGTTCAATATTTTATTACAAGTCCTCGACGAGGGTCGGTTAACTGATAATAAAGGAAGGCTGGTGAATTTTAAAAATACCATTATTATCATGACCTCAAACGTTGGATCACACATTATTCAAGAAGATATTTCTTTATTGAACCATGCAAACCGCGAAGAGGTATTGGAAGAAACAAAAAAGAAAGTTTTAACCCTGTTAAAACAGTCTATCCGGCCCGAGTTTATTAATCGCGTGGATGAGTTGGTTATGTTTGCTCCACTTACCGAAAAGGAAATCCGGGATATTGTAAGACTGCAGTTTCACCTGATTCAAAAAATGTTAAAAGCACAAAATATTTCCCTGGAAATAACGGATGATGCGGTGGACTGGATCGGAAAAACCGGATTCGATCCCCATTATGGAGCAAGACCGGTAAAACGAATTATTCAAAAGGAAATCCTGAATAAGTTATCCAGGGAAATTATTGCCAATACCCTGGACAAGGAGAAAAAAATTATTGTAGATAAGAATGACAAGGGATTAATTTTTCGTAATTAATGATAAAGCCCGGAAAATCCGGGCTTTTTATTATTCAAATGAGTTTAAGCATTCGTCAACATTTTCGCAAATATCAAATACATTATGCAACTGAAGTAACTTGATTAACTCCATTACATCTGATGATACATTACAAATTTTAAACTGGCTATCATTATTCTTTGCATTCCGGAGAATAGAAAGTAATGCACCAAAACCAGAACTGTCTACATATTCAATTCCTTCAAGATTTAATATCAGCTTCGTATTTGCTTTCGTTAAATATTGAGCAACCTCTTCTTTAAGAGTCTGTGCAATTAAGATATTTAGTTTACTAACATTGTCAAAAGATAATATCTCAACGCCATTTTGAGTTTCGTTTTTTAACATAGATTCCGGTTTTATGATTAATAAATTTATATTATTTTGTTACGAATCAGTTTAAGTTCATGAATTGCAATGTTGCTTTGATCCACAAAGTTAGCAATTATTTCCTGATATTCATGAATATTTTTTTCAACTTTTGCATTTTCTTCTAATTTCTTAAGTTCCTGGGCTAGCTTATCCATTCCTACCATTAGAATGGCAGATTTTGCTTTATGGGCTATTCTGGCTAAATTATTCCAATCCCCTGAATCGTAAAAATGTTTTAACAAGTTTTGATATTCAGGGATCTGTTCAAAAAATAGATCTATCAATTCAAGAATAAAAGGATCATTCCCATTACTTATTGATTTTAAATAGGAAATGTTAATTAATTTATACTCTTGATTCATGATCGATTTTGTTTTTGGAAAATGTTCAAAAAAACTTGCTACTTTGCTAATGTATAAAATTTATAAATTAGATGTTAGTGTTTCGAATTTAAAATTTTTATTTTTACTTTACATTTCAAGGATTTATTTTTTATCTTATCATCGCAACATATATTAGATAAACTAAAAAACCAATAATCTGTTTAATTGAAATATAAAACCTGCTTTACATTTTGTACGTATGTACATGAACTATTTAACCTGATCGATATGAAAAAAAATATTCTTTTGTTCGGTTTTCTTGTATTATTTTTAACTTCAGCTGCACAGGACGAAAAGGCTTACCAGGAGTTGGAAAAAAAATCCCACCTGATTTATAACGAGGGAGTGAGACTGGCTGCAGATTTTAAATTTAAAGAGGCCCATGCAAAATTTGACGAAAGCCTCTTTATTCTCTCTGAATTTGCATTACCCTATATCGAAAGGGCTAAAATAAAGACTTTAAATCAGGAATATGATTTAGCCCTGGATGATGTGAGAAGAGCAATTGATGCGGATGAAGGTGCTGCCGAAGCTTTCTATATCCGGGGATATCTAAAGCTTCGGATGGATAGCTATCAGGAGGCATTAACTGATTTTACCCGGGCTGTCCAGAAAGGCTTTACTCCTTCGGAAGTATACTATTTTAGGGGGCTAATGAATTTTAAATTAAAGGATTATAATAGTGCTTTAATTGATTTTACCATGGCCATTGATAAAAAGTATGACTTTGCCTATGCTTATCATGAGCGTGCAAGTACAAAAAAGATGCTTGGCGATTATCATGGAGCCATTCATGATTATAACCAGTCCTTAGCCTATGATTCGACCATCCTTGTTGCCTACGATAACAGGGCTTATTGTAAAATAAAAACCGGCGATTATTCAGGTGCTATCAACGATTATACCCTGGCGATTCAAAAAGATCCTGATTTATATTTTACCTACAATAACCGGGGGAATGCTTATTTCCAAATGGCTGATTATGAAAGGGCTCTGAATGACTTTCTCAAGGTTATTGAACTTAAGGATGATTATGCTCCGGGATATAATAATGCAGCAATAACCAAGATAAAACTCGAAAATTACCTGGGAGCAGTGAATGACCTGGATAAAGCCATTGAGCTGGACCCTGAATATGCAGAAGCCTATATGAATAGAGGATATGCAAAAGAGTTTCTCGGAAAGTTCGAGGAAGCTTGTAATGACTGGAGAAAAGCGAAAGAGCTTGGAATCCAGGAAGCTGAAAATTATATCTCCGAATGTGAATAATAAATTTTAGATAACATGAAGATATTAAAATCTATCATCTTAACATTAATACTTGTTACACAGGTAAGCCTGTATGTTGAAGCCCAGGAAAATGTGAAAATAAAAAAGAAAGATTTTAGGATTGATCACAAGGAGGTTGGTTTTAAAGATGCCTGGAAAGAAGTGAAAACTGGTGAAAAACTCTTTTCCGCTGGTTTGGGGACCTATCCCCAGGCCCTGAATTATTATTTGCGGGCATATAAATACAATAGTGATTGTCCTGAACTTAACTATAAAATTGGGGTTTGTTATCTTGCTACCAATGAATTTTATAAAGCATCCGATTTTCTTGAGAAAGCCTTTCTTAAAAATGAACATGTTACCGACGATATTCATTTTATGATGGCCCGGGCCTACCATCTGAATTTAAAGTTTGACCAGGCTATTGATAATTATAAGGCCTACTATAGCTCATTCTCGGTGAAAGAACTTGAATATCTTGAGAAAGATATTGATAAATATATTAAAGAGTGTAAATATGGTAAGGAGCTGGTTAGTAACCCTGTGAGGGTTATCATCAATAACCTGGGTGCCAGGATAAATTCGGAATATGATGATTATAATCCTGTATTACATCCATCCCAGGATTTATTATACTTTACGTCCCGAAGAGAAACTGAAAAAAGCGATCGCCTGGATATCGATAATAAATATATTGAAAATGTATTTGTTTCCGAACAGGCAGGTGAGCTGTGGAAAAAACCAAAGTTGCTGGAAAATAAGTTAGAATCTAAAAATAATGAGTCGGTACTTTTATTTTCCAACGATGGAAATGAGATCTATTTGTATAATGGAAAAACGGATGGGGGTGAAATCCTTGTGAGTGAGTTGAATAAAGGGAAATGGAGATCCCCAAAATCCTTAAAAGGGAAAATATCCTCTAAACAAAAAGAAACAACGGTAGCCCTTAGCCCTGATGAAATGGAGATGATCTTTGTTTCGAACCGTGAAGGGACCATAGGAGGGATGGACCTCTTCTACAGTAAACTGGATGAAAAAGGAAAATGGTCGGAGCCCGTTAATCTTGGAGCGGCGATTAATACCCCCTACGATGAGGAAGCTGTATTCTGGCATCCCCAGGAGGATAAGGTATATTTTAGCTCGAAAGGGCATAATTCAATGGGGGGCTTTGATATATTCGTTATGGTTCGCGATGCGGAAAAAATGTGGTCTGATCCCGAGAATCTCGGCTATCCAATTAATACACCCAATGATGATTTGTTCTTTAAAATGGATAAAAATAATAAACAGGCTTATTACTCGGCAGTCCGGGAAAATGGAAACGGAGGGCTGGATCTTTACAAGATCATCTTCCTGGGTGAAGAAAAAGAGTTGATGGGAACGATGGATGATCTGCCCCTTGCCTGGGAATATAAGCCCATAGACGATCTGTTTTATCTTACTCCGCAGGAGTTAAAGGTTGATACTGCCTTGTTTATGGCTGGTATAATTACCGATTCAAAACTGGGAACTCCTGTTCAGGCAAAAGTTCAGGTCATCGATACGGAGTTAAGTAAAATTGTTGCCACCGGACTCTCAGATACTTCCGGAACCTATAAGGTCCGTATTCCTAAGAAAAAAGACTATGGGGTGGAGGTTACTGCCAAAGATTATTTATTTTATGTAACCATTGTTAATTTGTCCGAGAAACAGGTGGTTGACAGTAAGGTTCAGGCTAATTTTCAGCTAGACAGAATAGATGTCGGTGCAAAAATGATCCTGAATAATATTTTCTTCGAAACCAATAAGTCAACGTTGAAACCAGAATCAACAGCCGAATTGGAACGTGTTGCTACCCTGCTAAAAGAGAATCCCGGGATTCGGTTGGAAATTTCGGGGCATACCGATAATGTTGGATCCTATCGGGCAAACCAGAAGCTTTCCGAAGCCAGGGCAAAAAGTGTTGTCGAATACTTAATAAACCAGGGAATCGATAAGTCAAGACTTGAATATAAAGGTTACTCGTTTACTCAACCCGTAGCCGATAATAATACCGCCGAGGGAAGAGCGCAAAACCGGCGGGTTGAATTTAAGGTATTAAGTAAATAAGAATCTGTAGATATCTTTCTTTATTCGAAGGGGGTGATTATGATTAAATATAATCACCCTTTTGCTTTTTTTGAGATCATTAATTTTGTGGATAAAATTTTATAGCTTTGTAATCAACAAATTATTTTTAAATCAAACAAAAGATTAGCAATGAAAAATACAGCATTTACAAAATTTCATCTGGAACTTGGAGCGAAGATGCATCCTTTTGCAGGGTACGATATGCCTATAGAATACTCCGGAATTAATGAAGAACATCTCACTGTACGTGATAAGCTAGGTGTTTTTGATGTTTCCCATATGGGCGAATTTTGGGTAAAAGGACCAAAAGCATTTGAGTTAGTTCAAAAAATAACCTCCAATAATGTGGCCGATTTATACGAAGGGAAAGTTCAATACTCCTGCCTGCCCAACGGAAAAGGCGGCATTGTTGACGATCTGTTGGTGTATATGATTGATAAGGA
Organism: Bacteroidales bacterium; assembly: GCA_036351015.1. GTDB lineage: Bacteria > Bacteroidota > Bacteroidia > Bacteroidales > UBA12077 > UBA12077. The sequence continues at coordinate 154,138 of JAZBOG010000023.1, forward strand.
AACCTATTTGTTGGTTGTTAATGCGGCGAACATCGATAAGGACTGGGCCTGGGTAACAAAACATGCCCGGGAGATGGGCCTTGAGGTTGGAAAAGAGGTTTATAATGCTTCCGACGAAATTGCTCAGCTTGCAGTTCAGGGACCATTGGCCTTGAAAGCGATGCAAAAACTTACCGCTGAGAATATCGTGGATATGGAGTTTTATACCTTTAAGAAAATTGATTTTGCCGGTATTAAAGAGGTGATTCTTTCTACCACAGGTTATACTGGTGCTGGTGGTTGTGAAATTTATGTGGCTAACGACGATGCCGATAAGCTTTGGAAAGCTGTTTTCGAAGCTGGTGAAGAGTTTGGAATTAAGCCCATTGGCCTGGGTGCCCGCGATACCTTAAGACTTGAATCCGGATTTTGTTTATACGGAAATGATATTGATGATACAACTTCGGCTATTGAAGCCGGATTGGGGTGGATTACCAAATTTGTGGATGGAAATGATTTTATCGATCGTGAAAAATGGCAAAAACTAAAAGAAGAAGGAGTTGAAAAACGATTAAAAGGGTTTATCATGGAAGAACGGGGGATCCCCAGGCAGCATTATAATGTGGTAGATGCCGAAGGAACCAAAATTGGTGAAGTAACCTCCGGAACCATGTCCCCTGTCCTTAAGAAAGGGATTGGAATGGCTTATCTAAAAAAAGGATTCTGGAAAGCTGATACGGAAATCTTTATTGAAGTAAGAAATAAAAAACTGAAGGCAAAAGTTGCCAAACCCCCTTTTCATCTTAATAAGTAATAAATAATTTCCAATAAAATCTAACCCTGCAGCTTGAGCAGGGTTTTTTATTTTTTATTTGTAAAATCCTGATAAATTGATTATACTATTTTCGATTTAAAAAGCATGGCTATGAAAACAGTTGAAGTTTGTTTTACTCCTGATTTATTGGAAAAATATGAGATTAAAAATAAAATCGTGGTGGTTGTAGATATTTTACGGGCAACAACCATCATTACTACGATGTTTAAAAATGGATTACACCGGTTAATCCCGGTTGAAAACCTGGATCAGGCAAAAGTTTATAAGAAAAAGGGGTTCCTGGTTGCTGCCGAAAGGGAAGGGTTGAAAGTGGACTTTGCTGATTTTAACAACTCACCCTATAGCTTCCCCCTGGAAAAGATTCAGGGGAAAACAATCGTTTACAGTTCCACGAATGGTACCAATACCATCCTTCGTACTTATAAAGCACGGCAGGTGGTTCTGGGTTCTTTCCTGAACATAACAGCTATCGCGCAATACCTTAAGCAAAGGAATCAGGATGTCCTCTTGTTATGTGCAGGATGGCAGGGTAAATTTTGTACCGAAGATGCCTTGTTTGCCGGGGCCTTGTCAGAAAAATTATTCACCACCGATCAATTTGAAACCCGCTGTGATTCTACGCTGGCAACCATGGATTTGTGGTCCCTGGCGAAAAAAGATCTTTTGGCCTATATAAAAACCATGGCTCAATACCAGCGACTTACCCGGTTAGGTCTTGAAGATATTATTGAGTATTGTTTTCAGATCGATACAACAAAAGCGATTGCGCGACTTAAAGAAAATTATCTGGTTGAGCTGAAGGATTTTATCCAATAGAGTTTTAAAATAGCGGCTTTATGCTTAATTTTATCATCCCGTTTTTTAAAAGCAGTTTTTAATAAAAGGTGTTAAACATCATATAAAATAAATCGGAATAATTTAAAATTTATTTGCATCTTGCAAACATATTTAAAAAATTGTTAACAAATTTAAAAACAATACATTATGAGAAAACATATTTTTAATGCTGGTCCGTGTAAGTTGTCTGACCCCTTATTAAAAAATACCGCTGACGCGATTCTTGAATGGCAGGGTCTCGGACAATCGATTCTTGAGGTATCTCACCGAAGTAAAGAGTTTCAGGCTGTTATGGATGAAACCGTTGATCTGATGAAAGAAGTTCTTCGCATCCCCGAAGGATACTCGGTATTATTCTTGGGGGGAGGAGCAAGTATGCAATTTGCCATGATTCCCTATAACTTCTTAAAATCAAAAGCTTTCTACCTGAACACCGGAACATGGTCAACAAAAGCTCTAAAAGAAGCCAAACTGTGGGGTGAAGTAGTGGAAGTATCCTCCGAGGATAAAAATTTTACTTACATCCCCAAAGGTTATGATGTACCCAAAGATGTGGATTATGTTCATATCACTACCAACAATACCATCCGTGGAACTGAAATTTTTGAGGATTATGACTTTGGCGGATTGCCATTAATTGCCGATATGTCCTCCGACTTTCTAAGTCGTCCGGTTGATGTTTCAAAATATGCAATGATTTATGGCGGTGCTCAGAAGAACCTGGGTCCTGCTGGTGTTACTTTTGTAATTATCCGGGATGATATGTTGGAAAAAGTAGTAGCCGATCGTAAGATTCCTACCATGCTTCAATACAAAACTCATATGGATAAGGGATCAATGTTTAATACGCCTCCGGTAGTGAATGTTTTTGCCGTTCGCGAAACATTAAAATGGGTTAAGTCAATGGGCGGAGTAGAAGCAATGAATAAATTAGCCGACGAAAGAGCTGATCTGCTTTACAAGGCAATCGACGAGAGTAACATGTTTGTTTGCCCTGTCGTTAAAGAAGACCGTTCAAGAATGAATATTGTATTTGTTATGGAAGACAAATACAAGGAGCTGGATAAAGATTTTATAGCTTTTGCTGCTGAAAGAAATTGTGTTGGAATAAAGGGACACCGTTCTGTAGGAGGTTTCAGAGCTTCTACCTACAATGCATGTACCATGGAAGATGTAAATGCATTGATCAAAGCAATGAAAGATTTTGAAGTAAAAAATGCTTAATACGATTTATATAATTTCAGGCTCAGGGCTGAAAGAGCTTTGAGCCTTTTTATTAACCCTTAAAATCATATGGATATGAAAAAAGTACTTGTTGCAACCGAAAAACCTTTTGCTCCGGCAGCAGTAACCCAAATTAAAAGCGTTTTGGATAAAGCCGGATATGAACTGGTACTTCTCGAAAAATATACCGATAAAACAGAATTGCTAAAAGCTGTTGCAGATGTTGATGCATTAATCGTTCGTAGCGACAAAGTAACCCGGGAGGTGGTTGATGCAGCCAAAAATCTTAAGATTGTGGTCAGAGCAGGTGCCGGATATGATAACCTGGATCTGGAAGCCTGTTCGGCAAAAAATATCGTGGCCATGAATACCCCTGGTCAGAATTCCAATGCCGTAGCCGAATTAGCCCTGGGAATGATGGTTTCAATTGCACGAGGCAATTACAACGGAAAATCCGGCACTGAACTAAGAGGTAAAAAATTGGGTATTCATGCCTATGGAAATGTTGGTAAATATGTAGCTGAGATCGCAAAAGGCTTTGGAATGGAAATCTATGCCTTCGATCCTTATGTAGAGGATGCAACTATGGAAAAAGATGGTATTAAACCTTTACCAACTGTTGATGCACTCTATTCTACTTGCCAGTATGTTTCATTACATATCCCGGCCAACGAGAAAACCAAAAAATCGATAGGTTACGAATTGTTAAATAAAATGCCTAAAGGAGCTACCCTGGTCAATACAGCCAGAAAAGAGGTGATCCACGAAGAAGAGCTGATGAAGATTTTTGCTGAAAGAGAAGACTTTAAATACGTTTCGGATATTGCTCCTGACTGTAGGGCAGATATTGAAGCGAAATATGAAGGCCGGTATTTCTTTACCCCCAAAAAAATGGGAGCACAAACAGCTGAAGCAAATATCAATGCGGGGAAAGCAGCAGCTGAGCAGATCGTTGACTTTATCGAAAACGGAAACGAGACGTTTAAAGTGAACTAACTAAGTAGTTTTGATTCGTTGATTCATTGGAAAAGTTATTGCATCAATACATCATTGCAATACAGCATGACCGGATCATTGAATCATCACATAAAAATATATTAATCATTTAATAAATTTTAAAAAATGGCGATAGTAAAACCTTTTAAGGGATTGAGGCCACCCAGAGATATAGTTAAAGATTTAGCATCGTTGCCTTACGATGTTATGAATAGTGAAGAAGCAGCTCAAATGGCCGAAGGAAAAGAAAATTCATTGTTACATATTACCCGCGCAGAGATTGATTGTCCTGCAGGAACAGATATTCATTCCGATACGGTATACAATAAAGCAGTTGAGAACTTTAAAAGGTTCCAGGAAAAAGGTTGGTTAGTTCAGGATAACGAACCTAAATTTTATATCTATGCTCAAACCATGGATGGTAAAACACAGTATGGTTTAGTAGGTGCTGCTGCCTGTGAGGATTACAACCAGGGAGTTATTAAAAAGCATGAGCTTACCCGTCCTGAAAAAGAGGAAGACCGTATGGTACTTACCCGGTATACCAATGCTAATATTGAACCGGTGTTTTTTTCCTACAAAGCGGTACCTGAAATCGATCAGATTGTGGAAAATATTGTTAATAAGCAGGATCCGGATTATGACTTTGTTGCCGAAGACGGTTTTGGTCATCATTTCTGGGCGATTAACAGTGCAGAAATCAACAGCAAACTGGAAGAATTATTTGCTACCAAAGTTCCTTATACTTATGTAGCTGATGGTCATCATCGTACAGCTGCTGCAGCACGGATCGGATTAGAGAAAAAAGAACAAAATCCTAAGCATACCGGAGATGAGGAATATAATTTCTTTATGGCAGTTCATTTCCCGGACGACCAGTTAAATATTATCGACTATAACCGTGTGGTCCAGGATTTAAATGGACACTCGGAAGAGGAATTTATCGCAAAACTGGAAAATGCATTCGAAATTGAGAAGATGGGTCCCGAAATCTATAAGCCTTCGAAACTGCATGAATTTAGTATGTACCTGGCTGGTGATTGGTATAAGTTAACTGCTAAAGAAGGTACATATGATGATCATGATCCCATTGGTGTTCTTGATGTGACCATTTTATCCAATCATGTGCTGAGCCCGGTTCTTGATATTAAAGATCTGAGAACTTCAAAACGTATCGATTTTGTAGGCGGTATAAGAGGTCTTGGAGAATTAAAAAAACGTGTGGATAACGGAGGAATGAAGGTGGCTTTTGCCTTGTATCCGGTTTCTATGCAACAGTTAATTGATATTGCTGATTCGGGCAATATAATGCCACCCAAAACCACCTGGTTTGAGCCTAAGCTAAGAAGTGGTTTGGTAATTCATAAGTTAGATTAACAGAAATGAACTTATAGCAAGGGAAGGAGAGCTTTAAAATTGCTCTCCTTTTTCGTTGGTCAATTTTTTTCTCCATTACTTTTTTTCTTACTTTTGACTATTCTTTTAGCAAACCCTAAACTAATAAATTATGAGTGTTGCAGAAAATATTCAGCATTTTATTGAGCAGGAAATTCCTCATCGGGTTAAGCTGATTGCTGTAACCAAAACAAAACCGGTAGAAACGATCCTTGATGCATATAATGCAGGATACCGGGTGTTTGGCGAAAATAAGGTGCAGGAGTTGGTGCAAAAATACGATGAATTGCCCAGGGATATTGAGTGGCATATGATCGGTCATTTGCAATCCAATAAAGTTAAATATATTGCTCCATTTGTGGCGATGATTCATGGCGTGGATAAATATAAATTACTCAAGGTGATTAATAAAGAGGGACAAAAGAATAACCGAAAGATTGATTGCCTGTTGCAGTTTCATATTGCTAAGGAAGAAACAAAATTTGGACTGGATCTGGAAGAGGCTGGTGCTTTTTTATCTTCGGCTGAATTTAATGATTTAGAGTATGTTAATGTGCGGGGTGTGATGGGTATGGCAACTTTTACCGAAAATACCGAATTAATTCGTAGCGAATTTAAAGAATTAGTTTATATCTTTAATGAGTTAAAAAAACAATTTTTTCATACCAAAGAAGATTTTAATGAGATTTCTATGGGAATGTCGAATGATTATAGGATTGCAGTTGAAGAAGGAGCCACCATGGTGCGAATAGGAAGTCTTCTTTTTGGACCAAGAAATTATTAAGATTTTTAAACAAAATAGACTATAGTTATGAATCAACTCGAAACCACGTATTTAGGTTTGAAATTGAAAAATCCTGTTATTGTTGGCAGTTCAGGACTAACCAGTTCTATCGACAAAATTAAAGAAATTGAGAAAAGAGGAGCCGGAGCCATTGTGTTAAAATCTCTTTTCGAAGAGCAGATCAATTATGAGGCAGGATCATTAGCCGATACCTCTGATTCCCCTGAAGCGTTGGATTATGTTAAATATTATACCAAAAACAATACTGTTCAGGAATACCTGGAATTGATAAAAAAAGCGAAAGCCGAAGTGAAAATTCCGGTTATTGCCAGCATTAACTGTGTTTCGGCAAAAGACTGGGTGGATTTTGCCAGTCAAATTGAAAAGGCCGGTGCTGATGCGTTAGAGATCAATGTTTTTATTTTGCCTAACGACAGGAATGCCTCAGCTGATCAGTATGAAAATATTTATTTTGATTTGGCCGAAAAGCTGAAGAAAATATTAACCATTCCTTATGCCTTTAAATTAGGAGCTAACTTTACGAACCTGGTGGGATTTATTCAAAAATTACACATCCCCGGAATAGTCCTGTTTAACCGTTTTTATGCTCCTGATATTGATGTTGATCAGCTCAAATTTACTGCTTCAGAGGTGTTTAGTTCTCCCTCCGATATTCGCGATACCCTCCGCTGGGTAGGGATTGTCTCTTCAAAAATTCCTGCGATTGATATCGCTGCATCTACAGGAGTTCATGATGGGAATGCAGTGATTAAACAAATTCTGGCCGGAGCAAAAGCTGTCCAGGTATGCTCCACCTTGTATAAAAACGGAATAAACCATCTGGAGAAGATCCTACGGGATGTGGAGTCGTGGATGCAAAAGCATGGATTTGAACATGTGGATGAGTTTAGAGGAAAAATGAGTTATCACAGGATTCAGGATCCTTTAGTTTATGAACGCTCCCAGTTTATGAAATATTTTTCGAGTATACATTAACAAAAAAATCCTGCCGTTAGGCAGGATTTTCTTTTTTATCCCCGATTTGCCGGTTTATATCATTAAACAATAGTAGTTTGTCTTTGCTGATCGCTTCCAGGGAATGACTGAGTTTTATAAGACAACGTTCAGCATCCTGGTTTTTAATATTGATCATGTTGTCTATCACAGTATATGCTTCAAATGCCACCTGAAAATCCCCCTCAATAAATAAATTGATAAAGGTTTCAATATGATCTTCATAATGGAGTCCGTTCTTCCAACAGGAAGAAACTAAACGGGGTAATACATGGTTATATTTTTTGTCTTCAATCGCTTCGATGATTACAACTGCACTCTTTTGATCCTTTAAGTGATCCAGAAGGTTAAATATTTCTTCCTCTACGTTTTTATTATCCGTATGATGGAGAAGCTTGATAACTTCATAAAGCAGTTCCTTATTTCCTTCGCTTCTGATAAGCTTTAAAGCAGCTAAAACTGTATCTGTTTTGTTCGATTGTAAGTTTTTGATTATTTCTTTTTGATTCATTGTCCTTTTTATTGTTTTGCTTAAGGGCAAAATTAGAACAAATCAGCTGAAATAATTCGTTATTCACTGGATAAATTCCTATATTAGTTCAAAAAAATTAAACTATTTCAGAACAATTAAAAAGCATACACGTATATTAGGCTAAATTAAAGGATGGTATACATAAGTTGAAATTTTGATTTTTAAAAAAAAGTGTTAATTTTACTAAAAATTGTTTTCCTTGGTAACAATAAATAAAACAACAAATTATGAATATCAGATTATTTCGTAACACCTTTTACTTAATGGCAGTTGTCCTTGCAATTCCATTGTTAACCAACTGCTCGTCTGATAAAGACAAAGACAAAGAATCCGACGAAGAGATAACCATTGACTCTTTAGCTATTGATGAAAAGCTGGTTCAGGATGTTAAAACGGTAAAAGAAATTTTTTATTCCCTCCCGTCTCCTCTGGAAACAGCAATGATCCTTAAACAAGCCGGAGCCAAATACAATGAGGAGTTTTTAAATCCAACCGAAAACGTTAGCAAGTATGTTACCAACAAAAGTATGGCGCTGAATCTTGGCATTTATACTACTGATTTAAGCTATGCCAGCTTATTTGATCAAACTCAGGCGACCATTAATTATATGGACGCCGCCAAGAAAATGGCCGAAGGATTAGGAATTTTGAATGTGATTGATGAAGAAACGGTTAACCGCCTGGAAGCAAATATTAATAACCGGGATATCATTATGGACATTATTTCGGAAACCATAATGAATTCCAGCTCTTTTTTCGAAGAAAATGATCGCCAGGCGATGTCGGCAATTGTCCTTGTCGGAGGATGGATTGAAGGTTTGTATATTGCTACCAATCTGGTTAATCCTGAAGATGATTTGCAAAACAATGAACTGGTTCAGCGGATCGTGGATCAGAAGCTTACCCTTTCAACAGTTTATAACCTTTTAGAAGAGAATAAGGATAATGATGATGTAAAGAATATTGTTGTCCAGGTTGATCAGATAAAAAAGATCTATGATAAAATTGAGATCACCTCTTCGGAAATTGAACCCGTAACCGACGAAGAAACCAAGGTTACTACGCTAAAATCAACCACTCAGGTGAAAATGAGTCCTGCTACTTTTAAGCAATTAAAAGATCAAGTGAAAGTAATACGAAATAATTTTACATTATAAAATATCCTCTGTTATGAAAAGAATATACCAGGCAATAATTATCTTAACAGTTTTAGCGCTTATTCCACTTTCAGGCATCTCTCAATGTAAAAGCTTTGCCAAGAAAGTCTGCAAATTAGAATTGTCCCCCTATACCCATGATGGGAATTATAATGCAGCAATTCTTACCGAAGGTGAAGATGCCGAATTATATAAAACATTTTATGCCGGACAGGATTATAGAATTTACATTTGTGGTTCTGAATCCCTTCCTGACATTGAGTTCCAGGTACTCGATGTGAATCGTAATGTTCTTTATGATAATAGAAAGAATAATTATTCCAAGATTTGGGATTTTAAACTGGAGTCCAGTCAGCAACTTATTATTTCACTTAGGGTAAAGCATAGTGAAGAAGAAACTGATGAGTTGGTCAGCGGTTGCGTGGCAATTATGTTTGGTATCAAAGAAAGTGAATAATTGCTCAACCTAAGATATTTTGATAAGCCTGTAATTATTTTACAGGCTTTTTTAGTACCTGTCCCGCCGGTTAGGATTGTTTTTTTGTCATTTTTGATCTTAAAAACTTTGCCGTATGGGAATGATTATGCTTGATGAGTTCTTCGGGAGTCCCTTCAAAAATAACTTCCCCTCCGTAATTTCCCCCTTCGGGGCCTAAATCAATAATCCAGTCGGCCGATTTTATTATTTCCATGTTATGTTCGATAATTATAATACTATTTCCCCGCTCAATCAATGCATTAAATGCATCAAGTAATTTGCTGATGTCATGGAAGTGTAGTCCCGTTGTGGGTTCATCAAAGATGAAGAGAGTGGATTGCCGGGCATTTTCTTTACTTAAAAACGAGGCCAGTTTAACGCGTTGACTTTCCCCTCCGCTAAGGGTGCTTGAGGATTGTCCTAATTTAATGTATCCTAAACCAACAGCTGCCAGGGGGGTTAACTTGTCTGAAATCTTTTTTTCTGTAGTTCCTTTGCCTTCACTAAAGAACTCAATGGCTTCGTTGACGGTCATATCCAGGACATCGGCAATGTTTTTTTCGCGATACTTTATTTCCAGGATCTCCTCTTTAAAACGTTTGCCCTGGCAGCTTTCACAGATTAGGGTCACATCGGCCATGAACTGCATTTCGACCTTGATAACCCCTTCGCCCTGACATTCCTCACAACGTCCACCATCAATATTAAAGGAGTAATGCGACGGTTTAAAATGGTTGATTTTTGAACCCGGTTGTTCTGCATATAACTTACGTATTTCATCGTAAGCCTTGAGGTAAGTTACCGGATTTGAACGCGAGGAACGCCCAATGGGGTTTTGATCAACAAATTCAATGCTATGCAGCTGTTTTAGATCTCCCGAAAGCTTGTCGAACTTGCCTGTTTTTTCCCCGGTTCCCATAATGATCTTGCTCAGGGCTGGAAAAAGTATGTTTTTTACCAGGGTTGACTTTCCTGATCCGCTCACCCCGGTGACAACCGTTAAGATGTTCAATGGAAATTTCAGGTCAATATTTTTCAGGTTGTTCTCACGAGCCCCCGTAACCTGGATATAATTATTCCACTTCCGGCGAAGTTTGGGGATCGTGATGCATCTTTTACCGGTTAAATAAGCTGCGGTAAGACTTTTTTTGCTGTTAAGGATCTCCTGATGGGTCCCCTGGAAAATAACTTCGCCACCCAGCCTTCCGGCTCTAGGGCCAATGTCAATAATCTCATCGGCCGACTGGATGATGTCTTCGTCATGTTCAACAACAATTACCGTATTCCCCAGGGCCTGCAATTCTTTGAGCACTTTGATCAGCCGGTCATTATCCCTTGAGTGCAGACCAATGCTCGGCTCATCTAAAATATATAAGGATCCTACCAGGCTGCTGCCTAACGAAGTAGCTAAATTTATTCGCTGCGACTCGCCTCCCGACAGCGTAGAGGATAACCTGTTTAGCGTTAAATACCCCAGCCCAACATTTAATAAGAATTCTAAACGACTGTAAATCTCAATTAGAATTCTTTTGGATACTTCAACTTCATAGGGGCTGAATATAGTCTCTTTAAAAAAGGCATACAGCTCATCCAGGGGCATTAATACCAAATCCTGTAAGGATTTATCATTGATCCTCACATACGAAGCTTCTTTTTTTAAGCGCGTCCCCCTGCAGTCAGGACAGGTTGTTTTCCCCCGGTAGCGCGAAAGCATTACCCGGTACTGAATTTTATACTTTTTTTGTTCCAGGTATTCAAAAAAACGGTTTAAACCTTTAAAATACTTATTCCCGGTCCACAGTAATAATCTCTGTTCTTCGGTTAAATCATAATAGGGTTTGTGTATGGGAAAGTTAAACCGGTCGGCATGATAAAGCAGCTGGTTTTTCCATTCCTGCATCTTGTCCCCCCGCCAGCAGGCAATGGCATCTTCATAAATCGACAGACTCTTGTTGGGTATGACCAGGTCTTCGTCAATACCTATAATTTTGCCGTATCCCTCGCAACGAGGACATGCCCCCACCGGATTATTAAAGCTAAACGTATTTACCGTTGGTTCTTCAAATTGCATACCATCTGCCTCAAAGCTGCCTGAGAAAACTTTCCTGGTTAGTTTGTTGTCCTCGTCGTAGACTCCAATAATACATTTGTTGTTTCCCTCGTCAAAGGCTAACTGAACTGAATCCCCCAATCGACTGATGGTGTCCTCGTCTTTTTTTATGACTACCCGGTCAACTACAATGTTGATCGGTTTTTTTACCTGGATAAGGGTTGGATCTTGAATAACCTCATCCAGTTTGTACAATTTATTTTTTTGCTCCACACGGTTAATTCCTTCACTTAAAAGCATTCTGAGGTAACCGGGGAGGTTCTTCCCGTTTTCAATCACCAGGGGCGACAGGATCAGGGCCTTCGTTTTTTCCTTAAAGGATAGCAGATAATTGACTACATCCGTTACGGAGTGCTTTTTTACGATGGTGCCTGAAACAGGAGAGTAGGTCTTGCCAATACGTGCATACAATAATTTTAAATAATCGTATACTTCGGTGGAAGTCCCTACGGTCGAACGTGGATTTCGTGTATTAACCTTTTGTTCAATGGCTATGGCCGGTGGAATCCCCTGAATAAATTCCACATCGGGTTTATTAATCTTTCCCAGAAACTGCCTTGCATAGGAGGATAAACTTTCAACATAGCGTCTTTGCCCTTCGGCATAAATCGTATCAAAGGCAAGGGATGATTTTCCTGATCCCGAAACACCCGTAATTACAATGAATTTGTCGCGGGGTATCGTTAAGCTAATATTTTTTAGATTATGAACTCTGGCACCCTTGATGATGATTTGTTGATTTATATCTGGCATAATAATTGCAAAATATTTCTTAAAGAATGTTAACAAAAACCATTTGGTTTTGAATTCATCAAAATTTTTATTTAATTGCGCTAAATTAGTTTAAAAAATTTGAATTACTAACCAAAACTTCGGAGGATTGTTTATCGATTAAACCTTTACTTTTTTTATACATACATAAAAAGGAGGTTGTTTTGAAAGCATCAGGGTTTTCAGATCATGAGCTCGTAAAACAGTTCATTAAAGGTAATCAATCCGGTATCGAAACCTTAATCAAACGTCATAAGGATAAAGTTTATACCTATATCTTTTTAATGGTTAAAAACGAACATCTGGCGAATGATATTTTTCAGGATACTTTTATCAAAGTGATTAAATCATTGAAGTTGGGAAAATACCAGGAAAATGGCAAGTTTATCTCCTGGGTGATCCGCATTGCCCATAACTTAATTATTGACCATTTTCGAAAAGAAAAACAGATGAAAACGTATTCGAATGATGAGTATGAAAATGACCTGTTTAATTCCCATAAATTTTCCGATAAAACCATTGAAGAATACATGATCCGCGATCAGGTATGTAATGATGTTCGTAAACTGGTTGATTTTCTTCCTGAAGAGCAAAAAGAGGTGGTTTTGTTGCGCCATTATGTGGGCCTGAGTTTTAAGGAAATTGCTGATCATACCAATGTGAGTATTAATACCGCATTGGGACGTATGCGATATGCCCTTATCAACCTGCGAAAGTTAATTGATGAGAAAAAATTAAGCCTTACTTATCAATAAATAATATTTTGATATAATAAATGTTTTTCTCCTTGCGTTTTCAAAATAAAAAATGATGACGCCTATGGGAAAAACATTTACGCTTTTCTATCTTTATGATAATTTAAATAAAGATAATATCCCCAACGGAAATTTGTTGTTTTTTGATCTTACAGAGTTTTCGGAGGTGGAAGATATTTTAAACCGGGATTTAATAAAAGCTCCCGAAGAACTGGTAAATCGAATTATTGCACTATCCCGGGATAAAAATTTTTAGGTTAAGGGGTAAGTCATTCGATGAATGGGGTAACGAAAGTTGCCCCATTTTTTTATCTGAAAATTTGTTTATTTGGAATTATTTTAATATTATTGTGATATCAAAATGATATTACTTAATTTTAAAACATGAAATCATGAATCAAGAAAAAGAATTTTCTGCAGCCTCAGGGTATGCAATGCTGGGATTAAATATCCTGCTGGTCGGTTTAGGTATTGCCGGCATAGTCTTTCTACGGAATCCCTGGTTTATCCTACTTATTCTCCTTGGGATTTTTCTGTGTATTGGATTTGTTATTATTAATCCAAATGAGTCGGGTGTTTTTGTGCTGTTTGGAGCCTACAAGGGAACAACCAAGAAGAATGGTTTTTTCTGGGTAAATCCTTTTTTTACCAAACGGAAAATTTCTCTCCGGGCCAGAAACTTTGACAGCGAACCCATAAAGGTCAATGATAAGGTGGGGAATCCCATTAAAATCGGGGTGGTTTTGGTCTGGAAAGTTGAAAACACCTTTAAGGCCGCTTTCGAGGTCGATGAATATGAACACTTTGTGGTTGTGCAAAGCGAAGCTGCCCTGAGAAAACTGGCCGGCCAGTACCCTTATGATAATTTTGAGGACGAGGATGCAGAAATTACCTTACGCTCAGGGGTCGAAGAGGTAAATGATGAACTGGAAAAAGAAATCATTGAACGTCTCGATATTGCCGGGATTCATGTTATTGAAGCAAGAATTAATTATATCGCTTATTCGGAAGAAATAGCCAGTGCAATGTTACGCCGACAGCAGGCAACAGCTGTGGTAGCTGCGCGCCATAAAATTGTTGAGGGTGCTGTGAGTATGGTAGAAATGGCCCTGGAACAACTCTCCGAACAAAAGATTATTGAAATGGATCAGGATGATAAGGCGGCCATGGTGAGTAATCTGATGGTGGTGCTTTGTTCCGATGAATCTGCACGACCTGTTGTTAATGCCGGAACGTTAAATCATTAATAGAGTATGTCAAAAAAGAAATCATTTGTACTGCGTTTGAGTGAAGATAAGATGAAAGCACTCGAGAAATGGGCTGCGGACGAATTTCGCAGTACAAATGGTCAGTTGGAGTGGATCCTGACCAGGGCACTTAAAGAATCAGGTCGCCTGAAAAGAGGAAAGGATAATGATGAGAATGAATGAGCAGCCGGTGAATTTTCAACAACTTTCCCACGACAAATAAGTTTAGGACCCCTAAAAAAAATACTATGAAAAGAAAATTAACCCCGCAAGACCGGAAGAAATTAAAAGCTTCGGCAAGAGTTGGATTTATCATTAGTTTTTTGATGTTTCTAGTTTCTTTGGCCCCCTGGATTATTTCTATACTTGAAAATAAAGAGGGATTTCTTATTTATCTGACTCCTATAGGGATATTGATGAGTGTAATTATATTATGGTTGGCTAATAGAAAGTTTTGGAGTGATTTAAGAGCCGGAGAAAAGGATGTGCTTATTAAAACCATTGATAAAAAGGTAGCACAGGAAGATTATGAGGCTGGTAGTTCAGCAGGATTTTCAACGAATGGAAAGAAGAGTGCTTTTTATAAAGAAATGAATGCTTTTACCAATTATGCCATAATTGTTGAAAACGTGAAGTATAGGGTTGATAAAGAGTTGTGGGACAGGGTTGAAGAAAAGGATAAAGTTGAATTTCATTTTGCCCCTAAGAGCAGGGAATTACTTGCCATAAAAGAAGATTAACAGAATTAACCAAATTATAAATTTTAAACATGGCTGAAGCAGAAAAACCGGTAGATATTTTAAGAAGTATTGCTAAACGGGAAAACTGGGATATTGACGTATATGAAAAACCGATTAATATCCGGTATGGGAATTATATCCGAAGAGTAATTATAACGATTGATGCGTTAAAGAATATCTATTTTATATCTAATAATTCAGGAGGTTACACTAAATACAGGATTTATAGCGGAATATTTGTTCCTGTGGATGGTCTTTATAATTACCGGTTACTTATACGTAAAAAAAATATCCTGGATAAACTTAGCTTCAGGAAGAATGCTCAACGATTCAGAACCGGGAACAGCCGTTTTGATCAACAGGTTTATGTAGAAACAAACCACGAAATGGAGACCCATAAGTTGCTGAGTAGCGGTAAAATTCAAATGAATATCATGGATTTTTTGAATTCAGAGAACTTACTGCATATTGGATTGAATGAAATCAATCCTGAATTTACGGATGAGTTGAAGGGGCGTAGCTATTTATCGGTATTTATGTTACTGGACTGGATGCTCGATAAATCAATGATTGATAACGCCCTTCAACTGTGTAAACAATTAAAGGAGAAACTAACCTAACAGATCATGGAAAAGAATTATAAATACAGATGTCCCAAATGTAACTGCAGAACTTACGAGCTGAGCGAAATAAGAACAACCGGTAGTTTTATGATGAAACTGTTTAATATTCAGAATGTGAAATTTACTACCGTTACCTGTACCAGGTGTATGTATACTGAGCTGTTCAGGGTGCCCAGTAAAAAATTCGGCAACGTGGTCGATTTCTTCATGAATTAAGGTGTGGATCACCTGCTTCTGTTTTTTTGAACTTATTCTGTAAGAGAAAAAGTGTGGTCATAATACCATCCTTTTTTATTGTGCCATCGCTCGTTTGATGGTACCTTTATGTAAATAGTGAAAAGGAAGGAATTTTTTTGGCATAAAAGTTGTTTTATCCCTTGTATTATAAATTATTTATAATCATCAAAAATTGCAGATTACACGAAACCTTTACAACAAAATTTACATCTTATTGTTAAAAATTACGAACCAAAATGATCGAAGTTATGAAAAACATGAAGAAAATTCTAGCCATGATGCTTATGATGGCATCTGTATTATTTTTTGCCTGTAGCGATGACGATGACGACACGCTGACTCCTGAACAGGCAAAAGCTGAGTTGGAACAGGTTAGCACCGACATGTCGAACTATATGACCGAAATGGAAAGTGCTGATGGTATGGAAGCCTTAAATGCCCTGATGGCTAAACCTTATCCTTTTACAGAAGTAAAATCTACGAACTACTCTTCTATTTTAAAAGACATTCAAAAGTATTTATTGCCGGCCAACTATGTTGAGCTTAAGTCAAAGGAAAAAAGTAGTGCAGAGGTTGACCGGTTTGATTTTGATCACTGGGCAGGTACTTATGAGTGGGATGCTGAACACGAAATGTGGGTTCCGGATTTTGGCAATCCAGCGGATAAAATTATTATTCACTACCCGACCGAAGGAAGTACAACAAATAATGCTACACTGACCATTCATACCTATGAAGACACGGAGATTACCGAAACCGATG
This sequence comes from Bacteroidales bacterium, assembly GCA_036351015.1. Taxonomy (GTDB): domain Bacteria; phylum Bacteroidota; class Bacteroidia; order Bacteroidales; family UBA12077; genus UBA12077. The sequence goes on from JAZBOG010000023.1 coordinate 170,614, forward strand.
ATTATGGTACCTATACCTGGTATGAACCAACACACATTGTAGCTGACCTGTATGTTGGTGACGTTAAGGTGGTTGATATCACCATGAATGCCACCTGGTATACCACCGGTGAACTTGCCGGGGAGCCCTCGGATATGGATGTTAGTGTTTATCTGATTCCCTTTGAGTTTACCATGGATTTTAACCACGCCGAGTATAGTGCGGGTGTTTCTGCCGCAATTCTGTATGAAAACAGCCAGATATTCTCCGCCGGACTTTCTGCATTGTTCGGAACCGGAGGAATGGACGATACTCCCGAAACAATTAGCGGGTATCTCCAGATGTTAAAGGTTAAGATCGATGCCAGCCTGAATGTAAAGGATATTGAAGAGATTATGGAAGCGATGGAAAGTGAAACCCCTCCATACTCTACCATTGAAGAGTTAGTGGCAGCGATCAACGGTGAGTTTGATGCCTATGTTACAGTAGATGGTGTTAAAGCAGCTGATATTGAACTGGCTTACGATGAAACCACACAAACCCTGGACCTTGTTTTTGTATATTCCGATGGTTCAACTGAATCGGCACAGCCATATTTCAGCAACTTTGCCAACAGCATTGATACCTTTTTCTCTTCTCTTGACAATTACTATAGTAACTGGTAATCATTATCCACGGAATAATATGAAAAAGGCTGATCCCGCAGGGTCAGCCTTTTGTTGTTTTTATGCTTTGTGTAATTCAATCACGGTTATTTCCGGGGGCATCCCTACGCGGCCGGGAAAACCAATATAGCCAAACCCGCGGTTAACATATAAATACTGATTGTTCTCCCGGTACAAACCAGCCCATCGTGGATATTTAAATTTGGCCGGACTCCACTGTCTTTTCCCGAGATTGATCCCAAATTGCATCCCATGGGTATGTCCCGAGAGGGTTAGGTCGATATCGGTATCTCGAATCACTTCGGCATCCCAGTGGGAGGGATCATGCGACATTAACAGTTTAAATCCCCGCCGTTCCACACCATTCATGGCTAATTTTAAATCCCCGTATTGAGGAAATGGTGGAATTCCCCAGTTTTCTACCCCAACAATTGATATCTTTTCGTTATGGATCGTAACTTCCTTGGTTTCGTTGAGTAAAAGTTCAAATCCAATTTCCTGGTGGGCCTGCTTGATGCGATCCAGGTTCTGTAGCTTCTCTTCCTCGTTTTTCCAGTCGTAATAGTCCCCGTAATCATGGTTGCCGAGAATGGAAAACATGCCATGTTTTGCCTTGAGTTGTTTAAACAGGGGGATCCAGCCCTTTAACTCCTCCGCAAAGTTATTCACCAGGTCGCCGGTAAATAAAATGATATCAGGCTTCTGTTCGTTGATGATTTCAATTGCTTTTTTTACCTGTCCCTCATGTCCGTAAAAACTGCCGATATGGATATCCGAAATTTGTACGATCTTTAATCCCGAAAAGGATTTAGGCAAATTTTTAAAGGATAATTTTTCATGGGCAATTCTGAAGTTAAATCTTCCCCGGGCCATTCCATAGAGAATCGAAGCAAAGGGAATAGCTGCTGCAATTAACCCTAGCTGGGTTATAAAACGGGCCCTGGAGATCCCCCGGGCCTGCTCCTCCACCTCCTGTATATGGTCGTTCGAAAATTTGCTGATGATCCATTTTCCGGCATGGAGGATATCTTCGGTTAAATGAAAGATAATAAATACTAGTTTGGGAACATAAAAAAGGATAAAAAAACCTCCTAACAGGAAAAAGTTCTTAAATATAGCCGGCTCCCTTTCGAAAGGGGCCAGGGCCCTGTAATAAAACAAAAGGGAAAGCAGCAACACAGGGATCAGCCAATAGATGATGTAAATTCCTATTTTCAGGGGATTATTTTCAAGCCCCGATACCAGCAACCTGATTCCTTTAAATGAATACAGGTCGACTATCAGGATAAATAGAAAAACAAAGAACGTGATCATGATAAATTTTTCTTTCATCTTAATTATTTTAGTTTACCCAGACTATCCGTTGAATATTAATTAGTGCAGGCGATTATCTTTAATTCCATACAAAATTAAAGGATAAAGTACAGATTGGGCATTTTTTTGGTTGTAAAACGTAAATTTTTTATTATTGTTTAATGATTTCCAAAGAAGTATTGCTCAAAGAGTTGACCTTTAAGGCTGTGCGCAGCAGTGGGAGTGGAGGGCAGCATGTAAATAAGGTTTCTACAAAGGTTGAACTGCGTTTTGATGTTGACCATTCCGAGGGGCTGAGCCCCGAAGAAAAAGCCCGCATCATTACGAAACTGTCTGCCCGGATTTCCAAAGAGGGTATTCTGATCATTACCTCCGACACCGCGAGAACCCAGTTAAGAAATAAGAACCAGGCCATAGAACTGTTTTTTGAGTTGCTGGAGCAGGCGCTGAAAAAGCCGAAAAAGCGAAAAAAAACCAAACCTACCCGTTCTTCCAAAGAAAAACGATTGAAAGCAAAGAAAATACAAGCTGAAAAAAAACAACTGAGAAAAGGCGAATTATAGCTCAGGATTTTTAGAATAAATGAGCGAGAAACGGGTTTCGAACCCGCGACCTTCAGCTTGGGAAGCTGACGCTCTACCTACTGAGCTATTCTCGCATGAACAAAATAAAATTACTAAAAAAAATGTTTTTCTGCCTATATCTTGGGCAGAATTTTTACAAATGAATGATTCTTTTTAGTTTTGAAGATATTTATTCGAATTCACGATCTTTCATCCTGAACATGATGCTTTTATGCCGATCAAATCAAAACCATGAAATTTTTTAGTTTTTTCAAGTATCTTGAATTATGATTAGATCCATTTTGTTCCAATACTTTTTAATTCAGGACCTGGATGAGCCTGCCTGCCAACAAAGCAAGCTTTTTGAAGCAAAAGTGTTTGACTAAAACACTTTTGGCTGGCTTCTCAAAATGCTTTGGTAAATTTCTTCTTTTAGTATAGCGATTGAAAATAGCTTTACTCAAATCGATTTGAGTATGCAACGATAAAAATGTATTGTTAATCGTTATCTTCAAGAATAAATATATCTTCAACTCTTGCCTTAAAATATTGTGATAGTTTCAGCGCAAGTATTGTTGACGGTACAAACTTACCGGTTTCAATGGCATTTATAGTTTGGCGTGATACTCCAATATGTTTTGCCAACTGTCCCTGGGTAATATTCCTTTTTGCTCTTTCTACTTTTAATAAATTTTTCAAAATAATTAACTTTAAGTTCAAACATTAATTAATCAAATTTCCATTTTTTATAATAGTTGTAGATGATGACATACATAAAAAGCTGAAACTGTAAAACGTATAAACCATCTGTATGCCAATGAAGCTCAATTCTTTCGGGGTTGAAATTGTTTTTAAGAATATATACCAAACCATAGATAATCCAGGTTATAATTAATGATTTCGTTAAACTCTTATACCTTAAGTTCTGAATAAATTCATCTTCTATTTTTTCACTTGAAAACATATATACAATTAAGCCGCTAAAAGAAAGTGTAAGTCCTATCAATCTTAGGTTCTCTCTGGTTTTAGCGGTAAAAGGATCAGCTTTAAATTCTATTTTTTGTTCTTCATTATTTTTTGTTGAATTATATCCTTCTTCAAATCCTTCAGTAAATGTATGTAAGCCAGAAAGAAATGAAAAAACAATTGACACAGTAACTAAGATAATTCCAATTTTTTTGAAATAATAAGGGAAATAAGTTTTCATAATTTATTTGGGTTTTCAATTTATACGACAACAAAAGTATAGTAAACTTTACAAATATACAAGTATGTTTTACATAAAGTTAGGTTAAGTTGATTTTAATATTGTTAAAATATTGTAAAAAAGATGTTTTACGATTATTGAAAAATATAATATGTATGCCATAATATTTTTTTGTTTCAAAAACCATAATCGATTAAATAACTTATATGTAAGTATATTTAATCAAATTATTTGTTTATATATTTTTAGAAAAAAGAATGAATGTTTTTTATATTTTTGACGACATAACAAGTTCGCTTCAAGAAGAACAAAAAGGTTTATATATAAAAAAGAGAAATGAAAAATAAAACGATACCCTTGAAGAGATTATCATTTATAATTATTGCTGGATTATTATTGCTATACTCCTGTGAGAAAGAAGAAGAATATACCCTGCCCAAAGGTCTGACAATCTCAATTGAAGGCGATGCTGTGTTGGGAGATACTTTAACCCTAAACTTGCCTGAGGAAATAAACAGGAACAAAGTTTCATTGCAATGGATTAGATATCCTGATAGCGAAGGAAGTGGCTTTGATACCAGAATACCCGGTGCAAATGAAATCAGCTATGTTGTAACGCTTGAAGATGTTGGTTCTTATTTAACGGTAGAAATTTCTAACAACGAGCGATATGATCAAATGTATAGCCGGTTTACAGAAGAAGTATCCTGTTTAAAAGGCAAGGGTACTGAAGCCAACCCTTATAAAATCTATTATATTGAAGATTTAGCTTACCTGGCAGCACGTTTTCAGTTTTTTAATTATTATTCCGAGTATCCGGACTATTATTTTTCATTAGAAAGAGATTTAGACTTTAATGCAGATACCTCTTACAGAGATCCTGATGATACCAGTCTTGATTGGGATGATAATGACGACACCAGTAAAGGTATAATGGAAGCATTTACCACCGGTGAAGGGTTTATACCGATGCATGTAAAAGGGACTTTTAAAGGGAATAACCATACTATTTCCGGATTGTATTGCAATACAAGAGGCGCTGCTGGATTATTTGAAGAAATTTATTCAATTAACAACTTGAGGTTACAAGATGTTAATCTTACAGGAGGATATGCTGTAGGTGGATTAGCAACCAGTCCGGGTCTTCTGACGAATATCGAAAATTGCTTCGTAAGTGGAACTTTAACAGTAATTAATGAATATTATGCAGGAGGTTTGGTTGGAAAGATAGACCCATTTAATGTAAATTCAATCACCTTAATAAACAATGAAGTTGACATTCAGATATCAGACGCTACGGCCAATTTAGATCAATCCATTTTACTTGGCGGTTTGGCAGGATATATTGATATACAGGATAATACTGAAATTATTATTGAAAATAATGCAGTAAAGGGACAGGTTATATCAAAAACCTATAAGGCAGGGGGATTAATTGGCCGGGTTAACACTTCTGATGCAGCATCTTTTAAAATTATGAAGAATTATTGTTCTGCAACTGTTGAAGGTCGTTCTTCATCATCAGGTTTTATTGGTGATGTTACGGCCTGGTTTGGAGGTACTTTCTTTATAACAGATAATTATAGTACCGGAGTCGTTAAATCTGCAGAAAATGCAACAAATTGCAAGTTATCCGGATTTATAGGTTTCGTTAATATCGTTGAATCGTATGCAACAATTAACATTGGAAATAATTACACCACATCTGATCTTGAAGGCAATGAAACGTCAATTGCTGGTGGAATAGTTGGGTACTTTGAAACAACTTCTACCACATACAGCTTCAATATTACAAATTGTATAGCATTTACATCAAGTATTACCGGATCGGGTAGCAATTGTAATCGGATATTGGGAAGTGCAGAAAGTAACACTTATCCTTATTTATCTTTATCTATTCATTATAATAATAATTATGCAAACTCAGCGATGGTTATTAATGAAAATTTAATCGAAGAGAGTGAAACGGAGCCAGAGAATGATATTAATGGAAAATCTCTTTCTGAAAGCAATTTTGGAAATTTATCATTTTATTCAAATCCTGATAATTGGAATACAGCTATTGGATTAATGTGGGATTTTAATAATATTTGGGAAATGAATTATGAAAAGGGGAGACCTGCATTAAGAAATAATGAAGAAAACTAAAAACCTGCGTCACTAAAACTATTTGCAAATTTAAAATATATGTAAACCTTTCATTCAAAATAATGTTTTCAACAAATCAATTGCACTATATTTGTTATAAATTTATTAAGGACAATTTTTAAAAAGATATTACATATCATCTTTTCTTCTTTTCTGGTATGGCAGACATTTGTGCTTACAGAAAGACTTTTCATTAATCAACCGGATGATTTTCCGGAATTGTTTTTCGATGCTCTTTTCTTGAACATATTTGTTACAGGAGTATTTACGATAGTTTATTCATTTCCGGCTCACAGATTGTTACCAGATACTTACTATTCTATTCATAATCCAAAATTATTAACAAGGGTGGGAAAGATTATTCAAATGGATTTGTTTAAAAAACTTTTAACCAAAACTATTTGGCGTGAAAGGAACAATAAGAAATATTTCTTTAATGGATTTAGAGGCGGTATTGATAATCTCGAGGTTGCGGCAAGACAAAGTGAATTTGGCCATTTTATGGGTTTCTGTGTCGTTATGTCGTTGGCCGTTTTTTTTGCTATAAAAACTTCCTTTTTAATAGCCGTGATGATATTTGTGGTAAATATTTTCTTTAATTTTTATCCATTTATGTTGCAGAGGTTTCACCGTTTGAGAGTGAATAAGGTAAAGAGCAAAAAAGCAGCCTAAGATGATGATTGTTGGCCTCATATATCAACATTAATACATCTGCTAAAATTATTCTTTACTTGTGTAAACTTCCCATTTTTAGGGCTGGAGTAAAGTAGAATTATTTAAAGATATCATTTATCTATGGAGCAGGTTCCATTTTTTAGGAGTCTTGCGGGGAGCATATAGAACCTGCTGATTATCAGAAGAATTTATTTTTGTAAAACCGGGAGGACCTCCGGTAGTGAAGCTAAAGGTTAGAATTCACAACCTCCTTAAAAAATACATTAGTCGGGATGGTGAGATTCGAACTCACGACCTCCACGTCCCGAACGTGGCGCGCTAACCTGGCTGCGCTACATCCCGATAAAAGTAATGTTTTAAGAACGATAGCTGACAGTTTCCTGATCTGTCTTCACCTTCCTGTTTTTATGGCAGTCAGGCAGGTTTGCTTCAGAACCGGAGAACAAATTTACATTTTTTTAAAATTTTTTGGCTAAAGGATACCATTTTATTTTGGTTTATTTTTAAGTGCATAGATCTCCTCTTTTAATTCCGAGATCATTTCCTGGATTTTTGTTAGGGTTGAATCATTCTCCACCGTGGGTAATTCGAAACTGATAAATCCCAGGGCTTTCCATATTTCCAGCACCTCTTCCAGGTTTACCGGGTAGGGATGGTAGTCGGGGTTATCCGACTTCAAAAGGATCTGTCCAGGATTGCCGGTAGTTTTATAAATTCGTTTATAAACAATCCCATCCTCTTTGGTAATCACAATGTAGGGGATCCCCTCCCTCATGTCCTCCCAGTTGGTTACATACTCACAGATAATATACGAGCCTGACTTTACAGGCTCCATGCTGTCGCCTTTGATTTGAAACACCCGATAGGTCCTCTCTTTGCTTAATTCATTCAGGGGTAACGAAAAATGGGGGAGTTCCTCAATAAACTCTGGATCGGCATAACCCCGGGTATATCCTGCCGCAGCCTGAACCGGAACCGTAGTAATTAACTCCTTATTCTCCTGGCTGACTACCGTACTCAGGATACGTAAATGGTCCCCGCTTCCCTTCCGGTAAATCTGGGTTTCTTCAGGTCCGGTGGTAAGGTGCTCGCTGAGCTGTTGATTAATGATTTCATCAAGGGTTAGATTAAAATAACGGGCTAAATCTTTTAGTACCGGTAATTTGGGAATCGCCCTGTTCTCTTCATAGGAACCGATCATAGCCCGGTTTACCCCAATTTTTTTAGCCAGTTCATCCTGGGTTAATCCTTTACTTTTTCGTAAATACCTGATATTTTGACCAATCGGTTCCATGGCAATTTTTATTTTAATTTATTGTACAAAGATAATAAATTACTAAAAAAATTAGTATATTTGCTAATAAAATTAGCTTGCTGGTTGTTTATGGATAATATAACTGTAAATAAACTAAAAATTTTGGCAAATGCCGCAAAATATGATGTTTCTTGTGCATCAAGCGGCAGCAACAGGCCTAACCGGGGCCGGGGGATTGGAAATGCTGCCCCCTGGGGGATCTGCCATAGCTTTACCGAAGATGGACGCTGTATTTCTTTATTAAAATTAATGCTTACCAACTATTGTATTTATGATTGTGCCTATTGTGTGAACCGGAAAAGTAATGATCTGCCCCGGGCAACCTTTACGGTTAACGAGGTCGTGGAGCTAACCCTGGAGTTTTATCGCAGAAATTATATCGAAGGACTTTTTTTAAGTTCCGGGGTGATCGTCAATCCCGACTATACGATGGAACGGTTAATCCGTATTGCTAAAGAGTTGCGCACAAAGCACAAATATTATGGATATATTCATCTGAAATCGATCCCGGGGGCCAGTAGTGAGCTGCATGATCAGGCCGGATTAGTTGCCGACCGGTTGAGTGTTAATGTAGAGATTGCTACGGAGCAGAATTTAAAGAGACTTGCCCCCGATAAGAATTTTAAAAACATTTTTCATCCCATGGCAGCCATTAAAAACCGAATCCTTGAAAACCGGGAAGAGCGACGGAAATACCGGCATGTTCCTCAATTTACTCCTGCTGGCCAGAGTACTCAACTGATCGTGGGAGCTACCCCGGATGACGACAGGCATATTCTGACGCTGGCTTCCCGCTTGTATACTTCGGTACAGCTTAAGCGGGTGTACTATTCAGGATTTATCCCGGTAAATGCCTACGATCAAAGGTTGCCGGCCCTCAGTGAACCTCCATTAAACCGTGAAAACAGGCTTTACCAGGCCGACTGGCTTTTTCGGTTTTATCATTTTTCCATCGATGAAATTGTTAATGAAAAACACCCTAACCTTGACCTTGAGTTGGATCCAAAGCTGGCCTATGCCTTAAGAAATCCCTGGTTGTTTCCTGTTGATATCAATAAAGCAGATTATGAAACCTTATTAAGAGTCCCCGGAATTGGCGTTAAATCAGCCAAAATGATCCTGATTAGCCGCCGCTACCGTAAACTTAATTCGTTCCATCTTAAAAAAATTGGCGTAGTACTTAAGCGGGCAAGATACTTTATCACTTGTAATGAGCTAACCTCTGGAGCTTACCATGAGATGTCCCCGGAAAAAATCCGGCAAAATCTGCTGTATGAAAATCAGCCCCCCAGAAAACAGAAAATACAGGTTCAACAGTTGAGCCTTTTTCCTTAAACGTTTAAAATTGAACAATATGAATCTATTTATTTATGATCAGACCTTTGAAGGATTGTTAACCGCGATTTATGATGCCCTGGAGTTAAATGTTAAACCGGATCGGATTGTGGGAGCCAATAATTTCCAGGATGACCTGTTTGCTGCAAAATACGAGGTGATAACCGATACCGGAAAGTTTGATGCCCTTTGGAATGAGATCAAAAGAAAGTCGAGCGGGCAGAATTGTCAACGAATTTTTAAGGCGTTCCTTTCGGAATTGCCGGGGATTGAAATTCTGATCTACAACTATATTCAACGAATTATTGAATCCGAAGCTAACGTGGAATTGGATTTTGGGGATGATGTTGTATTGAAAATCAATACGATTCAAAAGAAGGTAGGTCGCGAATCCCACCGGGTATTAATGTTTGTGAGATTTCAAAAAACGATCGATGATATTTTTTATGCTTCGTTCGATCCCAAATACAATGTCATCCCGCTTACAGTGAATCATTTTAAGAGCCGCTTTGCCGACCAGAAGTGGGTTATTTTTGATACCCGGCGTAAATATGGTTACTATTATGACTTACAAACCGTACGTGAAGTTACCATCGGTAAAAATAAGGTGAATGATCAAACCGGGAAAGTTGATCCGGAGATTCTTCATGTCAGTGAAAAATTATTTCAAAAACTCTGGAAGAATTATTATGATTCGATTACTATTAAAGAACGAAAGAACCTGAAAGTACACATGCAGTTTTTACCCAAACGGTTCTGGAAGTTTTTACCGGAAAAAGAACCCCGGCACCAGAGCCGCCGGTCCAAAGTTGTAAAATAACCGGCAAATGTGACAGAACGATATGATTTTCTACCTTTTTACCGGACTTGTATAGAAAATTTTTAAAGTTTTTATGGAAGAGTTTGAACAAAATGGATTCTATTTTGCTTAACAATTGATCATTAACCAAAAAAAATATGATATCATGAAAGCAAAGAAAATAATTTTAACCATGGTAACCGTGCTAACTCTATTAGCACTGAATAACCGGAAATCTTTTGCCCATTGTGAAATTCCCTGCGGGATATACGAAGATACCCTACGCATTGAATTGATTAAGGAACACATCACCACGATTGAAAAATCAATGAAGATGATTATCGAACTTTCACAGGAAGAAACCCCGAATTATAACCAGATTGTGCGATGGGTAGTTAATAAGGATGAACATGCTAAAAAACTACAGGATATTGTAAGTCAGTATTTTCTTCATCAGCGAATTAAACCCGTAAGCCCTGATCAAAAAGAGATGTACGAAAAATACATTGAACGTTTAACCTTATTGCATGAATTACTGGTTTATGCAATGAATGCAAAGCAAACCACAGATCTGGGATATATTGATAAGCTGAATAGAACCATCAATGCTTTTGAAAAATCGTATTTTCATACCCACGAGCATTAAAAAAGTGCTCCCGGGAGTATTATTAAACATAGCGTATGAATTATAATCCAAAAGAGGCTGCCGAAAAAGGCAGCCTCTTTTGATGGTTTATGAATTGAAATCGCATTTCGCTAAATGCCTTCGATGGCTGATCGCATTTTCTGAGCAACTTCTTTGGCTAACGTGTCGAGTTCTTTATTGTCAAACATTTTCATAACCATTACCGGGTTAAGCGCAACGACCTCAATTTTGTCCTCCTCAAGTTGTTTTATAATTACTTTACAGGGCAACAGTACCCCGGCATTCGGATTCACCCGGATGGCCTCATACGCATAACCCGGATTACATACCCCTAAAATCTTATAGGGATTCATCGACACTCCTTCCAGCTTGTCTTGCAGTACCTGGTCCATATTAATTTCGGTGATTACTCCAAAACCAGCACTTTTAAATTCGGCGATCACCTCCCGGGTTACCTCTTCGAAATTACCGGAAATGGTTTTGCTAAAGTACATTACGGAGCAATCGTCCTGTGCTTTGCTCTCCGTCCATAATCCTGTGATTATCATCAGAGAAAAAATCAGTGTGATTGTTTTCATAGCTTGTTTTTTTTGGTTTATTTTATCCTTGAACAACCGGTTTCGGTTATTGTTCATTATTTAAACAAATGATCTGAACAGTTATGTCGGCATATGCATTGGCAAAATTTTATGATATTTTACTTTATCCTTTCCTGAATAAAACCCGGAAAATAACTGCCCGCGTTATTCAACGGTTACACCCCGAATCCTTGATAGATATTTGTTGTGGTACCGGTAATCAACTGAAATACCTGGGACATACAAAAATAAAATTAACAGGTATTGATAACTCTCCAGCTATGCTCAGGGCAGCTAAACTTTTTAACTGTTATCAACAGGATGCCCGTTCACTTGAATTCCCGGACCAGTGGTTTGATATGGCCCTAATCCAGCTGGCTCTCCACGAAAAGAGGAGGGCCGATCAGCAACAAATCATCCACGAAGCCTTTCGAATTATTAAAAAGAATGGTTACCTGGTAATTTTTGACTATCATATTACTCCCAAAACCTCTATGCCAGCAAGAGTTATGGTCCATAGCATTGAATTCCTGGCAGGGAAACAACATTACCGCTATTTTAAGGAATACCATAAGCAGGGTGGCCTAACCACCCTGATTGATCCGACCCGGTTTGAAACAATTCATAGTATTCCATTGGCAGGGAAAACGTTTGTTCTGAAAGTTTACCGAAAGATAGACCAGTCTTAAGTTTACCGGCCATAATTTTTTGTGATTATATTTAGAATCTGTGTTGTATTTGTGGATAAATTTATATTTTTACATTATAACCAAACCCTTAAATGATGAAGAAGCTCCTAGTTCTTTTCGTATTTGTCGGCCTGCTCATGTCATGTAATGAGGAAGAATCTGGCAGTGCTGATATTATTGATCTATCAGTAACCCGTTTATCTAATGACGCGTTAAGCGTAACGGATATTAAAATTGACTCCTATTTTAATAAGCTATTTATCTTTTTTGATAATGATCTTACACAACATCCTTTTCCTTTAACCATAACCAGCAATATTAAATTATCATCAGGAGCAAAGATGAGTACTTTTGCCGATGGCGAGCTCGAATTTTCTTCTCCCGATGAGGCAAAGCAAATTGTGGTAGAAGCCGAGGACGGAACACAGGAGAAGTGGTATTTGTATTTGATCCATCAGCAGATACAGAATGCCGATTTTGAGCATTGGTTTACCAATGTGGGGATGAATGGAAAAGCATACGAAGAGATCGGCTATTCCCTGGTTGAATCCTTTTGGGCCACTGCAAATATGGGAACCAGTATGTATTCAACCTATGGAACACAGCCTGTTTATGAGGGTGAGGAGACTCTTGTACAGGTCAAAACAGACTCCACCAGTCAGGTGCCGGTTACCGCCGGAACCCTGTTTACCGGGCGGTTTGATATCTCCGGGGCTATTGCCAATCCAACCGACCCTAAAAAAGCCACATTCTTTGGGATTCCCTTCCGCCACCGCCCTGAGGCCATGCAGGTCTGGTTGAAATACCAGGCAGGAGATCAAACGATTCAGGCCTCTTTGAGAGATCCCAATAATATTTTTGGAGGATTTACGGTAACTGAGCTGGATGATCCCGACCAATGTTCTGTTTATGCTATTCTGGAGCACAGAGATGATCAGGAGGTTGTGGAAATTGCACGGGCCGAGTTTTCATCAACCACTACTGCTGATGAGCTTACGTTAACAACCATTCCGTTTGTTTATTCTGCCAACGAGCTTCCTACACACCTGACGGTGGTATTTACCTCGAGTAAAGAGGGTGATCTGTGGAAGGGTGCTGTAGGCAGTACTCTGATCGTTGATAAGCTGAAAATGATCTATTAATTTGTGGGAAAACCATGCGAAAATTTGTCCTGATACTTCTTTTATTTATGGGACTGGTGGCTGCGGCCCAGGAGAAAAGATTAAATTTTTATCCCAACCTGGCTGTTGATCTGGGAGGTGCGATCCCTTTTCCGCTATCGGATATCCCCGAGGGAGCAGGGGGAACTCCGCAACCTTATCCTTCATTAGGAATTGGTGTTGAATATCAATTACATAATAAATGGCAGTTAGGGCTTGAGGTGAATTATCATTTAATTGCTTTTTCATCATCGGCTGATGTGGTTAGCCAGCCCTTTTATTTTGACGATGGCTCGGCACAATATTTTACAGGGCATACGGAGGCTGATGTGGAACTTCGGTTTGTTGAATTTCCTTTGCTGGCTTTTTATCAACGAAAAGAAGGTCGCAGGATCTTATTCGGAATATATTTTTCCTCAATTCTTGAGAGCCACTTTATTACCAGGGGGATAAACGGAGTTTACTCACCCGTGAAAGAAGAAACCGATCATGCCGTATTGCCGGGACCTGAGGTGACCATAACCTATAACTTTAATTCTTTTTTGGATCATTACGATTATGGATTATTATTAGGTTATAGCTATGATATCAACTCAAGATTTTATTTATGGGGTAGGGTTAATGTTGGTTTTAAAAGTATATTTGTAAATGATTTTGAAAATATCGATTATGAAATGTATCAGCTGAGGGTAAACCTTGGTGTTTCGTTTAAATTACTGCAGTAAGATTGCTCATCCAAAAAATATAGCGTTTGTATGGAATTTTTATCAGGGATTGATACTCAATTGTTTAACTATGTGATTTTACCGTTATTGATCTTTTTTGCAAGAATCACCGATCAGACTATTGGAACCTTAAGATTGATTTATGCTGCCAAAGGGTACAAATACCTGGCACCTGTGGTTGGATTTTTTGAATCGCTGATCTGGCTTACAGCCATAAGCCAGATTATGCAGCATCTTGATAATGTGTACTGTTACCTTGCCTTTGCCGGAGGCTTTGCCATGGGGAACTTTTTTGGGATCTACCTGGAACATAAGATTTCAATTGGTGTGGTACTTGTCCGGATTATCCTAAAACAATATGATCCTCAGCTGGGAGAATATCTGAAGGATTCGGGTTTTGGATTTACCCTGATGGATGCTGTTGGACGTGAAGGTTCGGTAAAGATCTTATTCTCGACCATCCACCGCCGCAATTTGGCAAAGTTTCTCTCCATCGTTGAGGAAATCAGACCCAATGCCTTTTTTACCGTAGAGGATATCCGCCAGGTGAAAGGAAATATCTTTGAGAAAACCAAACGTACCAGTGTATTTAGCCGGATTAATCCGCAAAACCGGAAAGGAGCTTAGGAGAAGAATGATTGAGGTTATAATCTTTGCTATCAGAAATCTTTTACGATGGAAATTCTTCGCCTGATTATCCATTACGGAATGCACTATATCCTTCCTTTTGCCTTGGCTGCAATTTTTTACCGGAAAAATTTCCGAAAGGCCAGCTTGCTGATTCTGGCCGCCAACCTGATCGACCTGGATCATTTGCTGGCCTCGCCAATTTTTGATCCGGACCGGTGCAGTATCGGTTTTCATCTTTTACACTCTTATCCGGCCATGCTGATTTATGTTGGTTTATTCCTGGTTCCGAAAGTACGTTTAGTAGCTGTCGGCCTTTTGCTGCATATTTTTACTGACTTTTTGGATTGTTTATGGATTTAAAATATTTAACATTATTCATCAACAACCGAAGCAAAAACAATTTGCCTGAACTTGGATAGAGTATGGTCTTTATTGGCACCCATGGTCTGCTTATACAGTATTCCAATAATCTTTTTATTCGGGTCAGCAAAATATTGAGTATTAAAGTAGCCTCCCCATTCAAATGTACCTTTACTTCCTATGCCTCCTTGTTTTTCTGCGTTTTCATTTAAAACTGAAAATGCTAAACTATAATATCGAATATTCAACCAGTCTTCTTCTTTTCCCCATAAATCTCCAATCTGATTGGTCATCATCAAATCAATTGTTGTGGGACTTAAAATTCTTACTCCATTTAGTTCTCCATTATTTAATAACATCTGTAAAAAAATTGCATAATCTTCTGCTGTACCTGAAAGGCCTGCACCTCCTGAAAAATAAGATTTTGCTCCTGATAGTAAATAATTAATATCATATAATTTGCTTTGATATGGCTCCCAGCTGTCATTTAAAAATACCTGGACAGGAACAAGCCTTTCTTTTTCTTGATGGGGTAAATAAAACCAGGTATTATCCATTCTCAATGGCTCAAACAATCTTATTTTGAAAAAATCATGCAAGGAATTTCCGGATAAGACTTCTATTAAATACCCCAGAACATCGAGTCCTAAGCAATAATTATACTCATCCCCGGGATTGAAGAGCAAAGGTAATTCTGCAAGCTTTTTTATATTATCTTCCAGTAAAATTGGTTCTGTAGTAAACCCTTCAATTATTCCGTTTTTATGATATATTTTTCTAATTCTTTCATCCCTATCCAAAAATCCATATCCTAATCCCGAAGTATGTGTTAATAAATTCCTGATTGTAATTTGATGATCACAATTTATGACAGTATAGGTTGAGTCATTTTCATTGAATGATTCAAGAATCTTTGGATTATTGAATTCAGGGATATATTTTGAAATGGGATCATCTAAGTGAAATTTTCCTTCTTCCCAAAGCATCATTAAGGCTGTTGCAGTAATAGCTTTTGTTTGTGAAGCAATTCTGAAAATATCGTCTTTTTCTAATTTTCTATTACAACTATTATCTGCTTTGCCAAACGCTTTATGATAAACAATCTTTCCATTTCTGGCGACCAAAACAACAGCTCCAGGTATCTCATTATCAAATATTGAATTATTAATTATGGTATCGATATAGGATAATTTTAAAGAAGACATTCCCTCCGTTTCAGGCTGACTTTCTATTAGCTTTGGAAGAGCTATGATAGATTCAGTTTGCCCGCAAGTTATTAAAGAAAATGCGGTTAATAAAAAAGTATTAAAATATACTTTTAACTTAAGAGATGAATTACTACGTTTTTTTGTTTTCATGTTTTTATTTTTTGAAGTAATTTAAAAACAATATTCAGGGATATAGTTATCATTTTTTTATTCATAATTATTTTGATTGGTTGGGGATTTGGAAAAGTAGTAGCGCAGTCCATGGGATAGACTTAC
Source organism: Bacteroidales bacterium (assembly GCA_036351015.1). Lineage (GTDB taxonomy): Bacteria > Bacteroidota > Bacteroidia > Bacteroidales > UBA12077 > UBA12077. Next base: position 186,886 of record JAZBOG010000023.1, read on the forward strand.
CGGCCATACCGAAATATGGGTTTCGTCTTCAAACCGTTTAACACGATATTCCAGCCCGTTGTAATTTCTTGAAAGTATTTGTTGATTGAATTCATCCCACGGAATACAAATATCCTCCTGGTCGAGATCTCCCACCGAGGTAAAGACCTTTGCCCGTAAACAAGCTGTACCCTTGGAGAAATCCTGTTCAATCCTGAAGATCTCTTGGTAATTCCATTGTAAAGCCGGCCCGCTGATAATATACCCATCAAACAGCTGGGACTTAGTAAAGAGGATATAGTTAGCCAGCAGGCCACCCAGCGATAATCCGGCGATAATTCTCCGGGTAGTATCAATCCTGTAAGAGCTTAGAATTTTCTTAAAGAGCTCCTGTTGTATAAAATGAAGATAATTATCAGCACCTCCTGCCAGGGGCCATTTACCCCAGATTTCAGAATCATCCTTGCTGAAAGTGTAATCTCTGGATCTCTTTTGCCACCAGTTTCCGGGATAGGAGGCGCCGACAATGATGATTTCCGGAATTTCATGCCGCAGGTTAAGCCAATTTACTATATCCCTGGCCATGCCAAACGACATGTCTGAATCCAATACGTATAATACCGGGTAATTTTTTGCTGACTCTGCATAGGATTTTGGCAAAGCAACCTGGATAAGAAATGAATCCTCCACATAGGATGAATAACAGGTGAAGGATTCGGTCCCGGGTAATTCTACCGGGTTAACCTGCTGGGATTTAATTTCCAGAATAAAAAATGAAAAAATAATACAGCTAATTAATCCTGTTTTTTTCATAATTCCACCTATTCAGGAATTAGAGTTGAATGTAGCAATTTAATTTTCCACTCCTCATTTTGTTTCACAAAACAGGCACTCTCCAGCCACTTTATTTCTGCCTGAATGGTATCTTTTACCCCGGTGGCGCTATTCCTGTAATAAATCCAGGCCGAATTCCGGTCAATATGGGTAGAAACAAAATCCAGGGTAAACCGGAGGTCAAAACCTTGCCAGTATTTTTCAATCGACTGAATCAGGCTGTCATTATTCCACTCCAGCCCGTTTTCAAGAAGAATCATATCATTTGTAGAAACGGCTTTTAACTCCTCCCAGTTTCTGTCTGCTACGGCATTAAAATAATTCTGTAGAATGTCCTGAACCTTTTGAGTCTCCCGGGCAGGGTCAATGGGTTTCTGGCAACCAGTAAACCCAAGGAAAAAGATAATGAATATCCATTGAATGGTTCTTTTCATAACGTTTATATGTTTTGATGAATGAATGTTACTATAATTTCTCATAAGTACTTACCATATAATCTCCATCGCTCTCAACTTTCAGGCTTATCCCCATTTTTTCAGTAATCCTACCGTTTAATATTTCCCAGAACTGCATAAATTCTTCATCAGTTAATTCTTCACTACATGATCTCTTATAGTCTTTATAACTGCTGATAATTAGTTTATCGTCGGTATGTTCAATCAACTTAACCCCGGAAGAGAAAGCCTGGGTCCGGTAAATAACCGAGTTACAAAACTCGTCGAAGGATAAGTGAGGCCAGCCGCCTGCAAATTTATCGCCCAGTTGGGTCGCAAAATCTTCCACAGGCATCCCCAGTTTTTTTATGGTAGCCAGTTCGTTAATACATAATGCATAACTATTACTCATCATCACCAAAAATTTAAAATTACTGTTTGCCTGTTTCATCCTGTCTGTAGGTTGTATGGCATTGGTGTACATTAAGGGAAAAGGATTGACATATTCATGCAATAAAATGATTTCCCAGTCCTTTTCTGTTTTGTTGATAACCATAGAATAGTTAAAAACATAATGATGTTCAGTGTTACTGGTATCCTTGTTTATGCAGGTTGCAAAACCGGTAATGGTAGCGGTATTATTATCCAGTATTTTTATTTCAGAAGAATCGATCGTATTCTGCCAGCTTATATAATACTTATCGGCATTTTCGAAGGATTTAATCACATCTGCCTTGGTCATTTTTTGGTTATTATAAACCATCGTAAGATCATCGGCATAGCAGTTAAAAGTTTTATCAAATTCCAGGGTTGAAAAGTAATTCCAGTATTGATTATGCCAGGCTTCTACAGACTCCCTGGTTGGTTCTTTTTCTGTTCTATTTACCCATGCCAGACTTATCATGGCTAACAGGATAAAAACGAGTCCTAATAATTTAAAATAATTTTTTTTCATAACGGTTTATTTTTAGGGTTTGGTGGTTTTAAAATTTCGATTTTTATTTCTTCTTAATGGTTTGAATAAAGTAATCTCCATCATCCTGGATGGTTAAGGTGGCTCCCATCTTGTCAGCAATTTTGTTGTTGGTTATTTCCCAGAATTTCATCATCTCCTGGTCACTGATCTCTTTGGGGAGGAAGTATTTGTAATATTTA
>JAZBOG010000024.1:0-109455 GCA_036351015.1 Bacteroidales bacterium
AGTTTTCAGACTCTCGGAACTAACCGTAGAAACAGCACCGGTTTTGGCCTCTTTACGCTGAGTACCATAACCAACTACAATAACTTCGTCCATCTCGAGTACCTCTGATTCCATCTGTACATCAATTACAGATCGTCCCGAAATGGGCACTTCAACTGTTTGCATTCCAACAAAACTGAAAACCAATGTTTCAGCATCGCTTGGAACCGTTAAAGAGTACTTACCATCAATATCAGTAGTAGTACCTATTGTGGGATTGTTTTTTACCACAATCGATACTCCAGGAATTGATAAACCGTCTTCAGCGCCGGTTACCGTACCCGAAATTTGCATCTGTGCTGCAGCCTGAAAACCAACAAACAGCAAAAATGCAAGAAAGATTGTCATTTTTTTCATAGATAAAAATTTTAGGTTCATAAATAATTAAATAAATTTATTCATGTTGCTAAGATATAAAAAAAATAACAATAAAAAATAAAGAAATTTAATAAAACATAGTATTTAGCAGGGGATTTGACAAAATTTACTGAGAATCAGAAAAAAAATGGTCAAAAAAAAAGGAGGCTGCTCAATCGCGCAGCCTCCTTTGCATACAACCGTTCAATAGGTTATTTTATCTTTTCAATTTGAGGAACAATTCCAGCCGACTTTTCAAATCCATCGGAAATGGATTTTCCTTCACCGGTTAAGATTTCGAAATCGTCCACAAACAGGGCATATGCATCATAAGAAACACATCCGATCTCTACATGAATGTTTTTACCTGCAAATGCAGATAAATCCCACTTATAATTGGTCCAATCAGTTGGAACTTCTGCATAAGGTGTAGGAGTCATGATGGTTTCGTCGCTGGTAGCGTTATCAACAACCTTCACGATCAGTCGTTCCAGTCCATAAGAATCGGTAATTGATTTGGCATAAAGACTCAACTCATAGCCGTCTTCAATATCAAAATCGGTACTGATCATCCAGTCATCGTTTCCTGTTGTACTTGGAACAGCAGCCATACAGAATGCATAATTTTCACCGCTGTAGGCTTCCCATCCCTCGGGTTCTCCTGCTTCAGTAAAATTGAAAATTCTCCAGGATCCAGCTTCACCTTCACCAGGATAGGAGAAAGCAGAGGATGTGTACACACCATTTCCATCGTTGTCTACCAGAGTCCATGGAGCCATATCGGTTGACCATGCTGCATACGACTCAAAGTCCCAGTAACGTTTGATAATAATTAACAGTTCGTGAGAAGTTACCAGGGTACCATTAGAGTTTTCAAAGGTAAACTCATAGGTTAAGGTATCACCAGCCATGTCGAAAGTAATCGGAACAGCTACTGAATCGTCGTAGAAGTCATAACTTCCGGCCAGTTCAACAGGTGTTTCGCTGTTTACCTGTTGAGTAATGGTTAAGCTGGTTGGTGCTGTACAATCTTCAGCCAGTTGATAATAGATATAGATGGTGGTATCTGCCGGAGCAAAATCTGCAGGTCCCTGAATTGATAAAGGATCAATAACAGAGAAAGTAACATACTTCGAAGCAGGTTCACCATCCACCATAGCTGTAAACTTGGTGGTAACAGCATCATCTATTTCGCCGATACCAAGGCTTGCCTTATCAAAGCTGAATGAACCTTCGCCATCGGTTAGAGAAATCGTAGCAAAATCTGAACCATCCATCGTAACATTTAACGATGTGATTGCCGGATCAGATATTGTTACATCGCCGGTAACACCGGGGTCAAGGGGATAGAATGATGAATTACTGACGTAAATTCCAACCCCTCTGCGAAAAATATCCTCTTCTTCTTCACAGCCTGTGAATAATGCCAGAAGAAAAGTAAGTCCAATAATATATGTTAGTATTTTTTTCATTGTATTCATAATTTAGAATTATTAATTAATTTACACCAGTTCTGGTATCCCACCACATTTGCTGACCCCAGAAGCGATCAACAACGAGATCTCCGTGTTCTGCATAATTGGCACTGTTTAAGTTGGCCTCATTTGTTGGATATGCAAAACGGAAAGGAGGACGGTTGTGTCCCGGGAATCTTGCACCAGGAGCAGCATCCATCACAGGAACATCGGTTCTGCGGGTTTCTGCCCATGCTTCGTGGCCCTGCTTGAATAAAGCTACCCATTTCTGTAAAAAGAGGTCATCAGTGGTTACATCAAATCCTGCAGCAAAAGTTTCTGCTGTAGCCTCATCTATTCCGTTTTCAAGACAAGAAGCAACAATAGCTTCTTCGAATGTTGTCTGGTCAGCATTGTATTCAGCAATAATGAATAATACTTCGCTGTAACGCATAAATGGGGTGAATCCCATGGCATCGCCACGATACAAATCGCCAATTCGACTGTATTGGGCAATATTTCCAATATCATCGTCGGTTACCCCGGGAACTACTCCACGATATACACCATCGCTTTTTGCAGGCTTGGCAATAACCGATAATCTTGGGTCAGAAGTAGAAGTTAAGTAATCTATTAAATAACTACCTACGGCATGGTCATCACGGGTCTCTGAATCTTCCATCCAGGGCTCCTTGTAAGGAGCGGCTCCAGGCCAGTAAAGGTATGCATTATCGTCAATGCTTTCCATAATCGGATAGGTAGAAAGATTACCTAATATCTCATCAATATGTGTTGCACCAAGACTACTTACATCCTTAATGCGATTTGCTAAACGCAATCGTAAGGAGTTGGCAAACTTTTGCCACTTGTCTACATCATCACCGAACAGAATGTCGCCGTCGCCCAGTGCAGTAATATTGCCTTCGGCAAAAATGTCACCGGCTTTTTTCAGGCTGTCCAATAGTGCAGGATAAATTGTTTCCTGGGTATCATACGCCGGATTCGTTACACCTTCGCCACCTTTAATTGATTCGGTGAAAGGCATATTTCTCCAGCTATCGGTTCCGATATGATAGACAAAGCTTTGAAACGTTAATGCAGCGGCATAAAGGTTGCGATTACCATTTTCCAATGCAAATTGCTTGGCATTTTCCAAATCAACAGCTGTATAATAAAGGTAAGTCCATTGATTGTTAATAACACTTTCACGTTCGAAATAACGCGATTCGTCGATGTACTGAATTTTTCCAAGATGTCCGGCATACGTTGACGTATTGTTCATATTAAACCAGGCATCATAATAGGTATCTCCAAAATACCTTATGGCTTGAGCTAGAAGGTTGCTTGCGGGAACTTCTGTAGGATTGTTTGGGTCTACATTAAGCTCTTCCCAGTCTTCAGTACATGCACTGAAGAATATCAACCCAGCCAGTAATCCGGATATTATTAATTTAAATTTAAGTTTCATAGTTATACTGTTTTTTTAATTAAAATGAAAGATTAATTCTAAATCCAATGGTTCTGGAAGTAGGTAACTGGAACTGTTCCAGACCAATACCGTTTAGACCGGTACCGAATCCAGTTTCGGGATCGATTCCCACGTCATTGGTCCAGTGAGTATAAAGCATGGCTAAATTACGACCTACAACAGAAACACTGGCTGACTTAATAAATCCAACATTACTTAGTAATGAAGCCGGAAGTTTATAAGACAATACCGCTTCACGTAATTTAATGTAAGAACCATCAATAATAGAGTTTTCTTCTAATCCCCAGTATCCACCGTAATAATTCTGAGGAGTTACAACCACATCATTGGGTTGTCCGTCTTCCGTTACGCCTTCAACGATTAATCCATGTTCGCGAATTCCATCGGCAGCTGTTTCTTCTGTAAGACCGGAATATGCACCAAACCAGTCGGTTACACTAAAGATGTCACCACCTTTGCGGCCATCGATTAATACACTCAGGGATATATTTTTATAGGAGAACGTATTTCTCATACCACCGGTCCAGTCAGGGGTAATATTACCAACATCCTGAGGAGAATCGGCCGGGATAGGTAATCCATTGGAACCAATAATCTTGTTGCCGTTTTCGTCACGGGCAAAGGCATTGGCACGAATATTACCAAATGGTTCACCTGGTCGGGCTTCGATGGTTACACCATTCCATGAAGAAGTAATGGTATAGGCTTCAAGGTCACCATAAAGCTCATTAACCTGGTTCTGGTTTTTCGCCCAGTTCAAGGTCATGTTCCAGTTAAAGCCATTGGGATTTTTAACAATGTCAGCACCTAACTGAACCTCAACCCCTTTATTTTCAATTTCACCAGCATTAATCAGCAATGAACTGAAACCGGTTGATCTTGAAATTTCAACAGGAAGAATCTGGTTGGTAGTTACCACATCATAATAGGTAACATCCAGGTTAATCCGGTTATTCAGGAACCGTGCATCCAAACCTACCTCAGTACTTTTGATATCTTCGGGCTTAAGATCTACAGCCGGTAAAGAACGTGAGGTGTAGAATGGTGTGATTCCGGCAAATGGGTCAGAACCAGCATATGTAAAGGCTAACTGGTAAGGATCGGTTGAGTTACCAACCTGTGCCCATCCACCACGAAGTTTCAGGAATGAAAGAATATTTTCATCCATCTCAAGTAATTCGGTAATAATAACACTACCGGTAAATGATGGATAGAAATAGCTCCAGTTATCTGAAGGTAAGGTAGAACTCCAGTCATTCCTGGCAGTAATATCCAAATAAACGGCATCTCTCCAACCTAATGAAGCCTGACCGAATACACTGTTGGTTTCGAAAGACTCATCATACATGTCGGTTGAAGGATTACCCTGAACGTTTGAAATGGTATATAATTCAGGAACAGTTAATTCAGATGCTTCAAGATAAGAGAAGTGATAGGTATTTTTACGGTAGTTTGTACCGGCTAATACATCCACGGAGAAATCACCGAAACGCTTTTCAATCTGTGCCAACAGGTCGGCATTGAATTCATTGTCGGTACGCTCATTCTGCCAGAACATTCCATAAGGATAATCAATGGATTGAGAATGCTCTACGTGCTTTCTTCGTTCAGCCATGAAGTCAGTACCTAAACGTCCGGTAATGGTTAACCATTCAGTAATTTCAGCATCAACACTAAATTTACCAAAGATACGATCCCTGTTCCTGGAAGTTGTATTATAATTAACGGTCCAGTATGGGTTATTGTGGTAGTTGGTATTCCAGTTGTAAGGATTACCAAACACATTAAAGGTATCCCAGTTTGCTTCCAGGTCTTCCATATTCACCTGGCGGCCAAACCATCCACCCAGGGATTGCATTACGTTATTGGGTCCATATCCCTGTCCGGGAAGGTTATCACTCTTATTCTTCACATAGTTTGCAGAAATCGATGCGGTTAACCATTCAGCAAGGTCCTGAGTACCATTGAAAGAAACAGAATTCTTCACTAAATCGGTATTTGGAATGGTACCCTGAACATCCTGTTGAGACAGAGATAATCGCATATTTGTAGTACTCAGGGTAACGGAGTTATCATAAGTGATTCCTGTCTGGAAGAAGTTTTTCACGTTATCAGGATTAGACACCCATGGTGTTGCCTCACGGGTATCCGGATCATTCGGGTCAGTCAGCGGACTGTTAAACTGAGGAATATCAAGTCCAGCATCTAATCTAGGACCCCAACTTTCGTCCATACCATCATAAACACCACCATTATCACCATCATAATAGGAGAAACCAAAGCTTGAGCTATAGGTTCCATCGGCAAATTCCTGGTAAGTGTAACCAGCATCCTTGGCTCCTGAAAGAACCCAGATCAGTTCACTACCATTGTAACCCTGTCCGTAATCATTCTGGTAATTAGGAATCATGTATGCATTGTCAAAAGTTATTGCTGAGTTAATGGAAACTCCAATTCCTTTATCAATTCCTGAACCTGATTTGGTTTTAACAAGAATTACACCATTCGCAGCACGGCTACCATAAAGTGCAGCAGCGTTGGCACCTTTCAGTACAGAAATGGATTCGATGTTTCCCGGATCAATATCCATGGCGGCATTACCAAAGTCAGTAGATCCCCACTGATCAACATCAGTAGATGTATTACTAATAGGTACTCCGTCAACGACCCATAGTGGCTGGTTGTTTGTAAACGAGGAGTTACCCCGGATTACAATACGTGAAGAAGATCCTACGGCACCACTCGAGTTGGTAACCTGAATACCCGCAACCTTACCGGATAATGAGTTTACCACATTAACCTCTTTGGCTTCGGCTAAATCATCTCCGCCAACTTCCTGTACAGAATAACCCAGGGCCTTCTTTTCACGGGAAAGACCAAGTGCTGTTACCACCACCTCGTCCATCTCCAGAACTTCAGCCTCCATTGCAACGTCGATTACTGATCGGCCTGCAATAGCCTGTTCCTGGGTTTTCATTCCAACAAAACTGAAGACTAAAGTTTCTGCACTGCTGGGTACAGTTAATGAATACTTACCATCCATGTCAGTTGTTGTACCAATTGTGGTATTATTTTTTACCACAACTGACACTCCCGGAATAGGTAAACCGTCTTCAGCGCCGGTTACCGTACCCGTAATTTGCATCTGTGCTGCAGCTTGGAAACCAACAAACAGCAAGAATGCAAGAAAGATTGTCAATTTTTTCATAGATAAAATTTTTAGGTTCATAATTAATTTGGTTAAATTATTCCGCACTAATGTATAAAAAAATATATATAAAACAAAAAAATCTATCTTTTATAAATTTAGGGTTATCAACAAGATTCCTTATTTCAGGGAACTATTCCTGTTAAAACAAATTCAACAAAACAATTAACAAACTGAGATACAACCCCTAACAACAAAACGGGCAACCCTTAAACAGGTTGCCCGTAACTACAAGAGTTGTTTATAAAAATCTTAGATCTTTGCTTCAACAATTTTAAGAATCTCACGTTCAGCATCTTCCGCTTTTTTCTCCAATTCAGCCGCACGTTTGATAACGTCCTGTACAAAGCTTTTATCCTCCAGGGAGGATGCATTGATTTTAACATTGAGGAAGGCTCCCTTTACGCAAGACCTTATGGCTAAGGCTCCTACGCCGGCATCGGAAACAGAATTCGGATTCCCGGTCTCTGCCATGGCCCGGATAACCTCTAACGCCTGGTAAGCTACCTCCATGACATGAAAAGGAACCATAATCGCATTCCTGGTAGCTTCTTCGATGGCTTTTTTCCGGTTCACTTTTTCTTCTTCGGTTTTCTTTGGTAAACCAAAAGCATCCATAATTTTATTAAAGGCATCGGTATCCTCATCCACCAGCCTGATCAAATCCTGCTGAACCTGCATTCCTTTTTCGGCCCAGTCGGAAAATTCCTTCCAACGGTCGTCCCATCCACGTTTATGCGAAGAAAGATTGGCTACCATGGTTCCCAGGGCAATCCCCATGGCTCCCATATAAGCTGATACAGAACCTCCACCCGGTGCAGGGGATTCAGAAGCCGTTTCGTCGGCAAAACCGGATACCGTTAAATCAACCAGTTTCTTTTTCCGGGCATCGGCAGCCATCTTATATTCAATAATTTTCTCTTCGGGTTTAAATTCATACAGATCATCAAGTCCAAGAGACTTAACGGCAATCTTGATAATTTCACTTTCCGGAATTCCTACCGAACGATGCTGTTTTCGCAGGAAATATTTTCCTGCATCAAGCATGGCTTTTAAGGGAACCAAGCCAACCAGTTCAGAACCGGTAACTCTTATTCCCCGGGATTCGGCTCTTTTGCACACCTCGTCAAAAGCTTCATGTACCGAGGTAATGGAAATATTGGTTAAGTTCATGGATAGTTGAGCAATACCGTATTCATCGATAAACCAGCCAATGGCTTTGACTGCTTTTAAGGATCCTGGAATCCAAACTTTATTCCCTTTTTCATCCAGAACAGGCTTCCCTGTAAGTTTACCCCCTTCTCGTTTTACACGTCCTTTTTCTCTAACATCAAAGGCAATAGCGTTAGCTCTTCGGGTAGATGTCGTATTTAAATTGATATTATAAGCCACCAGGAAATCTCTCGCACCTACTGCTGTTGCTCCGGCTTTGGCATGAAATGTTGCAGGCCCGAAATCCGGCTTCCATTCCGGCTTACTTAACTTATCCTTTAATCCTTCGTATTCGCCGGCACGGCAATTGGCAAGATTTTTCCGCACCTCTTTAAATGCAGCATTCTCGTAACAAAAAACAGGGATACTCAGTTCTTCCCCAATCCGTTTAGCCAGCTTACGGGCATATTCAACCGTTTCGTCCATAGTAATTCCGGCTACTGGAACCAGGGGACATACATCGGTAGCGCCAAAACGGGGGTGTGCTCCCTTATGATGTCGCATGTCAATCAGCTCGGAAGCTTTCTTTACTGCCCGAAAAGCAGCTTCACAAACTTCATCGGGAGATCCCACAAAGGTAACTACGGTTCGGTTGGTTGCCTTGCCCGGATCAACATCCAACAGGCTTACCCCTTCAATCGACTCTATTTCATTGGTAATTTGTTTGATGATTCCCATATCCTTCCCTTCACTGAAGTTGGGAACACACTCGATTAATTGTTTCATATTTTTATCATTTATTTTATTATTCAAATTTTATTTATTGTTAAATACACCTATATATATATAGGTAATAATTTTCCAGTGATATCTGATACAATTTATTATATTTTCTTTAACTCGTAGAACAAACACTCCTGATAAGCCGATGCCAATAATTCTGGTCCTAAAATTCGATGAACCCTGATAGCTTTACCAATAATTATTTTTGAAATTTCGTTTTCAGTCATCTTTATATCAATTTCCCGTTTAAAATTACCCGATCAATTAAATGGCTGGTATAGGCATAGGGCATAAATTCATAACCCGGGATTTTTTTTGTGATAAAAACATTTGCCTTTTTGCCTTTGGTAATACTTCCCAGTTCTTCATGGACTCCCATGGCATAGGCACTATTGATGGTTGTAGCATGAATTACCTCCTCGGGCAACATTCTTAATTTGATGGTTCCCAGCGACATAATAAACTTCATATTTCCAGATGGAGAAGATCCGGGGTTATAATCTGAAGCCAGGGCGACGGGTAGTCCTGCATCGATCATCTTTCGCACTGGAGGATCTGTCATTCCCAGGAAAAATGCTGCTCCGGGCAAAAGAGTAGGCATAGTTACCGAATTTTTCAATGCCTTTATTTCATCGTCACCCGTAAATTCAAGGTGATCCACCGACAAGGCATCGTATTTTACCCCCACCTGGATCCCCCCGGAATAATCCAGCTCATTGGCATGGATTTTAGGCCTCAACCCATGCTTTAATCCTGCCATCAGAATCCGGTCGGTCTGTTCAACCGTAAAGAATCCTTTATCGCAAAACACATCAATATAATCGGCCAGTTCTTCACTGGCTACCTGCGGGATCATTTCATGGATTACCACATCCACATATTCATCCTGTTTTCCTTTGTATTCAGCCGGAACTGCATGAGCTCCCAGGAATGTGGATTTTATGGTTATTGGGGTGGATTCCTTTAAACGCTTAATCACCCGCAGCATTTTCAACTCATCCTCAACGGTTAAACCATATCCGCTCTTAATTTCTACTGCACCAGTTCCAAAACCAATGATTTCATCAATACGTTTCAGGGACTGTTCATAGAGAGAATCTTCGGAGGTATTATGCAACAACTTGGCAGAGTTTAAAATTCCGCCTCCCCGTTTGGCAATCTCCTCATAGGATAATCCGCGGATTTTATCGCTATACTCAATCTCCCGGCTACCGGCATAAACCAGGTGCGTATGGGAATCGCAAAAGGAAGGGAAAACCAGGCGCCCTTCAGCATCCAGGGTTTCTCCCTCAAAGGTACTCATCGTTAAATCTTCCATCGGGCCAAAATCGGTAATAGTATCTCCGTCAATCAACAGGTAAGCATTTTGAATACAATGTAGCTTCTGCATCTCTTTTCCGGCAACAAATTTTACCGTGGAATCCAGAACGTTAACCAACGATTTTATATTTTTTATCAAGAGCTTCATATCATATTTTTTAATGAATAAACTGCTACGAAATTACAAAATTCATTGGGATAACCCGAAAAAATTTCCTGATGTATAAACATTATTCTATTTTTACACCTTTATCATTTACGTAGAACCTAATTAGAAAAAATAATTATGAAGAAGAAAAGAACCATTCCGCACACCTATGTCATTGTATTCTTTATTATTGTTCTGTCGGCTGTAGCCACCTGGTTTGTTCCGGGAGGTGAATTCGACCGTGAAACCATAGCCTTAAAGGATGGTACCGAACGAGAAATTATTGTTAAAGATTCATTTCATTATGTAGAAAACCAGCCCCAAACGTGGGAGATCTTCTCAGCTTTTTTCAAGGGTTTCGTGGATAAGGCGGATATCATTGTTTTCATCCTGATGATCGGCGGAGCATTTTGGATTATGAATGAAAGCAAAGCCATTGATGTGGGAATTTTTACTTTTTTACGAAAAACGGAAAAAATCGAGCATCTTAAGTTTTTTAAGTTGCTCGGGATTAATAATGTAATCATCACCTTAATCATGCTTATGTTTTCCATATTCGGAGCCGTATTCGGGATGAGCGAAGAAACCATTGCTTTCATTATCATTTTCGTCCCTCTGGCGATTTCCATGGGTTATGATTCCATTGTCGGCGTAAGTATGTGTTTTGTTGCCGCAGGCCTGGGATTTGCCGGAGCATTGCTTAATCCTTTTACCATCGGCATTGCCCAGGGGTTATCCGGGATCCCCCTGTTTACAGGGATCGAGTACAGGCTTTTTGCCTGGGTGGTTATTAATATAATAGGTATCGCCTTTATCTTAAGGTATGCCAACAGAATAAAAAAGTACCCCAAGCTCTCACCGGTATACGAAGAGGATACAAAAAACTGGAGAAACCGCGAACATATTGATCCCGCCCAATTAAAATACTATACCCCGGTTTCGGCATGGATTACTTATGCTATCATTGCAACCATACTAATTGCAGTATCAATCTTCCAGGTACAAACAACCTTAACCATTGGGAACTCATCGACAACCCTTCCCGTTATTCCGGTTTTAACCGGATTATTTATTCTGCTTAGCCCCATCATGTTAAAAAAATCGGTTCACTTCTTCATTCTTAACCTGCTGCTGTTTACTATACTATTTCTTATTGTAGGGGTTATGGGATATGCATGGTATGTGATGGAAATTGCCACCCTCTTTTTCGGTATGGGATTAGCTGCCGGTATCGCCAGCAGTAAATCGGCCAATAAAATTACAGCTTTATTCATCGAGGGAGCCAAAGATATCTCATCGGCAGCACTTGTTGTCGGACTGGCCGGAGGAATTATTATTGTGTTACAGGAAGGTAAAATTATCGACACCATGTTGCACTCTGTTTCTCAATCGATGAAGAGTGTTGGTAAGTTTGGTTCCATTAGTATCATGTATTTAATCCAGACTTTTATCAATGTGATTATTCCTTCGGGTAGTGCAAAGGCTGCCTTAACCATGCCGATCATGGCTCCCTTCTCCGATTTGATAGGCATCTCCCGTCAGGCTACAGTAATGGCCTTCCAGCTGGGGGATGGATTTACCAATATGATCACTCCCACTTCAGGCGTTTTGATTGGTGTACTGGGCGTTGCCAAGATCCCCTACGAAAAATGGGTAAAATGGATTACTCCTTTTATGATTATTTTGATTATCTTAGGGTTGTTATTGCTGATTCCTACAGTCACCATGGACTTAAGCGGATTTTAGCAGGAATCGGGTTTAAATAAAATAGAACATTAATTAGCATATGATGAAGAAATCAGTTTTATACACCGCTTTGCTGATATGTTTCAGCACCATCCTTTGGGCATCCAATGATACTTTAAAAACCCCAAAGAAAAACGAAGAAAAAATCAAGGACGGCTGGACTTTTGGTGCTGTGCCGGTAGTCGCTTACGATTCTGACCTGGGATTTAAATACGGCGGACTGGTTAACTTTTATAATTACGGCAAGCCCACAACTTATCCGGAATACCAACAATCCATCTATGTGGAGATTTCGCGAACTACCAAGGGAAGTGGTATTAATCAGCTCTTTTTTGATTCTGAGCATATGTTTCCCAACCGGCCGATAAGAATTACGGCCGACCTGAGTTACCTTACCGAGCAGGCCCTCGATTTTTACGGATTTAACGGATACGAATCGGCCTATTTTATGGATTTTGAAGACGATGAGAGTGAGGATTATATCTCCCGCATGTATTACCGGTACGAAAGAAAATTATTGCGATTTACTGCAGATTTTCAGGGCCGGTTGCTGGGGGATAACCTCCGATGGCTGGTAGGCTTTGCCCATTTTAACCATAAACTGGGAAGTGTGGATATCGATAAATTAAACGAAGGGAAAAGTGGCGACGACCTCCTTCCCGACACCGCCAGCTTATACGATAAATATGTAAACTGGGGGCTAATTCCAGCCAAGGAAGCCGATGGCGGAGTCATGAACTATTTAAAATTCGGAACAATCTATGATACCAGGGATAATGAGGCAAATCCCATGAAAGGGATCTGGTCGGAAGTAATTATTGTTACTGCACCTAAATTGCTGGATAACCATGAAAACTCTTTTACCAAATTATCTGCAATTCACCGGCAATATTTTACCCTGGTTCCTTCCAAATTATCCTTTGCCTACCGGGTGGGCTACCAGGGGACAGTACAGGGCAATCCGCCCTTCTACTACCAGCCATATCTGATAAGCTCCTTTTCACCTTCGGTATTAACCGAAGGACTGGGTGGAGCAAAATCCCTGCGAGGAATCAGACGCGACCGGATTGTTGGCGAAGATATTGTATACGGAAACTTTGAGTTCCGCTGGAAATTCTGGAAGGGCGTGATTAAAAATCAGAATTTTTACCTGGCCCTGAGTTCCTTCCTGGATGCGGGAAAGGTAACAAAACCCATTGAGGTTGACAAAAGCCTTATTCCAGCCTCGGAAGATCTGTCCGATTATTTCGACGAGTCTTCTGATAAGATCCATGCCAGCTCAGGAATCGGTCTCCATGTGGTACTGAATGAAAATTTTATTGTTGCTTTTGATTATGGGATGGCCTTTGACCGACGTGACGGAGATAATGGTCTGTATATCGGAATGAACTTTTTGTTTTAACGGGAAGATTATACAGCAAACAGCTTAAATAATATAAGCAGCGACAGGAGGAGACCCCGTTTTAATAAAAAATTTCTTTGATGCTTTAACGCTTTAACAGCATAACATTCAAATTCACCCTTTTACGAATGTACTGATTTACTGATATGTTGATATACAGTTCTCCAAAGCATCAGATACTTTAGAGAATTTTTAACATCCCGGCGACCAAAAACCCCAAATAATTTCCCAGGGCATACCCAATTATCCCTACGGTTAATCCCGAAATTATGATCTCTTTATTTTTAATAGCCCCGGCAATTACAGGAACAAACGGAGGCGAACAGATCAGGGCTGTGGAGGTAATCATTACGGTATCGGCATCCACTTTAAAAAGCCTGGAGAAAAGAACATGCAGGAACAATGCACCAAAAATAACAAAGGAGATATAGGCCAGTAACTCCGGTGCCGATCCGTTAAATTGCGTAATATCGGCCATAGAAGCAACCACTACACTAAAAATCAATATCAAATACATTCCCAGGTCAAATGTTTTGGCAATCCTGTTAATCCGTGGAATAAAAGAACCAAGAATCCCCAGGGTAGTGATGGTCAGAATTACCACAACCATCTGTGAGTTCTCAGGAACCAGTAATGAGAGCCCCCCGGCAATCCCAAAAATGATGACCGATACTCCTAAGGCAGCCAGCAAGGGCATCCTGTATTTTTTATTCCAAAATCCCCAGTAATTTGTAAAAGAGAGTCCATCTTTCTTCTGCTTTTCATCGGGAGTCCGGTTTTTGTATTGGGGTAAAATATAACCAAACAGCTTTTGTCCAACGGTTAATAAAAACAGCAGGTAAATAGCCGAAATAATCATATCAAAGGTATGGGTCACAATAAAAGCTTCGGGCTTAACATCCAGGAGCAGCTTTAGCGAAGCCAGGTTAGGAGTTCCCCCCGAATACAACCCCACGAGCATCCCTCCTATTTTCCACAGTTCGGTAATCTGGCCACGGAAAATAAAAAATCCAGCAAAAACTACGATCACCACACTGAATAATGCAATCACCATAGACAGCATGGTTTTCCCGGCAATGGTAAACCAGCTTTTAATATTGGCAGAGAATAATAAAAGCGGAATAGCCAAAGGAATGGTAAGGGTGGTCATGATATCCTGAATCTGAAGGGCATGATCGGGTAGAACTCCAATATTTCCTAAAATCAGGCCTGTGGCATAGGCCAGTAAAACCGCTCCAATCTTATTAAGTAGTGAAAATTTATTACATAAATATAAGATGATCACCGGAGAAAAAATATAAAACAGGGTGAGTAATATTGCTGCCATAGGAATCCATTTAGATTATTCAGAACGGAAAACTACGAGTTTATCCGAAAAAAACAAAAATTTTTCAAAAATAAAGGAACTATCCCTGACAGCTTCCCGGCATAAATTTATTCACGCCGGGTTATTACGATCCTGATCCATTCAGGTTTCACCAGACTCTGGCAGTAAACATAATTATCCGGGAAAATATTTACAGAGCCTCCCTGGCCCCATGGACCCCGGGAAAAAATTCATAGAAACAAAAAGCCGGTGAGAAATTTCTCACCGGCTACAAAAAAAGATCTCTGCCCTTAAAATCTGTGGGTAACATCCCTGAATTCGCAACACTCATCCAGGTTTTTGCTATACACAGCCATGGCCCTGCGACTCATACCCATACTGGAGAATCCGCCGTCATGGTAAATATTCTGCATGGTAATTTTTTTGGTTAAGTCGGAAAACATGGTAACACAAAAATCGGCACATTCCTCGGCGGTTGCATTCCCCAGGGGAGACATGCGGTGTGAAAAATCCACCAGGTCATTGAACCCCATCACTCCCTGTCCTGCCGTGGTTGGAGTGGGGGATTGGGAGATGGTATTAATCCGTATATTTTTTTCCCGACCGTAAATATATCCAAAACTTCGGGCAATGGATTCCAGCAATGCCTTGGCGTCGGCCATATCATTGTACCCATAAAGGGTTCGTTGTGCAGCAACATAAGAAAGGGCCAGTACAGAACCCCAGTTGTTTAAGGCATCTTTCTGGCGGGATACCTGTAAAATCTTATGAAACGATAACGCCGACACATCAAGGGTTTTTAAGAAATAATCATAATTTAAATTATCATAGGTTATCCCTTTCCTTACGTTGGGAGACATTCCGATAGAATGTAACATAAAATCAAATTTTCCGCCAAAATGCTCCATGGCTTTATCCACCAGATTTTCTAAATCCTCAATTTTAGTAGCATCGGCAGGAATTACGATCGAATTACAGGCCTCGGCCAGTTTTTCGGTATCTCCTAACCGCATGGCAAAGGGTGCATTACTTAAAACAATTTCAGCGCCTTCTTCATAGGCCCTTTCAGCAACCTTCCATGCAATCGATTGATCGTTTAATGCTCCAAAGATTAAACCTTTCTTTCCTTTTAATAAATTAAATGCCATGTTTATTTAGTTTTCGTTAATACATTTTACAGACAATGAACCTTTCGGATTGTTCAATCGCCAGTTCATTAAAAAAATATTAATTGCCAAGAAGTACTTTGGCGTTTTCTATTGCTGCATCGGTAAGTTCCTTACCACTTAGCATCTTGGCAATTTCATTCACCCGCTCGTCCCTGTCGAGGAGTCTGATATAGGTATTGGTTGTTTGATGATTATCTTTTTTATACACCAGGTAATGAAAATCTGCTTTACTGGCAATTTGGGGTAAGTGTGTAATATTAATCACCTGCATCCGGGTTGACATTTGTTTAATAATTATGCCCATTTTATCGGCAATTTCACCCGAAGTGCCGGCATCAATCTCATCAAATATAATGGTGGGCAGTGTTTTATTCTCAACCAATATGGATTTTAAGCTCAACATCAGCCTGGAGATTTCACCACCGGAAGCCACTTTCTCAATCTCCTCCGGGGCAATATTCTTGTTGGCCGAAAACATAAACTTAATCATCTCGGTACCGGTAGGCAGAAACTCCTCCACAGCAATTTGCCTTATCTGAAATGCTGCATTGGGCATGCCCAATAACACCAGGGTCCGGGTAATATGCTCTTCCAGCCCAGGGATGACTTCCTTACGGTTTTCCGAAATCTGACCGGCCAACTGCTTTAACTCAGCTTGCTTAGCCTCCAGCTCTTTCTGTAATTTATCGGTTCTAAAATCGTAGGAATGAATGTCTCCAATCTGGTTTTCCAGCTCGGTTTTAATCTTTAACAATTCACCTACTGTAGCTACCTTATGCTTTTGCTGCAAGGCATAAATACTATCCAGGCGTTCACGAATAAATTCTATTCTTTCGGGATCATACTCCACCGATTCGTTTAAGCGCTCAATCTCATTGCTTATATCCTGTAATTCAATGGATACTGAAGCAATCCGTTCAGCAAGGGACTCGCTCTCTTTGAAGTATTTGGTGATGGTGCTCAACGAATTTTTTGCTTCTTTCAGGTTAAGAATTACTGAAAATTCTTCCTCATTTAACAGCTGATAGCTTTTGGATAAGTTCAGTTTGATCTCTTCGGCATGATTCAGTTTTTCCAGCTCCTCTTCCAGCTCCTCCTGTTCTCCTTCATTCAGCTTCAAAGCTTCAAGCTGATCAAACTGAAACTGAAAATAATCAAGATCTGCTTTTGCTTTTTCGGCATTATTGATTAACCGGTGATATTCCGATTTCGCCTGGAGGTACTCATCATAGCTTGCATGGTAGCGATTCAGCAAGGCGTCATGTCCTGCAAAGGAATCGACCAGGGCCATCTGAAAATTTTCATCCCCGAGTAACAGACTTTCATGCTGCGAA
This sequence comes from Bacteroidales bacterium, assembly GCA_036351015.1. GTDB lineage: Bacteria > Bacteroidota > Bacteroidia > Bacteroidales > UBA12077 > UBA12077. The sequence goes on from JAZBOG010000024.1 coordinate 16,929, forward strand.
TGAATATCTACCAGGTATGTGCTTAAATCTTTCAGAACACTCAGGTTAACCGGAGTATCATTAATAAATGCCCTCGACTTTCCATTGTCAGCAATTTCTCTCCGGATGATCGAATAATCGTCATAGTCCAGGTCCTGTCCTTCGAAAAAGGCTTTTAAGTCGTAAGGTTTGATATTGAATTTTGCTTCAACAATACACTTCCGGGTTTTGTCTTTCAGTACGGAGGTATCTGCCCGCTGTCCAAGGATTAAAGACAGTGCTCCCATCAGGATAGACTTTCCCGCACCCGTTTCACCGGTAATAATATTCAGCCCCCGGTTAAAATCTATCGTTAATTCATTAATTAAAGCGTAATTGTGAACCGTTAAAGATTGAAGCATGAGCTCTTTCTGATTTTTTTCAATACAAACTTACTAAAAAAAGATGTTGAAAAATTTAATCCCGGGGTAAAAAAATCAAAAATTAGCAGGCCTCTATTGTTCCTTAATTTTTTGATATTTATCGCTCCGGGTGGGATCAATCTCCACGAGAATATTGTACACCCTGTCGGCTTCGGCCATAAAGGATTCGGAAAATACATTCACCAGTTCGTCGGCCTTGGCATTAATCACCAGATCAAAAATAAACAGGTAAGGATCGGGCTTTTGACGAAATACTTTTTGAAGTAATTGCAGGCTTTCTGCGATTTCAGCTCTGCCCTGTGCCTCCTTGGAGCTCATCACATCCAGACCCAACCTGTGGTAACGGTAAAGAAACTCCCGTAGCGGGCGATACTGGTCATTTAATAAATTTTCTACCAGCCAGTAACGATTCTTCCGGCTCTCAAAGGCTTTCCAGCCTTTGTCGGGAGAGTTTTGGGCATTACTCACAATCTGTTCGGCCTTCTGAAAAAAATCAGTCCCTCCATACAAGGAGAACGTGTCGTAATCCAAACCAATAATAATATATGCATAATAAGCCAGCATCGACGTAAGATTCGACCGGTGTTCGTTGATACTGAACTCCAGGGGTTCAAATTCAACATAACGAAAACGGCAATCATCATCTTTAAAATTTAATATCGTGGTATTGTAGGAGGTATTATAAACCGGTCGTCGGCTTTGGATCTGCAAACTACCCGAAAACTCATCCCCGCTGTGGTCGGTAAGATTGATCATGATATTACACTCTATACGTTCATCGTTGGTAAATACATGATTGGTCCATACCTGGTTATTCATAAACTCATAGATGGCCGTCTGCAGGGTCTGAAAAACCTGCTTATTGGTTCCCTGGATCTGGGATGAATTTACCTGGATATTACAACGCAACTCCTGGCCCATGATTCTCCAGGGTAAAACCAGGATAACAAGCACAAACACTATTTTTCTTAACATAAAAAAGGAATTATCTAATCGTTAAAAAAGCTCATTAACTTATTCACAATATCCACAGCCACTTCCTGTTTTGATTTCAGGGCAAAATCTTCGGTATTTCCCGATGAATCGAGGATGGTAACTTTATTTGTATCCACACCAAATCCGGCTCCCTGCTCTTTCAATGAATTTAAAACGATAAAATCAAGGTTTTTAGTATTCATTTTCAGGAGGGCATTGGGTATTTCATCATTGGTTTCCAGGGCAAATCCGACAATCACCTGGTTTTTCTTCTTGATGCTGCCCAGGTAAGCAGCAATATCTCTATTGGGAGTAAGAGAAAGCATGAGCTGGTCACTTTTTCTCTTAACTTTTTGCTTCCTTTGTTGTGCCGGTTTGTAGTCGGCCACTGCAGCCGCCATGATGGCTGCATCGCAACCGGGAAAGTGCTTTACCGAAGCTTCATACATCTCATCGGCGGTTTGAACATCTATCTTGTGTATGTTGGGATGGCTGATGGATAATGCTGTAGGGCCAGAAATGAGAATCACCGCGGCTCCCTGTTCTGCAAGTTCATTGGCCAGGGCATATCCCATCTTTCCGGAACTATAATTTCCAATATAACGTACAGGATCAACAGGCTCCCGGGTAGGTCCTGCGGTAACCAGAATCCGTTTATTTTTTAGTTTTTTTTTTACCGAAAAGAAATCAATGACTTTTTGGGTAATCATCGCGGGCTCCTCCATCCTGCCCTTTCCTGAAAGTCCACTGGCTAATTCCCCGGTTCCGGGTTCAATAATCAAATCACCATACGATCGGAGGATATCGATATTCTTTAAGTTGGCCGGATGCTGATACATATCCAGGTCCATTGCCGGAACCACCATTACGGGACATTTGGCTGAAAGATAGGTGGTTAGCAACAGGTTGTCGGCTATTCCATGAGCCATCTTACCCATAGTATTAGCGGTTGCCGGAGCAATCAGGTATAAGTCCGACCAGGAACCCAGATCTACATGGCTGTTCCACTGTCCATTCTCAGGATCGAAAAAATCAACCAGGATCGGATTTTTGGATAAAGTGGCCAGGGTAAGGGGAGTAATAAATTCTTTAGCCAATTTGGTCATAACCACTTTAACATTGGCCCCTTCTTTAACCAGTAACCTAACAAGAATAGCAGCCTTATAGGCCGCTATACTTCCTGTAATTCCCAATAAGATATTTTTGTCTTTTAGCTTCATGAGCTAAACCTTTGGTTACGATTCTGTTTGTTCCGATTCAGGTTTCCGAAAATATACCTGATCGTCAACATATTCCTGCATTGCAATCAATGTGGGTTTAGGCAATCGTTCATAAAAACGGGAGATCTCAATCTGCTCCCGGTTCTCAAACACCTCTTCCAGGTTATCTGTATAGGAAGCAAACTCTTCCAGTTTTCTGTTTAACTCCTCTTTCAGCTCACTCGAAATCTGATTTGCCCTCTTTGATACAAGCACTACGGTTTCGTAAATGTTTCCCGTGGCTTTATCAATATCATTCAGGTTACGGGTAACAGTTGTTGCCGGAGCTTTTGTTTTTTTATAATCCATCCTTTTTCCGATTATTTAATTTTGTAATTTTGATTGTGATTCATTAAAAATGTTTACAGCTTCCTTAGCATATTCACTTTCAGGGAATTCCCCGACAAATGAATAATACTCATCCACGGTTTGCTGATATCTTTCTGTTTTTTTCTCAAAAACACTGTTCTCCGCCAGAAGAAATCTTGATTTTAGCATCAGATACATGATCTCTTCGCGGAATTCTGAGTTGGGATATTGATCCAGACAATTATCAAAGGCCACCACTGCAGCTTTATAATCTCCCAGATCATAGTAAAGCTTTGCACTCTTATAAATCTTTTCAGCCAGTTTATTCCTGAGTTCATCAACATACTGAACACACTGGTCTACCCGGTCGCTGTTGGGATACCTCGACATATACAGGGCGAACAGGGAGATCGCCTGGTAGGTATTGCTTTGATCCAGGCTGGGCCTGGGGGATAACTTATAATTACAATAGGCATTCATAAACTCTGCCTCTTCCACAAAGTGACTGTTGCCATAAGTTCTTCGGAACTCATCAAAATAATAGGCAGCTAAAAGATAATTGCCCTGGTGATAATTACAATAAGCACTGTAAAAAAATACGGTATCAGCTTGTTTCGTCCCTTTTAGTACAGGTTTAAGCTGCTCAAATAAACCATCGGCACGCACATAGTCCTCTTCCTCGTAATACTCCAGCGCTTTGGCATACTTCAGTTTATAATCACGACTTTTAAGCAACTTTTCGTATTTACACGAGGAAAGTGCGACAAATACTAATATAATTAAGGGAACTAGCTTTTTCATTTTTTCAAACATTTTGCAAATGTACAATTTTAGTTTAAAATGCTAAAATTTAATGTATCTAAACGTCCAAAAAATTTAATTTATTTTCCACAATTTGCTAATTTTTCAAAAAAGAGTACTTTTGTGGCATATTTAAAAATTAATCACAAAATTTTAAGGACGTGGATATTTTTGATAAAATACAACAAAGCATGGGCCCTTTGGGTCAATACATGGATGAAGCACACGGATATTTTACTTTCCCAAAACTTGAGGGAGATATTCATCCAAAAATGAAATTCAGAGGAAAAGAGGTATTAACCTGGAGCTTAAACAATTATATTGGTCTGGCGAATCATCCCGAAGTACGTAAGGCCGATGCCGAAGCCGCTGAAGAGTATGGTTTGGCTTATCCCATGGGGGCCAGGATGATGTCGGGACAAACCAGCAAACACGAAGAGTTGGAAAACAAACTGGCTGATTTTGTTGGCAAACCTGATGCTTTCCTGCTAAATTTTGGTTACCAGGGAATGGTTTCGATCATTGATACCCTGGTTGGCCGTAAGGATGTTATCGTATATGACTCAGAATCCCATGCCTGCATCATGGACGGTGTTTTCCTTCACAAAGCCAAAGGGGGAAAAAGTTTTGTGTTTGCACATAACGACATGGAGAAGTGCAAAAAAATGCTGGATTTTGCGACCAAAAAAGCTAACGAAACCGGCGGCGGTATCCTGCTCATTACCGAGGGAGTATTCGGAATGGCCGGAGACCTTGGAAAGCTGAAAGAGATTGTTGCCCTCAAAGAAAAATATGATTTCCGGATCCTGGTTGACGATGCCCACGGATTTGGTACCATGGGAGCTACGGGTGCCGGTGCCGGCGAACATTTTGGCGTTCAGGACGGGATCGATATCTATTTTGCAACCTTTGCAAAAGCCATGGCAGGAATCGGTGCTTTTGTGGCATCTACCGAAGAGGTGGTAAACTACCTGCGCTACAACATGCGTTCACAGATTTTTGCCAAATCACTTCCGATGCCCATGGTTATCGGCGCATTAAAACGACTGGAACTTTTAAAAACAGAAAAATCCTTACGCGACAACCTGTGGAATGTGGTGAAAGCCCTCCAAAAAGGATTACGTGATGCAGGATTTAATCTTGGAAACACAGAATCTCCGGTTACTCCCGTTTATTTGTCAGGAAGTGTACCCGAAGGAACAAACATCACCATGGATCTAAGAGAAAATTACAATGTGTTCTGTTCGATTGTAACCTACCCGGTAATCCCGAAAGGACAATTGTTGTTACGATTAATCCCTACCGCCATGCATACCCTCGAAGATGTTGAGTATACCATTAATGCATTTAAAGCGGTACACAAGAAACTAATTGCCGGGGAATACCAGGCTGACAGTATAGCGAAAGTATAAATTTTGGTTTTACTTTAAGTAAAAAAGAGCCGTCCTGGATTGATCAGGCGGCTCTTTTTTGTGGATCACCGTTTCACGATGGTCCTTATTTTTTCTGTCCTGCCAGGAACCGTTCGGCATCGATAGCTGCCCGACAACCCGAACCAGCCGCAGTAACAGCCTGACGATAATGAGGATCCATCACATCGCCACAGGCAAACACTCCTTCCACCTTGGTTTTGGAGGTGTCGGGTCGGGTTTTGATATACCCAACCTCGTCGGTATCGATATACTCCTTAAAGATATCCGAATTGGGTTTATGCCCAATGGCCAGGAAGAATCCATGAATATCAATTTTTACCTCTTCGCCCTTGCCGTTGACCAAAACAGCTCCGGTGACTCCACTACTGTCGCCCACAATCTCCTTGGTGTTATGCTCAAAAAGGATTTCAATATTTTTGGTATTAAAAACCCGCTCCTGCATGACTTTGGAGGCACGCATATGATCCTTACGGATAATCAGGTAAACTTTGTTACAGATCCCGGCCAGGTATGTAGCCTCTTCTGCAGCCGTATCCCCGCCACCTACTACAGCCACATCTTTGCCTTTGTAGAAAAATCCATCACAGGTAGCACAAGCCGACACCCCCTGTCCTTTAAATTTGGTTTCGGATTCCAAACCCAGATATTTTGCAGTGGCGCCGGTAGCAATGATCAGTACTTCGGCTTCGATAACCTTTTTGTCATCAATGGTTACCTTAAAAGGACGTTTTGACAGATCGGCAACCGTGGCAATGCCAAAACGAACATCGGTACCAAAACGCTCTGCCTGTTTCTTAAAATCCTCCATCATCACCGGACCGGTAACTCCCTCCGGGTATCCGGGATAGTTCTCCACATCATTGGTGGTGGTTAACTGCCCGCCCGGCTCTATTCCTTCATACAACACAGGATTCAGGTTAGCCCGTGCCGCATAGATGGCTGCTGTATATCCTGCCGGGCCGGAGCCAATAATTAAACACTTCACTTTTTCTATCTCTGCATCCACCGGTGACTGTTTTTTTTCGTCGTCCAGGTTGTCTAATGATTTAAATAATGCCATGTTTTAAATATTTTAATGATTTGATTGAATTAACGTAATAAATTATTTAGATAATTTAATATTTTAAAAATTCTTTGGAGCAATAAATATACCAAAATTTAAATGAAATAAAATGTTGCAAATTTAGAATTGATAACTTATTTTTGTGGTCCGTTGGGAAAGATTAATCGTTAATCATCCAACAAAAAATGCTCGGGATGTAGCTCAGCCCGGTTAGAGTACACGTCTGGGGGGCGTGGGGTCGCCAGTTCGAATCTGGCCATCCCGACATTACCAAACAGTTAAAAGCTAATGCCTTGAGCATTAGCTTTTTTTATTTTCCAAATCTATACCCTTTTTATAGAAGCTGACAATCTGTCAATGAACTCCCGTCACAGGCCCGGAAGATAATGTGCAACTATCCCATTCTATTAAAAAATTCTACCTTTGAAAAATGAACAAAGAAATTTTTAGCATGCCATGAGGTTCATCTCCAATCAAATCATTAAAATATTTAACACATGACTAAGAAGCCTTCATAAATAATGAGATACACGAATATCTTACCTGTCTTTATGGTTATTCAAGTTCTACTTATACCCTGGAATTAATCGAAAATTTTGTGTAATCCATGTTAATCATCTATAACCCCTGCATCAATTCACCAAACAATATCCTTCTTCAGGTTGATTAATATCAGGTATCCATAAAAAATATATGACCATGCCCAGACAAAACCCCCCAATCGAAGAACACAAAACTGAATCCTGCATCGAAAAATCAAGAGGATAAATCTTTAAAAAATTTTATTATCTTTAAACGTTAGATAAAATGGCTTTTCGGAATAAATTAAAAGGATGATCATTGATGCAAGCATTCTGGATTTTCTTTTTGATACTATTGCAAAATATAAACTATGAAAAAAGCACTCTCCCTGGGTTGGTTTTTATTGATCATCCTAACCATCCATGCACAGCACAAAGAATGTATCCGGGATTTTAATACCATCGTTCATCGTATTCAATACGATTATCCGGGATATGCCGATAAGGTCAATGATAAGAATCTTCACGAGCTCAAAGCGCTGGAACAAACGGTAAGAAAAAAAATCAAAGCCTGTCCTGATTCCTGTAAAACGTATATGGATAGCTATGTATCATGGTTTAAGGATAAACACTTAAGAATTTCGGTAAACCGCCAGGCCAAACGATCCACAGCCTCTTCCAGTCCTAAAAAATATTATCCGGTAGAACCGGAAAAACTAACCAACCCTTCTCAGGGTCTGGAAGGGATCTGGACCGGATTCTGGGGAAAGCTTGCTATAATCAAACAGGACACTAACCACTATACAGGAATAGCCCTGGATTACCGGGGATACGATAAACACCAGGTAATTTTTGAGGGAAAAGCCTGCAATGACAGCCTCTTTTTTCTGACGACCTACTGGAATTTCAGGAAGTTTAATCCCCATCAGGAGACAGCATCCCTGCAGCTAAACCACCAGGTGCTGGAAATTCATGATTATACCCGCCTGGTTAGGCAAACTGATGATCCTGCCTTCGACCAGGCATTATTATCTTCCTATATTCCATGTTTTCCCAATGGATTAAATACTTATCCGGTAGCATTATCTCTGAGCGACAGCACCTTTTATTTAAGAATACCTACCTTTTATTCCGACTTAACCGAACAGCTCGTTACAAAACACTGGGATGAAATTATGGGCCGGCCCAACCTGATTATTGATATCCGGAACAATAGCGGTGGCCAGGATTACTATTATGATAAACTGGCAGAGCTTATTTATACCGGGCCCTACGAATCCAAAAATGTTGAATGGTATGCTTCCCGGGGGCTTATTAAAGATCTGGAGGATAATATTAAACAAGGCCACATCAAAGAAGGATTTGAACAGCAAGCAGAAGACCTGTTGGCCAGAATGAAAACCAATGTGGGAGGTTTTGTTTTACATCCCTATGCTGAAGGAGATAGTATTATAATACGAGATACCATTTATCCTTATCCCAGAAAAGCAGGGATTATTCTTAACGAAAACAATGCTTCGTCGGCCGAACAATTTTTATTAACCGCGCAACACAGTCGGAAAGTGATCACTTTTGGAGCTCAAAATACTGCCGGGATCCTGGATTATTCAAATATCACACCCAAGGAATTACCCTCGGGGAAATATCATTTATGGCTGCCTGCCACCCGTTCCGGAAGGCTTCCGGAAAATCCGATCGACAATACCGGCATCGCCCCGGAGGTTAAGATTCCCCTGGAACCCGAAATACAACTGTATGACCGGCTGGATCAGTGGGTATATTTTGTACAACGTTACCTGGAAGCGTACCATTGAAAATTATCAAGAACGTGGATTGGTAAGAGTAACCCAGAGTTTAGTAAGCTTTAAGCAGGCTTTGACCAGTTGTTAGTTTGTACACAAAGTTCTATCTTCGTAAAGAATTTTTTAAAGCAGATTTTCAGATCATACTTTTACTGAATCAAAGCTGCCAAAATCAATTATAAACCTATGAAATTTAAAATTTCATCATCCTATGTTCCGACGGGCGATCAGCCCGAAGCTATCAAGCAGCTGGTTGAAGGAATTGAGCGGGGCGATAAATACCAGACCCTCCTGGGGGTTACCGGATCGGGCAAAACCTTTACCGTAGCCAATATGATCGAAAAGGTGGAGCGCCCCACCCTGGTGTTAAGTCACAACAAAACCCTGGCTGCACAGCTATACAGCGAGTTCAAGCAGTTTTTCCCCGACAATGCCGTGGAATATTTCGTATCGTATTACGATTATTACCAACCCGAAGCATACCTGCCGGTAACCGATACCTATATTGAGAAAGATTTATCCATCAACGAAGAGATCGAAAAACTACGTTTAAGTGCTACCTCCTCCCTTCTGTCCGGACGAAGGGATGTGATTGTGGTTTCGTCGGTATCGTGTTTGTACGGAATAGGGAATCCCGAGGATTTTCACAGCAATACCATCTCAATAAAGACAGGGCAAACATTGAATAGAAATCAGTTTTTGCGTTCACTGGTAGAGAGTTTATATTCGCGAAGCGAAATAGATTTTAAACCCGGGAATTTCAGGGTTAAAGGGGATACCATTGACATTTACCTGGCCTACAGCGACCTTGGGTACCGGGTCATTTTCTGGGGCGATGAGATTGAAGAGATTGAATCCTTTGATCCACAAACCAATGAAAAGATCGAATCCCTGGAAAACGGAGTCATCTATCCGGCCAATATCTTTGTTACCACCAAAGAACGAATGCATCAGGCTATTCGGCAAATACAGGATGATCTGTTTCAGCAGATTGAATATTTCAAATCCATAGGAAAACCTTTGGAAGCTAAAAGAATCAAAGAAAGGGTAGAGTATGACCTGGAAATGATCAAAGAGCTGGGGTACTGTTCGGGCATTGAAAATTATTCGAGATATTTTGACGGACGCAAGCCCGGAACACGCCCCTTCTGTTTGCTCGATTATTTCCCGGATGACTTTATCACCGTGGTCGATGAGAGCCATGTAACCATCCCGCAAATCCACGCCATGTATGGTGGGGATTATGCCAGGAAAAAGAACCTGGTAGAATATGGGTTTAGATTACCTGCCGCCATCGATAACCGACCGCTAAAATTCGGGGAGTTTGAAGCCCTTACGCATCAATTGTTATTTGTGAGTGCCACCCCGGGCAATTATGAATTTGAAAAATGCGACGGTTTCTTTGTAGAGCAATTGATTCGACCCACAGGGCTCATCGATCCTGAAATAGAGGTTCGCCCTTCGCTGAACCAGATTGATGATCTGATGGAAGAGATTCATCAGCGAACCGAAAAAAACCAACGGGTACTGGTTACCACCCTCACCAAACGGATGGCCGAAGAGCTCACCAAATACCTTACCCGCTTCGATATCCAATGCCAATATATCCATTCGGACATTGACACCCTGGAACGCGTAGAGATTATGGATCAGCTGCGCGAGGGGGTCATTGATGTTTTGGTGGGAGTTAACCTGTTACGTGAAGGGTTGGACCTCCCAGAAGTTTCGCTGGTAGCGATTCTGGATGCCGATAAAGAGGGTTTCCTGCGTTCGGCACGCTCTTTAACCCAAACTTCGGGACGTGCTGCCAGAAACCTGGAAGGAAAAGTGATCATGTATGCCGACACCATTACCCGTTCGATGCAGCAAACCATTGACGAAACCAACAGAAGACGTGAAAAACAGTTAAAATATAACGAAAAACACGGCATCACCCCCACCCAGATTGTAAAAACATCCAAATCGCTGATGGCCGGCAAAAATAAAAAGGCCTATACCGAACCGGAAACCCTAAATGTGGCTGCCGATCCTATTGTAAAATATATGGATCATAAAGCCCTGGAAAAAGCCATTGAGAAAAACAAACTGGCCATGGAAAAGGCAGCCAAAGAATTGAACTTTAAAGAAGCTGCACGACTGCGGGACGAGATGTTTGCTTTACAGGAACTGCTCAGGAAGAAATAAAAAGAACGCTACCATAGCATAGATAGCGTTCCTATAGATAACTGTTTGGATATATTTTTATCCCAGGTAGGTTTTAAGTAACCTGCTCCTGGAGGTATGCCGAAGCCGGCGAATGGCCTTTTCCTTAATTTGCCGCACCCGCTCACGGGTAAGTCCCAACCTGTCGCCAATCTCTTCGAGGGTCATTTCCTGGACACCAATCCCAAAAAACATTTTTAATATATCCCGCTCACGTTCAGTTAGCGTTGCCAACGAACGTTCAATTTCTTTTATCAACGACTCGCTGATGAGCGTAGTGTCAGCATTGGGTGAATCATCATTTTCAAGCACATCAAGCAGGCTGTTATCTTCTCCTTCCTGAAAAGGGGCATCCATCGAAATATGGCGTCCGGAAACCCTCATGGTGTCGGCAATCTTATCTTTAGGCAGGTCCAGTGAATCGGCAATCTCCTCGGGAGAGGCAGCCCGCTCATTTTCCTGTTCAAACCGCGAGAGTGCCTTATTAATTTTATTCAATGATCCCACCTGGTTTAAAGGTAAACGAACAATTCTTGATTGCTCTGCCAGGGCCTGGAGGATGGATTGTCTGATCCACCAAACGGCATAGGAGATAAATTTAAACCCGCGGGTTTCATCAAATTTTTCGGCAGCCTTGATTAACCCAAGATTCCCCTCATTGATCAGGTCGGGTAAAGTTAATCCCTGGTTTTGGTATTGCTTGGCAACAGAAACAACAAATCGTAGATTCGCCTTGGTCAATTTCTCCAATGCAGCCCGGTCACCCTTTTTAATCCTTTGTGCCAGCTCTACCTCTTCTTCAACAGTAATTAAATCCTCTTTACCAATTTCATGCAGGTATTTGTCTAAAGAGGCGGTTTCCCTATTGGTAATTGATTTGGTAATTTTAAGTTGTCTCATTGGCTATTTGAAAATTTCTGCGAATGTATAGCAAAATGATTTTATTGTCAATATTATTTTTAATCACTGTTGAATTTATTTGATACTCATTCGAGATTCACCCGGTAAACGTATATATATCTCCCTCCGGGATACATTCCTTCAACCTCTACCTCAACGCCTAAACCAGTATTTCTTAATACACGCTTGATATCATCGATATGAGAAATTTTTTCGCCTTGAATATATGTAATAACAAATCCTTCTTTGACACCTGCTTTTTTAAGTGCCCCATTATCTTTGATGTCAACCACCTTGACGCCGGTTTCAATCCCTAATCGCCGTTTATCATTTGGATTAAGCTTTTGAAAATTAGCACCTAAAATGGCCAGGTATTCATCGGCTTTAATAATTTTGGTGGTTCCATGCATATTACGTAAGATCACCTCGATTTGTTTCTTTTTACGGTCTCTTTTAATGGTAATATTTACTTTTTCTCCCGGCCGGTATCTTCCGATTTGGGCGGTTAACTCGGCAATACTATTGATCTTCACATCATTAATCTGTAAAATAACATCTCCTGATTTTAACCCGGCTTCTTTTGCTGCGCCATCATCCGTTACCCCGGCAATAAATACACCTTCAATCTTGTCCAGGTTATATTCCTCTAAAAGTTCATTGTTAACATCCCTGATTTCCACCCCTAATACCGCTCTTTGGACTTCGCCATATTTTATAATATCAGAAACAACCTTGCGCACGATATTTACAGGAATCGCAAAGGAGTAACCCGAATATGCACCCGACGGAGACAGGATCGCTGAATTGATCCCTACCAGTTCGCTTTGCATATTAACCAATGCCCCCCCGCTATTTCCTTTATTCACCGCGGCATCTGTCTGGATATACGATTCAATGGGATATTGCTGATCTCTTAAAATATTGATATTACGTGCTTTGGCACTGACAATTCCTGCCGTAACAGTAGATGTCAGGTTAAATGGATTACCTACTGCTAATACCCATTCTCCAACTTTAATCTGATCAGAGTTGCCCATGGTAATAAAAGGAAGTTCTTTTCCGTCAATCTTTAACAAGGCCAGGTCAGTACCGGGATCAGTACCCACCAATTCGGCAGCATAGGTTCGCCGGTCGTTCAATACCACCTGAATCTCATCCGATCGCTCAATCACATGATTATTGGTTACGATATATCCATCTTCAGAAATAATCACCCCGGAACCAAAAGAAACTGCCGGTTGACGCGAATAACGGTCGCCAAAGAAAAATTCATACAACGGGTTACCGTAATACTGATCATTTTCCAGGTTGTATTTCGAAGTTACATGGACTACGGCATTAACACTATTTTCGGCTGCAGTGGTAAAATCAAAAATCTCACCGCCGGGTCCCACCGGATATTGAGTATACCTTACCTGGTTGGAGTCATTGATCAGTTCCAGGGTACTTTGTTTTTGCTCTTCAGCATCAGGTGCTTTGGCTAACTCTTTCTCGTAAAAATTAGCATATATAATTATTGCTAAAAATGCAGACAATAAGGATATCACTACATTTCCTAATAAATTTTGAGCTTTCATAAGATATTAGATTTAAATTAATAAATTTACTTGCTGTAAAATCCATACAGGCAAAATTAATGCCTGCAAGGCATATAATATAAAACAATTAACATTATTTAACAAACTATAAGGTATTGTAACGATATTTACAAAACCATTTATATTTTTACAAAAAAAAGAGCATGAAGTTCAATTTTTCAAAATACCAGGGAACAGGAAATGATTTTATCCTTATCGACAATCGGGATGGTACTATAAATTTTACACCACGACAAATATCCCATTTATGTAACCGCCGGTTTGGTATTGGCGCGGACGGATTAATGCTTTTAGAGAATCATCCGGAGCTGGATTTCAGGATGCGTTACTATAATTCGGACGGAAACGAAGGAACGATGTGTGGGAATGGAGGCCGGTGCATGGTTGATTATGCCAGATCCTTAAACCTTTTCCGGGAACACACCTCCTTTCAAACCATTGACGGAATGCATCAGGCGATCATGAAACCCGGAAACATGGTGGCTTTACAGATGAAAGAGGTACAAGAAGTCCTGAAAATTGAAAACCACTATTTTGTGGATACAGGATCACCCCATTATGTTATCTTTACCCGGGATATCAATACTTTGGATGTTTATGCCGAAGGCAGGAAGATCAGGGAAAGTAAACGTTTCGCACCCCAGGGAACCAATGTAAATTTTGTGGAAATAAAAGGAGATGAACTTCATGTGAGAACCTATGAACGCGGAGTAGAGGATGAAACCCTGTCTTGTGGAACCGGAGTTACGGCAGCTGCCATTTGTGCATCGGCCGGACAATATACTGACAAAAATTCACTGGATATTTATACCCGGGGAGGAAAATTGAATGTCCGTTTCCTGAAAAAACCAAACAACACCTACACAGATATATGGCTTACAGGCCCTGCAACTTTTGTTTTTAAAGGGGAATATGAATTTTAAACACTTCCCCAACAGAATCGTCCAATGTAAAACCAAAAATAGCATTACTATGAAAAAAAACTATTTCCTAAACATCTTCGTGGGTCTCCTACTGTTTCCTTTTTTCCTGGGAGCCCAGATCACTTCGGAAGACAAAGATGAAATAATTAAACAATTAAACACACAAATGGAGCATTTGAATCATCGGTTGGACCGTTTGGAAAAGCTTACCGATGATGTCCTCTGGCATCAACGGGTGGTGGATATTGCATGGGTAGATAAAGTGTATATCTATGGACCTCCTCAATGGAAAGAAAAAAACCCGACTGCCATGGGAGCAGGAAATCCTGTAAAATTTTGGGCGTATACCTTCGTTCCGAAGGATATTGACCCTTCCCAAAAATATCCATTGATTGTATTGCCACACGGAGGGGTTCATGCTGATTTTACGACCTATTATACCCATATTATCCGTGAGTTGATGGCGCAGCAGTATATTGTGGTTGCTGCAGAATACAGGGGCAGTACAGGCTATGGCAAGTCACATTATGAAAAGATTGATTACGGAGGACTAGAGGTAGAAGATGTGGATGCCAGCCGGCAGTTTATGATTGACAACTATGATATTGTTGATAAGAACCGGGTAGGAATTATTGGGTGGAGCCATGGAGGTTTAATCACGCTACACAATATTTTTGATCATCCAAAACATTATAAAGTAGCTTTTGCCGGTGTTCCGGTAAGTGATCTGATTGCACGAATGGGGTATTATACTGACAGCTACAGGGCATTGTATTCTGCTGACTATCACATTGGCAAAACGGCTTATGAAGACGTGAATGAATACCGCAGAAGATCCCCGGCCTGGAATACCCATAAATTTCAGAACACCCCCCTGCTGATTCATACCAATACCAATGACGACGATGTGAATGTTTTGGAAGTGGAACACCTGATTAAATCGCTAAAAGCCGATGGCAAAAAATTTGAGTATGAAATCTACCAGGATGTTCCCGGAGGGCACTCTTTCGACCGGATGGATACCCGGGAAGCAAGAAATATCCGGGTAAAAATCTATAAATTTTTAGGACAGTATTTAACTCCCCCAAACCCCATTCAGCATGTTGATGACTTAGAAAAAGCTGCCTACAGGTATAAATAACTACAGAAAATAAAAAATAGTTGCTAATAAAATTCCGATAAATAAAAAAAATGGCTGCCAACAAGCAGCCATTTTTTTTGAAATTTATCATCTATTAAGCATCTATATTTGCATATTTAGCATGTTTCTCAATAAATTCTCTTCGCGGAGGCACCTCATCGCCCATTAGCATAGAGAAGATTCTGTCGGCTTCGGCAGCACTATCCACAGAAACCTGCCGGAGTTTTCGATAGTCAGGATTCATGGTAGTATCCCATAATTGTTCGGCATTCATTTCTCCCAACCCTTTGTACCGTTGAATCGAAACAGCTCCTTCCCTACCCTGTCCCAGTTCTTCGACGGTTTGTTTTCTTTCTTCTTCGGACCAGCAATATCGCAGTGTTTTCCCTTTCTTAATTAAATACAAGGGAGGGGTAGCTATATAGAGATATCCCCGGTTAATTAATTCGGGCATATAACGGAAAAAGAAGGTCATAATTAATGTTTCTATATGGCTGCCATCCACATCGGCATCACACATAATAATTATCTTATGGTACCGTAATTTTTCGAGGTTTAGTTCTTTACTGTCTTCTTCGGTTCCCATGGTTACCCCCAGGGCAGTGAAGATATTTTTGATCTCATCATTCTCATAGATCTTATGTTGCATGGCTTTTTCCACATTCAGGATCTTTCCCCGCAGGGGAAGGATGGCCTGGAATCTTCGGTCACGACCAGCTTTTGCAGTACCCCCTGCTGAGTCACCCTCCACCAGGAACAGTTCTGTTTTTTCAGGATTCCGGTCCGAACAATCCGATAATTTTCCTGGTAATCCCGAACCGGAAAGTACATTTTTACGCTGAACCAGTTCACGTGCTTTTCGTGCAGCATGTCGGGCCGTAGCTGCCATAATCACTTTTTGAACAATAAGTTTGGCATCCTTCGGGTTCTCTTCAAGATAATTGGTCAGCTGTTCACTAACCGCCTGATCTACTGCACCCATTACATCGGAATTTCCCAGTTTTGTTTTGGTTTGTCCTTCAAACTGTGGTTCCTGAACCTTTACGGAGATTACTGCGGTTAAGCCCTCCCGGAAATCATCGCCACTAATATCAAATTTTACTTTTGAAAGCAACCCTGATTTTTCAGAGTAACTCTTTAAAGTACGGGTAAGGCCTCTTCGAAAACCAGCCAGGTGAGTACCTCCTTCGATCGTATTAATATTATTCACATAGGAATGGACATTTTCCGAAAATGAAGTGTTGTAGCACAAGGCGATCTCTACCGGGATTCCATTTTTCTCGGTATCCAGGTAAATGGAATTGCTAATCAATTTTTCGCGGGTAGCATCCAAAAAGTTAACAAACTCTTTCAATCCCTCTTCGGAGTAAAAGGATTCGGAGCGATAGGTTCCCTCACCTTCATTCTCATTTCCGTTTCCGTTTCCGTTTCCATTTTCTTCGAGCTCACGTTTATCTGTAATCGACAAACGAATACCTTTGTTCAGAAAGGCTAATTCACGAAGCCTGGAAGCCAATACTTCATATTTATATTCGGTAACAGTAAAAATTGACTCATCGGGTTTAAAGGTAATGATTGTTCCGGTTTTTTCGGTAGTACCAACTTCCTGAATATCACTTAAAGGTTTACCAATTTGATATTCCTGTACATAAATTTTTCCTTCGCGATGAACTTCGGCACGTAATGAAGAAGATAAAGCATTAACACAGGAAACGCCCACTCCATGTAAACCTCCGGAAACCTTATAGGAATCTTTATTAAATTTACCTCCTGCATGAAGCACGGTCATAACTACTTCAAGGGCTGACTTCCCTTCTTTTTCGTGATAATCTACCGGAATACCCCGTCCATCGTCAATAACGGTGATGGAATTATCCTCATTAATAAACACCTCAATGGAGTTACAATATCCGGCAAGAGCCTCGTCGATAGAGTTATCCACGACTTCATAAACCAAGTGATGTAATCCTTTATCGCTAATATCGCCGATATACATGGCCGGACGCTTACGTACCGCCTCCAGTCCTTCCAAAACCTGGATGCTTTCGGCTGAATACCCATTCTTCTCGATCTTATCCAAAGCATCCTTTAACTCATCCTTACTTAAATCACTCATTGTTTTATTTTTTATTTTATAAAATAAAATTCCCCAATTACGGATAAAAATTATCCGATTCTATTGGTCTTTAAAATATTTAAACTAGTGGATTTTATAGTATTTTTCTGGGCCTATCTTCATTGCTGCAAAAAACTGTAATTCAACAAGTTACAACACGAATCCACCGATGTATAAAAATCATGTAAATATACTAAAAATTAATGATTTTTAGGTATTTAATACCTTATAAAATAGTGGATTTTATTAACAATAAATTCACCATTTTCTCCGGTGATTTTTAGCGAATTACAAGGCATAAGTTACCCCTAACAAAACATTAAATCCGTAGGAAGGGTAATAGTTCCACTCGTAGTATTTTTCAGAAAGTATATTATTCAACTGGATAAACCCTGATAGAATTTTTGAATACCGGTATTCAGCACCAATATTTATATCAATTACTGATTCAAGTTCGGCAAAGTCTCCCTGGTCTGATAATTTTGCATAGCGTTTACCCAGGGTAAATACATCTCCTTTTAAAATAATTTTATCCCGCAAATTATACCTTGCCGAGAAAGTGAGATCAAAAGCCGGCTTATGCCAGGGTTTTAATTCACTATCCATTTTATACTCACGATAATTGGCTTTCACGTGCAGGTTTAGTTTTTCGCTTGGAGCCAAGGACAATTCTCCGAAATAATGAACCAGCTCGATATTGTCATAAACAACAGAGAATTGGTTTCCAGTGCTATCGGTAAGAGCCAGGTTATTTATATAAAATGGCATGTTATCGATCAATGAATAGGAAACTTTAAAATTATAATAAGTAGAAGAATTAAAATTCCCCCTTAATCCTCCATAAAGAATTAATTTATGATCGGTATTTAACATCCCGGTTCCCGGAACAATAAAAGGATTCCGGGTGATTGTTTTTAAGAAACTATTCACCTCGGTTTTTCCGTCGACCCCGGCATAAGGAATCAGGAAGTGATTGGCTACATCATACTCAAGCAAACCCACGGGATAGTAAAAGGTATTGGTATTATCCTCCCGAATATCAGAGTAAATATTAATTCCTGCTTTAACCCGCCATTTATCTCCAAACTTACCGACCCAGGGTTTGATTTCCACGATTGTATTATTGGAAGAGTCCACATTTTCGCTAACCGAATAATGTTCAACACCGAGTTGCACCCCGACCATTTCACGGGCAAAAATTTTATGAACATCTCCTTTTATTTTAAAACCCAGTTCATGATTACTATAGTCATCTTTTACATAATCGAGTCCTACCCTAAAATCATAATTGATATGGTTCGAATCCACATGAGTGCTTTTATAACTTGTATTAACGTTGAACTGCAGGTACTTTTGCTTAATCTCTTCTTTCTCCATCGAAGTATCTACCTGCGTATCAAAGCCATAAAAATATCGCGTATCTCCTTTAACGCCAATATCACCCTGCAGCGTAGAATTTTTGAAGAATTTTTTACCAAACAACTGCAAATCATTATCACTATACCCTGCAAAAACACGGTCATCATTTAATAAGGTTACTTTTGCATAGGATGCATCATATTTATAATAAGCACCCAGAGAATAATCTTCGGAACGCTTACTGTTAATATAAGCTTCGAGCAAAGGAAGCGTTTTGGTTCCGACACCAACTTTCAGGTACGACTGATAAAGTTTGGTTAAAGGTTCACTAACCATCCGGGCAGCTTTTATGGGCTCAATGGTATAGCCAACATTAACGGGTTTGGTTTGCAAAAGGTAATTTACCTGGGGAATCACTTTTACCGTATCCGATATTTTGGGTAAATACGATATTTTATTTGCATCGGATATGGTTGGTTCATAAGGCTTAACAACTTTTACCTCCTTAGTTAAATCCTGCTGGGAATAAGCATCTAACCCTGTAGCCAGGAATAGAATCCATACAATATATAAGATCAACTTGTAGTTCATACGTCATTCATTTATGTTCATCATTATGTACATCAAACGGACCATTAATTATCCGTAGTATTTCCATCTAATTCCAAAAGGATTTCCTCAGATTTCTCCTCCTCAATATTACTCTTCTCCTCATCATCGAGCATCTGGTTGTATTTCTCTTTGGCTATCCGAACAATATCGTCCCTGGCCTCAGGATTATAGTTATCAATAATACTTTTCAGGGTATGCTTAGCCTGGAACAGATCGTCCTTGGCGATGTAAACATCCGAAAGTAAAATAAATGCTTTAGCTAACCAATACTCCTGGGAAGTATTCTGAGAGGCGAAATCGAAGATTTCATGCTCCGCAATGTCATATTTTTTATCCTTAAAGTAGATTTCGGCTATCCAATATTTTGCTTCAGCTCCCTCCCTGCTGTTAACATCTTCGGAGATAATCCTGAATTCATCAATAGCCAGATCGTCATTACCGGTTTTAACCAACGATTTTCCTTTTTTATAACGGGCCTCACGAATTAATTCGTCGCTAATTTTTTCGGTATGCAATAATTTATCGGCAGTCTGAATGGTATTACGATAATTCTCCAGTCGATAGTTGCAACGCATCTGTCCAACCCTTGATTCCAACAGGTGACTGTTCAGTTCGGCAATTTTCTCTAACCGGGTAAAATGTTCAAGAGCCTGCTGATAATTTTCCTGGTTATAATTTATAAATGCTGCCTGGAGCAATGCCTGCTCGGTAAATGTATTTTTCGGTTTCCCTATAACGTAGTTATAGGCTTCGAGAGCTTTTCCGTTTTGTCCCATCCTGCTGTAACATTCGGCAAGATAAAAATGAGCATTTAACACAAACGAGCCATCCTTAAATTCGGTTAAATAATTGTTTAGCTGGATCACAGACCGTTCACAATCGCCACTCATATACAGCTTTTCTGCAGAAATATAGGTTAATGAATCCTGTTCACTAATGCTTATATCGGCAAATTCGCCCAGGCTGTTGGCATAGGCAAAGTAAGTATCCACCTCATTCATATCCACATAGATATTCTTGATGCCTGTCAGGGCATTTTTTGCCTCGGGAGTTCCCGGATACTCGGCAACTACCCGCTTATAGTATTTAAGGGCATCATCATTGTTATCCTTGTTATAACTGATCAGTCCCAGTTGTACCAGTGATTTTTTCACATAACTGCTGGCGGGGAACTCATCTACAATTCTCTGATATAACTGTAAAGCCTGATCAGCATTTTGCTGATCAAGGTTACTTTTAGCCATTTCAAAGAGGGCATCATCCACATAGGCCGACGCGGGGTGTTCACGAACCAGTTGCTGCATGGTATTAATTTTCTTTTCCGGACGGTTTAGTAACCCCAAAGCAAATCCTCGCTGGAAAAGTGCATAATCCTTATCCAGCAATCCAATCTCGACCGCCTGATCGTAATACTCAATAGCTGTCCAGTAGCTCCGGCTGATAAAATAGCTGTCGCCGATCCGGTTATATGCATCGGCTACGGTTCGTGTATTTTCATCATCGGTAAAACCGGTATATTTTCTAAACCATTTAATCGCATTGGGATAGTCTTTTAGCTTAAAGTAGGCATACCCCATGTTATAGTGAGCCAGTTCATATTCATCCAGGGCAAAAGCTCCGGTAGTCAATAAAAAATTATCATAGCCTTCCACTGCTTTTTCAAAGTTTCCCAGCTGATAGTAAGCCTCCGCTTTCCAATAATTGGCCTGGGCATAAATTGCTTTATTATATCCCGGATACTGCAAGGATTTATTGAATGTTTCAATGGCCTGCTCATAATGCAGGTTATTATATAACTCCAGTCCACGGTAATATGCCACTTTCTGGTAAGCTTCTTTCATCGAGTGGTCCATTTCGGATATTTTCTCCAGGGATTGAAGGGCTTCCTTGTAATTGCTGGTATACATATAGGCCATCACCAGGAAATTATAGGCATCATCGATGCGCGACGACCGGGGATAAAGCTCGATAAAGTCATGGAAAGCATCAATGGCCTCATTAAACGGAGAATGAAACAATTCATAGGTTAATAAGGCATAGTTAAAAAGTGCTTCTTCCTTAATCCCGGGATCAAAATTGAGTTTGGAAGCAAACTCAAAAGCAAACCGGGCTTTTTTCTTTTGATCGAGTTCGATATAACAATCAGCCAGGTGGAAGTAGGCATTCTGAGCCAATGCATCATCTTCTCCGGTTGCCTTTTCAAAGGCTACCGCTGCGCTGTCGAACTGTTCTGCCCGGTAATAACAGTATCCCAACTGATAATTATCTTCACGGGAGATATTTTTGGCTTCACTGGCATGTCGTTGCAGATATTCCAATGCTTTCCCGAATTCCTGTTTTTTATAATACGAGTCGCCAATAATCTTGGCTATTTCGGGTGCACGTTTTGCACTTGCCGACTCCAGAAGGTCCGGTGCATAATTGATCACCTCATCATATTTATCCTGCAGATAATAGATCTGGGTAATATAATAGGGAACTACCGGAGCGAACGTTTCGTTGTTACTTAATCGCTGGAATCCCTGCAAGGCGGTTTCATAATTTTTATCCTCGTAAGCAATATGAGAATAATAGTAAAGAGCCGGTGCAGTATATTTGGTATTGACCTCAATAATCTCGTAAAAGGCGGAACCAGCCTCATCATAGTCACCCTTCATAAAATAACTGTACCCCAGCTTAAAATAATACTCCGAAAGCTCTTCCTGATCCAGCTGCCGTTTATCAATCCGATGAAACCAGTCGATGGCCTGGCGGTATTTTTTTTGGCGGTACTGAAATCGCCCCATATGAAACCGGGCCATATTAACCTTCGAATTCTCAGGGTACTCGGCAATAAAGGTAGAAATAAGGTATTCAGCATCCTCGTTAAACAACTCCATCGCGCATAAAGCCTCATAATACCTGGCATTTGCCTTAAATTCAGGTTGCCTGTCACCATAAAGTTCAATGGCATTGCGAAAATGTTTTTGAGCGACCCCGTATTTTTCCTTTTCAAAAAGTTCTAACCCGGCTTTATAAGCCTGGTCAGGATCCTTAAATTGCATGGTTTCCTGGGCATAGCCTGTGCCAGACCAAAAAATTAATATACTTAATGCCAGGTTGATAATATGTTTTCCCTGTATCATAGATCTGTCGTCTTGAAATTCGCACTAATTTAAAAAGAATAAACGGAACAGGACCTGATATCCTGTGATTTTAATTAACATAAAACTGTTAATTTCCTTAAAATATTATCCTTCCCCTGCAATATATTATTTACTTATTAACAATACCTGTTTCCGTTTTAAATTTTTATCTACATTTGTGATAAAGCAAATAGTGTACCATGTATTTTTTAAAAACCAGGGGAACAGACAAAATTCCTGATTATGTTCAGATCAGGGATGATCATTTTGTCTTAATTGCACATTTTAAAACCAAACATCCCGAACAACAGATTAAAAAATTTGGGTTAGAGCTATTTAAAGTACGTATAGAACAGCTTATCGAAGAAGCACCCTTTGGAACCCTTTATAAATTATAACGCCTATGGCTTTAGATACAATCATTGAATTTGAAAATGCACAAATTTTTCAGAAGGACAATCTGATTTTAAAAGATGTTAATCTTGCTATTAGCAAGGGGGAGTTTGTATATTTTATTGGAAAAGTTGGTAGTGGCAAAACCAGTTTAATCAAGACCATGAATGCTGAAATTCCGCTCCTCGAAGGGGAAGGAAAAATTGCGGGTTTTGATCTGACCAAAATAAAAACCAAACAGGTACCTCATCTGCGCAGAAAGCTGGGCATTGTTTTCCAGGACTTTAAGTTATTAACTGACCGTTCGGTGTATGACAATTTACTTTTTGTTTTAAGATCCACCGGCTGGAAGAACAAGAGTGAGATCAACGACCGTATTGCCGATGTACTGGACCGCGTTGGTTTGAGTTACAAGGGCTACAAGATGCCTCATCAGCTTTCGGGAGGTGAACAACAACGGGTGGTGATTGCCCGGGCCTTGCTGAATGATCCTGAGATTATTCTGGCCGACGAACCCACCGGGAACCTGGATCCCGAAACCTCGGAAAACCTGATGAAAATCCTCTTTGACATCAGCAACAACGGCCGTGCGGTAATTATGGCCACTCACGATTACAATATGGTTAAAAAATTTACTGCCCGAACGATAAAATTTGCCGACGGGAAAGTCATCGAACAGGACCAGACCAAAGAGATTGATTTTGACAGTTTAAAAGAGACCTAAACTACCGAGTTTTAAAAATATGTTTTATTTCCCGGAAATCATTTCTGGTTAACCAGAAATGACTGATTTTTAGTTTTCCGATTCTGCAAAAACTAATAAACTTTACCATCGTGGTCGAAAAGTAGGATAATGAAGCTGCCAGGCCGGCACCAATTACCCCATACCTGGGAATTAGCACAACAGATAATCCAACAATAACAAGTACTCCTGCAATACTGCTGATACTATTGATATAATGCTTCCCGGTTCCTGAAAAATAGGAGCTGATAATAAAAGAAATACTAAAAAACAGAATCCCCGGCGACAGTGATTGAATAATGGCCTGCATATTGATAAACTCTTCCCCAAAAATAAACTGATAGAACGAGGATGGAATAAACACAAAGACCAGGATGGCAAGAAGAGCCAGTACTCCGGCCAGTTTAATGAATTTAAGGGTAAGATTGACGGTATATTGCTGATCCCTGGAGTTTACAATACGCGAATGTTGAACATAAGCAATACTTCGGCTTAGGATCCAGACAGACTCAATTAACGAAACGGCATTGGAATAGATTCCCACATCAGCAACACTCACAAAATGATTTAAAAAATAATAAGCCAGCCGGAAGCTTAACACCTGGGCTAAAATATCAAGCTGATTATATGATCCGTATTTCAGATGTTTCTTAATCCCGATAAAATACTTATAGAAAGGAAACGAATAGGTAGCTCCCAGGTAATCATTGAATGTAAAAAGATAACTTAAAATGGCCGCCAGAGCATACCCAAAATATAAAGCAATGATATAGGAATTAATGGACGCTCTCTTTTGAATGACGATTAAATAAACCAGTACTATTAAAGTTATTAATATCTGAAGAATGGTAACATAGTTTACCTGTTGAATTTTTTTCCGGGCATGAAGAATTGCATTATTAATATTGGTAATCGAAAGGATCAGAGATAGACCGACAACCTGCAGATGGTATTCTTCAGGTACAATGGATACCAGGGATAAGAACAATTTGAGTCCAAAAGCCATGAATAATGCCCAGAAATAAGCCGGAATAACCAACAGGGAGAAATGAAACCTTGGTAAAAGATAGGTTAATCCTCCAGAACCAATGATCCCGGCAAAAATAAGGACAAAAGCAATGGTTGTAATAATCAACCCCTGCACACCCTTTCCTTCAGCTCCCAGGTAGTTGGATATCATAATGGCTATCACCAGGTTAAATACCCCGGAAAGTATTTTGGTAAAAAAGGTGTTGACGATTTGTTTAAACATTTAAAATCTCCTGATAGATTTGATGATATTTTTCACCGACCTTCATAAAACTAAAATTTTCGAAAGCATAATTTGCAAGCAATTGTTTATCAAAATCCTGGTAATGATCAAGCATAAAATTCAATTGTCCGATCAGTTGTTCTTCATTTCCTTTTTCGATCAGGACTCCCTTATCGCGATCCAGGTGCTCCCTGATTCCTCCCACATCGGTGGATAATACCGGCAATCCGGCAGCAAAAGCTTCCACAATAACACAAGGCAGATTTTCGTAGTTACTGAACAACACTAAAAATGCAGACTGTCTCATGTATTCTGCCACTTC
The DNA here is from genome assembly GCA_036351015.1 of Bacteroidales bacterium. Classification (GTDB taxonomy): domain Bacteria; phylum Bacteroidota; class Bacteroidia; order Bacteroidales; family UBA12077; genus UBA12077. The sequence goes on from JAZBOG010000024.1 coordinate 42,178, forward strand.
GTAATATGTTTTTTTCCCGCAGAAAAAAACATATTTGCCAGTTAACCCCAGAGAGTCAGATAAATCTTTCAAATAATTATTCTCTTCTGAATGAATAATATTTAACATAAAATCCTGCCTTTGAAACCGCAGTTTTGATATACTGCGTAATAATCCCGAGATATTTTTATGTTTATCCCGTATGTTGGATACATGTAAGATCTTCTTTTCTCTTTTCCCGGCAGGCAAAAGGTGTTTAAATGCTTTTGTATCGACGACATTAGGGACCACCCTGTAATCTGCATTGATTCCTGAATCGATCATTGCATGCATTAAATTAGCTGTTACAGGCATAACTTTCTTTGCCTTTTTCCCAATATAATTATAAAAGCGTCGTTTAAAAAAATTAATCCGTTGATAAGTTCCATTTAAAAATCCGGTCCAATGCTCGGTAAACAGGTAGGGGATTTTATAGAAAACAGAAAGCATAAATACAACACTCCCGATAGGGTATAATACATTTCCATGAATAAGATCGGGGTTTCCAAACCTCTTGTGAATGTAACGAAATCCTTTTAAATAATGAAAGAGATAGGATAAATGTCCCAGGCTCTTCTTTTTAAAATAAATTATTATCTCGATCAGATTTTCCTGATCCCTCTTCTCAATCCGCTGAGACTTTTTATGCATTTTCTTATCCTGAATAACATGTAAGCAGATCACCTTGTTATAAAAACCAACTGCTTGTGCATGTCGTTTAACAAAATCACCGCGAAAAGGAAATAATCGGGTCGGATACCAGGAGGATAAAAAAAGTATTGTATATTTATCTGATTGCATAAACTAAAAATATAGTCAAAACTATTGAAAATAAAATAATGAACAAAGCATGACAGTAAATTTGCTTATCATCGGGGCAGGACGAAGCGGAACAACCAGCTTAAGTGAATATCTGAAACAGCATCCGGAGGTTTGTTTTTCAACGATTAAAGAAATCCCTTATTTCTCCATTGAAGATATCTATCGACGGGGTGAAAACTATTATCATTCATTCTTCAGAGACATTCAGAAGCCGGTAATTGCATCCTCAGACACCTATCTTCTTATTGATCATGATGCACCTCTAAGAATAAAGCAATACAATCATGCAATGAAGTTTATCATCATGCTGCGGGAACCCGTTGAAAGAGCCTATTCTTCTTACATTTATGCAATAAACAACGGACATCAGAACAAAAAGATAAGTTTTGCCAGATCTTTCGAACTTGAACCGGAAAATATCAACACAAAAAATCTTGTTACACAAAACAATCTAGGTCACTTCTATTCAGGGTTATATCATAAACATATTACAACGTGGATGAGACACTTCCCAAAAGAGAACTTTCTGCTTTTAAAAACGAAGGATTTAAAAAACAATACAACCAGAACATTAAAACAAGTCAGCACATTCCTGGATATTTCTGATTTCAATGATCCTTCGGAGATACATATTAATCAGGCTGCAGGGGTTCAGTCGATGTTCCTGCATCGATTATTCATAGACCGGGACAACCTGATGAGAAGATTCTTCCGATCGATCACTCCGGATTTTATCAAACAAAGGATTTTTACCTCGGGAATAATTGAAAAAATAAAAAAGATAAATACCAAAAAAAAGGTCTACCAGGTGCTCAATGAGGAAGACAGGAAAAAAGTAATGCCCTATTTTACAGAAGATTTAGAAAAACTGGAAAAAGAGTTTCATATTACCTTTTAATGAAATTCCTGCGAATCATCTTTTTTATCAGATAAGCGAAATATTCATTTTTCAGGGTGGCTTTCGCGGAGGAATTCTTAATTTCAAAGGGTACCCGTTGAATATGGAATTTAAAAAACTCATCTTTTAATCCTGCACAGCCAAAAGTTAAATCAGGTTTATTAGTATAATCGGAATAAAGGGTTTCAAAAAATTCTGCCGACACGTTAAAATCGGTAAAAGGAAAAGCAAAAAAATTATTTTTAGGATTTAATTCCTTCTGAACCCATGCCATACTCTGAGTAGCCTGGTTTAACTGCTCATCTAATGAGAGGTTATAGAATTCAGGATGGTCAATACTGTGCGCACCCAGGGCAAACTGGTCATTTTGCATGGCTTTTAACTGTGGGGTCGTAAGGTATGGCATATTTTTCTTCAGGTACTCTGAAAAATCAAGTTCCAAAAGATTGGCCAACAAATCCAGCCTATCCTTTCCAGGATAATCAATTCGCAGAACAGCCTGCCGGATGGAATAACTATCGGCAGCAGGAATCTTCAATACCCGGGCCACAGACTTCAGCACCGAGTGATGCTTTCTGTTTTTAATGGTTTCAAGAATTATACTTGCTTTATAGCGATAAAACAAATCTTTATTGTCAACAAAAGCCGGGTTCACAAAAAACAGCGCAGGAATGCCCTTTTGTTTCAACAGCGGAAGGATAAATGTTTTTATTTCCTGTAAACCATCATCAAATGTGAAAAGAACACGATTCCCCCTGATTGGTCTGTCATTTTTTAATAAATCAACCAAGGTATTGCTATCAATGGGATCATAATATTTTAAAAAAAACTCAATATCAGCTTTAAACTGCTGAAAAGAACGAACGGGGTACAAATTTTTCAAATGAGCGGGAGGGTCATCATTTACCGCATGGTATAAGGGTAAAAGTAACCGTTTATTGGATATTTTAATTAATGATTTAAGCATCAGATCCAATGATTAAGGGGCCAGGGCAAATTATTCTGTTTATAAACACTAAAAAAAACCGGTTTGGCATCAAAACCTGAGAAAAAACGTGCCAGTCCCTGAACATTTCCTCCCTCAAAATCGAGGATATAATCCCGGGCAGCATATTTTTTAATGATCGAATCAATGATTAAAAACATGGCCGACTTTTTCTTCCCCTGTTCATTTGATGATGACACCAACATGGTTATTCGATTTTTAAAGATAACAAAAAAAGCGGCAGCGATTAAACTTCCTTCTTGATTATAAACACCAATACTTTCGAAACGGGTTCTGTTCTGAATAGCATGCATCAAAGAATGTAATAGTGCATACTGCCACTCACTGAGAGAATTCACAGGGTTTGCCTTTTTAAACCTCCAGACAACGTCAGCATCCAGATTAGATCGCAGGGATAAGGATTGGTGAAGGGCTTTTTTAACATTTCGTTTGGTATTCTTATGATACTTTTCAAAAAGTTGCTCATAATTTCTCTTCAACGAGAGCTCATAATTTTTTCTAACAACAGAAGCTTTAAAACTCCTATTCTCCGGATTAAGCTGAAGATTGATCAATCGAAAATGATTGTTAAGATGATTCAAGAAGTCACCGTCAGGCTCTTTCCCTGACTGCACAAACACCCCCAGTTGCTGACAGAAAGGAGGTTGTACCAGGTACTTTAATCCAAATTTTTGCTTTACCGGCAAGGGCATTACCGCCTCATAATCACCCAATACGAGCGCATTCCATCCGGGCGATACCACATCGAGATACCAGGAAAGAGCATAAACCAAACCATTGGGTGATTTTTGTATCGCAAAATCCCACTGTTGCTTATCGATATAATAATGTTTTAGATGATCTATTTTCAAAAGATCTTTTCTTTTGTGCTGTAAAATATTATTCTTTTAGATTCTTTCTATTATTGCGTTCAGCCTCTATTTTATTGGCCCATAATCCTAATCCTGCCATAATCAATCCAATGATGATCGTAAGATAATCTGTCCGGTTGTTCTGAAATGACAAGTCGGAATAGTCGATAAAAAAAAGAGCTCCAAGGCTTATAGCCAACACAATAATCACCAGCAACAGCCTGAATTTCATAAAAGGTGTCATCATTAAATAATTTATTTACTTTTCAAAAATAATCTCCAGCATTTTTTTATACACGGGCTCCCATCCTTTCCAGTGGCCATGATCACTTACCGACTCATTATGCCACAAACTAATAAAGGTACCGTTTACCTGCTTAACTTTTTGAATAATCTTCTCAATTTTTTGCACAGCCTCTTCAATATTTAATTTTAAATACCGATTCAGTGTGGTATCCATCACATGGAAAGGGAAAATTTCCAGTCCGGTTTCTTTTTCGTTATACAAATCATAAAAGTTAAACGGGGTACAGGTTCCAGCCCTAAAACCTACATCCGTTGCATAGCCCAGGGTATAATCCTGTTTTACTCCCAGCTGAATTAAATTCTGATAGGTTTCGGTAAACATCAGTTTCAAATAGTGCTGCCGGCTCTTAGTTACAGGTTTCCGGATGATTCCCGATAAATAATCATACTCTTTTTTCAGCTGACTAAAACTTTTATTGGATTCGTACGATGGATGAATCCCTATTTCTGCCCGTTGGGAGATTTCTTTGATCAGCTGCTGAAAGGCTTCATTATCGAGGGGTAAATTTTTATCGTAGGTATTGTAGTTTCCTACCAGGAAAAACCAGATGGGATCGATCTTATATTTCTGATGCAGGGCATCGAGGTATCCATAGGTATCAAAGGGGTCTTTTTCGCCATTGAGTGTTTGAAAGCGTTTGATGTTTTCGTCCACATCGAGCCTAAACAAATCGCGCATGGCAGCTCCCAATGTACGCACGGTTCCTTTGTAGAGATAGGCATAGGCATTATCCACATCAATGGTAGAGAGATAATTAAATTCCCGCTCACAGGGTTTAAATCCGGGGTATCTTTGTTGAAGCATTTCGCCCAGCATACAAGCCCACTGGTCAACCACAGGGTCGTACAAAAACCCATGCTGTCCGGCCAGTCTCTGTCCGGCCTCAAACCTTCCATGCTGATCGGCACTAAAAGGCAGATACTCCTCGTAACGACTGATCAGATAAAAGCCTGCCGCAAAAATATCAAATGGGATATCTGCATGGCTATGATCTTCGAAAAATATTTTGTGGCCGTTCCATTCCGAAACCTCTATTTTCTTTTGCAAAATATTCGATTCGAAAAGCAAGTCTGCCGGTTCGATATGAATACACTGCTCAAAGCGCTGGGTGGAATAATTAATTTTTGGTAAAACGGAATTTTTAAATTCTTGCGGATCATGGGTGATATTAAAATGAACCCCCAGGATGCGGTTAAAAATAAACTTAAGAATATTCTCAAGCCTTGGCGACGTATGGGATGAATAAATCAGTATCAATTTTTCAGGGTTTTGGTTTATCCAAATTTACAAAATTTATTCATCATTCAAATTCTACAATGGTAATTCCCGAGCCGCCAAACTGAACACTTTCGTCGTGGTAATTTTTAACCAGGTCAACCGTTTCGAGGTACTGCCGGATGAGCTGGCGTAAGATGCCATCGCCCTTGCCATGTAAAATCTTTACGGTACCCATATTGATCATCATAGCCTCATCAATAAAATCTCGAACCTCCTGCAGGGCCTCATCAGCACGTTTGCCACGAACGTCAATTTCCGGTTTAAACTTCAATCGTTTCTCGCCAAAATCCCATGTGGTTGACGACGTTTTTTCGGAGATTCCGGTCATTTGCCGGTACTTTTTCTCAGAGATCTTCTCCAGTCGTTTTTTATCCAACGTAGTGATCATATTCCCAAAGGCCACCATAATGCTTTGTCCGTTTACATCCAGCACCTCCCCTGCTGAATCCTGTCCGTACAATCTTACTTTATCCCCTTTTTCGAAAACATCAGCTCTTTCTTTCGGTTCAATGGTTTCATTCACTGACTGCCGGGGTTCTTTTTTTCTTTTTTCGCGACGTTTCAGTTTTTCTATCTTACGTTGTATTTTATCCTCTTTTTCAGTGTCAAACGTTGCCAGCTGTTCCTTAAATCCGTCAAGCTGTTTTCGTGCATTCTTCGTTTGTTCTTTTTCGGCCTGGCTTTCACGGATTTTACGGATGGTATTTTCAATGCGTTTATTCACCTCATCGAGCATTTGCCGGGCCTCCTCCCGGGCTTTCTGAACAATCTCCTTTCGTAATTTACCGGCATCCTCCAGTTCGGCCGAATAATCTGCAATCAGTCGCTCCAGTTTTTTTTCTGATTTACGAACACTTTCACGTTTGGATTCCCAGTATCGTTTATCGCGGATAATATCTTTCAGGTTCCTGTCAAAATCAATATGATCTTTCCCGATTTTGGCCGTAGCTGACTGAAGGATATCTTCGGGTAGCCCTATTTTACGGGCAATTTCAAAAGCAAAAGAACTGCCCGGCTCTCCGATCGACAGTTTAAACAACGGCTGAATCTTATCGGTATCAAAGAGCATGGCACCGTTTTCAATACCTGTTGCCGAGGAGGCAAAATGTTTAAGGTTGGTATAATGGGTTGTAATTACACCGAAGGCTTTTTTGCGGTTTAATGCATCCAGGATGGATTCGGCGATAGCCCCTCCCAGCATTGGTTCGGTACCCGAACCAAACTCATCAATCAACAGTAAGGTTTTAGAGTTTGCAGATCGGATAAAATTTTTCATGTTCATCAAATGCGAGCTATAAGTACTCAAATCATTTTCGATGGATTGATCATCTCCTATATTGATGTATAAATTTTGAAATACTCCTATTTCGGAATTCTCGTGCATCGGAACCAACAATCCACACTGAAACATATACTGTAATAACCCGACGGTTTGCAGGCAAACCGACTTACCCCCGGCATTAGGTCCTGAAATTAAGAGGATCCGCTGCTGATCGTCATTAAGCTCAATATCCAAAGGAACAACCTGCCGGTTTTCTTCCTTAAAAGACAAAAACAACAACGGGTGTACTGCCTGCTGCCACTTTAAGCAGGGACGATGAACAAAAACCGGCTTAATGCCATTGATCTTGTTTGCCAACAATGCTTTGGACCGGATAAAGTCGATGGTACCCATAAAATCATAGGCCAGCAGCAGGTCCTCACCATAAGGCCGGAGATCATTGGCAAAAGAGGTTAATATTTTAAGGACTTCCCGTTTCTCGGCGTAGTATAACTCGCGGATATCATTATTTAATTCTACAATTTCTGTGGGTTCAATATAAGCTGTTTTCCCGGTAGCCGATTCATCCAGGATCAATCCTTTAATTTTTCGCTTATTGGAAGCATCTACCGGGATGGTGGCCCTGCCATCACGTATCGACAGGCTAACCTCCTGATCGACAAGGCCTGATTTCTGGGCTTCTTTCAAAATTGCATGCAACCGTTTGGATACCGTGCTTTCTTTTTGACTGATCTCTTTCCGGATAGTATTTAGTTCGGGGGATGCATTATCTTTTATTTTTCCATCACGGGTGATAATTGCATCCATCCGTTCAAAGAGAAATGGGTATAATCTTACATGTCCGGTTAACTGCTGTAAGGAAGGGTATTTATTTTCTTCCTGGCGGGCTTTAAAAAACTTAAGAATCGCCCGGATGGTTTCAAGCGAACGTTTCAGATCAAACAATTCTTCGGGTAAAAGATAGGTTCCTTCAACCCTTATCTTTTTTATGGCATCGGTAAGGTCGAAAAAATGATTGAGCGGGAAACTTTCTTCCATCGCCATGATCTGCTTGAATTCATCCACCTGGCTTATCAGGGTCTGAATAAAAGAAAAATTTTTCGAGAAACGGATTTTATCCACCCGGTTTCGCCCCAGGTTACTTAAACATCCTCCTTTGAGCATTTCCCGGATTTTATCAAATCCTATTTTTTGTTCAAAATTTTCTGGGTATAGCACTATTTACCAATTTATCATATAACCGACTGCAAAAATAACATTTAACCTGATGTATTCATAAATTAATATTTGATATTTTCCATGATCTGCTTTACTTTTAAAAGATTAAAAATGTCGCAATATGAATTACAGTAAGCACAGAACAATTCTATGGATCACCCTTTTTGCCCTTTCGATGGGAGTATTCGAAGGTTCAATAGTAGTATACCTGCGGGCATTGTATTACCCCGAAGGCTTTGCCTTTCCGCTCCAGCCTATGGATCATCATATTGCCCTTACCGAATTGGTTCGAGAACTGGCCTCGCTTTTGATGCTTTTAAGTGTTGCCATCCTTGCCGGCAGGAATTTGTCCCAACGATTTGGCTGGTTTCTTTATACCTTTGCGGTTTGGGATATTGTATACTATATCCATTTATGGCTGTTCTTAGGATGGCCCGAAAGTTTACTCACCTGGGATATCCTGTTTTTACTTCCGGTAGCCTGGACCGGACCGGTAATAACCCCGGTGATTATTTCGGCATTAATGATTACCCTTTCCCTGATAATCTATAATTTCAACCTGAAATCCGGAAATAAAACAAAAATCAACCGTAAGGAGTGGATTTTATTAATTGCGGGAGCATCCATCGTTTTTCTTTCGTTTATCTGGGATTATTGCCGCTTCCTAATCCGGAATCTACCGCAGGAGGAGCTTCACCAAAAATCTTTGCGTGATCAACTTTTTGATTTGTCGGCACAATATATTCCTGTTCAATTTCCATGGGGCATCTTTCTTTTGGGAGTACTTGTGCTCATTTTTTCTTTCTGGCGATTTTACCGAAGGAATAAGGTTATACCGAATACATCCCAAAAAAAAGCTGCCAATAGTTATTGACAGCTTAATCATCCCATGATAAAATTATTTTACTTTTCAATGCCCAGTTGCTGGAACATAAAGGCATATTCCATAGCATACTCCTTTAAGGCTTCAAATCTTCCGGAAGCACCTCCATGTCCTGCTTTCATATTGGTATGCAGCAGCAATACATGATCATCGGTTTTCGTATCGCGTAATTTGGCAACCCACTTAGCGGGTTCCCAGTATTGTACCTGCGAGTCATGCAAACCGGTTGTAACCAGCATTGCTGGATAATCCTGGGCTTTAACCTGGTCGTAGGGCGAATAGGAAAGCATATAATCATAATATTCTTTCACCTTAGGATTACCCCACTCATCAAACTCACTGGTTGTTAGCGGGATACTTTCATCGAGCATGGTGGTTACCACATCCACAAAAGGAACGGCAGCAATTACCCCCTTATACAGTTCGGGTTGCAGGTTTACGATAGCTCCCATTAATAAACCTCCCGCGCTACCTCCCATGGCGAAAAGTTTCTCCGGATTGGTATAGTTCTGCTCAATCAGATATTCGGCACAATCGTTAAAATCGGTAAATGTATTCATCTTTTTCAGCAATTTACCATCCTCGTACCACTGACGGCCAAGGTATTGACTTCCGCGGATATGAGCAATGGCATATACAAAACCACGATCCAGCAGGCTTAAACGTACGGAACTAAAGTAAGGCCCCATCGTGGCCCCATACGAACCATATCCGTAGAGTAATGCAGGATTACTACCATCGAGTTTAATCCCTTTACGGTATACTACAGACATAGGAATTTTTGTGCCATCATCGGCAGTTGCCCACAATCTTTTGGTTTCATAATTCGATGGATTAAAATCCCCAAGGACCTCCTGTTGTTTTTTTAATTCACGCTCGCGTGTTTTCATGTTATAATCGAAGGTAGAGGCCGGTGTGGTCATGGAAGTATACCCAAACCGTAAAACATCCGTATCAAAATCGGGGTTTGTTGACACATAAGCCATATAAACCTCTTCGTCGAATTCAATATAATATTCATCGTTTGATTGCCAGTCAATTACTCTAATGTTATTTAATCCATTGTTTCGTTCTTCAACAACCAGGTAATTTTTAAAGATCTCCACGCCTTCCAGGAAAACATCTTCGCGGTGGGGAATTACCTGCTCCCAGTTCTCTTTGGTTGTTTTATGAACCGGTGTTCGCATCAAACGAAAGTTTTTGGCATTTAAATTGGTTCGGATATAAAAATAATCACCAAAATGATTCACATCATATTCCAAACCCCGTTCCCGTGGCTGTATCATTTTAAAATCACCGTCAGGGGTATTGGCATCCAGGAATCTATATTCATTAGACAAGGTACTATTTGAACTTATAATCAAATATTTTTGTGATTTGGATTTATAAATTCCAGTACTAAATGTTTCATCCTCTTCATGATAAATCTCCTGATCCATAGAAGAAGGGTTGCCCAGTTTATGTTTAAAAATTTTAAATGAGCGAAGCGTTTCGTCATCTTTCTGGGTATAGAAAAATGTTTCGCTATTGTTTGCCCAGGCAGCATAACCGGTTGTCAAAGGAACTTCATCAGGTAAAATCTCACCGGTTTCAAGGTTTTTAACATGAATCGTGTATTTTCTGCGGCTTACCGTGTCGACACCAAAGGCCAGTAGTTGATTGTCCGGGCTCACGTTAATCCCATTGACCTGGTAATAGCTATGGCCCTGGGCCATTGTATTCACATCGAGCATCACCTCTTCGCCAGCCGTTAAAGTTCCCTTCTTACGACAGTAGACGGGATATTCTTTACCTTCTTCGTATCGTGTATAGTAGTAGTATCCATTAAAGAAATAGGGTACAGACTGATCATTTTCCTTGATCCGGGATTTCATTTCCTCAAAAAGATTTTCCTGCAGCTCCTCAGTTGGCTTTAATACCGATTCGGTATACCTGTTTTCAGCTTCAAGATATTCAATCACCTCGGGATTCTCCCGGTCATTTAACCAGTAGTAATTGTCTATCCGCGTATCCCCGTGAATAGTTAACTCTTTCGGCTTTTTCATCGCATCAGGGGGTTGAATGTTTTTGGTATTTTTACATCCTGTAATCATAAGTAATCCTAAAAAAATAATCACAGAAACTTTGAATAAATTTTTATCTCTCATTTCAGTTAATTTTTATTGTATAATACTGACGTAAATATAATTTATTTCTATTGATTTTGTTATCCATAATATTTAGAATTATTTTTGAAAATAAAAAACATCACATGTCCAATCAAAAGAAACTAACCCGTTCGCGTAACCAGGTTATTGCCGGTGTTTGTGCCGGTATTGCCGAATATTTTGGATGGGACACAGGCCTGGTTCGTATTATTTACCTGGTTTTAAGCATCTTCAGCGCAGCATTCCCGGGAATCATTGTATATATCATCCTGTGGATTGTAATGCCTGAAGAAGACCGGCTAATTTACTAATTTGCTGTTTACCCGGTCATATAAGCCACCGACACTGCTCCTCGCCCGGCACTTAACCCAATCACGGGAGATATATTTACCACCGACACAGGATCTTTTCCTGTTAAAGCTTTCATTTTATCGATATACCATTTGGCTCCCTCCAGATTATTGGCATGTAAGACAATATAATTCCATAATTTTTTCTCTTGCAATTGATTTTCGATGTGCCTGATCACTTTTTTCATATTTCCCTTCTGGCTAAAGGCTTTATCAAAAAGCGTGGAGGTTCCGTCCGGATTCATGGAAACAATTGGTTTTACATTCATCAGGGAGGCCAGTTTTTCTTTCATAGGGCTAACCCTTCCGCCCCGAACCATGTATTTTAAGTTTTTAACACTTACCAGAATCTTTGACTGATTAATCCAGGGGTCAATCTGTTGTAAAATGGTATCATGAGGGGTTCCCTTTTCAATTTCCCGGGCTATCCTTAAAATAATTAATCCCAGAGCACCCGAAAGGTTACGGGAATCAATCACCGTTATTTTTTTATTGAATTCCTTACTGATTTTTTCGGCTGATTTAACACTGTTGTTATAAGTTCCGCTAAATTTACTGGTAAGATGCACCGCAATGATTGAGTCATAATGAGATGCCAGGTAAGCATAAAGGTTTTCAAATGCTTTCTCATTGGGTTGTGCGGTTTTTGCAAACTCCTTGTGCTGATCAACCAAATCATAAAAATGTTCAGGATGCATGGTTACTTTATCCAGGTAATGATTTTCGCCAATAAAAATATTAATGGGAATAAAATGGATCTGATGCTCATCGATTAAATCGGGCGACAAGTCACAGGATGTATCTGTAACCAGGGCAATTTTATGTTTGCGGTGATGAGCCACTTCATATTGGCGGTACATATCATCCGCTTTCTGGTAGGTCATCACGCCAAAATCTTTAACCGCGTTAAAAAGATCCTGGGGTCGGTCGGTATGTATATGGATACGAACCATTTTTTCAGAACCGGCAATAACCAATGAATCGCCATAAGGTTTAATAACATTTCTTAACTCGGACTTATTAATCTTTTCGCTTTTGATAAGGGCTTCGGTACAATAACGATAGGTAAGGGTTTCATGGGAAATGGAATCGTCAAAATTAAGCTCTATGGCATCCTGTTGTGAAACAATCAGTTTACGAATATCTTTGGTTTTAATTAATTCCATGATTCCTTCGAGGAATAACACAAACCCTTTGGCTCCTGCATCCACAACATTTGATTTCGCCAGGATTTTTAATTTCTGGGTTGTTTCGGACAATGATTTTTTAGCCACCTGATAAGATTCAATCAGCAGTTCCTGGAAATCCTTCACTTTTTCTTTGCTCAAATAAATATGTTCGGCCCATTCGCGGATCACGGTCAGCATAGTTCCCTCAACCGGTTCGGCAATAGCTTCATATACATAGTCGACAGCATTTTTAACCGATTGAGCAAACTTTTCGATGTTCATCTCTACACAATCACAGGTTTCATTGCTAGTTCCGTAAAGAAACTGGGCAAAAATCACCCCTGAATTTCCTCTTGCCCCATCTAATGCAGCGCTGGCAATAGAATCAGCGGTCTCCTTATAGGATTTATCAGGACTGATTTTTTCAATGATCGAACGAATGGTTGAGGCCAGGTTTGACCCTGTATCAGCATCAGGTACAGGAAATACATTAATATCATTCAACTCTTTTTGATGTTCGATGATTTTATGCGCACCTGCCAAAAAGATATAATATAAATTTTTCCCGGTAAGCCGGTTAATATTTTCTGAAAGTCCCATTTTTAATCATTTACTTTATCAAAAATACAGGTTTTGAATATATTTTTTTACCAATCATTAAACAAACAACAATGTTTAATAAATTGTTGTGAAAAATAAAATAATTTTCGTCAATAATAATTATAAAATAATCAAAGTACAATTAACATTTTTTGCTTTTGCTGATATTTTTAAATAATTTATCCCAAAAATTTATTCAACCTAACCTATGTTTATCATTCAGCGTGAAACCATTCAATCAAATTGTTAAAATAATTATTACCAGCAACATAAAAGGAAGTTATGCATCTGAACCAGTAAGGAAAGCAATCATCATTAATCTTTTCTCCATTATTGGATTTTCTTTTATGATTTTCTTTGGTATTCAAACTCTTTTGACTTATCAGCTTTGGTATTCACTTATACTTTTTGGATTTGCTGCAATAACTGCTCTAAATTTTATTTATCTAAGAGTTTCAAAAAACTTTAATCGGGCCGGGCTGTTTTTGGTAATCCTGATGACTTTTGTTGAGTTCTTTTTTATTATCAGCGGGGGAGTTGAAAAAACTGCCTTTGTTTGGTACTACACCTATCCTATTTTGAGTTTATTTATCCTGGGGTTGATTCCTGGTATTTTTTTTATTGTTTTATTACTTTCGGGGACTATTGCTTTATTTTTCTTTCAACCTGATTTTTTTCCTGTGTATGATGAAAAAATCATATTACGATTCATAACCAGTTTTACTGCTGTTTCACTTATGGCAGCAGTTTTTGAATTTGTAAGATCTGTGACCTATAAAACATTAATAGAATCTGATGAGAAGAAAACATTTTACCTGAATAAGGTTCTTGAACAACAGGATGAAATTATAACAAAATCAAAAATACTGGAACATACCAACCTGGAACTTGAGAAGCACCGTAAACATTTGGAAGAATTAGTTAAAGCACGTACCACCGAATTAATTAAAGCCAAAGAAAAGGCCGAAGAATCAGATCGTTTAAAATCAGCCTTTTTAGCCAATATGAGTCACGAAATTCGCACACCGATGAATGCCATTGTTGGATTTTCTCATTTACTAATTGATCCTGAAACAAGAAATACGCTGAAAGAAGAGATGGTTCATCACGTTACACAAAATGCAAATAATCTGATGAAACTAATAGAGGACATTATAACTATTTCAAAGATTGAAGCTGAACAGATTGAGCTAAACATCCGGGAAGTAGATGTTCATCAAATCATAAGCAATGTTTACGAGGAGTTTGTAGGCATACAAACGATTCTGAACAAGCAATCTGTCAATTTTATTTTAGATCCGGAGAGGATAGATAAAAGACTTTTTATTTATACTGATGAAAACCATCTAAAAAAAATATTATATAATTTACTGGATAATGCATTTAAATTCACCGAAAAGGGGGAAATTCATTTTGGATATCAACGCACAAGTTCACAAATACAATTTTATGTAAAGGATACCGGGATTGGGTTAACTACCGAACAGCAGAAAGACATTTTTCAACGTTTTACAAAAGCGGTAGACTCCCGAAAGAAATTGTATCGTGGTGCAGGGCTGGGATTAAGTATCTGTAAAAACCTGGTTGAATTATTACAAGGAGAAATAAACGTGAGCTCAACCAGGGCTCAAGGTGAAACTCAGGGAGGATCTACTTTTTACGTAAAATTACCACTAAAATTATAAATAACCAGCTATACATTACCTCCCATTTCTCATCTTAATTATTGATAAGTTTATTATCTTAAAAGAGGAGTTGGTCAAAAATTCTAAACACAGACTTGTTTAACTGCTTTTTTTTCTATACTTTATCCATGTTTTGATACAGTAACCTAAATTCAAAAGATGAACTCTTTAAACACTCTGATACCAGCCTTGTGTTTCTGTATCCTGTCCATTAATGTTTATCCTCAACATGATAGAATGGTGGGGACCCCATATATTCAAAATTATACAAGCGAAGATTATCATACCCCCGAAGATCAAATCTGGTCGATCATACAGGATACCCAGGGATTAATGTATTTTGCCAACAATAACGGGATATTGGAATTTGATGGCAACAGCTGGCGGTTAATCGAAATCCCCAACAAGTCAACCATCCGGTCATTTGCATTTGATCCCAAAATTGGACGCATCTATGTAGGAGCAGTTGGCGATTTCGGTTACCTGGAAACTGACAGTACCGGAGAAAAATATTTTGTTTCTCTACTTCAGAAAATCCCGGAAAGGTTTAAAAGCTTCGAAGATGTGTGGCATATTAGTGTAATTCATAATACAATTGTTTTCAGAACAACCTCAGCGATCTACTTATACCAAAACGACACAATTAAAACTTTACTTCCAACCGACAGGTTCCACACATCTTTTAAGATTAATAATGAATATTATGTACGCGAATGGAACAAAGGACTACTCAGGCTTTCAGGCGACTCGTTAGCATTTGTGGGACAAAGTCATATTTTCGCCAATAAAAGGATCTATGCCATGTTACCCTTTAAGGAAAATAAAATTCTTATTGTAACAAGAGGACATGGCGTTTATATTTTTTCACCCACCTCCGAAACAAGGAGATTTTTAAAACCTGACTATTTTAGTCAGGTAAATACTTTATTAATCGAAAAACAACCCTATTACGGTGTTAAAAGAAATGATAATGAATACATTATAGGAACCTTACAAAACGGAATTTTAATATTTAATGATCAGGGAGAAATAATACAACATCTTGACGAGCGGTCGGGGTTAAACAATTCGCTGGTACTTAGCCTGTTTGTGGACAAACAAAAAAATTTATGGGCGGGATTAAATAATGGAATTTCGTATATCATTAAAAATTCGCCTTATTCAATCTTTAACGAAAAGAATGGGTTGGAGGGAACAGCTTATATGGCTGAGAAATTTAACAATAAACTATATGTTGGCACCTCCTTGGGCTTATTTTATGAAGAAGAACCGAATTATTTTTCATTAATAAAAAACACGAAAGGTCAAAGCTGGTATATAACAAAAATTAATCATAAATTATTTTTAGGTCATTCGGACGGGGTCTTTATTATTGAGAAAAACCAGGGAATAAAAATCACACCCAATATAGGAACGGTATGGTCCTTACATAAAATAAATCAAAAACCCTATATTCTTGCTGCTACGAATAATGGCTTTTATATCTTAGAATGCAAAAATAATGAGTGGCGGTTAAAAAATAAAGTAAAAGGATTTAATGAATCCTCGAGGTATATTCAGATTGCAAAAGACAACACCATCTGGGTAAGTCATGCAAATAAGGGAATTTATAAACTCAAACTATCGAAACAACTTGACCGGGTTGTTCATTGGGAGTTTTACGACACCAATTCCGGATTACCTTCGAATACCCATAACTATGTTTTAAAAATAAAAGATCAAACTCACGAATCAGAGATTATTTTTGGAACCGAAAGAGGAATCTACCAATACAATAAACAAACCAACAGGTTTAAGCCACATCCTGTATTTTCCTTTCTTCCTGATCATGGATTTATTGATGAATTTGTTCAGGATAAGGACAGAAATATCTATTTCCAACAAGGAGATGAAAAAGGAGTTTTAAAAAAACAAGAAAATGGGACCTATCGATTAGAAAGGACAGCATTTTTAAAACTTAAAGGATTATTTATTGAACACATTTCGATCGTTGATACCAACAGGATTTTATATTCGTGCAAAGAAGGGGTGATTCAATACAATCCCAATCAAAAGATTAATTTTAACCAGCCATACAAAGCAGTGATAAGAAAAATAACGGCCAACGATTCATTAATTTATGAAGGCAACGACTCTATATCACCACTACAACTTCCCTACCAGCTGAACAATTTAAATTTTATATTTTCGGCCCTGTACTTTGAAGATCCCGAAGAAACCGAATTTAGTTTTTACCTGGAAGGCTTTAACGATTCGAAGGAGGGCTGGTCGAAATGGTCAACAAAAAAAGAAAAAGAATATACGAACTTAAATCATGGCAAATACATCTTTAAGGTTAAAGCCAGAAATATTTATGAAATAGAAAGTGAAGTTGCCGAATTTCATTTTCAGATTTTAGCCCCCTGGTATAATACCATCATCGCCTATATTATCTATGGAATCATCGCCATCTTCCTGCTATGGATTATCTTAAGCTATTACACCCAACGGTTACAAAAAGAAAAGGAAAATCTCGAAAAAATTGTAAAAGAACGAACCAAAGAGATCATCAGGCAGAAGGAGGCGATTGAAAAAATCAATAACCAGTTAAAAAAATTATCCATTGTAGCCAGCAAAACCAGTAATGCAGTGATTATATTCAGTTATGATGGAAGAATTGAATGGTTTAATGATTCCTTCAGCAAGATTTATGGTTATTCTTACGAAGAGTTCATCCGGGAAAAAGGAAATAATATTTTTAACGCAAGCAGTAATAAAAAAATTAAGTCTTATGTTGAGCAATGTATCCGGTGCCGGTCGAGTGTAATTTATGAAACACAACTAGAAACCAGGGACAATGATCCGGTGTGGATCCAAACCACGCTAACTCCTATTGTTGATGATCATGGAAATATTGAGAAGTTGGTAGCCATTGATACAGACATTACTGCCCTAAAGAAAGCCGAAAGCGAAATCATGCAAAAAAATGAGGAAATACTTTCTCAAAATGAGGAGATGCTGGCCCAAAACGAAGAGCTTGAACAACACAGGCATCATTTACAGGAGTTGGTTAGTGAACGAACAGCTGATTTAAAAAAAGCAAAAGAGCATGCCGAAGAAAGTGACCGGCTCAAATCAGCTTTCCTGGCCAACATGTCGCACGAAATAAGAACCCCGATGAACGCTATTGTTGGTTTTACTGATTTGTTGAATGATCCCGACTTGTCGGATCAGGAAAGAAAAGAATTAATAACACACATTAACACCAATAGCGAAACCCTATTACACCTAATTGATGATATTATTGATTTGGCCAAAATTGAAGCAAACCAGGTTGATATCAATAAAAAAAATTGCCACCTATTCGATATTATACAGGAGGTATTTAACACATTCAGCGAAAGAAAAAGGGAGAAAGATCCCAACAACAAGATTGACTTTAAGCTTTCGGTTGATGAAAAGCTGCAAGAAATCACTCTTTTTACAGATCCACTCAGGATACAGCAGATCTTATCTAACCTGATCCAGAATGCATTTAAATTCACTGAAAAAGGCTCTATTGAAATTGGGTATGAATTCCTGACCATCAAAGAATCCCCTTTTATCCGGTTTTTTGTAAAAGATACGGGTATTGGTTTGAGCGAAGATCAACAAAAAATTATTTTCGACCGTTTTAATAAAGCCGAAGACAATAAACAAAAACTCTACCGGGGAGCCGGTTTGGGCTTAGCTATAAGCAAAAGCTTAATAGAACTGCTAGGGGGTAAAATATCAGTAAAATCTGAAAAGGAGAACCCCGCTGAAAATAAACAGGGTTTTTCAGAATTTTATTTTACCATTCCATTTATTAACCAGCAAGAAAAGACTAATGATATGACACCAAATCAATCAGAAAAAGGATCACCCACTTACAATTGGAGTTCAAAAAAGATACTCATCGCCGAAGACGAAGACAGCAATTATCGTTTTCTGGAGATGGTACTCAATAAAACCAGGTCGGAAGTTATTTGGGCAAAAGATGGGTTTGAAGCCATAGAAAAATGTAAAAAACACGAACCCGATTTAATTTTAATGGACATTAAAATGCCCAATATGGATGGACTGGAAGCGACCAGGGAGATAAAGAAATTATACCCTCAGATTCCGATTGTAGCTCAAACAGCATTTGCCATGGAAAATGATGAAAAGCTAAGCCTGGAAGCCGGTTGCAATGCTTACCTGTCAAAACCCATAAGAGCAAAAAAATTATTAAACACATTAGCAACTTTCTTAAATTAACTGTTATACGATCAAAACTATAAAACCTAAACCATGACCACATTCTCTGATTCTTACAAAAAAATCACAATGTATGTTATCATTATGTTTTTTATTGTATTAACAAAAAATGGTTTTTCACAAAACCAGGACTATGAATTTGAAAAATTAACGGTAAAAAACGGATTGTCGCATAATAATGTTTATGCAATTTATCAGGACCAACTAGGTTTTCTGTGGTTTGGAACACAAGACGGATTAAATAAGTACGACGGCTATAACTTTACAATTTACCGGCACGAACCCGGAAATGAAAACTCACTCCTAACCGGGAATTTTGGAAAAATATACCAGGATTCTTCAGGAATCTTTTGGTTTGGCACTTTTGGTGGAGGAATAGACAAATACAATCCCAGGACCAATAAATTTAAAAACCTGTCAAATGACCCTAACGATCCAACAAGTTTAAGTAATAACCAAATTACTTTCTTTTTCATGGATTCATTTAATGAGCTATGGGTAGGAACTTCAAGTGGAGGATTAAACAAACTCAATAAGGATGGCGAAACATTTACAAGGTATCAACACAATCCCAACGACTCTACAAGCCTTAGTCATCCAAGAGCTAAATGCATTTGCGAAACCAGCGATGGGACTCTCTGGATTGGTACAGGGAACGGACTGAACCAATTCAACCGGGAAACGGGGAAATTCAGGCATTATTATCACGATCCAAAAAACAGGAATAGCTTAAGTGCAAATAGTATTCAACATATTTTAGCCGATAAAAATGATATGCTTTGGATTGCTACCCGAAATGGAGGGTTAAATAAATTTAACCCTGAAACTGAAGAATTTACCCATTTTATGAATGATCCCGACAATCCGGAATCAATCAATGACAATAAAGTAGAATTTTTATATATAGACTCGTATAATCAGTTTTGGGTAGGCACTTACGAAGGAGGATTAAATTTATTTGACCCCGAAGAAGAAACCTTTAAACATTTCACGCACAACCCTAACTATTCGGAAAGCATAAGCAACAACCGGGTTGAATATATTTTTGAAGACAGGTCTAAAGTTCTCTGGATTGGGACCCGTGGAGGAGGAATAAATAAACTGGACCTAAAACCTAAAAAGTTTAAAAATTACAAACACGATCCATTTAATAAAAACTCGTTACCTCATACAAGTATCATGGCTTTGGATCATGACCAGGAGGGTAATCTATGGATCGGAACCGACGGCGGTGGACTTACCCGGTATAACCCCGAAACTGGTATATTTAAACATTTTAAACATAGTGCTCATCAACTGAACACCATAAGTGGCGACAGGGTATGGTCGGTAAAAGTTGACCGGCAAGGAATTATCTGGGCGGGAACTTACCTTGGGGGATTAAACCGGATTGAATTTAAAAACGGGAAATATACTGTTACCCGGTATCTCAATTCCCGTGATCCCCAAAGCATTAGTAGTAATCAAATAAACAGCATCCTGGAAGACAATGAGGGAAATATCTGGCTGGGAACATCTGACGGGCTAAATAAACTTATCAAGGAAGGGAATCCCGAAAACTATCATTTTAAAGTTTATACCCAAAACAAAGGCGATTCGCTTATTTTTATCGATAATTATATTAGCAGCATATACATCGATAGCAAACAACGTTTTTGGGTAGGATCCTATGTAGGGGGATTATTCCGGTTTTTCCCTGATAAAGAACAGTTTATCAATTACAACCCATCACAACTTGATTCCTCTGAATTTAAAAGTCCTATCCATGTAATAACTATTTACGAAGACAAAAATAATCAGTTGTGGATAGGTACTGAGTCAAATGGATTGTTACACTTCGATTATGAAAAGATGAGCTTTTCTCCCCACCCAAGAAACCAGGCATTACAAAGCAATATGATTATGGGAATGCTCGAAGATGATATGGGGAATTTTTGGATTAGTACGTCGAGGACTTTGGCAAAATATACCCCCTGGAATAAGAACATCAACAACTACACGTTTACCGACGGATTAGAAAGTAGTGGTTTTAACAGAAATGCCTGCTTAAAAGCCTCCAATGGATTAATGTACTTTGGCAGTAATGCAGCACTTAGTTACTTTAATCCATTAAAAGTTGGCCGGAATCCCTTTTATCCCAAAGTAGTGATAACAGATTTTAGAGTTTTAAATAAATCAGAATGGAAAAACAACTTAACACCCTTTGCGAAAACTATTCATGAGAATAATGAAATTATTCTCAATCCCAAAGATTACTTCTTTACTATCGAATTTGCGGCCCTGGACTATACAACACCAACCAAAAACCACTACCAGTATATGCTTGAGGGGTTGGATGAGGATTGGATCGAAGCTTCCAATACAAGAAGTGCAACCTATACAAACCTTGATCCGGGATCTTATTTGTTTAAAGTTAAAGGGAGCAATAATGATAAAATATGGAATGAAACACCTACTGAAATAAAAATTAAAATTCTTCCTCCATTTTACAAAAAAACCTGGTTTTATATCTTAGAACTGGTATTCATTCTTTTAATCATTGTAGGATACATACGTTTCCGAACACGTAAACTCCGAATCGATAAAAAAATTCTTGAAAAAAATGTTGAAGAAAGAACCCGAGAAATAAATCTCCAGAAGGAAGAGCTTGAAGCACAGGCAGATAATCTTGAAAAAATAAATCAAAAACTCGAACAGCATCAGAACCATTTGGAAAAGTTAGTAAACGACCGAACAAAGGATCTTGAAATCGCGAAAAACAGAGCCGAAGAAGCAGACAAACTAAAATCAGCATTTTTAGCCAACATGTCGCATGAAATACGTACTCCGATGAATGCCATTATTGGTTTTACAAACTTGTTAAGCGATCAGGATATGGGCACTGATCAAAAAACTGAACTCATTGATCTGATCATTAAAAACAGCCACTCGCTCTTGAACTTAATCGATGATATTATTGACATTGCTAAAATTGAATCAGGACAATTACGAATAATTAAAAAGGAGTGCGATGTAAACCAGTTAATGAATGAGCTATTCGAAGACCTTCAGATCAGGGTAGAGCATAATAAAAACATAAAAATAATAGTTGATGAAAAAGCTCTCCAAAACCCAGTAAAAGTCTATACTGATTATTATCGGATTCAACAAATATTTAACAACCTGACTGACAACGCTATAAAATTCACAGAACAAGGATTTGTAGAATTTGGATATCTTACAGATTCGTTAAAATCTGAAAATCAACTTATTTTTTATGTTAAAGATACAGGTATTGGCTTAACCTCTGAACAGCAAAATACTATATTTTCAAGGTTCACCAAAGTTGAACACGACAAGAAAAAAATATACAGAGGTGCCGGTCTGGGTTTAGCCATTTCTAAAAACCTGGTTGAAATGCTGGGTGGCAAAATATGGGTTGAATCAGCGCTTAACAAAGGATCAACATTTTTCTTTTCCATCCCTTTTGTCCAGCAGGAAAGTGAACTGGTATCAAATGAACCAATACAACAAAACAACTAAAAAAACAGGTTAAGTTCCCGAAAACGAAAAAAGTAACTAAAAATTTCCCGGAAGGATCATAGGTTAAATATCAATTGAATTTCAGCTGGCCTAAGACGGAAAACTTATCCCGGAATTTGCCGTGATCAATAGAATATTAATTATTTTACGTAACTACTCTGATAATTTTAGTTGAAAAAAAATGAATCTACCATCTTTATCTCAAAGGTCATTGTTAATGAATTACTCCGATCAATCCAAAATAAATTTTTAAGAAGTAACCTGTTTTTTTTTACAGTAAAGTTTTACATTACCTTCTCCTTTTTTCATCAGCCAATGACCCATCTGGTCTTATCTGCCGGTGAAAAAATCCCGGGTGATTCTCAGAATGGGAAATCATCTTCAACCTCCCTCTCCTGTTCCTGTTCTTCTGGTTTTTGTGCTAACTGATGAACAGCATTTCCTTCGACATAAATGGCTTTATAAGGGGTTGTTGGACAGGCATATTCACATGCTCCACAACCGATACAAAACTCACCGGTAACTTGAGGGATTACGAGTTTATTTCGATATGGCACCATACGTACTGCTTTGGTCGGGCAATGTTCGGCACAAGCACCGCAATCGGTACCTTCGGTTTCTACAATGCAATTCTGTTTTACAAACTGGGCAATTCCAACCTGGGTCTGTCGTTTTTGCCCAAGCTCCAGTAACTGAATGGCACCTGTAGGACAAACTTCTCCACATATTACACAATCGAAGTTACAGAAACCGGCATGATTATCCAGAACAGGTTGCATAAAGCCAATGAGCCCGTAATCGGTATAGGCTGGCTGTAAAACATGGGTAGGACATGCACTCACACACAAATGACAGGCAGTGCAGGTTGAGTTAAAATGATCGATAGAAACCGAGCCCGGAGGAGCAACAGCAACTTTTCTTTTTGCAGGAAAAGTTGCTGTATCATGAACTATCATGTCCTGGGAGCGGCTTTTTCCTGCAGCAAAAATTAACGCTAATAGCGCAAAAAATTGTCGCCTGTTATTGGGATTTTGTTCAGAGAGGGTAGAGTCTTCCTGCGTTGTTACTTTTTTTAGAAAAGAATAGTGAATACTATCCACCGGACAAACTGTTAAACAATTGAAACAGTTAATACAGCGATCAAGTTCAACATTTTGTTTTGAGATATCTATACATCCTGCTTTACAGACTTTTTCACAAAGCTTACAGCTGGTACAGGTATTTTTATCGATGGCTATTTTCAGTACTGAAAACCGGGATAGAAAGCCCAGCAATGTTCCCACAGGACAGATGGTATTGCAATATAAGCGTCCTTTAAAAACAGAGAAGAAGAAGACCAGTAACAGGAAAAAGAAAGAAACGATGATTACCTCCCAGTGTTGTGGTTTTAAATCAACCACATAGAACGTGTAAATATCAAACTTCTGGAAAACAGAAGCCAAAATATTATTTCCCTTAACTGCCAGGGGTCTTATTAACCCTGAAGAAATTCGTCCGAAAATACTATAGGGATCGAGAAGTGAAACAATAAGGGTAACCCCGGTAAAAATCCCCAGGGAAAATATTGCCAGGAAAGAATATCGAAGCCATCGAAAAGGCTTAAGGTAAACGTATCGGTATCTTTTTAATCTACGGATTTTTTTGGAGAGAAAACTAAAAATATCCTGCATTATTCCCAGGGGGCAAAGAAACGAACAATATACCCTCCCCAAAAATATTGTCAGGAAAAAAATTACCAACAGAGCAACTCCTCCAATGGCCATTCCATTGATAAGTTTTAACAGAGAAGGGGTTAACTGAAAAAAAAGGACCGAGTCGTAAATTTTTTCGGGAATCAGACCGGTAAAATCAATCAATAATATAAAGATGAATAAAAAATAGCAAGCTTCATGAATTATACTCTTATTCTGTTAATATTCAGTTTGCTCAAATCGATCTGTCCCACACCCAATTGGTTGGCCATAGGAATATATTTGGCCTCTTCGGGTTCGATGCCAAATACTTTAGCGGCAGCAGCGTCGGCGGCCACCATATCGTCGGAAACAATTAAATATTTCATTTTCACCAGGTCGGCAGTAGAGACCCCTCGTGGTCCATTCTTGGTCATTACCTGATAGGCGTCAATAATATTTAAATCGGGTTTTCGATAGGTTGCAAAATCAGCAATACACTGATTCAGGTTATTTCGATGCCAATACCTGCGATCCCAAACAATACCCATTAAGTTTTTCATCGCCACCGTAATACGGGCTGATCCATGATTTTTCAGGATGGGAACATTGATAAAAACATCGGAGCTTAAAATAAGTTCATGAACCTTGGCCTGCTTAAGATTTATCCCCTGAGGGATATCTACCTGTTGGAAATAGCTTTCGCTGTGGGCAGGGACCACTTTTGCTCCGGCATCCTTTGCAGCTTTCTCAATTCCGCTGTTTTTATAACATGCAGACCATTTATCACAGGTATTGTCAAAAACATAAACCTCTTTGGCTCCTGCGGTAAAACAATGAGTAACAATACGGTTGACCAGTAAAGGATTGGTATCGGCAGCTCTCTCTGGAGAAACATCCCAGCCAATATTGGGTTTCACCACTACTGTCTGGCCCTTTTTTACAAAATTCCGGATACCTCCCATGGCTTTCAATGCTTTATCGAGCATTAAATCGGGTTCACCATCACGAACGGCAACCAAATCGTAAGGGAGGGAAGAGTTTACCGTATTGGCAAAAATTTTACCGTATCCGCCAAAACTTAAAGCAGCACCGGTAAAAATGCCAGCATTAATAGATTTTAAAATAAAATCTCTTCGTTTCATAAGCTGTGCTATTAGAAAATCTCAGTCTATAAATTTACAAAAAATGAAACAGCTTTAAAAATTTATCCTTAAATTTGGTTAATGAAAAAGAGATCAACGAATCAGAATATTCACCCTTAAACTTCGAGGTTATGGAATCCAGAGCAACGTACGTATTCAACCAATCAACGATTCGAAACTTAATTTTTGACCTTGCAGCCATAGCATTTATTTATTTTGTTCCTGCCATCTCGCATTTATTGAGTCTGCCAGTATATTACATTGAACCTATGCGGCTGATGTTAATTCTCGCGCTGGTCCATACCAACCAAAGGAATGCCTATATCATTGCCTTGACTCTACCTTTGTTTTCCTTTTTGGTTTCAGCTCATCCTGTTCTTCCCAAAATGTTATTAATTACCTTTGAGCTGAGTTTAAATGTATTTCTGTTTTATCTCCTCATCCGTTCCTTTAAAAATACTTTCTTTCCTGTTTTCATTAGTATTATAGCCAGTAAACTTATCTATTATGTAATTAAATTCGGGTTAATTAATTGGGCAATCCTTGAATCGGGACTTGTATCAACACCCATCCTGATGCAGGGAACAACGGCCCTGATTTTTAGCACCTATGTTTGGATTTTGTACAAAAAAAAGTAATTCGTTTTCATTTGTTTTTTCCATCTGGCTCACAAATAACAATTAGAAATTATAAAACCTTTTAGAGATCTTTATCCTCAGGGTTTAAACCCCTATATTCGTCTGATAAACTATTTGGCCACCCTTAACTCCTGAAAAATGAAAAATATTGTAAAATTTATTGTCCCCTTGCTCCTGGTAATTGCAGTTCCAATCATTCTTTTTATTCAAAAAGAAGAGAGTGAGATCCAGAAGATAGACCGCGTTACTCAAAAAGTTTATGATCAGTTTAATCCTACAGGACTCAGTGTTGCCATTGTTCAACATGGTGAAATTATTTATGATAAAGCACTGGGGTATAAGAATGCTGAAAAAATCAGTTTCCTGGAAAGAAACGATATTTTCAATATCGCCTCCTGCACCAAGGCATTTACCGCAGCTGCCATAGGGAAACTGGTACAAGAAGGATTACTTTCATGGGATGATAAGGTAATCGACTATTACCCCGATTTTAAATTGAAAGATGATTGCATTTCACAGAATCTCACCCTGAAAGATATTTTAACTCACCGGAGTGGCTTAGGTACATTTTATGGTGATTTGCTTTGGTATCATTCAGACTATACCAATGAAGAGATCTTACAAAGAATGCAGTATCTTCCCCTAAAAAAACAGTTCCGTACAGAATATGGATATCAAAATAATATGTATACTTTGGCGGGCGAAATCATTGAAAAAGTTACCGGGCAATCGTGGGAAAATTTTATTAAACAAAATTTCCTGATCCCCTTAGAAATGAATTCGACCCGAACATCGAGCGATGATTTTGACGGAACCGAATCGCTCGCCTTTCCCCATTACAAGGACTCTGTATTTAACCCTTATTATTTTGCCGGGGGCAAACCGGCTGCTTCGATATGGTCAAATCCCCGGGACCTGACTCATTGGCTTACCATGTTTTTAAATAACGGGCAATGGAATGGCACACAAATTCTTTCGCCCGAAATTATTTACGAACTAACTTCTCCCGAAACGATTTTGCCTGTTTCTGATGAAAGAAAGAGTTTTGGAATACATTTCAGAGCATATGCCCCCGGTTGGGTTACTTACGATTATTCGGGATACAAAATTTTGGAACACAGTGGCAGTATGCCCGGGTATAGCAGCAAAGTAGCGTTTATACCTGAAAAAAACACCGGGATCGTAATCCTTAACAATGGATTTAACTTTTTCTCTAACAACGCATTACTGTTTTCTTATCTAGATATTATCCTGGAGAAGGAAATAAACAACTGGACCGAATATTACCTGCAAGAACAGCGTGACTTTTCCGATGCTGCCAAAAAACAGAATGCTGATCGGATCGCTCAACGTAAAGCCAATACCAAACCATCTTTTGAATTGAAAAAATATACCGGTACCTATGAAGATATCATGTATGGCAAAGCAGAAATAACCCTGGATAATGAGCTGTTAAGTGTCACCTTTTTACCCTCATCAAAATTTTTACACAGCAAAATGGAACATTGGCACGATAACAGTTTTAAAGTAAATTTTAAAGATGTTTATTTACCTTTCGGAATTATTAATTTTAAAGTGGATACCTTATCCAACCAGGTAGATGGATTCAGAATAGATTTACCCAGTCATGATTTTCATTTTCACAATCTAGATTTTAAGAAATTAAAGTGATACTATAATGAGCCATTACATCCCGCTTGAATCGATCAGTCAATCATTTACCGAATGCTTAACCCAGGGACTTATTCAACCAGAGAAAGATACAACCCTTATTTTTTATCACTTTAATTTCTTAAAATCAAGAATTGAAGACCTAAAAGATGCTTTTCCCAAACAAACACTGCACACTACGGCTGTTAAAGCCAATCCAGCAATCAAAGTTTTACAAAAAGTGAAGTCCATGGGTTTGGGTGCAGAAGTTGCCTCGGAAGGCGAACTATTCCTGGCACAAAAGGCGGGATTTGGGAATAAGCGGATCATCTTCGATTCACCGGCAAAAACAGAAAATGAATTAACCTATGCATTAAAGAATCATATCCACATCAATGCCGATTCGTTGAGGGAACTGGACCGGATAGCAGAGATAAAGCAAGCGATCCACTCGGAAAGCCTGGTTGGTTTAAGAATAAATCCCCAGGTAGGAACGGGGAAAATAGCATCCACTTCGTTAGCCGGCGAATATTCAAAATTTGGAGTTCCTGTGAATTTATACGAAGATCAGATTATAAAATATTTTAATCAGTATCAATGGCTGAAAGGCATCCATATGCACATTGGTTCGCAGGGTTGTGAGATGCAGTTGCTGCTCAACGGGATCGAAAGGGGGCTGCAAATCATTCAAGTAATTAATAATAAATTGAAGAGCAAAAACAGGACCGTTGAATTTCTTGATATTGGCGGTGGGCTCCCGGTATCCTATCATCATCATCAAAATCCGCCGGATATAAAAATCTACGGACAAAAGATAAAAAGCTTGTTAAAAAAATACACTCTTAAAGATTTAAAACTGATTACAGAATTCGGCAGGTATTTGCATGTTAATGCAGGTTTTATCATTACCAAAGTGGAATATACCAAACATAATCCCGGGGATAATACACTCATCGTTCATGCAGGAGCTGATTTATTGTTAAGAGAATGTTTAAATCCCGGGCAGTGGTTTCATGAGATCTCATTGCTCGACAAAAGTGGAAAACCAAAAGAATCAAAGACTTCAAAAAAATATCATATTGCAGGCCCGTTATGCTTTGCCAACGATATTGTAGCCCGGAATGTTAAACTCCCCGAAGCATGTGAAGGAGATTATCTGGTTATACACGATACGGGAGGGTATACCTTTGGGATGTGGTCGAAATATGTTAGCCGAAGCTTTCCCAAGATCATTGGTGATGAAGACAAGAAACACTCAATCATAAAACAAAGGGAATCTGTTGATGACTTATACCGGTTTTGGAATGAGTAAGCAAAGGTGAGGTTCTTTTAAATCCGGTTCAACTCGTATTCGTTAGTTAAGCAGGGAAAACCCCCTTCCTTTCAGAAACCCCTGGCGAGCAGCACATTGTTAAAAATTGGTCACGTTTTATTAAACAAATTAAATTGTCACTTGTTATAGATCTAATCAATAACAAACAAATGCTAATACTATGAGAAAGAATATTGGAGTAACGGATCGTGTGATACGTATTATTATTGCTTTGATCATTGGTATTCTTTATTTTACCAATGTAATAACAGGAACATTAGGCATTGTTCTCCTGATTGTTGGTGCTATTTCATTATTAACAGCCCTCATAAACTTTTGTGGGCTTTATGCCCTGGTGGGAATCAGCACCTGTCCGATGAAAAAAGCAGATTAAACCATCAAAAAAGGCGAACCCCCAATTCCGGTTCGCCTTTTTCAAGACTCCACTTAACCAACCTAAAATTCTTCGCCTCCTTCAAAATTCTGCATATCCTCACCACCACTGTTTCCCCTTCGTCTGTCCTGGCGATAGTTATTTATCCTGTAAGTCAGGGTAACAGAAAAGAAGGGGGTATTGGGTTTAAAATAGCTATAGGAATAAAAGTCATCTCCCTGGTAGGTGGAGGAATGTTTCATCGTTCCGAAAACATCTCTCACCTGGATTGTTGCAGAAAAAGCTTTTTTCATAAAATCATGCTTATAGGCCAGGTTAGTCATAAAAAAATCGCTTCGTTCACCCTGAGCACTAATTGTTGGGCTGTTATACATAGCATTGAATTGCAACCGGGAATTTTCCCCAAATCTTAAAATATTATTAAAACGGATATTCCAGTTAAAACTTGATTCAGAGAAATCGCGGCCATCCAACTGACCTTCCACCCGATAATCATAGAGGTTACCCATTAAATCTATATGCCACCATTTTTGAACATCCAGTCCCAGCATCGTTTCAACTCCAAGGGCATAATCTTTACCAACATTCTCGAATGAACTAAGGAAAACATTATCTTCATTTTCATATCTACTTCTTACTCTTTCAATTTTATTATGGGTAACCCGGTAATAAGCTTCGAAAGAGAAAGAATTCCTTCCAAACTTGTTAAGGTAGCTTAATTCATAGGAGTCGATGTATTCAGGTTGCAGATCAGGATTCCCTTTACGAACATTATAGGCATCGGACCAGGTAACAAATGGCTCGAGATACCATCCACGGGGCCGGTCGATCCGTCGGGTATAGCTTGCCATGACCTGATTTTCCTTGGGCAGATTATAGGATACATGGACTGTAGGGAAGATATCCCATCGGTCGATATTAAAATTATCGCCGGTTTCCTCAATGGTAATATCACGATAGGTATACTCACCACGTAATCCTCCCTGATAGCCTAAGTTTCCAAATTCGCCTGAATAGATGGCATATAATGAATGAATACTTCTACGGTAGTTTGATGTATTAGAATATTCATCCTGAAACACAAAATCCATTACAGCAGCAGAGGTATCATACAAAAACATTTCCGCTTTTTCTGTATTATCTGACATCCGGGATTGATAACCAGCTTCAAACTTATTGGTTTCGCTCAGTGGCAGCGTATAATCCAGCTGAAACCTTAACGGTTGATTCGGTCCGGATTCGGTCGATTTTCTCCCGCTTACAATATCATTATTATTGTCAATTAAATAATTCACATCTTCCGAGTTAAAATCTCTTTTACTGTAATTAACCAGGGCATACAGTTCGTGTCCCTTTTTATTAAATTTCCTGGTATAGCTAAGATTTAACGAAAGATAATTTCCTCCACGCTCAGACTCCTCTTCACTGGTATAATACTCATTGAAAGTTCCTGGTTCAATGTACTCATGATAATTGGTTTCATTATCAGAGCCTCCTGAACGATCTCCATACCGAGCTTCGAAGCTTAAGGTATTAAATGCATTAAAATTGTAATCAACACCTCCACGGAAACTGTAAGAAGACCCTCCACGCCGGAAATCACCATCGGATAAAACATACGATGTAGTGTCGTTAAAAAAGGTGCGATTTTCTGTTTCGCGTGAACCATACATATTTCTTGTATTAACGTCAGCACCTACATAAACACTGAATTTTTCTTTTCGGAAATTTAACAGGAAATCTCCACCATACCGATCATATATCCCGGCATTTAAGTTAACTACTCCGTTTATTCCCTGCATCTTATTTTTTTTGGTAATAATATTCACGATACCAGAGGTTCCGTCGGGATCATATTTTGCCGAAGGATTGGTAATAATTTCAATATTCTCAATGGCACTGGCCGGGATCTGGCTTAAGGCATCACTGGGATCCAATACTGTTGGCTTATTATCAATTAATACGGTAAAACTTTGGCTCCCCCTTAAGCTTACATTTCCTTCAATATCAACGGTAACAGAAGGAACATTCTCCAGGATTTCAACAGCAGTACCCGAAGCCGATGTGTGTTGCTGACTTACATTGATCACCTTTTTATCAATCTTATACGTCATGGTGGGCCGGTCGGCTGTTACGACCACCTCGTCAATGGATTCGGTAGCCGGGTTGATCATTACCTGACCCAATTCAATTTTTCGATTTTTATTGGTAATCTCAATTTGTTCAATTACTTCCTTTTCGTAACCAATAAAGGTTATTTCAATTCGGTATACTCCGGGATTAATATTTTTTAGTTGAAAATAACCCGATTCATCAGAAATTGTTCCGTTAACCACACTTCCATTTTCGAGGCTTATGAGCGATACGGTTGCATATTCCAGGGGTTTATTTACACTTTTATCGTAAACATAACCGGTTAAGTTCCCCTTACTCATTTCAGCATCCTTTATCTCTTCAGCAAAAGTATTTACCGATAATCCAATCATCAATAAAATAAGAGTTAATTTTTTTATCATCATCCAATTTTTCTTTTTTACTAATTATTTCACAACAAACCTAAACCAAAAATCTGTAGTAATTTGATATTAATTTTGTAGCAAATTTGTAGTTTGACGGTCAACAAAGTTTTTTATTACATGATTTAATAACTTTATTCGCATTAAAGACAAAAAAATAATGAAAAAGTTTAAGAAGATTAACCTTTATTAGTGATCATGAAAAAATGTTGACCATTAGCATATTCATAATCTATCATCAGTTGATTCAGGTCGCAAATTCTTTTGGTTAATGAGAGTCCCAATCCCAGAGACTGCCCGGTGGAATTAGAAGAATAAAACCGTTCAAATATTTTTTCAGGAAAAACAGGAAGTTTATCTCCATAATTACTGATGGTCAGTTTGTCCCTGGTTGATTTAATTCCTATAGGTCCCTTATTGCTTCCATAGCGAATAGCATTGCGGATTAAATTTTTAAGTAAAATATCAAATAAAAACGGGTCCAGTACGATCTGATGTTCATCGCTTAAATCGGTTGCTATGGTCATCGATTTTAATTGTAACAATTCATCAATAGCATCGATATGTTTTAAGATGATCTCTTTGGTAGTAATTACCTCAGTATTGTCATACTCGCCGTTTTCAATTTTGGTTAAAAGGTTCAAAGCATTGCCCAGCTTTGACAAATGATTGGTCTCTTCATAAATCGTTTTTACTGTTTCGGCATTTGCTTTCATGATTCTTTCATCAGCAATCAGTCTTTCGGTTTTATTCCGGATAATCGTCAAGGGTGTTTGTATTTCATGAGCCATATTTTCGGTATATTCCTTGAGGTTCCGGTAATCGTCCTCAATACGGTTCACCATCCTGTGAAAAAGCAACTGCAGTTTCTGAAATTCTACACTCGAAGTTTTTACTTCGGGGATATCCATCCCTTTACCAACTTTATACCTGTTGATATGACTCAATATCCGATAAAAAGGCTGAAACAGGAAGCCCGAAAGGAAAGTTGTAAAGATAACAATAACCAGTGCCAAGATAATAAAAGCAGGGACAATCCTGCTGGCAACATCGGATTTCATTTTGGTAAAATCATCAATATTAATCAACATTTGCAGTAAATAAGTTTGTCCGTTGACCTGGATAATCACACTTTTTTTCCTGAAAAGCTGATATTCATCCTTATCATCGTTATAAAGCAATGTATCAATATACTTTGGATAATCGGGATACAGCTTTGATGAATCCAGCAGCGTAACCTTATCAAACTTTAATTTATCAGGGTTTCCTTTTCTTTTAATAAATTTTTCGACATGATGCTCCCTGAAACGAAAAAAATGTTCGGTTTCTTCATTGATATATTCATCAGCTTTATGGATTAGATACCTGCCACTGATAAAGAAAGTAACCAGGATAAATATCAAATAAAAAAAGCTTGTTTTGGTTAACAACCGAAAAGATTTAAATTTAAACATACCCCCAGATTAAAGTTCATAAAATTTATAGCCCATACCATACACCGAGCGGATATGATTTGCGGCTCCTGCTGTATGTAATTTCTTGCGCAGATTTTTGATATGGTTATAAATAAAATCAAAATTATCCGCCTGGTCAATATGGTCGCCCCACAAATGCTCTGCTATACTTTCTTTGGTAAGCACCCTGTTTTTATTGTAGATAAAATACAATAATAAATCGTACTCTTTTCTGGTAAGATCGAGATCCTTATCCCCTATTTTTACAGCCATCGAATTTAAGTCGATGGTAATGGTATTGATAGAAATTATATTGCTTCCATTAAATTTCTTGCGCCGAATGATGGATCGTACCCGGGCATTCAGTTCGGCCTTATGAAAAGGTTTGGTAATATAATCGTCGGCACCCAGTTCAAGCCCTTTTACTTTGTCTTCAATAGCATTTTTAGCCGTTACAATTAATATTCCTGTGTCTAATTTCTTGTTTTTCAGCTGTTTAATGACATTAAGTCCACTTCCATCAGGCAAACCAATATCCAGTATGATCAATTCGTAGTGATACAGTTCAATCTTTTCAAGGGACAGCTCCAGGGTGTCGGCAATTTCGACCGTGAAACCATGTTCGCCAAGAAACCTGGATAAATCATCGGCCAGTTGAAAGTTATCCTCTACAATTAACAATTTCATTTTATCTCTTTTAATCAAAAATAAACTAAAATTTTGTAGGAAATTAGTATTTAACCTATTAGATTGTATTTGATTTAACCATAAACCAAAAAAATACCATGAAAACAATTGGTCTGCTTGGAGGGATGAGCTGGGAATCCTCCTTAGTATATTACAAAATTATAAACCAGAAAGTAAAAGAATATTTAGGAGGACATCACTCGTGTGAGTGTGTTATGTACTCGGTGGATTTTGATCCGATAAAGAAATTACAACATGAAGACCGATGGGAAGAACTCACCCAAATAATGATTGAGGCAGCCCAAAAAATTGAAAAAGGAGGAGCTGAAATGCTCACTATTTGCACTAACACCATGCATAAAATGTATGATGAAGTTCAAAACAGCATTTCGATTCCCGTATTGCATATTGCTGATGCAACTGCAGAAGCAGTTAAGGAGAAAAATTTAGATAAGATTGCGCTCCTGGGGACCAAATTTACCATGCAGCAAGATTTTTATAAAGGAAGGTTAATAAAAAAACATGGAATCAACGTATTCACCCCCGAAGGCAATGATCTGGAATCGGTGCACCAGATTATTTATGATGAACTGGTGTTAGGCAATATTCAGGATGATTCACGAAAAATCTTCCGGCAAATTATTGAACAATTAGCCCAAAAGGGTACCCAGGGAGTTATCCTGGGATGTACCGAAATCCCTTTACTTATCAAACAGGGAGATGTGCCGGTTCCTGTGTTTGACACAACGACTATACATGCCGAAAAAACGGTTGATTTTGCATTGAATGGTTAAATAAAACAGGCTGAGAAATCTTCAAAAAAATTACACTTTAAAGAAACAACAAGGAGTAAGAGTTGTTACAATATTAAAATCAAAAGCAAAGTGTTATGAAAAAATTTGAAGATAAAGTAATATTAATTACCGGAGGATCAGGAGGCATTGGAGCCACCGCGGCAAAACTTTTTATTCACGAGGGAGCTAAGGTAATGCTTGTAGATATTAATGAAAACAGCCTAAGGGATACTATTAATGAAATTGGTAGTGAACATTCTGCATACGTGGTTGCTGATGTTTCGGATGAGCAGCAAACCCAGGAATATGTTGAAAAAACCATCCAAGAGTTCGGAAAGATTGATGTTTTTTTAAACAATGCAGGGATTGAAGGGAAAGTACTCCCTCTGGATGAATATCCTCTCGATGAATTTAACAGGGTCGTTGATATTAATGTAAAAGGAGCCTATTATGGCCTTCGTCATGTTTTTCCACATATGAAAAAAAATGGCGGGAGCATTGTTATAACCTCCTCGGTAGCAGGATTGGCAGGAACCCCTAATGTACTGCCCTATGTCACCAGTAAACATGCGGTTATCGGGATGATGAAATCAGCGGCATTAGAAGGAGCTCCCCATAAAATCCGGGTAAATACGATTAATCCATCACCGGTAGATAACCGAATGATGCGTTCCTTAGAGGAAGGCTTTGCCCCGGGGGAGGCTGAAAATGCGAGATCCGGTTTTGAGCAATCCATCCCCCTTGGTCGCTATGCAACCAACGAAGAAGTTGCTCAACTAATGCTCTTTTTGGCCAGCGATGATAGTGAATTTATCACCGGAACGGTAAATCCTATCGATGGTGGAATGACTGCCTAAGAAAGTAAAATCGAAATATTTTTCAGCCCTGGATGCCAGGGCTTTTTTTATTACAAAATCTTCTCCAAGATATAATGTTCACTTAATCCTCCTTGAATTATATTTCCCTCTATGTCGAGCTGCTGCAAATAGTTTTCACCTACTTTATAGTGGTTTGTTGTTTTTGGATCCAAGTGTAACTGTATGGCCGACCCTTTACTATTCCATTTAAAACGGCCCATTTGTTCAAATACCTTGTTTGGATCCTCTCCAAGATATTTCATTTGCAGGATAAACGTATTATTGTCAAACAGAGTAATAGTGGTTTCAATTCCAGGACAATCGGCACAAGGCAAAACACCCTGGTAGGTTCCTGTCCAATCGAGGCTTATTTGTGAAGTATGCATATCCGGAGGACTCTCCACTGAACTTACCAACCTTTCAGAGCTACTACACCGGATAAGAAAAAGAAAAACCAGGAACAATATTATTTTATACATGGTTCAACAATAATTATTCAACATTTTTCATGGTAAGCTGAATACGTTTCCTGGCAAGATCCACTTCCAACACTTTTACCTTAACATACTGATGCAGTTTTACAATTTCATTGGGATCAGACACAAAACGATTGGCCAGTTGGGAAATATGAACCAATCCATCCTGTTTAACGCCAACATCAACAAAGGCCCCAAAATTGGTAATATTGGTAACAATTCCGGGAAGCTCCATCCCCACCTTTAAATCTTCCATTTTATGAATTCCTTCAGCAAACTCAAATACTTTAATTCCTTTTCGCGGATCTCTTCCGGGTTTTGCCAACTCATTAATAATATCGGTTAATGTAGGTAAGCCCACTTCATCGGTTACATAATTATCCAGAATAATTTGTTTTCGCAAATTATCATTTTTGATTAAATCGATCACTTCACACTTTTGATCCGTAGCCATTTTTTCAACAATAGGGTAGCTCTCGGGATGAACGGCCGTATTATCCAGTGGGTTTTCAGGGTCACTGATCCGCAGGAATCCGGCAGCCTGTTGAAACGCCTTCTCCCCCATTCGTTTCACTTTAGTCAGCTCCTTACGGGAAGCAAAAGCTCCATTTTCTTTCCGGTAATCAACAATATTTTGTGCCAGTTGTGGTCCGAGACCAGAGATATAATGAAACAGGTGTTTGCTGGCAGTATTCAGGTTAACTCCCACCAGGTTAACACAGCTTTCCACAACCTGGTCCAGTTTATTTTTTAGTTGATTCTGATCCACATCATGCTGATACTGGCCGACACCTATTGATTTTGGATCAATCTTCACCAGTTCAGCCAGGGGGTCCATTAATCGTCGTCCGATAGAAACAGCGCCCCGAACCGTAACATCATATTCGGGAAATTCCTCCCGGGCCACCGAAGATGCTGAGTATACCGATGCTCCATCTTCACTCACCACAAACACACGGATATCTTTCGAGAATCGTATTTTCTTAATCAGGGCTTCGGTTTCACGGCTGGCTGTTCCATTCCCAATTGCAATAGCATCTATTTTAAAAGTTTCTACCATTGAATCAATTTTCTTCATAGCCATACCTTTTTCATTCTGCGGATGGTGTGGGTAGATAGTTTCGTTATGCAGCAGGTTACCCTGGGCATCGAGGCATACCACCTTACAACCGGTTCGGTAACCGGGATCGATCGCCAGTACATTTTTCTGCCCCAGGGGCGGAGCCAGTAACAACTGACGCAAATTATCGGCAAAAACATTAATCGCGGCCTCATCTGCTTTTTCCTTGGATAAATTTTTAAATTCTGTCTCAATGGAAGGCTCAAGTAATCGTTTATAACTGTCTTTCACGGCCATCCGAACCTGTTCGGACACGTCATCGTTCCCTTTCACAAAATGCTTTTCGAGAATTTCCAGGGCTTCCTCTTCTTCGGGAGAGATAGAAACTTTCAGGAACCCTTCATTTTCCCCCCGCCGCATGGCTAATAATCGATGCGAAGGACATCTTTTCAGGGGTTCTTCCCACTCAAAATAATCCTGATATTTGATCCCTTCCAATTCTTTACCTTTAACTGACCGGGAGCGAATAAACGCCTTGTGTTGAAACAGACGGCGGATCGTATTTCGGGCCTTTTCATTTTCGTTAATCCACTCGGCAATAATATCCCTTGCTCCCTGCAAAGCATCATCAATACCTGGAACCTCGTTGCTTAAAAACTGTTCAGCCCGGGCTTCCAACTTTAACTCCTGCTGTTTCATGATAATTTTAGCCAGGGGTTCTAACCCTCTTTGCCTGGCCACGCTTGCCCGGGTTTTCTTTTTCGGCTTATAGGGTAAATAGAGGTCTTCGAGTTCGGTTAACGAATCTGCTTTTTCTATTCTTTCTTTTAACTCATCAGTCAGTTTCCCCTGTTCATCAATGGTTTTTAAAATGGTTTCTCTTCGCTGATCGATTTCTTTCAGCCGGGTAAGGATATCTTTTATTGCAGTAATCTGTACCTCATCCAGGCTACCGGTTACTTCCTTTCTGTATCGGCTGATAAAGGGAATCGTTGCCCCGTCGTCAAATAAACGAATCGTATTTTCAACCTGCCACTCGTTAATGCCTAAATCCAAAGCGATGGATTGTATGTGTTTTTCATTCAT
The DNA here is from genome assembly GCA_036351015.1 of Bacteroidales bacterium. Taxonomy (GTDB): domain Bacteria; phylum Bacteroidota; class Bacteroidia; order Bacteroidales; family UBA12077; genus UBA12077. The sequence continues at coordinate 80,210 of JAZBOG010000024.1, forward strand.
AATACTTTAAAATTAAAAGAGAGCTAAAATTAGAAAATAATCGACTGAAAAAAAAGCCCTGCTTAACAGCAGGACTTTTTATTGTAAATAAAGTATTCAGGAGAAATTGATCCAAAGAGATAATAATAAATAGAGGTAATGTGCAAAAGTCCCGGCAACAATTCCTCCAATTGTATGAGAAATTAAAGCCTTGGAAGTTAAAAAGCGGTGATTTAAAGTATCCAGCATGGCAGTATGCGTACTTAAATAACCACTCCAGCACATGCCCATGGCTGTAAATACAGCAATCTCATTACCGGTAATGATACCCTGGCCGATAAAAGCTTTTACCAGGGAGAGGGCAGCTCCCACAGCTCCCAGCGATGTAATGGGGAAAGCTACCAGTTCCGGTTTTTCAAACCCAAACAATCCTTTAAACAACCAGTCGAACCAACTGGCAATTTTGGGTAAGACAGGAACCCCTTCATAGGCTAATCCCTGGTAGCCCACGCTGGCATCCTCGGGACCAAAAGTAATAATCATTACGACCGTACTAATAATTAAAACGCCGGGAATAATCTGCAAACCCAGGTCAACACCTGATTTACCACCATCCAGGATAGAATTTAAAAAACGCAGGAATACTCCCCCCTTGGATTTAAATGAAATTGATGATGAATCTTCCTTTTGATCACCTACCGGGCGTTCGTCACTTAGTTTCCCTCTAATCATTCCCTGCATCATACGGGTCGAAACAATTGCTCCAACAATAGCACCCAAAAAACCAATCATTGCAGGGCCGAAAAAACCGAAGCTGGACATAAAGGTAAGCACGATCAACCCCATCCCGGAAGCCGTTCCGAAATTCGTTAAGGAAATAAGTTCATATTTTTTAAAATAACGACTGAAATTCTTATCATTCGACAGACTGATAATTGCCGGGTTATCGGAAAAAAAAGTCATCAGGCCCGCCAGTGAAGCAACCCCCGGAAGTCTAAAAACCGGACGCATTAGAGGAGCCAGAAAAATTTCCAACAACCGGACCACACCGAATTCTATCATTAACTTACCCAATGCCCCGGATAAAACCGTTATGCCCATAATAAAAAATACGGTATTCATCAACAGATCCCAGGCGGTATTCATAATGGTATTGAGCAAATTGGTTACCCCCATTACCGAACCTAAATAGCCAAAAAAACCAAAAAATAAAATAAGAAAGATAAATGCTTCGTACCTCCTGTTCCGGAGGAAATCTGATTTTTTAATACTCTTTATTGCATTCATAATAATTTGAATTATACCCTAAAAATTTGGGCAAAGATTGAACAACAAAAAATCACAAAAAGTGACTTTTCTCAGGTATGGTAAGAAAAAGGAGGTGTTTTACAACAATGATTTAAGTCAGGAATTGAAAGAAAGCTGAAGACTTACAGATAATGATCAATTTTTTCAAGCAACTCGTATTTATTGATCGGTTTGGCTATATAATCATCGCAACCGGCATCGAGAATATTCTGGCGATCTTCATCCATAGCATTAGCTGTTTGGGCAATAACTGGCAACCCGGGCTTAAAGGCTTTAATTCTGCCCGTAGCTTCAAGACCATCCATCATCGGAAGCTGAATATCCATTAACACCAGGTCAATATCCGGTTTTTTTTGACAAAGTTCAATTGCTTGTTCCCCGTTCTCTGCATGTATACAATGGACCTTTGAATCCTTCAGAAACTTTGTCAGTAATTCGTAGGAAATCTGGGCATCTTCAACAATCAGGATGGTTTTTTCCGGCCATACATAAGCATGCGTTTGGTTTTTTTCTACTCCTTTGTTGGTTTCAACAACTTTTAATGGAATTGAAAAGTAGAAAGTTGATCCGCCGGGTTTCTCTTCAGCACGATTTTCTTTTTGAGATTCCACCCATATTTTACCTCCCATGTTTTCGACAATTCCCTTGGAGATCGAAAGCCCCAACCCTGAACCACCATACTTCCGGGTAGTTTTATCATCTACCTGCCGGAATCGTTCGAAAATAATTTCGCTTTCCTGGGGAGTCATACCAATCCCGGTATCCCGGACAAAAAAATGGATTTGGTCTGAGAGAATCTTATACCCAAAGGTTATTCTCCCATTATAGGTAAATTTTAGGGCATTGCTCAACAGGTTATATAAAACCTGGTTGATACGGTCAGGGTCAGAATAAATTGTATAATCCCTGTTTTTTACCTCTTTTTCGAGTAGAATCTGAATATGTGATTTTTCAACATTTATCTTTTCTTCGTTATAAAAACTTAAAAGTTCATCCAGAATATCATTAACCCGACACGCCCGGTTATTTATTCGTAAATGGTTGGCTTCAATCTTGGAAAGATCAATAATATCATTAATAAGATTCAACAATAATAACCCACTTTTATGAATAATATTCAAATATTTCTCTAATGTATCCCGGTCAATTGTAGGGTTGTCTATTAATAACTTGGAAAATCCAATAATCCCATTCATGGGAGTTCTGATTTCATGCGAAATATTAGCCAAAAAAGCGGATTTTAATTTATTGGATTCTTCAGCTTTTTCTTTGGCTAGCAATAATTTTTCGTGATTCAATTCAATTTGTTGGAGATATCTCTTCTTTTGACGTAACCTTTTCCTTTTAATCAGGGTATTTACCCATAACAATCCAATGGCTACAATTAATAAAACAATAATGATGAGGATATAAATAGTTTCCTGTTTATATTCTTTAAACAAGGCCAGGGGGTGGTTAATGACCGTTGAATTATCAGGCAATTTGGAAAGATTTACATTAAATTTATCCAGCTGATGATAATCAAAAAAATAATGGGTAGAATCAATTTCCACATTAATGGTATTAACATTTTCACCACCAAGGATTCTTTTGGCTATATTTCCTGCCATAACCCCCTGAACTTCACCACTATTCATCTTTCCTCCCACCACCCCATGTTCCAGGTAGAAGGTCCATACGCCATAAACAGGGACCGGGGATACCTTTGTAATGTTTTGTACAATTTGATCATACGAACAATATTCATTCGTTTTATCTTTATTAAAGGCCGTAAGAAAAACAATGGCCTTCTCATCCAGGCCGGCAATTTTCTGATATAGCTCTTCGAAGGAATAGTGACGTAAAAATTCATAGCGAATATCCTGGGCATAAGTTTCCAGCTCACGTACGGCACGTTGATAAATAATTTGGCCTGTACTGGTAAAATCGGCTAAAAAATAAATCTTGGAATATTCTGGGTGTAATTTTTTAATTAACAACACATTATCAATAAAATCCACTTTCTCTAACACTCCGGTATAACCCGGAGGATATCGGTGGGGGCAATTAATCCCTGAAAATACAACAGGTACCTTCCCAAATAAACTATCCCGGTAGGTTAACAGGAATTCAAATGCATCATCATCCGATGCAATAATAACATCCAGATCAGTATTCTTATATTTTTTGACATAGAATTTTTTAAGCAGATGGGTATAAGTTAAATCGGAGAATCTTTTCGAATCAAGATACTCAACAAATATTTCTGCATGACTGGCGGTTTCTCCCAGGCCGGTATTAATTCCCTCTACAATCTGATCGGTCCACTGCAACCCTTTATGGTAGGAGTTAAGGATTAAAACATTATATTTTTTTGCACTAAATACACTGCTAGTGGTTAATACCACAAAAAGTATTAAAAAAAAATATTTTTTAACCTTCATAGATTAAATATTAACCTGGGCAATTTAAAAAAAAAACATGGAATAAAAAACTTCATAAAAAAAAAGAGCAACCCTGAGGATTGCTCTTTTATCGGGGGATTTTAAATATTTTATACAAGTCCTGCAAACCCCATAAAAGCCAGAGCCAATAAACCGGCTACCACAAAAGCAATGGGAACTCCTTTCATAGCTTTTGGAACATTAACCATATCAAGATGTTCACGCAAACCGGCAAAGGTTATTAGGGCCAGGCCAAAACCAATAGCATTGGCAATGGCAAAAACAACACTTTCGAGAAGGTTATAGTCTTTTTGCACAGCCAGTATGGCTACACCCAGTACCGCACAGTTTGTGGTAATCAAAGGAAGAAAGATTCCTAAAGCCTGGTACAGGGAGGGGCTTACTTTTTTCAGCATGATTTCAACCAATTGAACCAGGGATGCGATAACCAGGATAAAGGTAATGGTTTGCATAAAAGAAATTCCCAACGGGATCAACACATAATTTTGCAACAGATAGGTTACTATGGTTGCAATAACCATGACAAAAGTTACTGCCCCGGTCATCCCCACTGACGTTTCAACTTTACTCGAAACACCAATAAACGGACATATACCGAGGAACTGTGCTAATACAATATTATTTACGAATATTGCCGATATAATGATAATAATATATTCCATAGTAATTTATTTAAGCCGTTTTTTTATTGATTTTGTTGATCAGTACAATAAGGTAGCCCAACGCGATAAATGCTCCGGGTGCTAAAACAAACACCAGCATACCATCACCTTCGATAAATTTATAGCCAAAGATAGATCCACTACCCAGTAACTCACGAACTCCTCCAAGGATCGTAAGAGCCATGGCAAAACCGAAACCCATTCCCAATCCATCGATGATGGATGAAAAAACTCCGTTTTTTGAGGCAAATGCTTCAGATCGGCCAAGTACCAGGCAGTTTACAACGATCAACGGGATAAATAATCCCAGTTGTTCAAATAAAGAAGGCAAATAGGCTTGCATTACCAGCTCAACAATTGTTACAAACGAAGCGATAATAACAATGAAAGAGGGAATACGTACCTTATCGGGAATCTGACTCTTAATGATCGATACTACCAGGTTTGACATCACCAGCACAAAAGTGGTAGCCAGTCCCATACCCAGGCCATTAAATGCCGAAGTAGTAACTCCCAGGGTTGGACATAATCCAAGGAATAGCACAAAAACAGGGTTATCCTTAAAAAATCCTTTGCTAAAATTTTTCCATTGATTCATTGTTTACCTCCTTCCATATATGCGTTATAAGCACGTTCAACAGCATCGCAAAATGCTCTTGAGGTGATCGTAGAGGCAGTGATTGCATCCACATCACCTCCATCTTTGGTAACTTTCAGCTGAAAATCAGCCGGATTTTTACCGTTAAACTGAACGCTCCAATCTGACTTATTTTTCTGCATTTTATCCCCTAATCCCGGGGTTTCCTTATGTTCCAATACAGAGATATTATGAATGGTGCCATCGGGTAAAAAGCCTACCATCAGCTTAAAATTTCCGCTAAACCCTTTATTAGTGAATGTACTTACAGCAGTTCCAACGAGTTCATTATTCTTTTTCGCAGGAAAAAATTCCAGGCTGTCACCCTCAACAGCCACTTTATAGGATTCTTTTCCGGGTTCATTATCAAAATCGGGTACTACCTGCTTAATGGCATTATTTTGTTTAGCCAGTTTACTGGCAGCAATAGGGTCTTTCGTCAATTCATAAATGTATCCCAGGGCTGCTGATGCTACCAGGGTCACCATAAATAGGGTAAGCACCATATTGATAAATGTAGATTCTTTCTTAGCCATGATTCACCTCCTCTCCGAAACGTTTAGGTTTTATGTAAGCGTTAATTAAAGGGACAAAGGCATTCATAATTAAGATAGCAAATGAAACACCTTCCGGGTATGCTCCAAAAACCCTGATTAAAACAGTAATTAATCCGATTCCGATTCCGTATATCCACATTCCTTTTACCGACATGGGTGAGGTAACATAATCGGTAGCCATATAGATAGCTCCCAACAATACACCCCCGGTTAATAAATGGAATAAAGGATCTGCATTCGCTTCCGGGTTGATCAACCACAATATACCGGTAAATACGGTAATTGTTGCAATGATTGAAACCGGGATATGCCAGGTAATCACTTTCCGGATCAACAAATAGGCAAAACCAATGAGTAATGCCAGGGCAGCAATTTCTCCCATGGATCCGCCCATATGACCATAAAACATCTCCATATGGCTAGGGATCTGGTTCATAATATCAGCAACGGCATCTCCTTTATCCACCCCTTCTTTCATAATTCCCAATGGAGTAGCGCCGGTTACGGCATCGGTATACCCGGTATTGAAGCCCTTGGGCACCGGCCAGCTGGTCATTTGCACAGGAAAGGAGATTAAAAGAAAAACACGACCTACCAGGGCCGGGTTAAAAGGATTATTTCCCAAACCTCCAAAGGACATCTTACCAATACCAATAGCCACTAAACTACCAATCATGATAATCCAAACCGGCAGGTTTGTAGGCACATTAAAGGCAAGCAATAATCCGGTAAGGATAGCAGAACCATCGGATATGGAAGGTTCTTGTTTGAGAAGATACTTTTGAATGAGCCATTCAAAAGCTACACAGGAAACTACGGCTGTCAGGGTTACATATATTGCGCCCATCCCAAAAAAGTAAATCGAAAAGGCTAAAGCGGGTAAAAGGGCAATAATTACATCAAACATCAGCCGTTTTACGGTTGTATCCTCATAAACATGAGGTGATGGTGATACGGTTAATAATTTATTCATTATTGTTTTCTTGATCTGATGATTCGACTTACTCTGGATTTTCCTAAACGGATAAAGTCAAGCAACGGAAGTCCTGCGGGGCATGTAAAAGCACATGATCCACATTCGATACAATCCATTACTCCATTTTGCTCCAGCTTATCATTTTTCTCGAGTTGTGCAAGCTTATTTAACAAGTAGGGTTCTAGTCCCTGCGGGCACACCGAAACACATTTGGCACAACGAATACAGGTACTTTCCGGTTTTCGGACAGCCTCCTGCCGGGGAAGGATTAATATTCCTGAGGTTCCTTTCACTACGGGCACATCCAAGCTATTTAAGGCTTTTCCCATCATAGGCCCCCCATTAACAACTTTCCCGGTATCCCCGGGTAATCCACCGGCAGCTTCGATAAGATCTGCTACAGGAGTTCCTAATCGAACCATAAAATTGGAAGGTTTCTGAACAGATTTTCCGGTAACGGTGACCACCCGTTCGAACAGGGGCTTATGCTTTTGAACAGCTTCGTAAACGGCAAAAGCTGTCCCCACATTATGAACCACAGCCCCCACATCCAGGGGTAATCCTCCGGAAGGTACCTCCCGGTTAATTAAGGCCTTGATAAGTTGTTTTTCACCCCCTTGAGGGTATTTCACTTTTAAAGCCTGGACCTCAATCCCGGGATAATTCTTCACTAATTCTGAAAGATGCCCGATGGCATCGGGTTTATTATTTTCAATACCAATAATGGCACGATTAACACTTAATGCTTTCATTAAAATTTGTATGCCAACCAGCATTTCATCGGCTTTTTCGAGCATTAAGCGGTGATCGGATGTGAGAAATGGCTCACACTCCACACCATTAATGATTAACACATCTATTTTCTTCCCGTCAGGAACAGAAAGTTTAACATGTGAAGGGAAAGTTGCTCCCCCCAGGCCAACAATTCCTGACTGGTTGATTCGTTGAATAATTTCCTTATCGGTTAAACTGATCTCTTTTTTTAAATCGTTTGACCGATCGATATTCTCATTCCACTCATCTCCTTCTACATCTATAATTACACATGGTCTTTTGTAACCGGTTGAATCAAGAACCTGGTCAATTTTAGTAACTGTTCCAGATACCGAAGAGTGAATATTTGCAGACACAAACCCTGCACTTTCGGCAATAACATCTCCCACTTTAACCTTGTCGCCTTTTTGGACCACCGGTTTAGAAGGGGCACCAATATGCTGGGCTATGGGTATGGATACTGTTTTTGGGAGCGGCAGATTTTCTATCGAACTTCCGGCAGAATATTTCCCTTCTGCTGGATGAACACCGCCTTTTGCAAATGTTTTTAACACTTTATCCCTCCTTATTTATTTTGAGTTGATGAATCGTTTTCTTTAGTCTCAGATGCCTCAACCTTCTTTTCCTGCCGGGCTTCCTTTTTCTCTTCTTTTATTTTCCGGGGCGGAAAATTTATTTCCAGGATAGCCCCTGTAGGACATTCGGTAACACATTTCCTGCATAACTTACATTTATTGGGATCAATATAGGCAAGGAAATTATCCATAGTAATCGCGTCAAAAGGACAAACCTTAACACATTTACCACATCCAATACATGCCACCTGACATGCTTTTCGGGCAATTCCTCCCTTATCCTGGTTAACACAGGAAACAAAGATCTTACGATCCTTTTTATTTTTCTTTCTTAGCTCGATAATATCATTTGGACAGGCTTTTACACAAGCCCCACAGGCTGTACAATGATCATCAATTACTACCGGCAACCCGGTTTCCTCGTCCATATAAATCGCCTCAAAGTCACATGCCTCAACACAATCTCCTAATCCCAGGCAACCAAATTGACAGCCGGTTTCACCGGCATATAAAGCGGATGAAATTGCACAAGATGCCGCACCATCGTATTGATTGATACGCTTCCGGTGTTCCGGGGATCCGGAGCACCGCACAACAGCTACCAGGGGTTCTTTGGCATCCACCTCTTTACCCAGGATCCTGGCAACGTCAGCCATCGTTTCATTTCCTCCTACCGGACAGTACAGGTCGGAAATATCATCGGCTTTCACCAGGGCCTCGGCAAACCCCCTGCATCCGGGGTAGCCACAACCACCACAATTTGCAGCAGGGAGGGCTTCTTCAACCTGGTCGATGCGCGGGTCCTCATAAACCTTGAACTTTTGAGCTACAAAAAATAAAATAATTGCAGCTCCCGCCCCAATCGCACTAAGTGAAATAATAGTAAATAAAATGGTTGTACTCATGTTTCAGATTTTTAATCTATTTTATGTAATGTAAATGTAAATTGTTTGCGCACTCTATCTCTTCTAAAATAGAGCAGAGTATAATAAGGAATAAGAATCCCCAGGGCTCCTACTCCTGAAATCACTTCATTTTTTGTTAAAATGCTTAGAATGATCAGGAAGGATAAAACCAGGATGAACGGGACTACATACCCTAGCCACAGGGCCTTAAAACCCAGCGATTGTCTTAGAATAACATTTACCGTTTCGCCTACCTGATACTGATCAGACTGATCAATTACATCAATTTCTTTTTCTTGCAGGTCAGCAGCAGAACATACCCCTTTAGCATGGCATGAAGCACATGCAGATTGTGCTAAAAACCTTACCTTTATTTGATTGCCGTTGATGGACTCAACACGTCCCTTATGTTCAATTGATTTTGAATCTGACATCCAAATTTTTTCTCAATTTTCTAAACGAGTACAAAAATAATGGTATTTAAAAATTTTAAATTGCTTTTTATCAGTTTTTCGATCGTTGGCACTTATTTAGTTTGATTTTAAATAAGTTTCTTATTCAATCAACGAGTGTAAAGGATGTTTTAATCCTTCGTACCCAACCAACCGGGCTTTTATGGTTCCTACAATAATAGGGCTTTCGGCCCAGACCGGAATGCGGTTTTCATCATCGGTAACCCAGAATACCAGATCCTCCCCTCCCTGAAAAACATCACCTGCCACCAGCGATCCGGTAAATTTTAAACAGTTGAATTTACCGACTCCACGTACTTTCCTCACTTCTTTTCCTTTATACCGGATAAAAACATCATGGATTTCATTATCGAGCAAAATTTTAAAAGGAATCTTTTCATTGATCTGATACCGGGAAAAATCAATATTTCGTGCCTGGTAAATCACTGAGATCACATCGTAGGTACAGGGAGGAATGGCTACAGTATCCTGAAAATAAGGAGTTTTGGTTTTTTCTACTTCAGAATAGGCAACCATGTGATCATAATCATACCGATATTTAATATCAATTAAATAACCGTCCTCGTCCACATCACGATGATAATATACCGGTAATAAATTATCAGGGTTAACCCAGGATTGATAAATATCGCGTACCTGGAAAAACCAGTCGTAAAAAGAAAATGTCACCCCTGTTCCCTTTAGATTCAAAACCTGCTTTCCAAACAGCTGATCCCCGGCAACTTCAAATTCTACAGCCCCCACATCGGTCCAAACTAAAAACCAGTTATAGGTAATTACATAAGTAAGCTTTTCCCCTGGCTGAAAAGCCTGGTTACTCATGGTGCAGGGAAAATCCTGGGACCAAAGGGTTTTTGGGGTTATCAACAGGAACAAACAGATAATCAAGACTCTTTTCATAGGGTTTCGTAACTTAGTAAATTATCAGTCGAAACAACTGATTTGTTAACTGATTACACTAAAATCAACTTTTTGATAAGCCATTTTTTGGAGGCGTTTTTTCAAAATCAGGTGTTCAGGTTTACTGAGCAGTGGATCATCCTGCAAGATATTATCGCCAATATCACGAACATACTGAATCAGCTGACCATCTTTTCCCAGGTTAGCTATTTTCAGGTCAAATGCCAGTCCGCTTTGCTGGGTTCCTTCCATATCCCCTGGACCACGCAGTTTCAGGTCAGCCTCCGCAATTTCAAAGCCATCATTGGTTTGCGTCATTATCTCAATTCTTTTCCGGGCTTCGTTAGAAAGTTTATATCCTGACATTAAAATACAATAGGATTGGTCAGCACCACGTCCCACTCTGCCCCGGAGTTGATGTAATTGCGACAAGCCAAACCTTTCGGCACTTTCAATAACCATAACACTGGCATTGGGTATATTTACACCTACCTCAATAACAGTTGTAGCCACCATAATATGCGTTTGTCCCTTAGCAAACATATTCATGGCAATATCCTTCTCTTCGGCCTTCATCTGCCCGTGAACTATACTTACGGCATATTTGGGCGGTGGAAAAGCCCGGGATATGCTTTCATATCCGTCCTCCAGGTCTTTATAATCCATCTTTTCCGATTCCTTGATCAACGGATAAACGACATAAATTTGTCGCCCCTGCTCAATTTGCTGTTTCATAAAACCAAAAAGACGGAGCCGTTTCGAATCATACAGATGGACCGTTTGAACGGGTTTGCGACCGGGAGGCAACTCATCGATAACCGAAACATCAAGGTCACCATAAATGGTCATAGAGAGGGTCCGGGGAATGGGGGTGGCTGTCATTACCAGCACATGCGGCGGATGGTGATTCTTTTTCCATAACCTGGCCCGTTGTACTACACCAAAACGATGCTGCTCATCGATTACAACCAATCCAAGATTTTTAAATTTCACCGTATCTTCGATTAATGCGTGGGTACCTATTAATATCTGCAACTCTCCACGGAGCAGTTGTTCATTGATCTCTTTTCTTTTGGCTGTTTTTGTCGAACCGGTCAACAGTTCTACATGAACAGGCAAACCATCTAGAAATGCCTGGATGGTTTCAAAATGCTGATTGGCCAATATTTCGGTAGGAGCCATAATACAGGCCTGGTAACCGTTATCAAGAGCTATGAGCATACTCATTAATGCCACCAGGGTTTTGCCGCTCCCCACATCACCCTGCAATAAGCGGTTCATCTGTTTCCCTGAACCAATATCTTTGCGAATTTCTTTTAATACCCGTTTCTGTGCCCGGGTTAATTCAAAAGGTAAATTCTTTTCATAAAACTGATGTAGATAATCACCAACCCTGGAAAAAATAAAACCATTAAACTTATTTAACCGGATGCTTCTTTTCTGCAGAATACTAAGCTGTATATAAAACAGCTCTTCGAACTTTAACCGGTAGGTAGCTTTTTCCAGAATCTTTGCATCCTGGGGAAAATGAATATTAATAAGCGCCTCTTTTAATGAAATAAGCCCGTATTGCTGAATTAAAAAGTCGGGTAAAGTTTCACTAATCTTATCCTTAACCTGCAAAAGCAAATTATTTATCAGTTTTGCAATAGCTTTCGAGGGCAGATAATTCTTTTTTAATTTCTCGGTAGTACTATAATGGGCCTGAAGCTTGGCTTTTATCACCTTCTGATTTTTTAAGCTATCTTCGATCTCGGGATGGATAATATTATACTTCCCCCCAAAATATCCTGGTCTTCCAAATACAATATATTCCTTATTAAGCTCCAGGCTTTTCTGGATATAACTCAATCCTCTAAACCAAACCAACTCTATGGTTCCGGTTTTATCGGTAAAATAAGCCACCAATCTTTTTTTCCGTCCTCCTCCTATTAGTTCAAATCCCAAAATTTTCCCTTTAAGCTGAATATGGGGTAACTCGGGAGTTAAATCCCTGATCTGATAAAATCTCGAGCGATCAATATACTTATAGGGGAAATAATACAAAAGATCTTCGAAGGTGTAAATTTTCAGTTCTTTATTAAGAAGTTCCGCTCTTTTAGGGCCAACACCGGTTAAAAACTTAATCTCTTGTTGTAAAAAATCAGGCATAGGATGTTCTGAAAAATAAACATGTTTGATATAAAATATTAAAAATACAAATCAAAAACCAGATGATAAACACCTATTATTTTTAAAATCTTATTTTTGCTACACAATAATACATTTTTTAATCCTCTAAAAAAACATGTTTCCCAAAGTAAGATATTTTTTTAAATTTCTACAATATATTCTTTTTTCCAGGCACAGCAAAGGGCATGGCATACACTCTCCGTTTGTATACAACATAGTAAGCCGGGTTTTTCAGGATAAAAGAGTTGATGATCATCTAAAACAAGTATTGAATATCCACCGGAAATATAAGAACTCATCAGCTCCTCTTGTTTTTGAGGAGATGGGAGCCGGATCGCACACAAAACCACACCGAATACCGTTGATAAAAGCAATCACTAAACAAAACCATTCCCTTGTATCAACTACTGTTGGTAAAAATATTCGCAACTCATCGGTTTCCAGAAAATATGGCAGTCTCCTGTATAGACTGGTTAAACACTTTAAACCTGGCCATCTTCTTGAAATAGGCACTTCGCTTGGAATAAGCACCTTGTACATTGCCCAGGGAGCTCCCGGATCAGATTTTATTACGCTGGAAGGAGTGAAGGAAAAAAGAAAAATAGCAAAAAAGCTGGCCGGGGAACTTAAATTAGAAAACATTCATTTTATGAGTGGTGATTTTGACCTTGAATTACCAAAAATACTCCGGCAAACGAAACGCTTCGATTTTATATTTTTTGATGGCAATCATACCCGTAATGCTACCCTGAACTATTTTTATGCATGTCTGGAAAATGTACATCCTGAATCCGTGTTTGTTTTTGATGATATCCACTGGTCTAAAGAGATGGAAGAAGCCTGGGATGCAATCAAAATGCATCCCCGGGTTAGGGTAAGCATTGACCTGTTCCAGGCAGGTATTGTATTTTTTAAAAAAGAAATAACCCAAGGCCATTATACCATTAAGTTTTAATTAAAAATTAATTGTTTTATAAGAAGAATGATTAAATTCGTAACACTTTTTTAATCTAACAAGGGTTAACCATGGATAAAATAATTGATATTAAAGATATAATAAAGTACTATTATGTAGGGGCTGAAACGATCAAAGCCTTACGCTCTGTTTCGGTTTCGATTAACCGAAACGAATATGTGGCCATCATGGGACCTTCCGGTTCGGGAAAATCAACGTTAATGAACATCCTGGGTTGTTTAGATACCCCAACGGGGGGACAATACATCCTAAACAATAAAGATGTAAGCCATTTAGATGATGATGAACTTGCCGAAATAAGAAACAAAGAGATTGGATTTGTATTCCAGACATTTAATCTATTACCCAGGTATACCGCCCTGGAAAATGTAACGCTTCCCTTGATTTATGCGGGGATTAATAAAGAAGAAAGGCAGGAGAAAGCAGAAAAAACCCTAATCAATGTGGGATTACAGGACCGGATAACCCATAAGCCCAATGAATTATCCGGGGGACAAAGGCAGAGAGTGGCTGTAGCCAGGGCACTGGTTAATAACCCATCGATTATTCTGGCCGACGAGCCCACAGGGAACCTGGACTCCAAAACATCCATGGATATTCTTAATCTTTTTAAACAAATCCATGAGATGGGTAATACCATTATTTTAGTGACCCATGAAGAAGAGGTAGCCCGTCATGCACACCGGATTATCCGGTTAAAGGACGGAAAGATTGAATCGGATGAAAAAAATCCTGACTCTGGAAAAAAATAATTTTAAAATAATCCTGTACAACTAAACAAAACAGGAATCATATCGTTTCTTCTAAAAAACTATACTATGGACATGAAAATATATACCAAAACAGGAGATAAAGGAGAAACATCTCTTATCGGAGGGACCAGGGTTCCAAAATACCACGACAGAATTGAAGCTTATGGCACCGTAGACGAACTTATAGCCTACATCGGGCTTATTCGTGATCAGAAAATTGACGAACACGCACGATTGACCTTAATTGAAATCCAGGACCGTCTAATGACCTGTGCTTCGATTTTAGCTACCGATTGTGACCATTGTGATGTAAAAATACCCGAAATTTATCCCACGGATATTCAAATGCTGGAGGAAGAGATTGACAACATGGAAAAAGACCTGCCCCCCCTGCGCTCCTTTATTTTACCAGGGGGACATACTACCGTATCCTTTTGTCATATCAGCCGGAATGTTTGTCGCAGAGCAGAACGACTGGCTATTAAAGTCCAGAATCAATTTAAACACAGTGAAAAAGTCATTCAATACCTCAATCGTTTATCGGATTATTTATTTGTTTTATCCAGGAAGCTGACTATAGACCTGTATGCCAAAGAGATACCCTGGAAGCCAAGAGTATAGTAAAAAAATTTTGTTTTTCAATATTATTTATATATTTGCACAAATTTATAGGGTACAATTAAAACGAATTATATATGTATTGGACATTAGAATTAGCATCTAAACTGGAAGATGCACCATGGCCTGCAAGTAAGGAAGAATTAATTGATTATGCAATTCGTTCGGGAGCCCCGTTGGAAGTTATTGAGAACCTTCAGGAGATTGAGGACGAGGGAGAAATTTATGAAAGTATTGAAGACATTTGGCCAGATTACCCGAGTAAAGATGATTTCTTTTTTAATGAAGATGAATATTAATGCTATGGGAACCTTAAACAGTTCCCATTATTTTTTCCAGTAAAATATATCTGCTTTTGATTTGGGTCTTAAATTTTCAAACCAGTTAAATCCCTTCAATTTTGTTTCTTCGAGTTCTCCCGGCGGGTATAATGTACCTGTAGGTTGTTTAATCATATTGATCCGGCTGACCTGTCCTTCCTTAAGATAGATCACCAGGTCGCTGCTTTCGGCAAAATTAACACCTACAATATCATTCTGATCCTTGGTGTAATAGATAGACTGACCGTTACCAAACACATCCACTTTGTAAAGATGATTATTGCGGATATAGCCTTTCATCTCTTTCCCTCGGATCTGGTTATATTTGTCAGCTTCTTCCAAGGAGATGATAAGAGAACTCCCTAAAAGGTGAAAAAAATTAATTTTCTGATTTTGGGTATGAACTTTCACCAGGTCAGCAGTCATCTGGCTCCCTTCGGCCCACAAAACCGGTTCATGGTACATCGTAACCACAGAATCCTTGAAAGAATAAACCATAGAATCACACCTGGCCTGAAAATCATCCCTGTACATCTGTACTTTATGATAAGCCTTTAAAATACGATAGGTTCCCGAGGTATCGTAGTGTGATCGCAAGGTATCGGCATGCAGAAATAACGAATCGGCGGGTTCAGCTACCTGGATAAGAACAGCACTGTCGGTTACCATGAATTTCTCAGGATCGCGGAGATAGTATGCATAATGACCCTTTAAAATCATATTTTCTGCCGTGTCAATCATTTCGATATTATCGATAGCAATTCCGATTCCCGTAGAATCATCAAAATAGAGGCTGTCACCTACTAAGATCTTCTCTTTATTCTGATATCTGGCATTTTGCGTAAACTGAAATTTCTTTTCCTGGATCTTATACCATCCATGTTCGGCATACAGATGGTTATCCTCATTATAAATATCCGTTGGACCCAAAAAATAAGCAATCTCTGTTTCGGTATTATATTTTAACGTATCCGTATAAACGGTGTAATCGGGAGTTTCAACAACCACACTGTCCTTGAATACAAACAGGTCGTCATTGGCATAGTAATAGCCAACAATACTTTCCAGGGTATTCTTCTCCTTGTTTACAATCTTTGCCCCCTCGAAATAGTAAGCAACACTTGTTTCGGTATTAAAATCCAGGGAATCTGTGGTAAGCGTAGCATTTTCGTCTTTTAAAACCACATTTCGCCGAACATTCCCCACATTACTATTCCCATTGTATTTCATAAAATCACCATAAAGATGTAAAGTATCTCCCCGGTTTAAATGAACATTGCTGTATGCATGAATAATATTTTGTTTACTATACAAATAGGCACTATCGCAATACATCTTGGCATTGTTATGTTCAAAAATAACATCCCCTAAAAAGCGACGTACCCCTTCACCAATTCGTTTACTATATTCCAATGAATTGGAATTAAGTATTTTTATCTGCTCTTTGTTCTGAGCAAAAAGAGAAGAAATCATCATCAGCCAACAGAAGACGGCTAAAAATAAGATTTGAAACAATCGCTTACCCATTAGGTTCTAGAAGTATTTATTGTTTAATCCATCCCTTTTTCAAAAAGTTGCAATTTATAAATGATTCATCAACATGGATATAGGTCTTCTTTTTACTTTCCTCAAGCCATTCTTCAAATTTCTTCTGTTTCTTCTCCATCAAGGCTATTTCTTCAATCATTTCATAATCATCTTCCATATTAGCCTTGTGGGCATCAATCTTCTGGGCAATTTTTATTATCTTAAAAATCGGCTTTCCTTTATCATCAATAGTCTCGAAAGGTTCAGAAATCTCTCCCATAGACAGGTCCTTAACAACATTATATTCGGCTTTTGGCAGCTCTTCCAGGTCGAATCGTGTGGAAGAATTCATGGGATTAACCATTAAGCCATCGTTAAGCCTTGACTGCTCATCCTCAGAAAAACTAAGGGCAGCATTGGTAAATGAAATACTATCCTTGCGAATGAGATCAGCAATACTATCGAGTTTATTTTTAGCTTTAATTTTTTGCTGAATGTCAACTTTAGGGGTAATCAGGATATGCCTCACATTCACCTGATTCCCTTGCTGAGAGATCAGTTGAATAATATGAAAACCATATTCGGACTCAACAATACGGGATATCCCGCCGTCATCGGTAAGTCTGAATGCAGCTTTGGCAAACTCAGGATCCAGTTCGTCCCGGGTTCTGAAACCCAATTCACCACCCCTGCGGGCTGAGCCTGGATCTTCTGAATAAAGAACAGCGAGCGTAGAAAACCGCTCTCCATTAATTATACGTTCCCGTATATTTAACAGCTTTTCGCGTGCTTCAGCTCTTGATTTCTCATCTTCCGGAGGATATACTGCAATCTGATTGATCTGATACTGGGTGTTTACCATGGGGATACTATCTTCCGGGAGTTTCTTATAGAATTTTTCCACCTCTTTGGGCGAAACCTTTACTCCCATTACCAGGTTGCTTTGCATGGTCTGGGTAAGAAGCTGTTCACGGATCAGGGGACGAAAATCCTCTTTGATTTCGATCATCGACTTATTATAAAACTCTTCGAGCTTTTGTTGTGAACCGATTTGACGAATAAAATAGTTCAGCCGTCGTTCTAATTCAGACTCTATCTGATTAGCTCCTACCTGGATACTGTCTAACTCAGCCTGTATTAATAACAATTTCTGGACAAGCAGTTCTTCAAAAACCTCACATTTGATATCCCCTCTTCCCTGGTATCCCTGGGCTTTAAACTGGATAACCTGGTTCTCAACATCCGATTGCAAAATTATTTTATCTCCGACATTGGCAATTACCCTGTCGGCAACAAACTGTTTTTGAGCAATTAAATTAAAAACTGTTAATACTAAGGTTGTAGATATAAAAAGTCGTTTCATAAATATCATCTTCATCATTATTTAATAGATTATAAATTCATTACGGTTTAAAGCGTTATTGTATATATTGTTTTCCAGTTCTTCAAAAAATGAAAACTTTCGTTTATTCAGGATAATGGTTTTTATTTTAGGTTCAGCATATTCAATGGGCTGAATAGTACTTCTCAATGCATAATCATTAATCTTCACAAAATAATAAAACAAGGAGTCTTCAGTTTCAATATATTGATTATACCTCAAATAACGTTCTTCATCATCAATATTCAAAGGCAATTCGTTCAATAAGCTGGAGAAAGATAACCATTGGTTATTAAAGGTATCAAATTTACTGGCATACTGGTAACAGTAATCTTCCAGTTTGGTTAAATCTTCAGCATCATCTGACTTATACCATTTCTTCACCTGGTTAATCTCAGGAGACTCCTTGGAAATTTTCAGGTATAAGGCTTTAACAATATTATGATTTAAGATAAAATTGGCAGAAAACTCATTATAGTAGGACTCAATCTCCTGCTGGGTAATCAGGGTATCAATCTTTTGTTTTATCAGCTCTTGCCGGTATCTGAAGATAAGCAGTGAAGAACGGTAATCTTCGATCTGTTTTTCAATGTTCTTACTTTCATCGGAAAGATTCTCTTCAGCTTTTTGTAGCATTAATTGTTTTTTTATCCAGTCGTTAATGTAGTTCTTAGCCAGGGTAATGCTATCTTCCTGTGAGATATTTAAAGGAAAAAGCTGTTTTAAATCAGATTCATACAAATACTTCTCATGAACCCTGGCCAACGGTTTATCATTTTTATCCGTATTTTTTTGCTGACACCCAAAAAATATCGAAAAAATCATGAAACTAACGATTAACCGAATGTTGAATTTATACATTTTAGTTGCTGAATTTTTATTGATTAATTGTAGATAAAACCTGCTGGTTTACCTTAATATTGTATTTCTCCCTTAATTTTTTTATCCATTCTTTTTCCAGATACTCCTGGTAATCCGAAATCACATTTCCCTTGGCTTCAGCAAAGGGCTTAATTGATGGTTTTAACTTGTCGCCCTGAATCAATAGTTTTGCCTGATCATTTTTTTCTGAAGGATCTTCCCAAACCATCTGATCAACAATTTCATTTTCACCCCGGGTAAATATCCCTGTTTCGATCTTTAATACTTCCTCATCCCTGTTAAATTTTTTCAACAATTCCTCTGGGGTAAGTTTTCGCCGAAAAAGCCTACGGCCATTTATTTCTTTATCAACCTTATGGTATACATCTTCATTTTTACAGTAGTAAAGAGTTCCTTCCCACCTTTCTCCCCACCGGTAATCCTCTTTATGACTTTTATAAAAATCTTTTAACCCTGTAGTATCAGTAATTGCTTTGGTCCATACTTCCTTATCCATTAATTCAAATAATAACATCCCGTCATGATATTCCTTAAGTAAATATTTATATTCAGGATATTTCCGGGTTAATCTTGATTCCTCATATTCCAGGATATGTTGATTTACAAACCGGTGGTAAAGGTTATGGTAGTGATAAGGAGTAATATTCCCCGATTTGTTATTCTGCACAAATTTTTCGAAATCTTTTACTTTGAATTGCTGATGGTTAAATGCAAAAAGGGTTTTATTATACTCCTTATCCGGATTAAAATAGGCTTCATTATACTTCCAGCTGTTGTCCGTTGAATCAAAAACCACGGGCAGGTTTTCCCTATGCTCAGTAAACTGGTACTCCTGTTTCAGTTTTTCAATCAGCGCTTTTTGTGCCAAAAGAGATCGCTGGTCATTAATAACTTTTCTTCTTAAAATATCCTTTTCTTCGGCAAATGATTTAGGTTCTTTTCTGTCGATTCGCTGAATGAGATGCCATCCGTAATTTGTATGAACAGGTTTTGAGATATCGCCGTTTTTATCGAGCGCAAAAGCAGCACGTTCGAATACTTCAACCATCTGCCCAACTCCAAACCATGGCAACTCACCGCCATAAGCAGCGGATCCCTTGTCGTCGGAATATTTTATAGCCAGCTGGGCAAAATCTTCGCCTTGTTTAATACGATGGTAAAGCTCATTAATAAATTCTTTTGGATTTGGCCGGCTCTCTTCCGGCGTTCTTCCAGGCTCCACAAGCATAATATGGGCAACCTTTACTTCTCCCCGGGCTTCTTTTTTATCGGTTAACCGGATGATATGATATCCAAACCTTGTCCGTACAGGTCCTTTTATGTCACCGATATCCATGGAATACACGGCATCTTCAAAAGGATACACCATCTGAAAAACAGTAAAATAACCTAAATCGCCGGCATTCATTTTTACCGAAGGGTCATCTGAGACCCCTTTGGCAACCATCGAAAAAGGTTCGCCGCGCAGGATCCTGTCCTGTATTTTCACTGCTTTTTTGTATGCAAAAGCGGTATCTTCGGGTGCCGCATCCTCCCTTAGCCGGATTAAAATATGGCTGGCTCGCACCTCATATTGTTTTCGTTCATATGCTTCACGAACCAGCATATCAAGGGTTTCCTGGTCGAGCAGGTAGGGACGGGCCAGCTGTTTCTGATACCCCTCAAACTCGGACAGAAAACTTTGTGTGGTATCTAACCCCCGGTTTTTGGCCTCAATAACCTTAAGCTTAAAGTTGATAAATAACTCAAGGTATTCATCCACAGGAACAGTTTCTCCTGTGGTCAGATTAATCCTGTTTTTATGATAAAATCGTAAAAATTCCTCTTTGGTTATCGTTTCATTATCAATTTTAAGCAGCACTTCCGGATTCTGTTGAGCGTTGGTCACAAAACAGAACAGTAAAATGATGAACAAACCAGGTATTTTTTTCATAAGATAAATTTTTAGGATACAAGTTTACATCTGTCTACTATAATTGGGAGCTTCGCGTGTGATAGACACATCGTGGGGATGACTTTCGGCAACCCCTGCCCCGGTAACCCGGACAAACTTGGATTGCATTAATGCCGGAATATCTTTGGCTCCACAATATCCCATCCCGGCTCTTAATCCTCCAACCAACTGGTATATAACCTCGGAAAGATTTCCTTTGTAAGGAACACGAGCAGCAATTCCTTCGGGCACCAACTTATTAATATCATCTTCCACATCCTGAAAATAACGATCCTTAGATCCCTGCTGCATCGCCTCAATAGATCCCATCCCCCGATAGGATTTAAATTTTCGTCCGTTATAAATAATGGTTTCACCGGGGGATTCTTCAACCCCGGCAAACAGTGATCCGGCCATGATGGTATGGGCCCCCGCAGCGATAGCTTTAACAATATCTCCTGAATATCTAAGCCCGCCATCACCAATTAAAGGAACACCACTATCTTTTAAGGCGTTGGCCACCTCGTAGATCGCCGTAAGTTGGGGTAATCCAACCCCGGCAATTACCCGGGTAGTACATATTGATCCGGGACCTATTCCTACTTTTACCGCATCGGCACCGGCATCCACAAGTGCCCGGGCAGCTTCGGCTGTTCCAATATTCCCGACAACAACATCGATGGTTGAAAAGCTGGCTTTTACCGATTTTAACATCTCAATCACTCCCCGGGAGTGACCATGTGCTGTATCAATAACCACGGCATCTACCCCGGCTTTAACCAACGCTTCAACACGTTGAAGCGTATCGGCTGTTACCCCAACACCGGCTGCTACGCGCAACCTGCCTTGCTTATCCTTACAGGCCAATGGATTGTCCTTAACTTTGGTAATATCCTTATACGTTAGTAAACCAATGAGTTTATTCTCTTCATCCACAACTGGCAACTTTTCAATTTTATGACGCTGCAAAATATCAGTAGCCTTTTCAAGATCAATGGATTGGTGGGTGGTAATAATTTTATCTTTGGTCATTACATCAGCAATCCTGCGGGTCATCCTTTTTTCAAATCTTAAATCACGATTGGTAACGATCCCTATTAAGGTATTCTTACGATCTACCACGGGAATCCCACCAATTTTATATTCTTTCATCAGTTGCAGGGCATCCCCGACAGTATTTTCCCCAAGGATCGTAATGGGATCATAAATCATTCCATTTTCGGCACGCTTAACTGCTTTTACATGTTTAGCCTGGTCCTCGATACTCATATTTTTATGAATAACACCAATACCTCCCAACCTCGAAATGGCTATTGCCATGGAGGCTTCGGTTACCGTATCCATCGCAGCCGAAACTATGGGTATGTTTAAACGGATATTCCGTGAAAAGTGGGTGGAAACATTTACTTCCCGGGGTAAAACCTCCGAATACTGAGGGATCAACAATACATCATCAAATGTAAGTCCTTCAAAGGCAACTTTATCTTGTAGAAATGACATCTTTATATGATTTTAATATGATTTTTATGCCGTTTTAAAATTGTGCCAAATTACAAAAAATTAGTAAAATATCGGTTTAAAATAGGATAATATCTATAGATTTGATTTTTTTAACTTTTTTTCGGATATTCATTTTCGCATATATTTCAACTCAAGTAAATGATCACAAAGTATGAGCAAATACTAATCAAGTATTGGGGATATTCCAGGTTCAGACCTTTACAGGAGGATATTATCCGATCGGTAATGGAAGGCAGGGATACCCTGGCTTTAATGCCCACAGGTGGTGGAAAATCCATCACTTTCCAGGTTCCATCTATGGCCCAGGATGGAATCTGTATTGTCATTACCCCGCTCATCGCTTTAATGAAAGACCAGGTAGAAAACCTCCAAAGAAAGGATATCAAGGCCATTGCGATCTATTCAGGAATGACCAGGAATGAAATCGATATTGCCCTGGATAACTGTATCTACGGGCAGGTAAAATTTCTTTACATCTCGCCAGAACGCATCAACACAGAACTTTTTAAAACACGTTTAAAATATATGCAGGTTAACCTCATCGCCGTCGATGAGGCACATTGTATATCGGAGTGGGGATATGATTTTCGTCCCTCCTATTTAAAAATAGCCGATTTACGTGAATTGATCCCGGAGGTTCCTTTCCTTGCCCTTACAGCAACTGCCACATTAAAGGTAACGGAAGATATTCAGGAAAAATTAAGCTTTAAAGAAAAAAATGTCTTCCGGAAAAGTTTTGAACGCAAAAATCTGACTTACCTGGTTCGTGAAGTTGAAGATAAACAGAATTATCTGATTGATACCCTGAATCAGGTAAAGGGGAGTGGCATTATTTATGCCCGTAACCGGAAAAAAACAAAAGAGATTGCCCTGATGCTTCAGAAATCCGGCATTTCAGCCGATTATTATCATGCCGGATTAAAACACGAAGACCGCAGTCATAAACAAAATCAATGGAAAGTAGGCAAAATAAGAGTCATGGTGGCCACCAATGCTTTTGGAATGGGGATTGACAAGCCTGATGTACGGTTTGTTATCCACATGGATTTACCGGACAGTATCGAATCTTATTTTCAGGAAGCCGGGAGGGCGGGGCGAGACGAAAAAAAAGCCTATGCCGTATTGTTGTATAACAATTCGGATAAAGTAAAAGCCGAACAAAGGGTTAATACTAATTTTCCTGATATTCGTGAGATCAAGACTATTTACCAGGCTCTGGGTAATTTCTTCCAGATCGCCTACGGGAGTGGTAAAAACCAGGCCTATGATTTTATCATCTCCGATTTTGCCCAGAAATACAACCTTAGTATTCTTAAAATTCATAGTGCATTAAAATTCCTGCAACGCGAAGGATATATTGAAATCACCGATGAAATCTACAACTCATCCAAAATACACTTCCTGGTAGGAAGAGACGACCTTTATAAATTTCAAATAGCCAATGCCCGGTTTGATGGTTTTATTAAGCTGATCCTCCGGGCTTACACCGGATTATTTTCCGACTACGTAACTATTGAGGAAACCTCATTAGCCAAAAAAGCAAATATCAGCCTGGATACCGTTTATCACTATCTAAACAAACTCAATCAGCTTGGAATATTAAATTATATTCCCAAAAAAAACAATCCGTTTATCGTATTTCTCGAAGAGCGGCTGGATGAAAAAAACCTTCACCTCTCCCGCGAAAACTACAATTTTCGTAAAGTGCGGTTTACGGAACGATTAAATGCGGTACTACATTATGCTTCTTCGAATAATAAATGCCGCAGTCAGTTGTTACTATCCTATTTTGGGGAAAGTAACCCCGATCGCTGTGGTGTTTGTGACATTTGCACCCGAAGAAATGAACTGGATTTAAGCAAGTACGAATTTGATTTAATCCTGGAAAGCATCAAGGAAAACCTTAACCAGCAAAAGATATTGCTGGATGAGCTGGTTGCGAAGCTCCCCTTTAATAAAGAAAAAAGCCTTAAAGTAATTCAATGGCTGCTGGATAATCATAAAATTCTTAAAGATCCCGAAGAACAACTTTCATGGTATAAAAACAACGAATAGTTATTCTACCTGGAAAATCTCGATCCCAAACTCTTTACGCCCACTCTGAAAAAGAGCAAATAAATAGTAATCCTTCATTTGCAGGGCAAGATATTCTTTTCGTTTGGCAGCATGTTCAAATATCTTAACGGGTTTTTCAGGTTCCCTGATATCAAAAACTTCAATTCCCTTATCCGAAGCAACATAAATATAATGCCCCTGAATGAATAAATCATTGGCCCGGCCAAGGGTTTTAACCTCATTTACCTTTAAGGGATATAAAGGTAATCCCATATTTAATACCATTAATCCATCAAAATCATTGGCCATATACCCGGTTTTATCTTTTAGCAACAGGCTGTTCGCTTCGGCTTCAGTTAAGAAGTTTTTTGGGAATTCAGCTTGTTTGAAGGTGGACATGGGTTCTTGAAATTTAATGGTTCTTAATCCACGATTGCCGCCAACAATGGTAACATAAGGGGGATTAATAAGAATATCGTTTACCGTAAAATCCTTAACATTATTGCGGGATACCATCTGGATATTATCCATATTGCTAAAATCAACAATTTCAAGTCCCATATCAATATATCCCAGAAAAGCAAAATCTTTATAAAGACGGGTACAATAAACGGGCTGATGACGATAATAGGTACCCAGTACATAAGGCATGGTGGGATCAGAGATACTTATAATTTTTAACCCCAGGTCTCCATAGGAAAGAAAAACCTTATCCTCCCTTACTACAACTCCATAAGCTGTTCCATAAACCTTTTTTCTTGAACGTTTTTCAAACTCCTGATAGGTTGACAATAGCTCAAACTGCTGAATATCAGCGACATTATATATTCTCAACCCCTGTTCTCCCAGGGGAAGAAACAACAGGCTATCCCTGACATCAAAGTTGGTGAGTTCAAAGTGTCGTGCCTGGTCTCTGAATTCTGAAACAGGAAAAATATATTGAGCAAAATTAAATTTTACAATGCCCAGGAAGATAATAATAAATATAAACCGCTTCTTCATAACTTATGTTAAGTAATTAAATGAGTTGTTTTGATAACAGCCTATCAAATTTATACCAATTATTCAACATAAACAACCAGCCCCTTTAAATACTCTCCTTCGGGATGATAGATACTTACTGGATGATCAGAAGGCTGAGTGAGCTGATGAAGGATTCTCACATTTCGTCCGGTATTTGCAGCAGCCGTAAACACTGATTTTCGAAAATTCTCTTTACTAACCACCTGTGAGCATGAAAAAGTAAATAACAGGCCTCCTGGTTTAATTTTCTCAATGGCTCTGGCATTTAATCTTTTATATCCCTGCAAAGCATTGTGTAACACATTATGATGTTTGGCAAAAGCCGGCGGATCAAGAATGATAAGATCGTATTTCTGATCTGCCTTATCCAGAAACTCAAAGGCATCAACTGCATAAGCCTCGTGCGTATTGGTATCTTTAAAATTTAAAGCGATATTCTCGTTGGTTAAATCAATGGCTTTGGCAGAACTGTCAACAGAATGTACCAATTTTGCCCCGCCTTTCATGGCATAAACCGAAAAGCCACCGGTATATCCAAAGACATTTAAAACCATTCGGTCTTTCGAATACTGTTGCACAAGCCTCCGGTTTTCTCGCTGATCGATAAAAAATCCTGTTTTTTGTCCCTCTTCCCAGTTGACCCGAAATTGATTCCCATATTCAACCACCAGGTGATTTTGGGGTTCCCCTAAAAGATACTGGTTTTTGGCCTGAACCTCTGATTTAAAAGGAATGGTTGATTCACTCTTATCATATACGGCATGCAACTGATCCCCATAAATTTCCTGAAGGATTTCCACAAAAAAGTTTTTACTGAAAAACATCCCAATGGAATGCATTTGAAGTACTGCAGTTCCGTTATAAAAATCTATAATTAACCCGGGCATCCCATCACCCTCGGCATGAACTAACCGATATACATTATTCGATTCACGGTCCATTAAACCCAGGTTTTTTCTCAGGACATAGGCATTGAAAATTTTTGTTCGCCAAAAATCATAGTCAATAACGGTTTGCTTAAAAGAGATGATCCGAACAGCAATAGAGCCAACCTGATAATGTCCTATGGCTAAAAATTCATCTTTATTATCGGTTACCATAACCAGGTCGCCTTCGTTAACTTTCCCCACGATCTTTTTGATCGCCCCTGAAAAAATCCATGGATGGTATCTCCGTACCGACTGATCTTTTCCTGATTTTAGAATTATTTTTGGATAGTCCATTCCTCTCTTAGATAAACTGATTTAAGGTTTTATAAATTTGTAAACAAATCCAGGCATCGGTAGCAGCATAAAGCAGTTGCCCTTCAGTAAGCTCTTCCTTCTCCCAGTTGGATACCTGCTGCGATTTGGAAATTCGTTTATTTAATACAATGCCGGTAATTTTTCTTAAACTCTGACTTTCAATATTAAAAACTTTAACAAAATCCTGGAGATCGATAAAACTTTGTGGGCTAAACTCCTGGAATTCCTGTAATCCCTTAAGATCATCATGAATTGCCAGACCAACCTTCTTTACTTCTTTGTTGCTTAAGATTTCAATAATTTCCTGGGGGAGTCCAATCTTGTTTATTCTGATCAAAAAAGCCTCATGTAAAGAGGATAATTGCAATAAAGATACCTGGTTAATCTTCCCCTTTTTAAAAGATGGTTTTGTTTCTGTGTCAAAGCCTAATATCTTTTGATCCCTGATTAAGGGGAGATAATCATCTAACTTTTCAAAAGTATCGATCACAAAAACACCTCCATCAAACTGAAAAAGAGGCAGTTCATTAATTTCCGAATTGGTGATATGATGTTTAAACATTTTAATCTTCGTTATTATAATCTTTCTGCCGTTTGGAAATAATCCAATCATCGGTATTCAACTCATCCTGCGGTTGGTTATCTTCCGTTGGTTCTTCATCGTCGAGGTTATCTCCGCTATAAAATACAGCATGAACAGCTTTTAAGGCATTAACCAGTTTCTGCCCCCAAAACTCTTCAAAATTTACCTGGCATTCCCATAATGCATCATTCATGATCTCCTCAGTTCCGATATGATACAGGGAAATAAAATTTTTTATATCCTGATAAATATCGGCCAGGTTATCAGCGATTGAAGCTGTACTTTGCTCAACCTGTTCATGGGTTAATGGATCAAAAACCTCACGGTAATCATCATGATAGCCCAGTTTCTTTTTTACCGACTGATGAATAAAATCCCACTCTTCTTCCGATACAAATTTTTCATTTTCATCTTCAAAAATTGAATGAAATCCTGGCAGCAGGGTCGATTTTAAATAAAGAAGAGGTAATATTTTGTGAGCTTTATTTAAAAAATCACGTTTACTGAACCGCGGGGTATTTTCAACAAATTTGCAATACTCTGATGCCACGGTAACAAACTCGGTAACATTCTTTGAATAAACAATATTACTATCAAATCCTTCTTCCATATTCTATGCATAAAATTTCAGCACAAAGGTATAAAAGAAATTTTATTTACCTTACGAATTAAAGATTCCTGTTTCCAGAAGAGTATTACCGTATAAACACCCACTCATTTTCGGAGGAGAGATCATGCTGGTATAGGTACCCATTGCTATCAAAGGCTTTGAGCTGCTCAGGGTCTTCAATTTTATTCTGGATGATGAAACGGCTCATCAATCCCCGTGCTGTTTTGGCATAAACGGCAACGACTTTAAAATTATTCCCCTTAGCCTCTTTAAAAACAGGAGTAATAACCTGTCCATCAACTTGCTTTAAATGGATGGATTTAAAATATTCGTTGGAGGCTAAATTTACTAATACCTTATTTTTTTGTTTCGCTAATTCTTTATTGATAAAATCAGTAATTTTTGTTCCCCAAAATTCATATAAATTCTTACCACGTTCACTAGTTAACATGGTGCCCATTTCTAACCGATAGGGTTGTATTAAATCGAGTGGACGCAATACACCATATAATCCGGATAATATTCGCAAATGATCCTGTGCAAAGAGTAACTCCTCATGCGAAAGAGATTGGGCATCTAATCCCAAAAAGACCTGTCCTTTAAAAACCGATAACGCCTGTTTTGCGTTTTGGGGTGTAAAAGGAAGCCCCCATTGCATATAGCGTTCATAATTTAAAGAGGCCAAATCCTGATTGATATTCATCAGCTTCGCCAGTTCATTTTTCGAAAACTTCTTTAGGACTTCAGCCAGAATCCTGGAATCCTCAATAAATTCCGGTTGAGAATACTCCTTTGTAGCAATTGTATTTTCAAAATCAAGCGTTTTTGCAGGGGATATAATAGTAATCATATCAGTTGAGATTAATAGTTAACCTACTAAAATAATCTTTTATCGGGGAACAACAAAGTTCAGGAATTGTTTGATAAAAAAAAGCGGCGCTCTCGCACCGCCGGTCTTTGAAAAGTACTGTAGATTTTTACAGTATCGATATTTAGGTTAGGGTATTTAACAGAAAAAATATGCAATTACGAATACAAGATGTGAAGAATGCATAAAAGGTTGCGTTCAGTAAAAAATTGTTGAAGATTAAAAATAAATACGATTGAAAAATGGGAAAATTACGGAATAACAACAGTATCCTGGTCTTCCTTGAATTTTAATTTCAAATACAAGGCTACCGAAAAAATTGCATATAGCGGATATACTAATGCGGCCACGATGGAATTTATAATAACGTATCCTACACCAATATCATACCTTTGCCAGTTCAAAGCTTCTATAATATTTCCTGTTTCGCCCCACTGATCAAAAAACAGAATGACAAAAGGAATTGACATTAGAGCTGAAACAACGATAGAGATTAAAATCATAATCAGAATAAATAAGACCATGGAACCTAAAGTTGACCAAAAATCTTTATGGCACAAGGAAAAGGTTCTGCCAATGGCTTCGAGAGCA
>JAZBOG010000025.1:0-120073 GCA_036351015.1 Bacteroidales bacterium
TCTGTTGCTGACGGAGCTGTTGGGCAGCCAGCCGGGCTTCCTCCTCTTTTCGTCGTTGTTCAGCTTCTGCTTTCTCCCGGGCCAGCTGTTCTGCTTTTCGTTGGGCAGCCAGCCGTGCTTTTTCTTCTTCCACTTTTTGCAATGAATCTGCTTCAGCCTGTTGCCGTGCCATTTCGGCTGCTTTCTTCCGGGCAGCTTCTTCGGCTTCGCGGCGTGCTTTTTCTTCAGCCACCTGTTTTAACGAATCGGCAATCTGTTGCTGACGGAGCTGTTGGGCAGCCAGCCGGGCTTCCTCCTCTTTTCGTCGTTGTTCAGCTTCTGCTTTCTCCCGGGCCAGCTGTTCTGCTTTCCGTTGGGCTTCCAGCTGTGCTTTTTCTTCTTCCACCTTTTGCAATGAATCTGCTTCAGCCTGTTGCCGGGCAATTTCGGCTGCTTTTTT
Source organism: Bacteroidales bacterium (assembly GCA_036351015.1). Classification (GTDB taxonomy): domain Bacteria; phylum Bacteroidota; class Bacteroidia; order Bacteroidales; family UBA12077; genus UBA12077. Next base: position 440 of record JAZBOG010000025.1, read on the forward strand.
CCGGGCAGCTTCTTCAGCTTCACGGCGTGCTTTTTCTTCAGCCACCTGTTTTAACGAATCGGCAATCTGTTGCTGACGGATTCTTTCCGCCTCTTTTCGTGCTTCCTCCTCTTTTCGTCGTTGTTCAGCTTCGGCTTTCTCCCGGGCCAGCTGCTCTGCTTTCCGTTGGGCTTCCAGCCGTGCTTTTTCTTCTTCAACCTTTTTTAGTGAATCCGCAACAGCTTTTTGTCTGGCCAGTTCGGCCGCTTTACGCCGGGCCTCTTCCTCGGCTTCACGGCGAGCTTTTTCTTCAGCCACCTGTTTTAACGAATCGGCAATCTGCTGTTGCCTTAATTTTTCTGCAGCACGGCGGGCTTCCTCTTCTTTTCGTTGTTGTTCAGCTCTTTCTTTTTCCAGCTGAATCTGGCGGGCTCTCTCTTCTGCCGCTTTACGTTTGGCCTCCTCTTCGGCCTTGCGTCTTGCTTCAGCTGCTTCCTTCTGCTCCTGAATTATCCGTTGTCGCTCAGCTTCTTCAGCTGCTTTCTTTTGATCCTCTAGATCCTTCAGATGCTGCTTGTGTGCTTCCTGTAGCTCCTCTTCAGCTTTATCAATTTTGGAACGTACTTCCCGGGAATAATCCACATCATAGTCAAAATCACCAATCTCTTCATAAAATTTAATTACCCCAACAGGCTGGGTAAATACTACCGTATTCACTTCGTCGTACTGCTGAAAAAGATCTACAGCAAAACGGATGGGAGCAAAACGTTTATCCAGGTATTCCGCAGGCATTTCCGTGTTAATATTAATCTTTTTTGTAACATAGCCTTCCTTGGAAAATTCCAGAATATAATCTTTATTCAGATCAAGGTTGACCTGGATCTTGCCTGATCGGTCGGAGGTATAATTCTCAATTAATTGTCCATTCTCATAGAGTTTAATCTTTCCGTCTTTGGGCGAGCCGTTAATAATTCCTAGTACACCCTCAATCTCAATATAATTTTGTGCCTGGATAGGACTTATAAAAAAGATTATAAAGGTAAGCCCTAAAAATATATGGTAAAGATTTTTTTTATTCATTCTGTTATCACATGATTTAAATTAAAAATATATATCAATTGGTATACGCCGGTAAACTGATGGTAAATTCACTTCCCTTGCCCTCCTGACTTGAAACCGATATTTTTCCTCCGTTTTTATGAATAAACTCCTGGGCGATAATCAGTCCCAGACCTGTTCCAACCTCTTCGTCAGTACCCTGGGTTGAAATATTGGTGTCAAGTTTAAAGATTTTATCCATATTTTCAGGGGGTATTCCAATTCCGGTATCATAAACCGTTACATCAATAAAGTTCTCATTGACAGCAGTTTTTATGCCAATTTCTCCATGCTGAGGGGTATATTTAATGGCATTTGAAACAAGATTACGAATAACCGTGCGTATCATATTTTTATCAATATATGCATAGGTACCTATGTCGACCTTGGAAATTAGCTTAATATTTTTATTATCAGCTTTGCCTCTGAAAAGGTTTAAATTATCTGTTACCAGTTCAAAAATATCTGTTTTTTCGATATTGATTTCCATTCTGCCGGTTTGAGATTTTGCCCATTGTAACAGGTTTTCCAGTAAGCTGTAAGCATTCCTGGAAAACTTATAAATATTTTCGATAAAGTGTTTGATTTTTTCTTCATCATAGGTATCATAACGCTGCATCAGTAGTTCAGAAAGCCCTATTACTGTATTGAATGGATTCTTAAGATCATGGGCAATAATGGTAAAAAATTTATCCTTGGTTGCATTTAACTCTTCCAGTTCCTGCTTATTTTTTTCTAAGGTATTTTTCTGTTTTTCAATCTGAATACTTTTTTTGGTTAGGTTCTCTTCGAGGATATTACTGTTTCTTAACCGCTGAATTAAGGCTTTTAATACTCCCTTGGCAACCCGGGCATCACTGTCAATCATTTTGTTAAACACCGTTTGATCTAGTCGCAGGAGCTCTGTTCTTTCAATGGCAGTAACTGTTGCTGATCTTACCGAAGAATCAATCAACGAATATTCACCAAAAAAATCATTGGAACCAAGGGTGGTAAAAATATGCTGCCCATCATGAACTTTTACCTGGCCGGATACAATAATATACATCGCTTTCAATTGATCCCCCTTAAAAAAAACGGGGTGCTCTTTTTCTACAGTTACCTGAATAAGGGATGATGCAATATTTTGAAGGATCTGATGACTGACTTCGGTAAATATGGAAACTTTTCTTAATATTTCAATGCGTTGATTTATGTTATTAGCTGATTCAGTTTTTCTAAATTTTAATCCCATTGTTTATCCCTTAAATTTATTCATTCTACGGCAAAGCTATAACATTGTTGCAGTAGTATCCATTCTATTTATCTAAACTTTTAATCAAACAAATATAATAATTAATAATAATAGTTGGTGAGGTATTAAGATGCTTAAAAAAATGATATCCGACAGAATAAGTTGCCGGATATCATCAGATGAAAAGAATCGTTTAGCAACGATTGATTTATTTTTTAGTTAACCACAAATGATGGTTTTTTGGGGGTTCATAATAATTGAAAAGATCATAGGTAGGCCAGTTTTGGACTGTTGCAAGTCCCTTGATCAAAGTTTTATTGATTTGAACCGGGAAGCGGGCTCCGTATTTCGGGGTTGTATTCATGATAAATACCCAGCTAATCCCGTTTTTATCTCTTTTTAATAAAACAGATGTGCCGGAAAGGGTTCCTGTTCGCCACCAGAGTCCGTTGCGGTCGGTTCCGGTCCAGCCAAAAGGACGCTGTCCTTTTTCCGGATGAGTCATTCTGGCAATGGTAGAATCTTTTAAAATATCCTGTTGAACTGTAAAACCATCAATGGCCACCAGGAATTTCATCAGCTCGGCAGCAGAAGATATCCAGCCGCCAGCTGCATCTATACATTCGATATTGTTTCCTCCGTAATATTTCGGAACTTTCTCACCGGTACCAAAGCTGGATAATACCTTCTTTTCACCATTCAGGCCATAATATTTCACCTCGTTATCGTACCTCTCTTCAGGTAAGGAGTGTCCCAAATGCATATCGTATATGCCTATGGGATTCAATATCTTAGTGGTTACATAATTCTCATAATCCGTACCTGTTACTTTTTCAATGACACTTCCCAGGACAGCATATCCGAAATTTGAATAAACAGCTTTTTGTCCTGGTTGATAATCAAGCTTCCGGTGATGAAGTACATACCGGATGATCTGATCCCTGGACAAGGGTAAATCAGCATTCATCTCCCGGGCAATACGTAAGCCCATAAACATGGGATCTCCTCCCCTGTTGGTAAATCCAGAAGTATGACTCAAAAGATGTTCAATGGTAATTTGCTTAAACCGTTCATCGTTCAGGGGTAAAAACCGGGAGGTATTTAAAATCCCCTGTTCACCAAAAACCGTATCGGATAAACTTAACTGCCCCTCTTCAATAAGCTTCATGACAGCAACGGCTGTAATTAGCTTTGAAACGCTGGCGATGCGAAAAAGATGCCTGGGTTCTACCGGGATATTGTTTTCCTGATCGGCATATCCAAACCCCCGGGCATAGATTAAACGCTCCTCTTTTACCACTGCAACCGATGCACCAACAATGTTCCATTTTTGCATAAATTCATTAATCTGTTGATCAAACTCCTGCATGGATTCGTACGTTGATAATTCATTCTTAAGACGGAAAGAGACCGGTAACTTCTCCTCTGAGGGAAAAACTTTTTCATTGGGTGCTTTATCAGAAAAACTGATCGCAATTTCTCCCAAAAAAGTAATGACAAATAGCAGGACGTATTTTAAAACCTTAATTGTTTTCATAAGAGTTATTCTTCAGTACAAAAAATCATTTTTAATATTAAAATATTTTGAAAATCAGTATTTTATTAAAATTTTAATATAAAAAACGGCAGCAAAACTAGGGAAATAATTTTATTCCCTAAAAGTTTACACTGCAAGTTTTGATAAATGATAATATTTTGATGATGAGTTTATTAACAATTTTGAGCAGGATAAACCGGAAAGCATAAAAAAACCACTGCTTAGCATAAAGCAGTGGTTGTTCATAACTTTTTTACTGTTTTGACTAAAATCTATCGGGCAGAATCAATTTTAGAAAAATATACCCACGGTAGCAATCAGCTGACTGTTTCGGGAGTCAAAATTACGGGTTTCTCCGGCAATTTTAATTCCATCTCCCAGCTTGCTTAGGTTTCCTTCATATTTAACATCAATCGTCACTTTCTTCAGGATATCCAGTCCGACACCTACCTGGTACCCCCAGGTCGCTCCATTAAACTCTTCTTTTACTTCAAGGGTTTGTACCATGCTTAGTGCAGGGTCGGAATCCAGCATGATGGTTCCTACCGGTCCTGCCTGAAGCCTTAAAGGGCCAAATTTATACCCCAGCATAATGGGAAAGTCTATTTGCCTGAATTCCTGGTCTCTGATAACAGATTCCGTTTGATCATCAGCAAACAGGGTTGTTACTTCCACCTCGCCACTGGTTGAAGTAAAAAGTAACTCGGGTTGTACATAAAAATTAACAATTGTTATTCGTGAAAAAATACCACCCTGAAAACCAACATTCGCATTTTGTCCTTTTACTTTTAATGATTGAACATCCGCATTGTTCAGGTCAGTATAAACTTCATCCGTTTTAATACTTGTGGATGTTAGCCCTGCTTTGATCCCAAATTTAATCTGCGCCTGGGAAACCATGAAAAACGGCAGGGTTAAAATTGCTATTAATACTAATTTTTTCATAATGATCTTTTTTAGTTTTAGTATCAACGTTTCAAAAACTATTCCAAAAAATAAGGTTTGAAACCATGAGTAAAAATAGTAAAATAAAAAATGGAATACCAGATTGCCTCTGATATTCCATTAAAATAATCTGTTTTATTTATTTTTTAGTGTGCGTGTCCGTGTTCTGTTTCTTCTTTGGTAGCATCCCTGACTTCCATCACTTTTCCTGTAAAACTTAAATCATCATCGGCCAGCGGATGGTTAAAGTCCATTTTTACACTGTCGTCTTTAACTTCCATAACCACACCATTGAATTTTTGACCTTCATTATTTTGCATGGGAATAACATTTCCAACCTGCAACAATCCTTCGTCAATCTTTCCTTCAACTTCGAAAATATTTTTGGGGAGATCCAATACGGCTTCTTCGGTTGATTTACCATATGCATCATCACAAGCAATTTCGAATTCAAATTCATCTCCGGCTTTAAGGCCTTCTAGATTTTCCTCGAATTTTGGAAGCATCTGTCCTGCTCCGTATAGGAATACTAATGGTTTATCTTCTTTTACTGTTTCTACTTCTTTTCCATCAACTTTTAACTGATAAATTAATGAAACTACTTTTTCGTTTGAAATAACCATAAATATGTTTTTTGAATGATTAAAAATTATTTGGGTGCAAAGAAAACGCTTAATTGTCAGAATACCAAAAAAATATTAAATATTTGACCTTTCCTTTCCCGGGAAGGATTGCGGGAGAAGGGGAAAGAGTTAATAAAAAACAGCAGGTCTGTAAGCCGGGTTCTGTATCCTTCCCGATAGCAACCGGGAGGTTTTTCATCATTTATCTAAGCGGCCTACCCCCCGGCATCGGACGAGCAGCCCTTAATTGCCGGTATACATGGCCTTGCAACCCAAAAGACAGGCAGCACCGGAAATCGCTCCCCGGCCTGGTGAGCTCTTACCTCACCTTCTCACCCTTGCCCTGACGATAAACGTCAGGGTGGTTATTTTCTTCCCTGACCTTATGCCTTCACAGACATCTCCCCTTTCGGGAGTTTGGTGCTCTTTGTTGCCCGGACTTTCCTCCCCGCTTCAAATATTGAAACAGAGCGATGAAACGACCTGCTGTTTTGCAAAGTTAATGAAATTTACGAGGGAAATCCTTTTTGGATGATTTACTTCAGCATAACTAAAGTCGCTCCGTAACCATATTCTTTAAACGATGCATCCTGGTATCTTAATTTGGGATATTTCCGGTCTAATGTTTTTTTAATCTCATGCTTTAGCCGCCCATTTCCTACCCCATGAATAAATACCATTCTGCGGGTTCCCGACAGGATTCCTCCCTCCAGGGCAGTGGTAAACCGGCTCATCTGGATGTCTAAAATCTCGGCATTGGAAAGGGCGGAATAGTCATCGGCCAGCTCCTGAATATGCAGGTCAACCTCTTCAATTTCTTCATCCTTACCCTTTTTGCTGCTTTGAAAAACTTTTACAGGCTCTTTTCGTTCTTTCTCCTTCTTGGCTTTTTCAATATCCTCATCAGAGAGATGATCAGCAAGGTTTATCTCTTCCCGTGTAATTTCGTAAATCAATGCCTTTTTATGGAAAAAATCATTTTCTGTAAAGCTTTTCGCCTGATAAAACCTGGATGGCTTTAGGTTCCAGGATCTGTTCAGCGGATTTAAAAGATAATAACTTCCTTTCCTGAAGAAAATAATCTGAAAATTTATCGTCTGATAATCATTTAATTCCTCCCGCTGAATATCCGTTAACTGGACTTTCGTATTATCTTCAAGGTTCCCGTAAGCCATTAAGCTGTGAAATTCTCCCTCTGTGCGGGATATCGTATATAAAATTCTAAAATTACTATCATTGATCAGGTAAATTTCCAGGGCTGAATTTAACATATCCTCTTGATTTCTTGGAACCATAGCAAAAAAAATGTTTGCCTTCCGGTCAGTATTTAATCCATCCTCATCAATATCCTCAGGTACTTCAGAAAATTCCTGAACCTTTGAGGGTGAAATTTCTCCTTCAGAGAGTGAATCCGGCTCATCCTCAAAAGTATACTGATTTTCTACTTTAAGTAATTCACTCATTAATACTGGAACTTCAAATCCATCATTATTATGAACAATGGCAATGTTTTTGTCCTGAAATCGAACAATTACACCTTCTCCCACATCATTTAAGAATTTAACCCGGTCTCCTTTTCTAAAATTCATAGTTTTATTGTTTTAACCAATTGTTGATTTTTTTATTACAAAACACCTAGCTAATCATAAGATTTAACAACGATTCTTATTTTTGCTGCAAAATTACTTATTTTTGCGCTTTCAAAAGGAATGGAATGAAAATAAAACCGGAAAATATCAAAATTGATCAGTACAATTACACTCTGCCCGATTCCAGGATTGCTAAATACCCGATGGAACAAAGGGATCTATCCAAATTACTGATTTATGAGCGGGGAAAAATTAAGCATACCACCTTTTTAAATCTTGATCACTATATCCAGCCGGGAGAAACCATGGTTTTTAATAATACCAGGGTGATTCAGGCCCGGTTGATTTTTTATAAAGAAACGGGTGCCAGAATTGAAATTTTTTGCCTGGAGCCTGTAAATCCCTCCGATTATGTTTTAGCTTTTCAACAAACCCAAAAGGTAAGCTGGAAATGTATTGTGGGTAATGCAAAAAAATGGAAACAGGATACACTGATTCAAAACCTTAGTGTGTCGGATAAACCGGTTGAACTGATTGCCCGGAAAAAAATCAGCCAGGGAAATGCCCGTGAAATTGAGTTTTCGTGGGATAACCCGGAAGTTACCTTTAGTGAGATCATTGATTCAGCAGGAAAAACACCCATCCCTCCCTATTTAAATCGTGATTCGGAAAAGATTGACAGAGAGCGTTATCAAACCGTATATTCCAAACAAAAAGGTTCTGTTGCAGCACCTACTGCCGGGTTGCATTTTACCCAACGTGTATTAAACCAGCTACATTCAAAGAATGTACATCTTGACGAAATCACCCTGCATGTGGGGGCAGGAACATTTACCCCGGTAAAAGCTGAAACCATCGATCACCATGAAATGCATACCGAACATTTTCTGGTGAACAGATCAACCCTTTTGAATTTACTCAATGCACAGCATATTACGGTGGTAGGAACTACTTCGGTCCGTACCCTGGAAACAATTTACTGGTTGGGTGTAAAACTGGCAATGACAGGTAAACCGGAGCTGAAAATGAACCAGTGGGAAGTTTATGACTTACCTCATAATTTTACCAAACAGGAAGCCCTGGAAGCCCTGTTAAATTTTATGGACAAACAACACCTGGAAACAATCCATGCATCTACACAGATTATGATTGCTCCGGGCTACTCCTTCAAAATGACTGATGGTTTAATCACCAACTTCCATCAGCCTCAAAGTACATTGTTGCTGCTAATTGCAGCCTTTATTGGCGATGACTGGAAAAGAGTTTATCACTATGCGTTACAAAATGATTTCCGTTTTTTAAGTTATGGCGACAGTTCCATTTTGATGCCTTGAACTCACTTACGAATAGCTTTAAATTATATTAACCAGGTAATGATTCTCAGGTAGTTTCTTTTTTCATATCGTTAGAATTCGATCTAATTGTTCTACCTTTGTCAGGTACAATTATGAAGACCAATCACTCAACATATTCATTTGAACATTGGTTGCCCACCACGCGGAAAGAGGTTGCTGCCCGAGGCTGGGAACAACTGGACGTTATCCTTTTTAGCGGCGACGCATATGTCGATCACCCTTCGTTTGGTCCGGCGGTCATTGGTCGCCTCCTGGAGTCGCTGGGATTAAAGGTTGCCATAGTACCTCAACCCAACTGGCAGGATGATTTAAGAGACTTTAAAAAGCTGGGGCCTCCCAGGTTGTTTTTTGCCATAACTGCTGGCTGTATGGATTCCATGGTAAATCATTATACCGCCAACAAACGACTCCGGTCGAACGACGCCTATACGCCGGGAGGAAAGGCGGGTTTTCGTCCCGATTATGCAACGATTGTTTATTCCAATATTTTAAAGAAGCTTTTCCCTCAAACACCCATTGTTCTGGGTGGAGTGGAAGCCTCCCTGCGTAGGCTGACCCATTATGATTACTGGTCGGATCAATTAATGCCCGGAATTTTAAAAGATAGTCAAGCCGATTTATTGATTTACGGGATGGGCGAAAAACCTCTTTCCGAGCTGGTTCATATCCTTTTGAAAGGAGCTCCTTTTGCATCCATAAAAAATATTAAACAAACTGCTTTTCTGGAAAGTGGTGATCAAATAACCACGGTAAACGCATGGGAGGATTGCCTGTTAAACAGCCATGAAGAATGTGTTAAGGATAAAATAAAATATGCCCGGAATTTTCAGTTGATTGAACAGGAGTCCAATGCTTTTCAAAGCAACAAGCGGTTGATCCAGAAGGTAGACAACCGGTATATCATTGTAAATCCTCCCTTTGAGGTTTCGTCAGAAAAGGAACTGGATGCCATCTATGATTTACCTTTTACCCGCAGGCCCCATCCCAAATATGCAAAAAAAGAGCCTATTCCGGCCTATGAGATGATCCGGCATTCGATTACTTTGCACCGTGGATGTTTTGGTGCCTGTTCTTTTTGTACGATTTCGGCCCACCAGGGGAAATTTATCAGCAGCCGCTCTGAAAAATCGATTACCCGTGAGATTGATGCAATTACCAGGATGCCTGATTTTAAAGGTTATATTTCAGATTTAGGTGGTCCGTCGGCCAATATGTATAAAATGAGCGGGATGGACCCTGACCAGTGTAAAAAATGTAAACGGGCTTCCTGTTTATTTCCGTCAGTTTGTAAAAATCTGAATACTAATCCTAAACCATTAACACAAATTTACAGGAGGGCAGATCAACATCCAGGCGTAAAAAAGGCTTTTGTAGGGAGTGGTATTCGTTACGATCTGTTTATGCATCAGCTAAATCATCCCGACTACCAGGAATATGTCGAAGAGTTGATCAAGAATCATGTTTCGGGAAGGCTGAAAGTTGCCCCTGAGCATACCGCCTCCGGAGTTCTTCATATCATGAGAAAACCGGATTTTTCGATGTTTCATGAATTTAAGAAAATTTTTGACCGGATCAACCAGAAGTATCAATTAAAGCAACAACTGATTCCTTATTTTATATCCAGCCATCCGGGGTGTACAAATATCCATATGGCTGAACTGGCCGTAGAAACCAAAAAATTAAATTTTAAACTGGAACAGGTTCAGGATTTTACTCCCACCCCCATGACCCTGGCTACGGTAATGTATTATTCGGGAATTAATCCTTATACGCTGAAAAAAGTTCCTGTAGCCCGGAAAAAAGAAGAAAAACTCTCCCAGCGTAAATTCTTTTTCTGGTATAAAAAGGAATTGCATCAGGAGATCCTGACCGAATTGCAAAAAGCCAAACGGCCGGATCTGATCGACAAGCTTTTTGGGAATAAAAGAAATATCAAGCAACCAGGGACAAAGAAACGAAGAAGAAGGTAACAAATTCTCAGGCCTGATTTATAAATAAAAGGAACCTATTCGCAAGTAATTGGCTACCTCCCACTGATCATGAATCAATCATCCGGATTAGGGCTGATGAAAGACTACAGCCCATGAGAATTTTAGGGGTTGTTTAATCCTAAAAATAGCTGCTACCGTCCCAGCAATGGGTACAAATTTTTTCTTTGGGCAAACCGATATTTTTCACCAGGTCGTCCAGCATCTGAAATTTTAGGGTAGTAAATCCCATATTTTTTCGTATTTGTTCCACCATGGCTTCGTATTTTCCATTTTTATTGTCTGAATACTCACGCATATCAACGTTTTCTTTTCCTTCGAGCTGTTTTACTGCCCGGTGGGTAGCCAGGTCGAGGTTGGAACGTGACCTGCTGAAGTTTAAGAATTCGCAGGGAAATGTTAAGGGAGGACAGGCTATACGCACATGAACTTCATCGATACCTGCCTGGTATAAATCTTTAACATTATCTTTGAGCTGTGTTCCCCGAACGATGGAGTCGTCCAGAAAAACACCTTTTTTGCCCCGGGTGAGGGATTTGTTGGGAATAAGCTTCATCCGGGCAACCAGTTCACGGGTATTTTGACTTTGAGGCATGAAGCTCCTTGGCCAGGTTGGGGTATATTTTGAATAGGGTCGTTTTAAGGGGATTTTTTGTTCGTTGCTGTATCCCATGGCATGGCCGACACCCGAATCAGGAATTCCTGCAACAAAATCAACCTTCAGCTGGTCTCTTTTGGCCAGGGATGCGCCACATTTATAGCGTACCTCATCTACATTAATATTTTCGTAAAAAGATGGCGGATAGCCATAATAAACCCAAAGGAAAGCGCAAATCTGCATCTTATCTTCAGGTTTTTTAAGCTGTTTATGTCCGTCAGCCGTAACCTCAACAATTTCTCCCGGCCCGATAAACTTATCGGTTTCGAAACCCAGGTTGGGAAAAGCACAGGTTTCAAAGGTGGCAGCATAGCCATTTTCCTTTTTCCCCAGAACAACAGGGGTTCTTCCCAGTTTATCCCGGGCAGCGATTAAACTGTTTTCCGTGAGGATAAGCATGGAACACGAACCTTTGACCTTATCATAAACATTCTGGATCCCAGAAACAAAGTCATCTCCATCGGCAATCAGCATGGAGATTATTTCTGTGGGATTGATCGCACCCTGGCTGTTTTCGGTGAATGTCCGGTGATTGCGGAGGTATTCTTTTTCCAGTTCGTCAATATTCATAATCTTGCTCACCGTTGCCACGGCAAATTGTCCCAGGTGGGAGGTTACCACAACAGGTTGTGCTTCGGTATCGCTGATCACTCCGATCCCATGCTTTCCTCTGAATTTTGACAGGTTACTTTCGAATTTGGTACGAAAATAGCCGTCCTCTAAACTATGGATTGAACGCTGGAATCCTAGCTCCTGAGAGAAGAAAGCCATTCCTGCACGTTTGGTTCCCAGGTGTGAATGATAGTCTGTTCCGTAAAATACATCAGTTACACAATCTGATTTTGAGATACTTCCGAAAAATCCGCTCATTGGAATATTTTTTTAGAGTTCAATGTCAGCTGCAAAAGTATTTGTTTTTCCGGGATACGGAAAATTTCGTTAATAAAAGCTTCTTTTTTGTTAATATTTTCTTTTTTACAGGTTTTTTTGGAAAATTATTCTTGCGGTGCTGAAGTAAAAAACCAGGCAAAATGCCCGGTTTTCCTGGTTAAGATATGGTTGAAACTGCTAATATCGAAGGCTCCTGAGGGATTAACCTTTCAGTTTGCTTTTTATCAGTTCCACAAAAGTTAATATATCCTGTTCTTCGGTATCAAATGAACACATCCAGCGCACCTCATGGGTTGATTCATTCCAATCGTAGAAAAAATATTCCTTTTTTAAATCATCAATGATTTCGGGGGGTACGATGGCAAATACTCCATTGGCTTCTACTTTTTGTGTAATTTTTATTTGAGGAATCTCCTTTACCCTGGATGCTAATAATTGCGCCATTTTATTGGCATGCTTGGCATTATGGTACCACAAATCATGGGTGAGGTATTTTTCAAACTGGGCAGAGATAAAACGCATTTTGGAAGCAAGTTGCATTCCTTGTTTCCTTACATATTTAAAATCCTGCCCCAGCCCTTTATTAAAAAAGATTATAGCTTCACCGTACATCATGCCATTTTTAGTCCCTCCAAACGAAAGGATATCTACTCCGGCATCTTTTGTAAATTTCTTAAAATCTGAATTTAAAGTTACTGCCGCATTAGCTATTCGTGCCCCATCCATATGTAAATACATATGGTGTTGGTGGGCAAAAGCAGCCAGCGCTTTAATTTCATCTGCAGAATAAACGGTGCCTAATTCGGTGGCCTGGGTAATGGAGATAACCCTGGGTTGGGAATGATGTTCGAAATCAAATCCTTTCATGTGCTTCCGGATTGCATCAACGGTTAACTTTCCGTCAGGAGTCTCTACCGTGAGAAGTTTAAACCCATTGAATTTTTCCGGAGCCCCGCATTCATCTTCGTTGATATGAGCTGTTTCGGCACATATCACCGAATTCCATGAACGGGTTGCAGCATTTAATCCCAATACATTGGCAGCAGTGCCAATGAATACGAAATAAACATCAATATCAGTTCCAAAATGCTCGTAAAATTTTTCCCTGGCTTTTTGGGTATAGGAATCATCTCCATAGGCTATGGTGTGCCCCTCATTGGCCCCGAGCATGGCTTTCATAATTTCGGGATGAACGCCCGAGTTGTTATCGCTTGCAAAACCACGTTTATTTTTAGTCATACTTGTTCTATTATTAAAGGTAAGGAATCAGACTGTTATCTTAGATCACCCCCCGCCATAAACGAATGGCGAAGGGTGACAGTTCGGTTCAATGCTTAAAATTTCTCATCATATTTTGTCCACAGAAAATCTCCCAGCTTCCAGGCTTCATCAACCACTTTATTGGCCCAATCATTGGAATAGGCGTTTAAATAGTTGATGGTTTTTTTAGGATTTTTTTCTTTATAAAGATTAAGTGCTTCTTTTTCAATTTTTTGTTGATTTTTGAACAATTCTTTTTGCAAAGGGGTCCACACTGCATCCACATCGTGGCGCATGTCGCCCCAACGCTGAGCCGCCAGGGTTCCCATGCGGTTAAAAGCCCACCAGGCAGATTCCCTGGTAAAACCATTCACCCTTCCGGGGATTTTATAGGATTCAGGTAAGTCAGTAACACTGCAATAAACCGGAACATAGACTGAGGTGGCCACATTGTCCTGGGCTAACCACACTACTCCGCCAATTTCATCGGGCAGCCAGCTACGGCATTGAATTATCGTGGCATACATCGTATACCAGCGGGCAATGGTACGTTCGCCCAGAAAACTGATCTCCCCGGTTTCTTCATCAACACTATACCACCCCCCGCTTACATTGGATATATCGAGTTGATCGTAAGGCATAAAAGGATTGGCCAGGGGAGAGATGATGGTTTTTCCCTCTTCGTCAGTAGTTGTTATATTACGGGTCATATCGTAAGGGGTTCCTTCGTAGTAGTCTTTAAATACCATTACCAGGTCATCCAGGGTTACTTTTTTATCCGGTTTAACAGAAAAAGGGTAATCCTGGGCATTAGGGTCTAGATTTAATGAAGGTGCCAGGAGGTCAAAAATTCTCCATTCCCTTCTGCGGGAACCAATAGCATTTCTACTTCCGGGAGCATAAACATAACAAAAACGGAAGGTTTCCTCCTCGTTCCACCAGCCGTTCTCTTTGGCCACATCATAAATATTTGCTGAAGCCATATATTCATCGGAATTGGACAGGTCAATTTCCTTAATGGTACTGGCATTTACATTTACCGCAATATGCTCATCAGGCACGCGCTGAGCAGCCCATACAGCTCCTACTTTTCCTTTGCCCGGGCCCACGATTTCGAAGTGCCAAACTTCGTTGGGATCAGCAATGGTTAAGCATTCGCCATAATCGTTCCATCCATATTTTTTTGTTAATTCATCGGCCATTTGAATGGCCTCCCTTGCTGTTGAGCATCGCTCCACCATCAGCTGACAAAGTCGCTGACAATCGATCAACCCTTCATCCGATTGAAGCTCCTCTCTCCCACCAAAGGTTGATTCTCCGATTCCCAGTTGTTTTTCATTCATACAGGGATAGGCCGAATTAATATATTGATAGGTATGTTCTACCTGGGGAATTTCTCCTATTTTAACATGCTTATATGCAGGCATTGCCTTGGTATCATCGGCACTACGTTTATACATGGGCACCCGGTCGCCGGGCTGATGATCTTTTGCCGGCTGGATATCCATCCATGAGCGGGTCCGGTGGCTGTCATCGGTATGGGAGGTGATCACTGAACCATCGGCCGAGGCAGATTTTCCTACGGTTATTGATGTACAACCTTCGGGATATCCTCCCTTCCAGTCACTTTTGTCCTGAGCCACGGAGGAGTTAATCATGAAACCTAAGAATCCTACAATTAAAATTTGATTTATTTTTTTCATTATTTATAATTTTATAGATTTAGCTGACCAATTTAATAAAAATCCTATAGAAATAAATTCTCTTAAATATTAATTTTTTAGACCAAAAATCTTAAATAAGATTTATTCTGTTTAAAGTTGACAAAAGGTATTTGAAGATTTTGGAACAAACATTTATTTTGTATATTTGATTTTAATCTATGAGTACGATATGGATAAAAAAGCATTAAAGAAAGATATTATACAATCCTGCATTGATCTTTTGGAAGAAAATGTAAAAACCTGCAAAGATCGGATCCAGGAGATCATTCAAACCGCCAATGATTATGAGGGGGACCATGATATGTTTGATCCCTTTAAAGAAGATATGATGAAGAAAAAAGATCTTCAGGTGAAGCAAATGGAGAAATTTCTTGAAGATTTGAAATTGGTTAAGAAGGTTAATCCGGAAAAGATCAACGAAAAAGTTGAGTTTGGATCCGTAATAACAACCAATAAACAAAAGATGTTTGTTGCAGCCGCATTGGGAAAAATTACCGTTCATGGCGAGATTATATTTGCCATTTCGACACAGGTTCCGGTTTTTAAGGCGATGAAAGATTTAAAACCCGGAGACACCTTTAACATCAACAACAACACATTTACCATCAAAGAGGTTTATTAAGGAATAACTACCAGGTGAAGGAAAGATATTTTGTACAGTTAAGCTATAAAGGTACCAATTATCACGGGTGGCAGGTTCAACCCAATGCTTTGACGGTACAAGAGGTGCTGACCAAGGCATTTTCAACGATTTTACGGGAAGATATCTCCTTGATCGGGGCTGGAAGAACCGACACGGGAGTCCATGCTCGTTTTTTTGTTGCCCATTTTAACAGCAACCAGCAGGAACTGGATAAAGATTTAAAACTTATATTTAAATTAAACAGTTTTCTTCCCAGGGATATTGCCATTTTCCGTATTGTGAAAGTGAATCCTGAAGCTCATGCCCGTTTTGATGCTATGGAAAGAACCTACCGGTATTATATACATCAGCGTAAAGATGTGTTTTTAAATAATTTTTCCTGGTACCTGCCGGTAGACCTGAATGTTGAGATGATGAACAAAGCGGCCCGGATTCTCCTGCAATATGAAGATTTTACCAGTTTCAGCAAAGTAAAAACCGATGTAAAAACCAATATATGCAAGATACAAGAAGCCAAATGGTCGAAAGATGATTACCGGTTAATTTTCACCATCAGGGCGGATCGTTTTTTGCGAAATATGGTACGGGCGATTGTAGGTACCCTGGTGGATGTAGGGAAAGAAAACATTACCCTGGAAGATTTTAAAAAGATCATTGAAAACAGGAACAGAGCCGAAGCAGGAACCTCTGTTGCTGCCCATGGACTCTTCCTGGAAGATATCCGATATCCCCAGGAGATCTATCAAGGATAATTATTCTTCCGAATCAATGGGATTCCATCGTTCTGTTAAAATTCCAACAAATTAGTGATTAAAATTATCACCCGTTATAAAATTAATTAGTATCTTAGAAACTCTTTAATAAAGCTATATTTGCATTCAAAAATACAAGTACATTGCTATGAAATTCAGATTTACTATTGCAAAGAAACTGATCCTGGGGTTTGGAATCGTTACCCTGGCTATATTGGCCAACATTTATTTAATTAACTCAACCTTAAAAAAGAGTCTTGAATCCAACGAAAAAATTGCCAATGTTTATACCCCATCCTCTGAGCTAATCAGCGAATTATCCAATTTAATGATCTCTTCCAAGATGTTGATTAAAAATTGGGTTTATATCGATAAAAAACAGGATACTCCCGATAAAATCAGACTCAAAGAGCTGCATCAGAAAAGATTACCTGAAATACATCATGAAATTGAGGATCTTTCCGGTCAATGGGAAGAAGACAAGCAAGAGATGTACCATGAAATCTATACCACGATCCAGGATACGCTTTTCCCGCTCCATCAAAAAGTAATGAACAGTTTATCAACCTTCGAGAGCTATGATGATGCTTTTGTATTGATGTTTGAAATCTATCCCATGGTAGAAGAAGATGGCGAAATTATTGCCTTAAGTGATCAAATTATCGAAAAATTAAACCAATTATCCGGTCAGTTGGATCAGAAAGTGGTTGAAGCAAGAAATGATATGGCCCAATCGTTTAACCGACTGGAAAATTTTATTTTCATCGCGGGAATAATTCTGGTAATCATTGCAGTATCTATTGCATTATATCTTTCAAGGGTGATCATAACTCCTATTCGTAAGATTAAGAACATCTTAATTGAAATGGGTAAAGGCATAATGCCCAAAAAACAGATTAAAGAAACCAATGATGAAATTGGCGAAATGGCTGGTGCCTTAAATAACTTAATTCGCGGCTTAAAAGAAACGACCGAATTTGCCCTGGAAATTGGGAAACATAATTTTGACAGTCCCTATGTGCCCTTAAGTGATGAAGACGATCTGGGAAATGCATTATTGGACATGCGTACCAACCTGAAACATGCTACTGAAGAAGAGAGGAAACGGAAAAAAGAGGATGAACAAAGAAACTGGGCCTCCCAGGGAATTGCCAAATTCAGTGAAATTCTTCGACAAAATAACGACGATCTGACCAAATTATCCTATGATGTGATCAGCAACCTGGTAAAATACTGTGATGCCAACCAGGGAGGTTTATTTATCCTCAATGATGACGATCCTGAAAATCCTTATATTGAAATGAGTGCTGCTTATGCCTTCAACCGGAAGAAGTTCCTGGAAAAGCGCATTGAAACCGGCGTGGGGCTTATCGGAAGGGCTATCCAGGAGAGCGAAACCATCTACATGACAGATATCCCTGATGATTATATTTCGATCACCTCGGGACTGGGGAATGAAAATCCCAGGAGCTTACTCATCGTTCCTTTAAAGCTTAACGAGGAGGTTTTTGGGGCCATTGAAATGGCTTCTTTCAAACCTTTTGAAAAATACCAGATCGAATTTGTGGAGAAAATCGGGGAAAGTATCGCTTCGACTTACTCCTCGGCAAAAATCAATATTCGTACGGCAGAACTGCTGGAAAAAACGCAGCAACAGGCCGAGGAGATGAAGGCACAGGAAGAAGAAATGCGCCAGAATATGGAAGAGCTCCAGGCTACCCAGGAAGAATCTGCCAGAAGAGAAACAGAGCTGGAACAAAAAGTGAAAGAGTATGAGGAGTTTAAAAAACAACAGGAAAAGATAATTAAAAAATTAGGGGGTGATCTCACCGGAAACTTAATCTCGGCCATCGATGACGACGACGAAGACGATAGCTAGCCTTTTCCCGATAATATTTAATTTCTTACAAAAAGAGCTAACCTAACTTAGCTCTTTTTTTGATCTATGCGATCAATGAGATGATTTAAAACGGTGGAAATATCCTTCTCTTCGGCCACCTGGTTGTCACAGTATATTTTATGGCTGATAGCTGACCGGGTGATTACCAGGTCAACCTTCTCCTGGTTTATTAGGTCATGAAAAGATTGAGGAAGGAATGTCCCCCCCCGATACCATTCAGAGGTTTTACCTTTTCCGGCCAACTGATAGCTTCTGTTACTCACATTATACATTAAGTAATATAATGCTCGTTGAATGCCATTCGCTGAGATGGTTAACCCGTCGTCGGTCGGGATGAGTACTTTTAGATCAAAACCTTTTTCGGACATATAATTACAGTTGATGAACAGCTTCTTTTAATTTTGTTAATGCCTGCTTAATAGTAACTTTCGGACAGGCCACATTCATCCGCATAAATTGCTCCCCTCCGGTTCCGAACATTCTGCCGTCGTTAAATCCCAGGCCTGCATCCTGAATCATGAAATCTTTTAAATCTTTGTTTTTAAGATCTAAACCGGAGCAATCGAGCCACATCAAATAGGTCCCCTCGGGGCGTATAATTTTTATTTCCGGCAGATAATCCGTAATAAATTGTTCTGTATAATCCATATTTTGCGAGAGATATTCCAGCAACTCATCCAACCATTCATCGCCATGAGTATAAGCAGCTTCGCTTGCTACGGTACCAAAAATATTTCCCATCCCGATATGGATGGTATCCAGCATTTGATCATATTTCTCTTTTAAGGATGGATTGGACGTAATTACCGAAGAGGTTGCCAGTCCAGCCATATTAAATGTTTTGGAAGGGGCAATAAAAGTTACTGTTTGCCGGGCAATTTCGGGTGATACCGAAGCCATGGGCACATATTTTGCCGGTTTAAAAACCAGGTCGGAATGAATTTCATCGGCCATAATCAGCACATCATTCTCTACACAGAGATCTCCCAATGTTTGCAGTTCTTCTTTGGTCCATACCGAGCCACCCGGATTATGAGGATTGGATAAGAGAATCATTCGGGCATTCTTAAGCTTCACCTTTAAATCTTCAAAATCCATGAAATAGCGGTCTTTCTTGAGTTTCAAAGGATTTTCAACCTGTACCCGGTGGTTATTTTTGATCGCCGAGAAAAAGGGATGATAAACCGGCGGTTGAACAATAATCTTATCTCCGGGTTCGGTAAATGCCATCATGGCCATATTTATGGCCGGAACAATTCCGGGGCTAAACGAAATCCATTCCTGTTTAATTGTCCAACGATGACGACGTTTTACCCAATTGATGATGGAATGATAATAGGAATCCGGCCGGTAACTATATCCTAAAACAGGATGGTCTAATCTTTTTCTTAAGGCCTCGATAACAAAGCCGGGCGTTTCAAAGTCCATATCAGCAACCCACATTGGCAGGATATCTGCTTTACCAAACACCTCTTTTCGCAAATCAAATTTTACCGATGCGGTACGATCCCTGTTAATTATTTTATCAAAATTGTATTGCATCGTATTTTTTTATGTAATTGAATAGCCGTACATAAAATAAATTCAGGCACGGCTATCATCTATAGGTTAGTTCATGAGCTTTTATTTGGAAAATCCTACAGACTGGCTGTAGATAACCTTTTTATTTCCTTCCAGTTGTAACATTGTTGCGGCTTTTTCCTTGTCGACCATGGCACGAAATACCGAGATCAGACCTTCCGATGCACAATAGAGGTAAACATTCTGACCAATAAATCCACAATGTGTGGCAGCAGTCATGGTTTTAATATCATCAGAGCTATTGCCCAGCTTGTCGAAATCGGAAACATAAATCAGGTTTACGGCAGCAACTTTTACAAAATCCTGCAACCCGGAGACCTCCCGCTGATCACGATTATCCATCACCAACAACGCATGTTGTTCGGGCAGGTATTTAAAAACACCCTCTGAGGTTGTGAGATATACTTCAATATCCTGACGGTTTCGTGAGGTAGGAATGGTATGTTTTCCCGATTCGGGGCGATTAATGCCATAGGCTGCCCAAAGCAATTCTGAAAGCTGCTGTTCCGATAAATCCCTGTCGGCAAAATTTCGGGCCGAATGTCGTTCATTGATGGCCTGCATGAGGGGCATTCCTCCCGTTTTATCAGGTTCGGGAAGTTTCATAATTTCCTGTGCATTTCCCGGCTGGATTAATGCAATAAACAAAAATACAAGTATCAATCTAAAGGTATTCATATGAATTTATTTTTCGGGTTTGTAATTTTTCATAAACTTCCGGGTATCGATAATGTATCGAATATGTGTTCCTTCTCCGATTTTTCCCTCTTCGTCATGGGCCACCACATGAAAGACCAGTTTTTTACCCAATACTTCTTTCAGGGTGGCTGTACATTCAACGTTCATGCCAATGGGTGTTGGTTTTAGGTGCCGTACATTTAATTCAAAACCAACAGTAGTAAACCCTTCCGGTAAATGGGTATAAACCGCTTTAAGGGCGGCGTTTTCCATTAACGCAATCATGGCCGGGGTCGCAAACACTTCAACCAGCCCGGAACCATATTTAGCTGCAGTATCCTCATAAACAACTACCTGGCTTGCAGTGTAGGATATTCCGGGTTTTAAATCAAGTTTCATAGTGTATATAGGTTCTATTATTTTTTTATTTTAGTTTTTCGGCCATGGCCTGGGCAATAGTTGTACACCGTTCAAACTCCTCGTTTCCTGGAATCCCCTTGGTATCCACGGGGTCGGCTACCAGCTCCCACTGAATAGTTTCATAAAATTTATGCAAAGATTTTACACCCCCGCCATTCCAGCTATAGGACCCAAACAATCCCAACAGGTGGTTTTTGACCTTCATATGCTCAAGGGTACGGGTTAATTGCTCCATCGTAGGCAACATTCCGGAATTATAGGCACAGCTCCCAAGGATTACCCCTTTATATCTCCATATTTCGTTGATTAAATAGGAAATATGGGTTTTGGATGCATCGTAGATCCGGATTTTTCGAATTCCATTCTCAGCCAGTTTACGGGCAATAAAATCGGCCAGCTTGGCGGTATTTCCATACATTGATCCATAGATAATTACCACTCCATTTTCGGATTCATATTTACTCCATTTATCGTATAAGTCCAGTACCTTATTAACATCTGAACGCCATACCGGTCCATGGGTAGCACAAATGTATCGGAGATCAACCCCGTCGAGCTTTTTAAAAGCTTTCTGGACCATGTTGCTGTATTGTCCGACAATATTCGAAAAATAGCGACGCATCTCATCTTCATAGTACTCTTCGAAGTCAATTTCATCATCAAAGATCCCCCCGTCCAGCGTTCCAAAGCTACCAAAGGCATCCCCGGAGAACAGCATTTTTTCAGTCTCATCATAGGTCATCATGGTTTCCGGCCAATGTACCCAGGGAGTCATTACAAATTTTAATTTGTGATGTCCCAAATCAATCTGGTCGCCCTCTTCAATCTGTAACCATTTATCCTGATAGCCATAGTATGATTCTACTATTTTAAATGTTTTTAAATTGCCGACAAGTTTAATCCCGGGATAGCGTTCAACGATCGCTTTCATGGCTCCCGAGTGGTCAGGCTCCATGTGGTTGATAATCAGATAATCAATGGACCTCTCTTTCCCGATCAGCTCTTCAATTTTTACCAGGTAATCGTCGGCAGAACCCTGTTCAAGAGTATCCACCAGGGCAATCTTTTCATCCACAATGAGGTATGAGTTGTAAGATACTCCGTAGGGCAAGGGCCACATATTTTCGAAGAGGTTTGTTCGTCGGTCGTTGGCGCCTATCCAGTATACTTTGTCGGTTATTCTTATGGTATTATGCATAATATAATTTTTTATTCGTTTTAAAAAGGATATAAAATTAAGATAAAATTCATGGATTTAAAAATGATAAAAAACAGTTTATTCATTGATAATTTCAGCATCCAGGGGGAACTTAAGGTTTTCAGTATTCAGTAAAGTTGCTTTCACTGAGCCGATTAAAATTTTTGCTTCAACCAACACCGGGATACGGTTTAAATCGTCGGTAACCCACACGAACAGGTCTTCCCCTCCTTTAAAGATTGTTCCTTCAACGAGTAATGCCGAAAATTTGATGGTTTTAAATTTTTGTTTATTATGCAATTTGATTACCTCACGTCCCAAATAGCGTACATACAGGTCAAAGATCTCGTTATCAATGATCATACGTACCGGAATCGTGTCGTTTAACTGGTACTGGTCAAAATCAATATTCCGGATATAATAGACCCCTGAAATTACGTCGTAAACATTTTGAGGCATTTTTAACGTGTCCTCCGTATAAGGCTTATCCGAATTTTCGGTTTGGGTAAAAATCAGGTTTTCTTCGTAATTGAAAGTAAACCGGTTATGAACACTGTATCCGCCCTCATAAGTATTTCGATCGAAAAAAAGAGGTGCCAGATTATCCATTTTAGCATACGACTGGAAATAATCACGGACTTTGAATAACCAGTCATATGATGGAATACTGGTTCCATAGCTATTAAAATGATAGGCTTCCTGTCCGCTATAAGTAGATTTATTGACTTTAAATTCGACATATCCGGCATTTAACCAAATAAAACCCAGATTATAAGCGGCTGAATATGAGATTCTTTCCCCGGGCTGAAAAACAGGGTATTGTTTTACCAGTTTCTGGGCATAACAACTCATGAAAAGCAAGGATAATAAAATGTAAAGAGCTATCTTTTTTCTCACAAGTTGCCTGTTTGAAATTAATAATCCCAGATAGAATATCCTGAACGATAAGGATTAGGGTTAAAAAAAGGTGAAAAACTATTATACATTGGGTTTAAGCCATCCGAATAACGGTACTGAAAATGGAAGTGTAAATTGTCGGTTACCTTATAACCAACACCTAAGGAAACCGATTTATAATCGGTATTATAAATTCCCGGTGTGGAATTGCTGAAGAGTGGTGTCTGATGTTCAAAATAGGTTGCATCACCATAAATGCTAATTTTTTCATTTAGCTGATAAAAAGCCTGGCTGTTGATCCCGTAATTGGAATTATTTGTATTTAAAGAATTTCCGGCTACCGGGATATAATTATTTTCAAATCCGTTAAAATTATTTTGCATGATCACCCCGTTCACCGAAATAAAGAGTTTATCGTTTACCTGGTAGTTTATGGTCGGGGCGATATAGGAAGAAGCCATTGAATGATTCTTGGCAAAACTGCTAAAACCTGTTCCCAGGGTTACTGCATAGGAAAACCGGTCAGGATGTTTTTTTATCAAAGCAGTTTTCTCCTTCGCCTGATTTTGCTGATTTTGAGCAATCACAGAGGAATCGATGGGCTGGTAATATTTGGGCATAAAAGGCCTGAGTTGAGCTTTTAGCTGCCATGAGGTAACAAACAGGATCAAAAAAAAGATCGCTTTACGCATAATTTTTAAGTGTTTTATATTCCGTTTAACGTTTGTTCAGGCTGTTTTGTTTTAAGGACAAAAATAAAAATTTTATTGATTTATTTCCAGGGTTTCCACCCGGGTAACTTTTAAAATTTCTTTTTCTTTTTTCAGTTTTCGGATAAGCATATCCAGATGTTGGGTACTTTCAACATAAAGCTTGATCTGGCCTTCGAACATCCCGTCGTTGGAATCAATGGTGATGGAACGCATTCTGATATTCATATCTTTGGATATTACGTTTGATATCTTATTAACGATGCCCACATCATCGATACCGGAAACTTTTATAATGGTCTGAAAGGACTTTCTGGAGGAAGCTTTATTCCATTGGGCCTTGATCACACGATAGTTATATTTCTCAAGCAGCTGGCGGGCATTAGGGCAATTGGTCCGATGTATTTTTATTCCTTCACTCACGGTAACAAAACCAAAAACAGGATCACCATAGATTGGGTTACAACATTTAGCCAGTTTATAATCCACATTTTCTATCTTATCGTCAATAATAAGGTAGTCCCCTTGAGGTTCCTTTCTTTTGTTTTCTTCCTCAGGGGTTGTTTTTGCTTCTTCAGTCTCCTGAATTTTTTCCGGATTTTCCTGTTGATGCAACCGGGTAATAACACTTTTAATGTCAGCAATATCTATCTTTTCCGTAGCAATGAGGTAATAGAGATCAACAGGAACTTTCAGCCGGTAATATTTCAATAATTTATCAATTAACTGGTCTTCGAACTTAATTTTCCAGTTTTTTAATCTCCGTTTTAGTAATTCTTTTCCAGCTTCAGCTTCTTTAAACAGCTCTTCGCGAAGGGTCGATTTTATTTTGGTTTTGGCTTTGGATGTTACCACAAAATTAAGCCAGTCGTTTTTGGGTTTTTGAGTTTTGGAAGTAATAATTTCAATCTGGTCGCCATTACTCAACACCTGTTTGATGGGAACATTTTTATGATTTATTTTTGCACCAACACATTGATTTCCAATGTCTGAATGTATATCATAGGCAAAGTCAAGTACGGTTGAACCGGCTTTCAGGGTTTTTAAATCACCATTAGGCGTAAACACAAATACTTCCTTGTTGTAAAGGTCCAGTTTAATATCATCAATAACATCAGCTGTATCGAGGTTGGGGCTATCCAAGGCTTCCCTGATTTTTTGCATCCACCCGTCAATCCCCCGTTCAGATTTTACTCCTTTATACTTCCAGTGGGCTGCATATCCTTTTTCAGCCACTTCATCCATTCTCCGGGTTCGTATCTGTACCTCCACCCATTTTTTGTCAGGACCCACCACGGTAGTATGTAATGATTCGTAGCCATTTGATTTAGGGATACTGATCCAGTCGCGTAAACGTTTAGGATTCGGTTGATAAAAATCGGTTACAATAGAATATACCCGCCAGCAATCGGCTTTTTCTTTGGATGGTTTGGAATCGAGAATAATACGTATGGCGAAAATATCATATACTTCCTCGAATTCAACCCCTTGTTTTTTCATCTTTTGCCAGATTGAATATACCGATTTGGGGCGTCCTTTGATCTCAAAGCGGAAACCCTGTTCTTTTAGGGCTTTCTCTATTGGTGCAACGAATTTTCTGATGAACCGATTTCGTTTGGAGGTGGTATTTTTTAATTTTTTAATGATCTCTTTATAGCGTTCTTTCTCGGTATATTTCATCGCCAGGTTTTCAAGCTCCGATTTAATATTATATAATCCCAGTCGGTGCGCTAAAGGAGCATATAAATTAAAGGTTTCCATGGATATTTTTACCTGGTAATCTTCGGGCATATAATTTAATCCACGCATATGTTCCAACAGAATCGCCAGTTTAATTAAAATAACACGGACATCATCCACCATGGTTAAAAGAAGCTTCCGGAAATTCTCGGATTGGTCGGTAGCAGCTTTGGCATCCACCTCGGCCAGTTTAATTAAACCATCAACAATAAGTTTAATCTTTTTATCAAACTGCTTTTCTACTTCAACAAGAGTAATATGATTATCCATGACGGCATGATACAACAGGGAGGCGATAACTGAACGGGTTCCCAGGCCGATTTGCTCCACGATAATAATAGCAATATCCAGTAATTCAATAATAAACGGTTCGCCAGAGGGTAAACGTTTCTGGTCATGGACCTCCAAAGCCAGGTC
The DNA here is from genome assembly GCA_036351015.1 of Bacteroidales bacterium. Classification (GTDB taxonomy): domain Bacteria; phylum Bacteroidota; class Bacteroidia; order Bacteroidales; family UBA12077; genus UBA12077. The sequence goes on from JAZBOG010000025.1 coordinate 26,257, forward strand.
GAAAGCTTTACGGGTAAGCTCTAGTTCTTTCTTGTGAGAAAATATTTCAGAGGTTTTCAGTAATTCGCGATACTTATCAATGATCCTTTTCCGTTCTTTTTCCGTAATTTTTCCAGCAGTGGTTTGATCGAAGTTTATCTTAGGTAACATTTTGTATTATAGTATTTTAAACTTGTCGGCATCCAGCCCAACAGGGAATTTCTTTCTAAATCTGTTCAATTCATCTAACGATAAACCGGCATGAATTATTTGCTCAGCATGCTCTTTTGTTTCAACCATGACCTCTCCCCTGGGATTAAAAATCATGGTATCACCTGCATAGCTTAGCCCTTCGCCATCTTTTCCTACCCGGTTCACCCCTGCAACATATACCTGGTTTTCGATGGCACGGGCAGGGAGCAGTTTTTTCCAGACTTCTCTCCTGCTTTCAGGCCAGTTCGCTATATATATTAACAGGTCATAATCATTTTGGTTCCGGCTCCAAACAGGAAATCTTAAATCGTAACAGGTTAACGGGCAGATCCGCCAGCTTTTATAGTGAAATACCAATCTTTTTTTTCCGGCACTGTAATGCTTATGTTCATTACCCATCCTAAACAAGTGGCGTTTATCATAGAATTCATGCTTCCCATTCGGAAACATAACAAAGAGACGATTGAAAGAATCCTCGTGGTCCTTAATAATTAAACTGCCGATAATAATTTTATTGATTCTGGCCGCTTGTTCCTTTAACCATAAAAATGATCTTCCATTCATCTTTTCTGCCAGCTTTTCCGTTTTCATGGAAAATCCGGTACTAAACATCTCCGGTAAGATAACAAGTTCAGTATCTTCCGGAAGTTCTTCTAACCTTTGGGTAAACATTTCCAGGTTTTTTCCAACATCTTCCCAGGCTAAGTCTGCCTGAATACAGGATATTTTTAAGGATTCCATACATTTTTGATTTTTTCGTCAAAGATAATAATAATCGACAGCAAAGTTTAATAACCCTGCTCCCAATGACTGTTTGATTGAAGATTCCTGGTCTAATGAACTTGCTTATGCTTTTTGGATGCTGCACTTCTTCCCCCGAGGATTCCCCAGCCGCCGCTTCCCAGCAGGAATCCGAAAGCATACCAGGCTCCATTGTTGTTTTGTGCATAAACCGTCACATCCTCACGGAAAAGCATAGCGATTAAATCAAACGGAGCAATTATTCCATGCCATAAGCCGCCCCAGAAACCATAGGTATGTCCCTGCAGGCATGCATCCACAGCCTCTTTTTTTGCACACGAGGGCAGGAACATAAAAATAACCAGGCAAAGCATAAACAACATTAGTCTATGTGGAGTAATGATCTTCATTGGATGTTAATTATTTTCAATGGTTTCGTAATAATTATCAAAAATTTTGGTCATCAACGGATGATAAAATTTATGATAAAATTCTTTTGTACTTTTATAGTTGTTTCTTGTCAATAATCCCATTAATTCAGGAAAACCTTCAAAATAAGCGGTATTGTTATTTACTGAATTGGCAGCAAAATTACCCCCAAAATAATAAAACTGATAATTCCGGGTATGTTCAATCACCGCAGGAAATATGGGACGTAAATTGTAACTTCTTAAAACAGAATCACCCCTGGCATTCACTGAAAATTTAAAATTGGCTAATACCTCGTTCCGGTCTCCAGAAAAGGTAATATCAAACCAATGGGGATAATATACCTTCTCTGCTACATCAAAACGTTCAACAGTTTCGGGAGGAGAAATGATCCATGGAATCTCTTCGGTTAAATGGTTATCCTGCTCAAGAACGGCAATAGTCCCGAATTTGTGAATCAGTACGATCCCTGCTTTCGTAAAAGGCCATTGCTGATCATTCTGCTCCTTGTAAAGCGTGACAATCCATTCGGGTAAGTAATCTGCAGAAGCAGTATCCAGGCTGGGAAAATACTTTCCTGTCCAGCCACTCCAGTTGATCCCAAACAGATCTTCAACTTTTTCGCGGATTAATCCGCTGGTGGGCGCATTGTATAAATTGAACTCAGTAATAATTAATTTTTTTAGTTCTTTCATTTCTTTTAGCAGGAGGTAATCGTTCTGATTTAACCCTCCATATACTTTTTGGCTAATATCAGTATCCTGCGCCTTGTTTTTATACCATTCGTTATAATAGACCCCATACGTATCGGCATAGTAAAGGGCATCATAATCCAGGGCCGCATCCTGAACCTCATGAATACGTAAACTCTTAAAATCAAATTCCTGCGATTTGGTATTTAACGGGAAAAAACCATAATAATCTTTATTAACCTCGTAGGAGCTTCCATCACGTTTCGTGTATTTGTTATGATTAAGAATCCAAACCAGGGATTTATGTTCTACCCGGTCAACCGTTGGTACGGTTTTATCCAGGATGAAAATGTTTAATGGTTTATCCGGTTTACTATACCAAACGATCCAACTTCCCAAAAGAGTGGAGAGGATTAAAGCCAGGATAATAATGAGTACAAGTAATTTTTTATTCATTTTATAGTGAAGTGTTTAGGTTTTAGATATCCATTCAAGCATTGCCCTAAAATACAAAGATTTGAGCAAAATACAAATACTCCAAAAAAGAAGTTTAAACAAAGCAGTTATTTTTCAATTTGTTTCATTGCTTCGGCAAAAGACTGAACCGGTTGTTGACAAACCCTATCCCGACAAACATAAATGGTGGTTTCACCAGCAAATGAACGATTTGCTAAAATGGGAATTTCACTTTTTCCCTGCCCTCCGGCAAGAAGGATATGGGGCAGATATTTTTGGAAGAATGGTTTCTTACTTTCATTGGGATTTGATCCAACAATGCATACCTCATAGGGTTGATGAATAAATTGGGTCATCAGATCGATCCAAAGTCCATAATAAACAGGATTTTTAATGATCTGATTTTTCATGTTCCGGAGCATTTGACGGGATCTCTCAATAAATTCACCCCTGGCAAAGTAGTGCCCTGTTTTAAATAGATTCTGAGCCATAACAGCATTGGACGAAGGGATCACATGATCCAGGAATTCTTTTGTTCTTGCTATTAACTTCGGGTCCTTTGCTGAAGTGAAAAAGAACATCCCTGATTGATCATCATAAAAATTCTGAAGGGTATATTCGATGATCCTTAAAGCAGTTATAAGATAATACTCATTCAGGGTAGCCTGGTATAATGTTATGAGGGCATCTGCAAGTAAAGCATAATCCTCGAGGAAGGCATTAATGGTAGAATGATTGTTTTTATAATTACGATAAAGACTAAAATCATCATTCATCAGATTTTTTTCTATAAAAGAATAGTTTTTTACAGCACATTCCAGAAAGTGGTTCTCATCAAAAACCTTGTAAGCATCAGCATAAGCTTTCAGCATTAAGGCATTCCATGAAGTCAGCACCTTATCATCTAAACCGGGTTTGTTTCGTTGTAAACGGGATCGAAATAAGATCTTTTTTGATTGCTGAATAATCCTTTCAAGCTCTTCAATCGACAGATGATACTTTTTGGCGATCTGGAGCTCTTGATTTTTCCGGTTGAGGATATTTTTTCCTTGCCAATTGCCGTTTTCTGAAACATCGAAGTATTCACAAAAAATCGCTGATTGTTCCGGTAATAATGCTTCTATTTCATTTTTATCCCAGACATAATACTTTCCTTCAACACCATCGCTATCGGCATCGATCGACGAATAAAAACCGCCTTCGGGGGAAGTAAGTTCTCTTTCAATAAAATGCAGGGTTTCATAAACTATCTTTTTATATTCAGGGTCAGGCTTTAAGCGATAGGCTTCGACATACAGACTAACAAGCTGAGCATTGTCATAAAGCATTTTTTCAAAATGGGGTACCAGCCATTGCCTGTCGACAGCGTAACGGGCGAACCCTCCTCCCAGATGATCATAGATGCCCCCTTTGGCCATTTTATCCAGGGTTAACATGACCTGTTGAACTATCTCATGGTTGCCCGAATGATAGGAATAACGCATGAAAGAAAAGTAATTGACAGGGAGCGGGAATTTGGGGGCACCCCGGGATCCCCCGTTGTCTGTGTCAAAATGCTGACTTATTTTTGAAAAAATTACCTGAAGTTCTTCGGGGGTAAATTCATCAGCATGATCAACCTGATCAATTTTATTGAGAGAGATCACCCCTTTTTTCAAATCCATCGCATATTTTTCGAAACGCCCGGCATCGACCTGATAGCCTTTGGCCAGGTTTAGCAATATATCTTTCCACGGACCTGGAGAGAAATAAGTTCCTCCATATACTGGTTTGCCGTCGGGCAATGCGAAACAATTCAAAGGCCATCCGCCCTGTCCCGCAATAAGCTGAACGGCATTCATATATACATGATCCAGGTCAGGTCGTTCTTCCCGGTCTACCTTGATGCAAACAAAATGGGTATTCATTACCTGGGCAATCTCTTCATTTTCGAACGATTCCCGTTCCATTACATGACACCAGTGACAGGCAGAATAACCAATGCTTATTAACAATAGCTTGTTTTCTTTCTGAGCCTTATCCAATGCTTCTTTTCCCCATGGATACCAATTCACCGGATTGTGGGCGTGTTGAAGCAAATAGGGACTGGATTCGTGAATTAAATGATTGGTATATTTATGAGGCTTATGCATTGGCTTTTAATTTTATATAAATAAACAAGAAGGATGTCCGAAAGTTTACTTCACATATAACAAAACTATTGAATGAATTATTCAGGGATTTAAAAGGATTGAAAAAATAATGGAAAATATCGATGCAGAATAATTATTTACAATATTTTCTTTTATTTTTAACCATCCAAAATTTTACTAAAATTTCATGTATCCAAATGAAAAAAATATTAATCATTTATTACTCACAATCAGGACAGTTAACACAAATAGTAAAAAAATTTGCCAAACCTTTTGAAGATTCAGATCATTCAGTTACCTATGCAACTATCCAACCGGTAAAGGATTATCCTTTTCCCTGGCAGGGATATGATTTTTTTGATGTTTTTCCCGAATCTGTATATAAAATTCCCTGTGATATCGACCCTCTTGAACTGGAACATGAAGCGTATGACCTGATTGTTCTGGCCTATACGGTTTGGTATATGTCACCCTCCATTCCATTCAACTCCTTTTTACTTTCCGATCAGGCCAAACGGATCATCCGGGGGAAACCTGTTGTTACCCTTTTAGGAGTAAGAAACATGTGGGTTGTTGCCCAGGAATATGTCAAAGAAAAAATTTCATCCCTTGGAGGCCACCTGGTAGCCAATATCTGTTTACATGACCGGGCAGAGAACTTAACAGGGATCGTGACCATTTCCTATTTTTTATTCAGCGGGAAAAAAGAGCGGCTATGGGGAATTTTTCCTAAACCGGGGATCTCAGAAAAAGATATTGCAGGTACTGAAACCTTTGGAAAGGTAGTTTTAGATCATTTTCATCGGGATCAGCTGAATGATTTGCAGGATGAATTGATAAAAATTAAGGCTGTACCAGTAAAGCCCTATCTGTTATCCCTGGAAAAAACGGCGGCCAGAGTTTTTAAAATATGGGCGTCGTTTATGCTAAAGAAAGGAGGGCCTGAAGATCCCGCTCGTCGGTTCCGGGTGAATCTGTTTCGGGGTTATTTCCCGGTAGCCATTGCCCTGGTTGCTCCCCTGAAATATATTTTTTATATCTTGTTAACTCCCTTCTTTTTTTCGAGGCGAATCAAAGAGAAACGTTATTATACACAGGTAAAACAAAATAAATAATTAAGCTAAACTATTGAAGAAGATGTCAAAGGCAGTATATATTAATAATATTTCCAGTTTTCTACCGAACCGTCCCGTTGAAAATGATGAAATGGAGAATTTTTTGGGTAAGATCAATGGCAAACCTTCTCGTTCAAGATCTATTGTATTAAGACAAAACGGAATCAAAAAGAGATATTATGTGATTGATGACCAGGGAAAAATTAAATATTCCAATGCAGAGCTTACCGTAGAGGCCATAAAAAAGCTTGAAAACAAAGATTTTTCTCTCCGGGAGATGGAAACATTGTGTTGTGGCACTTCCCTGCCCGACCAATTGTTACCTTCACATGCATCAATGGTACACGGGAAGTTAAAGGGTAAACCTGTTGAGATTTTTTCACCGTCAGGTGTTTGTTGTGCCGGGATGCACGCCTTGAAATATGGTTTTTTATCGATTCGTTCCGGGCTATCCCAAAATGCTGTATGTACAGGGTCCGAAGTAATTTCTCCGCTACTGCAGGCCGAAAAATTTAGAAAAGAAGCTGAAAAAACCAGAGACCTTGAAGAGAACCCAATCCTGTCGTTCGATAAGGACTTTTTGCGTTGGATGCTTTCCGACGGAGCGGGTGCAGCTTTGCTTGAAAACAAACCCAATCCTTCCGGTCATTCACTACAGGTAAAATGGGTCGAGACGATTTCTTTTGCGAATGAAAAAGAGGCCTGCATGTATGCAGGAGCCGATAAAAAAGAAAATGGTGAACTGGTGGGCTGGAAAGAAGTGGATCCGGACTTTTGGCTCGAAAAATCAATGTTTTCTGTGAAACAGGATGTTAAATTGCTGGATAAAAATGTAGTTTCTCTGGGGGTTAAATACTTAGCAGATATTTGTAAAAAAAATAATATCAACGAGTCATCCGTTGATTATTTTCTCCCTCATTTATCATCTATGTATTTTAAACAAAAAGTATATGATGAACTGGTAAAGCAAAACCTGGAAGTTCCCTATCATAAATGGTTTACCAACCTGGACCAGGTAGGAAATGTGGGTTCTGCCTCTATATTCCTCATGTTGGAAGAGTTGTTTCATTCGGGAAAGTTAAAAAAGGGAGAAAAAATATTAATTCTGGTTCCGGAAAGTGGCAGATTTTCGTATGCTTTTGCCTATATGCAGGTAGTGTAGGCCTATTTCATTAATCAGTATCGTTTTAGCTTGATAGACATATTTTTTTTGAATAAGAGCTATTGAATATATGGCGATTAAAATGCTTTTTCTTATTTTTGGTTAGCATTGTATTATTAACCTATAAACTTTAATAAATGTTCAATATTGCATTATTTGGCCCACCCGGGGCAGGAAAAGGAACCCAGTCCCGAAAGCTTATCGAAAAGTATAATCTGGCTTATATTTCAACCGGTGATATTTTAAGAGAGGAGATTGCTGAAGGTTCTGACCTGGGACTTAAGGCAAAGAGTGTAATTGAAAAAGGAGAACTTGTATCGGATGAGATCATTGTACAGATTATTGAGAAAAAAATTAAAACCAATACGGAAGTAAATGGTTTTCTTTTTGATGGTTTTCCCCGAACAGTGGTACAAGCCTATATTTTAGAGGGACTCCTGATTAAAATGAATACTACCCTAAACTGTATGATAAGCCTTGAGGTTCCTCAGGAGGTTTTAATGCAACGAATGCTCGAAAGAGCCAAAAAAGAGAAAAGAGCCGATGATACGGTGGATGTAATCAGAAATCGACTGGAAGAATATAAAAACAAAACCATTCCGGTGGCTGATTTTTATAAAGATAAAGGTATATATTATGCTGTGGATGGTGTCGGGACCGTGGATGAGATTTTTGAACGAATTACCAATGTTGTTGAACATACCCTGACCAAAACCTGGCTAAATGTTGTGTTGTACGGCCCACCGGGATCTGGAAAGGGAACCCAGGGCAAGCTCCTTGCCGATAAATATAACCTGGTATACATTTCTACCGGTTCATTATTACGACGCGAAATAGAAAAGGGAACGAATATGGGATTAGCAGCCAAAGAGTATATGGAAAAAGGAGATATTGTGCCCGATGAATTTGCCATTAAACTGATCGAAAAGCAGATTAAATCACATCCTGATGCCAACGGATTCTTTTTTAAAGGATTTCCCAGAACAATCGTTCAGGCCTATATCCTGGATGGATTATTGCGAAGATTAAATTCCACCGTCTCTTGTATTTTTAATCTTAACGTACCCACACTTGAATCCATCAAACGGTTATCAGCACGAAGCAGGACCGATAAAAAAAGATATTACGACATGGATATTGATGTTATTGTGAGAAGGCTGGAGAATTTTGAAAACCAAACCAGGCCTGTTCTGGATTATTATGCCAAGCAAAAGAATATCTATCCCATTGATGGGGTTGGTTCCGAGGAGGTCGTTTTTAAACGTTTATCCGAAAAACTTGAACTGGCATTTAAACATGCACGATAAATGTTAAAAAGCTCCCCAAAAGGAGCTTTTTTAATATAAATTTAATACTTCGTCGATTTGTTCGCCCTGTTCGTTGTAAAACAACGAATAAACTCCCATTTCCTCCCCGGTACGTTCAATGATTAAATCAATAGATACTTCGGCACAAGGGGTTTCATGCTCATTATTTTCCAGGTGTATACAAACCGTTTTTAATTTAACCCCGATATCTTCGGGTTGTAATTTGGGAGGTAAAATGGGTTTTAACTGATTCACATCATCTCCTGTCAATGCATTTCCAATTAATGCACTCAGGCTTGTTAGAGCTTCTTCGATAAGCTGATCCTTTGTTTTATTTTGAAAAAATAATTGTTCAATCTTTTCTTTTAGCATAAGGTTAATTTTCAAGGTTAAAATGTTAAAGTAAATAAAACTTTTTAATAATGAAAAGCAGATTGCTGAAAATTAAAATTGGACTGCTTAAAATAATATAAAATTGGCTCTTGCAGGTGGTCTGAATTCGGTTTATATTTGACAAAAATTCTAACAAATGTTAAATATAAAATTAGAAAGAGAGAGCAATACCTCTTTATTTATGCAAATATGTCTGCAGATAAAATATTTCATCGACAATAATATTTTAAAAGCAAACGACAAGTTACCATCTACCCGAAAGCTGGCTTCATTCTTAAACGTCAACAGGACAACCGTTTACAAAGCTTACGAAGAGTTGTGGGCCTTAGGGTATATTGAAAGTAAACCGGGAGGATATGCTACGGTTAGAAAGCGATTCAGACAAGAAAACAATTCACAAAAGGAATCTGCCAGGAAAATAGACTGGACTCAAAAATGGGGAGAATATGCGGGTCGGATTCAATCCCCCGAAAAGAAGAAAACAGAATTTAGGAAAAAGAAAGAGTTAATTGATTTTACCCCATTATCCCCTGATCCAGATTATCTTCCCCAAGAAACCTTTCGGAAGATTGTCAACAATATCTTACGTTCATCTGAGCATTCATTGTTGAATTATGGAGATCCATGGGGGAATGAGTCCTTACGTGAGGTAATTGCCACCCAGATGCAACTGCATGCCATCACTGCATCCACTGATAATATTATCATCACAAACGGAGCACAAAATGCAATAGAGTTAATCATTAAATTAATTACCAATAAGGGGGCCTCAATAATTATTGAAAACCCAACCTATTCGGCGATCTTACCTCTTTTTAAATTTTATGGTTTGCATATAATTCCTGTACCAGTGAATGATGAAGGCATTGATTTGAGAGAGCTGGAAAGAAAAATAAAAATACACTCTCCCAGGTTTATTTATACGATGCCAAATTTTCAGAATCCTACCGGAATAACAACCAGCCAAAGCCACCGGGAGAAGCTGTTACAAATTGCTGAAAGATATGAGGTTCCAATCATTGAAGACGGATTTATCGAGGAGATGAAGTATTTTGGAAAGAATATTTTGCCTGTAAAATCGATGGATAAAAAAGGGTTGGTGTTTTATGTAGGTACTTTTTCAAAAGTTTTATTTCCCGGATTGCGTATTGGTTGGATTGTCGCCGAAAAGCAATGTATAGACCAACTGGCAGCAATAAAACAGGTTTCTGAAATATCCGGAAATAATTTTACGCAAGCTGCTTTGGCTCAATTCTGTAAATCGGGATTTTATGAAAAACAATTAAAAATGATCCATAAAATATACCGGAAACGTATGTATACTGCTTTAAAAATTCTCCGTGAAAACCTTACCAATAACAAAGTAAGGTATTCAAAGCCCATTGGAGGATATACGATTTGGTTCGAATTAATCAATTTACAAATACAAGAAGATGAGTTCATCGGGTTATTGCAACAAAATGGAGTAGCAGTAACTCCGGGAAGTTTATCCTATGAAAAAGACGCACCAGACATTTATTTCAGAATTTCTATTGCACACAGAAACGAAGATGAAATCCAACAAGGTCTTTTAAAAATCATTAACATACTTAACCATTTAAAATAATATACCATGAAAGAATTTTCCATTATATCTGTATCAATAATAAATCTGATTATCGGGTTAAGGTATTGTATATTAATTTACCGCAAAAAGATAAAACCGGCTTTGGCGATGTGGGTATTTTTTTCTATTGCTGTAGGAATGAGCCTTATAACTTATATGTCAGAAGGAGATTTTTCCTTAGCCGACAATATTTTGAATTCTACAGATTTATTGTTGGTTACAACGGTAGCTGTATTTATCTATTTTTTTGGGGATCAAAGTTCACGATTTACTCCTTTTGACAAGGGTTGCCTTTTCGGAGTGATCGCAATAACCGCTTTCTGGTTAATTACAAAAACACATGTGACAACACATATTATGATTCAGGGCATCATGGTCATTTCCTATTTGCCGGTTATTAAACGTTTATGGAATTCGAAGGAGAACACAGAACCTTATTCTGTTTGGATTTTATTGATGGTTGCCCCTGTATTTTCACTTTTATCCAGTAAGGGTGCGTTAGCTACCATTTATTCCGTACGTGCTATCCTGTCAACCGGAATTTTATTGTTACTGATGCTAAAAGTTGATTATTATAATACCAATTTGGCGAAAGATAATCGCCGGATTTTCCGTTTAAGAAACAATCCTTTCCGGAACAAAAAAATTGCTTGAAAAACTAGGGTGTAGTACTACTAACCGGTAACACTTTTCCGTTAAAATATTTTTTCCCGTGAATAGCAAAATCACAGATAAACCTTGCCATATCATCTGGCTCCAGAGGAGCTTTTATCCCAGGAAAAGCAGATCTGAGCATCTCGGTATTTACAGCTCCCAAAGCCAGGCTGTTAAATGTAAGCTGATCCTTTTTATACTCCTCGGCCAGGCCTTCGGATAAGTTGGCTAATGCGGCCTTGCTGGCGCTGTATATGGATAATCCCGGGAATTTAACACTTCCCTGGAAACCTCCCATACTGGCAATGTTGATAACATGTTTTACCTGTCCTCGTTTTAATAAAGGGAGCAGTTCCTGGATGATCAATGCAGGACTGATGGCATTGATCCGGAAAGATTTAATCATCTCTTCGGGTGATATCTCATGAAAGGGTTTATTCACCAAAACCCCTGCATTATTGATTAAAATATCCACCGTGTCTACATACTTTAATATTTCTTGTTGGACAGACCTTTGCACAAGATGGGGATCTTCGATATCAAAAACTAGGGGACGGATTTTTGTTTTCAGGTTCTCACGGATACATGCGTTTTTTAACTCCTTGAGCAGGTTTTCACTTCTTGCTAGGGCAACTACAGTATTCTCTTCATGGGCTGCAAAAAGCCTGGCTACCTCAAAGCCAATCCCTTTACTTGCCCCGGTTATTACAATATTCATTGGATTTTTTTTAAATTTTAGTCATGAAAATTAACTATTTTTAATCATTTTATAAATTTGTCATCAAAATAAAACAGCCTTTATGAAAAAAAATATTGCACTCCTTGTCTTTTTAATACTTATGATATCCCCTGGAGTCCTTGGACAGCAACAAGATCAGGATAAAAATACTGACTCTGAAGAAACTCAGGAGCCTTACTTTTTTTGGGGAGGTAATTTGTGGTTAGCCTTTGGAAGCCTGGACATGGTTGATATCAATATCCTGTTTGGCAATCAGATTACCGAACGGTTAAGTGTGGGGATCAGTGCAAAATATCAATATTACAATGATGAACGAAAAGGTTTTGATCCGGCATTGAGCAGTTCAGTGAGTTTCAAAGCACATACTTACGGGGGGAGTACTTTTCTTCAATTTGCGGTTATCAAGGATTTCAGAGAAATTTTTCCTGTAAAAATGCAATCTGGGATTATTGCTCATGCCGAATATGAGCTCCTGAATACCAGCTATAATTATGTCTATTTCAATTCTGCTGATACCGACAGAAACCGTTACTGGCTTCACAATATTTTGCTGGGAGGAGGTTATTACCAGCAACTGGGGAAAAAGGCCAGGTCGTGGATTATTTTATTGTGGAATGTCAACGAAACGGATGATAATCCTTTTGAATACCCTCAGTTCAGAATTGGATTCTCCGTTGCCTTTTAATCGTCGAGAAATTTAGACATGATGGTCATCAGGTTGTCCGGTCGAATAGGTTTGGAAATATAATCGTCGCAACCAGCTTCCAGGCTTGCTTTTTCATCTTCTTCCATAGCATAAGCTGTTTGGGCAACAATGGGCAGGTCGGGGTGTTTTTTTTTGATCTCCAGGGTTGCTTCTAACCCATTGATGTCTGGCATTTTGATATCCATAAGCACCAGATCAACCTTGTCGGCAAGACAAACATCGATGGTCTCCCGGCCGGTTTTGGTCCAGATTATTTTGGCCTGGGTAGGTTTTAATACAGCTTTTAAAAATAAAAAGTTTATTTGTTCATCCTCAGCGATTACCACAATTTTATCTTCCCAGTTTTTATTCATTGTAACCTAATTTGTTGGTAAGAATACTATAAAAATAAACAAGATCCAATTTTCTACGATATTTATACAAAAAAAGCGGATTATCAATCCGCTTACAAAAATAATAAAAAAGATTGGTATTATTGTTTTAAAGCATCCATCATTTTTTCTCCGATTTCGGCGGGTGATTCTACCACATGAATACCGCACTTACGCATGATATCCATCTTTGCTGCAGCAGTATCGCCTTTGCCCCCAATAATGGCTCCGGCATGCCCCATTCTTCTTCCTTTGGGAGCTGTTTTCCCGGCAATAAAGCCAACCACCGGCTTGGTCCCGTGTTCCTTAATCCATTCTGCCGCTTCGGCTTCCATATTTCCGCCAATTTCACCAATAAGAATGATTCCCTCCGTGCCGGGATCTTTCATCAATAGTTTCACTGCATCGAGCGTTGTTGTTCCGATAATCGGATCGCCGCCAATACCTATACAGGTAGACTGCCCCAATCCTGCTTTGGTAACCTGGTCGACTGCTTCGTAGGTAAGTGTACCTGAACGTGACACAATTCCAATGGTTCCTTTTTTATGGATAAATCCCGGCATGATGCCAACTTTTGCTTCATCGGGAGTGATAATTCCCGGACAGTTTGGTCCGATCATCCGGCAATCTTTATCTTTTAAAAATTCTTTCACTTTTACCATGTCCGACGTAGGAATCCCTTCGGTAATGGTAACAATTACCTTAATGCCCGCATCGGCTGCTTCCATGATTGCATCTGCAGCAAAGGCCGGGGGTACAAATATTACCGAAACATCAGCACCTGTTTTTTTAACGGCATCCTCCACGGTATTAAATACCGGCTTATTTAAATGCTTTTGTCCACCCTTTCCCGGAGTAACCCCCCCGACTACATTTGTTCCGTAATCGATCATTTGTTGGGCATGAAAAGATCCTTCGCTGCCGGTAAAACCCTGAACAATTACTTTTGAATTCTTATTTACTAAAACACTCATATTTTTTTCTTATTGATGAAGAATCAAAAATACATTAAATTCTATTTTTCACAAAAAAGTTTAAATCTTAAAAGATTTTTTAAAGCATATAAAAAAGTTATACGGAAGTCCCAGGCTTTCATTTAATGTTCGTATTTTTACAGGAAATAAGAAGGATATTCATGCTCAACCGATTAAAAGCTCTTGCAAAACAACTTCAGGGAGATCTGTATACCGACTTAAAAAACAGGTTGTTATATGCAACCGATGCCTCGGCATACCGTGAAATTCCACTTGCTGTGGTACGTCCCAGGAATAAAAATGATTTAATTCAGCTGGTTGAATTTGCCAACAAACATAAAACATCATTAATTCCTCGTACTGCCGGCACCTCCTTAGCCGGTCAGGTTGTGGGTAACGGAATCGTTGTTGATCTATCCAGGTACTTCAGTCAAATTATTGAGCTCAATGTTGAAGAGCGCTGGGTACGGGTACAACCAGGGGTAATTCTTGATGAATTAAACCTCTTCTTAAGACCCTATGGCTTATTTTTTGGTCCCGAAACCTCTACTTCAAACCGCTGTATGATTGGCGGCATGGTTGGAAATAACGCCTGTGGTTCACATTCCATTATCTATGGAACAACCAGGCACCATACCCTTTCTGTAAAAATGATCCTAAGTGATGGAAATGAAGTTGAATTTAACCCCCTGAATAAACAGGATTTTAAAGAAAAACTTAAAGGCAGTTCGTTGGAAAATAAGCTATATCAACATATTTATCAACAACTAAGTGATCCTGCAGTACAGGCTGAAATCAGAAAGGAATACCCGGATCCTTCAATTTATCGTCGAAATACTGGATATGCCATTGATGTGTTATTAGAATCCGAAATTTTTTCTCCTTCGGATATACCTTTTAATTTCTCAAGTTTAATATGTGGTTCGGAAGGTACCCTGGGGATAATAACTGAAATCAAACTAAATTTGGTTGACATCCCACCAACAGAAATTGGATTAGTTGCAGCACATTTTAAATCCAGGGAAGAAGCTTTTAAAGCCAATCTGGTGGCATTAAAGCATCATCCGGGAGCAGTTGAAATGATGGATAAAACCATCCTGAACCTGACCAAAGATAACCATGAACAGCAAAAAAACCGGTTTTTTGTCCGGGGGGAACCCGGAGCTATCCTGATTATTGAATTTGCCCGACCTACACCCAAGGAAGTAGAAGAAAGCTGTGATCAGGTGATCAACGATTTACAAGATGCTGGTTTAGGATACCACTATCCTGTGATTGTTGATGAAGACACCAAAAAAGTATGGGCGCTACGAAAAGCCGGATTAGGTGTTTTATCCAATATGAAGGGTGACGCCCGGCCGGTATCGGTTATTGAAGATACTGCGGTAAGTGTGGAGGTGCTTCCTGATTATATGGCTGACTTTCAAAAGATTCTGGATAAGTATCACCTAGAATGTGTATATCATGCCCATATCGGCTCCGGGGAACTGCATTTACGACCGGTATTAAACCTTAAAGATCCCGGGGATGTGGAAATGTTCCGCATCCTGGGCAGGGAAATTGCTTATCTTGTAAAAAAGTACAAAGGATCACTGAGTGGAGAACATGGGGATGGAAGAGTGCGTGGAGAGTTTATCCCCATCCTGATCGGGGAAAAAAATTACACCCTATTGCAGGAGCTAAAATCAGTCTGGGATCCGAATCATATCTTTAATCCCGGAAAAATTGTGAATGTTCCCTCCATGCTGTCCAATTTACGCTATCAGCCAGGGAGAAAAGAGCCCGAGATCGAAACGATTTTTGATTTTTCAGGGGTTGGCGGAATTGTCCGGGCAACCGAGAAATGTAACGGCAGCGGCGATTGTCGTAAAACAGAGCTGTCGGGAGGAACCATGTGTCCCAGCTATATGGCTACACGTAACGAAACGGATGTTACCCGGGCCCGGGCAAATATCCTGCGCGAATTTTTAACCCATTCGGCCCAAAAAAACCCCTTCGACCACCCGGAAATTAAAGAAGTAATGGATTTGTGCCTTTCGTGTAAAGCCTGTAAATCGGAATGCCCTTCCAATGTCGATGTGGCAAAGCTTAAAGCTGAGTTTTTGCAACATTATTACGATGCACACGGAATTCCTTTGCGGTCAAGGCTTATTGCATATATTACCGAGATCAATAAATTAGCCTCCCTCTGGCCCGGACTTTATAATTTTTTTATGGGGAATCGTGCCCTGTCATCTTTGCTGTTAAGAATGATTGGATTTGCTCCCCGGCGAAGCATGCCATTGCTAACCAGACAAACTTTGAAAAAATGGATGAAATCCTATGTGAAGTCCCTGCAGCCAAATACCGGTTACAAGAGTAAAGTATTTTTATTTAATGATGAATTTACCAATTACAACGATACAGCTATTGGGATTAAAACAATTCAACTATTAACCCGGTTAGGTTACGAAGTGGTCATTCCCAAACATATTGACAGCGGGCGAACCTATTTATCCAAGGGTTTACTTAGAAAAGCCAAAACGATTGCAATACAGAATGTTAAATATCTAAAAGATATTATTCGTGAAGATACCCCCTTAGTAGGTATTGAACCTTCGGCAATTTTAACTTTCCGGGATGAGTATCCTGACCTGGTGGGAAATGAATTAAAAGAATCAGCCATTGAACTTGGAAGAAATGCTTTACTGGTCGATGAGTTCTTAAAGCAGGAAATCGAAAAAGGGAAGATTACCAGAGAACAGTTTACCCGTGAAAAGAAACACATCAAACTGCATGGGCATTGCCAGCAGAAGGCGGTGGCTTCCACAGCTTCTACCCTGTTTTTATTATCTTTTCCGGAGCATTATACCGCCGAAGAAATTCCTTCGGGATGTTGCGGAATGGCCGGTTCCTTTGGATTTGAGAAAGAACATTACGAAGTATCGATGAAAATAGGCGAAATGGTATTATTCCCCGCCGTTCGCAGTAGCGGAAAGGATACGTTAATTGCAGCACCAGGCACCAGCTGTCGTCATCAGATTAAGGACGGTACCGGACGAAAAGCCTACCATCCGCTGGAAATATTCTACGAGGCTTTACTCTAAAATCATGTCTTAAACTAAACTATTTAATAAATAAACTAAATTGCTGTTTATTAGATTAATATAGTTAAATTACATTTTCGTTTACCTGACTTACAGCGGATACCAATCTTTTTTAACAACGTTGTAAAGGGACATTGAAAAAAATCGCGGGATGATCGATAAGAGCATCTATCAATCATCACCCAGTTATTCATACCTCAGCACCTCCGCGGGGTTTTTATTGGCTGTAACATAGGCATTATAAATCACCGTAAGCAGAGAAATAAAGACACTGATAAAACCTGCCAGGAGAAAAACCCACCAGCTTAATCCGGTTTTATAGGGAAATTTCTCCAGCCAGAAGGTCATCAGGTAATATGCCAATGGCCAGGCGATGACATTAGCGATCAATACTAAAAAGAGGAATTCTTTGGAAAATCTTATCAGGATATCTTTCACGGTTGCCCCATATACTTTTCGGATACTTATGGGGCGCATATTTTGTTTGGCCATGAAGGATGCAAGGCCATACATACCGATAGCCCCGATTAGGATAGCTAAAAAGGCGAATACAGAAAATATTTTGCTGAGTTTTTCTTCCTTATCGTAATGGGCAGCAAAGGCATCATCCACAAAGGTATAGTCAAAAGGGTACCCGGGAGCAAAGATTTTCCAAACCCCATGGATATAAGTAATTGTTTCAGTGATATTTTGTGCCTGTAGTTTAATGTTTAACTTGGGAGTCCAGTCGGACCACATAAAAACCAGGGGAACAATCTCTTTGTGCAGGGAGTTAAAATGAAAGTCTTTCATCACCCCAATGATTGTTCTCGGGGTTCCTCCCCATCCTTTGACCTGATAACCGATTACGGAGTCGGGTGGAATTTGGAATTTTTTCATGGCTGTTTCATTAATCACCCATTTCTCAAACTTGTCGGTTGGCCTGTTCCAGTCATGATTTCGCCCTTTGACCAGTTCCAGCTCCAGCAGATCTGCATAATCCGGATCGGTAGGCTGTACCCGGTAGGCTTCATTAATATTTTCGTCAACATAGGTGGAGGTGTGCCTGATATTTCCTGGAACCTGCTGTGAGTAAGCTATTTTCAGAATGTCGGGGTATTGTAATAACTTTTGCTTAATGGCCTCCTTGTTTTTTGCCACATCCTGCGGTATATGAATGACCATAATCTGATTGGGATTAAAGCCCAACCGGGTATTTTTCATGTAAACATACTGCTTGTTTACCACAATGGCACCTATGATTAACATTACCGATATGGTAAACTGGAGCACAATGAGTACTTGTTTGGACACACTTTTTTTGAATCCTCTCTGGGTGGTTTTAAAAAGTGCCAACGGAGAAACCGCTGCCATGTATGAGGATGGGTAAATACCAGCCAGAATTCCTGTAAGCAGGGCAATTAGAAATAATCCCAAAAAGATTATCGGTGGAAACTCATCGATATGGATTGCTTTTCCCGACAAATAGTTAAAAACAGGGCCGGAAATAAAATAAACAATCAATAAGCTTACCAGGAAGGCCAGGAAAGCTAAAATTACCGACTCGATAATGAATTGAATAAAAACTTTTCTGCTTCCGGAACCTACAATTTTTCGAACACTTACCTCCTTAAACCTTGACATTCCACGGGCTGTGGTTATGTTCACATAATTAATTCCGGCAATAATTAATACGATAATAGCTACAATAATAAATGCCCCTACCACCTTTTTATTTCCATGCACACATCCCATTTCATATTGAATGTTGGTATTTAAGTAGATATCAGCAAATTCCCTTAACCAAAACCGGGGAGGGTCTTCCCGGGTCCATCCTTTCTTTTTTCCAGTAAAATACTGATTGATCTTATTTTTTAATTGCCCGGGATCTATGCTGGGGTTTATTAAAAGATAAACCAGGTAATTCTGCGGACCCAAATCATATAAAAAAGCCTCATTTCCCCCGCCACGGATATCTTTAAGCGACAGGAAATCAACAATTACATCGTAGGATATATGAAAATCATCACGTTCTTCAATAACCCCGGTTATCGTATAGATATGCTGGTTATTATATTTTACGGTTTTTCCGATTGGGTTTTTATCTCCAAAAATCTTTTGAGCATAGGATTCGGATAAAACCATCGAATAAGGCTGGCTCAATAAATCACTTTTTTTGCCCGCAAGAACTTTTAGCGAAAATATTTTAAAAAAATCATTATCGGTAAAAACAAAATTATCTGCCGTAAAAAGATTATTCTGGTAGTTTAATACATTATTCTCCCACGAGAATCCTACCCGGGTGGTATAGTCAATCTCCGGAAAATTTTCTTTAACATGAGGTGCAACCCCACTGGCCAGTAAAGACCAGTCTTTATGCTCTAGCCGGTATATCTCATCATAATGTTCATTAAACCGGTCAAAGGTAAGTTGTTGATAAACAAACATCATGATTAATATGCAAATAATAAAAGCTATGGTTAATCCTGTAAAATTAATTACCGTAACCCTCAAGGAACGGTAAAGATTACGAATACTGGTGATCAGGTAATTTTTCCACATACTGTAAAAAATTTGAATTTGTCCAAATGACGGAATAATTATCAGGTTGATGCTTGCTGAACTAAAATTTCATTCAATTTAGGATTATTTTTAGTATTTTTAATCAGTTATTAACCCAAAATTTACTTTTATGAGGATTCTAGGTAACCTTTTATGGCTGATCCTGGGAGGGATCATTACTTCCATCGAATATTTTATCAGCAGCTTTATCCTAATGATAACCATTATCGGTATTCCGTTTGGATTACAAACCCTGAAGCTGGGCTTACTGGCCTTGTGGCCATTTGGTAAAACAACGGTACAGCACGAACGTTCGGGCGGTTGTCTCTACATGATTTTTAATATTGTTTGGATTTTTATCGGCGGGATATGGATTGCACTTTCCCATGTTGTTTTTGGAATTATTCTATACATTACCATTATCGGTATCCCTTTCGGGAACCAGCATTTTAAGCTGGCATCCCTGGCCCTGACCCCTTTTGGAAGGGATATCGTGGATAAAAAATAACGGGGTTTCAGAAATTTAATGTTTCCATTCCATTATAGGACATTGTGATAAAAATTACAAAAAATTTATCAACACATAAAGTGTTGATTATGTTCATTATAGTTTTAATAGTCTCATCCTGTAGTTTAAAAAAGAGCGGATAAAAGCTAAAAACAGTTATTACTTAAACAACATGAAGAAAATACTTGTCATTATCCTATTATTTACTGGAAAGATTTGCGCCGGGCAAAATAGTATCGTAGAACAGCTGGAAGCCGATTCCTTGATCCATCGTTATTTTAACCATTCGGAAATTCTCTCCATCGCAACCCTGATTGAAACTTATGATGCCTGGATACTTTCAGAAACCTTGCAGAAAGACCTGAATCAGGCCTATCATGAATTTTTCGAAAGGGTAAATCATTGTTATTCGGCAAAGGAACTTTTAAGTGCCCTCTCCCTTCCAGGAAAACAAATTGATTCGGTATTTTCTGTTTTCGACAGGAATCACTCTGTCAGGGCTTTCTGGGAGCTGGCGATTGCCCGTGAATCGTATCAAACCGATACCATAATCCTGGTTTTAGATCATTACCATCCAGGAAGTTACTATAAATACATGCAATATCTTGAGGAATTGTCCCTGGATTACCCGCATGTTGGAAACTATGTAGCATCGATCCGGACCACCGGTACCCTGTCTCCTTCGTTGGTGGCAGGAACCGCAAAAAATCACCACCGGTTTGATTTTAATGAGATCCGGTGGAGAATGTTCTATGCAATACATCACCTAACCATTTCTTTTCGAGCGGTATATTCACGGATTGATTAATCAATGTTCGCGGTTCCATTTTTGAACCGGGATTTTGTTTTATCCAACCCATCATTTTTTTATATTTACCGTCAGATAATTTTTAATAGAAACTATAATTACAGCGGGTATGAATAAGGAATTAGTTCCGGATGCAGAGCACAAACCGACCATCCGGAAGGAAAAATGGTATTCTCTTGAGCTGATGAATTTGTTCGAAAAGCTAGATTCATCCGTAGATGGGTTGAAAAATGGAGAGGCTAAAGAACGACTAAATTTTTATGGTGAAAATACCCTGCCTCCGGGCAGGCAGATCACCCTGTTTAAGATTATATTGCACCAGTTAATTAATCCGTTGATTTTTATATTACTTGCTGCGGCAGTTGCTTCCATTACCATTGGCGAAGCCAAGGATGCCGCATTTATTTTTCTGGTAATTTTAATCAACAGCGGCCTGGGAGCTTACCAGGAATACAATGCCGAAAAGAGTGCCCAAAGTTTACAAAAACTGCTAAAAATAAATGCACGGGTCAGGCGAAACCAAGAGGAGCAGGATATTGATTCCAGGGAGCTGGTTCCGGGAGATATTGTATTGCTGGAATCAGGTCTCAAGGTTCCTGCTGATATGCGTTTAATTGAAACTTCTAACTTAACGGTTGATGAGAGTTTTCTCACCGGGGAGTCGATCGCAGCGAAAAAAGAACCCGGCATCCTAAAGAAAGAGACCCGGGTTAGTGAACGGACCAATATGGCCTATGCAGGAGCAACGGTAATGTCGGGACGTGCGTTGGGGATCGTGGTATCTACCGGTGTCCATACGCAGGTAGGACAGATTGCCCGGGATGTTGCCGAATCCGATTCAGCAAAACCCCCACTGGTTTTACGAATGGAAAAGTTTACCCGCCAGATCAGTTATGCAGTGGTTGCATTAAGTGTTTTTTTGGCCATCATCCTGCGAATGAATGGGATGGATCTGGCTGCCATCTTCTTTTTTGTGGTTGCACTAGCCGTATCTGCCATTCCCGAAGGATTGCCTGTAGCGTTAACCGTTGCCCTATCCATTGCCACCAAACGGATGGCCAGGCGAAATGTGATTGTTCGCAAATTAAATGCTGTTGAAAGCCTGGGCAGCTGTACAATCATTGCCAGCGACAAAACAGGTACTTTAACCGTAAATCAGCAAACGGCAAAGAAAATCACCTTCCCCAATGGCTCAGAGTTTACGCTTTCGGGCGAAGGATACAATGGCGATGGAAAAGTATTTGGCAATGACCAGGAGATTACTTATGGTCAGCTGCCGGAAATAGACAGGATCGCTGAAGTAGCCATGATGGCCAATGAAGCTACCCTGAAAAAAGAAAAGGACCACTGGCACCATTACGGAGACGCCATGGATATTGCCCTGTTGGGAATGAGCTATAAGTTAGGGGTAACTCCTGAAGATATTCGTAAAGGGTATACGTTTAAAGATAAAATACCCTATGAATCCGAGAGAAAATTTTCGGCTGCCTTTTATGAGAAAAATGATGCTGTAAGGATTTGTGTAAAAGGAGCCGTAGAAACGATCCTGGGATTTTGCGATGCGATCAATCAGGGAGATAATACCAGTGCTTTGGATAAGCCTGAGATTTTACACCAGGCCGAAGAGCTGGCTGAAAAAGGCTACCGGGTACTGGCTTTTGCCAGTGGTGAGTTCCCGGATTTTAAAAAGCAGGAGGCCTATGAGGATAAGGATATTCCCAGGCTGACTTTTCACGGACTGATAAGTTTTATTGATCCCTTGCGCAAGGAAGCACTCGATTCGGTAGAGAAATGTAAGAAAGCCGGGATTAAAGTTATCATGATTACCGGCGATCATCCGGCAACGGCAGGGACCATTGCCCGTGACCTGGGAATTATGGAAGAAGATGAACCGGTAATTACCGGTCAGATGCTCGAGGATGCCTGTCCTGTTGATTGCCCGGCATTTAAAAAGCTGGTTCTTTCGGGCAAAGTATTTGCCCGGATCAGCCCGTCGCAGAAGCAGGAGATTGTGGACGTGCTGATTCGTAACGGGGAGTTTGTTGCGGTTACCGGCGACGGGGTGAATGATGCCCCTGCACTTAAAAGGGCAAATATAGGTGTAGCTATGGGTTCCGGTACGGATGTAGCCAAAGAGGTGGGCCAGATGATCGTGATTGACGACAATTTTTCATCGATTGTTGCAGGCGTTGAAGAAGGGCGTTTTGCCTACGATAATGTGCGAAAGGTAATCTACCTGTTAATTTCTACCGGCGCTGCCGAGGTTATCCTGTTTATTGCCTCCATCTTTGCCGGACTGCCCCTGCCCTTGCTTGCCGTTCAGCTGCTATGGCTGAACCTGGTTACCAACGGAATTCAGGATGTTGCCCTGGCCTTTGAAGGTGGCGAACCCCTGGCCATGAAACGTAAACCAAGGAATCCCGGTGAAAGGATATTTAATCCGTTGATGATCACACAAACCATCATTGCAGGATTAACCATGGGAGGAATCGTTTTTGGCGTATGGTTTTGGTTAATCAATTATCTGCAGATGAATGAAATCCATGCCCGTAACATGGTCCTCCTGTTGATGGTTTTTATGCAAAACTTCCATGCCTTTAATGCCCGTTCGGAAACGACCTCTGTTTTCAGAGTTCCACTGAAACGGAACCTGATCCTCGTTTTTGGGATTCTGGCGGCACAACTCATCCATATTGCCAGTATGCAAATCCCTTTTATGCAGAATATCCTGCGTACAGAGCCGATTACAATGGCAGAATGGGCGCAAATACTTGTTTTTGCCGTCCCAATGATTTTAGTGATGGAAATTTTTAAGTGGATTAACCGAAGGGTAAGTAAAGCGTGAGGAATTCATCGGATGACTTGTTTGTAAATAATTACTATTGTTTATGGCAGCAATGTTTTAAATTCTATAGTCATCCGATGACTATTATTTTAGAAAGTTGCCGCCCCCAGACTGAGCTTATCTAAGATGGAATTTTATAGAATAACCAACGGATTCACCCGTTGGTTGTATTGTTATCCATTGGTTTAAAACTTAATTTCCCAAAAGAAAATCAGCTTCCAGCCCCGGTGATGCCTTTTTAGATAACTACAACTCCTTTTTCGGGTAATTGGTTATATCCCTGATATCCTGATACAATGGTTTCAGCTGTTTGTACATCTTTTTGTAAACCCGTTGAAAAAGCTTTTTATAAACATCCCGGTTTTCGGGTTTTGGCAAATAAGTTTCACCTATGCGGCACATATTCTGAATAGCAGTATGGAAATCAGGGTACAAATTTAGTCCTACCGCGCAATTTATTGCAGCCCCAAGGGCAGAGGTTTCGTAGGTATGAGGTTTTTCTACCGGCATATCAAAGATATCGGCGGTAATCTGCAATGCATTTTCACTTTGTGATCCACCGCCTGAAACCCGTAATTTTTCAATTTTCACACCGGTACGTTTCTGGGTCAATAAAGCACCATCCTTTAAGGCATAGGTCAAACCTTCAAGAATAGAGCGATAGAGATGGGCACGGGTATGTACATCGCCGAATCCGATGACGGCCCCTTTGGCTTCATGGCCCGGAATTTTAACTCCCGGCGACCAGTAGGGTTGCAAGGTTAACCCCATGGAGCCAGGGGGGATATTTTTAATCATTTCATCAAAAAGCTCTTCAGGGGTTTTGCCTGTCTTTTTAGCCAGCTCCACTTCCCGGTGTCCAAACTCTTTTTTAAACCAGTTAATCATCCAGTATCCGCGATAGATCATCACTTCGGTATTGTAATGATCAGGAATGGCACTGGGGTATGAGGGAAAATATTTAATTACTTCAACATATCGTTGATTAACGGTTTCGATCGTTGCAGTGGTTCCATAACTCAGGCAGGCAATTTCGGGCGTACTGCAGCCCGAACCTAAAACCTCACATGCTTTATCGGCTGCAGCCGCAATAACGGGCAATCCTACAGGCAAACCTGTTTGCCTGGAAGCACCCGGGGTGATCTGACCCAGCAGTTCCGAAGGTTTTACCAGGTCGACCAGCTTTCCGCGTTCGACGGGGAAAAGTTTGCTGTTGATAGAACCAGGCTTCGACCATTGCTGCTTTTTGTAATCAAAGGGCATATATCCCACGGTGCTGCCAATGGAATCCATAAATCTGCCGGTTAAACGGTGATTAAAGAACCCGGAAAGAAATACATATTTATGGGTTTTATTCCATAGCTCAGGCTGATTTTGGCGGATCCAGTTTGACTCACCATCTTTAATGGCATGAGCCAGGGATTCGTACATATTTACCAGTTGCAGTCCCTTTTTAACGATTCCTCCAGGCCTCTGATCCACGTTTGCTTTTCGCTGGTCGAGCCAGATGATGGCAGGACGCAGAGGATTTCCGTTTTTATCCAGATTTACAACGGTTCCCCGTTGAGAGGTGACAGACAATCCTCCAACCAGGGAGAAATCAACCGGTGAATTTTTTATCAGACGCCGGGTGGTTTCGCACAGTTTATCCCATAGATATTCGGCATCCTGTTCGGCAAATCCAGGCTGATCAGAAAAGTAGGGATCAATGCTTGTCCTTTCCAGGGCGCAAACATTCCCGGTAAGATCGATGATCGCTGCACGAATGGATTGGGTTCCGGCATCGATAACAGCAACGTATTTCTTTTTCTTTGTACTCATTGATAATAAGATCAATCATTTCCTTTAATTATCATCGTCATCCTTCGTTATCCCGATAATTAGCAGGACTGGATGACAGCTAAGGTTTCAGGCCCAGGGTATTTCCGGGGTTCATAATACCCCTGGGATCCAGGTGGTTTTTAATGGCCTGCATCAGTGCCAGGGACTCCTTTCCCAGTTCTTTTTCCATCCAGGGGGCCAGGGAACGCCCCACCCCGTGATGATGGGATAAAGATCCATGATTAGCCCGAATGGTTTCAATAATTCCCTGGTGGTAATGGGTGTAATCTTCCAGCTCATCTCCTTTTTTCATGGGACTTAAAAAGGTAAAATAGAGGTTGGCTCCATTCTCATACACATGGGAAATATGGACCATTGCCACGGTCTTTTCCCTGCTTTTCAGGTATTTTCTTACGGCATTCCACAGGGGAATCAGACGATCCCACATCACTGCCGTTTCGAGGGTGTCGGTCATAATGCCCAGGTCCATCAGCGGGTCGCGCAGATAGGCACTGGAATATCTCTGATTTAACCATTTTCTGGTAGGTTTCCCGCCAAGATACATAGCCTTGTGTTTTTTGGCTATCTTTTTAACAGAAGATACGACCTGCCTGGTATAGGAGGCGCTACCCTCAACCGACACAAACATCAGACACCTGCTGTGGGATTTGTAGCCCCGGTAGCTTAGGAACTGATCGGCAAAAGTACCTTCAAAATGCTGGGTTTTAAAAGCAATATCGGTCTCTTCCGGATCGGAGATCCGAAACAGGTGGGGAACCCCTACTCCGCTCTGCATCACTGTACGCATAGCAGCAACCGCCGATTCAAAGTTTTTAAAAATGAACGAGGCGTTTCGGGTTTGGTGTGGTCTGTATTTTCTTATTTTCATGGTCACCCTGGTAATCACTCCCAGGGTACCTTCCGATCCAAAAAACAGTTGATGCAGATCCCATCCCTGGGCACTGGCAGGATAGGTTTTTGTTTCAATGATTCCTCCCGGAGTAACCACCCGCAGGGAAAGAACCATGTGTTCAATTTTTCCATAACCTGTTGAAGCCTGGCCAGCTCCTTTGGCTGCCACCCAACCTCCTACGGTAGAATATTCAAACGACTGGGGAAAATGTCCGCAGGAATACTGCTGTCCGTAATGGTTCAGATATTCCTCCAATGCAGGTCCATAGATACCACTCTGTACAGTGGCTGTACAATTTATCTCATTTACATCCAGTACTTTATTCAGATGTTTGGTCATATCCAGGCTTATCCCCCCGTTTGGAGTTTCCACTCCGCGAGTCACTGACGACTGGCCTCCATGAGGAGTAATGGCAATCCCGTTCTCATGACAATATTTAACGATCTTCTCAACATCCTCCTCACTACGCGGAGCGATTACCGCATCGGGAGGGTTGGTGATTTCCCCTTTACGGATTCGTAATAGTTCTGCATAAAATTTCCCGTGGGCATGGGAAGCCCGTGAATAATCATCGGTCAAGATATTCTCCTTTCCAACGATTCCGGCCAGCTGTTCAAGTATTTGGAGCTCCAGATGATTTGGTTGGTCTAGAACGACCTCATGTTTACCCAATAGGTGTCTTTCTTTTAACTCTTCCCCGGTAAATCCGAATCTTTCCCGGACAACGTTCAGGGTTCCATCGTCCAGTTGAGCCTTACGTTTATCTCCCCATTTAAAAATATCTCTGTATGTATTCATGCAATTTTATTTTATATTTTTGGTCAATGACCTCGTGTTCTCTGGTTTTTAGCATTTTTATTGTGGAATGGCAAATATTTTCATTACCTGATCGATTTCCGCTTTCGTTCTTTGGGCATCCCAGTTCAGGTAAGCTTTTGCTGTATCAACAACTTGATTAAATGATTCATCCCCGGGATAACCCAACGTACCTATCCCGGTTCTACGGAACAAAATATCGGTTAAGGTGAAGGCCATCTCCTTTTTGATCACATAAACCACTTCGGCCAGGATCTCTCCATCGTCGGTAAGCACCTGTGCAAGCGATTTATCTCTCATGGCCAGCCGGAAGATGGGATGGCACTTTAATCCGTAGTTTCGTCCCACGTAATTGATGGTTGCTTCGGAAAACATGGGATATCTGAGGGCCAGTTGCCTGATAAAACTTTCCATATTCCTGATATCGGAATTTACCAGGTATCTTTTTTTCGAGACAGATTTCCCCACCTTGATTTTCCTTTTTTTAGCTATTCTATTGATCAGGTGAAAAGCCAGGTTTCTGCTGGTAGTATATTTCCCCCCTTCGACGGTAATCAGACTATCCAACCCTTCCCTGGCGTGATCAGTTATTTCGTATTTACGGGAAGATTCATAGGATGCTTCGGTCTGCCGGTCAACCAGGGGTCTTAACCCTCCATAAGCAAATAAAACATCCTTATAGTTTAGTTTCTGAATACCATAGTTTGCATTCACTTCATCAATCAATTCCTGGATACTTTCCCTGGATATCTTATAATCATCGGGGTCTCCTTTGTACTCTTTATCGGTAGTCCCGATGAGTGAATGATTGCGCCAGGGCATCAGCATGATATGACGTCCACTTTGGGTCATCATGGTAACAGCATGTTTGTTACAAAGTTTTTTGGTAATGATATGGATCCCTTCGGAACGCCGGATATGGTGTTCAGCAGCCTGTTTATTCATCGATTTGCTTAACAGGATATCTGTCCAGGGACCGGTGCAGTTGATGGTTACATCGGCATAAAAATCATGTTTTATCCCTGTTAGCAGGTCATGAACAGTTACCCCGCGAAGGATCTGATCCTTCTGAATAAAAGCGTCAACCCGGGCATAATTTGCCACCCGGGCACCATATTTTATGGCCGAAGTAAGGAATTCGAGGGTCAGCCTTTCGGGGTTAATGTTTTGACAATCGTAATAGATGCTTGCCCCTGTAAGTTTATTATCGGGGATGCAGGGTTCCAGCGTTTTTGTTTTTTTTGCTCCAATGGTTCTGTGAAAGGGCAGTTTTTTAGACTTATCCCAGGTAAATGCTTTGTCAAAGGATAAGAGATCATACAGTACCATCCCGATAAATAATATTTGTTTATTATTTTTCAGGTTGCTGTAGGTAGGAATCATAAATGGCAAGGGATACACCAGGTTGGGAGCAATATTTTCCAGGATACGGCGTTCGGTAAGTGATTCGCGAACCAGCCCGAATTCCATATTTTTTAAATAGCGCAATCCTCCATGGATAAGCTTGGATGTTGCCGCAGAGGTGGCCTCGCCAAAATCACCCTTTTCGAACAGGGCTACCTTTAATCCCCGGCTGGCTGCTTCGTAAGCCACTGACACACCCGTAATCCCTCCGCCAATAACGATCAAATCAAAATTAGTTCCGGTAGTTTGGTCAAATATTCTTTCCATAAATTTAAAATCATTAATCCATCATCTTCTTTCAAATTTCCGAAAAAATCCCCTAAAAACCATTTAACATTTGTTAAATATTTACATGGCCAAAACACAAATTCAATTCATTAAACACACTGCCTGAGCAGTTCTGCCCGATTGCCAGGGGGCATGACAGATTAAAAAAATTTATTTAAGAAACTAAAGCGGGAGTTGACACTTTATCTGCGGAATGCAATAAGCAGATTTACAATCGAGTAGTTTAGGAATTAGTTCCAATCCATTGATTTTCGCAAACGGCTTAACGACTGAAGTTTGATTCCCAGGAAACCGGCGATATAGGTAAGAGGAACCTCCCGGATCATGTCCGGGTAATGTTTTAAAAGCTTTTTGTATCGTACTTCAGCCGTTTCGGTAATAAAAGCGTATATCCTGCGTTGCGATTCAACAAACATCTCCTCCATGATCCTGCGACCGAATCTTTCCCATCGAGGGTAGGTTGAATAGAGGTATTCCAGGTCTTCCTTACGGATGGTTATCAGTTCACAATCCGTAATGGCACAGATTGTTTCCCAGGAAGGCTTCTGGGAGATAAAACTTGGCAAGGCCGTCGCAAAACTGTGCAAAGGGGTAATATCCCGGGTAATCTCTTCGCCATCGTGCAAATAATAGACCCTTAGGTATCCCTTGTTGGTAAAGGCGATGGTCCTGGCAATATCTCCCTGGTTAATAAATACCTCATTTTTTTTCAAATAAAGCCATTGTACTCTGTTTTTCATGGCCTGGATTTCAGGTTCTTCAAAATCCACATATTGTTTGATAAAGTTTAGCGCATTCCTGAATTTATCCATTGAAAAAGTATTTAAATCGTTTGAATTGAATTACCCTGATTCCTGCTATTTATCCTGGATCCATCATTTAAAATAAACATCATATACGTTGTAATATTTATGAAAACATCTTACAAATTACAAGATGTAAGTTACAAAATGTAATATTCCTAAAAACCTATAAAAAATTTATTTCATCTGGTACACCATCACCCCGTCCAGGAAGGTATAAAGAACTTTGGTCCGGGGGATTTCCTGTTCGGGGATTTGCATGATATCTTTATCCAGCACCACAAAATCGGCCATTTTACCGGGTTCTATGCTTCCTTTTTCATGCTCCTCGAAAGCAGCCCTGGCGGCCCAGAGGGTCATGGACTTGAGCGTTTCCCGGCGGGTTAATGCATTTGCGGTCTGAAAACCATTTTCGGGGGATCCCTTTAAATCTTTTCGTGCCACACTGGCATAGAAGGTTAACAACGGATCGATTTTTTCCACGGGAAAGTCTGTGCCATTTGGCAGCCAGCCATTCTGTTCCAGCAACTGTTTGTAGGGGTAGGCATTTTTTATCCGCTCCTCTCCCAGCCGCTCGTCGGCCCAGAACATATCCGAAGTACAGTGGGTTGATTGAATGGAAGGAACGATACTATATTTTCCAAATTTATGCAAATCGTCGGGATGAATGATTTGTGCATGTTCAATTCTCCACCTACGGTCATTTTTGCCCTGCAGGTACTGAGCATAGATATTAAGCATTAACCGATTGGCCGAATCCCCTATGGCGTGGGTACACACCTGGTAATCGTTGGCCATGGCCAGCTTTGCCATTTGATGATAAAATTCAAAGGGTTCGATAATTAAGCCATAATTTCCCGGATCATCGGCATAAGGTTCCAGTAAAGCAGCTCCCCTTGAGCCCAAGGCCCCGTCGGCATATAGTTTAATGGACTGAACATTCAAATGATCGGTTTTATATTTTCCCCTTTTTACAAAGTGATCGATATTCTCCGGGGTAGGTTCCAACATAGCATACAGCCTAAGTTTCATTTTACCAGCCTTTTGTAACGAATCGATTAACAAAACCTGATTTTTATATAGCCCGGCGTCGGCAACAGAAGTTAATCCCACAGCAAAACAATTTTGTTCGCCTTTTGCAATGGCTTTTATGGTTTGTTGTTGCTCAACATCAGGAATTAAACGGCTAACTAACGACATGGCATTATCGATTAACACGCCGGTTGGTTTTCCATCTTTCACCACTACTTTTCCACCATCAACCTGTGTTTCGGCAGTAATTCCGGCCATCTCCAAAGCTTTTGCATTGGCAATGGCTGCATGTCCATCCACCCGTCGCAAATATACCGGTTTATCGGGAAAAAGCTCATTTAACCGGTCGTTGACAGGAAATTCCTTGATCTGCCACTGATTCTGATCCCAGCTGCGTCCCAAAACCCAGTCGGCCTGATAGGCCTTGTCGTGCGCCTGAATGATCTCCAGGATCTCATCAAAGGAGGTAGTTCCCCGCAGGTCAGCCTGTAACAGGGTCAAACAATATCCGTAAAAATGGCAATGTGCATCGATAAATCCGGGATAAATAAATTTGCCCTCCATATCGATTATATTTTCTGCCGGGTATTGGGCAATAAGGTCTGCTTCGTTACCCACAGCTAAAAATTTCCCCTCTTTCACCACAAAACTTTCGGCCACAGGGTAAGTCTGATCCACAGTATAGATTCTGGCATTGGTAATGATCAGGTCTGCTTTCTCCTTATCAGAACATGCATTCACCAGAAGCATAAGCAGGACAGTATACAAAGCAAGTTTTTTCATGGTTCATTGATTTTGGAGATTATTCTTTAAAATTACATTATTGGATTGAAAAATCATCCCCGGGAATGAAAAATTATTGAATGATATCCTGTTTTACCCGGGATTCGATGATTGCATCGTAGATAACCTGCTGGATATCGGTTCTTACATTGGTCCGGATCAGTTTGCCGTTATCCTGGTCGGGGTGGATGCGGTTGGACAAAAAGATATACACTATTTTTTCCTCCGGGTCAGCCCATGCCAGTGTGCCAGTAAACCCGCTATGTCCAAAGCTTTTTGCCGAGACACATTTACAGGTAGGTCCTTCCTTGCTGTAATCCATCTGGGGCTTATCAAAGCCCAATGCTCTCCGGTTATCCTGGTCCAAAAACGGACTGGTGGTAAACAGCTCAATGGTTTCCGGTTTAAGGAACTCTTCTCCCCCATAGTTTCCGTCGTTTAAGAACATCTGCATGATCTTGGCCAGGTCATTGGCGGTGGAGAATACCCCGGCATGACCACAAACTCCTCCCAGCATGGCGGCACCTGGATCGTGCACATCCCCATGCAGCAGTTGTTTACGAAAGATCAGATCATTTTCGGTAGGAACAATTTCCTTTCTGGAGAACCTTTTCAGGGGCTGAAATCCGGTACGGCTAGCTCCCAGGGGCTCATAAAAACAAGAATCAACATATTCCCGGAAGTTCTTGCCGGTATAGTCTTCAATAATTTTATAAAAATAGTAAAACCCGAGATCACTGTAATGATATTGATCATTTTCCCTTAAATGGGAAGCCCTGATCCGGTTAAAAATAGAATCCTTATAGGTATCCAGGATGTATAAATCTTCGGCTACCCGGGTAGTAAATCCTGGTTTCTTTTGATGTGAATAAATTCCTTCCCTGAACATAAAATTCTTGGCCACATAGGAGTGATTTCCCAGCTTATAAGGGTATTCTTCAGAAAAATCAGAATTCAGCAGATCTTTATTGGGAAAGAGGGTTTGAAGGGTATAGTAGTAATAAGGAATCCATCCGTTTAACTGGGCCTGGTGGGTAAGAATATCCTTCACCTTCAACTTGCCCTTATTCGTGGTATCCAGTTCGGGAATAAAATCTGCCAGTTGTGCTTCGAGCGAGAATAAGCCCTGTTCATAAAGTTTCATTAACGAAGGCATAGTGGCTACAATTTTGGTGATCGAAGCAATATCATAGATATCATCCGGGCTGACCTTTTGCTTTTTCAGGTAGGTATGATAACCAAAAGATTTATCATAAAATACCATCCCGTTTCGTGCAGCAAGTATTCTGCATCCAGGTGTAGCCATCGTTTCAATGGCTTGTTGAGCGATTGAATCAATCCGGGTTAATACTCCCGAGGACATCCCGACCTGTTCAGGGATTCCATAGCTTAGCCTTATCTTTTTTTTTAAGGGAATTCCCAAACCTGCCTGGTAATGGCTGTGGATTGAAACAGGCAGTCTGCCATGAACTTCTATCCCGCCAAAAATTGCCTGGGCGGCATATTGCTGAATTGCGGACTCATCGTCGTACCCAATCAAAACAGCGTCTAAATTCTTGATATTATTGAATTTTCGAAGACTGTAGGGGTTCCCAAACAAACTGAATACGACCCGGGTTTCCTGGGCAAGGGTATCCATAAACTCCAGGTGCAAGGGGTTTACCCTGTAATTGTTTGCAGGCCAGAAAGAGGTATTATGAATGCTGGTAAATACCATATCATAATCTTTCAGCATCTCTAAAATAAGGTCGCTCTGCGAAGGGTCGAACTGGTAATGATCCACCTGTGCATACAGGGAAAGTGTTTGCTGAAAAACCGTTGTCTCGCCGGCGTTAAAAGCCAGCGAGGCAAATTTCTTATTGCTCAGGTTTTTAACCGGCAGCATATCCTCCTGGTTTTGAATTAAAGTGAGTCCTGATTGAATCAGCTCGCGCCTGGTAACCTCATACATGATTTGGTTTAGATCATCTTCCAGGTTTTCCAGGGGCACATAATCGTTTTTTCGTTGATGGTGATGAAGGCCAGCCTGAAATTTTGCCCGAAGGATCTTCCGGCAGCTTTCGTCAATTCTTTGCGGAGGAATATTTCCTGCTTTTACCTGTTTTTTAATTTTATGAACAGCTTTGGGGACATCTTCGGGAAAAAGAAGCACATCATTCCCGGCATGAACAGCCATCCCTTCGATATCGCCGGGTTTGAAATTCTGAGTTACCCCTTTCATATTCAGGGCATCCGTAAAAATCAGGCCGTCAAATCCCATCTTATTTTTCAGCAATTGAGTAACCACCGGTTCAGACAGGGTGGTGGGAAGATGAATGTCCGGTTCCAGGGCAGGTACGCTAAGGTGGGCCACCATAACACCTTTCACGCCGGCATCGATGATTCGCTGGAAGGGGAACAGTTCCAGGGTGTCCAGCCGTTCTCTGGTATTGCCGATGACGGGCAGTGCATAATGAGAATCCAGGTGGGTATCTCCGTGGCCTGGAAAATGTTTGGCTACTGCAATAATTCCTGCATCCTGCATGCCATTCATATAGGCAATGGACTTTTTACTTACATTTACCCGGTCTTCGCCAAACGAGCGTACATTAATCACAGGATTCTGCGGATTATTATTAATATCAACCACCGGGGCAAAGTTGATATGTATCCCCAGGCGTTTCATCTGTTCACCAAGATCATACCCCATCCGGTAGATCAGGGAATCATCGGTGATGGCGCCAAGCATCATCTGGCGCGGGTAACTTATGGTAGAATCCAGGCGCATGCCCAGCCCCCATTCGCCATCGATAGCAATCAACAGGGGAAGTTCAGCAACCGATTGATACTTGTTGGTAAGCCTGGCCTGTCGGAGCGGACCTCCCTGGAAAAAGATCAATCCGCCAATCTTATATTTTTTGATGAGAGTGGTAATTTCTTCCTCGTGATTATCATATTTATTTGAATAGGCTGCAACCATAAAAAGCTGTCCTATTTTTTCATCGAGGGAGAGTTTATTCATCACCGAATCAACCCAAAGATTTTCCTGATCCTGAATAAATTCAGGTCTTTCCTCCTGAGCCAAAAGCGAACTGATCGTAAATGAGAAAACGAAGAAGGTAATAAAAAGGGGTGTATACAGTTTATTCATAATCAATTGTAATTAACAGGTTGCCATCAAAAGGGATGATGCTACACAAAGATAATCTTTTGCAAGGATTGCACCGCAAGAGATTACAGGAAGTTTTATGTGTTTAACGACATTTTATCAACAGGTCAATGGGATGTTTAACGATCAAGCAGGGTATAATTTTTAAAACCACCCAGGCTTTTTCCTCCCAGCAGATTTTGTTCAATCCAGGTGACTAACCGGTATTTTAATCTTTCATGAGCGTGTTTTTTCCTGGTTTTGGAAGGTTTTCCGGAGTATTGCATTTCATCAGCCCAATCAAAGCTGTTGATCCAGTCTTTCATCACTTCCGGGTGGGTATCCTGGAATTCTTTAAGCTGTGAAAGCGGACCGTAATCGAAATTACGGTAAAACCTTGATTTTTTTTCTGCTCCGGATTCTCCCTTGTGGATTGTATCCAGAGCCCTCATTTTCTTCTTCATCAACGAAGGGGGACGTACCCATCCGTAATGATAAACCTCAGCATCTACCTTAGCTACTTTTAATTTATAGGTTCCTTCCTGCTGGCGGTAATGTATCCCATCAAAATCAGGAATCCGGCGAAACGACTGGGCAGATTCCCACGAATGAATCTCGGGGTCATTACGGATTATTCTTATTTCGTTTTTATACCATTTATGCGAGGTGTGATAGTGGTTGTAGTCGCCCCAAAAGTGTTTGTACCGAAAAAGTAATCCTTCCACCTCTTTATCCCCGAGTAACTCCTGGCATCGTTGTTTAATTAACGGTAAATATTTCTCATGAATAACTTCATCGGCTTGCAGGTAAAAAAGCCAGTCGCCACTGCAATGACTTTTGGCAATATCGGTTTGATGAGCATTTTCCATGCCATTGGGATATTTTTCCAGATCCCAGACCGTATCGATAATTTTTATTTTTGGGCTGTTAATGCGTTCTATTTTTTCACGGGTCTTGTCATCTTCATCGCTTTTTCCAAGCGCCACGACAAACTCGTCAACAATGGGTAATATTGACCTGATGGCCGGTTCTATGGGATAATATAATTTATCCACATTTTTCCCCATGGTAAATCCACTAATTTTCATGCTGCAGTTTTAATTATTCATGCAAACATAAAAATTAGAAAAGATAAATCTTATAAAAAAAGAAGAAAAGTGAAATTTATTAATCGTAATTCTTGTGTTTATGAATGATGATCATTTTTCATTTTTATCGTAGTAATTTGTACTTTCAAAGATTTTATCAGCCGATTTGGCAATAAAACCGCTATACAAATTACCGTTCTGGTCAGGATAACGTTGGGCAAACTCATAGTAACATCCGGGAATACTATATTTCCCTTCCCTGAATTCAACATCGATAGGATTAGCCATAATGCTCGACTGCCGGAGTATATCCTCTTTAGTTCCTTTAATTTCGCCGCCCGAGGTATTTAATAAAAAACCATTGTCTTTTAAAAACTGGTTTACTTTTTCTATTGAATTATACTTTTGGAGGGCATTTATACTTACGGTAAAGTGATTTGCCCGAAATCCATAAACATAAACCCAGGCAGCATATTCCGATTCTTCGCGTAATTTCAGATAGGTATCGTAAGAAGGAACACCCCAAATATTTCCTGCTAAAATTAAATCCTCTGCTTGCAGCACCTCTTCCGGAGCCTTTTCTACAAGATCAGTTACTGATTTTTGTAAAAAGCTGCTAAAATCCCTGGTTTTAAGCTGACTGATAAAGACCCGGGGAGCATCTTTATCTGTTTTATGTTCAAAGTGTTTTGCAAATAAATGCTTGGCTTCGAACGTATAAGCCCCTTTCTCTTCGTATCCATTCTCCAGGAATGGTCTGGCTAAAATACCGATATTTACTTTCGGGTGGTCGAATGTTCGGAAAGCAATATGATCGTTAAGTACTTTTTCCCCGGCATGGGAAAAAAGATCAACTACCTTTTGGGCTGATGGATTCTGAGAGGTATAATCCATCCATAATTTGTTAAAAATTTCATCCAGTTTTATCATGACCGCTTCTATTATATTTTACATTTTTAGTAAAAACAATTGGAGGATTAATATGTTCAGAAAACCAAAAAAACATTTTACCTTTAGCTTGTAATAAAATGGTTCTGGCGGTGTCTTAACCCCTAAACCCGAATTGTTGATTCACGTAAATGGATGATAAACGGTTAATAGAAAAGATTACATCAGGTGACGAATATGCTTTTCAGCTTTTTGTTGAGAAGTATCATCCAATGGTATTGACTATCTGTAATAATATCCTGCATAATTTTGAGGATTCGATGGACGTTTCGCAGGAAGTGTTTATTAAAATCTACGAATCGATTGACCAGTTCAGGGGGGATTCGAAAGTTTCCACCTGGCTGTACCGGATTGCTGTTAACAAATCCCTTAATTTTTTGCGTTCCAAAAAAAGAAATAGATGGTTTAACAGCCTGGATCTTATCTTTGGAGATGATAAGGCTCAGCAAGACCCGGCAGACGATAGCCCGCAACCTGGAGAGATCCTGGAAACCGATGAAAATAAAAAGGTATTGCACGATGCCTTAAAAAAATTACCTGAAAAGCAAAATGCAGCGATTGCATTAAGCCATTTCGAGGACTTGTCGTATAAAGAGATTGCTGAGATTATGGATATCAGTGTAACTGAGGTTGGGGTGTTAATTAACCGGGGAAAAAAGAAATTGCAAAAAACCATTATCGATTATTATAAAAAAAATTAATCAGCCTGTAATAAACCGAACCCTTAAGGGTCTAAATAAAAACAACGAACATGAAGTGTGCAAAAATACATAAAAAAATAGGTGCCTATCATCAGGGTATTTTATCTCCGCAGGAAAAAAATAAATTCGAAGAGCATCTATCGGTTTGTAAAGCCTGTAGCGGTATTTACACGAAATTTGTTCGCACCATGAATCATTTAAATTCCCAGGAAACTATTCCTGAACAACCCTTCTATTATACCCGGCTTAAGCAACGAATGGAAAACAGGAAAGCCCAAAACGAATCCCTGCTTCATGGTCAATGGGCAAGAAAAGTGCTCCAACCGGCTATATATACGGCATCCATACTGTTGGCGGTGTATTTTGGAATACTTATCGGTACAGGAGCAACGGGCAATGAAAGCAGACTGGCTAACTATGAGCCTGCAGCTGAAGATTATCTTAACGCCTATGCAGAATATCAATATTTGAATGATCTTGGAATAGAATCTATTGAGAATGTTTTGATTTCAGAAGAAGCCAAAGGAGAAGATGAATTTTAATTATAAATTTACTAGCCATGAATACAGTAACTAAAAAGCATTTAATCATTGGGTTAATCATATTTCTTGTGGTGGTGAATATTGCTGCCCTTTCGACAATACTATACCGAAATCGAAATCTTCCACAACCTGTTGACCAGGATTATATCCAATTCAGACAACGGGTTGAAGAACAGGGCATGTATCGTTTTTTCAGGGATGAACTGCAGCTTACTCCAGAACAGTTTAATCGTTTCCGGGAAATGAATGAAAAAAACAGAACAGCCTCCCGAAGAATTGCAAGAGAATTGCATATCCAGCGGGTTGCCATGGTTGAAGAGATTTCAAAAGAAAATCCTGATCCAGGCAAGCTGGATAGTATTGCCCATGAAATTGGGAAATTACATTATGAACTAAAACGAAATACCTTTGAACATTTTTTGGCTTTAAAAGCGATCTGCAATGAAGAACAGCAGGAGAAATTACAACATATGTATATGCGTATGATTGATGATCAGGGCTTTGGGCAGCGACCGGGAAGGATGAACAGGCACCCGGAAAGAAGAGGAAGAAATGAAGGGCGATTTCAATAATTTAAAATCTCCAGGTTTTTACCATAAATAATGAAATCACTGCATAAATTTCCAGACGACCGAGAATCATATTTGCTGACAAAACCCATTTTCCCAGCTCAGGAACAGATGCATAATTACCCAATGAACTTACTCCGCCAAACCCCGGGCCAACATTTCCCATAGTGGCTGCAGAAGCAGAAAAAGCAGTTAAACTGTCAAGGCCAAGGGCTGACAAGATCAAAGCCGAAATAAAAACAATGAAAATATAAATCAGGATAAATTGATACACATTAGAGATCAGGTCATTGTCCAGTGATTTTTTATCAATTTTTAAAGATAATACAGCATTCGGGTGATGAAATCGTTTCACCTGATTTTTTATGGATTTTAAGAATATCAATATTCTGTCAATTTTAATCCCTCCGGAGGTTGATCCGGCTGTAGCACATTGTAAGGTAAAAAAGAGCAATATCAGGATGGAAAAATGAGGCCAAAAGGCAGAGTCGACCGTAGCAAACCCCGTGGTTGTTCCCAGGGATACTAGCTGGAACGAACCAAATCTTAAGGAGTCCAGAACATTGTAGTATCCATTCAGGTAGAGATTAGCAGATACGAGGAATATCCCCAGGAAGATGGATAAAATATAGTATTTTACAACAGATGACTTAAAAATATTTTTTTTTCTTCCCAGGATTGTATTAAATAATAACCCGAAATGGATCCCTGAAAGAATCATAAAAATCATGACAATGATTTCTATCGAGGGGTTATCATAGTAGGCAATACTCAAATTCCTGGTAGAAAATCCACCGGTAGCAATAGTAGCGAAGGAGTGGCTAACCGCATCAAAAAAATTCATTCCGGCCAGGAGTAAAGCAATGGTTTCGAGGAATGTTAACCCAACATAAACCAATAGGAGGATGCGTATTACCTGTTTTGAACTATAAAGAAAATTACTTTTCGCTAACGAAGAAAATTCGGTATTTAATAATACCGCCCTGGCATGACCGATATTGGGCAGCACAACCAATGCAAAAATAATAATCCCTATCCCTCCAATCCAATGGGTTGAAGCTCTCCAAAACAGTAGCCCTTTAGGAAGGGATTCAATATCATTAAGAATCGTTGAACCAGTTGTGGTGTACCCTGAAACACTTTCGAACCAGGCATTTGTGAAAGAAAACTCGCCACCCCACATAATATAGGGGATTACACCAAGCAAACAAGTTAATAGCCAGCTCAATACGACGATTAAAAAGCCTTCTTTACTCGATATATTCTTTGCGGGAGGAACATAGATAATAGGGAAAATTCCAAAAAGAAATGCGATAATGGTAGCATACATCAGGGGAAAAACCGATGAGTCGCTATAGAATAAAGCTATCAGGAAGGAAACAAATAAAAAAGCGGAATTAAATAAAAAAATTAATCCAATATATCGGATAATAATATGAGGGCGCATGGTTATTTCTCTTGTGATTTTTTATAAAACATACGTTTGATTGCTTCACTAATATCTTTTATTTCATCGTTGGTTTCAATATCTACCTGATAAGGCTTGTGATAATCATTATATTCATTAATACCCCGGGCAATTTTCATTAATGGTTTGATCACGAACTGATGAATAAAAAAGCTAAAGATCAAAGAAAAAACGATGGATGCAATGATCGCAACAATCCCTGGCATAACTGCGCGTTGTGCCCTTTTTTTAAGGTCGGACCCTGTATTATACATCGTATGGTGATTTAACACCATTAAATCCTTAACGGCATTTTTTACTTCAATAAAAGCCTTATGATGATTCTCATAATACCACTCCAGATCGCCTTCTTTTTGGGTACCCACAATTGGTTTAACCCATTTATTTTTAAAGGCTTTATATTTTGTTTCAATATCTTTTACATATTGATCTTCATGAGGTATTGTTATATTGTTTTTGGCAATGGTAAATCCAGCATAAAACATGCTATCGGCCTGTTGGATTGTTTTACGGCCTTCCTCCCATTTCCCAAGAATCAGCAATAATATTCCGCTATCTTCTCTTTCCAGAGCCTCAAGCATAGTATTCGAGGCATCAATACTTTTATAATTATCATCCAACAAATCCTGAACAGATTGTCCCACATGAGTTAATTCAACAATAGATATAATCGCTGCCACGATTAACATAACCGACAGAATAATAAATCCGGAAAGAATTTTATATTTTAACCGCATAGTAAATATTTTAAGAGATACAAAGTTAAACGTTAATTTTTTGTTTTTTTATAATCCAAAGAAAAAATCACACGAAAGCAGATCGTGTGATTTTTAAATTATCAGCTCCAGCTCAATATTAGTTGTTTATAATCAATTTTCGGGTTTTTACCACCGATTGGGTATCCGACACTTTAACATAATAGATTCCTGCAGGCAGATGATTGATGCTGATTTCAACAAAATCTGAGCCCTGAGAGATTGTGCCTGAATTTACCAATCTTCCGGTGTTACTATAAATATGAACCAAAAGATCAACCTCAGCTTCCCTGGTAAGATGAACCATGAGGTACTCTGAAGCCGGATTGGGATAAAGGGCAAAATCGAAGGGTTGTTGGGACCAAAAAAGTTTATCAACAGCGGTAATCGCACTTACCTGATCCGTGCCGGCCGTTTGATAAACTTCCTTGGAGGCTTCATCCTGGATAAAAACGATCGAGATTAAACTGTCAGGATTAATGCCCTCAGGAATATTCCATTGCTGATAAATTTTAACAGAGTCACCCACATTCCAGTCTTTATCAATGGCAGTTCCTGCTGCATCGGGCAGCATTGCTCTTAAAACATTGTGATAGTTTTCCGAATCATGGAGAATATTTTTTTCAACAACCGCCACATAGGCAATAATATCCTGCTGAACAAATTCCTGGCGGGAGTGCAGGGTAGCAGAAACAATCAATTGACTCCCCTGGATATTTTGTTGCAATGAGATATTAAACTGAGGATCTATCAACATTCTTTGATGCACATCGGTAGGGGTTAAATTATGGCCTAACAGGTAGCTAAACTGCCTTTCCCCTCCATCGAGGATAGAATATGGCACCCCGGAAACGCCGTAGAATAATGCCCTGGCACTGGGGCCGGAGGGATAAAAAGAATTGAATAGGTTGGTCCCCGGGAAGCTGGTATGATAATTAATATTCACTACGTCTAATGAATCTTTACGAAGAATAGGTTCGATGGTGTTCTGTTGGATCGTATTAGCATTTTCATCGGTAATGTTGGTAAAGTTTTCAAGAAGAACCATCCGTGTTCTTTCCTTAACCTCAATATTATCGATACCAAAACCTTCATCGGTAAAGTCACCGTTTGAACCAAAAACAATCCTGAACCTTACTCCTCCCCGACCTTTGAGTTCATCGAGGCGATACATGGCTTTTAACCAATTATTCTGTGGGGAGGTGTTTGTCTCTCCAGTCCATCCCAGTTGCTGGTTAGCAGGAGCCCCTGTAATAATATAGGAGTTGTACCAGTTGATGCCTTCGTTAGGCACCCCAAGGGTTGCCCAGCTGCCATTGGGTTTGGAATACTGAATGGCAACACCATCCCGGTCTTCTTCGGTGAAAGAGATAAAATCCATGCTAAGCATGGGGCGTTTCATCTGGCTAAAGTCAAAGCAGGGACTGGTAATCATACTTTGTTCGTTATTCTGATAATTGCCACTTAAATTGGTGACAAAAGCATGGCTCCCTGAAGCAGCGGTATCAATCTTTTCGCCGGCCGGAATCCCCCACTGCCAGGAATTGGTAGTAGATCCATTTAAATTTTCAATGACCCATCCTGTGAGGTCGGGTTCCTGTTCGAAGGGTTCATAATAATTGCCCAGGCTCAGATCAATCGACGGACGTATATTCAACTTAACGGTATCGGCAACTCTTCCGCAGGATTTGGTGAATTCCTCATAAATTACATGGTACCCCCCTGAAGAATCATACTGAAAGGTAGGGTTATCCAAATCCGATAAATTGGAAATTCCCTCCCCCCCAAATCGCCATCGCACGCTGTCGATATCAATTTCATCACTGGAGGTGAGCAGGTGAAACAGAACCGTTTCGCCATGGCATTCATTTTCGTAGGTAAATTCGATATCTGCTCGTGTTCCTATATAAAAAATACTATCTACCTTTCTGGAACAACCTTTATTTGAAGTCAGTGTCAACGAAGTGGCATTGTAACCGGGTACCGAAGGGAATTCAGGATTTGTCTCCGTGGAGGTAAAGTAATTTCTAAACTTCCAGTCCCAGCTAACAATGGAGTCGGCCATGAGTGTATCGGCAGAGAATCCGATGGACTGGTCCGCATCAACAATACAACGATCGTCGGGTGTAAAAGCAACATAAGGGGTTTTATTTATCGTTACATCTTTGCTATATTCCTTTTGGCAACCGGAGAAATCCCGGGTAAACGTATAGGTTATCAGGTTATTCCCCAGATTAGCATCCGAGGGATTAAAATAGGCAAACTCATCTTCCGTATCGTCAGTAATTCCATTCCCGCTAAAGGCAACAGACCCTTCCTGTCCGGCATAAAAAGCCGTTAATTCAATTTCAATATCCTGATGCTGACAATAATCACTTTCCAACCCGGT
The DNA here is from genome assembly GCA_036351015.1 of Bacteroidales bacterium. Taxonomy (GTDB): domain Bacteria; phylum Bacteroidota; class Bacteroidia; order Bacteroidales; family UBA12077; genus UBA12077. The sequence continues at coordinate 69,161 of JAZBOG010000025.1, forward strand.
AAAATAGACATTTCCAATGGAGTCTACATTCATCGCCTGGTAAACCTGGTAGGCAGTAGTACCGTCGTAATATTCAAATTTTATGGTGTGATCCCCGGGATCCAATAGCTGCGGATTAAGAAGTATTTTATTCTCTTCCAAAGGAATAATCTGGGTATTATCAATGTAGAATATTCCAGGAGTACCATCGGTAGGATTGGGGATCCCGGTTAATGTATCGGGCTGATCCCCAAAATAACAGTACTGGAAGGAGCCGGAAGAACTAATGATATCGCCAAAAGCTTCGGTTATCTCTATTTCAAGAGAATCCGCATTAACACATCCATTATTATCCTCATAGGTATATTTGACCCAGTGATAGCCAAGGCCGGCATCTGCGGGGTCAAAATCAGCTGTTCCATCTCCATTGTTGGACATAAAGGATAATGGGGTAAACAAACCATTCCCATCCTGCGGGTTGCCATAAATGGTTGTTGATCCCTGGTCGATATTATATTTATCGTTCATAATAAAAGAAACCGCCGGCAGAGCATAAACATTAAATGATTTAACGATGGTATCACTCTTACATCCGTTGGGAGTAGTATAAACATATCCCATGGTATAAGCTCCCGGAGAAATTTGTTGGGGAACCAGGTATCCGGAATTATGGGTTGGGTCATTAGCTGCATATTCAAAGGCCCCTGGAGAACCCGAAAACAAAAATTCCCCGGTACCTCCCGAAGGGATGAGATTGTATGCATCAATAAAGATTGTATCATAATTCTCGCATTGATGGTCAAGCTTCGTATAATTAATAGCACTTCCTACAGATTCTATGGTAAAGCTTTTTTTCACCGCAATAAAAGAACCATCCATATACTCAAAGGTCACCTCGTAGGTTCCCGCACTAAGACTCTGAATATCAATGGTTGCGGTATTGTCTCCATGATCGGTAATTGCCCCGGGTTGAGCATATAATTTCAGGCTGCCGATAATGGATGGATTACTGATCACCTCGGCTTCGACCATAAAATCAGACTCATACTCACACCGCCAGGCATCATTATCTTCGAAGAAAATATTTGCATTGGATTCAATAACTTCGAAATAAGAGGTATCTGCATTGTAGCATCCATAAGCAGGATCTGTATAGGAATAAATAATCTCATGACTTCCCAGCCCGGCTGACGAGGGTAAGAAAGTATTATTGGATGCCACAATCCCGTTTCCTGAAAAAATACCTCCCCCGGGATTTCCGACCAATGTATCCGGATCGGCATTGATATTGTAGGTCTGGTTACCTGGAGGATCTGCAATAATTACATCCGGTAATTTATGGATAAAAACGGTAGCACTATCTAACCCTGACATCGTTTGTTCTATTCCATGTACATCTGTTACCTTTGTAATTTTATATACTACGGTATCAGGATCAACCAGCTCAGTTAAATCTTCAGCTTTAATGGTATGGGTATAGAGAGATTCTGAAATCCCGTCAATTACTTCTGTACTATTTCCATCGAATAGTTCAACCTCCCAGGGGGCATTTCCTGATAACTGTATGGAAAGCTGAGCCGAGTCGAGATCACAAACATGGTATTTGCCTTTTACTTTGGCCGAAGGAACAACCGTATAAATAGGGTCATTTGTCTGAGCGATGGTTTTTTGGTATGGATCAGAAATATTGCCTGCCGGGTCAGTGAGGACCACGTTGGTTAGCTCATAATCCTGAAGGGGTTCGATATCGTACCCCAGGTTTGTAACCGTAAAATATGCATTGTAGGTAGAATCATTCACTTTTTGAATGGAATCCAGGGGAAATGTTGCTACAGCACCTGATGTTAATGATAAAGTCCCCGGGTCTTCGACTACTTTCAAAGTAGACTGTACTATATCACCAAACAGTTTTGGTGTATTGGGTAATAGGAAATCAACGATTGCGGGGGAATTGGCATCAATGGTTTTTGCTACATCATTGCCATTCATTGTATTGCTGATATTTCCTGCAGGATCTGTTAGCTTTACATTTTCGAGCTGTAAGGGTGAGGTCTGGTCCTGATCCCCTTCGGTTACCGTATAAATTCCCTGGTAGGTATTACCTCCATTGGAGGTAAACCAGTTTAAGGAACGGTTATTATAGTGGGTGGGATTGATGATTAAGGTTCCGTCGGGTGTTTTCACATCAATGGTAAAGATGATCCGGTCATCCACTTTGAGTATCCCGGGGCTGGTTGCATCAGAAGTTACGGATAAAAGTTCGGGTGTATTTGCATCAATGGATACAGCCACATCGTTGCCATCGGTGGTATTGCTTACATTTCCTGCAAGGTCAGTTACTTTAACTCCGGTTAATTGCAATGGGTTGATCCGGTCTTCATTTCCTTCAGCAACCACATAAGTTCCCATGTAGGTAGTATCTCCAACATTGAGCCAGTTTAAATCTTCCCCATTATAGGTTAAAGGATGAATCGTTATATTAGGTTCTGCATCTTCTAAAAAGATGGTAAAATGAATCGTATCTCCAACAATCAGGGTATCGGGAGTAGTTGCGCTGGATATCAGCGAATCGATAGCAGGAGTATTGGCATCGATGGTTTTATTTACATCACTTCCATCAAAAGCAGGGCTCACATTACCCTCCTGGTCTATAGCGGTTACTCCTGTCAGTTGCAGGGGAGAAGACTGATCGGGATCATCCTCTGTGACCACATAAATTCCCTTATAGGTATCTCCTGCATTATTAGTTGCCCAGTTTAGATCCTGCCCATTATATTGCAAGGGATTAATGGTTAAATAAGGATCAGGAACAGGGTCTTTAAAATCAACAGTAAAGGTAATGGACTGACCCACTTTTAAAATCCCGGGACTGGTAGCATTAGAGGTAACGCTGTTAATTACAGGAGGAGCAGTATCACGGGCTTCAAACATTAAAAAATCGTACAACGTATCATTCGTACTTTGTGCGGTAATAGCATCCTCGTTTGTATTGGTATAGCGAAAGTAGATTTTCCCCTGGCTGGAAGGAAACTCATCATTGAATACCAGGCGAATAAATTTATCATTATTCGCTGATCCATCGTTAATATATTCGGTAGCTGAAGAAAACGTTGATGGGTAGAGTGTATCGGAGAATGCAGGAGATAAGGAAAATATCCATTCATCATCCGAAATAGCACTTGTTTCCACATCGGAATCATCAATGTTCATTGAAAACTCAATTTCAATGGTTCCATACAGCCCATTTGAGTTACCATCAATGGCAACGGCATCAACAATGGTTACCTGGGCAAACGACACCTTTGCCAGGAGTAATGCAAGGGCAAAAATTAATCGGTGAGTAACTATTTTCATACGTTCAGTTTTTTCAATTTCTTCAGAATAATACCCATAAAGGGATTAAAGATCTCCATGGTTATTTACTTTGATCAGCAAAATCTTTTCATTTCCGGGGACGCCGGAAGTTCCGGTCATAATGTACCCGGAATCGAAGGTTGCTGTTAAAGAGTTTATGGATTGGCCGTATCCGCCATAACTGTTCTCGGTTAATTTTTCGCCGGCAGGAGTTAATTTCAGGAAGTAAGCAGCCGACCCACCGGCAAGTTGTTTGGAACCGGCAATGCAGTAATTATCTTCAGAATTAATCATTGCGAGGCCCCTGGAAGGGAATTCCGTAATATATTCCCAAGCTGTTTGATGGATATCCTCGCTGATTTTAACAACATAGACATTGGAGCTACTTCCCGTTACATTTTCTACGGTTCCCAAAAGAACAAATCCCTCTTCGGATGCTTTGACCAGTGCTGCCCCAAAATCGTTATTGGAGCCGCCAAAAGTGGCCATGTCGGGAGCTCCTCCGCTTAGGTTGGTTTTGATCAAGATGATATTATTATTGGCCTGCCCGGGTTCATGAAATCCGTTGGTGGTTCCCAGGATCATAAAACCTTGATCCGTGGAAAGAATATCAGCAGCAAACTCATCGCCGCTGCCCCCATAATTTTTCGACCATTCAACAGCACCTTCAGAATCAATCTTTACCAGGAAAACATCTTTTTTCCCGGCACTATTCCCATTTCCCACATCTGAAGCATCTGTACTTCCGGCAATGATAAAACCATCAGCAACGGGTTGAATTGCTGCACCTGTCTGGTTAGCCTCATCACCAAGGATATTTTCCCAGGCGTTACTTAAATCCGAATTCAATTTTTGCACATAGATATCGGTATTATCGTTTAGGGTATCGGTAACGGTGCCTAAAATAACAATGCCTCCATCCCGCGTTGTTAAGAGAGAAGATGCAGTATTATTTCCTCCGCGAACAGATGATAATGTATCGATTCCCTGATCGAAAATGTTGCCGAACTTATTGGTATGTAAAAGCACTATTTCAGTATTTTGTCGGGCAGATGTCATGGTCGTTAAAACCAGGTATCCTTCACCAAACGCTACAATATCATTCCCTGCATCAGTATTCCAGGATCCATAGTATTTTACAAACACATCTTGCTGGTCGGTAGACAGTTCCAGGTTATCGCAAGCAGATAAAAGAAGAATTGCAGCAACTATTTTTAAAACTTTTGGCATGATAATAAAATTTATTGATCGGTTTTAACTGTTTTATAAAATGGATAGATGTAACCCACTGAGATAAAAAGGTTATTCATCGCAAAATCATCATCAATATAGTTGTAGTTACTCCATTTGAAATCATCATAGCGGTTTTCGGTATTCACCACATTCAGGAAACCCAGTTGATAACGAACATCGAGCAATAAACTTCCTTTTTTGATATCATAGCTTACCCCTCCCCCAAGAATTGCTGAAAGGTTGAAGGGTTTTCGGTCCTGCAAAATATCCAGGTCGGAATCCTTCAGATTTTCACTCACAAAATTACCGGTATATTCCTTGGAGAAATCGGCAATTATATCAAATTTATAGTCGAAATTGATTCCTGCCTGGACAAAAGGTTTTATTTTTCCGAATAAAAAATTATATGAGATGGTCAATGGGCATGAAATCATAGACTGCTTTTCGAGGTATGAAATTTTATAATCCAGCTGATCCATCTCATAATCAAAACCAGCAGTAGCGTACAAAATTTTAAGATTAACATCCAGATTTTCATTGATATATTTTTTTAATAATACCCCCACCTGGAAATTAAAACCAGAAGCGGAATATTTACCAGTATAATCCCCGTCACCATTCATTGAATAGGGCTCCATAATCCGGATAAAAGAATAATTTAACCCACCGGTTATACCCATCGAAAAGGTGGGAATTGTTTTATACGTATTTAAGAGATAGCTAAACTCAATCGGGTCAGTGGGTTTCACCGTATATTCCGGAAATTTCTCTAAGAATTTCAGGGTGGTTAAATCAGCCATTTCCTGATAATCTTCGAACAGATAGGTTAAGATTAATAGTTTATAGGCCCGGGAAAGCTCCTCATCATCAAAACCATCACTATTAATACATGATCTCAGCATGGAGGGGATTGTATCGAGCATTCCCATTTCGTAATAATTTTCTGCTTCCTGTAGGGTAAAGGCGCAGCCGGTTTGCTGACTGTAAGCGGAATGACCGGATAAAAACCAAAGCATCCACGCAGCCGGGATAAGTATTTTCAGAAAGGGGGTAAAATAATTGATCATTGGCTTAAAGATTATCTGTTTCAGGTATAGTTTTTTCATACTTAATATCCTTTGCAACAAATGCTTCCCACTCTTCGGGGGTAAAATTTCTTTCAATACATTTTTTAACCTCCGGAGCTATTAGTTCTGCTTTGGCAGGCCATATTAATAAACGTTCCCGTTGGTTACTTGAAGTTACCAGGTTTTTCCCATCAGGGCTAAAGGAGATGGAAAGGACCCATGACTCGTGATCCCTTAATTCAATGGGTTGATTATTTAAGTTAGTACAATCCCATATTCTAACGGTACCATCCAGACTGGAAGTCGCCATGAGATTGTTTTCAGGATTAAAATCGATGTCATAGATTCTTGATTTATGGCCTTCGAGGTTATCGATCAGTGCAAAGAAGCCTGTATTCCAGATCATTACATCGCCCTTTGTGTTGCCAACCACCAGCCAATTACATGATTTATCAAATTTAACAGCCGTAATTGCTGATTCAGATGCTGAAAGTATTTTTTCAGGTTTTTCATTATTCGACAGGTTATAAATATTAATTTTTCCATCCTGGGTACCTACTGCAACTGTTTTGGAGTCAGGAGAGATTGCCAGGGCATTTATTTTCGATTCGCTTTGAAGAAACACTTCACTGGTAAAATTATTCATATCCCATTTTCGAATCGTTTTATCGTTACTTGCCGAAAGAAAAAATTGATTATTGGGTGCAATTTCAATGGTACTGACGATGGACTCGTGGCCTGCTAATTCTTTACTGAGCCCAACACTATTGGTAAGATCAAAGATTAAAATACCGGAATTGTCAGTGGCTGCAATAAGCCATTTCCCGTCAGAGCTTACTGCCAGGGAACGTTTTCCATAAGAATTTTCGATAACCGGAGAATATGATTTAGCAGCATCTGAGATATCCCACTGTAGGATTTTACCATCTCCTCCGGTAGTAAACATGGTATTGGAATGAGGAATAAAAGCGATATCCATCACAGAACCGCTATGTCCATTCAGTGCATTAAAAGTTTGTCCTTTGATTCCTTTCAGGGCATAATACAACCCCAGGTATACATCAGGATTATGGGTTGGCCCTTGGTATTTTTGATTAAACAGATAGGCCTGGTAAGCCACCAGAGCCTTTAACTGAATATTATCTGCAATTTGTTGTGATTTCACGGCCATACTTTGTGCAATGGAAAGCATTCTTCTTCTCAGGGCTTCCTGTCTTGCTTTTTCAGCTTCCATGGTTTGTCGCTGAGCCTCTTCGGCATTTCGTTCAGCCAGTGAGCGTTGTTGGGTAGCTTCTTTTTCGCGGCGAAGGGCTATTTCTCTTTGTTGTTCGGCAATTTTAAAATTCTGCAGGGCCTCCCTCTCTTTAGCCACGGCAAGTTGCCGTTGTTTATCGGCCTCCTCCTTTCGTTCGAGAGCCTCTTTTTCTTTTTCCTGGGCCAAAATGGATTTCTCTTCAGCAATTTTTTGTTGTTCTATGGCAATACCTCTCTGTTTTTCTGCTTCTGCTTTTTCCCGTTCAACCTTAACTACCAAATCCTGGGAATAAATGGTTAATCCCAGGGAGATAATTGCTGCTGTTCCAAGAACGATGGCAAAAATTTTTGAACGCCTTAACTGTCGTTTTTGTAATTTAATTTTATTCTCTTCTTCGGCTTTGTATTCTTTATCACTGGTATTAAGATACACCATCGTTCGTTCAAAAGCGGGGTTATACCTTTTGGCCCAGTCGAGGGTAGGGTTTTGTTTTTCGCGCCAGTTCAAGGCTAGTTGCAGGTCGGGGGGTCTCCATAAACCAGTTTTCCCAAGCTGGAACATCTCGGCAGCTTCCGAAAGCCTTAAATACATCTGAACAGCATTCCACTCCTCATCCACCCAAATTCTTAACTTATTCCATATTCTCATCAAACTTTCATGAGAAAGGTCGATAATACTGTTTTTATCCAGTTCAATTTCATGAGATGGAGTCAGAAAGGATCTGCCAGGATCACGAAAAGGTTCGACAACCTTGATTACTTCATTTTCGGTTACCCGTGCGATCGAGGCAATATCTTTAATACTTGTAGGATGCCGGATTCCCCGGTTATCACTTCCCTTTTCAGTAATCGTTTTAAACATGCTTTCACAGATCCACTTTTCATCTTCTGAGAGTTCATCAAAAGCTTCATTGGCATGTTCGGACAGTGCTTTTTCCATCTTTCCAATGGCTTCATAATCCGAAAGGGTGATAGGTAATCCCGGATCGGAATGTTCCATCCAGTAATTCCAGGTACGCATTAATGCATGCTGCAAAATGGGTAATTGATCAGGATTGTCGCTTACCTCATTTAATAATTGCTGAACCAGTTGTTCGTCAGCTGTTGCACCTCCAACTGCTACAGGTCCTTCAATGGCTTTCCGGAAATCATCCCTGGTCATCTGGGGGACCAGGTAGTTGGAGTCGTTGATTAGTTCGGTAAGCTCATGAAATTGTGAACATTCTCCGATAAAATCGGAACGCATGGTTAAAACAATATAAACCGGCAGGTTGGGGGATTGATGAGCTGTTATTAATAGTTTAACAAACGCTTCAGACTCATTGTAAGCTGACTGATCTTTCCGGCTACTTTTATACCGGAAAAGCTCTTCAAACTGATCAATAACAATCAGTATATTCTGTTTTTCCAAATCATAATTCTGATGTAACACTTCGATTAATCCATTGGAACTGCTCCTCAGTATCGATGCATTAATTTTTTGTTTTATCAGGTGACTTTCCTCATCTGAATTTTCAGTTATTCCGGAGAAAGCACAGGCTAAATTCTCGATGGGAGCATTTCCGGGTCGGGTTTTAATGACTTCCCATTGAGAAGAGATCTCACCAATAAAACCTCCATGTAATATGGGGATTAAACCACAATAAATTAAGGATGATTTCCCGCTTCCCGAAGCTCCAATTACTGCCACGAATTTATTGCCTGAAAGTTTGCTTAAAATCTCTTCACTTTGTCCTTCTCTTCCAAAAAACAAATGACTTTCTTCGATCCTGAAAGGCCGCAATCCGGGAAATGGATTAAACAAATTTTTGCTAGACTTATTTGAACTTATCATTTCATTTAATTTTTTCAGTAAAAGGTTTTAAAGAAGCTGACAGATCACTATCCCTGTAAATCAACAAAACATCATCAATTCCGGGATCAAACGGAGGTTCAATGGTTTTTTCCAGGAGTATTGCTTTGGCCAGGAAGGGGGTCTTTTTTCCAAGGCCCGGGACTTTTTTCAGGTCACTTAATTTACTTTTAAGCCAAAAAGGATTTCCGGATGAATAATCAATTAAAATTGCATCTGCCATTTTTAAAAGGGAATGATGCTTCTGGATGAGTTCAATTTTATTTTTATGATCTTTTAGTTCGAGCACTTCCAGGTTTTTAGCATTAAGCGCATTGATAATCGCAACATGGTCAGATGAATTGACATTCGAGTGAATGAAATAAACTTTTTTTTCCTGGCCGAAAGAGAGTTCATCTTGTTCTTGGCGAAGACCTGAATTATTCTGGTCAACATATCTTTTTACAAGGGACTTAAACACTTCGAGCGGGGTTTGAATGATTTCTGTATTATCAAGAAACTCAACACGATGCTTAAAATTTTCCACATAAAGCCGTTGTTTCTCAGAATCGGGTCTAAAAATCTGAGGGATCCAGACCAGACGACGGATATTTTTATGTCCTGGTTTTTGTATCAATTGATTAAAAAGTTCATTTTGTATTTCTACGGCTGAACGGCTTATCCTTTCGAAGGCAGGTTCATAGACATTCCCTATTAAATGGATTGAAAAATCGGCTTTACGGATATTTTCCTGCACAAATTTATGATAAGTCTCAACATCGTCAGGAAAATTTTCTTCTGGAAGAATATGATAACCCATATGCTTAAATTCTCTAAGGATAGATTCCCGCTCATCGTTTAAATCATCATTTGTTTGGGCAAGGTATATTGTTATATTTCCTTCCTGCTGAGACTTTGTTTCCAAAAAATATTCTTTGATCTCATAAGAAAGATCCATAATTTTCAACCAAACATTTTGATCGTTAACGAATCCTGCCCTACCGGAGAAGTCTATTTTTTCACCGTTTTTTTCATTAAAAAAGTTTATTGAATGGATGTTGTCCATGGCAGGAATAGCAGTATCGATCTGTAAACAATTGAGCTGAAATATTTTACGAACTAACTTAGAGGCCTGATGCTGAATAAGTTTCTCTGTTTTATAATTGGAATTTATGATTAATTGAATAAAGACTGCATGGATTGGGGTATTTAAAGGAGTATTCTCAAAGTCAGAGGAATCAATAAAAGGGTTATAGATATTAATTTTCTGCTGAATTATTTGTTCCAGTGTTGTTTTGAGAATGGTTTGAAAATTTATCAACCATAAATTATCTTCTTTACTAAAACTATCCTTATCATAAGGAAGGTAAAAGATAATATTGGGCTCCTTTAGAGACATAGCTTTATATTTTTACTCCAATTACAAGAATATCATCAACCTGTTCTTCATCGCCTCTCCATTCTTCCAGAATATCATTCAGCAATTTCTTTTGATCGGGCATTGGATCTTGATGAATTTTCAACAACAATTCACGAAAGCGTTTAAGCATGAATTTTCGTCCATCGTTGCCACCAAATTGATCAGCATATCCGTCCGAAAAAGTATAGATAACATCCCCTTTTTTAAGGTCTATTTCATGTTTGGTAAACTTTGGTATCTCATCATCATATGAACCTCCAATAGCCTGGCGGTCTCCTTTAATCTGAGTTAATTTATGATCACGCACCAGGCATAAAGGATTGTTTGCCCCACTGAACTGAAGTTTCATTTTTTTACGATCGATAATACAGAGTGCTAAATCCATTCCATCTCTAACTCCGCTGGGATTTTCCACACCTTTTTCGCGGAGAGTTTCCATTACCCCCTCGTTTAAATAGTCAAGAATAATATTAGATTCGCGGGCTTTTCTAACTTCAACAGCATAATTTAACTGGTTATGTCCAACGATAGACATGAAGGCACCGGGGACTCCATGTCCGGTACAATCAACGGCTGCATACATAATTAAATCATTTCGTTTGTTTAACCAGTAGAAGTCACCGCTTACAATATCTTTGGGTTTATAAAAGATAAAAGACTGGGGCAGCAATTTTTTTACATCATTCTCGGGAGGTAATATTGCATTTTGAATATGCTTGGCATAGCGGATACTATCGGTAATATGTTTATTTTTAATTTCAATTTCCTCTTTCTGCCTGACCACTTCAGCTGTTCTGTCTTTTACTTTCTGTTCCAGTTCATTGTAATAACTTTCCAACTCCTCGATCATGGAGTTAAACTTCTGGGAGAGGGTTGTTATTTCATTATTACCGATTACCTCGGCTCTTTCGTTTAAGTGTCCATTAGTAATACGATTTACTTTGTCGACCAGCTTCTTTATGGGATGTGTAATTACCCTGGTTTTCCTGTAAAGCAGGATAATGACTATAATGATCGTTAATCCAAAAATTGAAGCAAACTTTAATAACTCATTCCTTAATAATATATCTTCACGGGTTCTGTCAGCAATGATCCGGATAACAGATCCTTTATAAAGATCAGAATTCGACCGTAATATATAAAAATAGTTATATAACAATTTTTGTTTATTGATTTTCTTAAGTATTTGCGTTGAATCCCTTTGAATAAACCGTTCTTTCATAAACTCTTTTTCCTCTTCTGAGAGAATAATATCTTTATTTAAGGATATGGGGTTATCTTTATTAATAAATAGATTAGCATCCACAATGGATGGTTGATTTTTGGAAAGGTTATTAATTGTTGTTTTGATAAAATCGATGATCTCATCCGCTTTTTTTGAATAGATTCCCAGTTCAATAATATATTTTCCGTCGAGAGTAGGCTGATAAGTATACTTCTTGAGTCTTTTGGTACTATTCTCAATAGTAAACCGTTCATTAACGAATTCGTTATTATTAAAGATACTTTGGATATGATGTTTATGATCATCGCCAAAATCAAAAAGATTCAACCCCAAATCGGATTCGAAAGTAGTGTTCACCACAATTCCTTCCTGATTGATAATATAGATATCTTCCATTTCAGGATTCATGCCCAGCTCTTGCCTGATTTTGTTTAAATCAGCAAATTCAATATTTTGGGTATTTTCAAAATATTGGTTCACCAATTGATTACTATAGGATTTCATGACCGGTTTAAGGTTCTGTTCTACAATTTCAAGGGCAACATCCTGAAATTCCATAATATGGATTATTTCCTGAGCAATTATCTCATTTTTTGTTTTAATGGAGTCAATTAAATTGTTCTTGGTCTGGGTATAATTAAATACACCCAAAACCAGTAATGCTAGAACAGCCGGAATTACAACATTTAAAATTAACTGTTTAAAAATGGTGGTCCGTCGCATATAGAATATTTTTAACCTTCGATAAATTCTGTAAAACATAAAATGGCTTTATTATTATTTAATACTTTATATCCTCAACTGTTGACTGGATTATCTTGAGAAACCTCTTCTTCTGGTGATGGATTCATCCACCTGAAAACAGATATTTCAATATCCTGATAATCAAACATATTATAAATTAACACCTTTTGCTCCATAGCGTAGATTAAACCGGAGCCTGTTCTTTCGATAGTTACTGATAAACTTTTTGTGGTTAAAATATCATTAAAAAAACAGACTTTTCCGGGTACTAATTTTTTGGATTTCTGTTGATCAATGGTCAAGAGAAAGGTCCCGGAATCACTAAACAGGATCTTGTTTTTTAATTCGTTTTTAGAAAATGTGCGTTTATCTTTTGATCCAAAATTAATTTCATCTAATTTTTTTGCCAGATGACATAAATACCGATAAGGCACTCCCTGAAAGATATTGGTTTGTTTAAGAAAAACCGTTTTTTTAATCAGTAATTCATTGGCTGCTTTTTGATAAGCTGTTATGGACTGGTCCAGCTGATCCTGATATTGCTTATCAATCCTGGGCCTGATATTGTTAAAAGCCTCCCTGTTTTCCCGGTACATGACTATAGCAGAGGTTTCTCTGAGAAGTTCGACCGGATTAAAAAGATGAGCAATGATATCATCAGGAACCTTATCCGGTTTTAAGTCGCTAAAGGAAAATATCGCACTGGCCTTGGTCCAGTTGGAGATATAGTTTACATCCCGGTTAACGATACTTATTAGCAAATCTTTCAAGGGCAAAATCCCCACGGGGTAAAAATTCTGAAGCTGTTTTACTTTTTCGGTAGCACTGATATCTTCAACAAGGGGGATTAGCTTCGGTTTTAATTCTTCATCAATAAATAAATCGAGCAATTCAAGGGCATAGCTTATTCCTTCGGTAGTACCACTTTCAATATTTTCTTTTACATGCATGATGGATTTCGTATCATAGGCAAGGGAAAGCAGTAAGTACAATAAATCATAATTAGCTTCAATCTCTTCCCGGAGGGCATTTGTTAATATTCCTTCATAATCATTTTCAACCAGGGTTTGTTGGGCGGCAATATTCCATGCCATTACTCCGATATGTCTTTCGATAATTTGGTGGATTTTTATTGAACTATTCTCGTCGGCCCGGTAATTGCATTGTCTCAGGGCTAATAAAACCCGGAACAGAATTTCTTCATTGGGATGGTTTAGTTTTTTCAGTAAATAATCTGTAGCTTTTGCTCCGCCAACTTTACCCATCAGTTTAACAATTCGAAGCAAGGAGCGATGACTAGTCCCTGTTTTATAAAAAAACTGATCAAGAAAGGGTAAAGCCTTTTCTCCGAAAAGCAATAATGCATCATAAGCATAGGCATAGGTATTTTCATTTTCGAGGAATTCAATAATTAACGGACAAAGTTCAGGGTGTTTAATTTCTGCCGCAGCTTTTATGCCGGCAATTTTTACCTGATTATCCATATCTCTCAGCAAGGCTTTGAGGTGAATAAAAAAATCATTTTGATAATATTTTCCTATAAAAAAAGCAGCAATTATCTTTTCATCCGGGACTTTGGATTTAGCCCACTGAATAATCTTCTCTTTTCCAGGAGATTGATCAAGTTTTACATCCACTTTTTCAACCAGGGTCCGGTATCTTCTTTTCAGTTCATCATCAGGTTCTGAATCAAATGGCTTAGAGATACCATCCAGAACATTAAAAATTTTATTCTCAGTAATTTTATCAACCACTAATTCTAGAATTTGATGATTCTTTTGCTTTACCATGGATGAAATTTTTTTTTCAAACTGAAGAGGGTGTAGGGCAAAATCCATTTCCAGGTTGGTAATCAAGAAGTGCTGATTTGCTGATTCTTTATGAATATTTTTTTCAACAAATTCAGAAATCCCGTTCACTTCATGGCGAACTCCCTTGTATTCGGCTAATGATTTTTTCAGAGAGATATGATAATACTGGTATAATTTCCGGGCCACAAAAAACCATGCCAAGAGAATGATGATCAGGGCGTAGGAAAAATGAATCAGTTTAAAAAATTCGAACATCCCCAGGGCTGCCAATAATAGTCCTGCAGATAAAGCTGCAATTTCATTGATAGTGCCATCAACATATGCCTGTACATTGTGTCTTATTTCGACTTTTAAGGATTGATATAAAATTTTAAATGAAGGTACTTCTACAGAATCTTTCAAGGCTTTTGAAAAGAGCCTGGATAAAGCGATGATCAGGAAGAAGAAGATAAAGCCTGAGGCTGAAGCATCAAATCCGCCGAGAGTACCTATTAAAACAGCAAAAACAGTAAAAATACCCAGCAGGAAAGATGATATAAGGATACTGATTTTCAAACCATAAGCTTTCATCAGCTTACTATACACAAAGGTTTTAAATATAAAGGTAAAGAGCAATAAACTACCGGTAAATGCTCCGAGGAATTTTGTCAGGTTATCATGATCTGGATAATTTGCCTTGGTTACAGAAAGAAAAGAATACTGAATAAAAAATGCTGCAAGTACTGATAAAACAATAAATAAGGCCATATAAAAAATGTACTTATCGCTCAATAGTTCAATTAACTTCTTTTGTTTTGTCGGAGCAGCTTCAATTTGTTTGTTAAGATTGAACCGGGCAGCAATAATCAGTTGAATGACCAGGGCGCATAAAATGCTGACAGAGCTTAAGAACAGCAGATTTTTTTGCTGAAAGCCAAGGGCAATTAAAACCGGAATCGCGAAAGTACTAAGAATTGCTCCAAAGATCTGGCCGCTGTCAATGAGTCCAAATAAACGTTTCCCCTGCCTGAGGGTAAAAATCCGTCCAACCGCTCCCCAAAACCCCAACATGGCGATAATATTTAGAGGGCCCATCATTACAAAAATCAAAAAAATAAGCCACTTACTTTCCGTAAAGCTAAACGCAATCCTTAGGATTGCGGTAATTACAGAAATAAAAATCAGGTTAAGAATTGCTAACGAAGAAAAAGGTAAACGATTTTGTATGCGGGCATAAAGTGTTGTAATGATAATTCCGACAATTCCGGAAATAACATAAGCATTGGGAATCACAGAAGCTGGATAAACACTTAAAAACAAGGCATGAGCTCCAACATCAAAGGCTCCCTAGAATATCCCCAAAAAAACAGATTGCAAAAGAAATAAAAAAACACTTGTTTTTTCAGTTTTTTCAATATTAAGGGCAGACAGGATTCCTTGGCTCATTAAATATTTATATTTGCTTTGTTAAAAATACATAATAATATTCTAACTTTCAATGAATAATAATTTTAAGGTGATTATTTTGTCATTTTTTCCATGCTCTTCAGATGATTTTTTTTAATTATGGATTCCACCCTTACATTCATGATATCAAATCCACGATTCACCAAAAAATACATTTTATTTTCGTCAAGGAGAACTTGATTTTTCAAAAAAAGAAATTGTTAATTTATTAAAATATAATATCTTTATATCCAGTTAATTAATTTTTATGTTTTCCAACTCCGACGATATCGACAAAAAATATCATCTGCGAAGAGAAGCTGTTTTTATCATTTTATCTGGTCTTTTTATCGGTTCGTTGGCTATGCTCAATATTTTGGGTTTGTCCCGATTGATTGACCTCTCGTTTAAATTTAATGGTTCAGAAGTTCATTTTATGGTTTTTGTGGGAGTATTACCCTATCCTATCACCTTTTTATGTACCGACTTTATCAGTGAGCTATATGGCAAAAAAAGGGCAAATATGGTAGTATGGGTAGGATTGCTTATGAATATCTGGGTTCTTTTCATCATGTGGTTTGCCGGGATCCTTCCGGAAAGTCCGCAAGTAGATAGTACAGCATTTTTCAGAATACGTGAACTAACCTTTGGTGCTGTAACTGCATCTATGATCGCCTATTTAACCGCCCAGTTTGTAGATGTTCAGATTTTTCATCTGCTGAAAAAAACAACCAAGGGAAAGCATCTTTGGCTGCGAAATAACGGGTCAACACTAACCAGCCAGTTAATCGATTCCATTGCGGTAGTACTTATCACCTATTATGGAGCAAAAGCAATTGACCTGCATGAAAATACCAATACCTTCTCTTTTCTTATGGTGCTGATTTTTTCCAATTATTTCTTTAAAATGGCTACGGCATTATTAGATACAATTCCCTTTTATATCGGCGTTAAATATCTTTCCAAGTATCTTCATATCGATACTCAACAGGAATATCATCAACCCTCCAAAAAATTTAAAAAATATTAATAATCAAATTCTTTGCTTCCCTTCTT
This sequence comes from Bacteroidales bacterium, assembly GCA_036351015.1. Taxonomy (GTDB): domain Bacteria; phylum Bacteroidota; class Bacteroidia; order Bacteroidales; family UBA12077; genus UBA12077. The sequence goes on from JAZBOG010000025.1 coordinate 85,560, forward strand.
TTTATTCCACCATTCGTTAATTCGATCCAGGTCATTCGGTGAACGTTTTAATTTTTGATGTATCAATTTATAGGTTGATCTTTTAATTTTGCCTGAATTGATCAGTTCTTCTCCTGCTTTTTCCAAGGCTCCCAGGATTAGATTCAGTTTTTTAAAAAGAAAGGGATTGTCGTATAAACCAATCGCTGTTGTACGATAGATTTCACCAACCACGGGACAATGGCGGTTATGTGCCAGCGCTTTAAAAAAGGTTTTTGCAGGGATAAAATTTTTCATCTCCCAAAAGCCACAGATAGAAAACACAACCATCGATTGGTTTTTATGAATATATTTTCGTGGATGCCGGACGCCATTCATTCCTTCAATCATGTAGGGATAAGCCCTGGAAACAGACCGGTCGAAATAATTTTTTAATACCCCCGGGATGTTGTCGGCATAGATGGGAAAAGCATAAACTATCATATCAGCATCTGCAAATTTTTCAGCTAAATCATGAAAATTGTCCTCATGATGGTATATACATTCCCCGGGCTTATTTATCCAACAGGAAAAGCAACCAATACATGGTTTAACCTTATATTGATTAAGGTAGTGTTGGGTTACTTCAGCTTTTTTCCGCAGACCTTTCAAAAAAGGTTTTAAATAAAAATCGGTATATCCATTTTTTCCCCGGGGAGATGCATTTAAAACAACAATTTTCTCCGGTTTTTCCCAGTATTTGGAAGGGTTCTTTTCAAACCTGGTTACGGGATCGGCAGGGACCCACAAACTATTTTTCAGTGATTTTTTGGGGATTACTCTAAAAAACCTGACATCGCCCTTAAATTTTAGTTTCCGGGTAATCATGCCGATGAATGGATGGAGTCTGCCAAACGCCAGATCAAGCCAGCTATAAAAACTCGATTGAACACTAACAGTTGGATTTTGAGCCGTCCCCTGGTATAGCTTTAATTTATGCTGATCAGCCTGGATGTAACAATCGTACCTTTTATTTGCATGGGTAAAATGAAACTGAATGATCCCTTCCGCTTTTTCAGGATGTTCCGGGTAGAAATTTTGTAATTTTTCCACCATATTTTGCATAATGGCAAGGGGCGATAAAATCTCTTTCATAGGCAGAGCTGCTTAACTTTATTCAAACATACTAAAAATCTTTCAAATTCGGGAGGCTTAAAATTTTACTTTACCTGAAACAAACTGTTTCTCAAAATTAAAATATTGTTAAACAAAAAAATAATTTTGTTGTTATGGATAATATATTTTGATCAATAGAAGTATAAAGAATGAAAAACAGAAACTGGAAATCAATCGTCGTTAGTTTGCTATTTATCATCATCACCCAGGGGTGTATTAACCAAAAGGTAACCGAATCGGAAGTGTTTAATCCCATTAAGGAATATCCGCTGGATAAACATCTTTCGTTCCAACGGTATTTTATTGACAATACGGATACCACTCAACTGGAATTATGGCATATTATGGAAGCCGAACCCGAATTCAACATAATTTATCTTTCGGGCAATGGCAGCAATGTCCGGTCAGCCATTCCATTTTTCAACGAATTCACCCGGCAGGCTGAAGTGAATATATTTACCTTCAATTACAGTGGGTATGGACTCAGCGATGGTAAACCAACCATTCAAGGTATAGTAAACGACGGACAGCTGGCTCTTGATTTTTTCAATAATCATTTAAACAACGGCTTGCCTACCCTCCTCTTAGGTTATTCCATGGGAGGTTATGTGGCATTAAATTTATCAGGAGATCATTCTATCGACCAGGTGGTTATCATGTCAACCTTTACTTCGCTCGAAGAGTTGGAAGATTACCTGATAAAAGACGCTCTTCCCTGGATTGTCCGCCCTTTTATAAAGCTTGATATCGATAAGAAAATCTATAATCTCAATAATAAACCTCTGGCGGAAAAGGCAGCCAAACCTACTTTGGTAATTCATGGAGCTGCAGATAACTTTATTCCCCCAAGCATGGGAAAAACATTGTATGATTTAATTCCCACATCAGATAAAAAATTTGTTACTATTTCAAATGCCGATCATCGAATGGTTTTGAAAGACCAGGAAAAGATGAAAGAGGTTATTCAGGAAATATTAGATTTTATCGAACAAAACAAACATTTTGCTTTGGACTAAACCAATTCATATCTTTGTAAGAAAATGAGTTTATGAAGAAACTTTACTTACTTCTTTTGGCGGTATTTCTGTTGAGCTCAGGCAATTCTTCGTTATTTGCCCACTACCCTGCCAACACAAAAAAAACAGCATTACTTATTATTGATATCCAGGAATTCTATTTTCCCGGGGGAACCATTCCTTTAAACAACCCCGAAAAAGCTGCAACAAATGCCTCCAGGCTAATCAGAGCCTTCCGGGACCGGGAACTACCAATTATTCATATACGTCATGAAGCAGGTTCCGGAGGAGATATCCACCCCATGGTACAGCCTCTGGAAAAAGAAAAAGTAATTTCCAAAAACAAAGCCAATGCCTTTGTCGGAACCGGTTTGCTGGATTATTTAAAGGATCATCAAATTACAGAACTTATTATTTGCGGGATGCAAACCCATATGTGTGTGGAAGCGGCCACAAGAGCAGCATCCGATTATGGCTTTGATTGCACGGTTATTGAGGATGCCTGTACAACAAGGGATTTACAATACGAGGAAGCAATCGTAACAGCCAAAGATGTCCATTTGTCAACCCTCAGCTCCTTAAACAAAACCTATGCAACCATAAAAACAACCCAGGAGTTTCTGGATGAGTTAAAATGATGACAAAAATTTCACCTCCTTTACCAGGCAGCTTATGATCACAACCAACGGTTACCCATTGGTAAAAATTAAATAACGGCGTACTCCCATGGATATCATCTGACCTCTGCCTGCTTGTTGACAACTTCCAGGGTTAGTCTTCTATTTTTGGGCCTCAAACTCAGCCTCTAACATAGTAGGTGTAAAATTAAACCGTTCAAGAATTGATTCGTCGTTAAGTTCTTTTGACAGGCCTTTGATAAAATTCTGAGGAACATCAAAGATATCAAGAATAATTAACCCATCGAGGGCGTTATTAAATTTTGGGTCGATATTAAATCCAATGATTTTGGAATTGAGCTGAAGATATTTTTTCAATAATATGGGAAATTTATAATTCGACTCAATATCCTGTATCAGCTGATCAATTTTTGTCACATCTCCTTTTTCCTCTTCGATAAAAATTTTCCGGTCAACGATCTTATCAGGTTTAACAATAAATTTCTTACGAGGCTTAATCCATCGGGCCAGCTCCTCATTGTAATGATAGGTTTTAATAAATTCAACAATTAAAGATTTAGAAAACCTGGAAAAATCGTTACTGATACTCACGGGGCCAATAAGATACCGGTAATCGGTATTTTTCAGCAGGAAAAACAACAAACCCTTCCACAGTAAAAACAGCGGCAATGGTTTACGTTGGTATTCTTTAATAATAAACGACCGTCCCAGCTCGATGGATTCATTTAATATGGATAAAAATTTCTTCCGTATTTTAAATAAAGAATGGATATAAAAACCGGGTAAACCATATTGTGCAATAATATCTTTTCCTTTCCCGATACGATAGGCTCCTACAATTTTATGTTCATCATCATCCCAAACAACCAGCTGGTTGTAATAAAAATCATATTCATCAATATCCAGGCTACGATTGGTGCCTTCGCCAACTTCACGAAAAGTCAGTTCTCTTAAGCGGCCAATTTCATGCATACTCAGGGGCATTTCCGTTGAGGGGGCACAGAATACCTTAAAATTTCGATTTTCGAACAGAAGATAGTTCTCGATTAATGATTTTACTTCCCGGGTTAAATCTTCCTTCTTTACAGGAGGAGCAACAGGTTCAATTTTTTTTATTTTTGGATAAAAAGAGGGACGAAAAAATTTTTTAACTTCCAGAGCAGTTCCCAGGGCATAGGTCCTGGCCCTGATATAGCGTCCAAAGTGAGCTGTATCTGAGAATTCGTGCTGTTCTTTCACGGGGATTGGTATCCCGATACGGATTTTTATGGTTTTGTTCTTCTTGTTAAAAAGCTCCGAGGGCAGCTTGGCTGTACGTAACAGCGGATGAATTTGTCCGAGCATATGGAAAAAACGGCTGTTAGTTCCCTGGAAATATACCGGAACAATAGGCACCTGGACCTTTTGAATAAATTTCAAAATGGAAGGCTGCCATTCCCGGTCCTGGATTATCCCGGAATCGGGTTGATAGGAAGAGACTTCCCCAGCAGGAAAAATTCCCAGGCATTTTCCTTCTTCAAGATGTTGTAATGCATTTTTTATCCCGGTAAAACTTGATTTAGCATCTTTATGGGTTTCAAATGGATTCACCGGAAAAATTACATCCTTTAGCGGATCAATTTTTTGCAACAGGAAATTGGCCATAGCCTTAAAATCAGGTCTAATCTCCGTAAAAATCTTTAACAGGATAACCGCATCCACACCACCGAAGGGATGGTTGGCAACAACGATAAAAGGTCCTTTCTCGGGGATACGTTTTCGATCATCTTCACTAACCTCAAAATTAATTCCCAAATGGTCAATTACCGAATTTACAAATTCAATGCCCTCTTTATCCCTGGTTTCGGAATATACCTTATTCACCTTATTAAATTTTAAAATCTGCATTAATAATTTGGCTACAACCTCACCTCCAAGCTTGTCAAGGTGGATGACCTTTGAAATATCCTTTGATGTTACAAGATGCATATCTTTTTTTATTTGTTTAGACAAAAATAATATATAATCGTCATGATCGCTAAAAAAAAGAAAATGAATAGCGATTTATTAGGAAAGGGAATTAAACAAAACGCTCAATAAAATTAATTATCGTGGAAAAAAACCGTCAACAAGAAGATTAACCAATAGCAAAGAGCCTATATCCCTTACCAAAAGATCACATACAATACCACAAGAATAAGCATCAAAATATAGCTGGCTATATTAAACTTTTTTCCGGTAATAAAAGTTGCCGTATCCAGGGAGATCGCTTTTTTGTCATCATCGCCCACTCCGGTAGTTAATGATACCATGATAATGATCACCATGGTGATAAATAGGGTATACATCATCTGATCCAGAAAGGGCAGTTCAAATCCTGCGAACGAGGAAATCTTTGCCTGGATAACATTCCTTTGGAAGGAATCTAAAGGGAGGGTATCCATTTTTCTCCCCAATAAATTAACAGCCATCGAAGGGATTTTAAAAGCAAATGCCACAGGGATGGAAGCCAGGACTCCGGTAATTGCCCCCCGGGTTGAAGTTTTTTTCCAAAATAAACCCAGCAAAAATACCGCAAGGATTCCAGGACTCACCAGGCCTGTATATTCCTGAATATACTGGAACATTTGTGGGATCGGGCCCAGAACAGGTGCCACCAGGCAGGCTAAGAGCAATGCGGTTAAAACAGCAATTCTTCCGGTCCATACCAGCTCTTTGTTGGTTGCTTCTTTTGAAATATAGGGTTTATAAATATCCATGGTGAAGATGGTAGCCGTAGAGTTAAGCATGGATGCCAGCGAGGAAACAATGGCAGCACCCAGAGCTGCAACCACCAAACCTTTCAGTCCGGTTGGAATAAAGGTGCTGATCAGCCAGGGATAGGCATTATCATTATCAGGCAACCCACTGGCCTTTGTCAGGGCATCCTGAACGCCATTCACTACATAAGTTCCTTCGGGATGCAAATAATAAACATAGGCTACAATCCCTGGAATTACTACGATCAAAGGAATAATCAGCTTAAGAAAAGCGGCAAAAACAATGCCTCGCTGCGCCTCACGCAAAGATTTTGCAGCAAGGGTTCGCTGGATGATATACTGGTTAAATCCCCAATAATATAAGTTAGCAACCCACAAGCCACCTACTAATACAGCTATTCCAGGCAAATTGGCAAATTCAGGGTTATCTTTCCGGAGAATCATATGAAATTTATCGCCGGCTACCTCGTAAATATGCGAAAATCCTTTCAAGATACCCCCTTCGGGAGTAACATGGTATAAAGCAATAAAAGTGGTTATCAATCCGCCTACAATCAATAAAAAAACCTGGATCACATCAGTCCATGCAACAGCGGATAATCCTCCCCAAACAGAATATGCCGCAGCAAATAATGCCAACCCCAGGATAAACCAGATCATATTTTGGGTATTGCCATCTCCAAGAATTGTATTTAAGGCTTTTGCTCCCAGATACAAAACCGAAGTAAGGTTAACGAAGATAAAAAGGGCAATCCAAAATACCGCCAGAATTGTCTTTAGACTGGTATTAAACCGTTTTTCAATAAATTCGGGGATGGTATATAATCCCTGCTTGATGAAGATGGGTAAAAAATATTTTCCTACAATGATTAAGGTCAGTGCAGCCATCCATTCGTAAGATGCAATGGCCAGTCCAACAGCAAACCCCGAACCAGACATTCCGATAAACTGCTCGGCAGAAATATTGGCTGCAATTAACGATGCCCCAATAGCCCACCAGGGAAGAGATTTGCCGGCCAGAAAATAATCCTCCGTGGTTTTTTCTTTTCCCTCCTTTTTTCTTGAGACCCATAATCCCAGAGAGATGATAATTACCGCATAAAAAATAAAAATCGCATAATCTATTGAAGAGAATCCGGAATTCATAAAGTTTCGATTAGGTTTTAGCTAAGGCTAAAGATAATTAAAATGCACTAAATCTGAAAAAAAATGTATGCCCGGAATAATTTTTATCGATAAAAAAATTATCATCAGATCCCATGAAAAAATCGAAAAACAATCCTATTTCATTAAATTTACAGGATCAAAAAAAAAGTGATGGAAAAAGTATTTTTAACCGAGGAGTTCTCCATATCCCCACTGATTCATGGGTATTGGAGGTTATTAGACTGGAAATTAACCAACCAGGAGTTACTACAATTTTTAGAGGAATTGATTGAATTGGGTATTACTACCTTTGACCATGCAAATATTTATGGGGATTATGAATGTGAAAAAACATTTGGAGAAGCCCTTAAACTCAACAAAACGTTAAGAAAAGATATTCAACTGATCACCAAATGCGGGATTCAATTAATATCCGACAAATACCCTGCCCGAAAAATTAAGCATTATGATTACAGTTATGATCACCTGGTATCATCAGTAAATCAATCCTTACAAAATTTTGACACAGACTACATCGATCTCCTGTTGTTGCACCGTCCGGCCCCATTCTGGGATCCTGAGGAAATAGCAAAAGCGTTTAATGACTTAAAGAAAAGCGGAAAAGTATTGCATTTTGGGGTTTCAAATTTCAATCCTAACCAGTTTAAGATGTTAAATTCTTTTGTCCAGGACCCACTGGTTACCAATCAACTGGAAATATCTCCTTTTCACCTGGAACATTTTGAAAACGGCAACCTGGATTTCCTTCAAATGGAAAAGATTCGACCAATGGCCTGGTCTCCAACTGCAGGGGGGAGATTGTTTAATCCAAAGAGCCAGAAAGAACTTAGGATTTATCATCAACTACAAGATATTGCCGAGGAATTAGACATTGGAGGTATTGATAAGATCATATACAGCTGGCTATTCAAGCATCCGGCAAGAATCATTCCGGTGATCGGTTCGGGTAAAATGGAAAGAATAAGGAATGCCCTGGAAGCGATGAAGATTGATCTGAGTATTGAACAATGGTACAAAATTTACAGTGCTTCCCGCGGAGAAGAAGTCCCTTAGTCAATTTCACATTCCTAAAAATCAGGCTCTCCGGGCTTCCAGCTCCTGCTGCATTCTTTCACAGGTTTTTTTATCAATATCGTAAAAGAACAGAAAGATTGCACAGGCCATATACAATATTCCGGGGATTACGGAAATCATTAATTTGATACCATTTATAGCAAAAGCCGTTTGTTCCACATTGGGAACAAATTTAAAAAGTACGAGAAACCATCCGGCTAAAGCACCTCCTATCCCCCAACCCGCCTTTTGTGCGAAAGTAGCGGCTGAAAAAACCAGGCCTGTTGCCCTTCGTCCATTTTTCCATTCGGAATAATCGGCCGTATCGGCCAACATGGTCCAGAGCAAAGGAACTGCCGGCGCATAAGCCATTTTAGCCAGAATATTCAACAGATAGATTGAAAGAATATTCTTTTCTCCCGGAAGGTATAATAAAATGAAAAATAGTCCTGAGATTAACGAACTGGCTATGAAGGTATTTTTTTTACCAAATTTCCTGGCCAGGTATTTTGAAAAAGGGATTGCGGCAATCAATGCCAGGGTTCCTGTAATGTTAAAAAGTTGTACATTTTCTTCCCTGCCCAGATAATATTTAAAGTAATAGGCTATAGAAAGGTTCTGAATAGCAAACATGATAAAGGAAATAATTCCAACAAAGAAGAGAATAACCCAGGGTCGGTTTTTAAATAGATTTTTGAAGTCCTTTTTCAGGGATTGCGTTTGTTCTTTGGGTGGCGGGATTCTTTCCCGGGTCGTTTTAAAGGTAATCATAAAAAGGATAAAGCTGATCACTGAAAAAAGGATCAGTGTAATCTGGTATCCTTTGGCATCATTACCGTTTCCAAAAAATCTGGCCAGCGTAAGTGCTGTTCCCGAAACAATCAGCTGACCGGCAAAGGCAAAGACAAAACGATAGGAATTAAGACCTGCACGCTCATAGGAATCACCGGTCATTACAGCGCTTAATGAAGAGTAAGGCAGGTTGATCGCCGTAAAAACAGTCATTAACAAAAAGTAAGTGGTTCCGGCCCAAATAATTTTACCGGTCATATCGAACGAAGGCGTAGTGAACGTTAATACGGCAAGAATACTGTAGGGTAATGCCATCCATAAAATATAAGGTCTGAACTTACCCCAACGGGTTTTGGTTCTGTCGGCAATAATTCCCATAATCGGATCACTAACCATATCCCAAAGTCTTGCAATAAGCATTATGGACCCGGCAGCAGCCGCTGAAATCCCGAAGGTATCGGTGTAAAAAATCAAAATCCAGAATCCCACCATATCCCAAACAAAATGAGAGGCAGTATCCCCTATACCATATCCGACTTTCTCCTTAAAAGAGAGTTTAGTTGCTATCCTATTCATGCTCAGGTTTATTTATTCTTGGGTTAAGGAATAATATTTTTCCATTACTTTTTTGGGTTTTCGGTCAACGGTAAACAAGCCCCAGTGTTTTTCAGCACCCATCATGTTGCCGGGGTCACCTTTCCAGTCTTCATCAAACGCTTCAAAGAAAAAAGTGGTAATATTCTTTGAAGCAGCCCATTTCATTAATGCTTCAAAATAAATTTTTTGTTTCTCCTCGCTGGCCCGGTCTCCAAATTCAGACGCAACCGTAGTCCATCCGGCTTCGCTGATTACCAGCCTGGCTCCTGGTAAAGCATTTCGAACTTCCAATACATTTTCTATGGTATAATCCATTCCTTGATTAATGTCCTTTCCTTCCCAGAGAGGGTATGTATGGATAGAAACAAAGTCAACCACTTCAGCCAGTGCCATACCATGGTCAGCCCACCATTTATAATTTTCAGCAACCGTAACCGGTTGCTCTATTGATTGTTTAACTTCTTTAACATACGAGATGATGGTATCGGGAGACACTTTATGATCATTCCAGTCGACCAGGGCCTCGTTCCCCACATTCACTGCAATAATTATATCTTTATATTGATTGGCTAACTGTATCCCTTGATGGATCTCCTCCCTGTTTAATACTTTATTCTTCAGCAAAACCTGTTCGGGAATCGGCTCTGTTAACCATTCGCAGGTTTCATGGGTGCTAATCTCGGCACGCAACCAAATACCCAGCATAACTTTTATCTCCAGATCATTTTCTTCGATCACTTTTAAAACCATCCGGGAGTTTTCTCCACTATCATAAACACGAATTAAATGGAAGTCCGAATGATGCGCAAGGATCGTCAAATCCTCCAATACTTCTTCATAACCGGGATTTATTGCACCATTCCCCCGGTCAGGATGCTGTCCGCTTCGAAAACCAGAATAGCAAACCGCCCTGGACCGGTTATCGACTAAATCCTTTCTATCCTGTTTTAACCGGTCAGATTCATTTGTTCTCTGGCAGGTTATCATTCCGATTAAAATCAACAGATAGAGTAAATATTTAAAGAATTTCATTGTTTTTGACTTTTAACTATGGTTAATATTATACTGAGTTTTCATTTTTTCTAAGAACATCAATTTGTTTAATCCCTCCCTGGCGTTGGAAAATTTGTTTGCTAAGGTTATGGGTTAGTACATTCCCCGAAATGGTGATCTGATCCTTGGTGGTAAAAGTTATAATGAGTTGGTCTTCTTCAGCATCAGTATAAACGATTGGAACCTGGCAGAAGGTAAATGCCATCTGCTTTTGTTCCAGGGCGATGGTCTGCTGAACACCATCCAGGGAATAAAATTGAAAATCAGCACTTTTTGTTAATCGTTCATGATGATTTAAGAGAGAAGGAGCAAAATGAATCTCTCCTTTTTGAACCCTGATACCCAGTTCACCAAAACGGGAGATAATATCTTCTTTCACCTGTCCGGTTAATCCCGGTTGTTTAACCCCTGCCCTGGCCGGAGTATGGGAGTATGCATCTGTCGGGAATGCCCCGTACTGTTCGGGAGATTTAGTTAAACCTATTCCCGCTTTAATATCATAGTAATGGTCTTTCAGCCGGTTAATAGTATCCAGTTTTGAATTTTCGTCAACCGCCCGAAAGTAAGTTTCCTGGGTAGCCAGCAAAAGCTTCGATACCATATGCCAGTAGATCGACCCCAATCCTTCGTAACCGAAGAAAGTTCCTGATCTTCCAGTGAAAGATTGGTGATCAAACATTTCCTCATAGATATCCAGTATATTTTGCTTTTCATGATCATTTAAGGCCTTATATTCAGCAGCATTTAGTTTGTCTAATGCCTGCCGAAGTAGCTCAGCATTTCTGAAATCGCTGTTAAAATGATATTTTCCTGTATGATCTGCTTTTATAATCCTGGCATCATGTTGTCGTATTAATTCTTTCAGCAAGCCTGAAGATTCTATTTTTTCTGCCGGAATATTATTTTTCACGATAAACCCGGGCAATACTCTGTCGGGGTAAAGCATATAACTATTCTGGTCGGGTCTGAACATCAGACTTTTCTTCAATGCGTCCAGTACGCCTAAGCTTTCGTCCGGCGATAAAAATCCGGAGCTTAATACAGCTACCTGTCCTTCCAGCATCTCATATAAATGACGGATTATGATTTGATCCCCATTAAAGGCTATGAGATTATAAGCATGATAAAGACCATCCTCCCGTTGATTTTTGCTAATGGACTGATCTATAAAGGATAAGCAAAGAGCAGTGAATTCGAGCAGCTCAGCAATTTTCAGGTCTCGCTTTTTTCCATTAAATTGTTTTGAATAAATCCTGGTTCTGTATTTTTCATGGGCATATCCTAACCGGTCGGTAATATTTTTCCGGTCAGCATCAGAAAACCCTTTGCATAAGAAGGGCTCATTTGTTCTGAAGATTTTGAAAATATTTTCATACAGGTCAGCCACTTCAATGGAAACGGGAACTTTGTCAGGGGGCAGGTGAACCAGCTTATTTTCCAAAAATTTCAAGAATCTTCTGATATAATATAAGGTAACCATCGAGGTACCGTTACCCACCAAAGCATTGTTGGCATCATTCCATTCAGGGCGTTGTGTATTTAGCCAGATTCCGGCTTCAGGTACAAAATTACTCAGTTTAGACAATAAGGTTACCAATATTTTTTCCAGCAAATTTACTTTGTAAGCCTTGCCCACCTCTTTATTTTTAATCACTTTTGCATCAGCCCCTACATGTTCTTCCATGGCATTTATCAGATTATTCAATTCATGATCAAATGCAATGGTGCTTTTAGGATTTATTACGATCTCATCATAGGATTTAATCCGGTATGGTACATTGGCATAGGTAAAAATTTCTTTTTCAAAAAGAGCATCCAGCATCCCCGGGTGATAATTTTCAGCATGTTCAAGAAATTTCAACAGGTAGATGATCTGATGATCGCCCCAATAACCAATATAAGCCCAGGGGTCTTCCGGGTCAGGGCACTCCCAATCAATCCCGTTACGCATAATCCTGTAGGGATTATACCCATCGATGGTAGAAGCATTGACAAATTTACAGATGATCCCCTCAATAAACCCGGGAAAGGATAAGCAAAGGGCTTCCCAGTTCTGGAAAATATCCCGCCAATTGCCTTCGTAATGATATTTTAAAGAGCCATCGGGATTCCGGGTTTCAATGGAAAAAATATTCCAGGGTCTGCTGGGATCCCCATGTCTCCGGCTATAAGCAAGGGGCAAATACTCATAAGTGATTCGGATCAAATCACCATTCTGTGATTTTTCGGCTAATTCAAGGAGATCGGTATAGATCATTCGTTCGGGCAACTGGTTAAGCCAATCATTCAATTCTGCGGCCAGCAGCTTATTGATTTGAACCAGGTAGTGTTTAAAATCGTTGACATCGATGACATAATTATTGGTAAAAATCCCACCCCTCATAATGTTGTAGATGGTATTAGAATAATGCCTGGCATTCGTAAGGGCATTGTCTGTAAGTTGTAACCCATCGCCAGCAGACGCAATTCTTTTTAACGTTTCAGTTCCTTTATAAATATCAGCCCTGATTTCCTGAGCATGGTTTGTGCTATTGACCAGCCAGTGGTTTAAATTGTGCACTCCGGCACTATCCTGGTTGATTTCTGCAATAATCATCCACTCTTTGGATTGGTCTTTTTCCAGGGTAATCTGGCTATTAACGAAATAGGCACCTCGCCGGGCACGAATATCTTGTTCGGGTTTTAAAGAATGGCCTTTTTTAAATAATTCCACCTGGCGGGCAGAGATTAGCACCCCGGGATGATCCAAACCCGTGTTCCAAACGGTAGTAGCATAAAATGATTCGCTGGGTTCTGCCCTGTCGACAGGTATTGCGCTAAGGGTAAATAACCCCAATCCAGACTCTTTAATTAACTCATTTTTTTTATAGGCATCGAGCAGATTGCTTAACTCGTTCTGGAACTTATAATCGATACCCGGGGGTAAGATATTCCGGATCCCATCGAGGATATGTATGATTTTAGGCTGATCACTAGCATTAACAAGCCTGGATCTTTTTACAAATCCAAATTTTTCACTGGAACACCAGCAATACCGGAAAGAAAGCTCCAGGTCCCTGTTAATTTCTTCGAATACAATTTTATCTCCAAAAAAACTCTTATAAATATTCCGTTCTATACGGTAGTTGATTGCAGCGATATCCGTAAACGGTTCCCACAGGAAACTATTATTCTCCTTTTCAAGGATAAAACAGGAAGTACTTCCTGTTATTCCTTTATAATCATGTATTTTATCAACGGTATAATAGGGAAATAAGGCATTGTCCCGGTTCTTTCTGCCGGCAGTTAATGAACCAGTACTGGAAATAAACAACCACTGATCGGAGGAACTGATCAGGCTTATAAAAAAATCAGGCATCTGATCATAGTTACTTATTTTGTAATACTGTTCACCATCCAACTGCACGAAATCACCTTTAACTTCCTTATTTTCAAAATGATATAATGATTTTCCAACATAAATTTTTTGATTCCTCATTATTCTTAAATTTTTCTTATCCACATTATTTATTCATTTACATAGAAAGGGATATTCGCCGTAGCCGTTTTATTTTCACTGTCCATCACATAGACAAATAAACGATAAGCACCTTTTTCATTGGGTGTTGTGATTTCTACTCTGCGAGAATTCTCAGGAATAATTAATCCTTCAATATTGTCAGGCCTGCTTTCGTAATCTCCACCGACCCCAAGGTCATTGCTTTCGTATAAAATTTCCCATGCATAGGTTAACGATTCATTTTCAGCATCAAAACAAAAAACTTCCGCAGGATAGGTTTTATTTTTTTCCAGGATAATATGATCAAATGCCGAAAGGCCATTCAATCTCAAAGAATCCAGCCTGGGAGCCCTGTTCTTTGGCCATTCATCTTTCCACAGGAAATGCATTGCATCGATGGTTTCTGTTGGGTATCCATCTTCGGTGAACAAACCGTACCAGGTTGGTGTACGTTCCTGCTTTTGCCCCCAATAGAACACATACGATCCCAAACATCGAAGGGAGTCAGACTCAATGGCAACCCGATAGCGATGAATATAGGCTTCGGCCTTTTCCTTACTGGTTTGTTCTATGGGTGCATCCCATTTAGTCCTGGCAACTTCCCAGTGACCGGTTGCACCCCATTCGGAAACAATATAGGGGCCATCGTATCCGCTTTCGCGGATTCTTGCCTGCAGGTTAGGCAGATCGCCATACATCTGGATACTTAAAAAATCCAGGTCCGGACAACGTTTGGCAATTTCCTTTACATCATAAGCCTTAATTCCGGCAAGCATTGTCGTTGTAGGGTGGTTAGGATCTATTTCTTTAATCATCCTGGCGATATCATTTACCGCATCCCAAACTTTAGGATTGCTGTAGTTCAGGTTAAGCTCGTTTCCTATACCCCACACCAGGAGCGCAGGATGATCCTTGTACTTTAAAACTTCCTTCTTAATATATTCAAACTGCTTTTTTACAGCTACCGGATCGTTATAATCAAATCCTTTGCGTTCTTTTTGAACATCCAGTCCTAAGGTTACCGTAAGCTGATAATGATGAGCAGTATCCAAAAACTGACCGGCAGTATAATCCTGGGTCTCGGTACTCCAGGTTCTGCATGAGTTGGCTCCATTACGGGCTAAACTTTTTATTTTATCAAAGGTAGTTCCTGCGCCCCTGATGAAATATGGCTCTCCCAGACGAAATAACTGATAATGACCATCATTATTCACGAGTTCAACTTTTACCGGCTCCATTTGTGATGGATTGCCTTTTTCCTGAGCTGTTTTACATGACATATTGCCCATTAACAGGATCAATATTATAATCTTCAGATGATTCATTTTGACTTGCTTTTAATCAATATTACTTCTAATTCTTCAAGAGATTTCCCTTTGGTTTCCGGCAGGTAGATTTTTAAAATAATCAGTCCGATTAAACCAAAAGCTCCATAAATGAAAAAGGTGTTTGCATTTCCCAGGTTAGCGAGCTCCCAGGGAAATACCAACTGTACCAGGAAGCTAAATGCCGAATTAATGGTTCCGGCAAAGGATATGGCGATTCCGCGCAACCGGTTGGGGAAAAGTTCGGAAAACAATACCCACATTACGGGACCCAATGAGCAGGCAAAGGATGCAACAAAGCCAATAATTCCTAATAATACCAGCATGGGATTAATCCGGATAGCATGGGTAATCAGAACTCTTTCCTGTTCTTCCGATAAATTATTTCCAAAGACATTCCTCAACTCCTTCCGCAGTTGAAGATCGCTTTCAAATGTTTTATTTTCGAGGAGATGAATTTTTTCGTAGCGGATATCTTCACTTAGTTTTTTAACCGTAGGGGTATCCAGGGTGTAGTCAGCTGATTTAAAGGCAAACCCGATCACCAGCATGGAAACAATAATTCCGGAGATTCCAACCATGAGTAAGGGTTTTCTTCCTACCCGGTCAATCAGCCATATGGCTACTATGGTAAATATTAGGTTGGTAACCCCCACAAGAATTGCCTGAGAAAACGAAGCATCGACTCCAACCCCGGATTGCTCAAAAATCATGGGAGCATAAAAAAACACGGCATTTATCCCGGTAATTTGCTGGGTAATGGCAATCACAATGCCAATGATAAGAACCAGTTTCATTGCAGGTTTAAACAACTCCTTAATATGGGCTTTATCCTTCTTCGCATCGTTTTGAATGCTTTCTTTCACGGCCTTAAACTCACTCATGGCAATGGTTTCACCACTGGCTTTTTTCATAATGGACAGGGCCTTGTTCTCAAATCCTTTTAGAGCCAGCCAACGAGGACTTTTAGGGACAAAAAAAAGCAGGGAGAAATAAAAAACGGCAGGAATTGCTTCCACGCCAAGCATATACCGCCAGGGGTGCTTATCTACCTGCAGCGTTTCTATCCACGAAGCTCCGGATTGGCTAAGTTTAAGAATAATAAAATTGGAAAAGAAGGCAATAGAAATACCCAGTACGATATTTAACTGGTTAAAGGATACCAGACGTCCTCTAAGTTGAGGAGGAGAAATTTCGGCAATGTACATGGGGGCTATGATCAAAGATGCGCCTACTCCTATCCCGCCAATCATCCGGGCAACAATAAAAAACCAGAATTCGGTAGCCAGTGCTGATGTAACCGCAGAAAAAGCATAAAACATAGCTGCGAGAGTCAGTACTTTTTTTCTTCCTATTTTATCGCTAATGGGACCTGCCACCAGCATGGTAAGGGTAGCCACCAGGGTTAAGCAGGCCACCGCCCACCCCAGTTGTATTTTGGTTAATACAAAATAGGGTTCAATAAACCGGACGACCCCGGAAATAACCGAAGCATCAAATCCCATTAAAAAGCCACCAAGAGCAACAATCAGTGCAACACGAACGATATATGATTTATTCATTAATCAGCATTTTATTTGTTAATTATTTTAATTCAAAACCAGATTCTAAGGAAGCTTTTGAACTGTTTCCTACCCAAACCTGGAATTCTCCGGGTTCAATCACCCATTTTTCCCCATTATGAAACTCCAGGTCTTGAGGATAAAGGGTAAATTTTACTTCTTTTTCTTCGCCGGGATTCAGTTTAACTCTTTTAAACCGTTTAAGTTCTTTTAAAGGGCGAACAATACTTCCTACCAGGTCACGAAGGTAAAGCTGGGCAACATCTTCGGCCTGATATCCTCCGGCATTCTTAATTTTGGCGGTAATCACCAGGGAGTCATTCCGTGAAATTACCTGCTTAGATAATCGAATCTCTGAATATTCAAATTCTGTATAGGATAATCCAAACCCAAACTCGAACAAAGGTTCAAAGCCATAATCCAGGTAATGACTGGTATTTCCCAGGGAAGTCTGCCAGGCTTTAACCGGAATATCATACATTTTTACCCAGGATTCCTCCGAAGGAGGATGACCGGTATTATTGTGATTATAATAGACAGGGATTTGCCCTTCGGTGCGGGGAAAGGTCATGGGTAACTTCCCTGAAGGTGATTCAATGCCAAACAACAGGTCAACATACCCGGGTCCGCCCATGGTTCCCGGATGCCAACCATACAAAAGGGCATCTACTTTTTCCAGGTAAGGCTCAATCATATGGATGACTCCCGTCATCATAACCAAAACGGTGGGTTTATTCAGTTTACTGATTTCATCAATTAACTGGTTCTGATATCCGGGGAGGGTCAATTCGGCCCGGCAATGCGCTTCGCCGGTCAGGATCGATTCATCGCCCATAAATAAGAGAACCACATCGGATTTTTTTGCAGCCTGAATAGCTTCGGGAAATCCATTTCGATTTCTGGTTCTGCTTATTTCAAGGCCTGGAGCATAATGAATTCTTTCTTTCCCCAGATAATCGGATAAGGCCATGAGTGGTGTGATCGTATTCTCTTCCCTGCCATCAAATACCCAGGTTCCCATCTGTTCATAGGGGGCATTTGCCATGGGTCCGATCACGGCAATATTATTAACATCTTTAGACAGGGGTAATAAACGATTGTTATTTTGAAGCAGCACAGTACTCTGAATGACCGATTTTTTAGCAATATCCAGAGCCTTTTCAGTAAGAATTTCGTTTTTTCGGGTTCCATAAGGATTTTCAAACAATCCCAGCTGATATTTAATGTTCAAGATCCTCCTTACCGCATCGTCAATTTGCTTTTCATCAATACTTCCGTTTTCAACCAGGGATTTTAGATTCTGCATATAATGCATTCCGCTCATATCCATATCAACACCGGCTGTAAAAGCTTTATAGGTTGCATCCATACTATCGCGGGCATAACCATGGATGGTTAGGTTTGTAACAGAGGCCCAGTCGCTTACAACAAAACCATCAAAATTCCATTCGTTCTTTAAAATTTCCCTGATCGTATATCTGTTTCCTGTGGTTGGGATTCCATTCAGCTCATTAAATCCGGACATCACAGAGGCAACCTTTTCATCGACGGCGACTTTAAAAGGGCGCAAATAAATATTTCTTAATTCGGCTTCGGGAATCAGGGTGGTATTATAATCCCGCCCCCCGATGGCAGCGCCGTAGCCCACATAATGTTTAGCCGTGGCAGCAATTTTTTGGGGATCAGAAAGTTTATCCCCCTGAAAGCCCCGGACAGAAGCCCTGGTCATTTCTTCAGCCAAATAAGGATCTTCGCCACTGCTTTCGACCATTCTTCCCCATCTTGGATCGCGGGAGATATCCATCATGGGAGCAAACGTCCAGTTGATCCCTTCGGATCTTGCTTCGGCAGCGGCAATGGAAGCACATTCTCTGACCAGTCCGGGATTGAATGTAGCTGCCAGACCAATATTTACCGGGAAAATGGTACGATAACCATGAATTACGTCCCTTCCTACCAGCAAAGGGATGCCTAATCGGCTTTCTTCCACAGCAATTCTTTGCATTTCATGGATCAGTTCAGGAGAGTATCCATTTAAAACCGAGCCTACCTTTCCCTCTTTCAATAAATCATAGAAATAGGGATCCACAGGAATCGTATCGACAAAATTCATGAGTTGATTCAACTGTCCGATTTTTTCATCCAGTGTCATTTTCCCAATAAGCTCATCAATTTTGTTGTTTTCATTAGATGATGGTTTACATGAGAAAAAAAACATAATCAGAACTATAAAAAAAGATGTAAAACAATATTTCATTTAATAATTATCCTTTTAAGATTAGATCAGGGCCTATTAACTATTTACCAAAACTTTTAGGTTTTAATACTGAGTTAATGTGTTTCCTGATAAACACGGACATAATCAATTTCCATCTGCTGTGGAAAAATAGAATTATCAATACCCTGGGCTCCTCCCCAATCTCCACCAACGGCTACATTCAGAATAAAAAAGTGAGGTTGGTCAAAAGGCCAGTTATCAGAAGTTTTTATTGACGGAGAATATGTATGTGTAACGTTTTCAATGTTATCGGTATAAAAAATTAATTCTTTTTCTGTCCAAAATAGTCCATATACATGAAATTCTTCTTCGCAAGTTTCCAGGGTTTTACTGCTTCCATTGCCATTAGCACCATAGCCGGCTGGTGTATGCACGGTTGAATGAATAACATCGGGTTGATAACCCACATATTCCATAATATCCAATTCACCACAGGCAGGCCATCCAACAGTTCTAAAGTTGCTTCCCAGCATCCAGATTGCAGGCCATATTCCGGTTCCAGAAGGTAATTTTGCTCGTATTTCCAACCGTCCATACTGAAACTCTTTTTTTCCTTCTGAAATAATACGAGAAGAAGTATATGAACCGACTTCCATGTTATCATCTATTTTACGGGCGGTAATTATTAACTTCCCATCTACGATTGTTGCATTATCCCCATTGGTATAATTCTGTAATTCGTTATTTCCCCATCCTGTAGCTCCTGTCTCATATTTCCAGTTCTCTGTATTTAAATCCACTCCATCAAACTCATCCGACCAGACTAAAGTCAAATTCTCAAAGTATTCCGGATCATCCCCGGGAATGTTAACCGTTTTTTTCAGGGGAAAAACATTATCCCCTTTATAAACCAGTAATTCTATCTCATAGCTTCCAGCAAAAGGGAAATAAGCATTGAATTCGGATTCATTTTTAACCTCACGGTTACGATAAACCCATTTAAATGAATCATAATCTCCTAATGAAGTATTTGTTAAATGTATATAATTCGGATTATTGTTATCAATCTCTGCGGTAAAAGAAATAACAAAATCTGTGGTAGGAACATTTATGGTTTTATAAACCGTTTTGATATTACCTGAATAGTTTAATAATTTTAGGGACACGTCATAATCTCCTTCTACAGGATAGTAGATAGTATACGTTTTCTTCTTGTCTGTGGTCGTATCGGTCATTTCATTTCCAAAATTCCACATTAATGAATAATAATCTCCTTCTGATTCATTTACAAAATGGACATGATTATTATCGACAAACTCATAGCTAAAATCAGCATTAAACCCTTGCTCTGAATCATCCTTCTCGCAAAAAGAAAAGATGAACAAACTAAATATGAATAATATTCTCAACATATTTCTTTTAAATGTTTTTCTTGCATGAACCATGTTCATTTTGTTTTTAATATTAAAAATAGAGTATTTAAATCATCTCGGTTTTCCTGTTGTACAGCTTTTAAACTCTTTTTAAACTGGTTAGTAAATAGTCGTTGCAAAAAGCGGGATGATATAATCCATAATTGCAACGACTATAACTGTATCAACGATTAACCAAACTAATCATTAAAAATAGTATAATAGACTACTGTACAGGTTTTTCGGTTGTTAAAATCTGATACCAGGCATAGGTTTCATCTTCTTCAATTCTCACTTTCAATTCTGTATCGGAGACTTCGATGATTTCATAATCACTTACTCCAACATACCAGCACATATATCCGCCATCGGAAAAGGTCATTGTTGTTCCACGATAACCTCCATCAATGGTTGCAATAGAAGATGAGGGACTCAGGGATACGTTTTTAACACCGTATGGATCCACTACATCAGTGCCATAGCATTCATCACCTGTTACTCCCATATCCGCCGCATATGTTCCGGGGATATAAGACAGACCGGCGGTCTGTTCGAAGGTCATCCCATCATCTGTTTTCGTGAAAACAAATTCTGCATCATACATACAGGTCTTTTCAAAGGGTTGAGCATTATACCACGCAGAGAAGGTATGATTTGTAGCGTCAACAAAGTTGGGGCCAAGACCAATATGTCCCACCTGGTCGGCAGCCCAATACCAGGTTTTAGAAGTTCCCCCGGTGAGTAACTCAATCGCCTCGTCATCGGTAAAGCTGCTATAAACAGTTACCTGAACGGTTTTGCTTGAGGTAACACCTCCGGTACCCACAGCGTAAACCGTTACATGATAGGTATTCGTATCAGTTTGAGTAAACACATGGGTTAAACTACCATCCGGGTCAACTTTAGGGTCTCTGCCATCTCCAAAATTAAAAGTATATGAAATTACATTGTCAGCACTAGCGGTGAAGATCACCTGCCCACTGCCATCTCCATATATCGTGGTATCACTTTCTCCTACAATAGAATAGGATAAGTCCAGGTTCTCAGGAACAATGATATCACCAAGTTCATAATCATCTTCCTGACAGCCACCTATTGAAATAATCAATCCAATAAGTAATACTAAAAAATAGTTACTTCGAATATTCATAATGATTCATTTTTAGTTTTTGATAAGTTTAAATCTCCACCAAGCACCATCCACCTCAATATCAAGAGTCATGGTATTATTATTATCAGACAATACGATCTGGTAGGTAATCGATGCAGGGGCATCTCCGGGGCTGGTTAATTCACCTCCATTATAGACTTTAGGTATTCCCAGAAAAGCTCCGGTACCATCAATGGTTACAGTTCCGGCACCTTCGTCATAGGAATAAGTTGCAACTGCTGAACCATCATGTGGTGCTACAGGAGTTCCACAGGCATCACTTCCACCTTGCCAGGTTTCAATCCAGGTTTCAGTTCCCAGGACATTGCTAAATGAGCCATCGGTACCAAAAACATAAGAATCATCAAAAAAACATGCTCTCTGGGTTACCCCTGCTGCATCAATTGCCCACCAGGACATATCTCCCTGTGCAGGGCCTACACCCATAGACCCTGCTTCAGGAGCCATTTGCCAGGTTCCGGATAGTACATCCCCGGAAGAAGCTGATGTAAGTTCAATATCATCAAATAGCCAGGTAAAATTAGCTGAACCATCTCCTGCAGTACCATTATCAAAAATTAATACTATTTTCTGATATTCTTTGGTATCATCAATGCCACTATAATCAAAGGTAAGTTCTTCCCACTCATTGGCTGTGGTGGTACTTACTTCAACTTCATGATTGATTCCTCCATCCGTTAAATTTTCAACCTTTAGCAGGACTTTCGCATCAACCCTTGGAGAATAAACTTTCATCTTAAAAGTTTTATTGGTGGAAAAATCTATGGGAGCATCTAAAGCAATCCAGCTTCCACCCCAAGTTTGACCTGTATTTTTAACCATCTGAGCCACCTTTGAACTGGTATTTATTCCTGACGATTGAGGGTTATCAATAATAGTAACTTCTCCACCATCAAAATCAGTCCAAGCATAATCTATGACTGAAGACTCGAAATCTAAGGGTAAAGATGGTTCAGTGGAAGCTCCCGACCGATAAAAATAGATGTTGTCGAAATAGACTGTTGAGCCTCCGGTACCATCTACCTTAAATTGAATAATATTGGCCAGATCAACATTATCAAAATAGGTAAGTGGAATATCATAACTAACCCAGGTTTCGGGAGTAACAGGCAAAGCATAGGCCTTTTCCTCGTCGGGACCCGAACTAATTGCATAAAAATTCACAGCGCTGGCATCTTCAGTCCACATATCCACATGCAGGTATTCCATTCCCGAAGCATCAATGGCACTAGCAAATTCAGTACCCTGGTAGTTTAAATTGGAGTATTTCAAAACGGTATCGCCCGAAACAACCTCCTCAAAAGTAACAATAGTAGATTGGCCCCAGTTTGGATTAAAGTTCGTACCTGTAAGGTTAATATAGGCATCACTAAATACAGAAATATAATCCGATTCAACTCTCCCGGGGGGTGTCGGAGCAGCCTCCTGAGGTCCGGTTATTTCAGTTACCGTAAAGGTAAAAGTTGAATCCAGGGTTTGAATGGCAGCACTTTTTGCAACTACAGTTATGTCATAATCGCCGGGATTTTCATAAATGTGAGAAACGGTTTCTCCCGGTAAGGTTACTACAGCTGTATCTTCAGCAAGTTCTCCAAAATAAACCTCAATAGAAGTTGCATAATCAGCCGTTGCAGAGATATTTACTTTTTTGGATACCGCCAAATCATTTTCTGCTGAAATAATCAGGTTTTCAGGTGCCTGAAAAGATACGACCAGATTTTCATCGATAGACGTTTTTTTACCATTCAGTCCAACAGCTGTAATGCCAACAGTATAGTTACCTTCCTCATAGATATGGGTGATTTTTTCTCCAACTTTATATTCCGTTGGTGTTTCGTCAATGGTATCCCCAAAGATAATTTGAAATTTCGTTGCTCCTTCTGCACCTGGGATGATCGTAACCAATCCACTGTTATCCTGTGTTATGTCAAACACAACGGAAACATTTGAAGGAGCTGAAAGATCATCAAAAGAGTAATTCTCCTCATCCTTTTCGCAGGATACTGCAATTAAAAGGATAGCAAAAAATACAGTGATATAATTTAATATTTTCATCATGATCAAATTTTAATTAATAATTTGGATTTTGGTTCCAATTTCCATCTGAAAACTGAATTTCTTCAATAGGGATCGGAAAAATTTCATGTTTTCCTGCAACAAAACCTTCAATTTCCTCTGCAGCTCTTCCGGTTCTGACCAAATCGAAGAAATGATGTCCTTCGCCCATTAATTCGACTCTACGTTCATGATAAATGGCTTCTGTTAAATCAGAACCGGTCAGGGTTATATCATGATCCATATCCCCAAAAGCTCTTCGGCGAACTTCATTTAAATACCCCTGAGCTTTCGTGTCATCAATATTGCCTCGATTATAGGCTTCTGCAGCCATAAGAAGTACATCAGCATATCGTATTGCTCTGTAATTGTTGGGGTTTGTGAGATTTAAGTCTCCCTGAGCATTGGCAGATCTTTTACGAGGGAGATATTTCCGGTTGAAATAGCCGGTGTGTTCATAGCCTGTATTATATTTAATATCTGCTGTATCGGCCATGGCTTCGATATCTAAAATAGCTACAGCCAAACGAGGGTCATCGGTTTCGAATTCATCGACTGCTTCCTGTGTAGGAACATTGAAACTGAATCCGGGAGTAAACAATGGGCCTTCATAGCCTCTTACTCCACTAAAGCCAACAGCAACATTTCCTTCACTACATTGCAGGCAATCAAAACTTGCTCCCTCAACATCGGTATATTGTACTTCAAAAACTGATCCGGGGCCATTTTCACCTTGCTCCTCGAAAATCAAGGTATAGTCTGGTTCCAGGTAATATGGCCCTTCCTGAATTAAAATTTCCAGAACAGCTGCAGCCTCATCGAATTTATCCTGATACAAATAGACTTTACCCAAAAGTGCCTGGGCTGCACCTTTCGTGGCTCTTCCTACAGCCGGGGCTGTATAATCCAGAACACTATCGGCATACATTAAATCAGCTTCAATCTGGGTATAAACCTCTTCGACAGGAGCCCGTGGAATAGTTGTTTCATCATCAAGTTCGAATCGTTGATCTACTTTTAAAGGAACAGGACCAAACCATTTTACCAACTCAAAATAATAATAGGCTCTTAAAAAACGAATTTCGCCAATCATTTGCTCTTTTCCTTCGAAGTCCATCTTATCTTTGAACTCCATAAAATAATTGGTCCGTTGCACTCCTGCAAACATCCAATTCCACAGATCATGTAAATTGCTGTTCACAGGGGTATGTATCATGTCATCAACCTGCTGCCAACCGATAACATCTGTTGCATTTTCTCCGCCACACAGGGTGTTATCAGAAGCGATTTCACCTAAAATGGCATTTACATAGGTGGACTGCAGAATATCATATGCTCCGATTAGAGCATAATAGTAATCATTTTCAGAGTTAAAATAGTTCTCAGAATCGATAGAATATTCAGGAGTAGTTTCCACAAAGTCATCTGTACATGCAAAAACAAGTACGGATAATATAGCCACTCCTGTTATAAATAGTTTTATTGATTTAATTTTTCTCATTTTTCGGTTCTTTTAAAAGGTTAAGTTTAACCCGAAGGTATAAATTCTTGGTGTGGGATAGAATCCATTATCAATACCACCTCCTATAGGAGCACCAGTGGATGCAGCAGGGTCAAAACCCTGGTAGTTTGTAAATGTGTATAAATTGTTCACCCCGGCAAAGATTCTTACTTTTTGAATTTTTACTTTTTGGGTAATATTTTCCGGAATAGTATATCCTAATTGAACATTTTGAATTCTAAGGAATGATCCATCTTCTACAAAGAAATCAGAAAAAACATTATTGGAAGTTGCTGCCGTAGTTACCCTGGGTACTTCATTACTGGTACCCTGACCAGTCCATCGATCGAGGGTGTAACTTAAACGATTAACATCTGTCTGGGTTCGTTCGTAGTTTCTGACAATCTCATTTCCAATATTTGCATAGGCATAGGCAACAAAATCAAACCCTTTATATTTAAAGGATAGGTTTAATCCCATAACGAAATCCGGGATCGGGTCACCAATATTTGTTCTGTCATCTGCATCGATAACTCCATCGTCATTTAAATCTTTGTAGCGGATATCACCGGGTTGGGCTTCTGCTCCCAATGCAACTTGAGAGGGATGTTCATCAACTTCAGCCTGGGTCTGGAAGACTCCATCTGTTTCGTAACCATAAAAATATCCCATGGGATAACCTTCTTCCATTCTTGAAGGCCATGGCTGACCAACACCAAAGGCACCGCCAGGATAAAACCCGGTTCCATTATTAACTTTTAACACTTCATTTTGCAGATAGGTAATATTATAATTGATATGGTATACAAAATTCTTATAGGTACCCCGATAACCAAAATCCAGCTCAACCCCCTCGTTACGCACTGTTCCTGCATTAATGGTTGGGCTGGCTGCGCCCGGAGCATAAGTTCCCAAAATTCCGGATACTGGAATAGAAGGAATTAATAAATCTTTCGTAGTTTTTCTAAAATAATCTGCAGTAATATCCAATCTGTTATTAAGCATTTTTAAATCAAAACCTACATCAATTTGTTCTGATTCTTCCCACTTAATATTCGGGTTAGGTAATGTTCCAATAGCCTGCCCATTAACTAATCCTCCATCCCAAACATAGGTAGCTTCACCGTCGAGTTGAGAAATATACTGATAGGAAGGAATCTTATCGGAACCAAGAATACCGTAGCTTGCTCTAAGTTTCAAACGATCGATAAAATCCAAACTACGCATAAAGTTTTCTTCAGAAATGACCCACCCGGCGGTTACAGAAGGAAAGTAAGCGACGGTGTTGTTGGGTCCAAATTTTGTGGAAGCATCTCTTCTTAGCATGGCTGACAGAAGATATTTTTCTTTATAATCATACTGAATTCTTCCAAAATAAGACAATCTCCTTTGATCGTAAACATAAGACGAAGCAGTTTGCTCTTCAATCCCCCCAAGAGTAGCACCTATACTGGCATAATCCCAGGAATTATAAGGAACATCCGTACCGTAACCATATAATCCATCTCCCCATGTTTTATATACCGTGGAACCGATGGTAAACGTCGTATGGTGATCATCAAAAAAAGTATTGTCGTAATTCATGAAAACATCAAAAGTATATTCATTATCATTAATTCTATTCTCATTCACACTGCTGAATGAGTGATCAAAAACTTTTCCTCCGTAATCTATTTCTTTGAAGAAATCTCTGTAATCAGAATTACTTGTATTGAAACCTATTCTTGCCGTTGCACTGAAATGTTCTGCAAAATTTGTTTCTAATCCAAAATTTCCGTTAAATTTATTTAGATTATAATCATTATAAGTATTGGCAACCTGAGCTAAAGGATTGATGATTTCGATACCTAACCCTTCAACTGGGGCTAGGGTATATTCACCACTCTCATCATATACAGGTAAGGTCGGAGGCATATTGATCGCATTAAATAATACGGAACCCAACGCATAATCATTTACTGATCTTCGATCAATGTGTGTATAAGTTAGTGAAGTATTAACTTTTAACCATTCATAGATATCT
Source organism: Bacteroidales bacterium (assembly GCA_036351015.1). Taxonomy (GTDB): domain Bacteria; phylum Bacteroidota; class Bacteroidia; order Bacteroidales; family UBA12077; genus UBA12077. Next base: position 112,514 of record JAZBOG010000025.1, read on the forward strand.
GCAGCCAAACTTACCCGGGCGGTATTCCGGTCATATCCGGTTTTATCTCCCCCAATAATTCCTTCCTGGTTAAGATTTGATCCACTGATCGTATAGACCATATTGTCTGATCCTCCAGAAACATTTAAGTCAGTGTTGGATATGGGTGCGGTTTGAAAAAGTTCACCCTGCCAATCCGTTCCTTGTCCTAATAATGAAACATCCGGGTTAGGAAGTTCCTGGCCATTTGCTGCATAACTTTCATTCAATAGAACAGCATATTCTGTAGCATCTAATACCGGTAACTTTCTGGTAGTTTCCTGAATCCCATAGGAACTGTTAACATTAATCACAGGATCGGTATTCTTTTTTCCCGTTTTTGTAGTAACAAGAATTACCCCGTTTGCTCCGGCAGTACCATAGATTGCTGCCTGAGCATCTTTTAAAATAGTGATTGATTCAATGTCAGAAGGATTTAAAGTTCCCAAATCACCTGCGTACCCATCAATTATGACAGTTGGAGATGCATCGCCGTTGGTAGAGATACCCCTGATACGGATATTTAATCCTGCTCCCGGAGAACCTGACTGCGGAGTTACATTAACTCCGGCCATAGTTCCTTGCAACGCCTGTTCAACTTTAACAGGTTTTAAATCCTCAATGGTTTGGTTGTCAACCACAGATACCGCACCAGTAATATCTTTTTTCTTTGCTGTACCATATCCGATCACAACAACTTCTTCAAGACCAATCAACTCCGTTTCCAATGCAATATCAATTCTTGATTGTCCTGCTACAGGGATTTCTTTTGTTTTAATACCTACAAATGAAAACTGCAAAACAGCATCTGCACTAACAGTTATCTGATAATAACCATCAATGTTAGTAATGGTTCCATTGGAGGTACCTTTTTCAATAATTGTAACCCCAGGCAATGTTTCGCCATCATCAGCAGAGGTAACAACACCTTCAATGGTTACCTGCTGGGCAAAAACCTGGAGTGAAACAATTAGAAACATTAAAAAGATTGGAATTTTCTTCATAAATTTTAAGTTTAATGAGTAATTTTAGGGTTTGTGTTTAATTTCTGTTAACAATTTTAAGTTTAATCCTTACTAATGTCAAAAATTTGCCTACTACAACAATACATCACAACCACAACAACACTACATCATAAATTAAGTATTTGACTGATTTCTTGACACTTAACCCAAAAATCATTTTATACAGGACACTACAACACACAGTTTTTTTAGAAAAGGAAGGAAAAGTTAAAAAGAGTGGGGATTGAATTACAGGTTCATCATAAAATCAATTAAATTGTCATCTTTGGAAAGGTTCAGTTTTTTTCGTAACCTGTAGCGGCTGACTTCAACCCCGCGGATGGAGATATTCAGCAAGGGGGCAATCTCTTTGGTCGACAAGTTCATTCGCAGATATGCACAAAGCTTAATATCGTTAGGCGTTAAATGGGGATATTGTTCCCTGATTCGCTTGGTAAAATCCTCATATACCTGGTCGAAATACCCTTCAAACTTTTCCCAGTCTTCCTTTTGATTCGTATTTCGTTCGATATTTTTAATCAATTTCTGCAGGTATTTTTGGGCATCCGGATTCACCTTGTTCGAAATATGTCTGAGTTGCTCTTTAATACCATATAAGGATTCATTTTTCTGGGTAATCTGCATAGCGTAACTTGCCAGCTCTTTTGTTTTTAACTCTACCTCTGCCCTGTTTTTTTCATTCTCCATACGTAATTTTTCATTCCTTAATTTATCGATTTCCTGCTGGGCAGAGAGAACTTCATTCTCATGATTAATCTTTTGCTGATGCAGTTCTTTTTTTTGTTTTAAGTGTAATAATCTTTTTTCGCGATCAATTCTTTTTCGAATCATGCTGAAGATTAACCAGGAGCCTATGAGCAGGGTAGCCAAATACAAAATATAGGCCAGGAGTGACCGGTACCAGGGAGGGTTGATCACAAATTTATAAGCAGAGGGTTTTGACTCCACATTAAACACATCCCTGGCTTTAACCATAAATTCATAATCTCCTTCGTTCAGGTTGGTATATTCCTTGGAGGTTTTCTGGGTCCACTCAGACCAACTCTCATCATACCCTTTTAAATAATACTGATACTCAATCGTGGTTAAATTCTCAAAATGGGTAGCTGAAAAATCAAATTTCAGGTCATTTAATTTATAGGATAAGTCGGGAATTTCAACCAATGATTGCGAGGTGGTCAGATGCTTGGTACTATCGACAAAGGAACCTCCAAAAATAAGGCTATCGTTGCCAATTTCAACGCTGCGGATTAAAGCATAAAAAGGAATATCAATATCTTTCTTGAAGTCAACGTTGTAATGGGTGAAACCATCTTCGGTAGCAATGATAACACTTTCCTCCTGATAGGGTAACAAATGCTCAAAGCTTCCGATAAAATTCCCGGCGAAAGCTTTAAACTGCATACGATTTATTTTATAATTGCCGTCACTGAGTTGTTTTGCCAATCCCATCTCTTCGCCCTGGATAAACCACAACCTCCCGTTTTTATCTTCCACAATTTTCCGCAAAGCCCCGTGATCTCCAAATAGTTGATTCAGTTCAGGATTCGGTACAAATTTTTCTTTTTCCTGGTCAAAATCATACACTCCCGTTTGATTCGCAACAATAATATCCTCCTTAAATTTCAAAACCACATTCCCATAATTTGTCGACAATCCGCTTAATGCATCATAAAAATCCACCTTAACCACCTGCTCCAGTTCCCGATCCAGGTTGACCCTGTAAACTCCCTTATAACCATGACTGATCCACAGGGTATAGAAGTCTTTACCAAGATAGTATTCTATCACCCGGGATGATTCGTTAAATCCCCGAATCTTATTTACCTTCCAGGTACCATCAGGCTGCAATTCGTATTTCAGCAAACCGGTATAAGTTCCCTGGAGCAATACATCTTCTTTATCGGGTAAGCTGAATAAATCCCATCCTCCCTTAATATCTGTAAGTAACCTGGCTTTATTCCCCTGAATGATGTAGGTTCCATTATTATGACCACAAAATAAGGTGTTTTTATAACTAAAAAGGTTCCACACCTGTCCCTGGGTATTTTCAACAATCTTAAACTCGAGCGTATCTTCAAGGGGGTTAACCGGTTCTTCCCATTTTTTGCAGAAAAGACCCTGATTGGTCCCCAGGTATAATTTATCCTGAAAAAGACAGGAAACATATCCTGCACCTATTTTGCTTTCATTAACAATGTTGGTAAAGGGACTATTGATATTTACATAGTCAATCCCGTTATCGAGACCTAACCACAAGTTATCATAATTGTCCGCGTAAATACTAAGTATTGTGTTGTTTTGCAGCCCCTTATCCCTGTTCACATGTTGAACCGGGGTTCCCATTTCGTCAAAAACGATTAATCCATCCAGGATCGTTCCAAGGACAAAATAATCCTCCTTCACCTTTACCCCGCAAAATATCTGGTTTTGTTTCAAGAACTTATTAATCGGAAGTTTCCAGGGTCTGACCGAGTCGTTTTCGAGGATGAAAAGTCCATTGTTTGCAGTACCAATAAGTATTTTTTTGTCATTAAAAGGGAGCATGGTCCAGATATCATTTTTAAAAAGTTCGCCTCCCTTTACCGGAATAAGTTTCTCATCCTCCAATTTTACAAGTCCACGATTTCTTTCGGTGATATAAAACACATTATTTACAAAAAAACCAAAATGAAAATCCCGACGTTGAGCGATCACCTTAATTTTATTGTTATGATACAGGAATATCTCTGAAAATGACTGAAAGATGATTCCCTGATCCACCGGATAAATTTTCCAAATGTCTCCAAAGTTTCTCAGTTCCTCAGGGATCAGATCGATGAGAGAGATATACTCTAATACCCCGTTTTTACCTGCATGCAAATATCCAAATTCATTAAAGGCTCCGACAAAAACAGTACCCTGATCATCAATGGCAACCGATCTGACGACTGAATTGTTAGGCATCCGGAGTAACCTCCAGTTTACCCCGTCAAATTCAAGCAAACCATCATTGTTAGCAAAAAACAGGATTCCTCTTTTATCCTGCACCGTAGCCCAGTTTTGTGTACTGCCATGATAATCTTTTCTGGAATAATTAACAATATCCGGAATGCCTATGCTCTTAATCTGGGATTGAACAGGAGATCCCAGCAGGAGAAGGAATAGAAAAGCAATTAGATATTTAATTTCCCTTATCAACTTATACAGTCAAAATCAATAATTATTCAGAAAAACTAACGAAATATAGGGAATTTTGAATAAAAATGACAGCATCCCATTAAACAATTTATTCCTTATAAAAGAATTATTTTAAAGGTTCCAGTAAATATTCCAAACCATTCAGTTTGATTTCATACATTGTTGCCAGTAATATTCCCAATTTCCCCCCGGGAAATCCTTTTTGGTTAAACCACACCAGGTAGGGTTCGGGCAGATTACAAATTACCCGTCCTTTATATTTACCAAAAGGCATTTTAAAAGTTACTAATGCTTTTAACAGGTTAGGATTTGGAATAGTCTGTTCTAAGGTCATCAGGGCTATTTTAATTTACAGGCTGCTTTTGAGTAAATGTTTCAATTGATCTTTCAGTGAATCCCCAAGAGGGAGTAAAGGCTTGCGGGAAGGCCCACCGTAGTATCCCAGCTGGTCCATCGCTTCTTTTAAGGCCGGAACGCCATTTAGCCGGGTAACAAAATTATTAAGGGCAATTATTCTTTGCTGCCTGATCCGGGCTTCATCCATCTGACCTTTTAAAAAAAGATTGTGGACATCTATACACTGCTGCGGTGCAATGTTGGCCAGTGCAAGTATCCCGCCAATGGCCCCTATTGCTAAGGCTGGTAATAAGAAACCGGCAGAACCGGCTAATACCTGAAAATCTGCCGGCGTTTTGTGGCATACCTCTCCCATTTTGGCAATATTTCCTCCCGAATCCTTTAACCCGATGATATTGGGGTGTTGGGATAAAGCAACAATCGTCCGGGCATCCATATCCAGTCCTGAATTAGCAGGCATATTATAAACAATAACAGGGATGGGAGAAGCATCAGCAACAGCAAAATAATGTCTCATGAGTACTTCCTGAGTCATCAATCCCTTGTAATAGGATGGATTAAGCACCAATGCTGCATTGGCTCCTGCATCGGCTGCTTTCAGTGTTAAATCAATGGTTTGCCTGGTAGACGGGCTACCGGTGCCTGCCAGCATAATTTTATCGGACGGAATAGCCTTCCGGATATCCCGGTAAACTTTTTCTTTCTCCCTATCGGTAAGATGGACCAGTTCGCCGTTGGAACCCAGGACCAGGAAACCAGCTACATCAAAGGTACTTATGGCTTTAATATTCTCAACCATAGGTTGAGTTGCCAGCTCCTCCCTTGAGTCAAACGAGGTGGGCAATGGCGGAAATATTCCGTTTAATTTTAACATATGATTTAATGAATAATTTACTAATTTTTTAATTTCAAGAATACAGTGGTAATCAATTCAACCAGGAATCCATAGATTGTACCCATAAACACGGTGCTTATAAACATCATAGAAGCGTTAAATTCAGGATTTTCAGGAGCCATTAACCCACTAAAGGCCAATGGAAGAGAAAAAAGAAATCCTAAAAGAATACCATGTAATGTCCAATGCATCTTTAAACTACTAATCCCTATTGCAAAACCGATTAATGTCCGGCTGATCAGAATTTGTAATTGAATCGCCAGAGGAATTTCATAATCTCCACCAGAAGCAAATCCCAGGCATACAAAACCAAACAGAACACCCGCCAGGGTAGCTATGATAATTCGTTTCGTCTTTTTCATGATCATGTAGATTTTAAAATTTATTTGAAAAGTAAATGTATAAAAAATTAAACTATTTACTACACGCTGTTTAAAAACAAACAAAAAACAATGAACAAACGGCACGTTTATCTGTTTAATAGTTGAATTTAAATGAAATAAAAGATGAAAAAAATATTACAAATTACAGCGATAACACTGATTTTAACATTATCTCATGGGTATTTTTTTAACCTGTGGGCAAAAAATCCTGAGGCAGAAATAACTGAAACAATCTATGATGTGATCATTGTTCCGGGAGTACCTTTTAATGATGATTTCTGGTCGGATGTATTACTGGGCAGAATTTACTGGTCACATTATTTATATGAACAGGGAATAACCAAAAACATTATTTACTCCGGTTCAGCTGTTTATACTCCCTATATCGAATCTGAAATCATGGCCATGTATGGAGAACAGTTAGGAATTCCCAAATCGGATATTTTTACTGAAACCAAAGCAGAACATAGTGTTGAGAATGTATACTATTCTTATCACCTGGCCCGTGAACTGGGATTTGAAAAAATTGCCCTGGCCACCGACCCTTTTCAGTCGAGGATGGTAAAATGGCCCTCAAGACGGATGAAGGTTGACATTGATTTCATTCCATTTTCAGTAAAAATGCTGGATACATTAAATTTAGAACAATTAAAAGATGTTTCTATCGAGTCACAGAATGCCTATGTAGAAAATTTTGTTTCGCTTGAAGAAAGAAAGAATTTCTTTCAGCGCCTGAAGGGCACCCTGGGACGAAACATAGATTTCAAAGATTAGGCAGGGATCAGGAATAAATAAAAAAGGAGAAGCTCCCTGTTCGATCGCTTTTTTTAGTTATTATCAAAAAAGAGGTTGTCCAATATATTATTGAACAACCTCTGGTTTTATATCAGAAAAATAATATTACTTTTTTACAAACCTTGTGCTTAACACCTTTTCGTTGATTTGAATACTTAGAAGATATACTCCGTTATTCAAATTCGACACATCAAGCTCTTCGATGGTGCCCAGATTTTTCTTATCAAGTATTAGTTTGCCGGTTAGGTCAGTTATCGAAAGGCGTTCTCCATGATTTCTTCCCAAATCGATGGTAAGGGTATGAGTAACAGGGTTGGGATACAATATAACACCTGCTTTTTGCAAATCTTCTATACCCGTACTGGTAGAATTTACTATAACATCAAAGCTGCAGGTATTGGTATTGCCAGCAATATCGCTAACCGTCCAGTTAATGGTCGTTGTTCCCTCAGGGATTTGAGCTCCATCAAGGGTTTCTGAATCGTTAAAATCATTTGTAACACTTGCCACACTGCAGTTATCACTAACATCAACAGGATCAAACTCATTCCCCTGAACAGTATAAGTATTCGATTCATCAGCATTTACCGTTTTGTTTTCAATACAACTTATTTCAGGATTAGTAATATCTTCAATGACAACATTTTGTATTTGTGTTGCCACATTCCCGTTACCGTCGTCGTAGGTCCATGTAACGACGGTAGTTCCCTGCGTATTGATGGGCAAGTCAGCATCATGTGTTCCCGTAACAGCTCCTGTACAGTTATCGGTTGCAGTGGGTGCAGTAAGATCAGTTACTTCACATTCAGCTGTAACATTTTCCAGTTCAGCTACATCAGGTACCGGTGCCGACACATCATTGATAACAACATTTTGCGTTTGTGTTGCCACATTTCCGTTACCGTCA
>JAZBOG010000026.1:0-2270 GCA_036351015.1 Bacteroidales bacterium
CCGGTTTTCATAAGGAAAACCGGCTTATTTTGCTGCTAAGAGCAATTTTTTTCTTAACTTAATAGCATTGAGTCAAATCCTGCATTGCGTATTTTCATAAGGTTAAAGGTTTCCCGATAAATATTTCCATATTGATATTATCAATTATTTGCAGGTTGCTTCCGGAGCGGGTGGTGTCGGAATATTCCCGTATCTCCTGCAGGGAGATCAGTTTGCCATACTATTTGGCAATGATGCGCAGACAGGTGGGACCGCAGTCTTTGGCATCGGGTTGTTTATAGAAAGGGAAAGTGGTTTTCAAAATTCTGGAATAAGGGGTTAATTTCAATAATTTAAAAAGGGGTTGTCCAAATCACCAATTTATCAATCTTCGATTTTCAGACCCACCCGAAACAGCCGAAAATAATCCCGCTCCACTTCATTATCAGGTTTTTCCATCATCCAGAGTTCCCCGTTCCGAACCAACATGCTTTGGGCCAACATTCCTTTTGTGTCGAAATCACTGACCAAATGTCCTAGTGAATCCACGATAGCAATCCGTGATGGATATTTTTCAAGCATCTTTTGCCAAAAATCCCTTGATTCCTGAGGTAGTTTATTTGTATATAATTCCCTTAAGTCCGATTCATTAAAACCTGGAGAATATGCCACAACAAATAGTCCATCAATTCTCTTAATATTATCTATCTTTGCTGAAGTTTCCCATAAACTAAGATTAATTTCATAGTGATCCGTCCCTCTATAATTCTGGTAGCCAGGTAAATCGAGCGGAATACTTGAAACCAACGAATATGGATGGTAGCTGTGATATAAGTATATGACCGGCTCTACACCAAAGGCTACATATATCAGGTCATCTGACACAGTAAATGCCGGGGTCCAGGAGTCTCTGAAAAAATGTTTGCCACTTTTGAAAAGACTGCTTTCGGGAAATTGGATAAATGGTTCCTTCTCTCCCGTTTTTGGATCAAGCCAATTCAATAATCGAATTTCATTGTATGAGCCAATCCTACTGTAGTCGATGTCTCGGGATCCCTGATCTACATATAGATACTTATTCCCCAATTTTTCCATCCCAAAGCCCATAGCCTTTCGGGTAAAATTTGGAACCCGAAATTCTTTTAGTTTCACCCGTGATTGAAGTTCTCCAGTAAAATCATACCTCAAAAAACCATTATAGCCGTATGCAATAAATGAGCTGTCGCTGTCAATCCTTAAAGAAGACATAAGGCCTCCATAACTATCCGGTACATCTCTCAGCTTGGAAAAGGAGGTGTGGATATGCCCGTCAAAACTGGCAACAAAGATTTCTTCCGAAAATTCCCGCTGTTCCATAAAAAGAACTGTTTCGGTTACTGGATTTATATCATGAACAGTGGGGTTTCCTAGGTATTCAATTTTAATACTGTCCAGTTTTTCAAAAGTAACTATTTTACCTTCAGTCGTTCGCTCATATTTCTCTTTGGAATGACATGAAAATATAAAAAACGGAATAATAAATAAACATTTGACTTTATTCATTTCAAGTATTTTTTTTGAAATGTCAGAATAGTAAAATAGAACGTGAAATAAAACCGCAGAGTGATTCTTCCCTACAATCATTTTTAATTACTTTGTTTATACTCTATAATTTTTCAGATTATTTTAATTGATACTTAGTATAAGGGTAAATTATAACTCTACCGCCTACTATCATTTGAACTAAGGTTACCCAAGCATTACCACTGATTTTTAAAAGTAACCAGCTATTCTACATGCTCATTTTCAGGTTTAAACTTTAGAACTTAATTTATAACATTATATACTACAGGGAGATAACATTGGGAGCTGATAGCTCCCAATGTTTAACATTTTTAATTACAATAGCTTGCGGTTCCGCAACTGTCGCAACACCAATTTCCTCCATCTCTCTGTGCAATACACTCCACAGTTTCCCTAGACCAGCCACAGGTTTCATTACCACTGGGAGACAGATAGCCACAAGTACCGAAAGAAGACGGACAATTTCCTCCAGATCCCCCATAGATGCCAGCCAGTTGGCTTCGCTGTAGCACATCCTCGGCCGCCAACTTTAATTTTTCCAAATTCAACTTTTTCATTTTTCTTTTGATTAATGAAGTTTATTGTTTTCCCGGACCAGCTAAGGACACCCAGGATTTGTGCCCATTCATGTGTCTATAATTTGTCTCTAATCGGCCACATGGAATCTCGCATGGTTGATATTCATCCTTCTGTTTGACAGCACCCTCATGCTCGATTTCATCGCGATA
>JAZBOG010000027.1:0-7446 GCA_036351015.1 Bacteroidales bacterium
CTCCACCAAGGGGCTGTTGAACGACTACCTGCAGGTTTCCCGGGACAGTACCCGCGTATATATTTCAGAATCAGAATCCAAAGGCAGGCTGGGTGGATTTGCCGTGAGCGGACGAACTTCCACCAAAGGACTGTACAATGACTATTTTAATGTTTCGGCCGACTCCTCCGCCAGCATTATCAATCCCAGTGAACCAAGGATCTTATGGTATCCCAGGAAAGAAGCCTTTTTAACGGGACGAGTAATCGTAGAAGGTCCCGACAGTGTGGGTACAAACTCCATGGCTACCGGCTTTGAATCGAAAGCCATAGGAGATTATTCACAAGCTATGGGGTATAAAGCCATCGCCCGGGGGAACTACGCTACGGCAATTGGTGATTCGGCTGTTGCCTTGGGATTAGGATCATTTTCTTTTGGCGAGGATGCAAAAGCTCTGAATAATGAGAGCTATGCCATAGGGAGAGAAGCAATGGCTTCAGGGTATCGAAGTTTTGCTTTTGGGAGTGCAGGAGTTGATACCCTGGGGGTGGAAACGGAAAATACCAGGGCTTTTGGGGATTACTCCATCGCATTGGGTCAGGGCAGCCTGGCGGATGCCAAAGGCGCAGTATCTTTGGGTACAGGAGTACAGGCGATTGGGCTGTATGCTTTTGCCAATGGTTACAATACCATTGCCCAGGGATCCTTTTCATCTGCATTTGGTATCGGAACATACGCCTCAGGATATCATGCATCAGCATTTGGTATGAGCACCCATGCCACGGGCACGGGGGCCGTTTCGTTCGGATTTTTATCCGATGCAACCAGTGATTATACTTTTGCCCTGGGAAAAGATGCCCTGGCCTCAAAGCCGTTTGCAACGGCTATTGGAGACCATACCGAAGCAACCGCCGATTATGCTACAGGCATCGGACAGGAATTGATTGTGAATAAAAGAAATGAATTTGTCATTGGCCGCTATAACAGCACGGTAACTGCTGCAAATAATAACTGGACTCCTACCGATCCCCTGTTTATTATTGGGAATGGGGAATCCTCCTTAAACCGTTCGAATGCCATGGTGGTCTATAAAAACGGGAATACCCAAATCTCCGGAAACTTAGATGTTTATGGAACTCTTGAAACCTCAGGGATAAATACAAGTACTATCAATGTGGACCAGGAAGCTGTTGTGAGCAATTATTTACTGGCAATCGGGGGATTGCATGTTGGAAGTACTAATCCAATAGATCCCGGAACAAACAATTTAATTGTTGATGGAACTTCCCAGTTTAAAGGAAATTCGTATTTTTCGGCCACAGCTAATTTTAACAATCCGGTAATATTCAACAATACCACCACCTTTTACGATAATCATACCAACATCTACTCCTTTGCCAAGATCTCAAATTCCACAAGTCCTCCCATCAATCACGTGGGTTCCCTGGGTGATCTTTATGTAGAATACGACATGGAAGTCGATAGAAATAGTTTCTTTGGGGGGAATATAAGTGTGGGTACTTCCTCCACCACCTACAATTTAGAAATTGCAGAAAACAGCCTGACAATCAATCCGTTTGTAGTTCTCAATCAACAAGGGAATGGCGATGTGGGGCTAAAATATATTAACAATTCGGGAAGGGCATTTATCATGGGGATTGACCGAAGTGATGGGAATATCTTCAAGATCAACCAGGCCAATAGCTTTGATACTCAGCGAACATTTACCATCAATGGTTTAAACCGGGTGGGGATTGGCCGTGCTTCCACGGGGAATTTACTGGAAGTAAACGGAACAGCTTCCAAATCAACAGCAGGAGATTGGCTGGCAAACTCCGACAAAAGAATTAAAAAAGATATCCAGGATATTGACAATGCATACGAGATCCTGTTGCAACTTCATCCTGTAAAATTTAAATATACCGACCAATGGCTTAAGCGGAATAAGCATATTGAAAATAAGGAATATTACAACTTTATCGCGCAGGAATACCAGGAAGTGTTTCCCGAGTCGGTTAAAGGAAGCGGAGAATATCTGGAAGGTGATGAAAAAGAAATCCTGCAACTGGATTCTTATAACGCTCAGATCGTCACCATCAAGGCTGTCCAGGAGTTAATCCTGGAAAATAAGGAGCTCAGGAAACGTATTGAAAAACTGGAAGAGAAACTCTTAAATAAATAAGAATAATAATTGACTCTTTATCAATTAAGTGCTAACTTACTTCATCCTTAAAATTCTTAGTTATGAAAAAGTTAGCACTTATTTTTTTAGCGATAACGTGCCTGGGGACCATCCTTTTTGCACAAGCCCCGGAGGCTTTTAAATACCAGGCAGTTTTGCGGAACACTGACGGAGAATTAATTGCCGGACAGGAAGTTCTGTTAAAAATTTCTATTTTAGATCTCATTCCCGGCGGAGAAATGCTTTATTCAGAGGAACATTCGGCAGTCACAGACCCTTATGGGGCCGTGTCTTTAACTATTGGCGAGGGAACTGGTCTGTCGGGAGAATTTACAGCCATTGCATGGCATGACGGAGAAAAATATTTAAAGATCGAAATTTTCGATGATGGAAGCAGCTCATTTGCTGAACTGGGTACCTTTCAGCTGGTATCTGTGCCGTATGCCCTTTTTGCAGGCTCCGCCTCAAAGCTGGGAGATCATATCGAGTACTCCTCCTCGCCGGATACTTTATTTGTGGTTCGGGATTATAACGGCGAGGCCGTTTTTATTGTATATCCTGATGGAGCAGAGGTAATTACCAACGAAGGGTCCAAGGGAAAAATCGGAGGTTTTGCCGTGAGTGGACGAACGACTACCAAAGCTGATGGAAAAGAGATTCTGAGGGTAACGCCCGACAGCACCCGAATCTATATCAATGAACCTCTAAAGAAAGGCTCTCTCGGGGGCTTTGCCGTGAGCGGCCGCACCTCATCCAAGGGCTCATTATATGACTATCTCCAGGTTACCAAAGACAGTACCCGGATTATTACCCAGAATTCAACCGGAGGGTTTGGAATCAAAGATCTTAGTACCGGCACCTATGAAAATTATCTTAACCTGACCCCTCAAAATTATTTTATCGGTCATCACAGCGGAGATAATATTTCCAGTGGCCAGTTAAACCTTTTCCTGGGTTGGGAAAGCGGGAGCTATACCAATACAGGCAGCAGAAATGTTTTTATTGGTCCACTCACCGGACATAAAAACTCCAACGGTTTTGGGAATATCTTTATTGGCAACGAAGCCGGGTATCATAATGCCAATATTGATTCTGCGGCTTGCATCAATACTGAGGGAGACTATAATGTATATATTGGTTATAGCTCAGGAAAGAACTTAACCAAGGGCCGTTACAACACGTACGTCGGATTTGCTTCCGGGGCAAGCGGGTTAAGCGGAGAGTTCAATACCTTTGTCGGAAACCAGGCAGGGAATCAAAATGCCGGTACCAATAATGTTTATTTAGGGGTTAAAGCAGGGGAAGTAAATCGAGGAGGGAGCAATAACGTGATGATCGGAAATTATGCGGGCTATCTGAGTTACGATGGATCCGATAATGTGTTCATCGGATACCAGGCAGGATATTCCCAATCAGGATCCGACAGATTGTATATAGCCAATAATTCAGGGACCCCACTTATTTATGGTGAATTTAATACTCCTATGGTTCGAATCTATGGAGATTTAGATGTAACCGGGAATTATACAAAAGTATCTGATATTCATCTGAAAACAAATTTAACCCCCTTTGAGTCCGGATTGGAAAAAATTCAATTATTAACCGCCTACTATTTTCAATGGAATGATGAAGCAATTCAGGATTTTAAGTTGAACGATAAACAACAGATCGGTCTTAATGCACAGGATGTGGAAAAAGTTTTCCCCGAATTCGTATCCAAAGATTCCAGGGGTTACAAGTCCATTGATTACTTAAAACTAACACCGGTTCTTGTAGAAGCAATTAAGGAGCAACAGCAAAAAATCAATCAACTGGAAAAGGAAAATGAAGAGATTAAAAAAAGGTTGTTGCAACTGGAACAGATCGTTCACCCATAAACTATAAAAACATCCCGGGATCAACCCCCGGGATGTTTCTTTTCATCTATGAATTATATCGGGACGTTATGAAATTTTAATCTGTCGGGCAGGCTTTTCAATGGCCTCTTCCTTTTTGGGCAATACCACCTGCAATAAACCATTCTTATAGATGGCATTGATCTTTTCGGTATTGATTTTATCCGACAACCGGAAAGTTCGTGTAAACTGGGTGTAATTGAACTCAGTATAATTACACTTCTCCTCGGCATTCTCGTCTACATTTTTGTCCAGCGAGATGGTTAACATCTTCTTATCCAGGTCAATTTTAAAATCCGATTTTTCAAATCCGGGAACCGCCAGTTCTATTCTGAAATCAAATTTCGACTCAATAATATTGGCTGGGGGGTTTGAGCAATCAGCAGTATTTCCAAGTTTCTCTTCGTTGAACATATCATTCACCAGGTCTGAAAATGTTCTAAATCGGTTCTCTCTGTTCATTTGAGATACGGGTCTGTTCATTCGTACAAGTGTCATAGCTTTATAATTTTTAATTAGTTTAAATTAACATTTTTGTCTCTGAAAGGATTTAGTCAAAACCTGTGCCATTCAAAAAAATTCAAATTATTTCAGGTTAAACCTCCGGAGTAGTGACAAAATGACATTTTCCAAAGTTAGAATAGCGTCAATTTGTCTTATCTAATGTTTTGTTTCAAAAAAAAGGTTAGGATTGATATGAATCAATTTGTATTTTTGTACTCATAAAAATTTACATCCATGAGAATTGATATTCTGACTGCATTGCCCGAATTACTGGAAAGCCCTCTAAACCATAGCATTATCAAGCGGGCCAGGGAGAAAAAGGCTGTAGAGATTCACATTCACAACCTGCGTGATTATGCAACCAACAAGTACAAGAGCATCGATGATTATGCATTTGGCGGCGATGCCGGAATGGTGATGATGATTGAACCGATCGACAAGGCCATCTCTGCATTAAAAGCAGAACGTACTTACGATGAAGTTATTTATACCTCGCCCGACGGGGAAAACTATACCCAAAAAGAAGCCAACAGGATGGCTACCTTAAAAAATATAATTATTCTTTGTGGTCATTATAAAGGGATTGATCAACGGGTACGTGATCATTTAATCACCAAAGAAATCTCTATCGGGGATTATGTATTAACCGGAGGAGAACTGGCGGCATCCATCCTTGTCGACAGTGTAGTGCGGTTGGTACCCGGAGTGATTTCCGATGAAACTTCTGCCCTCACCGATTCGTTCCAGGACAATCTCCTGGCTCCGCCGGTTTACACCCGTCCTGCCGAATACAAGGGTTGGAAAGTACCGGAAGTACTCCTCTCCGGGAATTTCAAAAAAATTGATGCCTGGAAAGAGCAACAAGCCTTCGAGCGAACAAAAAACCTCCGACCTGATCTATTGAATGAAGATTAATAACTAATGAGTTGATTTTTAGATTCTTATTTTGTATATTGTTTAGCTTTTTATAAAATAACATGAACAACTCAGATTCATCTTATCCTGATACAACGGATTTGCACAAATACACACCGGATAATCCGTTAAAATCTTTCATCGGTGATTACCTACATGTATCACTTCCGGCCAAAAACCTTTGCGACAACTATTTACATCCGCTCCCTGATGGAACGGTTGAAATATATTTGTGCCTGGGAGAAAGCAGGGTAGCCTTAAAACAAGGAGAAAGCGAAAAATACTACCAGCACTTCCTGTTCAGAAATTTTAATTTTTACCACCAGCCTTTGATAAAACCGGTAACCAGTGACCCATATTTCTCCAATTTGATCATTCAACTTAAATTTTCCACCTATAAACACTTATTTCATATTCCCCTCTCAAAATTAAAAGAACCATTCATCGAGTTAGAAAATTTATGGGATCAACAAGCAAAAAGACTTAAAGAGTTTTTCTATGGGGAAAAGGATGTCCAGGTGATCATAAAGTATCTTAATAACTTTTTTAACAAATTGATCCAGGTTCAAATGGTGGATAAAAATTACAGGAGACTGGATCAGATTCATGATTTTTGTAAAAAGAAGAGAGGGCTGCTTTCTGTTGAGGAGATTGCCCGGCATACTCAATTATCGTACCGGACGATCCATCGACTTTTTACGGATGAGATAGGCATTTGCCCCAAAGAATATTTAAAGATCCTGAGGTTTAACAAAGTATGCAACTGCCTCAACGGGAGCCGGAATGTAAACTGGAGTGAGCTGATCTATTCGTGTGGATATTATGATCAGGCACATTTTATTCATGATTTTAAGAATATCATGAAATCTACGCCCAATAATTTTATCAAACACAACCATGGGCAGTTCTTTTTAATGAGGCCCAATTATTTTCATCAGTAGATGGCAGATTTTTACAATACATAACCATCAGTATTCTCTAATTTAGCCTTACCTAAAGCACCTTACAACCCTCTGTGGCCTTTGAATTAGCAATTCCAATGGCAGCATCTTTTTGCAATTAATCACTAAACCCTATATGTATCATGAAAAATTTAAGTTACCTGATGATAGCAATTGCTATCATAATCATGTCCTGTAATCAACAGGCCGGGCTATCGCCTCAGGACGAGGAGTCCCTCAAAAACCAAGTACTCGAATGGCACAACCAGTATTGGGATACTTACACTAATTTACAATTTGCTGATGCAGATAAGTTTTATGCTGAAGATGTAATCGCTATCAGTAATGAATTTTTAGTTGACTATGATGAAATCATCAAAACCCATCGTAATGCATCAAAATCTTTAATCAACATGAATTGTATCATTGATTCCTTAAAAATTATTATCAGCGAAAAAAATCACGCAAGCATTGTTGGGTTTGGCTATGGAAGCCAGGTCGATACTTCAGAAAAAGTAACAAACTTGCGGTTTAATTACACAATGCATGTTAAAAAAGAAGCCGCTGACTGGAAAATTAAAACCATGCATGAGTATGTTAACTATTATCCTTTAACATTTAGTGATAATATTCCTCCCGAAAAAAGAACCGGGAATATTGGTCTCAATTACAAATACAGGGTCAGCCTGATGCATACCTGGTCGATCTTCGTACACGATTTTAAATTCCTGAAATCAAAAGGGGTTCCCGTTGAAGAATATGCCAATGCCATGGGCGAATATTTTGCAGCTGGCTGGAATTCGAAAGGGAGTTTTGAAGGTTTTTGTAAAGGAGTTATCCGAAACAGCCAGATATTTTCCACTGAAGCCGAGGTCCTGGAAAAAACCGAAGAACTTCTAAAGGTCAGGTATTTTAAATATTACAAATACTTCCTCCCCAAAGAGATCAGTGACCAGGAGATGATGAAATTCTGGGAAATAACCAACAACAAAATTGCTGACAAGATGGGAGCCACCTTAACCATCCAGGA
>JAZBOG010000028.1:0-2491 GCA_036351015.1 Bacteroidales bacterium
CATCGGTTTTTGAAAGGTAGAATAGCAAATCTCCATTCTCTTCAACCCAAAGATTAACCCCGATATCGCCATTGCCTGCCGGCATGGAACCCAATGAATTTTTCGAGGGTATTTTCCATACTACATTGCAATCATCAAGAGTGGTGATTGAATGTATTACAGGTTCTTTATCGGTCTGGGCTTGGGCAGAGCCGCACAGCAATGTAAAAGCAATTAAGAATATCAGATAATTTATAATGTTCATTTCCTGATTTTTTCAATTTTGTTTAACCATTTAATCGTAATATCCTGCTGGTCTTTTTGAAACCTGCAAATATCATCGGGGGTTTTAAATTCAAAATTCTCTTTGTTTGTCCAGGCTGTTTGTGCTTTTTTTACACAATCCACAATGTCATCAGGAGTGGTAAAACGGTCGCGCAGCGGGGCATAAACAAGTACTTTGCGCGGCGCAATCATTTGAATCACATCGTTATAGTCGTAAGGTATTTTAGCTTCCTTATTATTATAAATACCGAGTTTGGGTATTACATGATGCCATTCCCATAAACGGCGGATTCCACCTGTTGGCTTTTTGTCGGTATCCGTGCGCATTGGGGTAAATCCACTAAATGAGGCTACCCCTGCTATTCTTTCATCAAGGGCCGCAGCATATAATCCAACCATTCCTCCGTAAGAAAAACCACAGATATAAATTTTTGAAGGGTCGGTTTCCGGAACTTCTTCCTCAGCAATTCCTTTTCCCTCAACCAAATAATCGATTACATAGCTAACATCAGACACGGCCCTGCCCAACAAGGACCAATGCGGATTTTTTTCGTAAAAACCAAATGCACTGGTAATCTGGTCGCCAAAACCAAACTGGTCGTACCCAACAACAATATAACCTTCCTGTGCCAGCCGCCAGTAAATGGTTGTACCCTGCACTCCGTAACCTCCGTTACTGCCATGCGAATAGTTCCAGGGATGGAGCCAGATCACTGTTCCTTTGTAGCTGTTTAATTTAGGGTCGAAATATATGTTTCCGTTCATATATTCACTAAAAGCAAAAGGTACCCGTTTCAAACCTCCCGGATTCCACCTGTCTCTCATCCATGCCTGAACGCCCAATTCTTCCTCCGTTTTTAAATGATATTTTTCATCGTCTTTACTATTTCGCGGTTTTTCACCCAACATCCAGTTTATTTTTTCCTCAGGGGTTTTATTCTTTCCTAATTTTAAATCCTTTTTCCGCTGTTTTGATTTCCACGCTTTAAAGTCGAATTGGTGATGCAGCACTTCCGTGAAATCTTCTCTGGTTAATGTGCCTCTTCCAAAGGTCATGTCAAAATAATCAAACATGTGTTTGGTGTGCGCCTCTGTTATCGGATTATGATTTCCTGTCCGATAACTCAAATAAATGTTGTTCTCTGCTCCCAAAAATGCATACACCTTTTTTGCATTCATATAATTCCTTTCCACCCCGAAGGTAGGATCCGCACCGTCGTTAAAGGCTGTGTGTATCATTAAATTACGGGGTGCGATTGTTGCCATTAGCGCATTACCTTCTATGGGCAACTCGTTCTCGCGTCCCAAAAAATCTCTTAAACTTGCCTTTGCCCACACGGCTGGGAAATCATCAACCGACTCCGCAAAGGTTTGCCGGGAAGAAAACCGATACGAACACCCGGTTGGCGAACCCGAACTGCGTGCAATAACCGTTTTAAACCGCTCGTCAAAAGCTGCGGCATAAATCGATTGTTTGCCATACCTCGAATGCCCTGCAATGCCGACTGCTGTGGTATCGATGTTATAACCTGATTCTTCGTCCAATAAATAATCCAGTGTTCTGCTGGCCAGCCAGGCTTGTATTCCCAAAGAAGATGCCCAACCTGCATCGGGGTATTCTTTCTGAAAAGTTACTGCTGCCTGAGCATAGCCTGGATATTCCTTTTCCTCACCTGAAAATACATCCTTTCCCGGATACAGGCAGACAATGTATCCTCTTTTCACTGCTTCTTCAGCCCACTGAATCTGTTTAAAGAGTGGTTGCGTTAAAAACAATGGCCTGGCGGAATTGTCCATGTCTTTTGGTTCCCATACTTCTATTTCAAAGGATTTTTTATTGGGTGAATTAAAAGTTAATACAATACGTTTTCGGGTTGTGCCATCGTCTTTCTTTTCTGTTTTAACGACCTCTGCAGATAATAACCCGGGCACTTCTTTGGGATAATGTCCTATAAAATTATCGCACCATAGGTTTTTTATCTCCTTTTTGCGCTTTTCCCAGTCTGCTTTAGTTTTCACCTTTGTTCCATCCAAAAATGTCATGGCATCGGGTAAATCGGCATTTTTATAGGTTTGGGCGTTTAGGGTTAATGCCGATAAAAGCAGTAGTATTAAAAGAAAATTTAATTTGTTCATAGGTTTCAATTATGCATTAATATTTATCTATTTAAAACCACACGATGTAATCGCACGGGAGCGGTTGCTAAATGTGGTTAAAAACGACTTC
>JAZBOG010000029.1:0-57116 GCA_036351015.1 Bacteroidales bacterium
CCCCACCACCGGAGATAACTGTGGTGTGAGTTCGGTGATCGCCCAGGTGGGTGGATTAACCATTGATCCGTTAACCTATGTATTCCCGGTAGGCGTAACCACGGTAACGTGGATTGCCGAAGATGATGCCGGCAACACGGCCAGCTGTACCCAGCAGGTAACCGTCGTGGATGATGAAATTCCTGAGCTTACCTGTCCCAACGATACCACTGTTATCCAGGATGGAGGCGGTAGTTGTAATGCTGCCGTGACTAACCTTGCCCCTGATGCCGATGATAATTGTGGTATTGTATTACAAACCTGGACTATGACCGGGGCAACGACCAACAGTTCTCCCGGAACGGGAATTCACGATGTGTCGGGGGAAGTTTTTGAAATTGGTGTTACTACGGTAGAATATACTGTTGAAGATGCTGCAGGAAATTCAGCAACTTGTTCATTTACCGTTGAAATATATGATGAGGTGGATGGAGGATCCATCCAGGCAGACCAGGATATATGTTATAATACCCTTCCGGCAGAATTAACCAATGTGGTATCAGCTTCGGTTTGTGGAGGATATACCTATCAATGGGAAAAGAAAACCGGAACCGGAGGATGGGCTGATATCCCCGGAGCCACCGGCGAGAATTACCAGGAGATCAATCCGTTAACAGAAACCACCTATTATACCCGGCAGGCAATCTCTGACCTGGGATTTGGAACGGCAAATTCAGATACCGTCACCATTACCATAACTCCTGCACCCACTGTTTTTGCAGGAGAAGATACCACCTTGTGTTATGGAACTCCTTACCAAATACTTGATGCTGATACTACTTATTCTGGTGGAATAAATTGGGAAATTTTAACCGGAAATGGGACTTTAGATGATATCAATATTCTTGATCCTACCTATACTCCAGTTTTACTGGATGGAGGAACAACGGTTGAACTGGTTCTTCATGCCTCGGGATTAAGTAATTGTAATGATGTAACTGACACCGTACGGATTACCTACCTGCCGAAACTATTAGTCTCCATAGGAAAGCCCAGTCCGTTTTTAATTGATTCGACCTCAACAGAAATAAATGTTTCTTTTAATATTTCGAATCATGAATATGTAAGTTTAATCGGATTATATTTAGTTTCTCCACTGGACTCAGTAGTTGAATTAAAACCTATCTGTTCAGATATTGGGATGATAACCCCGACCGTAGATCTGGAGGCAGAGTTTTACAATGATCCGGATAATAGTTCGGGATTGATACCCATCCCCACCTGTGATCCCGGTGACGGAGTATATCTATTCTCCGGTGACTGGAAGAAAAAATTACATGGACAGGATCCAGCCAATGGTTCCTGGAGGTTAATGATCAAAGATTCGTTGAATTTTGGATCTCCTGGTATTTTTGAACAGGGAGAAATAAGATTTGGAGACATCAATTATGAAGGGAATTTTGAAGAGGTGGTATATGCTGATACCATGATCAATAAACCCATTAAGGGACATACTGGTGCCGGACCTGCTGCCATTACCATGCAGGCTTTATCCTTAACCGGTTTAACCACTTCCTGCTATGGTGTTTGTGACGCCACAGCCGTAGGAACTGCTTCCGGTGGACAGCCGCCTTATGTTTTATATGAGTGGAGCGATACCTCTGATTTCAGCAATATTATTGCCACCACAGATACGGTTGATCTGTGTGCGGGAACCTTTTACCTGAGGGTTACCGACTCGCATGGTTGTTCTGCCATTGATTCCATTACGGTTGGTGAACCTCCAGAAATCATGATTGATAGTGATACGGTAGTTCACAATACCTGCCATGGGTATGCCGATGGTAAAATAGCCCTGGCTTTTAGCGGAGGTACCGGAACTTTAGAATACACCCTCAATGGTACCGACTGGTACAATAGCGGGGATACGATCGAAGGTCTTGGTGCCGGGGATTACCTGGTAACCATTGAAGATGCAACCGGCTGTATCAAAGATACGACCATAACGATTCTTCAACCCGATCCGATAACCATTGAAACCAACTATTCCGGTATCACCTGTAGTGGTTATACGGATGGTGAGATTGAAATCATTGCCACCAATGGCACATCACCCTACGAATACTCTATTGACAGCGGACTAACCTGGCATACAACCAATACTTTTGGCGGGTTAACCACCGATACTTTTTATATTGCCGTACAGGATTTCAATGGTTGTATTCAGTATGGAGACACTGTGATTATTCAGGAAGCAGAACCAATGAGTATTTCGGTAGTTGAGCTACTGGATGAGTACCGGTGTATCAATAGCAGTAAGCGGGATGAGAACCAGACAGGATTGATAACGGTTGAGGTTACCGGAGGTAAGGGGGATTATGATTACCAATGGCAGTCCGGAGCAACAACCCTGACCGGGAATGAGACCATAAGAAATCTTTCCGCGGGCATCTATGACCTGACAGTAGAAGATTCACTGGGTTGTGAAAAGGATACTACTTTTACCATTGGTTCCGACCTAAGCTATGATCTTGAGTTTACGGTAGATATTGAAGATACGACCATCTGTTGGTATCAGCCCATACATTTTACCTTTAACACCGTAAATGCTGACTCTCTTGAGATTCAGAAATACAGGCCCGTATCCAGTTATTCATACATTGAATTAACGGGAGAAACCATGGAATATAATTATACCATCAGCGAAAATAACTACTTTAACCTCAAAGCCTTTAATGCTTATTGTGAGGAGGATTATATTACGGAGGAATTCAGGTATTATCCCGACCGGGAATTAAGCATTGTTGAAAATGATGACCAGGAGAATGATACGATTATTATTAAGGGAGATGACGGAAGATGGGATGCCCTGGCTTATGTCAACAATCCTGCCGGATTGGTTGTAAACTGGATCCCAACAGCAGGGGTAGCAAGCCCTGACAGTCTGAATACCGTAATCTCTCCTGCCGAGTCGATGTGGTATGCTGTTAACATAACTACCGTTCAGGGTGAGTGTGCCGATACCGATTCGGTTTACCTGACCTATGTTCCTGATATTGTAGCCTACGACGGATTTTCACCCAATGGAGATGGAATCAATGATTACTGGTATATCGAAAATATTGATGCCTTTAAAAACAATGTGGTTACCGTATACAACCGCTGGGGAACGAAAGTTTTTGAGCAAAAGGGGTATATGAATAATGACAGTAACAAACGATGGGATGGAACAGCCAAAAATGGTAAACAGGTTGGCAGCGGAACCTATTACTATATAATTATTTTAAATGAAGAAGGATTTTCTTCTGTAACAGGAGCAGTAACAATAATGCGATAGTATGAAAAAAAGAACAACACTCATATTGATTGTATTTTGTCTGGTGTTTGTTACCTCAGTCCGGGGACAGCAATCGCCATTCTATACGCAATATATGTTTAATGACTATCTGGTTAATCCGGCAGTTGCCGGGACCAATAATTATTTTCAGATTAGAGCAAATTCAAGGATACAATGGATCGGTATGTCCGAAGCACCACGAACAATGAGTATTTCAGCTTACGGGCCGTTCAAGGAGAAAACCATGGGTTATGGAGGATACATCTATAATGATGTAACCGGACCCGAGAGCCGGCTTTCGCTGGGAGGATCGTACGCTTACAACCTGATGATTACGGATATGATGCGTATCTCCGGGGGGATTACCATTGGACTGATGCAGTATAAACTGGATGGAACAAAAATCAAGATCGGCGACCAGATAGGCTATGATCCGGCATTTCCCGAAGGTGTGGAATCGAAAATTATCCCCGATGCCAGTGCCGGAATCTATTTATATTCCACTTACTATTATGTGGGTATATCTGCTCATCAGCTGCTGGGAAATAAGTTCAACCTGCATGATGACCTGGATTCTGTGGATACAGATATGGGGATTAACCGGTTAAAACAACATTTGTATCTTTCGGGAGGGTATCATTTTATTTTAAACCGGGATTTTATTTTGCAACCCTCAGCCCTGATAAAATATACAGGCCCCGGACAATTTCAGGCCGAAATTAATGTAACCACCACCTACCAGCGAATGGTTTGGGGTGGAATAACCTATCGTACCGGTGATGCAATAGCCGTTTTGCTGGGGTATAATTATGAAAATAAAATGTACTTTGGCCTTTCCTATGATATTACGGTATCTGAACTCCGGCGATATTCCAATGGGACCATTGAGGTAATGATCGGCTACCGTTTTAACGACATTAAATAGCATGAAAGGAAGAAACAATTAAAACCGGCAAAATTTGCCGGTTTTTTAATAAAAAATCTGTTAACTTAGCAGCCTGAAAAATAGAATCCTATGAAAAGGTTTGTCTTTTTTATTCTTGTTTTTTTTGTGTTTTTTAGCTGCCAGGAGGATAAAGTTCCTGAATATGTAATTCCTCCGGATGATATGGTTTCTATCCTGGTGGATATTCACCTTACCGACGGAATGCTTTCTTCGCCCGATGTTCGTCGCGAGCTGGCCCGACAGGATACAGCAAATATTTATCACCTGTTACTGCACAATTATGGGTACAGCCGAAAAGATTTTGATACTTCACTCTTTTATTATGGGAAAAATATTGCCCTTTACGATAGAATTTACAATGATGTGCTGAACCAGCTCAATGAACTGGAAACCCAACTCAAAGAGGAAAGCCAGGAGAGTGAGCAGAACAAGGAAAACGAGTAATTACCGATGCGTAGAATTGCGGCCAATTATATTTTTCCGGTAACCTCAGGACCGCTTAAAAATGGTATTGTTGAACTGGATGAGCAGGGCACGATCTTAGCTGTTATTGACACGAAAGGGGAGTTGTCCGAAAGCCGGAACCTGGAGTTTTATAACGGGATTCTTGTTCCGGGATTTGTTAATAGCCATTGTCACCTGGAATTGTCAGCTCTGCAGAATGCTTTTCCCGGGCAACAAGGATTACCTTATTTTATTGAACAGATGATTACCTACCGGAGGAAGGAAAAAATAAGCACTGACGTCCAGTCCATGAAAGCAGCCGATCAACTGATGTTTCAAAACGGGATAGCCGCTGTGGGGGATATTGTTAATACTCCCCGGTCGCTTGATATCAAACGTGAAAGTAAAATTTATTATCATACGTTTGTAGAGGTTTCCGGGATGGGACCTGATGTCCAGGAACGTTTTCATGCCGCAGCAAAACTCCGGGAGAAGTTTGTCCAATACGGACTCTCCTCTTCTGTTGTTCCTCATGCACCCTACTCCGTATCGGACAGGCTGTTTGAAATGATCAAACAGGATGCTGTTCAGCACGATACGATACTTTCCATGCACAACCAGGAAAGCAGGGAGGAGAATAAAATGTTTGTCCAGGGAGAGGGAAAACTTATTGATACCCTTAAGGCTGCCGGGATAAATTTATCCCACTGGCAAAAAAGCGGAAAAACATCCCTGGAAACCATCCTGGGATATTTACCTCCCAATAATCATATTCTGTTTGTGCATAACCTGTATTCCACCGCCGAAGAGATTCGTCAGGTTTGTAAAAATTTTTCCGGTAGTTTTTTTGTGCTCTGCCCTCTGTCGAATGTCTTTCTTGAAAACCGGGTTCCCGACCTTTCCTCCTTCCGCGATTGTCCCGGGAAAATAGCCCTGGGAACCGACAGCCTGGCCTCCAACAGGACCTTATCCGTTTTGGATGAGATGAAGATTTTGGTAAGGCATAATCCTGACCTTGCTTTTCAGGAATTATTACCATGGGCTTCCTATAATGGGGCCCGGGCGCTAAAGATAGACTCCCGTTTTGGAAGTCTGCAAAAGGGAAAATCTCCCGGGTTAAACCTTATCACCTCCTTTGATTTTGACAAGATGCAAATAACGGAGGATAGTACGGTAAAAAGAATTGTTTAACTGATCCCTTTGTTTTTAAGAAAAGCAACAGCCTCTTTGTCAAACCGAAGGATGTGATCATCAAACCACTGTTCAAGATACTGGTAGATTTCAAGGCATAAATCCGGTTTATTTTTTTCCATATCTTTTTGAAATTGAATAATCCGGTTAATAAATTCATTATGGTCAGATTTATGCTTGTCAAAATTGGGGTAATGACAATCCTTAAAATAGATTTCTTCCTGAAGGAAGTAGTGATCAATTAAGTAGGCCAGCTGGTAAAAAATATCTGAAACACTTTCTTTACAGTCATCCTTGTGGATAATAACCTTTAACTGATTGATAATTTCCAGAAATTTTTTGTGTTGCTCGTCGATGATGCTGATGTCGACATTATATTCGTCCTTCCATTGATAGGGTTCGGGATTGATCTTATTTTTCATTTTTTTGAATAATATTTTCAGAAAGCAATGCGCTTGTTATAAATTTTTCTAATCAAGGAGTTTTTCACGGAAAAAAATCTTCTTGAAAAGAAGAAATATAATCTACAAATTTACCAGCCTTTCGTTTAAATAAAATGATAATTGTCATTATATCAGTAAAGTAAAGATGCATAGGGGGTTTGATTTTATAACTGATAATTTAACTTTATCTTTGCAATGATTGATTAAATATGACGGAAAAAAAAGTATTAGTAGCCCCGCTAAATTGGGGGTTGGGTCATGCCACCAGGGTAGTTCCCATTATTGATCAGTTGCTAAAGCATCATTTCAGGGTAATCCTTGCCGCTGACGGACAGGCTTTGGATTTATTGCAAAAAGAGTTTCCCCAAATTCCCTGTTTACGGTTATCCGATATACACATGGTTTATGCAAAAAAACATGTTTTTTTAAAGATTTTTATTCAAATTCCAAAACTTATTGTTCAAAGTATTATTGAACACTTCAGGCTGAAGGCCCTGCTCAAAAAACATCCTGTAGATATGATTATTTCTGATAACCGGGTTGGTATCTGGAGCCGAGGGACGTATAATATTTTTATATCCCATCAGTTGAGGTTGAAGCTGCCAGAGAGGCTTTCTTTTTTATCTTTTATCTATCCTGCTGTTCTTAAGTGGTGTTTAAAACCTTTTGCCGAATGTTGGGTTCCTGATTTGCCCGGGGAGAAGAATTTTTCCGGCGAGCTTTCCCATGACCTTTCCCGTTTTGTCCCGGTAAATTATGTGGGTGTATTATCCCGGTTTAGCCGGTATCTTTCAGGGCAACCCCAGGAAAGGCACTATGATCTGTTATTTATCCTGTCGGGGCCGGAGCCACAGCGGACACTTTTTGAAGAGCTCATTTTGCAGCAGATCGAAGGGCAGAGCTATAGGGTTGCTTTGGTGCGGGGGGTGGAGTATGGAGAAATTCACCGGGCAAACGTGGATAGCTATGGTTTGGTGCAGGCCAGGGAGTTATTTGATCTTATCCGGCGGTCGGAAATGGTCGTTTGCCGGGCCGGATACTCTTCCATCATGGATTTGTATGTGGCCGGTGCACAGGCCGTCCTGGTTCCCACCCCCGGGCAGACCGAGCAGGAGTATCTGGCCGGGTACCTGGCCCGCAAAAAGTATTTTTATTCGTTGGAACAACGAGACTTTAACCTTGACAGGGCCCTGAAACACGCCAGGGAGTTTTCTCCACCCGCTTATACCCACGATGAAAAGGAGATTCTGGAGCGGGAGATTAGTAGACTAAAATCAGCAGCCCTGTAAGGGTTAATCCGGCAAGCCATCCGGTATAGATTTCAAAAGGCTGGTGGCTCTTTAATTTCAACCTGGAATAGCCAAGAATTCCGGAGGCCAGGATCGTAGCTATAATAAAATAATCAAGGTTGACCTGAAGCCTGAACGAGAGGGCGATAAGAGCCCCGGCGAGTCCCCCGATACCTGTCATGTGTGCACTGATTTTCCATTTAAAAGACAATAAGAAGAGCAACAGAACGGCGCTCGCACTGGCAAGGATGAAAAGATTAATGGTTACCGGAGCTCCCAGTCTTACCAGTAAATAGTAGGCAAAGTAATAAAGTACTGCCGTGATAAAAAAGGGGATCAATCGCTCTTTTTTTGTTTCAAGATAAATGGATTTGATAATTTTCTGGAAATAATAGAAAGGAATAAACGTTAGCGGCAGGATCGCCGTACTAATAAAAACGATCAGGAAGATTACTTTTTTAGCTTCAAACGGGAGGTAGTCCAGCACTGTTTGTGAATTAAAAAGGATCAGCATGCCGGCAGCAGGCATAAATAAAGGGTGAAAGAGAAAAGAGAATATTTTGGCTAAGAATTTACTCATGTTTACAGTTCCTTTCTTAATCGGGCCACAGGAATATTAAGTTGTTCGCGGTATTTTGCAACGGTACGCCGGGCGATCCTGTACCCTTTTTCTTTTAAGATATTGGTTAGTTTATCATCGGTCAGGGGTTTTTTCTTATCCTCGTTTTCGACACAATTTTTTAGGATTGATTTGATTTCTCGGGAGGATACTTCTTCGCCTGATTCTGTTTGAAGCCCTTCGGAGAAGAAATATTTAAGAGGAAAAATCCCGAAGTGTGTTTGCACATATTTACTGTTTGCTACCCGGGATATGGTTGAGATATCAAGACCGGTACGTTCGGCGATATCTTTCAGGATCATGGGTTTCAGCTGGGATTCGTCCCCCTCCAGGAAATAATTGTATTGGTAGTCAATAATCGCATTCATGGTCAGCATTAGGGTATTTTGTCTTTGCCTGATGGCATCGATAAACCATTTTGCCGAATCGAGTTTTTGTTTAACGAAGGAAATCGCCTCCCTGTCATTTTTTGTTTTCTGGTTCTTGCTTTTTTGGGCATATCCTTCCAGCATATCTGTGTATGTGCTGTTAAGCCTTAGCTCAGGTACATTTTTTGCATTTAACGATAGTTGTAATTCTCCGTCTTTGTTGTCGAGGATAAAATCCGGAACAATGGTTTGAACCGCATGGCTTTGTGTTTCAGAATAGCTGCTCCCCGGCTTGGGGTTTAACTTTAAAATTTCATTAACCGCATTTTTAAGTTCTTCTTCAGAGATGTTCAGGCGGGTAATAATTTTCTCGTAATGTTTTTTGGTAAACTCCTGGAAATAGTATTTTAGAATTTTTCGTGCCAGAAGAATGTCGGAGATCTCCTGGTTTTTATTTTCAATTTGCAGCAAGAGGCATTCCTGCAGGGTCCGGGCACCTACCCCCACAGGTTCCATGTCCTGGATGATTCTTAACACTTCGAGAAGCTCCTCTTCGGTGGTTTCAATATTTTGGGAAAAGGCCAGGTCGTTAACGATAGCTTCCAGTTTCCGGCGAACATACCCATCATCATCTATATTTCCAATTAAGTATAAGGCAAGGACTTCCTCTTTTTCGGATAAATTTCTCAGTCCGATCTGGTTTTGCAGGTGTTCATGAAAGCTTGTTCCTACCGAAAAGGGGATATCTTCTTTTTTATCATCTTTGGAGTAGTTGTTTGCTGCAAGTTTATAGGAAGGGATATCCTCGTCGTTGATATAATCATCGAGTGAAAATTCATCGGGGTCATTGTCCAGGTTGTCTTCGGTAAACTCTTCTTCAGCATCATTAACTAATTCGTCTTCCTCTTTTCCCTCTTCGAGCACAGGATTTTCTTCCAGCTCTTTTTTTATTCTTTGTTCGAGCTGGATGGTAGGAATCTCGAGCAGCTTAATCATCTGGATTTGCTGCGGCGAGAGTTTCTGTAACAGTTTTTGTTGTAAACTTTGTTTTAACATTTCCTGTGCAATTAACCTGCTTTAAATATAGTTAAAATTCTGCATTTTTAGGTGTTCGTGGAAAAGGAATTACATCCCGGATATTTGCCATTCCGGTAACAAACAGAATTAACCGCTCAAACCCTAATCCGAAACCGCTGTGAGGTACCGTACCGAACTTTCGGGTATCGAGATACCACCACATATCTTTCTCCGGAATATTCATTTCGTGGATGCGGTTTTTAAGTTTGTCATAGTTTTCTTCCCGTTGTGAACCTCCAATTATTTCTCCGATGCGGGGGAACAAAACATCCAGTGCACGTACTGTTTTTCCGTCATCGTTTTGTTTCATGTAAAAAGCCTTGATAGACCGCGGATAGTCGGTAACCATCACCGGTTTTTTATAGTGTTTTTCTACCAGGTAGCGTTCATGTTCTGATTGCAGGTCGGAACCCCATTGTACGGGGAATTCGAATTTTTGTCCTGACCGGGTTAAAACTTCTATGGCTTCGGTATAGGTTATTCTTTGGAACTGATGGTTTACGACAAATTTTAACCGATCAATAAGTTCTTTGTCGAACATCTTGTTTAAGAACTCAATGTCTTCAGCGCAATGGTCGAGGGCATAGGAAACCAGGTATTTAAGAAAATCCTCGGCCAGATCCATGTTCTCGTGAATATCATAAAAGGCCATTTCGGGTTCGATCATCCAGAACTCTGCCAGGTGCCGTGGAGTATTTGAGTTTTCGGCCCTGAAGGTTGGGCCAAAGGTATAAACATTTGACAGGGCAGTAGCTCCCAGTTCGGCTTCCAGCTGGCCCGAAACGGTTAAGTTGGTTTCTTTGCCAAAGAAATCTTCCTCGAAATTAATTTTTCCTGCCTCGTTTTGGGGAGGGTTTTTCAGGTCGAGGGTAGAAACGCGGAACATCTCCCCGGCGCCTTCGGCGTCCGATCCGGTAATAATGGGGGTATGAAGATAGAAAAAGTTCCGGTCGTTAAAATATTTATGGATGGCATAAGCCATAGCATGACGGATTCTGAATACTGCACCAAAGGTGTTGGTTCTAAAGCGCAGGTGGGCAATTTCACGCAGGAACTCCATCGAGTGTCCTTTTTTCTGTAAGGGATATGTTTCCGGGTCGGCGGTACCATACAGCTCAATTTCCCGGGCATGGATCTCTACCGACTGCCCTTTCCCCAGAGATTTGGTGAGGGTTCCGATGACACTTAAACTGGCTCCGGTTGTTATTTTTTTGATTATATTCTCGTCAAAATTAGCAATATCAATAACCAGCTGAATATTATGAATGGTAGAACCATCGTTAAGCGCAACAAAAGCAATATTCTTATTTCCGCGTTTGGTGCGTACCCATCCTTTTGCATTTACCTCCCGGTCAACCTGGGTTGACTGCAATAAATCCTTAATAAAACTTCTTCTTAACTCCATAATTTTAACGGTTATAATTTATAATTCACAAAAATAATATTTTTCGAATGATATGAAACGTGAAATCAATTATTCTTGAATAAAAACCGGAGATGCAGGTTTGTTTTTTCCATTTTTTTTTTGTACATTTTAAAAAAATGAGTGCCTGCCCACCTACTGCCACAAGTTGTTGATTTTCAAAGGCAGATTGTAAAGATAGAAAATAATACTTAAAAAGATATACTATGGAAAAATGGACCATCAACACAAATGTTTTCGAAAATAGGGAACTAAACCACCAGGTATCATTAGTTGTTAACCAAATTCTGGAGGAGTTTAAGCGGTTGATTCCCGAAGGACCTCCCATGGGATATAAACCCATTAAGCTGATTAATGACCTGGACGCCGGGCCAACCTTTTACTGGCCTTTAGGCAAGGATTTTTACAAGATTGGGTTGAATGTGTCGGGTGTTTACTACAACCAGATTACCTTTCAGTTTTCGCAGGAGTTGTGCCGGATTTATTGTGATCCCCGGATCAACAGCTGGCTCATAGAACTGTTATGCCATATTACAGCATTGTATGCCCTCGATTTTCTGGCCCATAGGTGGGAAGAACATCCTCCACAAAAGGAGTTGGCCGATTATTGGTACAATTTTGATTCCTACAAGAGTAATTTGCTGGGTGCTGCTTTTAGTAAGGTGGATATGGTAAAATACCAGGTAGCCAACGAGTGGGTCGAATACCAGATCAATAAATTAAGGAAAAAAGATCATTTGAACCGGGGGAAACTGCTGATCATTGCCTATGAGTTATTACCGATGTTTAAGGAGCATCCCGAGAGCTGGAGAATGTTACCTTATATTGGAAAAAGCTCTGTTCCGCCTCCCCCGGATGATCCCAAAAGCCTGGTTACAAACAGGAATACCGAACCGGATTTTAATCAACTGATCCAGAATCTTCCCAGTGAACTGGGCCCTTTTGCCGGAAAGTTTTTTACCAAAATCGGGGCAAAAGAGTATATCCAATAATTTCGTTGAACGAACCGTTGTTTAAACTTAAAATTTGGGGTTATGGAAGAACGTTTAGTAACAATTGCCATTCATAATTATCAGCGGGCCGAGATCTTACGAACCCGGCTTGAAGCTGAAGGAATAACCTGCTACCTGAAGAATGTTAACCTGATTCACTCTTCCATTTCCGGAGGGGTGAAGGTGCGTGTAAATTCATCGGATCTGGAAAGAGCCTTGCGGATCGTGGAAAAGGTAAGCGAGCAGTTTCGCGGGGAAGAGAAGGAGAGTGAGGCCGGCGATTACCAGAATGTTCAGAAAATTCTTGTGCCCATCGATTTTAGTGACTACTCGGTGAATGCCTGTCGCTATGCCATTGGACTGGCCGACAGGTTAAAGGCTGAGATTAAGCTTCTGCATGTTTATTATAATCCCATCATTAATTCCATGCCACTCACCGATACCTATTATTACCAGGTGAATATGGATGAGATCATCCGCGAGATTGAAGTGCGCGCCAAGGAGAATATGGAAAGTTTTTACAATGATCTGATGGAGAAGATTGAACGGGACCATATTGAGGGCGTAAAGATCGATTATGAGCTGGTGAGCGGAATTGCCAGCGATGAGATTATTACCAAGAGTGAGGAGTATCAACCCGAGGTGATCATTATTGGTACCCGGGGGCAGGGTGAACGTGAGAACGACCTGATTGGAAGCGTTACCGCCAAAATTATTGAAAATGCAAAGATCCCTGTGCTGGTTATTCCCGAAGATTCGATTTACCAGGGAATAGCAACCATTAATATCATGTATGCCACCGATTTTGATGAGTCGGATTATAAAGCCCTGAAAAAACTGATGAATATCATTGCTCCGTTCGATATCCGTCTATACTGTGTGCATATTGGGACCGTTGATTCAAATGTTTGGGATAAGGTAAAAATGGACAACCTTAAAACCAAACTAAAAGAACAGTATGGCGATTACGAAGTGGAATGCTCGATTCTCGAAGAGGATGACTTCTTAAAAGGAATCCAGGAATTTGTAAGGGCGAAGAATATCGATATTATTTCGATGGTAACGCATAAGCGCACCCTGATTTCCAAGTTGTTTAATCCGAGCAAGGCCAAAAAGGTCCTTTTTCATACCAATATTCCTTTTTTGGTTTTTCATTCGGACAAGTAGCCGGCTAATGTGCGGGCAATTTCCAGATCAACCGGGGTGGTAATTTTAATATTTTCACGATTGCCTTCCACCAGGTGGATTTTATATCCTGCTTTTTCGGCAACGCTGGCATCATCGGTAAAAAGCGGATCGAAAGGCTGCTCATAAGCTTTTTTGATCCTTTGGCAATCAAACGCCTGGGGCGTTTGGATAAGTTTGTATTGGGTGCGGTCAACCGGACTGTTTTTCCCGGGGGTTACATAACGAAGTGAGTCTACCAGGTCGATAAAAGGGACGGCATTGCCTTTTTCTTCGGCGGCCCTAAATACGCGCTGAATGGTATCCCGGGATACCAGCGGGCGAACGGCATCATGAATGGCGACCACCCCTTCTTCACCGATTTTTTTTAAGGCATTTTTTACAGAGTGGTAACGGGTTTCACCGCCGGCAACTACCTGGTGTTTCAGGTTGAATGTGTGTTTTAGGCACAGCTGATGCCAAAAATCGATCTGGTTTTGAGGCAGTGCCACGATGATCTCCAGGGCAGGGTTGTAGCGACAGAAGGCCCCGATGCTTCGCATCAGGATGGGAGTCCCGTTAAGCTCCATGAATTGTTTCGGGACCGCACTTCCCATCCTTTCTCCTGCTCCCCCGGCAACGATGATGACAAAATTTTTCACGCTGTTTATTTCCATTTTTTTTCAAAGATAAAGAATAACCATAAATATTATGCAGGTTTTGTTGTATAGTTAATTTTTTTGGATTACCTAAAGTAAAATATTGAATTAAAAGTTTTTTTTGACCGTTGATTTGATTAATTTTACAAACCAAACGGTCGGTTTAGATGAATGCAACCAAAGAACATATTATTTTTACCTCGTTCCGCATGTTCCTTCAAAAAGGGTACCGGGAGGTAACCATGAGTATGCTGGTCAAAGCTACCGGGTTATCCAAGGGGGCCTTTTATCACTATTTTGAGAATAAGGAGCAGCTTTTTGGCGAAACCCTGGATACGCTCTTTTTTTCTGTTTCTCCCTTTTACCAGGAGCCTGAGATCGCCTTCGAACGTTCTTTTTATGAGTCGATGGGTCAGTATATTGAGAATATCAAAAGAATGGGTGAAAGGGTTCAGCAATACCTGGGGAGCGACACCTCCGAGCTTTCCTATTACCGCCTGATGCTGGACGTGGCAAGTTATGCCCCGGAATTCAGGGCAAAAATCGAGCGGGCCAACAGGAACGAACTGATCTTTTGGCAAAAAATTGTCCGCCATGGAATTGATCGGGGGGAGTTAAAACCGGATCTTGACCTGGAAATCCTGGCCCGTCATTTTCATTGGTTGCAGGATGGAATTGCCATCAACTCCCTGTTTTACGGTGAAACACAAAACCTGTATCATAGCCTGGAAAAGGCTTTTGTACAACTTTATCAACTGATTAAAAAATAAAATAAATGATGCGGAAACCCTTCCGGCAGCAGGTATAAAATTTGTTGTTCTTTTTTTGCGGATTTTTTTTATACAGAAACATACCGAACGGTCGGAATAATTGTGTGCAATATGGAGCATTTGGAAAACAGATTACGGAAAGTATTCATCGATTTTGGGATAGATCCCTCTAAAATTGATGAGGATGCGGATTTTTACTATGATTTAAACCTTGATATCCTGGACTTAATGGGGTTAGCCAGGAAAATTAAAAATGAATTTTTGATTGTGATCCCTGATCATGAAATTATGAAAATGGAAAGGATTTCGGATACGATCAATTATATCAAGAGAAAATTAAAACGTTTTTCCCGGAACTGAATGGAGAATTTACAGGAAATGAATAAAAGAGGAAAACTGATCGCCGGGCTGTTCCTGTTTTTTTGTTGTAGCCTGGTTCTATCCTGCGACGACAGTTTTGAATACAGTCCTTATGCTGCGAACGTAAAGAGTTCGTATCGGGATTTACACACCCGGAATTTTACTAAACTTTATGCCAATACCACTTTAAAGGATACCATCCGGTTTGCCGTATTTGCCGATCCGCATTATCATTACAGTGAGCTGGGAAAAGCTGTACGGGATGTAAACCAGCGGCCTTTGGTCGATTTTGTCCTGGTAAACGGGGACATGGCCGATCACGGGTATTTAAAAGAGTATGAGCTTTTCCATGAACAGATGATTAAGCTTTCTGCTCCCTATTTCACGGTGATCGGCAATCATGATTATAAGTCCAATGGTGATAAAGTCTATCAGCAGATGTATGGTCATCCCAATAAAGCGTTTGACTACCAGGACAACTTTTTTATTCTGTTTGATGATATTTTCTGGGAAAGCAACACCACCCCCAACATGAGCTGGCTCGAAGCCCAGCTGCGGAGGGGGCAGGCCGGGCAATATAAAAATATTTTTGTAATTGCCCATATTCCCCCCTACGGGGATCAGTTTACCGACGAATACGAAACCCTTTACCGGGAGCTGATGATGACCTATGGGGCAGACCTGTCCATTCATGGACATATTCACCGCTTTCAGCAGGGTGATTATTATGGGGACGGGGTGATTTATCTGGCCGTTGAATCTGTTATGGACCGCGAATATGTAATTGTTACGGCAGCTGCCGGGATGGTGGATGTTGAACAGATAAAATTTTAGGGTATGGGATTACGGGTAAAAATAGGAATTCTCCTGGTGGGTGCGCTGCTTGTTCCGGGATTTTTATTTGGACAACCGACTACACCCGGGGCAAATGCTTCCCGGGGGCACAAGTGGTATGTTCCCGACTACCTCAAGATGCAGTTTGCCGGAAACATTGGTTTTGTTTCTTTTGGCACCGGGTACAGCTGGTGGAAAAAGAAAGCCCAAAGCGATTTGATCTATGGTTATGTTCCCCATTATCATGGCAATGCAACCATTCATACCTTTACCCAGAAAAATTCTTTTCGTTTCCTTCATTTCGCCAATGGCTTCTATCACTATTCCTTGTATACCGGTTTTTCGGTGAGCTTTGAACCCGGCGAAAACTCAATGGTTACCCTCCCCGATAAATATCCCAACGGCTATTATAGTCCCAACTGTTTCTATGCCTGTTTGTTTGTGGGGAATAAGCTGAGGTTTACCCTGCAAGACAGGTACTATTTTGACTCCATGGAAACGTACCTGGAGATCAACAGTGTGGCGGATTATATTTTTTATAATATCCTGGCCGATGAGGACCGCAGCTCAAAGATCTTTTCACTGGCTGTGGGGGTTACCTTCTTTTTCCCCAATCCGTAAAATCTTAAAAAAACTGTTTTCCGGTTACCTTAAATGGAGTCGGCATTGTATAAATATCTTTTGATACTTCGTTTGGGGGTCTTTTTAAACTCTTCGGGCCATATTTTAATCCTGGAGATCTGCATGTACCTGGCCAGCGAGGTATTAATCTCATGTTTATACTCTTCCATGATTTCATTTAATCGCGACTCACTCACTCCGTCCAGGTCAACCAGTTCATAATCAGGATATACCAGGGCAACCAGTTTGTTTTCTTTCTCAATCACTACCGACTCCTGTACATAGGCCAGGTTATTGATTCGGGCCTCGATCTCTTCAGGATAGATATTTTCGCCCGAAGGACCGATGATCACACTTTTACTGCGTCCCTTGATAAACACATAATTCTCCTCATCAGTAATTCCCAGGTCGCCGGTGTGGAGCCATCCGTCCTTGTCGATCGCTTTTTCGGTAGCCTCTACATTTTTATAGTATCCATACATCACATTTTCGCCACGGACCATAATCTCGCCGACTTCTTTATACGGATCTTTGGAGTCGATCATAATTTCGAGGGTATCGACCAGTTTTCCGGAGGATCTGAATTTTGTTTTATCCCAGTTGGCATAGCTGATGAGCGGTCCGCATTCGGTCATCCCATAGCCCACCGAGTAATTGAATTTGATCTTATTCAGGAAGGCCTCCACATCCTTGTTGAGAGCGGCACCTCCCAGCACCACTTCCCGGAAGTTCCCCCCAAATACCTCGGTGAGTTTGTTTTTAATTTTCTGGTAGATGGCTTTATCCACGATGGGTACATTCAACAGCAGCTGCATGGATTTTTTTCCCAGGATGGGCAAGATCTGTTTTTTATAAATTTTTTCGATAATCAGCGGGACGGTGATAATAATGGCCGGTTTTACTTCCTGGAATGCCTGTACCAGGATTTTGGGCGAGGGGGTACGGGTGAGGAAGTGGATATGACAACCCACCGTAAATGGCCATAGAAATTCGAAGGCACAACCGTAGGTGTGGGCCAGCGGAAGAAAAGAAACAATTTTGTCGCCGGCTTCCAGTGGCATGTTCCGGTGAGCATAACGGATATTGGCGGCCAGGCTGTTCAGGGGCAGCACAACACCCTTCGAAAAACCGGTGGTTCCTGAGGTGTAGTTTAATACTCCCACCTCTTCGTTGGAAATATCATCAAAGGCTAATTTCTGAGAGGTTATCCCTCCCGGAAAAAACTCTTCGTATAGCTGATCAATTTTTGCTAATTTCTCTTTTACCTGGTCATTCTCCCGTTCAATAAGCAGGCTGAAATCTGTTAATGAGAAGATGGCTCTCAGGTTAGGCATGCTGTTTTCGTCCAGGTTTTCCCAGATGGGATCCCCGGTAAACAATACAATCGAATCCGAATGATTGACGATATGATGTACATCATTGGGAAGGAAATCCGGAAGAATCGGTACCACAACAGCTCCATAGGTTATAATTGCCAGGTAGGTCATGGCCCAGTTGGCCGAATTTTTCCCGATGAGGGAAATTTTATCTCCCTTTTTCACATTACATTCTTCGAACATGATGTGAATACGTACAATTTTTCTTGCTACTTCACCATAGGTATAACTTTTGCCCTGGTAGTCGGACAGCGCCGGGAAGTCCCAGTTTTTCTTCAGGCTATCCTCGAGGTATTTGATAAAATTTTCCGGTATCATAGCATCCAGTTTTTTAAGACAAAGAATGTAAACTTAAAAAATAAAAGCTGTATAATCAAATAAGCAGCAGGAGATATTTTCAACATCTAAAGATATGTAATTGATAATCTATGGATTATAATTTATGTGGGCAACAGGGCGGGGAGTTGTGTTTTCATATTATTTTGTACATTTGCAGGTCTGAACCATAAAAAACAATGATCATGGATAAGGTTGAACAGGCCAAACAGCTTAGCCGGCAGTTAAAAAATCATACCGCCGAGGAGGTAATTCAATATGTGACTGACCATTTTGGTCCAAAGATTGCTTTTGCCTCGAGCCTGGGTGCCGAAGACCAGGTAATAACCGACATGCTTAGTAAGATCCTTAAGGAAACAACCATTTTCACGCTCGATACCGGAAGGTTGTTTCCCGAAACCTATGATTTGATTGAAAAGACCTGCAATCATTATGATCTGAAGATCAAGGTATATTTTCCCGACTACCACAAGGTAGAGGAGATGGTCGCCGAAAAGGGGATCAATCTTTTTTACAAAAGCGTGGAAAACAGGGAGCGATGTTGCTACCTGAGAAAAAAGGAGCCCTTGAAGAGGGCTTTTCAGGGGCTGGATGCCTGGATCTGTGGTTTACGCAGGGAGCAATCCATTACCCGTTTAAACAACCAGGTGGTTGAATGGGACGAACAGAATGGGTTGTTTAAGATCAACCCCTTGATTGAATGGCCCGAACAGGAGGTATGGGAGTATATTCAACGATACCAGGTTCCCTACAATGAACTCCACGATAAAGGTTTTCCGAGTATCGGTTGCCAGCCCTGTACCCGGGCTGTCAAACCTGGCGAAGACATCCGTGCCGGAAGATGGTGGTGGGAAGAGCCCGAAAAGCGGGAGTGCGGATTACATAACCGTCCCGGGAAAGAATAATCATTTTAAACGGTGCTGTTTGAGTGTTATCTAATCGTTCAACGTTAAAATAATTTGCCCATGGACCATATTGTTTATTTAGATGCTAAAGCAAAAGAATTAGACCACTTCCTATCCGGAACGAAAACAATGATTATCCGTGGAGCCATGGGACGAAAGATGCCCTATGGAAAAGTTTTTTCCGGGGATGTGTTGTTTTTTATGGAGAATAAGGGGGATGGACTGGTAAAAGCGAAGGCTGTTGTGGAGGATGTTTTTACTTCCGGCCAGTTATCCCGGGAGGAGTCGGAAGCTGTTGTGGAGAGTCATCAGCCCCGGCTGATGCTTAATCAGGGGATGAAAAAACGTTTTGCCGGAAAAAGATACCTGGTACTGATTAGCGTAAAGGATTTCCAGCCTGTCGAGCCCTTTGGGATTGACCGCTCTGCCTATGGAAATATGGACGACTGGCTTCCGGTAGAAAACGTGGATCACGTCCGGCGACCGAAAGGATCCTGTTAAGCCAGTTACGAAATGTTTGCTGACCTTTCCGGGATCAACGAAGGAGTGACTGCCACCGGGTGTGGCCACACACCTGGTTCATGATCTTTTCTTTCGTTAAAAAATATTCCTCTTTTTACATCAACCGTTTAAAAAGGATTCATTAACTTTAAAAATAAAACGGACAGGTTTATTTTGATAAATAATAACCGATGAGTCGCAGATCGCTTTTGATAAACATCTTTTTTGATGTGGTGGCAATTTTTTTGTCCCTGGGATTTATTTTATGGATAAAGCCGGGAGACTCTTCCTCCTATTTTCCCAAATACAACCTGCCGATCCTTCTCTTTGTTACCCTTTGGGTAACCATCTCCCTGGTATCCAAAAAGTATTCGGCCCCCGAGCGGTTAAAGCTAAGCCGTTCTTTTTTGCATATCATCCTGGTTAACCTGTTTATTACGGGGATTATTACCATCCTGATGTTTCTTTTTCAGTCGCAGCATTATTCGCGGCTGATTGTTTTCGGTACCATTGGGATGACTGCTATTTTTGAACTTATTTTTGCTTTTTGTGATTATTATATCTGCAACTCGCGGGTGGGAGAGGATACCTCCAGGGTTTTTGAGCATTACCAGCGGATTGTTGGCCGCGAAAACGGTTTTCCCAAAGCAGAGCCTTTTCCCCCGGAGATCACCCTCGACCCTGTTCCTGAGAATATCCGCGAGACCATTATTGATGAGTCCGGGGAAGAGGTCTTCCGGTTTTTAACGGAAAATATCGATCTGAATATCCCCAACTATTCCCTGCTGGCCACTACCACCCGGTTTAATGTGGACAAGCTGCCCGAAAAAGCTTACCTTAAGCTGGTAAACCTTAAACGGATCAATGACATCCGGTTTATCAATAAATTTTTCGAATCCATCAACCGGAAACTGATCGACGGGGGGATTTTTATCGGTTGTGTCGAGACCAAGGATCAGCGGAAGAAAAGGATCCTGAGAAAATATCCCCCGGGGTTCAACTGGATCTATTATTTTATGGATTTTATCCTCAAGCGGGTTTTTCCCAAGTTTAACCTTACCAAGCGGATCTACTTTTTTTTAACCCGCGGGAACAACCGGGTGATTTCCAAGGCAGAAACCTTTGGGCGGCTTTATTCCTGTGGGTTTAAGATCCTGAATGAGCAGGAGATCCGGGGAATGCTCTATTTTGTGGCCCGCAAGATACGTAATCCCTATTATGATATGGAGCCCACTTACGGTCCGTTGGTAAAGCTGAGCCGGGTGGGGAAAAACGGCAGAATTATCCAGGTGTATAAACTGCGGACCATGCACCCTTATGCCGAGTATTTACAGGAGTATGTTTATGAGAAATCGGCCCTGGAGGAGGGCGGGAAGTTTAAGGATGATTTCCGGGTGACTACCATCGGAAAGTTTTTCCGTAAATTCTGGCTCGATGAGTTACCCATGCTGATCAACCTGTTCCGTGGCGACCTGAAGATTGTGGGCGTACGCCCGTTGAGTAAACACTATTTTGGATTGTACTCCAAAGAGCTGCAGGAGCAGAGGATTAAAACCAGGCCGGGACTGATCCCCCCCTTTTATGTGGATCTGCCCAAAACCCTGGATGAAATCCAGGCATCCGAATTAAAATACCTTGCTGCCTACCAAAAACACCCGTTATTAACCGACTGGAAGTATTTCTGGATTGCCGTATGGAATATATTATTCAAAAAAGCACGTAGTGCATAAGGCCCGGCTTTGCTGCCGGCGGACAAAACATTTTTGTAAATTGCCCGTTTAACGATGTACCGGATGAAAATTTTTTGCACAACCAGAACCAAATACCCAACATGAACCGATTGAAAACAGGGCTCCTGACCCTCCTATGCTTTGTCTCCTTTCCCCTGGCTTCGCAGGAAGTATACTATCACCCTTCGAACGAGGCGGTGTACGAATTTTTGGATGAGTTTGCCAACCTGGGGGTCATCGAGCTGAATACAACCGTAAAGCCCTATTCCCGGGAGTTTATTGCCCTCCAGCTGAAAGCCATCCGCAACAGCAACTATCCGCTGAACAAGAGACAGGCCTCCGAGTTGGAGTTTTACCTGAAAGATTTTAACAAGGAGCTGGAAAAAGACAGGCATTTTAACAAGCGGTTTGATCTGTTATATACCAAAGATTCCCTGTTCTCGTTGTCGGTGAATGCGATCCTGGGGATCGAATATTTTATGAACGACAGCGGCAGCTTTTATCATCGTTGGAATGGAGCCGAAGCCCAAGCTTATGTGGGGGAGCATTTTGGATTCTATGCCAGCTTACGCGATAACCACGAAAGTGAATTTTTAGTCCGGGAGGATTTTTTGACCCAACGCATGGGGGCCAACTACAAGCATGTGGATGGGGGCGGCGATTATAGTGAGATGCGTGGCGGGCTCACCTACAGCTGGGACTGGGGTTCCTTTGGCGTGGTGAAAGACCATTTCCAGTGGGGGAATCATTACCATGGAGCCACTATTTTTTCGGGGCGGACTCCCTCTTTTGCTCATCTCAGGCTACAGCTTAAACCGGCTAAATGGTTCGAGTTTAACTGGGTACACGGGTGGCTGGTGTCCGAGGTGATCGACAGTGCTTCGTCCATGACCTTTACCAATGCCTATGGTACCGACCGCCGCGATATGATGTTCGACAAATACCTGGCTGCCAACCTGTTTACCTTTAAACCGCTGGATAAGTTGTACCTCTCGGCCGGAAATTCGGTGATCTACAGCTCCAACGGACCCGAACTTCAATACCTGATCCCGGTGATGTTTTACAAGTCGGTGGATCATACCTATAATGCCACCGACAAGTCGGGGCGTAATGTGGGACAAAACTCCCAGATGTTTTTCGATATCAGCTCGCGGAACATCCGCAAGGTGCACCTGTCGGCCACGTTGTTTATTGATGAGCTGTCTACAAGCAGGGTTTTTAACGATACGGTATGGAACTTCTGGAGCCTAAAAACCAGCATGCGTATTTCCGACCTCCTTCCCAACACCTTTCTTACGGCAGAATATACCCAAACCATGCCCTTAACCTATAAGCACCATATTCCGACCACCACCTTCGAGAGCAATGGCTATAACCTGGGGCATTACCTGATGGACAATGCCCGGGAGTATTATGTGGCTTTGCAGGTAAAGCCGGTGAAGACCCTCTCGTTGCAGCTGGCCTGGATGCTGGCACAGAAGGGGAAGGATTATGATGAGCTCGGGGGATCCCGTCTGGGAAACCCTTTTCTGGATACGGTGGAATGGGAGAATCAGTCCTTGTCGTTCAGGGCCCGTTACCAGGTGATCAACGACGGATACCTGTTTTTTCATTTCCTGTACAGCAACAGCTCGGGCGAGCTCGATAAATATACCCCTGCGGTATACCATGGGGAGCTGACCACCTTCTCCCTGGGAGCGAACTTTGGGTTTTAACTATTTTTTTCAATCCCCCGGCTCCTCCCGTCCCGATCCAGATGGCTCCCTCCCGAAAGCTTTAAGAGCGTTGGGTCCCCTTTAGGGGTCCCGATAGCTATCGGGAAAGGGGCGAGGGGAGGGAAGCAATCTTTTATTCTGATGTGAATTAAAGATTGCTTCATGCTGACATATTTCGCCAGCAAACCTATCCTGACATTTATCGTCAGCATTCGCAATGACGTTTGTTTTTTTTAGGGACTCCTCGCAATGACACTTGTAAATTTATTACGCAATGACCCTGGTTATTTATTTCGCAAAGAGACTTGTAGTTTTTTTCGCAATGACACTGGAGTGAGAAAAGGGGGAGATGTTGTGGGGGCAATCCCCGCGGCCCCTGACCCCTGAAGGGGAAGGCCTCCCTCCCTAAAGCTTTAATAGCGTTGGGTCCCCTTTAAAGATTGCTTCTCCCGATCCCGTCCCGATAATCCCGTCCCGATAATTATCGGGAGTTATCGGGATCGGGAGGCATCGGGATCGCAATGACACATGAGGAAAAGAGCTCGCAATGACGCTTATAGTTTTTTTGCAATTACACTAATAATTTATTTAGGGTTCCCCGGAATGACCCTTGTCTTTTTTTAATCTTTTTCTTTAATCCCCCGGCCCCCTTTGCTAAGGGGAAGTGGTTGTTCAATTCCCGGCGCCTTTTGCTATGGGGGAGGAGTGGGTGATCACCTGGTCCATGATCCGGCGGATCACCTTTTCTTTTTGTTCGGGCGATAGGCGGGTGCTTTCGGTGATATACAGGTGATCGATAGTTTTCATCCCGCAAAATTCAAAGACCCCCAGGTCCTGGGTATACCGCAGGCTTTCCATGATGTGGTTTTCCTTCAGCGAGGATTCGTCCATCCCGGCCGAGGTAATGAGCCGCACCCGTTTTCCTTTCAGCATCCCTTCAACGCCGCGAGGCGTAACCTTAAACGCAAATCCATTGGTAAATACCCGGTCGATGTATCCTTTCAGGATGGCCGGAAAAGCATTCCACCACAACGGAAAGATCACGGTGAGCTCATCGGCCCATTCAATATAGCTTTGTTCAACCAGGATGTCGGGACATATTTTCCCTTCCTTTAAATATTTTAGTTCATGGATGGTTAGCACAGGATTAAAGTTCATCGCATATAAATCCCTTACTT
Organism: Bacteroidales bacterium; assembly: GCA_036351015.1. Lineage (GTDB taxonomy): Bacteria > Bacteroidota > Bacteroidia > Bacteroidales > UBA12077 > UBA12077. The sequence goes on from JAZBOG010000029.1 coordinate 24,258, forward strand.
TCACCTGGCTGCCCGTTTCTTCCAGGGCTTCCCGTATGCTCTCCGTAAGCTGGTAGTTCAGGCTGTCCCTCCGGGGATGGGCGATGATGATTAAATGATTCATGGGTTATTCTTTTCTTGATGAATAAAACGATAGTCCTAAGACAACAGGTACCCCGTATTGTTCATCCTATTTTGCAATGCCCCGTTAATGATTACGCTGCCGGGGTGCCGGGGGATACCTGAGGCGCTTCCTTTTTTCCGGATTGTTGGCTGCTCTGGCGTCTGGCAACTTGCCGGAGAAAAGCTTTCTCCTTCGAAGGTTAACGGGTGGATACGCGGAGTAAACTTTTTTCCGGGAAATTTGTTTTATTCATATAAACCCCGGAAACTTTTTGTATTATTTTTGTTTCCGTGGTTTTTTTCGTTAGTTTTGCGCGTAAAAATTTTTAACCAACAGGCAGAATTATGGATCATGAATTGCAAAATATCCTCGACCGGGTGAGTAAGATGTATACCCGCTATGGAATTAAGAGTGTTACCATGGACGATGTTGCCCGTGAGCTGGGGATATCCAAAAAAACCTTGTATCAGTATGTTGATAACAAAAGCGATTTGGTGGGAAAGGTATTGGATTTCCTGTTGTATGAACGGGGCTGTGAATTTTTAGAGATCTTTGAAAAGCAGTACAACGCTATTGAAGAGCTGCTGGCCGTTGGGATCCAGATCATCAGGTCCATCAAATACCAGAATCCGTCTACCGAGTATGATCTTAGAAAATACTATCCCGCGGAGTTTCACCGGTTGCAGAAGGTACGTAAGGAAAGAATGTACCAGTCGATCCTGAAGAATATCCGGAAAGGGAAAGACGAAGGGTTTTTCCGGAAGGAGTTAAACGAAGAGGTGATAGCCAAAATTCAGACCAGCAGGTTTTTATCCATGAGTGCGGATGATTTTTTTGATCCGGAGGAGATGCTCATTCCTGAAAATATCCTGGAGTTGTTCATCTATCATATCCGGGGTATTGCCAATAAAAAGGGGATTGAAGAGCTGGAGAAAACCCTGCAGAACATTGATATGAATGAATTTATGATATAACCAGTAAAACGATAGAAAACATGATGAAAGAAAAATTGATCTTGGTATTGATGGCACTGATGCTGGTATTTTCTGCCGGGCGTGCACAGGAACAACCAACGATGGAAATATCGTTGCAGGAGGCCCTGGATTATGCCCTGCAAAATAATATCCTTCTGCAAAATGCGGCGCTGGATATTGAGGCGGCACGGAAGAAGGTCTGGGAAACCACGGCCATAGGATTGCCCCAGGTAAACGGGAATTTCAATTATCAACATATTCCGGGCGAGCTGCCCACCTTTGATATGATGGACCCCACCACCGGGGAGATGCAATCCATTGAACTGGGGGTGAAAAACAGCTCAACCTATTCACTGACCCTGTCGCAGCTTATCTTCAGCGGGGAGTATATTGTGGGGCTGCAGGCCTCCAAAACATTTCTCAGGATCTCCCAGCTGAGCCATGAAAAACAGAACCTGGAAACCAGGAACGGGGTGATTACCAGTTATGTATCGGTATTGATCCTGGAGCGGAACAAGTCCATTACCGACTCCTCCTTACAGAACATCCGGTTGCTCCTGCATGAAACGCAGCAGCTTTACCGGCAGGGGTTTATGGAGGAAACCGATGTGGACCAGCTGCAGATCACTTACAACAGCCTGGTGAATACCCGTAAAACCATCGAAAGGCAGATCGATATTTCGCGAAAACTGTTTAAGGTATTGCTGGGTGCTGACCTGAATACCCGCCTGGTATTGACCGATAAACTGGAGCAGCTGGAGTCGGCTATGATTCATCCGGCAGAAGAGATTCCGGCCTTCAGTCTTTCTGAAAATATTGATTTCCGGCTGGCCGAAAACCAGGAACGTATCCAGGAGCTTAACTACAAGCGTGAAAAGACGAAATACCTTCCCACGATCTCGGCTTTCTATACTTACCAGGACAAAACCAATAAAGCGGCTTTTGACTTTACCATCAATAATATTGTGGGGGTCAATGTGGAGGTGCCCATTTTTTCAAGCTTTCAGCGGAATGCCAGGGTTAAGCAGGCCCGTATTGAAATGGAAAAAGCCCGGAACAATAAGGAGCTGGCTGCCGAAAATCTCCAGGTACAGTCGCAACAGGCAAAATACAGCTTCCTGGAGGCCCGGGAGAAATATGAGCTGGCGGAACAGAACCTGGTGCTATCCAAAAAGGTTTTTAAGAACACCTCGGAAAAATACAAGCAGGGGATGGTTTCGAGCATGGAGCTTACCCAGGCCAATAACACCTATCTGCAAACTCAAACAGAATATATTAATGCCTTATTTGAATTGTATAAAACCAAAATTGAACTGGATAAAATTTTAAATGAACTATAACCATGAAGAAAATATTTATTATCGCTGTGATCGGGTTTTTGGCAGCATGCAGCCAGCCCGCAGGCAACCAGGCACTGGACGACCTGCACTCACGAAGGGATTCGTTGCAATCCTTAAAATTTGAGATCGAGAAAAAGCTCAATACGATTGATGCCCGGATTGCTGTGCTGGATTCATCGGTGAATCCCCAGGATAAGAAGATCATCAAGAAGATTGCCCAGCAAAAAAACAGGATCGTAGCGATCGATGCAAAGATCAGGAAGATGGAGAACCAGATGACTGCACGCGACGAGAAGACCCTGGTTCCGGTAACGGTGAAGGAGATTCAGCCCGAAACATTTAATCATTATATCATCACCTATGGAGAGGTAAAAGCCAAAAATTACGCCATGATCAGCCCCGAGATGAACGGCCGGATTGAGAAGATTCATGTGCTCGAGGGGCAACAGGTGGACGAGGGGCAGCTGCTGGTTTCATTAAATACCGAGTCGATCGAAAAGCAAATGGAAGGAGTAAGGAGCAGCCTGGAGCTGGCGGTTAAAACTTTCCGTAAGCTGGATACGCTGTGGAAACAAAATATTGGTTCCGAAATGGAGTATTTGTCGGCAAAAAACCGGAAGGAGTCGCTGGAGTCCCAGCTGGAGTCGTTACTTGCCCAGCAGCGGATGGCTCAGATCAGGGCTCCTTTCAACGGGATTGTCAATAAGATTTATCCCAAAAAAGGCGAGCTGGCGATGCCTTCGGTGCCGGTGGTTGAATTTGTTAACCTCGACCGGTTGACCATTACCGCGGATGTTAGCGAGACCTATATGGGAAAAATAAAAAAAGGACAGCCCGTAGAGCTTACCTTCTCGGCCTTGCCCGATCTCCGGATAACAACCCCCGTAACCCGCCTTTCGAGGGTGATCCATTCGGCCAGTCGTACTTTCGAAATAGAGATGGAGATCGACAACCCGGGGCAGCGTATCAAACCGAATGTGGTTTCCACCATCCGGGTGAATGATTTTTCCTCTGACAGTGCATTTGTTGTTCCTTCGCTGGCCGTGCGAAAGGATATTTCCGGCGAATATGTGTATACGGTTGTTCCGGAAGACCAGAAAAACCGGGTTGTAAAAAAATATGTAACCACAGGACTGTCGTACGAAGAAAAAACGATGATTCCCCGGGGGTTGCAAAAAGGCGACCTGGTGGTGGTCGAAGGATATCACCTGGTGAGCTCGGGAGTAGAAGTAAATCTTGTTGAATCCAAAGAAAAGAAGAAGCAATGAGCATCAAAGAACTATCGGGCAAAGTGGTACGGGAGTTTAAACTAACCACCCTGGCCCTGCGCAATAAAAATACGGTATACCTGCTAGCGCTCTTGTTGTTGTTTTTTGGAGTCTACTCATACCGTAGCTTACCCAAGGAGTTATTTCCCGAAATTGTATGGCCGCAGATTATGGTCCAAACGATTTATCCGGGGAACTCCCCGGCAGATATTGAAAACCTGATAACCCGCCCCCTGGAGAAGGAGCTGGAGAATATCCGGGGCTTAAAGGAGATCACCTCCATCTCGGCCCAGGATGCTTCCATGATCTTTGTTGAGTTTAATACCGACGTGGACCTGGAAAATGCCCTGCGAAGGGTTAAGGATGCGGTAGATATCGGGAAGAATGAGCTGCCCAGGGGGGCAACCGAACTGCAGGATCCGCTGGTTTTCGACCTTGACTTTTCGGAGTTTGCCATCATTAACATCAACCTGTCGGGGGATTACAGCGTGGAAGAGCTGAAATACTATGCCGAACAGCTGCAGGATGAGTTTGAGAGTATCCCCGAGGTGTCGAAAGCCCTGATCGAGGGGGTCAACGACCGGGAGATCAAAGTAAATGTTGACCTGATGAAGCTGGAAGCCCTGGATCTTTCATTCTATGATATTACTGAGGCCATCCGTAACGAAAACATTACCATGTCGGGCGGCGAGATTCTGCTGGGAAAAACACGCCGTAGCATCCGTACCATTGGTGAGTTTGAAAATCCCCGGGAGCTCGAAAATATCATCATTAAAACCGAAGAGGGAAAAAATGTTTATTTAAAAGATGTGGCTGAGGTTGTGGATGGTTTTACCGAACCCACGAGCTTTGCCCGGTTAAATAAAGAGTCTGTGGTTTCGGTGCAGGTGGTGAAAAAGGGTGGCGAGAATTTGCTGTCGACCACCGACAAGATCTACCGGAAGCTCGACCAGAGCAAAAAGAATAAGCTGCTGCCCGAAGGGCTCGACATAACCATTACCAACGACCAGAGCGAGATGGTAAAGATGCAGTTGAGCAACCTGGAGAACAGCATGATCATGGGGGTGATCTTTGTGATCGTGGTGTTGTTTTTCTTCCTGGGAACAAGGAATGCCTTGTTTGTGGGGCTGGCCATACCCCTGTCGATGTTCATCTCTTTTGTGATCATTGGGGTGATTGATTTCAGGATCAACATGATTGTTTTGTTTTCGCTTATCCTGGCCCTGGGGATGCTGGTAGATAATGCCATCGTGGTGGTGGAAAACATTCACCGGTTTATTGATAACGGCTACTCACCCTGGGTTGCTGCCAAAGAGGCGGTGGGAGAAATTGCCATGCCGATCATTGCCTCCACGGCTACCACGCTGGCTGCCTTCTTCCCGTTGGCCCTGTGGAAGGGGATTATGGGTGAGTTTATGAAGTACCTGCCCATCACCCTGATTATTGTTCTTACCTCGTCGTTGCTGGTTGCCCTGGTGATTATTCCGGTGGTGTCAGCGACCTTTAACCGCGAAAAAGATCCCAACGGAAACAACAAGGGGGTAATCCGGCGAAAAAAAGCGTTGCTGGTAACCTTTGGCTTAATCGGATCGGGAATCCTATTCCTGGTGCTGAAGATTCCTGTTTTGGGCAATCTTTTAATCGTCTTCGGGATGATCGGGATCCTCCATTTGCTGTTTTTACGGCGTATGGAGTCGTGGTTCCAGGAGATCTTCCTGGTGAAGCTTGAACGGCTGTACAGCCGGGGTTTACAGTTTGCCCTCAGGGGCAAAAACCTGCTTTTCTTCTTCTTCGGAACGCTGGCATTGCTGGTACTTACCGTGATGCTCTTTTTCTCGAGGATGCCCGATGTGACCCTGTTTCCCGATGCCGACCCCAACTACATCAATATTGTCGCCAAATTACCGTCGGGCACTGATATCACCGGCACCAATGAGTTTATTCATCAGCTGGAGGATGATATCCTTGCCTTTTTGGAGCCCTATAAGAACGAACAGGGCGAGCCGGTTACCGAATCGGTATTGACCACCGTAGGGAAAGGCGATCCGATGGATTTCTCGGCCGGGACAAAACCCAATGAGGCCATCATCACGGTCAGCTTTATCGACTATGAGCTGAGAGACGGGGTTAATACTTCGGAGATCATGCAAAAATTGAGTCAGCGGATTATGGGGCATTACCCCGGTGTTGAACTGGAGCTCTCGAAAGATGAAGGCGGTCCGCCCACCGGCAAAGCCATTAACCTGGAGATCATCGGCCAGGATTTTGAGCAGCTGGTGTATCTTACCGATACCATCAAAACCTATCTCGAAAGCCAGAACATTGACGGGGTGGAAGGATTAAAGATGAATATCAGCACCCAGAAACCGGAGATCCTGGTCCATATTAACCGCGACAAAGCCCAGCGGTATGGTTTGTCGACCCAGACCATTGCCTACACCCTTCGTCAATCCCTCTTTGGGGATGAGGTGTCTGATTTTAAGGTGGGCGAAGAGGAGTATCCGATCATGGTGAGGTTAAAAGATGAATACCGCTACGATTTGCCGGCCATGAAGAACCTGAAGATTCCGGTGTTTGGTGATGGACCCCCGCAGTATATCCCCCTGTCGGCGGTAGCCGATTTTGAGTATTCCACCACCTTCAGCTCGGTGCGCCGGAAAAATCTGGACCGCGTGATTACCCTCTATTCCAATGTTATCGAAGGGTATAACGCCAATACCATCAATATGCAGCTGGAAGGACTGATGGAGGCCTTTGAAATGCCCCCCGGGTACCGGTATGAGTTTACCGGCGAACAGCAAGAACAGGATGAGTCCTCCGAATTTTTAGGACGGGCCATGCTGATTGCTCTTGCCCTGATCCTGCTGATCCTGGTTACCCAGTTTAACTCGGTGATCAAACCCCTGATCATCTTGTCGAGTGTGTTGTTCAGTACCATTGGTGTTTTTGGAGGATTGTGGACTTTCGACATGGATTTTATCATCATCATGACCGGTATTGGAATCATCTCCCTGGCAGGGATCGTGGTGAATAATGCCATCGTACTGGTCGATTATATCGAGTTGCTGAAGGCACGGAAACGAAAAGAGCTGGGACTGCCCGAAGGAGCCTTTCTACCCATCGCCGATGCTACCGAATGTGTGGTAAATGCCGGAAAAACAAGGCTGAGACCCGTACTGTTAACCGCAATCACCACCATCCTGGGATTATTCCCCATGGCGCTGGGCTTAAACTTTGACTTCAGGGGGCTGTTGCAGAACTACGATCCGAATATTTATTTTGGCGGCGATATGGCTTCCTACTGGGGCTCCATGTCGTGGACCGTAATTTTTGGATTAACCTTTTCCACGTTTCTTACCTTGATTATTGTTCCGGTGATGTACCGCATCACGGTGATTTTACAGAAAAAGATCATGAATATATTGGGTCAGTATAAGCCTGTGCCGCAGAGTGCTAACGAAGAGTAGGTTGTGGGGTCAATCCCCGCGGCCCCTGACCCCTGAAGGGGAAGGCCTCCCTCCCGTAAGCTTTAATAGCGTTGGGTCCCCTTTAGGGGTCCCGTCCCGATAATCCCGTCCCGATAATTATCGGGAGTTATCGGGATCGGGAGCTATCGGGAAAGGGAGAAGTGGTTTTTATAAATTATGGGTTTAAAAAAAGCAGCCAAAAGGAATAAAATGGGGGGTTGAATTAAATTGCTGATAACAAATAGGCAGGAAAATTTAGTAATTGTGAAAAGGAATAATTATTTTTGGTGATTCTTATTTTAAATCATTATAAATAATAACAATTATGGGATATTTATTTACATCTGAATCTGTCTCTGAGGGACACCCGGACAAAGTTGCCGACCAGATCTCCGATGCTTTACTCGACGAGTTTCTTCGCCGGGATCCCGACTCGAAGGTTGCCTGCGAAACGCTGGTTACTACCGGGTTGGTGGTGTTAAGCGGAGAGGTCAAGACCCAGGCATACGTGGATGTCCAGGAGGTTGCCCGAAGAGTTATTAAACGAATTGGATATACCAGGCCTAACTATCGATTTGATTCAGAATCTTGTGGAGTAATCTCTTCCATCCACGAGCAGTCGCCCGACATTAACCAGGGGGTGGTTCGCGAAAAAGAGGAAGAGCAGGGTGCCGGCGACCAGGGCATGATGTTTGGCTATGCCAACCGGGAGACCGACGATTATATGCCCCTGGCCTTAGTGCTTTCGCATGTTCTGTTGCAGGAGCTGGCTAAGATCCGCCGCGAAGGACGCGAGATGCATTACCTGCGGCCCGACTCGAAATCGCAGGTTACCATTGAGTATAACGACCAGAATGAGCCGGTAAAAATTCATACCATCGTGGTGTCGACGCAGCATGATGAGTTTGCCGGTGAGCAGAAGATGCTGGAAACCATCCGCAAGGATGTTCAGAACATCCTGATCCCCCGGGCCAAAGCGCGATTCCCCGAGCGGGTACAGAAGCTTTTTAGCAGCGATATGATCCTGCATGTAAATCCCACGGGTAAGTTTGTGATCGGCGGTCCCCATGGCGATACCGGTCTCACCGGCCGCAAGATCATTGTGGACACCTATGGGGGCAAGGGAGCCCATGGAGGAGGTGCCTTCTCGGGCAAAGACTCGTCGAAGGTTGACCGTTCGGCAGCCTATGCCGCCCGCCATATTGCCAAGAACCTGGTAGCTGCCGGTGTTGCCGACGAGGCACTGATCCAGGTGGCCTATGCCATCGGCGTGGCCGAACCGGTAGGTTTATATGTCAACACCTTTGGCACCGCCCGCGTGAACCTCAATGACGGCCAGATTGCCGAAAAGGTGAAAGAACTGTTCGATATGCGCCCGGCAGCCATCGTCAAGCGCCTGGGATTAAAATATCCCATCTTCGAGGAGACCGCAGCCTACGGACATATGGGCCGTGATTTCAAGAAGGAGAAGGTTACACTGATCGAGGGAAGCAACGGATGCAACGAGAACACCTACGAAAAAGAGGTGGAGTTCTTTGCCTGGGAAAAGCTCGACTATGTGGATAAGATCAAGGCAGCCTTTGGCTTATAAATCCATTTTTATGTGTGATAAATCCATGCCATACATTTGATGTATGGCATTTTTTTATTTATTTCGTAAGGAAAAAAAGTATCGGGATGATAAATATTGTAACCATAGTAGGTGCCCGGCCGCAGATTATCAAGGCGGCAGCCTTAAGCCGGGCTGTAAACGGTCCTTTCCGCGACCGGCTCCGGGAGGTGATCGTTCATACGGGGCAGCATTACGACCATAACCTGTCGCAGGTATTTTTTGATGAGCTGCAGATTCCCCAGCCGGATATCAACCTGGATACCGGCTCGGCGTCGCATGGCAGGCAGACCGCGCGGATGATTGAGGGGATCGAAGAGATCCTGCTCGACCAGCGTCCCCGGGCCGTGGTGTTGTATGGCGATACCAACTCGACCCTTGCAGGTGCTGTTGCCGCCTCCAAGCTCCAGGTCCCGGTGGTGCATATCGAAGCCGGGTTGCGGTCATTTAACAAGGCGATGCCCGAGGAGGTGAACCGCATCCTGTGCGATCATGTCTCCACCCTGCTGTTTACGCCCACCCTGGCCGGGTTAAGGAACCTGCAGCACGAGGGGTTTGTAACCGGTATCGAAGGGCCCTGGTCGGCCGATCATCCCGGGGTTTTTCATTGCGGCGATGTGATGTACGACAACTCCCTCTATTTTGCCGGCATGGCCACCCAACAATCGAAGATCCTGGACCGTTTCGGGCTGACTCCCGGCGGCTACCTGCTGGCCACCATCCACCGCGATCATAATACCGACCAGCCGGAACGGCTGGAAGCTATCTTCGGGGCCATCCAGCAGCTCGCTGCCGAACAGGAGGTGACGGTGGTGCTTCCGCTCCATCCGCGCACCCGGAAGATCATGGCCGGAAACCTGTCGAAAGCTTTGTTTGCTGCCGTTACCAACAACCCGCGAATCATCTTCTCCGAGCCCGTATCTTTTCTGGATATGATTAACCTGGAAAAACATGCGGCGATGATCCTCACCGATTCGGGGGGCGTGCAGAAGGAAGCCTACTTTTTCCGCAAGCCGGTGATGGTGCTCCGTCCGCAAACCGAATGGGTGGAGATCGTGGAGCAGGGTGCCGGAAGAATCTGTGATGCCGACCCGCAGAAGATCCTGGAGGCCTATCATTATTTCCGCGGGCAGCACGGCATGGATTATCCCCCGGTGTTTGGCGACGGCCGGGCGGCGGAGTTTATTGCACGAAAAATGGTTGAGGCTTTTTAGGGGAGGTTGTGGTTTAATCCCCGCGGCTCCTGACCCCTGAAGGGGAAGGCCTCCCTCCCGAAAGCTTTAATAGCGTTGGGTCCCCTTTAGGGGATCAAGGGGCGAGGGGAGGGAAGCAATCTTTTATTCTGATGTGAAATAAAGATTGCTTCGCTGCGCTCGCAATGACACTTATAAATTTATTACGCAATGACGCTTGTAAATTTATTACGCAATGACCCTGGTTATTTATTTCGCAATGACACTGGAGTGAGAATAGGGGGAGGTGATGGGGTCAAAATCTTCCGGGGTTTACTAAACCTTTGAAGGTTATGGATTGTTTAATGAATAACGGTTTCTGTATAAAATTGTTTTTTTCATGTCGATGCATTGGCACAGAATTACTATTTTTGTGGTTTAACAGAGGATCGGAACATGGCAGAACGAAAGTGGTTTGCATTGTATACCAAATCGAGGTGGGAAAAGAGAGCTTACCAGCAGCTGGTGGAGAAGGGCATAGAGACCTACCTGCCGCTGGAAAAGCGCTTGAAGCAATGGAGCGACCGCAGGAAGTGGGTCGAAGAGCCCCTGATCCGGTCGTATATTTTTGTCAAGACCACCGAGCATGACCTGCAGCAGGCGCTGAATACCCCGGGGATTGTTACGGTGATCCGCTTTTCGGGCCGTCCCGCCCCGGTGCAGGAGAAGGAGATTGCCCTGATCCGGTCGGTACTGAGCAGCGAAGAGGAGTTTGAGGTTACCGGCGATGCCTTTGCCCTGGGGCAGAAGGTGTGTGTGGACCACGGCACGCTGAAAGGACTGGAAGGTGAGCTCGTGCAGCACCTGAACAAATACAAGGTGCTGGTTCGTATTGCCTCGATCCATCAGAATATTTTAATTCGGATAAATCCTTCGTATTTAACGAAGGTTTAATTATATTTGATTAAGCGATCCCGGATCGCTTGCTTTCCCGGCAAACCACTCCGGTCCGGCTTTTTTCACCAGAGGCAGGGTCGGGAATGGGACCGGGGAAGCGGAGCTGTGCCCGGGCAGCTCTCCTTCGCTTCACTAACGTTTCGCTATCGCTTCGCTAACGCTTCGCTAACGCTGAAGCTTTTAGCGAACACGGTAAAGCTTTTAGCGAACACGGTAAAGCTTCGGAGAATGAAATTCCCCTTCGCTTCACTATCGTGAAGCTTCGGAGAATAAGACTCTCCTTCGCTTCGCTAACGTGAAGCTTCGGAGAATAAGACTCTCCTTCGCTTCGCTAACGTGAAGCTTCGGAGAATAAGAAATATATCCTTTTACGATTTTACAAAAAAACAGCTATGAAAAAATATTTAACCCTGATCATCATTGGCCTTGGGCTCGTTGTGATGCTCAGCTCGTGCAATTCGTACAGGAAGCTGACCTACCTGCAGGACCTGGAGGAGACGGGCAGCGACGACCTGTTTGCCAAGAATAAACCCGGATACCTCCTGCAACCCGGCGACCTGCTTTACATCCAGATCATCACCGAGAACGAGGAGATCAACCAGCTGTTTAATCCCTTTACCTCGCAGAACAACTCGCAGTATATGCGTCCCGAATCGATGTTTTATACCGGCTACCTGGTAAGCGACTCGGGAGCCATCGAGATGCCGCTGCTGGACAGGATCGTGGTATCGGGGCTTACCACCGACCAGGCCCGCGACTCGGTGAAACAACGCGCCATGCGGTTCCTCAGGGACCCCCAGGTGATCCTTAAGCTGGCAAACTTTAAGTTTACCGTGATGGGCGAGGTGAAAACCCCCGGCGTAAAACAGGTTACCGCCAACCAGGTGAATATCCTGGAGGCCCTGGCCTATGCCGGCGATATCACCTACAACGGGAACCGGAAAAAGGTGCTGCTGCTGCGGCAAACCGCCGACGGCACCCGATCCTACCGCATCGACCTCACCGACGATAACATCATCGACCATGAGCTGTACTATATCATGCCCAACGATGTGATCTATGTGGAACCCCTGGGATCAACCCTCTTCCGCGAACAAACCTCCGACTATGTGTTCGTGATCAGTGCCATTACCTCCACCCTTACAGCCATTGCCTTGATTTTGAATTTGATGCAATAGATGAAAATATAAGACCCAAGTACAAAGACACAAGTGGCAAGTAAAAAGATACAAGTAAAAGACACAAGTACAAAGACACAAGTGGCAAGTAAAAAGACACAAGTAAGAAGATACAAGTACAAAGACACAAGTAAAAAGAAACAAGTAATCCCGTCCCGATCCCGATAGTTATCGGGATTATCGGGAGCTATCGGGAGATACAAGGATAAGGACATAAGAGTAAAATTAAGTTACAGAATGAGTGAAAATGATTTAAGTAAAAGGCTTTTTAAATTCGCAGTTGATGTAATCATGTATTTAAGAACATTACTGGATACATTTGAATTTAAGGTTATCAAGTACCAACTTACAAAAAGCTCAACATCTAGTGGTTCTAATTATGAAGAAGCACAAGCAGGTTCTTCTCGTGCTGATTTTAATAATAAATCGAGAATTTCGTTACGAGAAATGAGGGAACGGCGAAGCCCTCGTGAACACATTATAAAACAATATATTTTGTGAACAATCTAATTATTGGCTAAGAATTATAAAGAATATAACTGACAAAAAAGATGAAACATTAGAATATCTTATTAATGAATCATCAGAACTTAAAAGTATCTTAGGAACTATTGTAAATAAAACAAGAATAAAGTAAATGGAAGAAAAGTTTTCTTCATTTTTTACCTACCATAGGAAGGTTAACTTGTATCTTCCGATCCCGATCCCGATAGTTATCGGGATTATCGGGACTATCGGGAGGGCAGCGCAGGAAGGAAAGAAAAGAATACGATGAAAAAAAGAACTAAAGAACGGACAATGTTTTATAATGCCTTTCCAGGTATTTTTCAAAAAGCTGAGATGTTAAGAAAAAATATGACGGATGCAGAAAAAATTTTGTGGGAAAGGTTAAGAAGAAATCAACTAGGTGTTCGTTTTAAAGCACAACATCCAATTGAGCGTTTTATAGCTGACTTTTACTGTCATAAGGCAAAACTCATCATTGAACTGGATGGTAAAAATCATAAGTTTCAAAAAGTATATGATTTGGGAAGGGAGGCAGAATTAGAAAAGTATGGAATTAAAATACTGCGTTTTTCTAATGAAGATGTTTTAAGTAATATAGATCAGGTTGTTGAATATATAAAGCTAAATTTAAAACCCAACACAGCCCCTTTCCCGATAGCTATCGGGACCCCTGAAGGGGAAAGCCCTCCACGCAGGGATTTATTTTAAAGTGGGTTGGCTCCCTTTAGGGAAGAAAAGGGCAGCGCAGGAAAGCAAGAAAAAAATATGGTAAAAAACAATATCAAAGACCCGAAAAATTTTGTCATTAGATCTTTTACTACCTACTACTTACTATTTACTCAGTAACTTTTAAATCAATTTTTTTTTTTGTAATATAAAAACACCATGGAACAAAACCCCCAAAATAATCTCTACCAGGAGGAGAGCATTGATCTCAAGAAGTATCTCTTCAAGTTCCTGGCCAACTGGTACTGGTTTGCCATAGCCCTTGGGCTGACCATGAGCATTGCCTACATGGTGAACCGTTACTCCGAGCCCACCTACACCATCTCCTCGTCGGTGATTGTGGGCGACGATGAAGCCGAGGCCGGAACGGTAAGTGCCCTGATTTCCGAGCTGGGTATGCGGCGACGCGTGATGCGTGCCGAGGTGGTGAACGAGATCGCCATCCTCAAATCCTACACCATGGCCCGCAAGGCCATCGAAGAGCTGGATTTTGGTATTTCCTATGTGGGTGTGGGGCGGCGTGAGATTGCCGAAGCCAAGTACTATCAGAACACTCCCTTTACCGTACTCCCCGACTCCGGGTTCGTACAGCGCAAAGGCTACCGCATCGACATCAAGATCCTCGACAACCGGCACTACCGGCTGGAGATCAACGACAACTACGGGATCAAACAGCAAATGAAGTTCGGCGAACCCTTTACCAATGAAGATTTCTCCTTTAAAATCGTACTCACCGACCCCGAACATTTTACCTATAACCCCGAAGCATCCAACAAATACTATTTCTTTTTTAACGACATCAACTCGCTGGCCAAGCAGTACCGGGGCAAGCTGAATGTGGAGACCAACGACGAGCGGGGGTCGGTACTTACCCTTCGCATCAGCGGCTTTGTGCCCGAAAAGATGGCGGCCTACCTCAACAAGCTGGCCGAGATGTATATCCGCAGCGACCTGGAAGAGAAAAACCGGCAGGCCCAGAATACCCTCGAGTTTATCGATGCCCAGCTGAAGGTGATCGTCGATTCGCTGAACAAGGCCGAATACCAGTTGCAGAAGTTCCGTTCCGACCACCAGATCTTCGACCTGGGACAAAAGGGGTCGTTGCTGATGCAGGACCTCAACCAGCTGCAAAAGCGCAAGATGGAGATCGAGCTCAACGACCGCTACTACGAGTACATCGAGGGGTACCTGGCTTCCAAATCGGCCAGCGACCTGATTGTGAACCCCACCACCCTGAACATCTCCAACCCCTCGCTGGAGAGCCTGGTACAGGAGTACAACGAAAAGCTGTCGATGCTGAACCGCTACCGCCAGTATGCCAGCGAGGAGACCTCCAGTGTACGGATGCTGCAGCAGGAGCTGGAGCTGCTGAAAGCCAGCCTCAGGGAGCAGGTGAGCACCGGGCAGAACCTGAATACCATCAACCGGCAAAAGTTGAACCAGGAGATTGCCCAGATCGAGAACGAGATCAACCGCCTGCCGCAGAATGAGCGCAGCCTGGTGAATATCGAGCGGGAGTATAAGCTGAACAACGAGCTGTACACCTTCCTGCTGGAGAAGCGGGCCGAGGCGGGGATCACCAAGGCCTCCAACGTGTCGAAGAACAAGATCCTGGATGTGGCCATCCCGCAGAATGCCCAGCAGCAAACCCCCAAGCGGTCGCAGAACTACCTCATCGCCCTGGTGCTGGGGCTGGGAATTCCCGGCGGCATCATCCTGCTGTTCGAGTTTTTTAACAACAAGATCGAAGACAAGAAAGATATCGAGCGCAACACCAGCATCCCCATCATTGGCACCATCGGGCACAACGAGATGCATTCGGACATCCCGGTATATATGGATCCCAAGTCGAGCCTGGCCGAGTCGTTCCGCACGCTGCGTACCAACCTGCAATATATCCTGCGGGGTAAGGAGCGCAAGGTGGTGATGATCACCTCCACCATCAGCGGGGAGGGCAAGACCTTTGCGGCGGTGAACCTGGCAGCCATCCTTGCCATGGCCAACAAAAAGGTGCTGCTGGCGGGACTCGACCTGCGTAAACCCTCGCTGCACCGCATCTTTGAGATTCCCAACGAGGTGGGGATCAGCAACTACCTAATCGAGCAGGCAGAGATGGAGCAGATCGTGAAAAGCACCTGGATTGAGAACCTGCACCTGGCGCCCTCGGGCCCTGTGCCGCCCAACCCGGCCGAGCTGATCGAAACCGGACGGATGGAAGCTTTCTTTGAGCAGGCCCAAAAAACGTTCGATTACATCATTATCGATACCCCCCCTGTGGCACTGGTTACCGACGCGATCCTGATCAGCCGGCATGCCCATGCCAACATCTTCATGATCCGCCAGAAATACAGCAGCAAGCATGTGTTCGACCTGCTAAACTCCATGGAGGTGAAGCAGAAGATGCAGCATGTGAATATCCTGGTGAACGACCTGCGGATTCCCAAATACTATGGGTACAGCTATGGCTATGCCTACGGATACGGGTACGGGTATGG
Source organism: Bacteroidales bacterium (assembly GCA_036351015.1). Classification (GTDB taxonomy): domain Bacteria; phylum Bacteroidota; class Bacteroidia; order Bacteroidales; family UBA12077; genus UBA12077. The sequence goes on from JAZBOG010000029.1 coordinate 40,054, forward strand.
ATATGGGTATAAGGAGAAGCGTTGAGAGCAAGATTCAAGATTCAAGTAAAAAGTAAAAAGATACAAGTAGCAGGAAGCAGTAGGCAGTTCTCCTTCGCTTTGTAAGCTTCGGAGATTAAAAGATACAAAATCCAAGTTATCGGGATCGGGAAGTCGAAGTGTGTATGCCGAAAGGTTAAACAATGAAAAGACCTTATTGTGATTTGCCTTAAAGGCTGATATTAACTGTATTCAATAACATGAATTAAATTTTTTTAAATAGAAGAAAATGAGAAAAGCAATCATAACAGGTGTTACTGGACAAGATGGCGCTTATTTAGCTGAATTGTTATTAAAAAAAGGGTATACCGTTTGGGGATTAAAGAGAAGAGCTTCCACCTTTAATACCCAGCGAATAGATCATCTTTTTCCCAAAACTAGACATGAAGAATCGAATTTTAAATATGCCTATACCGATTTAACAGACACAACCAATCTTATTCGATTAATTCAGGAAGTTCAACCGGATGAGATTTACAATTTAGCAGCCCAAAGTCATGTGAAAGTAAGTTTTGATATCCCTGAATATACTGCCAATGCAGATGGAATTGGAGCTTTACGTATTTTGGAGGCTATTCGTATTTTGGGATTAGAAAAGAAAACGCGTTTTTACCAGGCCTCTACCAGTGAGCTTTACGGGAAGGTTCAAGAAGTACCCCAATCCGAAAAAACACCTTTTTATCCGCGAAGCCCCTATGCTGTGGCTAAGCTTTTTGCTTACTGGGCCACTGTAAATTACAGGGAGGCTTATGGACTGTTTGCCTGTAACGGGATTCTTTTTAACCATGAATCACCTATCCGGGGAGAAACGTTTGTTACCCGCAAAATTACAAGGGCAGCATCTAATATTGCATTGGGTTACCAGGATAAACTGTATATGGGGAACCTCGATGCTAAAAGGGATTGGGGGCATGCCCGTGATTTTGTGAAAGCCATGTGGTTGATGTTGCAACAGGAACAACCAGAGGATTTTGTTATTGCCACCGGAGAAACAACCTCCGTGAGAGATTTTCTCAGAATGGCTTTTGAAATTATTGGTATTGAACTGTCGTTTGAGGGAACAGGAGCAGATGAAAAAGGTTGTATTGCCAACATTCAAAAGGATGTTTTCGAATCAAAAGTAGGTGTTTCTCCCAGTCATTTAAAAAATGGAGATATACTTGTTGAAGTTGATCCTTTTTATTTCAGGCCAACAGAGGTAGACCTTTTGTTGGGTAATCCTTCCAAAGCCAAACAAAAATTAGGATGGGAACCCAAATACAATGTCCAACAATTGGTGGAAGAAATGATGCATTCCGATCTAAAAATGATGCAAAAAGATGACTACCTGAAAAAAGGAGGTTTTGATATCACTCCGCAGATAGAAGACGTTCTTTAATTACTTAAAAAAAAAAGCTAACAAAAACCAAGAATAAACATGTCATATAAAGATTTTCAAATCCAAAAATCAAAGATTTTGCCCGAAGTGTTAACTATTCAGCCTTCTATGCACTGGGATTTGCGTGGAAGTATTTACAGTTCCTTTAATGCGGATTTCTATCCCGAATTCCTGCCTAAGAAACTGGATTTTAAACACGACAAATTTGCCGAGTCTAATTACAATGTACTGCGAGGGTTGCATGGCGACAATAAGACTTGGAAATTGGTGTCTTGTGTGTGGGGTGAGTTGTATGAAGTGGTGGTAGATATGCGTAAAGAATCGCCAACCTATAAAAAATGGGATGCCTTTGAGTTGAAAAGCAATGTTTATAAGCAAGTTTTAATTCCTCCCGGATTTATAAACGGTTATTATGTAAAAAGCGAGCATGCCGTTTTTCATTACAAACTGGCCTATGATGGAGATTATATTGATGCCGGGGAGCAAATGACCTTCCGCTGGGATGATAAGGAACTTCGTATAGATTGGCCGTGTAAAGATCCGATATTGCAAGCAAGAGACAAATAAATACAGATTTAAATTTTTAACCATTAATTAAAATGTTAAATAAATCCAACCATAACCTGGCCATTAATGGAGGCAAACCCGTAACCGAAGAAAGAATTTTAATACACAAACCATATTTAGATGAAGAAGATTTTGCAGCAGTAGATCAGGCGGTACGGTCTACTTTTGTGTCAGGCGATGGCCCGGCTTGTCGGAAATTTGAGGAGCAGCTTGCAGAATATTTGGGTGTAAAACATGTACTTTTTGTAAATTCGGCAACTTCAGCCCTTGAACTGGCTTTCCGGGTAAAAAATTTTCCTGCCGGTAGTGAAGTAATTGTTCCCAATTTCACTTACACATCAACTGCCGTAGCGGCACTCTACAATTATTTAAAAGTGGTGCTGGCAGATGTTTTTCCGGATAACGGAAGTCTGGATGTAAGTAAGCTGGAATCCTATATCACCGATAAAACAGTAGCCATTGCTCCCGTTGATTATGGCGGTATTCCTGCCGAAATGGATGAAATTATGGAGTTAGCAAAGAAGCATGGTTTATATGTAGTACATGATACAGCACAATCCATTGGTTCTAATTATAAAGGGAAGAAAACCGGGAACCAGGGACATGTTTCCACCTTTAGTTTTCATGGAACCAAAAATTTAACCACCGGCGAAGGAGGAGCCTTGGTAACCAATGATGATACAATTGCCGAACGGGTAAAAATATTGCGTGAAAAAGGAACCGATAAATACTCTTTTTTAACAGATAACAAGGACCGCGGGTACTATGAATATGTAGATATCGGAAATTCTTATGTTCAATCCAATATCAATGGAGCGCTTGGTGTAGCACAAATCAAAAAACTGGATTGGATGAATGCAGAACGTAAAAAAATAGCTGAATACTATAAACGAGAATTAAGAGGGATAGATGGCATTGAATTTATGCGTATTACAAAAGGTTCTGAACACAACTGGCATTTGTTTGGCATTTTAGTACCACCCGAAGATAAGTACTGGATTATGGATGCCTTAAGAGCCGAAGGAATTATGACCAATGTACACTACACACCTTTACACCGGAATAAATTTTACCAGGACCTTTCTACTGATGAAAAAATGCCGGGTTCTATGGAATTTTTTGGTAAACTTTTAAGGCTGCCCATATATCCTTCCCTTATCAAAGAAGAACAAAAAAAGGTAGTTGAAGCAGTTTTAAAAATATTTGGATAAAAACTTTAATGAGAGATAATAATAAAACGATCTTAATTTTTGGTGGTGGAATCAATCAGCTTGAATTAATCCGGGAAGCACAAAAAATTGGTGTCCAATCGATAGTCATTGATCCGGCCAATAATCCTCCGGGAAAAGCAGAAGCTGATTTTTTTTACAAGGTAAATGGTAATGATTATAAAACGACGAAAGAAATAGCACAAAAACACGGTGTTAATGCTATTGTAACAGGACAGATGGAAAAACCTATGCGGCTGATGGCAAAACTAGCCCAGGAAATGGGTTACATCTTTCATTCTCCGGAAGTTGTTGAACGTTCACTCAATAAAGTTTTAATGAAAAGAACTTTTTTAGATCATGGAATTGAATGTGCTAAAGCCATAACGTTTAATGAAAACGAGGAGATTACTTCTGAATCAATTATAAATTTAAGTTTCCCATTAATTATAAAGCCTGCCGATGCTTTTTCAAGTCGTGGAGTTTTAAAAGTATCTGATTTTAATGAGTTAAAAGCCTATGAAGCTGAAACACGAAGTTTCTCTTCAAACTCAACCTTAATTGTTGAAGAGTTTCTTGAAGGAAAAGAATATAGTGTTGAATGTATTACATATAGAGGAGAAACAAATGTAATACAGGTAACAGAAAAGTTTATTACGCCTTATCCTAATACAGTAGAAATCGCACATTTACAACCTGCCAGGATAACGGAACAGGAAAAACAACAAATTGAAAAACTGGTAAAAAAAGCGATTGATGCGATAGGTATTGATAATTCAGCTTCTCATGCTGAAGTAATGCTAACAAACGAGGGACCTAAGATGATAGAAATTGGTGCCCGGCTTGGAGGAGATTTTATTTCGTCATACCTGACAAAAGCTTCATGTGGAGTGAGTATGGATAGAGCTTCCCTACAGATAGCCCTGGGTTTAAAACCAGACATCCAAAAAAAACATGTAAACTACTCAATGGTCAAATATATTGAATTAGAAAATGGTAAAATTGTATCTAAAATATTGCCAATAAATGAAATAAAAAAACAAACCGGTTTTGTTTTTGCACATATATTTGTTAACCCAGGAGAAAAAATAGAAAAAATTACCCATAGTGCACAAAGGCCGGCATGCATTATTTTTAAAGGGAATAATGAAAATGTTTTAATGGATAGAATTTATTCTGGAGAACAATTTCTCAAAACTAAAATTTTATTGCAATGATATTAAAAGGAAAAAATGTAACGTTAAGACCATTGATTGAAGTTGACTTCGATCAATATTATAAGTGGCATTCCGATAATGAAATACGTTTTCAGACCATGATGCACCCATATCCTGTTACTGAAAAATTAGAAAAAATATGGTTTGAGAAAGCGATTTCAGATATTTCAAACAAAAGATATCTCTTTTCTATTATTTATAATGAAAATAACCAATTAATTGGTTATTTTCAATTAACAGATGTAAATTTTATAAATAGAAATGCTAATTTGGGAATTGTTATAGGCGAAAAGGATTATCAGGAAAAAGGATTAGGAAAAGAAATCATGCAATTAGGGTTAGATTATGGATTTAATTATTTGGGATTATATAAAATATTCCTTGAAGTTTTAACAAACAACAAGAAAGCTATAAGACTGTATGAAAAAGTAAATTTTCAAATTGAAGGTGAAAAAAAACAACATTTTTTTTGGAATAATAAATATTATAATATCCTGTTAATGAGCAAAATAAACAATTAAAAGAAAGAAGTTTTAAGACACACCTGTATTCTTATTCTGCCTATAATTTTTAGGTTATTTGGAAGCAAGTTTGTTAAATGATCAAATATTTATAAATGGAGAGTTTCATGATAATCATTATGGATAATTTTATTTTCTCTTTTAATGTTAGAAATGAATAAAAACATAAAAATTTGGAACAGAGAAAATACAGCTATTTTATTATTGCTTTTATTGTCTGTATTTGCGGTTTACTATTTACCTTTTGTACTATCCGTTTTATTGTTTTTTGTTGTTTTTTTTGTTTTTGCATTTAAGTCGAAGAAAGATTACTTCTGGATTGCATTTTTTTTTATATTACTGGACCCTCCTGGTAATTTATTTCGAACCGTAGAAAAATTTAGTTTTGAGCAGTTACCTTTTATTAAAGTAACCTCTTTCCAAGCAGTTTTTTTTACAGAAATAATACCTTTCATTTACCTCCTAAAAGCCCTTCTTAAGAAAAGAAAAAATAAATTTGTTTTTAAAAATGACTTTATATTCCTATTTATTTACTTCCTATTTGTTTTAATCTATACCTGGATTAATTTTGAAATGTATTATGGTAAATATTATCAACTTCTTGTAATATTAGGATATTGGTCTTTGTTGTTTTCATTGTCTAGATTGTTATCTCATAGTGATATTATTAAGTTAGACAAACTGTTATTCCCATTCGTTTTTTTGGCACTTTTTTTACAAATAGTTGGGTTTTTTACAGGTACAGAATTAATATCTTTTTTTAACCCTGAGGCAAGTAAAAATATTGTATCTACAAGCGGGGGATTCGAAATATATAGAATTATTAGCAATATTGTAATCGTCCTTTACTGTTTTATTAAAGCATTATTTTATTATTTTTCAAAAACGAAAATTTTTCCTTCAAGATATTTAATTATAATTATTATAAGTTCTATTCTTTCAATTTTTTTGTCAGGTACTCGTGGATGGATTGTTGGAATGTTTTTATCTTTATTTGTATTGTTTTTTATGTTTTTGCAAATAAATTTTAAAATTAAGCGAATTGCTTCTCTTTTGTTTGCAATGTTAATAATTTTATTTACTGTTTCTTTTACAATTCCTCAAGTTAAAAACCAATTAATAAAATCATATAAGAGGTTAACAACAATAAAATATTTACTTGAAGGAGATCCTACAGCTGGAGGAACTTTAGTTAGACTTACAGAACGAAGATATCCAATGGAAGAAGCATTTAAGCAAAAACCTTATCTTGGATGGGGGTTTTCTAATACTTATTTTGATTTTGATGATCATCATATTGGAATGTTAGTAATTTTGTTAAATGTTGGAATTATTGGTTTATCAGTCTTTGTTTTATTTTTTTTACGATGGGTTTATAAAATTTGGAAGTATTCAAAATCAGATTATATTAATCAAGTACTTGGCAACTCATTAGTCGTTTTTGCTGCAGGCTTGATTTTTATCTTTACTATACATTCTACTTCTCATACGATGTGGGGTTTCTATTGGCCCTATGAATCAGATAGGTTATTGTTTGTTCTTCTTTTTGTTTCTCTTAATGCGGCTATTTTTTATTCAAATAATAATTTAAACAACCAATATAAAAATTGGAATTAAAAAAACTTTTCAAAAGTACTTCACAACTTGGGGTAGCCAGAATTGTTCAAGTTGTTTTAGGGATATTTAAGGCAAAACTTGAAGCCTTATTAATTGGAACGACCGGCGTTGGAATTGTTACTCAGGTTAATTTTACTTCTCGCCAATTAAGCCAGTTTACTTTGCTTGGAATGAATGATGGCCTTACAAAGCAAATTGCTGAAAGTAAGCAAAAGGAAAATTTTAGAGAAATTTTTTGTAGTGCACAAAAATCTTATTTTTTGTTAAGCGGGTTAGTTACGATTATATCTTTAACTTTTATTTTATTTTTTTCGAAAAAACTAACCATTTATTTCTTTGGGGATGAAGAGTATTTAAAATATTTTCTTATTGCAGTATCAATTTTCCCCATACTTTTATTAAATAGTTATTCTTACGCAATATTAAAGGCTTTTAAATCAATAAAATATATTGCCCGGGCAGAAATAGTATCTATAATTGTTAGTTTTATTGTATTTATACCTCTTATTTTTTTATTTAAAATTTATGGAGCTGTTTTTTCAATTGTAATAATGTTTTTGGCGAAACTAATTTTTAATCATTATAATGCAAAAAAGTATATACTTAATAATTTTAATATTACTTATAAGGATATATTCAAAAGTAAAGTTGACACGATCCAAGTTAAAGAACTTCTTTTGTTTGGAAGTTTTGGATTAAGTTTAGGCCTTTATCAAATCATAATCGAGGTAGCAGGAAGAGGAATTCTAATCAACCAACTAGGAATTGATCAGCTAGGTTTATATTCTCCAGGGATGAATTGGGGTGGAAAGTTTCAAGCAATTGTTTTACCTGCTTTATACACTTATCTTTATCCACGGTTTAGTGAATTAAAAAATGATAACAAAAGTCTTACAGCAATTATTAATGATGCATGGAGAATGGTTGGTATTTTTGCAATATTTCTTTTATTTGGTGGTATTTCGCTAAGATATCTTGTTGTTCCTCTTTTTTATAGCAAAGAATTTACTGATGCCGCAATTTATATTCCAGGTCATTTTTTTGGTATTTTTCTTTTTATGTTAGTAGAGGCACTAGGGCAGGTTTTTACTCCAACAGGGCGAATTAAAATATACGGTTTTATGCAGTTTTTTCGGATAACCTTTCGATTATTAGTCCTTTATTATTTAATTCCATTATTTGGTTTAGGAGGCTATATGTTGAGATTTATTATTCCTCCTCTGATTTTTGTAGTTGTTTATTATCTATATCTCCATAAAACAATTGGATTGAAAATTTCAAAAGATAACCTACTTTTATTCACATTTATAATTATTGGATCCGTTGCATTATATTTTTTAAGTGAATATAATTCATGGTTTGCTGTTTTTGCTGCTATTATCATTACGTCTTCAGTATATTTCATTCTAAAAAAAACTGAAAAAAAACAAATAGTTAAAAAAATTCATACAATTAAATCGAAAATATTTTTTAAAAGAAAATAAAAAAGTATGAAAATATTATTACTGATATCATCAAATAGTCATTCGATATACAAATTACTTAATCAGACATTGCTTCGATTAGGTCATAATACTAAATGGGTAGACCCTAATGCTTTTAATTACTCAAGACATAAATTATTGTTTCTTTATCAATTAAGAAAAGTTCATTCTAAATTAGCAAATTATTATTTAATAAATGAACAGGATAAATATCGTAATTTAAATATTTTAAATGAAGTTAAGGAATATAATCCTGATATAGTATTAAGTTATAATGAATCTTTCCTGAGTCCAGAAACAGTTGATGAAATAAAAAAGATCTCAAAATTTGTAATTTTCCTGGCTGATAACCCTTTTTATAGTTTTTATAAAAGAAATTTTTTTCAAGTAACTTTAAATGCAGATCTTGTAATAACACCCGATTCAGGATGCTTAGAACAACTTCAGGCTACAGGAATAAATAATATTATATATGGATTATTGGGTGTTGATAAAGAATTATTTAAAAAAGTTCAAATAACATCTGAACAAAAAAAGGTATATGGTGCTGATGTGTTTTATTTAGGGTCGATACATAATGTTGAGTCATGGGCTTATAAAAGACCTTTAATGTTAAAGACCTTTACAGATTATAATTTGAAAATATTTGGAAATAGAACATGGAAAAGTATTCTTCCAAAATTTCCTGAACTAGAATCCCATTTTACCCTTTTAAAAAAACCAATGAGTTTTGAAGAGCTTAATCTAAGAATGAATTGCTCCAAAATTTATCCGGTCGATGCGCATCCGGGAATTATTAAAGGGTTACATGCCAGAATTTTTGATGCTATTGCCGGCAATATCCTTCCAATAACAGAGTTTCGTGAAGATATCAATCGTGTTTTTAAAGAAGTAAAGCCTCCTGTTTACAGTAATTTTGGTGAAATGAAAAAACATTCAGATTTTTTTATTAAAAAGAATAATGAAAGAGAATCATTAGTTAAAGAGTTAAACCACTATTTATTTGAAAACTATTCATCCGAAAAGTGTATTACTGAAATAATCAATAAATTATAGAGAAATGACAAATAAGATATTAATTAATATTCTTTATAGAAATAAAATACTTAAGCAACTTAAAGAAGCAAATCGGGTGCAATGGTTTTCTTATAATGAAATAATGGATTATCAAGAAAAGAAGTTAAATGATTTGATTCAATTCATTTCTAAAAATAACGATTACTATTCTTCCATTGGTTTATCTCAAGTTAAAAATACAGAAGATTTAAAAAAAATGCCTTTTTTAACAAAAGATATTATCCGTAATGAATTTGATAAATTACAAACAAGAAATCTAAACCCAAATAGGTTCAGGAAAAATTCTACAAGTGGTTCAACAGGAAAAGCGACATATTATTATTCTGATATGTTAAAAAAACAATATTCCGAAGCTTGCAGGTTAAGAGGTGATAGCTGGACAGGATGGGAACCTTTTGAGTATAAAATAGTTTTGTGGGGAGCAGAAAGAGATATTAAAAAAAATCTTAAAACGAAAATAAGACATTCCCGGTTCTTTTTTAATACAGATCTCCTTTCTTCTTTTAAAATGAGCAATAATGATATAATTTCTTATATTCATTATATTAACAAGAAGAAGCCTGTTTTTATTATAGGTTATCCATCTGCTTTAGATGTTTTAGCTCAATTTATAATTAATCATAATTTTATTGTATATTCTCCAAAGGGTATAATTACAGGGGGAGAAACATTATTTGAAACCCAGAGAGAATCTATTCAAAAAGCCTTTAACTGTAAAGTATTAAATAGATATGGAGGAAGAGAAGTTCATCATATAGCCAATGAATGTGAAGAACAAAATGGACTACACATTAGCTCTGATCATGTTATTTTAGAAGTTGTTGATAAAGAAGGAAATAGTTGTAAGCCAGGGGAGTTGGGGGAAATTGTTTTAACCGATTTAGATAATTATGTTTTTCCTTTTATTAGATATAAAATAGGGGATGTTGGGATTTTAGAAGAAAAATCAAAAAAATGTAAATGTGGAAGAGGCTTGCCGTTAATTAGACGAGTTGAGGGCCGAACGACTGACATTGTTATTGGTACTAATGGAAATAGAATATCGGGCATATTTTTTCCATTGATTAGAAAAAAAGTGAAAGGGGTTGAGGAAATTCAAGTAGTGCAAGAAGAATATGGTAAACTTGAAATAAATGTGAAAAGAAATTCATTGTATGATAATAATAAAAGCAGCAGTGAAATTATAAATATAATTAAAAATGAGTTAGGTAGAGATATGATAGTAAATATTAATTATGTTTCAGGTATAAATGTAACTCAAACAGGTAAGTTACAACGAGTAATTTCAAAAGTTTCACCCTATATTTAAAACATTAAAATTGAAAAACATTGCTTTTTTTTGTCCGCAGATATATCCTTGTAAAACCGGAGGTTTAGAGGTTTTTACGTATCACCTTATCAATAATCTTTTTAAAGAATTTAATATAATACTCTTTACTGAATGTAAAGAAAAAATAAATTCTCAAATAAAAGTTAAATATGTAAATTCCAAGTTATTTTTATTTAAGTATTCTTTATTTTCTTCTATATCCAGACTCATATCATTATTCTATCATTTAATAAAAATTAAACAAAAAATTGATATATTTCATATTCCTCATACAAATAATGCTACTACATATGGATTAATTTTTCCAGTTCTTAAATGGATATTTAAATTTGAATATATTATTGTTCTGCATGGTGGTAACACAAGGAGGTATAAAAAAACTTTTTTACAAAAAAATTTTATGAGATATGCGAAAGAAATTATTGCTGTTTCTGAACAAAATAAATTTGAATATGAAAAACTTATTGGTAGAAAGATAATATCAATTCCTTCGTTAATTCCATTTAATAAAGCAAGCAAAAGAAAAAACGAGTTGCGTTTAAAATATGAGCTGCCAATAAATTCAAAGGTTATTATTATGGTTGGGTCCATTAAACCATTAAAAGGAAATACAACAGTTATTAAGGCTTTTTGCAATTTAGGAATTAACTATATTACTAAAAATAACTTAAACCTGGTTTTTGCAGGAACAGGACCTGATTTAAACACAATTGAACAAGAAATTAAAAATACTCAATTTAATAATAGAATATATTTTTTAGGTAATATTCCAAATGAAAGATTGTATGAAGTATATGCATTAGCTGATATTTATGTTATAGCATCTTGGTTTGAATCACTCTCTATTACTTTATTAGAAGCAATGTATAATGAATTGCCAATAATAGCCAGTAATGTGAGTGTATTAAATTCAATCATAACAAACAACAAAGATGGTTTGTTTTTTAACGTCAACAGCGACTCAGATATGAGTATTAAATTGAAATTATTACTTGATGACGAAGTTTTTGCTGAGAAACTTGGTAAAAATGCCAGACGAACCTATCTTGAAAGGTTTAGTTTTCAAAATGTTTTGGATGACTACAAAAAAGTTTACACAAGTATTTAAACTTAAAGTAAATGAATGTTGTAATGTTTCATAGTGTGGGGAATTTTGACAGTAACTGGTATCGGCAATGGTTATCTGTCAGATTAGATCATTTTGAATATTTCTGTAGATATTTAAAAAAACATAACTATAAAACATATTTTCTAAAGGAGTGGTATGAATTGCAAAACACACCCGATAAGCAAGATAAGAAACAAGTTGTATTGACTTTTGATGATGGTTACCTTGATAATTGGGTATATGCATATCCAATTTTAAAAAAGTATAATTTAAAAGGCACGATATTTATTAACCCTGAGTTTGTTGAACCAACAAAAGGTTTAAGGCCTCAATATAGTGAAAACAGAAATTGTAAAAACTTACAATCTTTAGGATTTCTTAACTGGGATGAAATAATAGAATTAGATAAAAGTGAATTTATTGATATTCAATCCCACAGCATGAGTCATAATCATTATTTTTATGATGATGAGTTAATTGATATTTATGAAGGACAGGAAAAGTATGATTGGTTACCCTGGTTATTTAAACCTGAAAGAAAGTCATACTATATACATGAAAATCAATCATCTTTTGTAGATTTTGGATATCCTGTTTTTAAAAATGGAAGGGCACTTGGATTGAGAAGGTTTATTCCTTCTGATAAATTTATAGAATCTTTTATAACAAAGTATAATGAATTAAAAAATACAGTAGAAAGAGATAGTGCTTTTAATCGTTTAAAACGTTTTACATTTGATTATAAAGAAAAACACGGTAGTATTGGCATTTATGAAACTGATTCTGAAATGGAAGAACGTTATCGATATGAAATTTTTGAAAGCAAACGAGTTTTAGAAAAAAATCTTAACAAGAAAATAGATTTTTTATGTTGGCCTGGTGGGGGTTACAATGATATTAGTTTGAGAATATCTAAAGTTGTCGGGTATAAGGCAAGCACTGTTTCTTCTAAAGATAAAAACTTGCAATCCAACAATTATAAAGACTATAAACGAATTAACCGTTTTGGCCTTACGAGTTATATGAGTTACAATAAGTATAAAAAAGTAAGTAATAATAAAAAAATCCTGGTACAACAATTTTTGCAAAAAAAGGGAAATTTATTTTATAAAAATATAATGAAAATAAAGAAATCACTTTTTTTAATTGAATGTTATATAAAAAATTAGATGAAAAGTAGTAAAAAACAAATGTCTTTTCTTTTCATTTGCAATTATCTTAAATCCGGTGGTATTGAACGTCAGATGCTGGAATTGGCTGATGCCTTACAACAGGACAATTATCACGTGGAAATTTTATTAATTCATAATATCATTCATTTTGACATAAAAGATAAATACAATATTCAAGCTTTACATTCAAAAGGAATTCGAAAGTATATAGAAGCTATTAAAAAAACCGGTAAAATTAAATTTGATATCATTCACAGCTGGGGACCGGTTCCTTCACCTTATGCAATATTAATATCATTGTTTTCCAGAAAACTTTTGATTAGCGGATATGTAAGAAACTCTTATGATGTTAAGCTATTGAGTAAAGATTGGATACGGTTTCTTTTTGTAAAAATGTTTTCCAAAAAAATTGTTGGTAATAATAAAATAGGTTTAAGCAAATACAAAACGGGTAAAAAAGGTGTATACATACCCAATGGTTTTAATTTCAATCGTATTGAAAATTTAAAAGAACCAGCAGAAATTAGAAATGAACTGGGAATAAAAACAACTCATGTGGTAACTATGGTAGCTTCTTTTGCCAGAGATGGAAAACAAAAAATTAAATTAAAAGATTGGGATACATTTATTAATGTAGCAATAGAATGCATTGATAGTATAGAAGATATTACTTTTTTAGGAATAGGTACTGGGCCTGCTTTAAATTTTTTCTCTCAAAAAGTTCCAGCTAAATATAAAAACAAAATAATATTTCCAGGTAAGAGGAATGATATTGAATCCATTATCAACATTTCAAAGGTCTGTTTAATGCTCTCCAAATTTGAGGGCTTATCTAATGCTATAATGGAGTATATGGCTTTAGAAAAGCCAGTGATTACCACAAGTGAGGGTGGTACAGTTGAGCTTATTAAAGATGAAATAAACGGCTTTTATTGCAAGGATAAAGATGTAAAAAACATTACTAAAAAAATAATTTATCTTTTAAACAACCAGATAAAAAGAGACCAAATGGGTAATGAGGGAAAAAAGATTCTAGAAAATCATTTCGATATAAAATTTATGATAAATAACTATATCAGGCTATATAAAATATTAAAAGATTAAAATGATTAATTTAATAAAAGATTTTAAGGCTTATTCAAAAGGCAAGCTTTTTTTTAGCGCGTTTATTAATCTTGGTTTTTATATTACATTAAATTACAGATTGGGTCACTTTTTTTACAAAATCTATTTATATCCAATAAGCAAAATTTTTTGGTTAATAAATAGAATTTTGTTTTCGGTGGATATTAATATGAAGGCAAAAATTGCAGGTGGATTTGTTATTCATCATGGTATAGGTATAGTAATTGGATCACGAGTAATAATAAAAGGACCTTTAAATATTTATCAACAAGTTACACTTGGTGGTAATCATGGGAAGTCTAAGATTTTTAATGGTAAAAAAATATCTATGCCTTATATTAATAATAATGTTTCTATTTATCCTGGCGCAAAAGTTTTAGGGCCAGTAATTATTGGAGAAAATGCAAAAATTGGGGTAAATGCTATTGTTACTAAAGACGTACCATCCAATGGAATGATTATAAATACTAATAAATTGCTTGATGCTTAATAAGAAGAAAATTGTTTTAGTTTATCCTTCTATGCATGCGGGTGGTGTTCCTAAACGGGTAGTATTATTTGCATCAATTTTAAAAGAAAGTGGGCATAATGTGTTAATTGTTTGTAAAAAAGGATCATTGTTAAAAAAAATAGAGAAAAATGAAATAGATTATTATTTATTCCCGCATAATTTTCAGGAAAAAGAAAATATTTTTAAAGAACTATTTGTTTATTTAAAAGCTTTTATAAAAATTTTTTTAAAACTGAAAAAAGAAAAGCCCAATTTAATTGTTAATCACAGCAGGTATACATCTGTTTTTGTTAAAATATTATCCAAAACACTTCATTTAAAATATTATTCTGTTGCACATGGGAGTTATAGTGGGTTTAGCTTGTTAAAGAAATGGGTATGGGGTGAAAAAATATTAGCGGTTTCTAATACAACAAAACTAAACTTGATAAATAATTATCAATTACCCCCACAAAAAATCCAAGTAATAAAGAATTCAATTAAACCGCTAAAGCACCCAACAGAAAAAGAAAAGAATAATTTTATTGAAGAATTTAATCTTAGAAATAAAACGATTATATCAACAATTACTCGTTTTGATACGATTAAAAATGTTTTAATGACAATTAAATCATGGGAGTTAATATACAAGAAAGAAAGAAATACAGTATTGTTAATTATAGGGCATGGACCTTTAGAAGATGAAATAAATAAATATATTATAAAAGCAGGTATTTCCGAACGAACTTTAGTTATCAATAATATTATAGACGTATCTGTTGTTGTTAGTCTTTCGAGTTTTTTAATTTTAACTTCAAGCAGAGAAGGTTTACCTTCTGTTGTATTGGAAGCTTTTTCGTTAGGCAAACCCGTTTTAGCCACAGATGTTATTGGAACAAATGAAATTATTAAAAATAATTATAATGGGTTATTAGTGCCCTTAAATGACTATAAAAAACTAGCAGAATTAATGGAAAATTTTATTCATGATGAAATATTATTAAATAGATTGTCTAAAGGTGCAAAAGACACTTATTTTAAAGAATTTTCTTTTGATAAATATCGTAAACAAATACTTAATTTCTTTGAATCTTAATTGATGAAAATCCTAATTGATATAGGTCATCCAGGTCATGTGCATTATTTTAAAAATGCAATAAAGCAATGGAAAAATAATGGTCATAAAGTTTTAATTACGGCAAGAAATAAAAAAATTATTAAAAAATTATTAAATATTTATAATTTGCCATTTATAAACAGGGGTAAAGGGAAAAATTCAAAATTAGGTAAACTTATTTATATGTTATGGGCGGATTTCGTATTAATTATAGTTTCATTAAAATTTAAACCAGATATATATTTAAGTTTTTCTTCACCATACGCAGCGCAAGTTTCGTTTTTATTCAAAAAACCACATATAGCTTTAAATGACACAGAGCATACAGATTTAATGCATTCAAAATTTACATATCCATTCACAAAATATATTTTAACACCCAAAACCTATCAAAATGATTTAGGCAAAAAACAAATAAGATTTAATAATGTAGCAGATGGATTTTATTTGCACGAAAAATATTTTACACCTAACCCCGATTCATTATTACAACTAAAATTAAAGAAAGATGAACGTTTTGCTATAGTTCGATTTGTTTCATGGAATGCCCACCATGATTACGGTCAATCTGGGTTAAGCATCCAAACAAAAAGAGCACTTATTGTATTATTACAAAAAAAATATAAGGTATTTATTTCTTCAGAAGATGATCTGGATAAAGAATTTGAAAAGTATCAAATTAATATTTCTCCAGAAAAAATGCATGACGTTTTGTATTATGCGTCAATTTTTGTTGGTGAATCTGGTACTATGGCCTCAGAAAGTTCTTTTTTAGGTACTCCTACTGTTTATATAAATTCTTTACCTCTTATGTGCTATTTAAAGCTTGAACAAGAATTTGGCATTTTGAAACATTTTTCTTCTTCGGATGGTGTAATAGATTATGTAAAATCACTGTTAAAACAAGAAAACTTAAAAGAAAAAACTCGAAAAAAGGCATTAAAAATGAAAGAATCTTTTATAAACCCAACAGAATTTCTGGTTTGGTTTATCGAAAACTTTCCGGAAAGTGTATCTATTATGAATGAAAACCCCGATTACCAGTATAATTTCAGATAATTTCTTTTTATATTAATAGAATAATATTTACGCTGCGTATGCAGCGTTTTTTTATGTGGAGCCCTGGCTCAAAGAATTTATATTGCAGCATGCCAAAAACGGGGTGAAGTATTTTTTGAATAAGCACAGGTAATAATAGAAAGGTTACTCCAGCGTCATCACGACACTCATGTGTCATTGCGAGCGAAGCGAAGCAATCTTTTATTCTTAAGGTCTCATTTAAAGATTGCTTCGGTCGTGCCTCCCTCGCAATGACACTTGTTTTTTGTAATGGTGCTTGTAATTTTTTTCGCAAAGACACTAGTAGTTTATTTTAGTACTCCTCTCAATGACACTTGTAGGTTTTTTCGCAATGACGTTTGTTTTTTTGGGACTCCTCGCAAAGACACTAGTAGTTTATTTTAGTACTCCCGGAATGGCACTTGTTTTTTGTAACGACGCTAGTAATTTATTTTAGTACTACCACGGAATAACACGGAGGCTTTGCTCCCTGCGTTTTGCCCAAATGCAAGCCGAAATGGGCATCAAATGCAGCTACTCTTTTTTATCCCCTC
>JAZBOG010000030.1:0-2295 GCA_036351015.1 Bacteroidales bacterium
TGAGCTTTTTAGTAAAGACATAAATTAATTATTTAATTACGATAGGGATAATTCCTGTTTTATGCTTTCCATCTTCTGGTTTCGGGTAAAGGAAAACGTCTTGTTCGACCTTTCAAGGTACTCATACATCATCAATGCCCGTTTTAACAACTCTTCATTATTTGAAGAATGATGCTCCGCCACCTCCACCAAAACATCGGCCAGGGTTTCAATATTCACATCATCTAATAATTGATTTTTTTTTAAGGTATCGATAAACTCATTTTTAGGAACATCCAGTAATTTAGCGATATTCCAATTCAGATTTTCATTAAGCACCTGGCTCACTTCCTCAATGGTTTCCGAAGCATCCGTATTTTTGCCGCTACCGGTTATTTTACCCAGCAATTCGCCCAATACTTTCCCTAACTGGTCAATTTGTCGTTGAAGATAATCCTGTTTTTCCATTAAATACTCTTATGGATTTATATTCACACCCAAACCTATAAATTAAGATTCTTTTTATCGTACCCTCCAATCATAAAAAAATATTCGTTCATTAACTCCATCATTATACAATTTTATTCTTTCTATCCAGCATTCTATTTAAAAAAAAGATGCAAACCCATAGTATAACGATAGATCCGACTATGGACAGAATTAAATTGTTTAACCCGTCATAAGTTTCTAATAACGTTTTATCTGCATGAGAATCAATATCTAAAAATATCCTCATTAAAAATCCGGTTAAATTAGCGGTGGCATGAATTATAATGGGAAAAGATAAACTTTTGGTCCGGTAATAAACCCACCCAATAAAAATGCCCAGTATAAAACCAGTTACAAATTGCCATGGATTAAGATGTACAAATCCAAACAAAAAACTGGATAAAAGGATGGATTTTACGGTAGAATATCTGGTTAATAACCCGTCTAAAATAATGCCTCTAAATATAAGCTCTTCCAGAATCGGCGCTGCAACAACCATCAAAATAAAGGAAAAGATTCCGGTTTGCCGGCTCAGATCCAGAAACAGTTCTTTAACACTCTCGGGCATGGGGATTAAGCTACTAATGGGTGTAACAATGCCAAAAAGTAAAGCAATAGCTCCGACCATAATAAATGGAATGATACGCTTATCTTTTATCTTCCAGTTAAAAGAAGCGTTCCCGGTTTCTTTTTTCCTAAGAGTAAAAACAATCCAAAAAGGCACTCCGATGGATAAAATGTAATAAATAAGCATGGAAGCCTCTTTGCCTATCAGGTTGTCAAACAATAACTTTAGCGGACTAAACAAAAGCATTCCCAGGATTACAATCAGGGTTATCCCAATGCTTTGTGCCATACCCGGATAACTTTTAAAGGTTGGTTCTGTCATTTTTTTTATCTTTTATGGTTAAACAAAAAAAGGAAATGATCCATCCTGCAGGTTCTGTTAATTTCCGGAATCTTACTGCTCCTTTCAACTAACAGAATCCCCTAAAAACCTTTTACTAAAATAATATATTATTTGCAAACTACCAACATTGAAATCCTGCACTCCCGGTAACTGAGGCAGGCAGCCGTTTCGCCCATGCCTGCAGATACTTAAATAGATAGTTGGGAATATTCATCCTTCAGTTTCAATACCAAAATCGCTTATTAGTAATTTTATTTATATATCTTTAAAACGGATAAACAATTTCACTTTAAACGTAAATATTCTATGAAAAAAATCATCTTAATTCTGGTGTTCGTGCCCTTTGTTTTTAATTCATGCACCGAAGAATCTATCTATTACAATGAAGAGATATACATTGAAAATGAGCCGGACATAAAAGCTGAAAAGATGCAACAAGTTGGTTATTTATTTGAAAGCATTGCTCGACAACCCGAAGCGGCAGAAGAATTAATTAAAGCCACGGAGGGCATTTTATATGTAAATATTACCGATCTGTTGCCCATTTCTGATACCCTGGAAAGACAACGTGGTATGGCCCGCGGTTCTGCCTTTAGTCTTTTGTTTGTATCCATTGCACGACAACCCGAAGCTCGATACCTGTTAGATGATGCAGCAGCCCAGTTTTTGGGTGAATATGACAGCGCTATAATAAGTGATGAGCTAAACGAGTTTCAAAAAACATTTGCTTCAACCGGATTAATTGAAGGTATTGCCCGTCAGCCAGAAATACAAGCTTACATGGATACAATCTGTGTTAAGTATTTTAATTGCGATTTCGAAGAGCTGGTTAAATAAATACCTACCTTACGTACATACCGACATTGTTGGCATATTTTTATACAAAAAATGACCGGAAATTATACAGAATCAAATAA
>JAZBOG010000031.1:0-94240 GCA_036351015.1 Bacteroidales bacterium
GATATACGGAGCCTATAAAAAAGGCAAGTTTGCCCTCTCGCTGGGAATAAATCCCGTAGGAGGAGGAGGTAGTGCCACCTTCGACAACGGATTGCCTTCGTTTGAAATCCCGGTGTCGGCTTTAGTACCAACGCTAAATGCACAATTACAGCCGGTTGATGATTATATTGAATTTATGTCCGGATCAAATCCTGGATTCAGCAACATCTCAGGCTACTCTGCGGATATAGCCTTCGAGGGTTCTTCTGTGTATTGGGGATTTCAGCTCAACGCGTCGTATGAAATTAATGATATGTTCTCTGTGGCTGTTGGCGGACGATACATTTCAGCAAAAAATGTATACACCGGTAGTTTTCAAAACGTAACGATCGATGCTCCGGCGGCTTATGGAGGAACACAGGCTCCAGGCGACTATTTAAGAACCGTTGAAGATATTACAGGAGTTAGCAGCTTAGGAGATGCAGCTAATTTAGTGGACGCACAAACAGCCGATTTTGAAGTTGACGTAACCCAGTCTGGTAGTGGTTTTGCACCCATACTGGGAGTTAACATCTCTCCCAATGATCAGTTGAATGTTGCCGTAAAATATGAATTTGCAGCAAAAATTGAACTGGAAAACGATACTGAGGTTGATGGCTCAGGAATGTTCCCCGATGGAGAAAAAGTACGAAACGACATGCCTGCCATGTTTTCTGCCGGCTTCGATTATAAAATAACCGACAAATTAACCGTAGCCAGTGGTTTCCATATGTACTTCGACAAAAATGCAAACTATGGAAAAAAACTAAACGGGGTATATGTGGATAACGATGAGTTAATCGACCGGAATTCAACCGAATTTGCTTTAGGCCTTGAATACGACATCTCTGAAAAGTTACTGCTAAGCATTGGTTATTTACATACTCAAACAGGAGTTTCCGAAGATTACCAGACAGACTTAAGTTACAGTAATCATTCCAATTCCATTGGCCTGGGTGGTGGATATGCCATAAAACCCGGAATCAATTTAAACCTGGGTATAGGATACACAATTTATAACGATGCACGAAAAATATATGATGCTTCGAATCCTTTAGGTGGAACAATCACTACTACTGAAGAATATGACAAGGACAACCTGTTTATTGCTTTAGGACTGGACTTTAAACTGGGAAAAAATTAAACAAAAACAAAAAACCGGCCATCTGATGTGCCGGTTTTTTTATATCTCTTCGGGTGGTTGTTTAGGTAAAGATAATTTGCGACCCTTCTCCCCCTGCCATGGCATAAAATTCACCAATGGTAATAATATCAATCACATGATCGCTTAAATCTTCTTTTTTAAGTTTAAACATATCTACCGCCAGCTTGCAGGCATAAATCTCACCTCCTCCGGCAGTAATCATATCTAAAAACTCATCCACGGGAGGAATATCCAGTTGATCCATTTGTTTACGCATCATGGCAGACACCCCTGCTTCCACCCCGGGAATTGCCCCCAAAAGTGTTGGAAAAGGTAATCCACCCGGCATCCGCATTCCCGGATTACCAACAGTAGCCGTATGGAGCTTATTCATATGCTTTTTGGTAATCGCATCAAGCCCGAAGAACGTAAAGAAAACCTTTGCTTCCATACCTTCCATCACGGCTCCGTTAGCCATCACTAAAGCTGCATAAACATCCTCAATCGATGCTTTAGCACATATAATGGCAACCTTTTTAACCTGTGTATCTTTTTTTTCGGCCATAACTTTTCGTTTTAAACATTATACACAACTTGCAGGCTTCCTGATTCCTGCAATTTTTGATGATATTTTTAACGGTCCGCCAGGAAATAGTTCATAAAAACCTTTAATATCAACAATGCCTGACTTTCCAACTTTACGGATGGTTAATCCGGATTCTGCATTTTCACGGATAAATCTTAGAACCTCTAAATGCTTATCGGTAAGTTCAATTCCTTCTTCTTTTGCTATTTCTTTTGCTATTTCTTCATTCCATTGTGAAGGATCTTCCAGGTATCCGTCATCAGTTACTTCAAGGTTTACCCCTGCAATTGTTTTTTGTGCCATAATTATTAATTTTTAATCGTTACTAATTATTTATTATCATTCGCTGTCTCTCTCGAGAAATTTTTTAAAAATTCAAGCATAAAACCCAAGGCTCTTTTAACTTCGGGACTATTAAGTTCACGCATAATCCTGAAGATTGAATATTTTTTATCCGGGTCAATGCTGGTTTTCTGCAAAGCAACAACAGCATGGTCAGCTACTGTGCCCATCTCTTTAAACCATTCAAAATACCCCTTTTGTTCCAGGGCATGTAATTTATAGGTAAAATCTATTCCCATTTCGGTAACCATCGGACCGGCATCTTTTAAGAAATCGGTAACACTTTCGAACAGATCCATAACCTGTGAAAAATTATCTACATTTCTTAAAAGCTTATAAACCAGGTTTTTAATATCATCAACATTAAGCTCAATCCCTTGTTTATCCAACTCATGCACAATGCTTGTAAAAGCATCATTACTGATTATTGAAACATCAGCTACCAGGTCTTCAATCGCTTCGCTTTTTAATCGCTGATCATTGACATAGTTAAGCAACAAATCAAGCTTCTGATTGATTTCGTTTATTTGTACCTGAACATTCTCTGTTTTGGTTTCCATGATTTAATCATTTTACTAATTCTTATTTTTTCTTACCGGCCATGGTCATCTCACTTTCAATGGGGAGTTCCTTCCCACGAAGCAGCATGTGCCAGTATATCCATCGGAAAATTACTTTTCCGTAATGATTCATTTTCGTATTCTGCAGCAAGCCAAAAGGTCCGATTCCCGGTAAAGGATAAGTCCCTGGCAGTGGTTCGGTGTCATAATTGAAGTCAATTAAGGATCCTTTTCCGAAACCTGTCTCGATATAACAATTGGCATGACCATCAAATTTTGCTCTTAAGGTTCGCCCTTTAATGGCACACATTAAATTATCGAACAATACATCGGCTGCAAAATGAACCACGGAACCTGCTTTGGAAGTAGGGATATTGGATGCATCGCCCAACACGAAAATATTCTCATGGTTCTCGGAACGAAGGGTATGCTTATCGGTAGGAATAAAATTAAGGTCATCTCCCATTCCGCTTCGCTCAACCATATCATCCCCTTTGTTTACCGGGACAATGGTTAGTACATCAAAGGGAATCTCCTGCCCATCATACGACTTGATTTTTTTCTCCTGATTATCAACACTTTCAAGGTAAAAATCAGGAATAACTTTAATATTTTTCTCTTCCAAAAGCGCGCCAAGCATTTTGGTTGCCTTGGGTTTGGTAAACGCTCCCGGTAAAGGGGTAACATAGGTTATATCTACTTTATCGCGTATCCCTGCTTTTGTAAAATACTCATCCGCAAGAAAAACGAATTCCAGTGGAGCAACCGGGCACTTGTAGGGCATTTCGGCAATATTCATAACTAAACGTCCGCCCTGCCATGTTTCAAAAAATTCCTTTAAGGCGACAGCCCCTTCAATGGTATAGAAATCAAAAATCTCCTTATACCACAACTCTCCTTTTAATCCGGGGGTTTCATCCGGATCTGTCCGGGTTCCTGTGGCCACAATTAAAAAATCATAATGTAGAACTTTACCACCGGTTAAAAGAACCTGATTCTCTTCAGGTACTATTTTATCAATATCATGATAAATAATATTTACTCCCGAAGGAATAAAATTCGACTTGGGCTTAATAACATCCTGTTTATTATAAATGCCAAAAGGAATAAATAAAAAACCAGGCTGATAGTAGTGGGTTTGATGTTTATCCACAATCGTAATGTCCCATTCTTCTCTATCGAGAGCTTTTCGCAATTTATTAGCCATAATCGTACCTCCGGTACCGGCTCCTAATATCAGAATCTTTTTCATTTTAGATATTTTTTGTAGTATTTTTAACAAGTATTTTTACTGTTACAAAAATAACAGATATTAATATATTAATATAAATATATATTATGATATATATCAGTTATGATATATGTCAGTTTATCAGAAGACATAAATATTATGGAGATTCTAAAGAATGTAAGTAATTGTAAAAACTGTGCTTTTCGAAGCTGGGCATTTAAAAACCTGACTCCCGAAGAGTTAAGCTTAATTAATGAACAAAAAGTTGAAAAATTTTATCGCAAGGGTGAAAATATCTACATTGAAGGTGATCCTGTTCACTCCTTTTTATACTTACAAAAGGGATTAGTTAAACTTTATAAAACAGAAACAAACCATAAAGAACATATCATTAGCATCGCAAAACCAAAAGATTTTATCGGTTTATTAAGCATTTTTTCCAATCCTAAGCACACCTATTCAATTGCTGCGATCGAAGACTCTATTGTATGTTTTGTAGAGCTTGATTTAATTAAAAACTTTATTCAAACCAATGGAGATTTTGCCCTGGATTTTTTTGAAAAAATAAGCATATTATCCGACTCCATCATACAAACCAGGGTAGATATTAATACCCGACAATTAAGGGGGAGAATAGCCTATATCCTCCTGTTTTTTGCACAAAAAATATACAATACTGAGAAATTCAACCTTCCCGTTAGCCGGAAAGAGATTGCCGACCTGATTGATATGAGCACAGAAAATGTAATAAGAGCTCTTTCAGAATTCAGAAAAGATGGGTTAATACAGATCGAAGGAAAAAATATTGAAATTAATGATATCCCCCGATTACAAAAGATTTATGATTTAGGATAATTCTATTTTTCCAGGGCTCTGACTTTCTGGGATAATTTGGAGGCGAAAATAAAATTATTTAACTCTTCATTTTCGGTATTAAATATATCATCCCGTGTGCCTTCCCACCATTTTTGACCCTGAAAAATAAAAACAACCTTATCGCCTATTTCCATTACAGAATTCATGTCGTGAGTATTGACAATCGTTGTCATATCATATTCAACAGTAATCTCCTGAATAAGATTGTCAATAAGGATAGCTGTTTTAGGATCTAAACCCGAATTGGGTTCATCGCAGAAAAGATATTTGGGATTCAGGGCAATAGCCCGGGCAATGGCAACTCTTTTTTTCATTCCTCCACTAATCTCATCAGGATATAAATGATTAGCATTAACAATGTTAACTCTTTTCAAACATTCGTTGGCACGGTCTCTTTTTTCATCAGGAGCCATATCGGTAAACATGTCCAGAGGGAACATTACATTTTCTTCAACCGTATTGGAATCAAACAAAGCTCCTCCCTGAAAAAGCATTCCCATTTTTTGTCTCATCTGCTTTTTCTCTTTAAAATCTAACCGGTTAAATAAAACATCATCATAAATGATTTTCCCCTCATCGATCTCATGAAGTCCAACAATGGATTTAAGTAAAACCGTTTTCCCCGAACCACTTTGTCCAATAATAAGATTTGTTTTCCCTTTCTCAAAAACAACATCAATATCCTTAATTACCGCTTCTCCATCAAAAGATTTGGAAAGTTTTTGTATTTCGATCATGACAACAACAATTGTGTTAAGATTACATTAAAAAGCAAAATAAAAATGCTGCTGTGAACCACCGCACGGGTACTTGAACGACCAACATCCAAAGCTCCTCCATAGGCATAATATCCATGATAAGAGGAGATCGTAGTGATCAGGAAAGCAAAAACCACGATTTTAATAACCGAATAAGTTATATAATAGGGGATAAATGCATATTGGATCCCATAAACGAATTCCTGGGAAGTCATAACTCCTGTACTGATGCTGGCAACCCATCCTCCAAAGAGTCCAATAACCATACTCATAAGAGTTAGGAAAGGGGCAAACAGCACTGCTGCAGTAATCTTGGGCAGGATTAAAAAATTGGCTGAGTTGATTCCCATAATTTCCAGGGCATCAATTTGTTCAGTAATTCTCATTGATCCTATCTCCGAGGAGATATTCGAACCAATTTTTCCGGCCAGAATAAGTGCAACAACAGTGGAGGAAAATTCTAACAGCAGGGTATCCCGGGCCGTTAATCCTATAAGATAGGCCGGGTAAATCGGATTTTCTGTATTATAAGCGGTCTGAATAGTAATTACAGCTCCCATAAAAACAGAGATGATGGCAACTATACTAATTGAGCTCAGGCCCAGCTTATCAATCTCATGAACGGTCTCCTTGTAGAAAATTTTTATTCGTTCGGGTTTAGTAAAAACCTTTTTCATTAATAAAAAATACCTGCCGATATGATAAAATAAGTTCATTGTTTTAAATTTTCGATCCTTACAAATATACAATTCTTTAGCCGCAATATTGAATGGTTTAAAAACATTTCCCACGAACATTCCCTGAATTTATAACTATTATTACCGCGGGTTTTTATAAATTAGTAAAATAAAAAATAGTGCATTATGAATCAAAATAACTATTGTGTCATTATGGCCGGAGGTGTTGGAAGCAGATTCTGGCCTTTAAGCAAACAAAGAAAACCAAAACAGTTTCTGGATATCTTAGGAACTGGACGAACCCTGCTTCAGATGACCTTTGATCGGTTTAAACAAATTTGTCCCCTTGAAAATATTTATATTGTAACCAGTACAGATTACCATGAGATTATCAGTGAACAACTACCCGAACTGTCCCAGTCTCAGGTTCTGCTGGAGCCTGTACGAAGAAATACAGCTCCCTGTATAGCTTACGCCAATTATAAAATTTTAAAACACAACCTGGAAGCAAACATTGTAACAGCACCATCAGACCACTTAATTATTAAAGAAGATGAATTTATAAAGGTAATTCATGAAGGGCTGGAATTTGTCTCTGATAAAGATGCGCTTTTAACCCTGGGGATTAACCCCAGCCGACCAGAAACAGGATATGGTTATATTCAGGTTAGCAATAACAAACCGATAAAAGAAAATAAGCAAATCTTTAAAGTGAAAACCTTTACTGAAAAACCCAACAAAGATCTGGCACAGGTATTTTATGAAAGTGGAGAATTCTTTTGGAATGCGGGCATTTTTATCTGGTCTTTGAAATCGATTAAACAAGCCTTTGAAACTTTTCTCCCGGAGGTTAATGCTTTATTTCAGAAGGGAATGCAGGCTTATGATACGGATCAGGAGAATGAGTTTATTGCCAGAACCTATTATGAATGTAAAAATATTTCCATTGATTATGGTATCATGGAGAAGGCCGATAATGTTTATGTTTATTGCAGTGATTTTGGATGGGCTGATCTTGGTACCTGGGGATCTTTACATGAAAACTTAGCAAAGGATAAACACAACAACTCCATCCAGGGGGATCAAGTTTTTGCCTATGATTTAAACAATTGTATAGTAAAAATGCCTAAAGAAAAACTGGTGGTATTACAGGGTTTAAATGATTTCATTGTTGTGGAATCCGATCATATCCTGCTGGTATGCAAAAAAGAAGATGAACAAGAGATCAAACAATATGTAAACGATATCAAACTAAAGTTAGGAGACCGGTATTTATGAAAAAGAGGCGCCTGAAAGCGCCTCTTCAATTTTATATTCATGAATTTGGGTTTAATATTCCCATAAATCATGTTCTATTTCAAACAATTCTTGTTTAATTTTCTCTGCTTCCAATAAGTTATTTACCCCCTGCATATAGGTACTGATTGGTCGGTTATCATAAACATTCGATTCGGCGATGATATAGCTATTAAATCGTCGCTGAAAAAACAGGTCATCAAAACTGATTCGTTGAGCATCATTATGTCGGTTAAACACTTCCTGATTAGCCATCAGGTGACGTGCCGCCGGGAAATATACCCAAAAAGTACGCTCCTTACGGGCTTGTTCGGTTTCTGGATCTACATAGCGTCGAATGGGGCAAATTCCTAAAATACGGACACGCATGGTAGAATGTTGCTTATCAAAATACCACTGTTCCTTGATTTCATACTGGCTGATCTCATCGTAGTTAATTCTTCCCTCGATAACTCTTTCTTCCAGTTCACCGGTTTCCGGATTCGTTACTTGTTGTGTTTTGGGTAATGCATCCAGTTTTTCAAGAACTTCATCCAGGGTCATGATTTCCTGAAACTGATCATCTTTATATACAATCAATCCTTCATTTCGGATTCCATACATAAACAGATTCATCAGGCTTCTCCGGTCATCCACCTCTCCCTCTAACGGAAAATATAATGGATGATTCATTTTCTCTCTACAATCAATCACCTGCCATATCTTTTTGGACCACATGATATCCGCTTCGCGTAATTGTCGATAAGGAATTGGTTTTTTGCCAGGGATATTCTCCTTAACATATACCCCATCATTTACGGTTTCTTCCTGGGCAAATATTTGTTGTTCATTAAAAATAGTAGTAATAAGCCCGACAACAAGAAAAACAACAAAAAATCGTTTCATAATTTTATCTTTTAATGTTAAATAATTTCAAATACTATTGGTGGAAGGTTCCGAACTGTTCCGTCGGGACCTACCGCTTTTACATCTTCAATATTTACGCGTGAATTTCTTCGTAAATTATTGATTAAATTATATTGTGCCTGAGTAAAAGTGCTTCCTTCAGCCTTTTCTCCAATAAAATATCCTCCACGGTCGGTGGTCGACACGGTGAATTCAATAATTTTAAATTCCAGGTCAAAATCAAAATTTTCCATTTCGGCAAAAACTCCTGCCTGGGCAGCCAAAACATTCTTCTCAATTTTACCCCCTTTTTTACCAGCCACCATAACCACGGGATCGGGCAATGGCTTCACCCGAAATTGAGCAGTACCCATATTTTTCATTGCACCATCAATTTCGGCCTGTACAGTAACCAGGCTGTTACCCGGACGGGTTGGGTTGACAATATATTCTCCGTCGGAACGTTTTCGAATTCTACCATTGGTAATGGAGGGTACAATTTTATTCCCGGGAACTCCAGCTATTGAAACACTCACAGGATTATCCACCCCAACATAAAACACATTCATTTTGGTTGGAGATACTACCAGGTTTGGTTTAGCAACCGAGTAGGATTTCTGGAATGATTTTACAATATAGTTTCCACTGGGATCCATTAACTTAATCAACCCACCCCATTCATGGGAGCCGATGGACTGTCCTTTTACCTGGTATTTCCCTTTACCCTGTACAACTTCCAGGGTATCATAAGCTCCAACCATATTATATTGCCAGGTTCCATCTTCCAGGCGGGTCGAATCATAATCCCCGATCAGAACAATAGGAGGCTGGGTGGTATCAACAGCGGCAAGGAAAACATCGGCCATATAATCATTCCCTTGTAATACATAACTGGTATTAGGGATTACCGTTGCTTCCAACTTATTAAAAGTGATCTCTCCTGCTACAATCTGGTTTAACAGGTATCTTACCATCTCTGTTTCTGAGTTTCGGATATCTACCTGGAATTTAGTTAAAAGAGGCATCACTGCAGCCAAGGGCATCTGCCCAAAATGTTTTACCTCCCACGATTTGCTTTCCCCCTCTTTGTTGGGTGGAGGATCGGAAGTATCAAGATTACTTTCCAGGGATTGAATAATCCGAAGATCCTTAGGATCACATAAACCTACGAGAAAATCCTTGTATTCTTCAATCATATCCTTAAATTCATAGGCTTTCCCATTATTATTCGACCCGATTAAAATCATGGAAGGAGTATCATATTTATCTTTTCCCTTTAAAAGATCATTGATGATTGTTCCCTCTTCAGTAATGGCTTCTGTATCTTCTCCCTGGTTGGTTTTAACAATTTCAAGTTTTAGGTTCTGAATATAGTCATAAAGTTCATCGGACCTCTTCTTAACCTCATCCGCCTTTTGCTTCCAGGGCTCAACCTTTGTCTGGTTGATGGCATACTGTTCTTCGAACTCCTTATATAATTCCTTGTTCTTTTCAACATAATTATGAGTGGTTTTCTTTAATCCCTCATCAACAGCCGTAAAAGCGTCTAACACTTCAGCTGAAACATTTAATGCTAACATTGCTGTTAACACCAAATACATCATACCAATCATTTTCTGCCGGGGAGTTTCTTTACCGTGACCCATAATCCTAAATTTATCTATCTAACTGTATTTATTTCACAACATTCATGGCTGATAACATATTGCCATAAATAGCGTTCAATGCAGTTAAATTACTATTTAATTTTGAAATTTCTTCTTTATAAGCTTTCGTTTCATCCACTGATTCTTTTAGGTTATTCATCAGAACATCCATTTCATTGAATACCGTTTTGGATGATTCTACATGCTCATTAGTATTCTGCATTTGCAATTCATACACTGAATTTAAGGCAGATAAATTTTTATTTAAGAGTTCAAGTTTCTCATTATAGGATTGATTTCCTGTTGCAATTAATTCGATATTCTCCTGGATTTTCTCTTCGAGGCTTTTATAATTATCCACAAAACCCTGGCTGGATTGAGCAAATTGTTCAGCCATATTTTTGCCGGCATCATTCATAACATCAGCAGATTCCTTGTAGGAGTTAACCAGGTGCCCGATGGAATGGCTAAGCTGTTCTGAAGATTGCCCATAGCTCTCGGTCATTGAATTGATCGATTCGGAAGCTGCCTGTAAATTATCCACAAACTGATTGGTAGCCTGGGCTGCATCGGAAACATTCATTAAATTCTGAGTGGTTTGATTCAGGTTTTTCAATCCTTTCCCGAGTTTTTCAAAAAGTTCCGGAGTAATCTCTGCACTTTCGAGCATTTCATCGAGTTTCCCAAATCCGGCACCTCCGGCACCAGCATATTCCCGATCAACTCTGGGGCGTTTGGTAAACTCTTCCTCTTCGTCAATTCCTGCCAACTCAGGATATACCAGCGACCAGTCTACCTCCTCATGCTGAGGTTCAAATGCAGAGAAAAAGAAGATGATCGCTTCAATAGACATCCCGATAATAAGCATTGTTCCTGCAGCTGGCCAGTGCATCAGTTTAAAGAGTGCTCCTAAGATTACCAAGGATGCTCCCCAGCCATATAACTTAGCCATAAAGGCTCTCCAACCGGAGGTTTGGACTAATTCAGAAATATTAATCATGATACAATTCTTTAAGTTATAATTCTAACTAATTTGTTCCCAGATACGCTCTCACACATCTGAAACCAACATATGATTTTGCAGAATCCTGGTATTCATAAGTCCTGGTTCCACACTGTAGAAAATATCCAATATCTTTCCAGGAACCTCCGCGAACTACTTTTCGTTTCATTGCCGGAGGATCATCTGGTAATGCTTCGTATTGATAATCAGGGTTCATATCATGCTGAAAACTGTAGGCTGATTCATCGTAAGCATTGGAGGTCCATTCGGAAACATTTCCAGACATGTCAAACAGGCCATATTCATTGGGGGAATAACTACCCACGGCAACCGTTATCAGTCCACCATCATCAATATAATTACCTCTTAAAGGTTTAAAGTTAGCTAAGAAACATCCCTGTTTGTTTCGGGTATACATACCTCCCCAGGGATACATGGAAAGATCAAGGTTTCCTCTTGCTGCATACTCCCACTCGGCTTCATTAGGTAACCTAAAATCCTGAACAAAACCTTCGCCTGCACCTCTTAAATAATCATTTAAATACTGGGTTCTCCATACCGAAAATGCTCGGGCTTGTTTCCAGTTAACACCTACCACCGGATAATTATCATAGGAGGGATGCCAGAAATACATATTGGTATAAGGTTCATTAAATGAATAGGTAAAATCACTGATCCAGCAAAGGGTATCGGGATATACATTGATTACATCACGGATAACAAAGGCAGATCGATCATCCACATCGATTTGCTCCCCCTGAGCATTGATTGCTGTACCGTTATACTGCCTGGTATTAAAATCATACCGGTTTGATTTTTTCGCTGCCTGTTGCATATCCACCCGGTAATACTCAAACATTAACTTCCTGGTATCAATCTCTTTTCTACGGTAAAATCTCTCATGTTCAGCCAAATACAATTCATTTAATATCTCAGACACCTCTTCATCCCGAGGATCAATTTCCACATCCCAATTAATGATCGGAGGATCTATAGGATTTCCAAATTCATCTTCTGCAATCAGGTAATCTTCGATTACTTCACCAAGTTTTCGCCTCATAATAGAGTCGCGTACCCAGTATACAAATTGCCGGTATTCATTATTGGTAACCTCGGTTGCATCCATCCAAAATGCATCTACTGAAACTGTTTTGGTAAAAGAGTTCATCGCCCAGGCTACATCCTGATCACTTGGACCCATCGTATAACTTCCCATGGGGACAAATACCATTCCGTAAGGCTGGGATTCAAACCACCCTTTTCTACCTTTAACTCCGGTTAATTCTCCAGCATTGTAATTGCTACAACTATAAGATATTGCTAAAAGAATGCCTACAACTAATAATTTTTTCATAATATTTCCAATATTTATTTTGCAAAATAACAATAATTCAACGTTTTATCTTTATAAAAATCGAATACTTTTATATCTTTCCGGGGTTTTATCTTTTTTTACATCAAAACTAAAACCCATCATAATTTCATGAGAACCATCATTATACTCCATCAAATCGGACACAACAAAATCATACGAATAGCTCACTTTCACCCATTTAAACAGCTCAACTCCCAAAATCCCTGTAATGGCATAATCTGTTCTTAAAGAAACGCCTCCCCATATCTTTTTATTGTATTCAATGAGTCCATGAAATCCTAATTGAGAATTTTTTCCGTCGGATTGTACAATTAATCCTGGTTTAAATTCAAATAACGGGTTATTAAAAGGCAAGTTGTATCCGGCGGTAACGTAATAATGCCGGGTTAAACGGGTCTTCCCCTGATCAAGGGTAAGCTCTGCCTGGTTAATATGGGTCGAGGAAATTCCCAGGTATAAATCCTGGGTCTTATAAAATAGCCCAAACCCAAAATCCATCATACTCATATTTTCGCTGCCGTCTACAGGGATGGCAATATCATTTTCTGCAGGATCAACCGGTGTAATCCATTCTGATCCTTCGGTACTTATACTCGTATTCGCAACCCCCCATTTCACCCCAATGCCCAGGCTTCCATCACCCAGTGGCTGTTTATAAGCTATCGATATATTTAACTGTAAATCTTTATTAAATCCCAGTTCATCATTTTGAAGCGATACACCGACTCCTAAAGGAATTCTGAAGGGATTGATTGCAGCATCCATATTTAAGGTGGTTACCATGGGGCTTCCTTCAAATCCGGTCCACTGGGTTCGATTAAGGGCATATACTGAAATATTATCGTTACTCCCGGCATAACCAGGGTTCGTTAAAAGGTGGGTAAACATATTCTGACTAAATTGAGGATCTTGCTGGGCTTCTAAAAACACAGGAAAAAACAT
Organism: Bacteroidales bacterium; assembly: GCA_036351015.1. Taxonomy (GTDB): domain Bacteria; phylum Bacteroidota; class Bacteroidia; order Bacteroidales; family UBA12077; genus UBA12077. The sequence continues at coordinate 13,340 of JAZBOG010000031.1, forward strand.
CAAAAAGGTAAAGAAAAAGATTAGTCTTTTCATATTATTATCTGTCTTCCTCAATTATAATAAAGATTCCAAAGTAAAATAAGTAAAAATATTATTTCTAAACAAATTTTATAAATAATAAAATGTTCATTCATCGATTGATTAAAGATATCACATTATACTTTATAAAATTAATAAAGTTACTAATGTTTTAAAAAAAATAACGATTTTTCTGCTTTTAATTCAGTAAGTTATTGATTTTTAATTTATTTTCTGAAATGCCTTTAACCAGCTTTCAGGGACTTCTCCCTGGGTAGCCATCTGATAATCTCTTGGTGTACAAGACATAACAACATTTTTCACTTTCTCATGCTTAAACGAAGGAACTTCAATCCACCATCGCTCAGTTCTTTCACTCTTATAAAACACCAACTCTGATTTAAAATGATCAAGGTTCACAATAATTTTCTTAAACTCCTTGTCATTTGTTAAAGGATATTCCACAATACGGGAACTATAACCCTTAATAAAATACCAGATAATCTGAGCAATTAATTGAGCGGTTTGACTATTGCTGTCTTTTTCCAAACAGTAATCGAAGACACCAAATGCTGAAAGTCTGTTTCCTAACCCGGTGTAACGTGAAAGCTGGCATATTTCCTCTGCATAAAACCCATTGGGTGACGGGACGGTTTGTCCCGGAGCATCCGACTGCCTGATGGATGAAACATTAAGCGAAACAAAGTCAGCATCCCGTAATACAGGTTCAGTCATTTGAATGTTTTCATGGACGTATCCTAACCGGAAAGCGTTATGCAGAGAATCTTCAAGATACTGAAGCGTATTTTCTCCCACAAAGTGAGACTGAAATCCAATATTACTAAACGTAAAGATTGCCTCATTTTCTTCAACCAGGATCTTCCACAAAGCTGATTTCTTCCTCTTTTCTCTGTCCTCCGTGATATCAATCTTATGGTCAATGGAAACCAGGTTAATCTTATGGTTTATTTTTTGATAAGCATGATATACCGGATAAACAACCCTTTCGGTAGCACCTAAAAAAACAGGCACAATATTTCGTGTAATCAATTCAAAAGCAATATCTCTTAAAGCTGCTTCATGATCTTCATCGGTCCAACCTTTTTTTAGATTGCCAAGGTCATATATCTTAATTTTTTGGCCGGGGGCAGCTAAACCATATAATTGTTTACGTATAGCCGCTAATGATTCTGCATCATCCTTCGCATCTAAAAGCACTCCAACAATAGCTAAATGAAATTTGTCAACCGTTAATACAGGTTGGTCCTTGGTATGCTGAACAATCAATGAACCTAGCTGCTTGTCGGCCCTTACAGAGGAATTAACAGGGCTGATTTCATCGATGGGATCAAAATAATCATTAAAATTCATTAAAATGGCTTTCTAATTATTGTTCTTTTTTTTAGTACTCTTCGTTGTTGATTTTTTAGTTTTAGTCTGGGCTTTACCTTTTGTTTTAGGTTTGGCCTTGGCCTTGGACTTGGACTTGGCAGTTCCCTTTTTTTCAGCTTCTTTAATTATCTGCAAGCAGTCTTCATAGGATAAATTTTCTGCTTTTTTGTCCTTGGGGATTTTGTAGTTTTTCTTTTGATAGGAAATATAGGGGCCCCAACGACCATTTAGAAGCTGCAAATCTTTATCTTCAGGAAAATCATTGATGATTTTTGCCTTATCCTTTTCTCTTTTTTCCTGAATAAGCTCAATGGCTCTATCTAACTCAATTTTATATGGGTTATCCTGTTTCTTTAACGAATAAAATTTAGCGTCGTGTCTTACATAAGGACCGAAACGCCCTATGGATACTACTACTTTCTTATCTTCAAATGTCCCGATCTCCCGGGGCAGCTTAAACAAATCCAGGGCCTCTTCCAGGGTAATGGATTCAAGATGTTGTCCTCGCTGCAAGGAGGCAAACTTTGGTTTTTCCTCGTCATCTTTTTCCCCCAGTTGCACCATGGGGCCATAGGGCCCGATTTTGGCAATAACGGGTTTCCCGGTTTTGGGATCATCACCTAAAACACGTTCACCAACGCTTCGGGCAGAGGTCTTGAGGGTTTCATCCACCCGTTGATGAAAGGGTTTATAAAACTTATCAATCATCTGTGTCCATAACATATTTCCCTGAGCAATCTCATCAAACTCCTCCTCAACCGAAGCTGTAAAATTGTAATTCATAATTTCATCAAAATGATTATCCAGAAAATCATTGACAACCATCCCGATATCGTTGGGGAATAGTTTTGACTTTTCAGCCCCGGTAATCTCTTTACGTTTTTCCTCCTGAATATCACCCTGCTTTAAATGAAAAGCAACATAACCTCTTTCCTGTCCGGGCCGGTCTTCCTTAACGACATATCCCCGGTTTTGGATCGTGGAAATAGTGGGGGCATAGGTTGACGGACGACCAATTCCCAGTTCTTCCAGCTTTTTAACCAGGCTGGCTTCCGTATATCTTGGGGGATGATGTGTAAACCGTTCTGTAGCAAAAATTGACAGATAATCCAATGACTCTCCCTGGGTAACAGGAGGCAGTAAACCTTTGGTTTCTTCATCATTTTCATCATCACTGGATTCAATATAAACCTTCAAAAAACCATCAAACTTAAGCACTTCACCGGTGGCAACAAACTTCTTATCCTGATTGGAAATGTCAATGGAAATGGTTGTTTTCTCAAGCAAAGCATCACTCATCTGAGAGGCAAGGGTTCTTTTCCTGATTAAGTCGTACAATCGCTTCTCCCGATCAGAACCTGAAACCGTTTGCTGGTCAATAAAAGTTGGCCGGATAGCCTCGTGTGCTTCCTGCGCTCCCTTCGACCTGGTGGAATATTTTCTTATTTTCAGGTATTTCTCTCCAAATTCGTCCAGAATTACTTTTTTAGCAGTATTTATTGCCATCCCCGACAGGTTGACAGAATCGGTTCGCATATAGGTGATTTTTCCTGCTTCGTAAAGTCTTTGGGCAACAGCCATGGTTTGTGCCACAGAAAAACCCAGCTTCCTGCTGGCCTCCTGTTGCAGGGTTGACGTGGTAAAAGGAGGTGACGGAGACTTTTTTCCGGGCTTTTTCACGACATTGTTCACAACAAATGTTGCCGATTTATTTTTTTCCAGAAAAGACAATACATCCTTCTTGTGCTTTATCCGCTCATTCAGCTCTGCTTTTAACTCATTTTTTCCTTCGGTCTTAAAAATTCCGGTGACTTTAAAGTAAGATTCACTGGTAAAATTCATGATTTCTCTTTCCCGCTCAACCAGCAGTTTTACAGCAACAGATTGGACTCTGCCGGCAGAAAGAGAAGGCTTTACTTTTTTCCACAATACAGGAGATAATTCAAAACCAACCAGTCGATCCAGAATTCTACGTGCCTGTTGAGCATTCACTAAATTTTCATCAATAGGTCTTGGGTTTTTAATGGCATTCTGTATGGCATCCTTTGTAATTTCGTGGAATACAATTCTTTTGGTTTTCTTCGGATCAAGCTCCAAAACTTTAAACAAATGCCAGGCAATAGCCTCTCCTTCACGGTCTTCATCAGAGGCCAGCCAAACCATCTTTGCCTTTTGGGCTTCTTTTTTTAATTCCTTTACTACCGCTTTTTTATCATCAGGAATAATATATTGAGGTTCATAATCATCATTAAGGTTAACACCAAAATTTTTCTTTGCTAAATCGCGGATATGTCCATAGCTTGATTTAACAATAAAATCTTTTCCCAAAAATTTCTCAATGGTTTTTGCTTTCGCCGGCGACTCTACAATTACCAGATTTTCACTCATATAATTATAATGTGTTAAATTGAATTAAAAATGACACAAAATTAATATAAATAGTATTTTATGTTCAACATTTTGAATTAAATATTATTTATTATTTTTGACATCAAAGAGAAAACGAGCACTATGAGCAAATTTAAATTTACAAAAAATTTTTATATCCGATTGTTTTGGGCATTATTTATTCTTCCCATGGTCACCCTCATCACAATCTTTGTATTAATCTCCATGGAAAAGTTTGGGGATATGCCAACCTTTGAGGATTTGGAAAATCCGGAAAACAATCTTGCTTCTGAAATATTTTCTGCCGACAGTGTTTTATTGGGCAGTTATTATTATCAAAACAGATCCTATGTTCAATTTGATGATCTTTCTCCCAATATAGTTAATGCTCTCATTGCAACAGAGGATATCCGTTTTCACAAACACTCAGGAATTGATGCCCGCGGATTGGGGCGGGTGATTGTTTATAGTATTTTGTTAGGAAACCGTGATTCCGGCGGAGGAAGTACTATTACCCAGCAATTAGCCAAAAATCTTTTTCCCCGCGACACAACCACCTACCACTCATCAATCCGTCGAAATACAAACCTGGTTTTAGCCAAGTTTAAGGAATGGGTAACAGCTGTTAAGCTTGAAAAAAACTATACCAAGGATGAGATCCTGGTGATGTATCTCAACACAGTTCCCTTTGGAGGACATTCCTATGGTATTAAATCGGCAGCCAAAACCTTTTTCAATAAAACCCCCGACTCATTAAAAGTTGAAGAAGCCGCGGTACTTGTTGGATTACTAAAAGCTCCCAGTTATTATAACCCCGTTCGAAATACCGAACGTTCAAGATTAAGACGAAATGTGGTTCTTTCTCAAATGAACAAATACAACTACATTGACGATGAGATGTTTGACTCTCTCAGCGTTCTGCCCATTGAGTTAAATTACAAAGTACAGGACCATAACGTAGGGTTAGCCACCTATTTCAGAGAATATGTAAGGCTCCTGCTAAACAAAGACAAACCCAACAAAAAAAATTATTATACTGAAGAGAGTTATACCCAGGACTCACTGGAATGGGCTACAAACCCTTTATACGGGTGGTGCAATAAAAACAAAAAACCCGATGGAACTACCTATAATTTATATCGTGATGGATTAAAAATATATACAACCATCGATTCGCGAATGCAAAAATATGCAGAAAAATCCTTAAGAGAACACCTGGGAGGAGAACTACAAGAGGCTTTTGACAAGGAACAGGAATCCAATCCCAACACCCCTTACTCCAAAGACCTTTCATCCAGCGATATGAAGGATATTATTGAACTGGGAATCAGGCGAACAGAAAGATACCGGGTATTACGCCAGAAAGGACTTGACATGGACTCAATTATCTCTGTATTTAATACCCCTACTGCAATGACTGTTTTTTCATGGAAAGGGGATATTGATACAGTTATGACCCCCATGGACTCATTACTGTATTACAAACAATTCCTGAGAGCAGGATTTTTATCCATTGATCCTCACAACGGACATGTGAAAGCTTACGTGGGAGGTCCGGACTTTAAACATTTTAAATATGATCATGTTACGCAAGGAAAAAGGCAGGTAGGTTCAACCATTAAACCTTTCCTGTATACCCTGGCGATGCAGGAAAACTATTCACCCTGTCATAAGGTTGCCAATGTTGCCTCTACATTCCTTGTCAATGACACTACCTGGACCCCAAAAAACTCAGGTCCTTCGGATAAAGATGGAAAAATGGTTACGTTAAAATGGGGGTTGGCCAATTCGGTTAATTACATCTCTGCCTGGCTCATCAAACAATTCAATCCCGCCTCGGTGATTGATGTAATGCGAAAAATGGGGATAGAAAGTCATGTTGATCCGGTACCCTCCATCTTTTTAGGAACCTCTGATATCAGCCTGGAAGAGATGGTGAGTGCTTATTCCACCTTTTCCAACAAAGGAGTGCATGCCGAGCCCCTTTACATTACAAGGATTGAAGACCGCAATGGCGCTGAACTGGCCCGGTTTACCTCATCCAAAAATGAAGCCATCAGTGAACAAACCGCTTATTCGATGATCAGTTTACTCCAGGCTGTGGTTAAGGAAGGTACAGCCGGAAGAATCCGATGGAAATACCAGCTGTTTAATGAAATTGGCGGAAAAACAGGAACCACACAAAATCATTCCGACGGCTGGTTCATGGGAGTTACCCCAAACCTGGTGTCCGGAGTATGGGTTGGTGGAGAAGACCGTAGCATACACTTCGAAGGGATAGGACTGGGAGGTGGACACAATATGGCCCTGCCCATATTTGCCCTTTATATGCAGAAAGTTTATAACGACTCTACCATCGTATCAGTCACCCCGGAAGATAAGTTTGAAAAACCAGACAACTTTTCCATTCAGGTGGATTGCGAGGAAGATCACCAGGAGACAACCACCGAATTTGATGATGAATTCTTTTAAACACCAAGTTCAGGGATCGAGTCAATTAACTTACGGGTATACTCCGAAGAAGGAGAAAAATATACCTCATCTGCATTATTTAGCTCTATCCGTTGACCGTCCTTCATCACCATGATCCGGTCGGACATATATTTAACCACAGACAGATCGTGTGAAATAAAGATATAGGTTAACCGGTACTTTCTTTTCAGATCGTTTAACAGGTTTAATATCTCTGCCTGTACCGATACATCAAGTGCAGAAACAGACTCATCGCAAATGAGAAACTCCGGATTTAACGCTAAAGCTCTGGCGATAACAACCCGTTGCCTTTGTCCGCCCGAGAACTCGTGCGGATATTTTGAATAATCTTCCGCTTTTAGCTTTACCTGTTTGAGCAACTCCACGACTCGTTGCTTTCTTTCCCGGGATGTTTTGGTAAGTCGATGGACCGACAAAGGCTCAGCAATAGCCTCTCCAACGGTTATCTTTGGATTGAGCGAGCTGTAAGGATCCTGAAAGATGATCTGCACTTTCCTGCGAAACGCTTTTAATTCTTTCCTGGTTAATGCTTTTAACGATTTTCCGTGGTATTCTATTAATCCTGAATTATAATCAAGGAGTTGGGCAATGATCCTTCCTAAAGTAGTCTTTCCGCATCCCGATTCACCCACGAGTCCTAAAGTTTCGCCCTGATACACCTGGAACTGAATATTTTGTATGGCTGGCAAAGAATCCCTGACTTGTCCTAAAAAATTTACACGGGTGACAAACCGTTTTGTTAATCCCTTTACGGATAAAACCACCGGGCTTGGGGTAAAAGATTTTTTTGTTTCTGGCTTATCCACGAACTGTTGACGGTTGTTCGTTTGCATGAAATCTGCCAGGGTAGGAAGTCGTTCCCCGGTAAACCCCGGTACCGGACGACAGCTGATCAGTCCTTGGGTATAAGGCTCTTCAGGAATCCCTAATACCCTTTTTACCGGTCCATGTTCCACAACCTTTCCCTGGTACATTACCAGGACCTGATGGGCGATCTGCGCTATAACCCCCAAATCATGGGAAATAAAAATAATACTGATACCATATCTTTTTTGAATGTCTTTTAAAAGATCGATAATTGCCTTTTGAACGGTTACATCCAGGGCCGTTGTTGGTTCATCAGCAATCAACACCGATGGCTTAAGGGCAATTGCCATTGCAATCATCACCCGTTGTTTTTGTCCTCCGGACAATTCATGCGGATAGCTCTGGAAAACCCTTTCCGGATGTGGCAGTTGTACTTCTTCGAACAGCTCCAGTACCCGCTTTTTTCTTTTTGGAGAAGACAGGTCCGTATGCACAAGCAGTACCTCCTCCACCTGTTTCCCGCATTTCATCGTGGGATTTAAAGAAGTCATGGGTTCCTGAAAAATCATTGCAATCTTTTTGCCACGAAAAGAGAGCCATTGCTTTGAAGTAAGACTAAATAGATTGGTTTGCTCCTGGTTCTCCAGGAAATAAACCTCTCCGCTTACCGAGGCACTTACGGGTTGCAAATTTAAAAGGGATAAAGCAGTCAGCGATTTACCCGACCCTGATTCCCCGACAATCCCCAAGGTTTCCCCCCCGGCTAACTTAAACGATACATTATCCACAACCTTTACCTCAGATCCCTGATCTGCAAAGGAAACGTTAAGATGATGTGCTTCGAGTAAATTCACCGGCAATTAATTCTTTTTAAACAGGGAACGAAAGAGTTCATCAACCCTTCCTATTTGAATGATCTCAATCGAAAATTTAGAGACATCCAGACCCTTACTGTTAAACCTGGAGATATACATTTTCTTAAATCCCAGCTTATCGGCTTCACGAATGCGTTGTTCAATGCGGTTAACCGGACGTATCTCACCGGTTAATCCAACTTCACCGGCAAAACAGATGTTTTTATCAATTTTTAAATCAAGGTTCGACGAAAGTACCGAGGCAATAACCGACAGGTCGGTTGCAGGATCGTCAACTTTAATTCCCCCTGCAATATTTAGAAAAACATCTTTTTGCCCCAGGCGAAAACCGGCCCTTTTCTCCAACACAGCCAGCAGCATTCCCAGCCGCCGGATATTAAATCCTGTGGACGATCGTTGCGGAGTACCATAAGCCGCCGAGCTAACCAGGGCCTGTATCTCAATGAGCAAAGGACGTACCCCGTTAATGGTTGACGCAACGGAAGTGCCGCTTAACTCTTCGTCGGTTTGGGTTATTAGTATTTCGGAGGGATTGTTCACTTCACGAAGTCCTTTATCGCCCATTTCAAAAATCCCCAGCTCAGCAGTAGAACCAAAACGGTTTTTGGTGGTCCGTAAAATCCTGTACATATGATGATGATCGCCCTCAAACTGCAAAACGGTATCGACAATATGTTCCAATACCTTGGGTCCGGCCAGGTTACCCTCCTTGGTAATGTGCCCTATTAAAAAAACAGGAGTGCCCGATTCTTTGGCAAACTTAAGCAAACGCGCAGCAGTTTCACGGATCTGAGAAACGGTTCCGGCCGTTGATTCCAGATTCTCTGAAAACAATGTTTGGATAGAATCTACAATAATGATATCAGGTTGTATATTAACAAGGTGATTAAAAATATTTTCCAGCGAGGTTTCGCTGAGAATAAAGCATCCCTCGTTGCTCAGCATTAATCTTTCGGCCCGCATTTTTATCTGTTGGGGACTTTCCTCCCCGGAAATGTACAAGGATTTCAAATGATGAAGTTTAAGAGCCATCTGCAACGAGAGGGTCGATTTCCCAATGCCCGGTTCTCCACCAATTAAAATCATCGATCCCGGAACGATTCCCCCTCCCAGAATTCTGTCCAGCTCCTGGATATTTGACGATATCCGTCCCTCTTTCCGGGGTTTTATGTCAATTAATTTTTGCGGGATCTGTTTTTCCGAAAACTCATGCATAGGGGAAGTTCTGGAATGTGTAGATTTGGAGATTACCTGTTCAACAAAGGTATTCCACTCTCCGCACGACGGGCACTTTCCAACCCATTTTGAAGATTCAACACCACAACTTTGACAAACATATACCGATTTTGATTTGGCCATTATTCCTGATTTATTATCTTTTCAACTTTTCAATGATCGATGTGGTGGAATACCCCGGGATAAAATCGATGGTTTTTACTTTGCCTCCTTTTTGTTTTACAATATCATACCCTACGATATCTTCAGCTTTATAATCGCTCCCTTTTATTAAAACATCCGGCTGAATTTTTTGAATAAGTTCATAAGGGGTATCCTCGTCAAAATAAACAACAGCACTTACAAAGTGCAAGGAGGCCAGAACCATAGCCCGGGCATACTGATCCTGCACAGGTCGTGCATGGCCTTTAAGTCTTTTAACCGATGCATCGGTATTTAATCCAATGATTAGTACATCCCCGAAATTTGCTGCTTGTGCCAGGTACTCGATATGCCCCCGGTGCAAAATATCAAAACAGCCATTGGTAAATACAATTTTTTGATTTTTAAAATTCCAGTAAGCCAATGCCTGTTCAAGCTGATCAATAGCAATAATTTTAGATTGAATAACCTGTAATTTATCCATATCTGTCATTTAGTTTTTCCGTAAAGTTAATGAATATTTTTACTTTTTGAGCGGGGAATCAGAAATAAGGTAATCACAGAAATTATTCCGAACACCAACACCATAACAACCTGTGATTCATGCAGTATGGTGGCCAATACCAGCCCGTCGGTTTTGGAAATGCCATATAAGGTTAATCCGGAGGAGATGATCCAGTGGAAAGCTCCAATCCCTCCCTGAACGGGAGCGGACATTCCGAGTCCTCCAATCACGAGTAAAAACAAACCATCGATGGGAGTTAGGCTTTGTGTTGCCGGTATAGCAAAAACAGCCACATAGGTCATCAGAAAATACATGACCCAAATAATTAAAGTATGCAGTAAAAACACTGACCGGCTTCTCATGCGGGTAACTGTTTTTACACCCGAAACGATTCCCCGGATCAGTTTACGAATTTTAAGAACAAACTTTACCCGTTTAAATTTTTTGCGGAAAAAAAAGATCAGGAAGACTGAAGCTCCCAGAAATAAGACAATCCCAATCCAGTAATAAATAGAAAAATCGACGGTACTTATTACTTTCCGGGAAAGGGGTTGAAACACATTCTCCCGGATAAATAATCCAAAGGATTCAATTTTTGCAATAAATATAATAAACAGTAAAATTAATAACACAACAACATCAATGGCTCGTTCAATTAAAACAGTGCCTATTAAAGAATCCATTGGGATCTTGTCAGATTTTGTGAGTGCTCCGCAACGACTAATCTCCCCAATACGGGGAAATGCCAGGTTGGCAAAATAACCAAACATTAAGGCATGAAACACATTTTTTAACGGAGGTTTATAGTTGAGTGGTTCTATTAATAGACGCCATCGGTAAGCACGGCTGGCATAGCCGATAAATGCAAACAGCAGGGACAGGAGGACCCAAAAATAGTTTGCTTTTTTCAGATCTTCCACCAGGTCTTCCAGGTTTGCATCCCGAAAAGCTAAATACAACAATAGCAAACCCAGCGCTAAGAAGAATAGGAAATTAACTATTTTAAAAAGTTTTCTTTTCAATGACTTATACTAATTTATTATTGGCCGTGTCAGGAAAAATAAGAGAAGGTTTAAATTTTTTTGCTTCTTCAAAATCCAGTGAAGCATAAGAAATAATAATAATTACATCGCCAACGGTAGCCTTTCGGGCAGCAGGTCCATTCATGCAAATCTCTCCACTTCCTCGTTTCCCCTTAATCACATAGGTTTCCAGCCGTTCGCCATTGTTTATATTTACTACCTGAACCTTTTCATTTTCAATAATATTTGCCGCTTCCATTAAGTCTTCATCAATGGTAATGCTTCCTACATACTGTAAATTAGCTTCGGTAACCGTTACTTTATGTATTTTTGATTTTACAACCTCAATATTCATAATGAATAACCCCTATTTTAAAACAAATTTATAAATAAAATCCAACATTATCTATTAACCGAATATCGCCCACATGAACCGCAATACAACCTCTCAGTTTTCCGGGATGCTCCCAGCTATCGACCGGGAGTAAAGTTTGTTCGTCGACGATTTCAAAATATTCAACGTCCAAAGATGCATTTTTGTTTAGGGTACGTATAACCCAATCCCGGGTTTCACTTACACTGAACGATTTTGCCCTATCACGTGCTTCGAACAATGTTTTGGCAATTAACGGTACATTTTCCCGCTGTTGATCCGTTAATCGCATATTTCTGGAACTCATGGCCAAACCATCGGGTTCGCGAATTATCGGGCAGGAAACAATTTCAATGGGTAAATCCAGCCGGTTGGTTAATGATTTAATAATTGCAATCTGTTGAAAATCTTTTTCCCCAAAATAGGCTCTGTCAGGATCGACTATTTCGAACAGTTTGCTTACAATTAAGCCTACTCCCCTAAAATGTCCCGGTCTGTGAGCTCCTTCCATGACCTTATCCAGGTGACCAAAGTCAAATTCCCGCTGATCTTCTTCAGGATACATCTCCTCCTTCGAAGGAACAAAAAGAATATCACATTTAACTTTTTTTAACTGCACCAGGTCATCCTCCAGAATCCGGGGATATTTCTCAAAATCGCTCGGATTATTAAACTGCGTAGGATTAACAAAAATACTAACTACTGTAATATCATCCTCCTTATTTGAACACTCAATCAGGGAAAGATGGCCCTGATGCAAGGCTCCCATGGTTGGGACAAAACCAATGGATTTGCCCTGTTGTTTTAAAGAATTAATTTCAGCAATGACCTCCGCTTTCTGTTTAATGATTTTCATAATCCTGAGGATAAAATATCGTGCAAATATATAACGAAACAAAAAACAAAGTAAAGAATTATTAGTTTTATTATCATATTATTTTTTATCCCTAAGGTTTAGGACCAAGTAATTTGTTGATGGTTAATTTAATTTTTACTAATTTTGCGGTGGTTTAAACTAATTCAAATTTCCAGATGGAGAATACAAAAGTTTTATTCATTTCACAAGAAATAACACCATATTTACCTGAATCAGAAATATCCAACATCGGAAGATATTTACCACAGGGGGTTCAAGAAAGGGGAAAAGAGATCAGAACTTTTATGCCCAAGTTTGGCTGTATCAACGAACGCCGAAATCAGTTGCATGAAGTTATTCGTTTATCCGGAATGAACTTAATCATTGACGATACAGACCATCCGCTAATCATTAAAGTGGCTTCCATCCAGGCGGCAAGGATGCAGGTATATTTCATCGATAACGAAGATTATTTTCAACGGAAATTTACACTGAGCGATGAAAATGGAACGTATTTTGAGGATAATGACGAACGATGTATCTTTTTTGCACGCGGGGTATTAGAAACCGTAAAAAAACTGAGATGGACTCCTGATATTATTCATTGCCACGGATGGTTTACAGGACTCGTTCCATTATATATTAAAAAAGCTTATAATGAAGATCCCTTATTTATGAATTCAAAGGTTGTATATTCGGTTTATAATGATGAGTTTCCCCAACCACTAAAAAAAGAATTCAAGGACAAACTGATGTTTGAAAACATTACCAAAGAGGACGTTAAATTACTTAAATCACCCAGCTATATCAATTTAAGTAAGCTCGCCATTGAAATGTCGGATGCTGCGATTATTGGAAGTAAAACAATAAATTCTGAAGTTAAAAGTTTTATTGAAAGCTCAGAAAAACCTTTCCTGGAATATCAAAATGAAGAGGATTATATTGATGCTTACTCAAATTTTTATGATAAAATTCTTTAAAAAGCTTATGACAATTTTACAATTATTCTTACAAAAGATTAACCGGAAACCATTTTGGGGCTTAATCTTACTCATTTCCCTGACAACATTTGTTTCATGTGAAGAAGAAATCAGCTCGTTAGGTGAAAACCTGATCCCCGAAAGTGATATCATTCAAATCGATACCACCACGGCCATTACTTTTACCAATTATGTAAAAAAAGGAGACAGTATTTTAACCGAATCGAGAACAAATTATAATATCGGGATTAACTTTAACGACTACTTTGGCCGGATAGACGGACGTTTTGCATCGCAGGTAGTACCTAACAGCTTTAATTACCCATATGAAGATCTTGAATCCCTGGATTCGTTGGTGCTTTATCTCAGGATTGATAGTATTTGTGGCATTGAAAACAATACCGTATTTAAAGTTTATGAATTAGACTCTGCAATTCTGGATGCAAAGGAGTATTATTCGGATTATGAGATTGAGAATATGATTCCCAATTTAAATCAGATTAATACTACCTACCGTAAGTCAGGCGATTCATTGCTGATTTTTAGATTAAGCAGCACCTTTTCACAAAAATTAACCACCGATGAATTAATCTATGAGGATAAAGGATCATTCCTGGATGCAATCCAAGGCATAACCCTTATTCCGGAAAATACCGACGGAGTACATGGACAAATCTTCAACATCAATTTAGAAAATAATGATTCAAAAATCACGGCTTACTATAAGATTGACAATGTGGGGGATATTGACACCCTTACCTTTAACTACTTTTTTAACGGGTATAAATTCGGTCAATATAAAATAAATTACCAGGGTGCCGAAATTAATTCTTTCCTCCATAACCATGCTGAAGTATCTGATTCCTTATTATTTATCCAGGGACTTGGAGGAGCTTATTCAACCATCATCATGAATAACCTGGATGGATGGAGTGATTTTAGCTACTCCATCCTAAAAGCTGAACTAATTATCCCTGCCGTTGACTTTAGCTATGATGATCAAAGTTTTTCTCCGCAACAATTATTTTTTACTTATACCGACAATAATGGTGATCCCCGACAGGTAGAAGACTATAGTGGAAACTATTTTGGAGGTACTTTGAGCGAGGATCATAACTCTTTTTCTTTTGATATCTCAAAGCACTTCAGAGATATTGTTAATGGGGAAATTAATGATACCAGCCTGGATGTCAGAATTGTCAATAACTCTTCCTATCCTCATCGTATTATTTTAAAAAATAACATCAGGCTAAAAGTTACGTATACAAAACATTAAAAAATTTTTTATGTGCGGAATAGTAGGATATATTGGAGAAAAACAAGCTTATCCCATATTAATCAACGGGTTAAAAAGGCTTGAATACCGGGGATACGATTCAGCAGGGATTGCTTTATTAAATAACCAGGTCAATATTTACAAAAAACAGGGCAAGGTCGCAGACCTGGAAAATCATGTTTCGAAAAATGATATTTCCGGCACGATAGGAATCGGGCATACCCGTTGGGCTACACATGGTGAGCCGAATGATATCAATGCCCATCCCCACGTTTCAATGAACGGTCATTTTATTCTTATCCATAACGGGATAATTGAAAATTATGGCCGGTTAAAAGAAAAGTTAACTGACCGTGGATATACTTTTCAAACAGAAACCGATACAGAAGTTTTAGCCAACCTTATCGAATATATTTATTTAAAAGGACAGGTAAGTGCAGAAATAGCCGTCCGTTTGGCCCTCTCGAAGGTTGTAGGAGCCTATGGATTAGCCATAATCTGTAAAGATGAACCCAACAAGCTTATTGCAGCACGAAAAGGGAGCCCTTTGGTTATCGGAGTTGGTGAGGGTGAATATTTTATTGCCTCCGATGCTACACCCATTGTGGAACATACCAAGAGTGTAATCTACCTTAACGATGATGATGTAGCTATCCTTGGACAGGAGGGGCTAACCCTTAAAACCATAAAAAACGACAAACTAACCCCCAAAGTTCAAAAGATTGACCTGGATATTGGAGCCATTGAAAAAAATGGATTTGATCATTTTATGCTCAAAGAAATCTTTGAACAACCCCGTTCCATCCTGGACACATTCAGAGGACGTATCTCCCTGGATAAAAATGAAGTTCATTTAGGGGGGTTATACCATGTTATGCCGCAATTAACCGAAGCCAAAAGAATTATCATTATTGGTTGTGGAACATCGTGGCATGCAGGGTTAGTTGGCGAATACCTCATCGAAGACCTGGCCAGGATCCCGGTTGAAGTTGAATATGCGTCAGAGTTCCGGTATAGAAACCCCATCATCACCCAGGAAGATATTGTGATTGCCATTAGTCAAAGCGGAGAAACCGCAGATACCCTGGCGGCCATAAAGATGGCCAGGGAAGCCGGAGCCACCGTATTGGGTATCTGTAATGTCGTGGGTTCGAGCATCCCCCGGGAAACCGATGCCGGAGTATATACCCATGCGGGTCCGGAAATTGGTGTTGCCTCAACCAAGGCATTCACCGCACAGGTTACCGTACTGGCTATGATAGCCATGATGCTTGGACGGGAGAAAAAACATATCAGCGACAAAGACTATCAAATGCTGATTAATGAACTCAATGAGATCCCCGCAAAAATTGAAAAAATCCTTACCCATAACGACGAAGTACTTAAAGTAAGTGAGCTCTATAAAGATGTTACCAATTTTCTGTATTTAGGACGTGGCTATTTATACCCTGTAGCCCTGGAAGGCGCGTTAAAATTGAAAGAAATATCCTATATCCACGCCGAAGGATATCCTGCAGCAGAGATGAAACACGGGCCGATAGCCCTGATCGATGAAAAAATGCCGGTTGTGGTGCTGGCAACAAAAGATAAATCCTACGAAAAAATTGTTAACAATATTCAGGAGGTTAAAGCCCGCAAAGGAATTGTCATTGCCATCGTCAACGAGGGGGATAAGGTTATTGAATCCATGGCCGACCATGTCCTGGAGATTCCTGAAGTTCGCGAAGAGCTTTCGGCACTCCTTACCGTTATCCCGCTACAACTGCTTTCGTACCATATCGCCGTACTAAGAAGCTGTAATGTGGATCAGCCCAGAAACCTGGCAAAATCGGTTACCGTAGAATAAATATTTAATCTATACATCACTTCAAAGGAGCCATGAAAGGCTCCTTTTTAATTATAAGCAATCCTCATTTGCTCATCGGCCATCACCGGCTCGATAATTTTTTTCCAATGAGGAGAGTCCCAGGTCCCGATCACCGAATGGTTATCCAGGTATTTTTGTGGAATGGGATGGGTGCCATACACCACCTTAATTTTATAGTTATTCTCGATAAACTTTTTAAAGTGCTCTATTCGCGGACAGGGTGGATAACCCACGATAAGCCCTGTAGCCAGATGAATCACTTCAGCTCCGTTTTTAATCATTTCTGCCGGAGCATATTCAACATTCCCACCCGGGCAGCCATCGCAGGTTGTATATCCTACAAGCTCCAGCGCCTGATCCTGCGGGTAAATGCTAAAAGCACCTTCACGATTTCTCATCGCCCGAAAGCATTTACCTCCGGCACAGGTATGATACCTGTGGCAAATTATAATTCCTACTTTTGTAATTTTTTTCATAATACTATCTTTTATAGTTGATAATAATCTGTTCAAGCTCGCTCATTTTAAACCCGTATTGCTTGCGTAAATGACCAAGCTTTGCTGTTTCGGATGTAGTTGCGGGTAGGCTTAAGGCTTGTTTTAGGTAATTTATTGGAACATTATACTCCCGACTAACCTCTGCAAGGGTCATAAAACCCTTTACTTCAATACCTGATTCGATCCGGTGATGCCGTTCTTCTTCTTTTTCTTTCACTTCTGCCGTAACCTTAACTTTTTCTTGTCCTTTTTCCCGCAGGACGGACTGTTTTGTTGTTCCCCTCTTGGATTCCCGGGTTTCAGTTATTTGAAACCGCTCCCGGCCGGGAGCAATTTCCTGGGTTTCAACCCGTATAAAATAAGGAAAAAGAATCAGTATAGCACTGATACATACAAAGGTTACTGCACATATTATCCTTGCAAACCGATGTCCAATGATCCGTTTATACAAACAAACAATCATATTCCAGTGCAAAATAATATGGAGAACTAAAAACACTGCTAAAACAATGGCTACCACCAGGTGTATGGTTCCCCATTCGTGACGGTCCATCCCCCAGAAGGCAATATCCACATTCTGTCCATATTGAATCCACCGCTGTTCGCCGGAAACCAAAACATACTTGATAAGCAACCCTATCCCGGCCAACAGACCCATCAGTACAAACATGATTGCATCGATCACAAAATTGATTTTTGCTTTCATAAGCTTAGGTTTTATGATTATTAATCTCCAGGGATTCCTTTCAATACAATGTCATTCTCATTAACATCCAGATCACGGGCAATAATCTTACATTTTGCTTTCAGTAAAAAAAATACTGGTCGGGATACCGCTGATAATCCTTCATAATTACCCTGTCCTTTACTAATCACCAGATCGGCCTGGTTAAACGTTTTGATAAAGGCCGGGTTACATAACCTTAAAATGGTTGCCGGGGCAGTACTTCCCGAGGATATGATCTCTGCAACCCTGTCTAATCCCGAAGCTACAGCATCCTCACGTATACAATCATTAATCACAGGAACCTCACGAACAACAAAAGTTGTAGGCTTATCCATGGTTTCAATCAATAACCGGTCGAATACGGATTCCCCTGCATTATCCCCGATATACAATACCGACCGGGCCTTTTGCAACTGCTTTTTGAAAGCATCGAAATCAAAAATGGCAAAATCCTGGGTCAGGATTTTCTGTAAATCCTTCGTGATATCATACGACTGATTGACTCCCAGGTCCATCACATTCCCGGCAATGGCAATCCGTATGGCTGTTAACAACGGATCAACAGAATTATTTACCCGCTGTTTTAATTGGGGATATAATTTCAGAGCCTCCTCAATATTAGCTTTTTTAATCTCCTGGTAAGGATCATTATTTAAAGTGATCTCTCTTACCTTTTGGTAGATATGATTCCCGGTTTCGGGTGGAGTATCTTCTAGGGAAATGCTCCTGATCAACTCACCCGTTGAATCAAGCACCTGCTTGATTTTCTGCTCATCACGGGTGGCAAATTTTGCCGCACGGTAGGCTTGCTGCATAAAACACGGAATACATTCCAGGTAAGTTTTCATACGTTCATTAAAATTTTAATTCCATTCCGGATCTTAAGTGTTTAATTTTAAAAACATTATAGAAGGCGCATAATGCTGGTAATTCGGTACAATGTGAAGGATAAATTTCCTGAATATCCTGATCCTTAAGAAAGTCAATCGTTTTTTGGGTCTGATCATCCTGTTTTTTTAAATGAAAGCCGCCAATTACTGCCCTGAACTTATTAATACCCGTAATTTTACGTGCATATTCAATCATGTTGCAAATCCCCGAATGAGCACATCCCGAGATAAGTACCAGCTCCTGTCCATGATTTAACTTAACAACAATACCGGAATCGTCAATCACAAAATCATCCTCATTATTTTTATACACAAAAGGTGTGGTTTGCGCTTCAAAGGAGTTTATCCGGGGAATCTCTCCCAAAAATATGATATCATGAGTCACCGGATATGGTTTCCGGGTGGTTGTAATCGAAAACCGTTGTTTTAACTCATCCAGAGAAAGTCCTATTCCAATATTTTCTTTGCCTCCCCGCCTGAATCGCGGATGAAATACTTCGGGGTGACAGACTAACTGCTTGCGCTCCAGAAACTTTAAACCGTTGGCATGATCCCAATGTCCATGGCTGAGCACTACGGTTTTTATTTTATCCATATCAATATTTAACCGCCAGGCATTTTTCAGAAACACATCAGTATGGCCCGTATCAAATAATATTTGCTTTCCTTCGTGTTCAATAGTATATGAAAGACCATGTTCGGCAAGGAATTTTCCGGAAGCCGTATTTTCTGTCAGAACTGAAATTTTCATAAGTCCCGGATTTTGTTGTTTTCAATTGTTGTTTTTAAGATTCCCGATTTTATGGTAAATAATTTATAGCCCGAACTAAAATTATTGAGTTCATCACGGATCCAGTGTACATGATCATTAATGGCCCGAATGGCCTCCTCAGGGATATCTGATAACATCTTTACCGGGATAAAATATGCATTGACCAGTTTAATATTTTCCCCAAAATGCTTCGAAACAATTACTTTAATGTCATGAGACAACAGCTTCCGGGCAATGTTTTCCGCTTTTTGTTCATTCACTCCAAAGGGACCTGCGGCATCCTCCTTAAATTCATTCTCAATCTCAAAAACTTTTTTCAGTTTCCCGGAAACCAGCTCGAAAACCACAAACTTATCCAGGTTACCAAAATATTTTTCTTCAAACTGATCCCGGGTATTTAATGCAAAAGCAAATCGTAAATTCATAACTATCGTGGTTTATTTTCAAAAAAGATTTCCTGATTTGTCTTAAATAAAAACCAGGACCTGGTTTTCTCGTTCAACATTCATCCGGCCATATCTCCTTTCCTTCACTTTTTGAATGAGCATTCCCCGGTTATGTGACGAAAAACATACAGGATTCAGGAAGGTTTCCCGACTTTTTTTATCGATAAAAAATTTCAGCACCCAGAGACTTCTTCCTGAATAAAAATCCTGACCTCATGCATCCCCAAAACATTTTGATAAAAATGTATAATCTCATCAGGGGTAATATTGGTTAAAGCGACATGTTCAGTTTTCATTTTTTACTTTCTTATTTGCCTTAATCACCACAAAACTACCCTGCCCATACCCCTCAATGGGTTTTTGTGGTTTGGTAATTTTTGTAAGGTCTCCATAAAGGGTTTGATAAATTTTTGCGGGTTCAAAGCCATTCTGTTTTAGCCCATCTAACACCTGGGACGTATTATAAAAAGCTGCTTCTTTATAAAATACACTTTGTTGTTTATTTTTTTCATACATCCTGCCCAACGGGCTCTCTTTGTCAATAAATGCAATAATAAAAGAACCCTTATCATTTAATACTCTGTAAGCTTCCTGAAATGACAGATCCGGATCATCCACAAAGCAGATCACTGTTATCATTAACACAAAATCTATGCTTTCACTGGCATACGGAAGTTTTTCGGCTACCCCGCACACAGCCCTGATCCCACGATCTATTGCCTTTTTTCGCATGGACTCCGAAGGCTCAACACCTTCGGATATTCCAAGCTTACTGGCAAAAAACCCGCTTCCAACACCAATTTCCACCCCCTTTTGCTTTTCCGGGATCACCTTTTTCAACGCATCCAGTTCTGAAAAAAAGAGAAGAGGGTTCTCTTCAAACCACTGTTCATATTCATCGGTATAATGATCAAAAGGATTTGTTTTGGGCATCACTTTATTTTAACTTTATTAACAAACCATTAAAATTTCGTTCACTACCAGTCTTTCTTTCATCCTTTGGGGATTAAGTGAATATTTTGCCGGATTTTCCGGGCCTTATTCACCTCGGCATATTGACTTTGCTCCTCTCCGCCCGTGGAATTTTTCAGACGCACAACAAAAAAACAATAGCTTTCTTCAATATCATAGATTTCATAATACAAGACACCTCCGAAATGCCTTCTCGTCAGTTTTCACCATCATCTGTTGCAAAGGCTACTTTCATCTCTTCTCTCCCATTCAGTAAACCTTACTCCCTGCCAATCCTGGCAATGATCATTTCTGCTGCTTTAATCAGCATGGTTTTGGTGGGAGCACTGGTGAGCAATGGATGGGATCCAATCTGGAATGAGATGAGCTCATAAGCTGTAACTCCTTTTTGGATGGCCAGGCTGATGGTATTAATCATCTCACCCGCTGATTTGCCACCCCAGATTTCTCCACCCAGGATTGAACCATCGCAGGGCGATGCATAAAGCTTCAGGGTCATCGGTTTCGTTTCCTCAAATCCGCCCGGGTGTGTATCAAAATCACTAAATTTAGCGGAAATATAATGGATATTTGCCGCAGAGGCATTGGTATCATTCAGCCCGGTGGCAGCCATGGTCATGCCATTGATCTCCGTTGAAAAAACGGCTAAGGTTCCGGTAAAGTTTTTCCGTATTTTTATTTTAAACAGATTGTGTCCAAGAACACGGGCCTCAGCCGTTGCAGTAGAAGCTAACATCACATAGTCCATACATCCAGTTAAAAACCCTATGGTTTGCGAACAATCCCCTACGGCACAAACATCTTTCACCTGGGTACGTTCGTAGTTGTCTACCACGATGGCTCCCATCTTATTTAACTCCAAACCTGCTTTTGCTGCCAATTCGGTGTTGGGTTTATAACCAATAGCCATAATAATCGCATCACAGGTCAGCTCTTCGCCGGTACTCAACGATACCGAGGAAACCTTGCCCTGATCGCCATTAATCTTTTCCACTTTGGTAGATGTTTTAACATCCACAGCTGTCCCTCTCAGGGCATCGGTAGCAACCTTACACAGCTCCTGGGAAAAAGCTTTGGAAAAACAACAGGATTCACTTTCCACCAACGTTACCTTTTTATCCTGTTGCAGGGCTATTTGCTCAGCCACCTCAGCTCCAATAAATCCACCACCTACAACCACTATATTTTTCTTGAATTTTAATTCTTCAAAAAGCTGTTTAATATACTGGTAGCTTTTCTTAATATAAAAAACATTTTCCAGGTCATAGCCGGGAATAAATTTGGGAACGACCACTTTTGAACCGGTGGCAAAAACAAGTTTATCATATGCAAATTCATTTCCTTTTTCGGTTTTCACCTGCTTTTTATCAAAACTCACCTCTACCACTCTTTCAGTAACCACTTCTCCACCGGCATCGACAAAGGGTTTGGGACCCATCACATTTTTATCCACATCGCCCAGTTTGTGAAAGATATAAGGAATACCACAGGGGACGAGTCCTTTTTCTTCTTCCTTAAACATCAACATGGATTTCTCCGGATTTTGTTTCTTGGCTGTAACGCCTGTAATAATACCCGCCGGACCGGCTCCGATAATAATAACATCATATTTTTTCATCACCTTAAAATTTTGTTAGCTGATTATTTTTATAAGCTTCGAAAGCTTGTTTTACAGTCATTGTTCCGGCACCAATAAATATGTCAACTCCGGCTTTCTCCAATACTGTTGCTGCATTTCCTCCCGGACCATTCCCGGTAATCAAAACCCTGGCTCCCAGCTCGAAAAGCTTTTGGGAGGTTTTAGGCCCTGCTCCATGGGCTTCATTTTCAATTTCGCGGTTATCAAACGACTCCAGCGAGTCTTTGGCATCATCATACACTAAAATATACTCTGTTCTTCCAAAACGAGGATCCATGGAAGCATCCCATTGGGTTCCTTTGGCGGTAAATGCTATTTTCATAATGTGTTCGTTTGTATTTTTATTGTTCGTTTTTATGATTAACTAATTCTTTGACTTTTTCCCAGCTGGTTAAAATTTTCTCTTTAAGAACTCCCTCATCGTATTCAACAATTGTTTTTCCCTGGGTCATGGCCCGGGTAAAATTTTCATCATACGGCAGGCTGGCAATATACTCAATCTCCTCTTGCTCCAGGAATTTTTCGATTTTTCCGGTGATCTCCGGGTTGATATCATATTTGTTGATAATACAGCCCGCCTTGATTTTAAATTTTTTTACCAATTCATATACCCGTTTCAGGTCGTGATACCCCGAAACCGAAGGTTCGGTAACAATAACCGTAAAGTCGGCTCCGGAAAGTGAGGATACTACCGGGCAACCGACACCGGGTGAACCGTCAATAACAGTAAACTCCTTCGACAGACTTTCGGCGAGAACTTTGGCTTCATTTTTCACCTTTGCCACCAGTTTGCCTGAGTTCTCGGCACCAATTCCCAGTTTGGCATGAACCATCCGGTTATTAACTCTGGTGGTAGAAACATACCAGTTGCCGACATTCTGGTCTAACATAGAAATGGCTTCAAAGGGACAAACCCTGGCGCAATAACCACACCCTTCGCAATCCAGTTTTTTTACTACATGCTGGTTGTTGATTACAGGAATGGCATCGAACCTGCATTTGTCGGCACACAATCCGCATTGGGTGCATTTTTCCGGATTAATCTGAGCCACTACTCCGCTATAAAAATCCTCGGTTTCAGCAAAATCCGGTTGCATGAGCAAATGCATATCCGCAGCATCTACATCACAATCGGCAACGACCACATCCTCCCCGCCTAAAATTGCAAAAGATGCTGTAACAGAGGTTTTCCCTGTACCACCTTTACCTGAAATAACCACAATCTCTTTCATCAATAAATTTCATTTTTTAGATAATCCCTGATTTTTAAAAGCTCCTCTTTAAATTCAGGAACAAAAGGATAAATCAATTCCCCCCGCGAGTAGCGTTCAGCAATTGCCCGCTGATTAGGAATCTTTGCAATTACCTGAATATCATTCTCTCTACAATAACCCAACACCTGGTCATCTCCCAGTCCATAACGGTTAACAACCACAGCAAAAGGTTTTTCGAGCTCCTGAACGGTTTCCACCGCCAGTTTAAGATCGTGCAACCCAAAGGGGGTGGGTTCGGTTACCAGGATAATAAAATCAGCATCTTTAGTTGCTTCAATTACCGGACAGGACGTGCCGGGCGGAGAATCATAAATTTTTAATGTATCCCCCGGAAAATTCTCCCCGATATATTGAATCGTCTGGCCAATTAAGGGCACTGCCTGTTCCTGTCCAATATCCAGCCGGCTTTCAATAAATGTGATCTTTCCGCCGGAGAATTGCTTTAGTTCGCCCATTCTTTGACTAACCATGGGCAACGATTGCGTTGGGCACAGTTCGGAACAGGCATAACAGCTATGACACAATTCCGGAAAAACCAAAATCTGTGGTCCCAGTTGAATTACTGCATGAAAGTTACAATTCTTCTGGCATTCGCCACAAAATGTACAGGTATCCGCATTCCATTGCGGAATCATCTTATATTTTACTTCTTCTTTCTCTAATTCACCCCGGATAAACAATCCTGAATTGGGCTCTTCAACATCCAGATCAGCCAACACCACAGATTTCTTTTCTGATAATAACGCAGCAAGATTGGCAGACAAGGTAGTTTTCCCTGTTCCACCCTTCCCGCTTGCAATTGCAATTTTCATTTCATCGTTCTGTTTTTAATGATCACACAAATTCTGACCGGTTTGCAACTGGTCCTTTAAATAACTCTCAACCAGCTCAGTAGGCGTACCTCCCTGTACCCCCATACATACCTCGATATTATTCTGGGCAAAAAGATCCTGGGCCCGCTGCCCCATGCCACCGGCAATAATTACATGCACCCCCTGGTCGGCCAAAAACTTTGGATAAACCCCGGGTTGATGCACCGGTGGGGTAATAAATGCATGATTAATAACCGTATCATTCTCCACTTCCACTATGGCAAATTTCTCACAATGCCCAAAATGAGGCGTAATTCGCTCATTCAGTGTTGGAATCGCAAATTTTTTCTTCATCTTTTTAGTAAATTAATTGAATATCTATCTATTTTTATTGAATAATTCTTCTCTAATCATGGGATGTCCACATTGGGGACATTTAACAGAAGTGCATTTAACCCCCTGTTCATGAAGAATCTTTTCACCGCATTTTGCACAAACACAGTATCCTCCCGGGCCATAAGCACCTCCTTTATTTCTTCCCTGCCGAAGGTTTCCTAAACCACCTCCGCGACCTTTACCTAATCCTTTTCCCTGGTTCATTATGTAAAATTTTTACGGTTAAACATTAAAAAAACCACCAGCAAAATCTTTGCATCCATTGTAGCAGTCAAACATAAAACACTTATCCAAAAACATGCTGATGGTTTTTAATCAATCAACTAACCAAGATCTTTAAGCTCGGCTTCCAGTCTGGTCATCTGGTTTTTCAGGTATTCAAGCTCATTCTCAATAGCTTGTTTTCTGTTTTGAGTCATTTCTCCGGCAGCAGGGTAGTAACCCGCATTTCCATGACGGAAAAAACCACCCCGTCGTCCCGGGCCTCCGCGAAAAGCTCCCTGTCTGCCGAATGCTCCTGCAGCATTTCCAGCAAATTCATTGCCTGAGCAAAAGCCCATTCTTCGGCCGGTCATGGGACCCTGTCCCATAGGGCCTGTTCTATCACCTCCTGGCATAATTACCTCCTCTTTTTTGGTTTCTATTCGTACAACATTTACCATGACCAAATCCCCCGGCAAGATTTAAAAGCCTTTTGGAGTGGCATGAGGGACATTCCAGCACTTCGGACTGAAAGGTTGTTCTGAACATATGTCCGCAATCCAAACATTTAATAATATTATTCCGAAAATGCACATTCCCACCTTCAATCTCAAGGATTTTTCCACTGATCATAAAGTCCGCGATTTTTTTCCGAGCAATCTCAATAAGCCGCGTAAAGGTAGGCCTGGAGATCTCCATCTCTCCGGCTGCCTCTTCGTGCGAATAACCCAGATGATCAGCCAACCGGAAAGCCTCAAACTCATCCAAAGTCAAGGTTACCGATTTAAGCTCGGAACCCCTGACCCCGATCGGTTTAAAACTTTTAAACAGCGGTGGTTCAAATACTAATCGATTATTTTTTGGTCGTGGCATGATGTTTAAATGAAATTACACGACAAATATATTGAACATATGTTCATAATCCAAATTTTTTTTATGTATATTTGTGAAAAAATACACACCTCATGAATCAACAGGCTAAGAAAGCAGAAACCAGGCAGGTTAAAGCCGTTTTTAAAAATATCATCAACGACCACAATACGTTATTTGGCGGTATTGCACTTCAGTGGATGGATGAAGTAGCTTATATCACCGCCACTCGCTTTTGCCGGAAAAAGGTAGTCACCGTATCGACAGGAAAAATTGATTTTAAAAAACCAATACCCTACGGCACGTTTGCCGAAATCATCGGAACCGTAAAAAACTATGGTTCGGTCAAAATGGAAATTAAGGTTAGTATTTTTATTGAAGAAAAATACCACGAAAAACGGGAAATGGCTGTTGAAGGCAGTTTTTTCTTTGCGGCGGTGGATGAAAACAATCTGCCGGTGCGACTTTTTGATTAAAAGAAACAGGATTAAACATTTCGCCGGTTTAAGCAACCCGAGGCTACTCCCGGCTATTCACTGATTACCCCCGAACCAACCAGCTCGTCGCCGGCATACCATGCAGCAAACTGCCCGGGGGCTATTCCACGTTGTAAATTATCAAAAATCAGATAAGCACCTTCCGGCTGAACAAACAAGGTTCCTTTTTGCAACGGCTGGCGATACCTGACGCGAACCAGGTATTCCTGCGAAGTATTTATTCCGGGTTGCAGGTCTTTCCGGATCCAGTGTACTTCCCCGGAATCCATAAACAACCCCTTACGGTACAACCCCGGATGCTTGTCGCCACGTCCGACAAATACAATATTCTGATCCACATCAATCGCTATAACATACATTGGCTGCCCGGTTCCTCCTATGTTTAACCCTTTGCGCTGACCGATGGTATAAAAATGGGCACCCCGGTGTTTCCCGATCACCAACCCATCATCCCTCCTATACCGAAAAGCCATCGAAAGCTCTTTCAGATCATCAGAAACATCCGTCTTTTTATAAAAATCCCGGGGAATTTCGACAATATCCCCTGTTTGAGCCTTCAATTTTTGTTGCAAGAAGGTGGGCAAATCCACTTTTCCCACAAAACAAATACCCTGCGAATCTTTACGGGTGGCAGTTGCCAACCCCTGCTCACCGGCAATCTTACGCACCTCGGATTTTAACAGTTCTCCCACCGGAAAAAGGGCCCGGGACAGCTGTTCCTGGCTCAACTGGCATAAAAAGTAGCTCTGGTCCTTGGTGGAATCCTTTCCGGCCAGCAGCCTGTATACCGGCTTAGGGCCGGTAGTGAGGGTTTCCTTTCGACAATAATGACCCGTAGCCACAAAGTCAGCACCCAGCTTAATCGCTGCATCAATAAACAGATCAAATTTAATCTCCCGGTTACAAAGCACATCAGGATTGGGTGTACGTCCCCGCTCATACTCGGCAAACATGTAGTTTACCACACGCTCCCGGTAAGGAATACTCAGATCGACAGTATGTAAGGGAATGTCCAGCTTCTTACAAACCATCCGTGCAAAAAGTAGGTCATCCTCCCAGGTACAATTGGTTGTAAGGGTTACCGAAGAATCGTCCCAGTTTTTCATAAACAGGCCGATCACTTCATAGCCCTGATCTTTGAGCAGACATGCTGCCACACTCGAATCTACTCCCCCCGACATACCTACAACAACTTTTTTCATCACCAAATCCATTTAAGATTTCCGGATGCAAAGATACTTAATTCTTTGTAAAATATCCTTCCCTCTCCCGGTGAAGTTAATCCCTGATCTGCCTGTGCATCGGTTCATAACCCCAAAATCGCAAAAATCTGTTGAAAAGATAATTCTGATATGGAAAATATTTTAAGTAATTTTATCCTTTAAACCCGATTTTAGCATGTCAAAACTCACCATTTACAGAGCTTCCGCAGGCTCAGGAAAAACATTCCGGCTTACTGCAGAATACCTAAAAATTCTGTTCTCCAACCCCCGGAACTACAAAAGGATTTTGGCGGTTACATTTACCAATAAAGCTACAGCCGAAATGAAAAGCCGCATTATCCGGGAACTGGATCAGCTGGCCCGTCAAAACCCCTCGCCCTACCTCGGGATCCTGGAAAATGATCTGAACCTTACCCAGGAGAACATCCAGAAACGTGCTAAAGAATCACTATCGTTGCTATTGCATGATTTTTCAAAATTTTCGATAAGTACCATTGACAAATTCTTTCAAAAGATCATTCGCTCATTTACCCATGAAACAGGAATTCAACCCGGATATCGTGTTGAATTAAACCAGGCGGAAATATTATCGATGGTCGTGGACAACCTTCTTATGGAGGTAGGCGATCACAAAGAGCTGAAAGAGCTGATTTCTTCCCTGGCGGAATCGAAGATCGAGCAAGGCAGAAAGTGGGAATTTAAAGAGGATATCCTGAACCTGGCCCGGGAAATTTTTAAAGAGGAATTTAAGGCTTTTGACACTCATCTGATCAATAAATTTAACGACAAAACCTTTTTAAAGGATTACATTGCTCAGTTGCAAAACATACAATCAGGATTTGAGAACCACATGAAAAAGCTGGCCGCAGAAGCCCTCACACTAATTAAAAACAACGGATTAACTACCGGAGACTTTAAGCATAGCAATTCGAGTGTTCCAAACTATTACAACAAAATCATTGACCGGGATGAATTTGAGCTAAAACCAAGAACCCTAAAAGGTACTGAGGATTACGGAGAGTGGATTTCCAAAACCAGCCCGGTGAAAGATGTGCTTGAAGAGGTTCTGGATAAGGGATTGTTCAGGTTGCATAATGAGGCGGTAAGCTATCACCAAAGTCACCAGGTGGACTATTATTCGGCCAA
The DNA here is from genome assembly GCA_036351015.1 of Bacteroidales bacterium. Taxonomy (GTDB): domain Bacteria; phylum Bacteroidota; class Bacteroidia; order Bacteroidales; family UBA12077; genus UBA12077. The sequence goes on from JAZBOG010000031.1 coordinate 41,931, forward strand.
AGAGATCCTTCGGTTTATCCATTCCCTGGGAATCCTGACGGATATATCCACCAAACTTCATGAATACTGCGAAGAACAGAATATCTTTTTAATCTCTGATGCAGCCCAGTTGTTAAAAATCATCATTGATAATAACGATGCACCCTTTATTTACGAAAAAACCGGCAGCATTTATCGTTTTTTTATGATGGATGAATTTCAGGATACTTCAACAATCCAGTGGGAAAACTTCAAACCTTTAATCGGCAACAGCCTAGCCCAGGGAAACAAAAACCTGGTTGTAGGAGATGTAAAGCAATCCATTTATCGCTGGCGGAACAGCGACTGGGAGATTTTATCCGAAAAGATTGAGCAGGATTTTCAGGCATTCCATCCCGTTACCACAAGTTTAAACACCAACTGGCGAAGCCGGAAAAACATTATTGATTTTAACAATTCCATATTTCATTACTCGTCCCGAATTTTACAGCAGCATTTTAACCAGTCCTTTGCCAAAGAAAGCGACACAGAAAATCCCTATCAGCACAAGATTACCGAAGCCTATCAGGATGTAATCCAGCAAACACCTGCAAAAACCAAGCATGGCGGATATATTTACCATGCTTTTATCCGGGAAAAAGAGAAGACCCTGAGAGAGGAGAAGCTCAATGCCCAGGTTATCGAAAAAATAGAACTTTTACAGGATCAGGGATATGCTTTAAAGGATATTGCCATCATCGTTCGAAAAAGAGATGAGGGACAGAGAATTGCCAATGCCCTCATCGAGCATCAGAACAACCGTTCGGGCAACTACAGGTACGATTTTATCTCCAACGACTCCCTGTTTATTGCCAATGCCTCAATAATCCGCTTTATTCTTGCAGTTATGGAATACCTGTTAAATGAGGATGAAGCTATAAACCGGGCATTCCTGGGTTACGAATACCATCAATACATTCATCATCAACAGATGGATAGCCATCGATTACATTCGCTGTTTAAAAATAAGCAAGATAAGGAAGATGTCCTTTCGGAAACTTTTGCCGAAGAAGCCGAACAACTCAAACAGTTGCCAGTGTATGAGCTTGTGGAGAAGATTATCCGGATTTTTAAACTCAACAAAGCGAAAGCAGAACTCCCTTACCTTAAGGCTTTTATGGACCTGGTGCTCGAATTTGGCAGGACCAAAACCGCCGATATTCATTCGTTTATCACCTGGTGGCACGAAGAGGGCCAAAATAAAACCCTGTCGGTATCAGAAAACCAGGATGCAATCCGAATCATAACCATTCACCTGTCCAAGGGGCTGGAATTTAAAAATGTGATCCTCCCCTATGCCAACTGGAACCTTGACCACAACTCAAGGCAGACCAACATCCTGTGGTGCAGTACCGAACAGGCTCCCTTTAACCGCCTGGATATTATCCCTGTTCAATATGCCCGGCAATTGGGAAAAACAGTCTTTAAAAATCAATACCTGAAGGAGAAATTTCATGCCTATGTCGATAACCTGAACTTACTCTATGTAGCTTTTACACGTGCTGAAGAGAACCTGTTTATTTGGTCCCCTTCCAGCGACTCCGGCAAAAAGGGCGAAATCACAGATGTGGGAAGTTTGCTGCATTATACCTATACCAATTACCGGAATTTCAGCCGGGAGGGAGTGTCGTTGATTGATTTCACCCCGAGGGATGATGAAGCTACCGTCTTTGAACATGGAACCATGCCACAACCGACGACAAAAGCAGAGGAACCATTCCTTGAGGTTACCCTCGAAAGCTATGAATCGTACGATATCAAAAACAAGCTGCGGCTGAAGCTGCACGATCATTCTTTTTTTACCGGCAAAGAGAGTAAGGCTTTTCAACGGGTAAATCACGGAAAGATGATGCACGAGATTTTTGAATACATCGAAACCGAGGAGGATATTCCCGAAGCCCTGGACAAGATATTATCCGAAGGCAAAATCTCACATCAGGAAAAAGAAAAAATCAACCGGCAGTTGAAAGAGATATTAAAAAATCCACAGATCAAAGGGTGGTTTAGCAAAGAGTGGAAGGTAAAAACAGAAGCCGAAATCATCCTCCCGGGAGGAGCAAAAGTACGTCCCGACCGGGTAATTTATAATGATGAAAAATTTGTAGTTATCGATTATAAATTTGGGGAGCAGGAAGAGGATAAACATAAAAAGCAGGTGAAAACCTATATGAAGATCCTCCAGGAAATGGGCAACCCCAAAGTAGAAGGGTATCTTTGGTATGTGGACCTGGACAAGGTAGTTGCAGTTCTTTAGCTTGTCATGGAATGAACAACACGGTTCGTTTTCCGTCCCTCCAGGAAGGGAAAAACAGTGTTGTATAGTCTTTACCGGGGTATAGTGCCTAACGGCACTTGAAAAATAGATTGCCGGTAAAACTTAAACCTTCTCCCGGAGGGAGGAAAGGGCCGGTAAAAATAATATCCTAAAAGGAGCTGCCAGAAAAAATATGAATCAACAATAAAAAAATATGAATTATTCCTGGGGACATCAACGAAGGTTTAACGCTTACAGCAACTATTTTAAGCGGACATTCGGCGAGCGGGTACAGAAGGTTACCATAGATGCAGGATTTACCTGCCCGAACCGTGACGGAACCAAAGGTTCCGGAGGGTGCACCTACTGCAATAACGATGCGTTTAATCCCTCCTACTGCACCCCCGACAAGTCGGTGTCGCAACAAATTAACGAAGGCATCGAATTTCATGAAAAAAGGTACCGCAGGGCCAGTAAGTTCCTGGCTTACTTCCAGGCATACTCCAACACCTATGCCCCGCTTGAAAAACTAAAAAGGATTTACGACGAAGCATTAAGCATTCCGGGAATTGCCGGCCTGGTGATCGGAACCCGACCCGATTGTATGGATGAAGAAAAGCTGGAATATTTTCAGAAATTATCAGAAAAATATTACATCATCCTCGAATATGGAATCGAATCGTGCAGTAACAAAACCCTGCAACGGATCAACCGGGGACATACCTTTGAGGAGGCTGTTGAAGCCCTGAAAAAAACCAAACAATACGGCATTAAAACAGGAGCTCATTTTATTATCGGGTTACCAGGCGAAACAAAAGAGGACCTCCTGGATCAGGTAAAGATCATTTCCGCATTACCCCTGGATACCATTAAATTTCACCAGCTGCAGATTATTAAAGGAACTGCAATGGAAAGAGAATATAAAGAACATCCGGAAAATTTCACCTTTTTCGAACTCACCGAGTATATCGATTTTATTATTCAACTGGTAGAACGGTTAAACCCTGGCTTTGTGGTGGAACGTTTTGCCGGGGAGGTACCGCCCAGGTTCCTGGCCGGTCCGGGCTGGGGGCTAATCCGTAATGACCAGATCCTGGTAAAATTCGAAAACCGGCTCAAAGAACTGGATACCTGGCAGGGAAAATATTTTGAAAAAACCAATGGTTAAACCACATAATTACTGATGAACAGAAAAAAAACAGATCAAAAATGAACAGCTTTTTAAAACTCGTTGCTCAGGATATCTATTCCAAAACCGGTGAAAATATGGAAGGGCTATGCCTTGTTTTTCCCAGCCAGAGAGCAGGATTATATTTTAAAAATTACCTGTCGGAGCTTACTCACAACCCCATCTGGGCACCCAAAACCATTACGATCAATGAGTTGATGCAGGAAATTGCCGGCCTGACCCTGGCCGACCCGGTAAAACTGCTCTTTGAAGTGTACCAGATCTATAAACAGGAAAAAAAATCAACCGAAACCTTCGATGATTTTTATTTCTGGGGCGAGATGATGCTCAATGATTTTGATGATATTGATAAATACCTGGTAAATCCTGAAGATCTTTTTAAAAACCTGGAATCGTTAAAGTCCATCCAGGATCAGTTTACCTACCTTTCGGAGAAACAGATCGAGGCCATCCGGCAATTCTGGTCCAGCTTCGATCCACAAAAACATTCGTCCCATCAACAGGACTTTATCAGTATATGGAAAGTATTACCTGCGATTTACAAAAAACTGAATAGCCGGTTAAAGCAATCGGGCATTGCCTATGAAGGAATGATCTACCGCCAGGTAGCAAGGGCCATTGAAGGAAAGGAGACCCTTCATCTCTCCCATGGGAAATATATTTTTGTGGGATTTAACGCACTCAACGCCTGTGAGAAAAAACTGTTCCGGCATCTGCAAAACAACAGGCAGGCAGATTTTTACTGGGATTACGACCAGAGTTACCTGGATAACCCTCATCACGAAGCCGGATTCTTTCTGCGGGATCATATCCAAACCTTTAAAATGCCCCTGAGTTTTACCAGCCAAAATACCTTTGATTCCCTGGCCGGAGAAAAGCTTATCGAAATCATCTCGGTGCCGGGAAATGTAGGCCAGGCAAAGATCATAAGCGAGCAGTTAAAGCATCAACCGGAAAACATAAGCCGGTCGCCCGACCAGACGGCCATTGTAATGGCCGATGAGGACCTGCTGGTTCCGGTACTGCAATCCATCCCCGACAGTATCGAAAATGTGAATATTACCATGGGTTATCCGGTAATCAACACCCCCATCTACAGTCTTTTGGAACACCTGATTGATTTGCAGAAAAATGCCAAAAAGGATCGTTTTTACCATAAAAATGTCTTAGCGATACTCAACCATCAGTACATCAACCATTACTTTAACGGGGAAGCCAATGACCTGATCCGATTTATCCAGTCGAACAACCGGATAATGATTACCAACGATGAGCTGGCCACCTGTAACTTTTTCGGGGTTCTTTTTTCCCAAATAAAAAACCACCAGGAGATTCCCGAATATTTTCTCACCATTCTGCATACTATCTACCAATCCTTAAAACCTTCCGAAAAGGAAATCACCTTTCATACCCCCGCCCTGGAGAGAGAATATATTTACCACATCTACCTCTCCATAAACAGGGTAAAAGAGGTGGTGCAGGAGCAACAGGTAGATATCCGGATAGACACCTACATCCGGCTTATCCGGAAGATCATCCGGAACCTTCGCATCCCCTTTACCGGCGAGCCTCTATCCGGGCTTCAGGTGATGGGGATTCTCGAAACCCGTTTGCTGGATTTTAAAAACCTGTTTATCACCTCGGTAAACGAAGGAGTATTTCCGAAAACCGAAGCCTCATTATCTTTTGTTCCGTATAACCTGCGACGCGGTTTTGGGTTACCCACCATAGAGCACCAGGATGCAATTTATGCCTACTATTTTTACCGGTTAATGCAACGGGCCGAAAACATTACCCTGATCTACAACTCCAACACCGACGGGCTTCAAACCGGCGAGATGAGCCGCTTCCTGTACCAGATCAAATACGAATCCCCCTGGCAGCTGAAGGAAAAAAGCCTGGGTTATTCAATCAACATCAACCAACCTCGGCCCATTGAGATAGAAAAAACCCAGGAAGTTCAGCAACAGCTGCTTACCTTCCTGGCTTCCTCCGGAGAAAGCAACTATTTGTCTCCCAGCGGATTAAGCATTTACCTGCGATGCAAGCTGCGTTTCTATTTCCGCTATATTGCCGGATTGAAAGAACAGGATGAAGTCACCGAGGAGATTGATGCCCCCATGTTCGGAAATATCCTGCACGAAACAATGGACCATTTATACCGACCTTTGGAACGAAAAACGGTATTGCCCGAAACCCTGAACGAAATTCTAAAAAACGACCAAAGGATCAGGGACTCCATTGAACACGCCTTTACCAAAGATTATTTCAAGAATCACCATCCAGATTATAGCGGAAAGAACAAGATTATTCGCGAGATTATCGGGAAATATGTAAAACAAATTCTCCGGGTCGACGCATCGATCGCTCCCTTTGATATTCTCTCGCTGGAAGAAACCTACCCCATTGAAATTCCCGTTCAGGTGAACGGGAACCCGGAGAAGGCAAAGCTCGGTGGGAAGATCGACCGGGTAGACCGGTGGAATAACGCAATCCGGATCATTGATTACAAAACCGGCAAGGATGATCTGCAATTCAAAAATATCGAAGCCCTGTTTTCAGAAAATAAAAACGACCAAAACAGTGCCGTTTTCCAGACCCTGATCTACTCCAAATTTTACCGGGACCTAAAAAAGCCTGAACTACCTATTATCCCGGGAGTTTACTCCGTGCGCAAATTGTTTGAAAACCACTTTGAGTACAACCTCTATTGCAAGGAAAACAAACGTTCTCTTGTCAATTACGAGGAGGTTGCCGACGAATTCCTGGGGCATTTAACCCGGTTGGTTGAGGAGATCTTTAACCCGGAAATACCCTTCCTCCAGACTGAAGAGGTGAGTCATTGTGAATACTGCCCCTATCGTAAAATTTGTCATCGTTAAAACAAACGCTGAAAGCCTTTACTTGCTTTTTATTTTTTTGTAATTTACCGGGTTAAACTTATTAAAATACAGCGACATGGTAGCAAAGAGCAAAAAAGGCAAAGGAAAAATTGGTATTCTTACAGGCGGTGGCGATGTGCCGGGATTGAATCCTGCCATACGGGCGGTAACCATCAGGGCTTTACGCGAAGGATACGAGGTCATCGGTATCCGTCGTGGCTGGATGGGCCTGGTGGATATGATCCGGGATAAAAATGCGGATAACGCTGAGTGTATTGAAGTTTTAACAGAAACGCGGGTGAACCGGGCAGCACGTACCGGAGGAACCTTTCTGCACTCGTCGAGGACCAATCCCAGCCGGGTGGCTCGCTGGAATGTCCCTGAACACTTAAAAGACAAATACAATGAACCGGTAAATGACCTGACCAAGGAGGTACTCAAAAACCTTAATTTTTTAGGGATTGAATACCTGATTCCCATTGGAGGGGATGATACCCTGAGTTATGCCGTGCGGCTTTACCGGGAAGGCTTCAAGGTGGTTGCCATTCCCAAGACCATGGACAACGATGTGCCGGGCACCGATTACTGCATCGGCTTCAGTACCTGTGTTACCCGGACCATCCAGATGACCAATAACCTGCGTACCAGTGCCGGTTCGCACGAACGGTTTATGGTGCTTGAAGTTTTTGGACGCTATGCCGGTTTTACAGCCATGCTACCCACCATGGCCGGTGCGGCCAATCGCTGCGTGATCCCCGAATACGAATTTGACATCGAAAAACTTACTGAGCTGATGATTGAGGACCGGGCCAACAATCCCAGTAAATATTCCGTGGTACTGGTTTCCGAAGGAGCCATGTTTAAGGGGGGCGAGATGATCTTTGAAAGCGATGTTAAAGATGCCTACGGGCATGCCAAGTTAGGCGGTATCGGCGATCTGGTATCGGCGAAACTGAAAGAATTTTCGGCAAACTGCTGCAAAGGCCGGCCCATTGGGGTAATCAACCAGAAGCTGGGTTACCTGGTGCGCGGGGGCGACCCCGACGCCATCGACTCCATCGTGCCCATGGCCTACGGAAACCTGGCTCTCGACCTGGTGCTCCAGGGAATCCATGGCCGCCTTGTGGCCCTAAAAAACGGCCGCTACGACAACCTCCCCATTGAGGTGGTGGTAGGGACCAAAAAACTGGTTAATGTGGCAAAACATTACAATACCGAACGACTCCGGCCTTTTTATAAAAGCTTTGAATTGCAGCCCTTGTTCATCATGACCAGCGAATAAATGAGTCATTAAAACTTAAAGCAACTGAAGTTTTGGTCTGGCTATTCAGGCCCCATACCTGCAGCAGGTTAACGTACCACAAGGCAGACAGGCTGCAGCTTAAGAACTCAAGAAAAATCATGGGTTACTAAAAAATAATCCGCTTACCGGATAATTCGTTTAAGTGATTTACTGCTGCTTTATTCGTTTTTCAGCAATAAACTGTTTATTCAACTTATTGAATCGGGAATCTATTATCTTTTTACATATTGCTCCTCGTAATATTTCCCGTAGTCACCACTGATCACATGTTGAAGCCACTCCTGGTTCTCAAGGTACCAGTCAACGGTTTTTTCCAACCCCTCCTCAAACTGCAGTGAAGGCGTCCAGCCAAGCTCTTCCTGGATTTTTGAGGAATCAATGGCATAGCGCAGGTCGTGTCCGGCACGGTCTTTAACAAAGGTAATCAGCTGCTCACTCTCCCCTGCACTTCTTCCCAGTTTCTGATCCATGATCTTACAAAGGGTACGGATTAACCGGATATTCTGCCACTCATTATTTCCACCGATATTATACGTTTGCCCGATGGACCCGTGGTGAAACACCTGGTCGATGGCCCGGGCATGGTCGACCACATAAAGCCAGTCGCGTACATTTTCTCCTTTTCCGTAAATGGGGATCGTCTTTTTATTTTTGATATTATTGATTGCCAGCGGAATTAGCTTCTCGGGAAACTGGTTGGGTCCGTAGTTATTGGAACAGTTGGTAATCACCACCGGCAGGTTAAACGTGTGAAAATAAGCCCGTACCAGGTGGTCGGAGCTTGCTTTGGAGGCTGAGTAGGGGCTTCGTGGATCGTAGGAGGTTTCTTCGGTAAACATCCCCTCAGCTCCCAGGCTGCCATATACCTCGTCCGTGGAGATATGATAAAAAAGCTTCTCTTCAGTATTCTGCCAGCTTGCCCTCGCAGCATTCAGCAAATTCAGGGTACCTACAATATTGGTTTGGATAAACTCATTGGGGTTGGCAATGGAACGGTCAACATGCGACTCTGCAGCCAGGTGAATCACCCCGTCGAACCGGTATTTTTTAAACAGGCCAAAAACAAAGGCTTCATCAACAATATCGCCTTTCACAAACTGATAGTTGGGCAGATGTTCAACATCTTTTAAATTTTCAAGGTTTCCGGCATAGGTTAGCTTATCCAGGTTAACGATAGTATACCCGGGGTATTTCTGAACCAACAAACGAACCACATGAGAGCCGATAAATCCGGCTCCCCCGGTGATTAAAAGGGTTTTATTCATGATTTTTCACTTTTTTATTTCGAATATATTTTTCCCAGTTCCATGCAGAACGCAACGTCTCTTCCAGTCCGGTCTCTGTTTTCCACCCCAGCTCGCGGTTTGCCAACGAGGTGTCGGCGTATACCGACTCTACATCTCCCGGCCTGCGGCCAACGACCTTATAGTTTAATTTCTGCCCCGTAGCCTGCTCAAAGGCTTTTACAACCTCCAACACCGAAGAGCCTTTGCCGGTTCCCAGGTTAAAAACCTCGTAGTTCGCCTTGTTTTGACCATTCAGTAACCGTTTAATGGCCACAACGTGGGCCTTGGCCAGGTCAACCACATGAATATAGTCCCGGATAGCAGTTCCATCGGGAGTATGGTAATCGTCTCCAAAAATCTTTAACTCCCCACGGATACCGATCGCCGTTTGGGTAATAAAGGGTACCAGGTTATCAGGCACCCCCAGGGGTAATTCGCCGATTAAAGCTGAAGGATGAGCTCCGATGGGATTAAAATAGCGCAGCGAGATGGCCTGGCATCCTTTTTTTGCCTGCATGACCTCCCGGATAATCTCTTCGGCGATCTGCTTGGTATTCCCATAGGGAGAGGTGGCCTGCTGAATGGGGGCCGTCTCATCCACCGGCAGATGGTCGGGTTGTCCGTAAACGGTGGCCGAAGAGGAAAATACCAGGTGGGGAACATGAAAGGTGGTCATCCCTTCCAGCAGGTTCATCAACGAAACCAGGTTGTTCTGGTAATATTTCAGGGGGTTCGTGATGGACTCCCCGACGGCTTTATGTGCTGCAAAATGGATCACAGCATCGAGTTTTCGATAGAGGGTAAAAAAATCCTTTAGTTTTTCTTTATCACAAAGATCAAACTGCTCAAAAAAAGGCCTACGCCCGGTAATTTGAGTAATACCGTCCAGGACAGACTTTTTCGAGTTGGACAGGTTATCAATGATCACCACATCGAATCCGTCGTTCATGAGTTCAACCACGGTATGCGAGCCTATATATCCCGTGCCCCCCGTTACTAAAACAAGCCTGTTCATTGGTTTCCTGGATTAATTATTAGAACAAAATTAAGCATAATAAAATTAATGCGGGTCATGGAAATTTATTTAAATGGGATAACCATTCGGGAAAACTTAAGCCCCCGCCTTGAATCAGGCAGAACAACCCTTGGCTTTACAAGTTTTTTCAATATATTTGTTTCAGTAAAAAAATTTACATTGGTGGATATCAAAAAATACATAAAGCAGTTAATCATTGAAAACAAGGGAGTGGTAATCCCCGGTCTAGGGGGCTTTACGACCGAGTATGAACCGGCGGCATTCGATGTGTCGGAGAATAAATTCCTGCCTCCCACCAACAGGATCACTTTTCATGCCCAATATACCTTCAGCGATGAAAAACTCATCCGCCATATGGCACAACAGGAGAATACAGATCCGGCAGAGGCCAGAATCCGGCTCAAAGAATTTGTAAAGAAGATTAAAGGGGAACTGTCGGCCGGGAAGCCGGTTGTTTTCCCCGAAATAGGAACCCTTCGCAAGGGACCCAGGGGAGAGCTCCGGTTTACCCAGGATAAACATTCGAACTTACTGGACGAAGCCTATGGACTTAAAGACCTGGAATCTGTTCCGAACGAAACGTCCTCCCACCCCCCTGTGACACATCCCCAAAGGGGGGGAAGAAGAAAAAAGCTATGGATCACCCTCCTTTCAGCAGCTGTCGTGTTAATTCTCATTGCTGTAAGCTGGTACCTTACCGACGGGTATACTCATTTTCAGTGGATCACCGCCGGGGAGGAGACTCCACGGGAGCAGGCAATGCCTGACCCACAACCCTCCAAAGCTATGCTCGACAGCATTGCCCGCGAAGACAGCATTAAGGCAGTTATCAATCAAACGATCGATGTAACTACAAGCAAAAAAGAAGCCCTCTTCTACCAGGAGCCCGAAACACCCCCCCGGGAGGATGAACCCGGCTACCGCGAGTATCATATCATTGCCGGAAGCTTCCGGAAGATGGAAAATGCCGAAAAATTTTGTGACGACCTGAAAGCCATGGGGTATGAACCCGAAATTATTCATTCGGGTCAGGAACTCATCCGGATATCCATCTACTCCTATCCCGACGAGGTGTCGGCCTTAAAAAAGCTGTACAAGCTCCGCGAAACTTCAGAGATCAAATCGGTATGGATATTAAAATCCCTTTAACTTCTGGGCAATATCCTCCCCTTTGGCAACATCAATTCGTAACGTTTTTAAGCCCAGCTGTTGAGCCGATTCAATATTGGCTTCTGCATCGTCGATAAAAAGAGTTTCAATGGGTTTCAGACGGCTGTCCTTGATCACATATTCAAAGATCTCAAGATCTGGTTTGCGCATGCCCAGGTCGAACGAATAGTAAGCCTTCTCAAACAGGCTGCTTAGCCCAAAACCATATTGTTCCAGCAGGTCCCTGTTATACTTCTGATAATGAATGGAATTGGTATTACTCAGCAAAAAAAGACGATATCTTCCTTGCAGGGACTGGATCAGCCGGATTCTTTTTTTGGGGAAATCGAGCAGCATGGCATTCCAGGCATTATCAATCTTCTCCGGCGAAACAGGTTGATTAAAATGAGCCTGTAATTCGCTGTGAAACTTTTCGGGTGGAATCAGTCCTTTTTCCAGGAAGTCAAACAGGTCCGACTGTCGAAGCAACGTATAGCTTTCCTGGAAGTCATCAAATCCCAGGTCCTTCATGGCCTGGATCGTTTTTTCGCCGTCGATGTTCAGGATTACATTTCCCAGGTCAAAGATGATATTTTTTATTTCTTCCATGATCAATTCTTATCCATTGGATAACAAAAATAGAAAAGTTTTAAAGATTCGCTAATCTTTTCCTATTTTTATAGCAAATCAGCAAGGATGAAAATTCAGCATACACATTACCATACGTTGTGGATAAGCCCTGACGATCCGGAAGTAATAAAGGTTATCGACCAGCGGTTATTACCTTTCCGGCTGGTAATCCGTAACCTGAAAACCTCCGGGGAGGTTTACCGGGCGATCCGGGAGATGTGGGTTCGCGGGGCTCCGCTGATTGGTGTTGCCGCGGCTTACGGGGTATACCTGGGGTTGTTGGAGCTCCGCGGTGAGAACGATATGCAGCAAAAAATCCGGCAGCTGGCACATTTCCTGAAGTCGGCACGCCCCACGGCGGTAAACCTGCAATATGCCGTTGACCTGGTAGTGCAAGGAATTGAATCATTCCCTACCCTGGCCGAAAAAAGAGAACAGGCCCTGCAGCTGGCCAACCAGCTAAAAGCCCGGGAGATTGAAAACTGCCGCCAGATTGGCGAACACGGTCTACCCCTGATCGAACAAATCAGCCGAAAAAAAAAGGGTAAGCCGGTAAATATCTTAACCCACTGCAATGCCGGCTGGCTGGCATGTATCGACTATGGTACAGCCACGGCCCCCATCTACCTGGCCCATCAAAAGGGAATCAAAATTCATGTGTGGGTGGACGAAACCCGCCCCCGCAACCAGGGTGCCCGGCTTACTGCCTATGAGCTCGGGGAAGAAGGAGTTCCTCATACCGTAATTGCCGACAACACCGGTGGACTGCTAATGCAAAAAGACATGGTGGATATGGTTATTGTAGGCAGCGACAGAACCAGTGCAAACGGGGACGTGGCAAACAAAATCGGAACCTACCTGAAAGCCCTGGCAGCCCACGACAACAAGATACCCTTCTATGTGGCCCTGCCCTTATCCAGTATCGACTGGGAAATTACCGATGGTATGCGAGAGATCCCCATCGAAGAACGTGATGAAGACGAAGTAAAGACCATTGAAGGTTGGCATCATCACCAGATCACCAGGGTACGTTTAACCCCCGAAAACAGCCCTGCACTGAACTATGGTTTTGATGTTACCCCGGCAAAATATGTTACCGCCCTGATCACCGAAAAGGGCATTTGTAAAGCCAGCAAACAAGCCATGGAGAAACTTAGAGATGAAACATGATGAGGGTTACATTAAATTTAACCTCCACTGGGAGGAACAATCGATTGATTTTCCTGATCCGGTTTTTCGTTCCATCAGCACCTGGAGACAGAAGTTGTATGTGATGAACCTGATTGGTGCTTTCGGGGATGGTGTCGGATTCGGGAATATCAGTATGCGTACGCACAACAATCAGTTTATCATTACCGGGTCGGCAACGGGAAACCTTAAAAAGCTTACCCCAAAACATTATGCCTGGGTTAAAGATTTTAACCTGGAGAATAATTACATCCATTGTACAGGACTTACCAGAGCTTCCTCCGAGTCCTTAAGCCATGCCGCTATATATCAAAGCAACAAAAACATCCATGCGGTGATTCATATTCATCACCGGAGGTTCTGGGAAAAATACCGGTATCAGTTACCAACAACCAACGAAAAGGCGGAATTTGGCACCCCAGGGATAGCCCGTGAAATTGCCGGGTTAAGCACCCGGGAGAAGGGAGTCATTATCATGGGAGGGCATCCCGAGGGGATCCTTTCGTATGGGAGGTCCCTGGATGAGGCAGGAAATATATTATTAAAATACTATCAAACCCTATAATGTTATGACAAAGGTTGCAATTATCGGCGGATCAGGCCTGGAAGATCCGAAAATTTTAAAATCCCCGGGAACCGTTAACATGAAAACGCCCTACGGGGCTCCGTCGTCGGAGCTTACCACGGGAAAAATCGGAGCTACCGAGGTGGTGATTCTTTCGCGGCACGGGAAAAAACATACGATCCCGCCCACACAGGTAAATAACCGGGCCAACCTCTGGGCATTGCAAGAGCAGGGATGCGATTATATCCTGGCAACCACAGCCTGCGGCAGTCTGCGCGAGGAGATCGACCGTGGCGACCTGGTGATTTTAGACCAGTTTATTGATTTCACCAGGCACCGGCATACCACATTTTTCGAAGCCTTCGAACCCGGAGAGATGAAACATGCAGTGATGGCCGATCCGTTCGATGCCGGATTAAGAGAACGGATAATTGCATCGGCCAAAGCGTTAAACCTCCGTATCCACCCCCAGGGAACAGTAGTCACCATCGAGGGTCCGCGGTTTTCGACCCGTGCCGAGTCGAAGATGTTCAGGATGTGGGGGGCCGATGTGATCAACATGTCGACCGCACCCGAGGCGATCCTGGCCAACGAATTGGAAATACCCTATGCCGCCATAGCCATGAGCACCGATTTCGATTGCTGGAAAACCGACGAGGAGCCTGTAAGCTGGAAGGAGATCCTGGAAATCTTTAACCGGAATGTACACCATGTGATTGGCCTGCTAACCGATACCCTGGAAAAGCTGCCCTAAAAATTGGTTGTTTTTTTTAAAAAATATTGCTTTATTGATGACAAATCGTTAATATTGCACTCCGAAATTTTAACGTAAACGATTTCGGGCCCATATTTACCTGTCGAAGCAAAGCGAAGGCAGGGCTCAGTCCATGACAATTCTGACAAAGTCAGAATGTCAGGATGCTGACTTAAACGTCAGCACTGGTGCCGAAGAAATTAGAAATCTTCGATTTCTTAATTTTTCGAGCATTCTCGAAACAAAAGCAAAATCAAAGATTTTGATTGTTTCGGAATTAGAGCACCTGACTGATAAAGGCCTTAAAATAAAAGATAAGTTTCGGGCCCATAGCTCAGCTGGTTAGAGCACCTGACTCATAATCAGGGGGTCCCTGGTTCGAGCCCAGGTGGGCCCACCCAATAAAAAGCCGCTTCCAGCGGCTTTTTTTATGGAGTCACCTCCAGGGTGAGAAGTCTGTCCGGACAGGACCCTGGCAGGCCTGCATCCACGGATAATATTGTACTACCGGCAATGCAGATTATAATACCTTACGATCGAAGTCAGGTCCCTTCGCTTAAATTCCTTTGCTTCAATCTTCCCGGCCAGCACCGGGCAGTCAGCAAAATACTCCATCATATCCTTCCGGAAAGTCAATCCCCTGGGCCGCTTAAGATCTCCATTGCCCTTCTGCAGGATATACTTCTCCACCGTATAGGAATATCCGCCGGTCATCATCCCGGTTGAGGCATTATACATGCCGGGATTGCTCTGGGAATAATAGTAACTGAAAAGTTTTAAGGGTCCGTCCACCTCCAGCTTCAGAAAGATGCACGAATCTGCCGAGAAGATATTTCCCATGCCGTCGTTCTTTACCCGCGATAACATGCGCACATCCTCATAATCGTAAGAAAACCTTATTTCCCTGGCATCATCGGGGCGCAAGACCCGTTTAGTTCCCAGGGAATCAAAATATTTTACCTTCGTCTGTAACTTTTGGTAGTTGATCTCCCCGGAGAAAAATTTTACCGGGATTTTCATGGTAACCTGCACCGTATCCTCAGCAAAGAGGATCACTCCTTTAATCTTTTTAGCCTCGAGGCTGGTGGTTAACAGCAAGCCAAGAACCAATACGGACATTAATTTTTTCATTTTTTGGTTTTATTTTCCAGTGAATTTATTGTTTAGGATATCCACCGCGGGTGGATCACGATAGCCTGTTTATCAGCCGGCCGAAGCCCTTTTTGTTTGAAATGCTAAAGATAGCATTTTTATTCATTCAACAAATAGTGTATAGCATTCTCCATCACCGGATCAACGCCCCTCTCCAGGTCAGCAGCTGTACAAACCACCGTGGTATCCGGAAAGATCCCGATCCCTTCGTACGACCGGTCTTGCCAATCGTTGGTTTTTCGCACCGACAAGCGGTATTCCCAGCCATTGGGAAGCCTCCCCACGCGGGTATCGGCAAAAACTCCGGAGGTGGTATCGCCAAAGACCTTCACCGTGGGGATGGTTTTCATCATTAGGGTAAACAGTTCGGCGGCACTTTGCGTATTTTCGTTTACCAGCAGGGCAACAGGCTGATGAGCATAGGGGCTTCCGGGCTGAGGATGAATCTCCCAGTAGTCGGGTTCTGTAAAAGAATGTATGCCCCCGGGAGCCCTCTGCCGCGAAATGGCATAAAGGCGTTTCCGGTCGGTGAAAAATCCGGCCAAAGCTTTTACCGGCAACGAATATCCCCCGATATTATCCCTCAGGTCAACGATAAATCCGTTGGCGTCCTGGTAGTTTTCGATAAAAGAGCCGATGGCCTGGTGAACCGCCTGGGTCTTCGGGCTCATCTCGGTCATATGGATATAGGCCAGTGAGTCGCGAAGCCACCCGGTGGTAAACACCCTCCGGATTCCTACCGGGGGCAGCAACGACATTACGGTCAGCGACTTTTCATAGTCAACCAGGTAGTGATCCTCCACAACATCCAGGGAGAAATCATCCGCAGGAACCCTGAAGTCGAAGGATAGCAGCTCCAGGTAATTTAAGGAGGGTAATCCAAAGCCGGAAAAGTAAATCTCATTAAACCTGTAGATATAACAATGCTTGTCGTCGAGCCGGGCGAGGAGCTCCCGGAAAATGGCAAAAAGCTCGTCATCGGAGGTGCTGTCCGTTACGATTCGGGAATAATAATCATATTCACGGTTCCAGTCCACCTGCTTAACCTCAGCAAGAGCATAATGTTCTTCAAACACCCGGAAGAATGCCTCAAAATTTTCGACGGGTTCTCCTTTTTCCCGATCCGGGATGAACCACAATCCCGCCAGCAGCAGAAGTAAAAAAACCAGGATATGGTATCGATATCTTTGCATCATTTTCAATGGGGAGCCTGCGGGCAAGCCGGTTCAACGGCACCCGCAAAGGGAATGCTGCCGGACCCGGCCGCGACCAGGATTGATTAATCCCTTTAAAAATAACCATTAATTGTTAAACCACCAACTGAATCCGTTCATTGACTGCTGTGACCCTGACACAGTAATAAAAAATCATACCCCCGGATAACCTTTTTCGGGGGATAATTCAGGGGTGGTCAACGGATCAGGAATTCTTTCAGACTCGTTTCTTTTTGCCGTTGAACTTGATAAAATTGAAGTATTTATAAGGCTTCCCGTTGACAACAAGGAGTGTATTAACGACTGAAAAGAATGCCGTACATATGATTCCAAAATAAAACATGTAAGGCATGCCAACAATAAGGTACTGGGGCAGTCCAAGCAAAAACACAAGCCACATGGTCAGCTGAAAACCAATCACCTCCCTGAAATGTTCTGTAACAGAATTTACTTTATCCTTATAGCTATGCCAGATTAAAAAAGAAGGAAAAAGGAGAAGCAGTATTCCGCTTAAATGAATTAATCCCAGGATCAAATGATCTTTCGTTCTTCTTTCGGGGTCGCCCCGGAATTCATCCTCAACAAACAAACGATAATCAACGTCTAAGGCTTTGGCAATCATTTGCAGGGAATAAGCCCGCGGATCTACTTCGCCCTTTTCAATGCGCTGGATCGTTCGTGTGCTTAATTCCGTTTTTTCGCCCAGCTCTTCCTGGGTCAACCCCTGCTTTATTCTCAGTTCCCTGATTATTTGTCCGGTTTTCATCTTTTTTTTCTTCAAATATCATTAAAATTCCAAGTACACTCCAACTACAAAAAAACGACATTTACACGACATTTATGTTTCGTGTTATTGTTTTTACAAACTTAACGAATAAAATTGCCCTGAAAAAGGAGAGCTTACAACAGAAGAAAGAACAATTAACAATGTCCTTCCCGACCTTTTATTTAGCTGAAAAAAAAGATTTTTATAATAAATAAAAAACATTTTTCAACGAAGAAGGAACATTTATTTATTGTATTAAAAGTATCTGTTTATTCAGGCATGTTATGCATCCTTAACTCTTCGAAAAGGTATAATGTGTTTGGAGATTTTTTTAATCCCTCAATGATTCCTTTTAAAACTTTCTCATTAAGGTATGAACTGTCAACCCAATTCACAACAGCTTTTAAGGTTGAAAAAATTTCTGTATTAATGGGAGTATCTTTTATTCCATCTGAAAAAAGCGTTGTAAAAACTAAATGTTGAGGTTTTCTTGTTATGAACGCCAACTTTCTACTCCCTTGAAGGACAGCGTATTTCTTAAAAAATATAACGTACTTATCAACATCTTCCGGGCTAAGAATAATATTGGTATCCCTAACATCAGAAACAACATCATAATCCGAACTATATTCATTATCAGAGCTAATGATCTTTTTTGAACTTATTAAATCTTCTATATCAATATCCCCTGAATGATATTCAATTATTACGCCTTCTTTTTTCAGGATTTTATAAGAGCCAAATTTATTCATACTATTAAGTATTTCATTGGATCTATTTTTTATTTAGACGAGAGCTAATCCGGAAGTAACTATAATTATCAGCTTTTATTGGATATTAACTTTCAATTATATTATCAAGCCGCAGAAAACAGAAAGATAAGAGGTGATCCCTGGTTTACTGGACCAATACTAAGAAAGAAACCAGGAGAAAAGACCTTGACGGGAACCAGGAAGCCGGACAACCTTTTTTAGGGATACATATCCGTTGGTGCAGAAGATTTTCGGGAGAGGGTATAAAAAAGCTGTCCGAAGAAGGCACAAAAGATGTCGTTGCAAACTCCCGGACAGCATTAGCTATAAGATCATGAGTCTAGGGGTTCAGCGACTCCCATTTCTTCCTGTTAAAATACCAGAAAAGCAAGGCAATGATTAGTACAAAAGCACAAAGCACAGGAATCCTGAACGACTCAACAATACCGGCCATAACAAGCTGGGGGGAGATATCGCCGCCCTGAATCATCGCTTCCAGGGCCTCAATCATTCCGGCAATCTGATTAAGAATTCCGGCAATAAAAACAATAACGCCCAAAACGATCATCAGGTCGATGTTTGTTTTCCTGACAGTTTGCTTCCTCCCATAAAGGCGGAACGTTAACCAGGGTCCGTAAATAAATACTCCTAACATTGAACCACCGATCAATAAAAAGGTGATCCCGCTGAACGTAGTAAATAAAAACTCGAAGAGTGACATAATGAATCATTTTTAGTTAAACATAAATCCTGGTTCAAACCTACACCAAAAAACCAGTCAGCGATATTTTTTTCTCCGAATAACCTTTTCCTCCCCCGGAAAACCAGTTTATTCCAATCACTGCAAGCAGTCATCCAATTGCTGCATTTTATAGAATCAGTCCTGCATTTTGTCGAAATTTACTTTATTAAATGATGAGAATGCCTATATTTGAATAAAAAACATGCATTCTCCCCAAAATAAAATCGTCCGAATAGCTCTGCACCTGCTCTTCTGGCTTTGTGCGTGGTTTTTTTTCTTCTTTTACTACAAACGTTACAGCAAAGTTAACAGCTATACCCTGGTAGCATCGATCATTAACCTGGTGGTTGCTCTGGCCACTGTTTATACATTTAATTACTACCTGATCCCGAAGATCCTGTTAAAGAACCAACGGACAAAATTCATGGCCTTTGCTTTTGTTGCCATGGTGATGTTTTTCTATATTCAGCTGCTGTTAACCCTTTTCCTGGTAGTGAAGCTGCTGTATGCCGAACAAAGGCTTTTTCCCGAGATGATTGATGTGATGATGCTCTTCTTTAATCTGTTTTTTGTTGTATTTGTAGCCGTCGCCATCAAATTTTACCAGTGGTGGAGTGAAAAGGATTACCGGGAGCAAAAGGTACAGAAAGAAAAAGTTGAAACAGAGCTGCAAATGCTGAAAACCCAGATCAATCCTCACTTTTTGTTTAATACTCTGAACAGCATCTATGTGCTGGCCATGAAAAAATCGGAACAAACGGCAAATATCGTAATGAAGCTGTCGGATATCCTGGACTACATCCTGTACCGGATAAATACTCCCAAGATTGCCCTCTCCAACGAAATCCGGATTATCAAAAACTATATTGAGCTGGAAAAGGTCCGGTTTGCCGAACGGGTTGACCTGAGCTTTGTCTCCAATATCCCCTCCAAAGAGCTTTATATTCCACCGATGCTGATTATTCCTTTTGTGGAGAATGCCTTTAAACACGGGGTGGCAAAATCCATGGAAAGATCATGGATAAAGATTGTTATCGGGGAGGCGGGGGATATGCTGGATATTGTCGTTTCAAACAGCAAAACACAGCATTCCGAAAAAAATAAACCAGGGGGGATTGGTCTGGAGAATGTAAGGAAACGGCTTGATTTGCTTTTTCATGACCGGTACCGGTTAGCAATTCGTGAGCAAAGTAACCGTTACGACCTGTTCTTGTCTATTCCCATCCATCAAAACTCAAAACATGATACAATGCCTGATCGTAGATGATGAACCCTTGGCCCGGGAGGCCATCCGGGGATATATAAAAAAGATGCCGGAGCTGGAAGTGGCCGGCGAATGTAAAAATGCATTGCAGGCCATGTCTGTATTACGGAAAAAAACGACAGACCTGATATTTCTGGATATTGAGATGCCTGAAATTAGCGGAATCTCCTTTTTACAGAACATGAAAAATACGCCTGCCGTTATTTTCACCACGGCCTATCGCGATTATGCCGTGGATGCCTTCGCCCTGGATGTTATCGATTATTTAGTGAAACCAATCTCCTTCGACCGATTTGTATCGGCCATGGAGAAGTTCTATGCCAGAACTCAAAAGCCGGCGGGTTCGCCGCATGAATCAGCGAATGAATCCGGACCTACCCTGAAGGTAAGGGCCGACCGGAAAACCTATATCCTGGATATTTCCAGGATCCGGTACATCGAAAGCCTGAAGGATTATGTGAAGATTGTTTGTACCGATGAGTCGGTTGTTACGCACGACACGTTGGCCAACCTGGAAGCTTTTTTAAAAAATCATGGATTGATACGAGTTCACCGGTCATTTCTTGTAGCCCTGGACAAGATCAGCTCCTTCGATGCCGAATCGGTGTTTGTGGGTCAGAAGGAGATCCCCCTGTCACGCACTTACAAAAAAGCAGTGCTGGCAATATTAGAAAATAATTAAGGAATAACCCTGCTCCGAACCCCCTATTACAGGAAACGGCTTAGGCTGTTCGTCATTACCTTTTCCTTACCCAGGTAGCGATCGTAGACAAAAAGGATCAGCAAAACAAGACCCAGGGAGATAAACCCCGCAATCCCGGTCATCCCGACAGTCAGGTCGTTGCCCCCGTCAATCACCATGATGGCAATTCCTGCCGTCGCATTCAGCGTTCCATGCATGATGGCCGCTGCAATAACAGATCGTGATTTAATGGTGATGTAAAGAAATAGCGGGGAAAGTAAAATACACCACACGGTCATCATCAAAACTCCTATTTCCGGATGCTGAGGATAATTGTGCCCCATCAGGATAAGCGGTGCATGCCAGATCCCCCAGATCAATCCAATGAACAATGAAGCTTTTAAAAAATTCATCTTCTTCAATGCTTTTAACAAAAAACCCCGCCAGCCAAGCTCTTCACCAAAACCCGCAACAGCATTTATGGTCACCCCGGCAATTAACCCCTGTCCCAGGGCCAGCCATACCGGATGAACCGGCAGAATCTCCAGGGAGATCTTCATCTGCTCCAACCGCTCCCGGGGGATTGTATCTTCAAATCTCTTGATCATCCCTGCCATTTCGGGACTAAAGGAGACCCCGGGAAACAATAAACTGATACCCAGTGTCCCGAAACTCATGAGGGGCGGAATCAGCCAGGCAACAAAAAACCACCGGTTTATTTTAAACGAAATAAATAACCCGGTCTTCAGGGATTCTTTGTGAATCACCTTTTCAACAATCACCGCACAAATCATCGGGATAAACATATAGGCAAGAGCCAGGATTGTCGCACTCACCGGATTATCGTACTGTCCGCCAAACAATTTATAGAGCCCTGCCACTGAAAAACTAATCCCAAAGGTGAGGATCAGAAATAAGGTTGTCCTGTTCATCTTGTACTGTTTTAAATTTCCCGTCCCCTTATTCCCATTCAGCAGGGAAGAAACAGCCCGGATTCGGGATATTCCCTTGCCCCGGTTATAAAATTACAAAAAATCAAAAAAAGATAAAATTTAATAAAGCGATCAGCACATGCCTTCGCATCTGAATGTAAAAAGCAGCGGAGAGGCAAAACACCGAAGCCGTTACCGGGAGCCTTCAACAGACAAGGAATGTGTGTTGTACCGGAATCGTCCTGCAGGGAACGAAAGCACGGACAAAAAAATCCCGGCATTTTCGTCGGGATCGGCTTTCCATTATTAAATAAAGTATTGAAAACTTAACGTTCTGCTTTAAATCTGAACAAAAAAAATCCCGACATTTATCGTCGGGATGGCTCCCCAGGTAGGACTTGAACCTACGACCCCCTGATTAACAGTCAGGTGCTCTAACCAACTGAGCTACTGAGGAATATTTGTTCTTATTTTTTCTTTTCGTCTCCAGCGCTCTAATTCTGACGCTTTGGTCAGCATCCTGACACGTTTTCGTCGTCAGGACCAACTGAGCTACTGAGGAATATTTTAACACTAATGGTGTTTTGCGTGGCAAAAATAAGTGCTTTTATTTAATTTTACAATATTCCCCTCCAAAAATTTTAAAAATTTTCCACCCTGTAAGCTATTCTCCTGTTTCTCTTAATTTTAGGGGATAAAAATTTTTCTCATTTTTTTATTTTCACGGGATCTTAACGCCGGTTTGATTTTTATAGACCTGAATTTTATTGTATTTTTGGTGAAAATATTAATCAAAAGAAAGCCTTATGTACGGAAAATTAAAAGAGCATTTACAAAAAGAGCTTGCCGAGATTCAGGAGGCAGGTTTATATAAAAACGAACGGATTATCACCTCTCCGCAGAAGGCGGAGATCTCGATCAGCACGGGCGAGCAGGTCCTGAATTTCTGTGCCAACAACTACCTGGGCCTGTCGGACAATCCCAGGCTGATTGCGGCAGCCAAGAAAGCAATGGACAACCGGGGTTACGGAATGTCGTCGGTACGTTTTATCTGCGGAACGCAGGATATCCACAAGGAGCTGGAAGCCAAAATCGCCGAATACTTTGGCACCGAGGATACTATTCTCTATGCGGCCTGCTTTGATGCCAACGGAGGAATCTTTGAACCCCTGTTCACTCAGGAGGATGCCATCATTTCAGACTCGTTAAACCACGCCTCAATCATCGACGGGGTACGTTTATGTAAAGCACACCGCTACCGGTTTAAGAATGCCGACATGGACGACCTGGAAGAGCAGCTTAAGCTGGCACAGGCCCAGCGTTTCCGTATCATTGTTACCGACGGAGTATTCTCCATGGACGGCAATGTGGCTCCCATGGACAAGATCTGCGAACTTGCCGAAAAGTATGATGCCCTGGTGATGGTTGACGAATGTCACTCCGCCGGTGTGGTAGGAAAAACCGGTCGCGGGGTAACCGAACTGTTCGATGTGCGCGGAAAAGTAGATATCATTACCGGGACCCTGGGGAAAGCCTTTGGAGGTGCCATTGGCGGATTCACCACCGGACGCAAGGAGATTATCGACCTGCTCCGACAGCGCTCAAGACCCTACCTGTTCTCCAACTCAATCCCCCCCGCCGTGGTGGGTGCCAGCATCGAGGTGTTTAACATGCTGCAAAAATCGGATAACCTGCACACCAGGCTGATGGATAACCGCAACTATTTTAAGGAAAAGATGATGGCTGCCGGATTTGACATCAAGCCTTCGGAATCGGCAATCCTTGCCGTAATGCTTTACGACGCCAAACTATCGCAGGAGTTTGCTGCCAGGTTGCTGGAAGAGGGAATTTATGTTATCGGATTCTACTACCCGGTAGTACCCAAAGGGCAGGCCCGAATCAGGGTTCAGGTATCCGCAGCCCACGAAAAAGAGCACCTGGATCAGGCCGTCGAAGCCTTTGTTAAGATTGGCAAAGCACTGAACGTGATCAAATAACTCTATGCATAAGTTAAATCATAAAAAAAGGATCAGCGTTCTGCTGATCCTTTTTTTCGATGAATGAAAGGACAATCTTAATTATAACGAAGCGATATCTATGGGCTGGTTGGTTGTTTTACGGCTTTCTACCACCACATCCTCAACAATCCCTAATACCTGCTGAAACTCACCATCAATGGCCGAAGTAACCACCAGGTCGTAGGTCATGGGAGCCAGGTAAGCCAGGTGATAATTATCTTCCTCGCAGGTGATGTCGCTGGTAACCGCATTGGGGAAACGGGCAATGGTATCGGCAGCAGGCTCATCGGCTTCGGCATCGGTATAGGTGCCATCCTCATAAGCATACACGATGATATCCTCCCCTTCGGGAATGTTAGTAATCCCCCCGGCAATTTGTCCCGACTGATTATCCACAATTAGGCGGATGGTCGGTTTTAAGATATAAAACTCGTTGGCACCCTGTTTCATAACTGATTTACGGGCATCAAAATCGGCAGTAACAGCAACTTCGCCGTTGGAAGGAACCTTAAAAGCACCAATGCCTTTCCACCCGCTTTCGTGTCCGCTGGGAACAAACAACGGTTGTTCGGTACCATCGGTAAATTCGATATAACAACCGGGGTTGGTCGGATTGGGGGTTCCGAACTCAGGGACATCCAGAATAAACCTTAACTGGGTATAGGTTCCGGCTTCCAGCTCAAAACTACCCATCAGGGCAGATTCTCCGCGCGTTAATTCCAAAATATTAAACTTCTGCGGACCCTCAAATCCTTCAAAGGTCATCCAGTGCTGCCCACTCTTGTTGTACTGGATTTCGTTAATGGTTAAATACACCGCACTTACGGTACTCATATCGATGGGAGCATCCGTAATCGAGAGGGTTAGTGTTCCTTTGGCTGAATCACTCTCTTCTTCGCAACTTGTCAGGGCAAAACCTGCAATTACAGCGAATACAACTAAATAAATTAATTTTTTCATGACTATAAATTTTTAATGGTTTTTCAATTAAAAAATTATTGATTTACCCCTAAGACGAAAAACCGGGGTAAAGGGTTGGAATATGCGTAAAAGTTATTTCAGGTTATACTTCAGCGAGAAGGTAATGTTAAGCGAAGCATTATGGGTTTTATTGAGATAAGAGGGGATATACTGGTCGCCCGAATAGATATTGCTGAGTCCGTACAAAGCTTTTACCCCGGTTCCGAAGCCCAGGTTTTGCGTAATCGGGAAAATGTATTCATACCCCAGGAATACCCCCAGGTCGGAGGAGGAGTAGTAGGGGGTGATATCTTCTTTTTCCCGGTCAATGGTTTGGGTGGCACGGTGCAGGTAGCCCCAGTATCCCCCGGCATAGAGATGATGTTCGCCCTGCATCAGGCGGTTGGAATGGGCAATATAACTCAATGCAAAGCCCAACTGTGAATAGTTGAACTGCATTTCATTGGAGATATATTGTCCGTCGAGGTATTCGTTGTAATCCTGGTTGTTCTGGGTAATCAGGTTAAGGTCCAGCTGTATAAACAGGTTCCGGGTAAGGTTAGCCCCGGCAAACAAACCAAAATTTGAGCCAAAGGAAGCATTGGAGGTGGTAAGGCTTGTGGATTCCATGCCGGTATATGTTTTTTCGTTAAGGAGCCAGGTGTTGGCAAGTTGTCCGGTAGCGCCGGCATAGAACTTCCGAAAGGCTACCCTCTCCTTTTCGGGATCTCCCTGGGCAAGGTATGCACCAGCCACGACCAGGGTATCTCTTTCCCGGGGAAAATAGTCATCTATCTTCACCCGATAGGGTTCAAGGGCTGCCAGGAGTATTTTTTCTTCTTCCACAGCCTTTAGTTCCTGGTTCCCTACCTGTGGCTGCTGTTTAACAACCTTAATTTCAGCAATCCGTTTTCCGTCGGAGCCGGATTCCGGAGGGGAGACCGTTTCCCCGGTTCGGGAAACCCGCTCTTTTACCGACACTGCCTGTTGATCCTGTTGTTGTGCAGGAGGTTGTTCGCCGGGAGATTGCTCCGTCAAAAGCTGGTTTTCGACCATGGACTCTCCGGGTTGAGTAGAACGGTTAATCATCCACCAGGCTCCTCCCGCCAGCACAAACAGCATAATCCCTGCAGCCGCAGCATACCAGAAGGTGCGGCGGGCCGCTGCTTTTTGCTCGAGATGGTGATGAATCATTTCCCACGAATGGTCAATATCCATCTGGTCCTGGATATTCTCCCACACGTGTTCGGGGGGTGCGGGGTTATCCGATTCCATCCTGTTTTTATACCACTTTAAAAAATCCATCCTGCTAGGCACTTAACTTGTTTAACAATGACATTAACATTTTCCGGGCCCGGTTAAATTGCGATTTGGAGGTACCCTCGGTGATCTTAAGTCTTTGGGCAATCTCTTTATGGGTATATCCTTCCAAAGCATACAAATTAAAAACGATCCGGGCACCTTCGGGCAGCTTCGCTACCTGATCCAGGACATCCTGGGTCTGGAGCTTCTGCAAAGCATCAGGTTCCGGGAGATCTTCACGGGCTTCCGGCTGATCAGCAATATAATTTTGTATCCGTTTTTGCCTGCGCAAATGATCAATAGCCGTATTGGTTACCACCCGCCGGATCCAACCTTCCAGGGAACCCTCCATCTTAAAATCCCTGATCCGTTCAAAAATCTTGATAAAAGAATCCTGGAGCATATCCTGGGCCAGGTCGCGGTCGCCCGCATAGCTCAGGCATATGCCATACATCTTTTTGGCGTATTTCCGGTAGAGCATCTCCTGGTATTGCCGTTTATTTTTCCGGCAACCTTTCAGAAGCTCCTCCTCACTGTATAAGTCGACTTTCATTCACTACTCAATAATTACCCGGATAGATTTTTCCAGCCGGGGAGCCAATAAGTTAAAGATCTCTGTATTATGATCAATGGTTATTAATATTACTTCTTCGTTATTGATGGTTGTTGTATGGGCCGACTGAATCATCCCCGGGTTAACCAGCTGAAACATAAAAGGAACATCCATCAGGATGGTTGCGGTTGCCGGTTGATCTTTTTTAAGGACAATCTGCTCCTGGTCGTCCTGGTTTTTTGCCCTGATCCTGATTCTTTCGGTAAAAGAATACTCAAAAACAACGGGTATTTCATCCACAGGGCCACGCTGAAACCGGCCCTGCAACCTTAGGGCGAACTCGTTTTCCATGCCCAGGGAAAGATCCATTTCGATCCGGTTATACACCCCCTGGGGAACATCAAAAGAAACCTGCTGATTAGCCGATCCACTATGCAACTCGGCCTGTAAGGGAAGCTCAAAATTCCGGGCAAAAAAGTAATCTCCACCCTGCTCTCTCCGTCCGTCGAACTCAAGACCTTCAAGGGTAATGATTCCCTGGTCCACATCAAAGCCGCTGTTTATCTTCAGGTCCGTTTCGGTATGGAAAGGTTCCATGGCAAACTCAAGGGTTACCTCTGCCGGCAGGGTTAGTTCGTCCTTTTCGCACGAGTAGAGGGCGAAAACAGAGACGAAAAGTCCAATGAATAATTTATTTTTCATCGTCGGATTTTTTCTTTTACCTCATAGACGAAAAATGGTTCCAAAAGGTTGTAAACCAAGTTAAAAAATTTTTTGTAAAACAAAAACAGCCGCTTGAAAAACGGCTGTTCTTGCAGTTACGGAAATTTATTTAATTAAATATGACCTATGGGGTCTGGATTTCCGTCAGGATCGCCATTCACATAGCCATCGGTATGTGGGTTTCCGTTGGTCATCAAAAGGATTCCGCACATATGGGGTGCTGCCATGGAAGTTCCACTCATTGTAGCATAACCACCTCCTGGAGCACAAGAATAAATATAAACTCCAGGTTCGCAGTAATCTACAGGAGGATTTCCATAATTAGAGAATGAAGCAAAATAATCATTTTCATCCATAGCAGAAACAGTCCAGATATATTCTCCATTTACCCGGGCTGGGGAGTGATTGTTTGCATCGTCGCTTTCGTTCCCGGCTGCTAAAGCAAAGAAAATTCCATTTTGAGAAGCTGCATAAACAGCATCGTCAATAGCCTGGTAAACACCACCACCCAAGCTCATGTTAGCAGCATCACCAGGGTTAGCATTGGCAGCAACAAAATCAACACCAGCAATAATTACCGAGTAAGCCCCACTTCCTCTTCTGTCTAAAACTTTAACAGGAACAATAGTAGCTCCTGCTGCAACACCAACAACTCCTATTTCGTTGTCAATCCCGGCCACTGTTCCTGCACAATGTGTACCATGACCATTGTCATCATCAGCGATAGCATCACCATTAATAAAGTCATATCCGCGAGCTGCATCAACCGATAAATCTGGATGGTCAACATCAACACCAGTATCAATAATCCAGGCTACTTTACCAACTCCACTACCATAACCAACACGTGTAATTCCATATGGAACAACCTGGTCTTCCTGTACAGGATCATCAACATTTCCTCCTCCACCTCCAGGTCCACGTCCTCTTATAAATAACCTATCCGGCAATACATATTTTACCCTGACATCTTTTTCAAGGTGTATAACATCTTCTTCCGACATTTTTACACTAAACCCCCTGATGGCCTCTGCATAAGCATTTTTAATTTCAAAACCAGATGATTTGGTTTTCACCATAGACTCTGCAAAAGCTTTTACTTCATTTACCCGTTCACTGTACGATGCATCTGATGCTGATTTAAATTTTGTTGCATCGTCGTTTAAAACAACAACATATTGTCCTGGAATAATTTCTGCACTTGCAGGATCAGTAAGTTTAACCATCTGCTCTTCGGGTTGAATAACTTCCTGGGTTGCCTCTTTTTCACATGCAGTAAATGCTAATATACCGGCGACTACCGATATCAAAAAAAATTTTTGTTTCATAGTAAAGATTTTTAGGTTAAAAAATAGTTACTGCAATTAAATTAAAAATTTAATAAAATAAAATTATCAAAAACATTGTTAATGAGAACTTTATCGTTTTTCGATAAAGAGGTTTATTCAGAATATTATACAGTACAAGGACTCTATTAATTTATTAAGAATGAATATAAATTAACAGATGGAAGAATCTGCAGAAACCTTTAAACGAATATATTCGTTTAAAATTTTCCTTGATAAAATGATATAACTTAGGAGTTAAAACAAGCCATGGATTTGTGCATCAATCTTACTGATTACCTGGCTCAGGTCCTCTTTTACCTCGGGGAAATTAATATGATCCACATCAACAATTAGAAGTTTTCCCAGGTTATAGGCACCAATCCAGGCCTCATAGCGTTCATTGAGTCGTTTCAGGTAATCGAGCCGGATGGAGTTTTCGTAATCACGTCCCCGTTTCTGGATCTGATTCACCAGGGTAGGAACCGAGGCACGAAGGTATATTAAGAGATCGGGAGGCTGAATCAGGGAGGTCATCAGGTTAAAAAGGGTAAAATAGTTTTCAAAATCGCGGGTACTCATCAACCCCATAGAGTGTAAGTTGGGGGCAAAAATATAGGCATCCTCGTAAATCGTGCGATCCTGAATAACCGTTTTTCCTGACTTCCTAATATTTAAGATCTGGTTTAACCGGCTATTTAAAAAATACACCTGGAGGTTAAAAGACCACCGTTGCATATCTTCGTAAAAATCATTCAAGTAGGGATTATCATCCACATCCTCGTAGTGAGCTTCCCAGCTATAATGTTTCGAAAGTAACCCGGCCAGGGTTGTTTTTCCTGATCCGATATTTCCTGCAACAGCAATATGCATTGAGTTTTGTGTATTTGTCTTTGCCATAGCTAAATTTTTATCTTTTGGGTAAATGTTGATTAAACAAAGTTGGTTTTTCCTCAAATAGCGAAGGATAATCCTCGTCAAACTTTTTCAGGATGGATGTAATGATCGTTTCCCGCATAAACTTTGACTTATTTTTTATTTTATACTTTTTACAGTAATGATTGATCGCCTGCAACTCACGTTTATTAAACAGTATGGTCTTACGATAAACTCTTTTTAAACTTTTATCTCTTACTTTTTTTCTTTTTTTCACTCCTAAAATACTATTTATTTTCGTTTTGCCACTGATAAATCACCAGTTTATTCTTTTGCTGAATGTATATTCTTTGGTTTTCCAGGCGGGCATTGACAGCCTGTTCAACCGGCAGATCAAGGCTTTGCTCTTCAAAGGTTTGCATATCATAAAAAAACAACCTCCCCGGCCGGTAAAAGATCAACTTTTGATTAACCACCTGGAAGTCAGACTCAAACTTTACGGGGAGCGTTCTGATGTAGCTGCCGTAAAGGTCAAATTGCAGGATCCCTTCCTGTGGAATCCCCAAATAAAGGTAATCATTTTTTTCGCGTAATAAAAGGGTGGAAGCATCGGCACCTTGCCCGAAAAAAGAGCCCAGGTGAGCACTCTTTCGTTGCTCTTTCAGTTCATGGTTAAAATATACCAGCTGAAGGGTGCTTTGGTCGAAAATCCAGAATCCTCCGCTGGCGGAGGTGCAAACGGCTCCTACGGCGTAATACCCGTAATTATCCAGTGCCACAGGATCGGAAATCTCGGCCAGCTGATTATTCAGAAAGAACAGCTGGTTAAAATCTTTCGAAAAGACCAGGATTTTTAATGGGTCGGTAACGTCCACCTGATCGAAGGTATAAGCAGGGGCTTTACTATACGATGCCTCCTGGTTACAACGGGAGTTATACTTTATCAGCATATTTTTATCCACCACATACCAGTTGTTCAAATGATCGGTAGTAAAAAAGGAAGCCTTCCGGTTTTTTTCACACACCTGTTGAAAGGATGCCCCGAGCTGAACTACCTGGAGCCAGGTTAGCAGGAAAAGGAATATGCTTAGCCCTTGGAACATAAACATTACATTTGATGATTCAATTCAATCAGTTCATCCATATATTTCCTGTTGTTTGCCAGGCGAGGCACTTTATTCTGCCCGCCTACTTTTCCTTTCTTTTTGAGCCACGTATAAAACAAACCTTTTTTGGCCAGGGTTAACAACGGGGGGTCGAGGGTGATATCTTTATATCTTTTGGCTTCGTAATCGGAATTTACTTTCTGCAAGGCCAGGTCAAGGTGTTCAATAAACCGATCAACATTTTCGGGTTCTTTTTCAAATTCAATTAACCACTGGTGTCCACCCTTCTGATCGTCGTTCATAAAAATGGGAGCCGCGGTATAATCTTTAATCAAGGCCTTGGTTTTTTCGCAGGCATCGGCCAGGGCTTTTTCGGCATTGTCGATGATAATCTCTTCGCCAAAGGCATTAATAAAATGTTTTGTTCGTCCGCTAATCTTTATCTTATGGGGGTATAACGACGTAAACTTAATGGTGTCGCCGATCAGGTAGCGCCACAACCCGGCATTGGTGGAAATCACCACGGCATAATTCTTATTCTGCTCGACCTCCCCGATATGGACTGCTTTGGGATACTCCTTATCCAGCTCTTCGGTCGGGACAAACTCAAAAAACACCCCATAATCGAGCATCAACAGCATATCATTGCGGGTGGGGTAATCCTGGATTGCAAAAAACCCTTCCGACGCATTATAGGTTTCCATATAGTTCATCTTATCGGAAGGGATAAGTTTTTTAAACTGTTCGCGATAGGGTTCAAAACTCACCCCACCATGGTTAAAAAGTTCCAGGTCGGGCCACACTTCAAGCAAATGATCTTTCCCGGTCTTTTCCAGGATATACTTGATCAGCACAAGCATCCATGAAGGGACACCGGCGATATTGGTTACATTCTCCCGGATGGTGGCATGGGTGATCTTTTCAAGTTTTTCTTCCCACTCGCTGAGCAAAGCGATCTCCTGGCTGGGGGTTTTGATAAAACTTGCCCAAAACGGCAGGTTTTCAATCAGGATCGCCGACAGGTCGCCGTAAAAAGACTGGTTATTGATCTTATTGATCTGGTGGCTGCCTCCCAGGGTTAATGCTTTTCCGCTAAAGATGCCTGTCTCGGGATAGTTGGTAGTATATACTGCCAGGATATCTTTCCCGCCCCGGAAGTGACAGTCCTCCAGGGCCTCCCGTGAAACGGGAATAAACTTACTCTTATCACTGGTGGTTCCCGAAGATTTGGCAAACCATTTTACTTCCGAGGGCCATAACACATTCTGCTCCCCTCTCAACAACCGCTCAATATAAGGCTTTAACCCATCATAATCCTGGATGGGTACCCGCTGCTGAAACTCTTTAATGGTTTTGATGGATTTAAAATCATATTGCTGACCAAAGGCAGTATTTTTCGCTTTATCAACCAGCTTAATCAATGTTTCGCGCTGTACATCAAAAGGGAATTTTTTAAACAGGTCGATTTGGTATAGACGCTTAAAATTAAGCCAGGTAACTAACGAATTAATAAATTGCATAGGTTCTCTAAAAAATATTGAATCTCAAATATAAATAATATTTGGAATTATTAATAATGCAATTTGTGCTGTTTTTATTTCAGTTTTTTCAGTCGATCTGCTGCCTTAATTAACAGCTCCTTATCCAGGGCGAAATTCAAACCAACCATTTTATGATCCACCGCGTCATGATAAAAAACAGACATGGGGAACAGGGCCACGCCAACATCCTCCATCACCTTATGTGCAAATTCCGAATCTTTAAGATCACTCAAAGGCTTATAACTCAGCAGCTGGAAGTAGGTACTCGGGGTTGGAGTCATTTCAAAGGGCAACGGATCAAAAAGCCGGATCATTAACTGCCTGTTCTCCTCAAAATCGCGTAGTAACTCCCCGGGATCAAACCCGTTCCGCAGGTATTCGGCCAAGGCATACTGCAAGGGAGTATTTACCGAATTAATCTGAAACTGTTGTTTCCTGCGAATCAGGGAGGTAAGCTTTTCAGGAGCCAGGCAATACCCGATCTTCCATCCGGCCACATGAAAGGTTTTACTGAACGACGAAACCACAATGCTTCTTTCGGCAAGAGTCGGATTACTTAACACGCTGACATGTTTCTGGGGTCCGTAAACAATATGTTCAAAAGCTTCGTCACTTAAAATATTTATCTTGGTTCCATTGGTAATTTTTTGCAGCTGGGCAAGATCATTCGCGGTAAAGATAGCTCCGGTAGGGTTATGGGGGGTATTGACAATAATCAGCCGGGTACGGCTGGTAATGATTTTTTGTACCGCTTCCCAGTCGATGGAGTAATCCGGGTACTGGAGCTGAACAAAAACCGGCCGTCCGCCATTACTTTCAATGGCAGAAATATAACTGGAATAGGTCGGCTCAAATAACACCACCTCGTCTCCCTCTGAAATAAAGCTGCTGATAACAGTATAGATGGATTGTCCTGCGCCGGCAGTTATGGTAACTTCGCTCACCGGGTCCATATTTACACCAAACCGTTGTACCAATTGATCCACAATGGCCTCCCTCAGCTCCATAACCCCGTCAGGATGAGCATACTGATTATAATCATCCCGGATATATTTTATCGCAAGGTCCTTAAGTTCATCCCGACAGGCAAAGTCCGGGTATCCCTGGGCCAAATTGATGATATCAGAACCTTTCGTAAGATCCGAGATCATCGTAAATATATCTTTTCCGGTATTCGATAGTTTTCCTTTAATCATACAATCATTTATTTCTTTTTTTTCGGAACGCAAATGTAAAAAAATATATCACTAAAAAAGCAGTTAAAAAACAGGCTTCAATATTTTTTTACCTGAGAAAAACTTCTGATCAAGTATATAAAAATTACTTCTGGAGAGAAAAAAAATTTTACGAATAGCTTTTGTTCATTGACTAATGAAAAACTTCCCGGAGAACAGGATAGGAATTGACCGTAGAAATTCCTTCGTGATGGAGCTTAAAATATTTCAGGATCTTTTCAATCATTGTCATTCGTAGGGCATAATCCATTTTCAGGTCGGCGTGCTGGTGTTCTGAAAAAACAAGTAAACGGCTAAAAATCGCACTCTCCAGCTCATTTAAAGCATTGGAATGGACAGGTTTTAGGGGCGTAAAAACACCTTTCATCAGATCGAAATACAGATTTTTTTCCGAATAATTATTGTTGGGAAAAAATCCCAGGTATTTGGTGAGATGAATCAGAAAATAGAGGTGGAAATTGGAGAGTCCCCGGTCTTTCATGTCAAGCATCTCAATGGAATGATAAAGATACCGGAAAAGCTCAGGGTGGGGTTCCTGCTCCCGGAGCGTCTGGTAGAGTATTTCAGCAATAAACAATGCCAGGGTACTTTTCTTCAGGTCGTAAGGCAGGTGATTAAAAACAACCGCATTCTGCAACTCCTTAACTCGTTGCAAATCGCGGTTGGCTTTGTGGTATACCTCCAGGTTAACCAGGAAGAGAGGCTGCAGAATGCTGGCCCTGATTTTTGATTTTTTTGCTCTCACCCCATGGATCATATACGACTGCCGGCCAAACTTTTCAGTATAGATGGTTGCAATGACACTGGTTTCAGCGTATTTGATATGATGCAGAACAATGCCGCGGGTTTTATAAATCATTGCCGGATTTCTTTTTCAACAAAAACATACAAAAATAAGTATAATTCCTTTAAAAATTAAACGGGAAGACCCCTGGTCACTCCTCACTTTTTGCCTGGTAGTCAACACCTCAAAACAATTCGTCAAAAATAGTTGACTTAACCTGTAAAATGTGGTATATTATTTGCTCTTTTTTGAGTAGACTTACAAAAAAATAGTTTGGCTTTAGACCCTTAAATTTTTAGATGATGAGAAGAAAAATATTTACCCTTATTGTATTCCTGTTAATTTCATGGACAGGCTATGCCCAGGTACCCTTAGCCGAAACCTATAGTAAACGCGGGCACAAGATACTTTGTACTGCTTACAGTCCAGATGCGCGGTACATAGCCACCGGCGGGGTCGACGACCGGATCATGATCTGGGATGCCCAAACCGGGAATGTGATTAAAACAATGGATAACCGCGACTGGCCCCTGGCTCTTAAATTTACTCCCGATGGACAATACCTGGTATCAGGGGGAAGAACCGAGCGGGTTAAAATCTGGGATTACAAAACCGGGAAATTAGTGAAAGAGCTAAAGGGACACCGTGATCAGATCCTAAGCCTGGATATAAGTCCCGACGGGAACTATATTGCCACCGGAAGTTCCGACAGGCTGATCAAACTATGGGATCTTAAGCAAAGAACCTTTATAAAAGACCTTAAAGGGCACCGCGACCAGGTGACCAGTGTATCATTTAGCCCCGACGGAAAAAAACTGGCCTCGGGAAGCGAGGACCACACCGTAAGGGAGTGGAATATCCCCTCGGGAACCGAAATCAGGACCATCAAAGGAGCCCACCGAGCAGATATCCGGTGTCTGGCCTACAGCCCAGATGGAAATTACCTGGCCAGCGGAGCCGATGACAAACTGATCAACCTGTGGAAAGACGGAAAAAAAGAAAACTCACTCATCGGGCATAAACACATTCTCCAGCATTTAGCTTTTAGTCCCGATGGAAGATACCTGCTGAGTGGAGGGTACGATAAATTTTTTATCCTGTGGGAAACAGCCACCGGGAAGATCGTTTACAGCTCGCAAAGGCAGAGAGATAAAGTGGTGGCTGTTGGTTTTAGCCCCGACGGGAATAGAATGATGACCGCCGACCTGACCTATGATCTGAAGTTCTGGGATATCTCCTCGTTAAATATCCAGGCTGCAGCAGTAGCACAAAACACCCTTTCCGGAACGGAAAAAAAACAAGAAGATTCTGACAAAGGTCAGCTGTACCGGGAGCAGCCGGAGAAGCAAACAGAAACAACAAGCAGGGAAACCCCACTTCCTGCTGCAAAACCTAAAACCGAAACCCATCCAGCACCCGTAATCGATGTAGATCAGGTAAAACCTGTAGGGATAAAACCGGATCCGTACCGCTATGCTTTAATCATTGGTAATGAAGATTACAGCAGCTATCAGCTGGGATTACGTTCCGAGTCGAATGTGGATTTTGCAGTTCGTGATGCAGAGATCTTCCGGAAATATGCAATTCATGTTTTAGGGGTTCCCGAAGAAAATATCATTTTTCTTACCGATGCAAGGGCAATTGAGATGCACCGGGCCATCAACAAGATTAACATGATTGCCAACATCACCAAAGGAAAAGCCGATATATTCTTTTACTATGCAGGTCACGGTTTCCCGGATGAGGTTACCCAGGAACCCTATTTAATCCCTGTGGATGTGAGTGGTGCCGACCTTGAATTTGCCCTTAAGCTGAACGATGTATATACCAAGTTAACAGAACATCCTTCGTTGAGAGTTACTGTTTTTCTGGATGCCTGCTTTAGCGGAGGTGCCAGAAACCAGGGACTGGTTGCAGCCCGGGGAGTAAAAATAAAACCCAAGGAAAACATCTTCCAGGGGAATATGGTGGTTTTCTCTGCCAGCAGTGGCGATCAGTCATCCTTACCCTACCAGGAGATGAAACACGGAATGTTTACCTATTATCTGTTAAAGAAACTGAAGGATACGGGGGGAAAGGTAACCTACAAGGAGTTGTCGGATTATTTAAAAGAGCAGGTGGCCGTTAAGTCCATCCTGGTCAATAACAAGGAACAGATCCCGGAAACGAATATCAGCGTTGACATCAAGGACTCCTGGGGGAATTTACGCTTTCATCCTTAGCAGGGTATGCTCAGAATTTTTTCCAAACGAAGCGCAAAAGCTTCGTTTTTTTTTATTCCCCGGAAGTCAAGCTCAGGATCCTGTTACCTTACAAACAGCAGTTTGGTAATAGTTGTTTTGGTACCATCCTCATTGGAGCAAAATACCAGGTATACCCCGGTGCTTACACGCCGGCCCGAGAAGTTTCGCCCATCCCAGGTGGCCTGGCCCCCTTCGGCAACGGTTTCATAAACGATATTTCCGCTGATATCGGTAATTTTAACGCTAACATCAGCCACCAGTCCTCGTATGGTGATGTCGCCCTGGTAATCCTCCCTCACCGGATTAGGATAAACATAAACATCCCGAAACTCATCACTCCCCATCGTAGCCGATCCCCGGTAGCTGATTAAGCCCTTGTCGGTGGCCATAAATACCTCCCCGGTTTCGTGGTCAATGGCTACATCATTAATCCGGTTCGAAAACAGGGGGCTGTTTTCCTCGGTAAAATGGTTGATTTCCTGGGTTCCATCCTTCGAAACCAGGTAAACACCTGCATTTTGTGTACCCAGCCACTTCTTGTTGGCCCCGTCAACAGCAATCGAAGTAATCGTTTCGGTATTTAACAGGTACTGCGTATAATCATCAATGGTTAATACAATACGCTGGGCATAGAACAAGGGGCTTTCAAATACATTGGAGGGATTGTAATACACTACAATCCCCTGATCGGTACCCACCCAGATATTCCCGTCAAGATCCTCGGCGAAAGCATATACCTGGTTGGAAATAATCTTCCCGTTTACGTCGACAATGCTGATATGCCTGTAAAGATCATCATTCCCGTTGCCGGGGGTTTGGTTATCATCAAACACAAAAAGTCCGTTTCCGGGCAGGGTCACCCAGACATGGTCATCCCGGGTAACCATAATATGCTGTACACGCATATTGCTGATCTCCGAATCAAAATTAAAACTATACCATTCCCCGCCGGCTGTTTTAACCGACACGGGCTGGGATACTTCGGTATTGGTGATCCATAGGTTGTTGTCGTCGTCCCAGCACATTCCGGGGATCCGTATATAATTTTCGCCAGGGATCAGGGATTGCAGGGTGCTGTTTGATTCGTTATATTCATTCACCACCTGGTCATTGCTGTATTCAATGACCCCTTTGCCCCAGGTGCCCACAAAATAGTGATCGGTAAGGTAAGGATCAATCTTTACCGAAACATAATCATGAGCCTCATAATTCATCATGCTTTGCCATTGTTCGTTACGAAAAGAAAATACCGAACCGTTGATAAACACATTATTCCACGAAGGTGTAATGCCACCCCCCGTAACAAGTACCCGGTTATTAACAATATCCATGGCATAGGCATTGGGTGTATAAGGTGCATTCAGATAGATATTTTCATAGCTTCCACCGGTATAACGTATGAGACCGTTCCCATGATCTGCAATCCACCAGGTCCCCTGGTTATCGACCAGCACATCGTTGGGTTTCAGGTTGCTGATATCATTTGCCGACACCGAATCCACAAAGTTTAACTCCTGGTCGTACACCACGATGCTGGTGGGGGTAACCAGCTGAACCTGGCTGTTGCCGTGTTTGATTTTTTGAATGGAAGAGTAGTCGTCGTTGAAAACACTCCACGTCTGGCCGTCATAAATATAGGTTATATCGGCAGAGGTTTCACTCACTTTGTTGGCTAAAACCACCCCCTGGTTCACATAGATCGCGTTGTAACTGGCCGTATAGTCGGGAAGTTCAGTAACCTGATTCCAGTTGGCATAATCAACCAGGTTCGGACTGGAATAGTCGGCCATAAAAATTCCTTCGCGGGTTGCAGCATAAAAATAGTTATTATCCAGAACCAGCTGGTTAACCTGCAATTGTTCACCCAGGTTTCCTATGTAATAGGTTTCTTTAACCTCCAGCTTTTCGAGGTTTA
This sequence comes from Bacteroidales bacterium, assembly GCA_036351015.1. GTDB lineage: Bacteria > Bacteroidota > Bacteroidia > Bacteroidales > UBA12077 > UBA12077. Next base: position 80,270 of record JAZBOG010000031.1, read on the forward strand.
ACACCACAATACCAAAACCACAGGACAGGTAGGCCAGTTCGTCGACAAACAAAATGTGGTTGATAGACTTGCTTCCGATGACTGATGCCCGCTTAATATCGGAAAAGTTAATCACCTGGTCTCCTTTAAGGATATCGATATTGCCATTGGAGTACCCTGCCAACAGCAGGTCATTGGCATCAGAATATGCCATGGCAGAGATGCCGATATCCGACAATCCGTTCACCTTGGTATATTTATGAAGATGATTACTTCGCTTATCATAGACCATGATCCCCTGGGCTGAAGCTGCAAATATCCGGGACGGGGATTCGCTAACATGCAACGGGAAGGTAAAAGGCAGGTGATCGCGCCATTCGCCCACACCAATCTGACCCTTTACTGATAGCGAAAAGGGCAGGAGAAGCATAAATAAAACGAAACTCTTTCTCACGGTCAAGGCATTTAATAGATTAAACAGCTTTTTTATCAATTTATTGTAATTTACTTTCCTTTAAGAACCGAACCAATTTGGCTGTCGCTTTTCCCCGGTGGCTGATCTCATTTTTCAGGGGAAGGTCCATTTGGGCAAAAGATTCGGAATACCCCCGGGGCTTAAATATCGGATCATAGCCAAACCCTGACTGACCCTGCTTTTGGTGAAGTATCTCACCCTGAATCACTCCTTCGAAAAGGTATTCTTTTCCTTGCAGGATCAGGGCAATGATGGTTCTGAACCGGGCCTTCCGGTTGGATACCCTTTCCAGCTGCTGAAGCACTTTTTGAATATTTTTAGCGGAATCTTTTTCTTCCCCGGCATAACGTGCCGAGTGAACCCCGGGTTGTCCGTCTAACGCTTCAATCTCCAGGCCGGTATCGTCAGCAAAACAGTCTTTCCCTGTTTGCTGATAAACGGTGCGGGCTTTTTGCAGGGCATTTTCTTCAAGGGTAAGGTGATCTTCGGGAATATCCCCGGTGATGCCTACATCGTGGAGGCTCAACAGATGAAACTTACGGCCCAGGAGATGCTGAATCTCTTTTAATTTATGGGGGTTATTGGTAGCAAAAACAATTTCCATAAGCGATTCAAAAAAAGTGGATGTCTTCAACCAGGCCATCCACTGTACATGATTTGATTAAAAAATTTATTTTAATTAAAACCGCTATATTTGGTTAAATCCTCCCGGGGATTAACCACCATGGTCGGAATGCGGGCACTATTGGCAATAATATACTGTTCTGAGGCACCCAGCACATAATCGGCAATCCCGATATTCTTGGTGGAGATGATCAGGATTAAATCGGCATTAATTTCCTTGGCAAATTCGATTGTTTCAATAGCAAAGCTTTTTTTCCCTTCCAGGGTATTGATTTCATAGTTAATCCCTTTGGAGTCCATAAAATCACGGCAAAAGATCATATTGGACTTAATCCTTTTAATAAAACCCACATCGGTAGTGTTGGGTTTTACAATATAAAACTTGGGGTTAAAATAAGTATTCAGGTAGCTGGCCCAGTTTAACTTTTCTTTATTTTCCCATTTAAAGTCAATGGGAAACACGATGTGCTGCAATTCATCCTCTTTGGGGGGCTCCTGAACCACTACAAAGGGGACCCTTGAATTAACAATAACCTTTAGGGCCCAACTCCCGGTGAGCTTTTGCATCCCACGTAATCCATGGGTTCCCATGACCACCAGCTCGGATTGAATTTCAGTAGCCACTTCGCCAATGGTTGTAAAAATACTTCCTTTCCTCACCATCGGCTCAATGTCCAGGTTGTTTACACCCTGAAAATCCTTGGCAATCTTACTCAGCCTATCCAAAGCATCATCATGCTCTTTTTCGGATTTTATGATATGTAATAAAACGATTTTCTTGCTCTTTGCCCTTTGGGCAAACTTAAAGCCATGCTGCAAGGCATGCTCGGCTACAGGAGTAAAATCCCATGGGATTAAAATGATATGGTCGTTGGTCCCCATAAATCAAACTATTTATTAAATTTCAATCTTCTTTACCAAAAAATTTTATTATCTTTCAAAGATGTAATAAGTATACATCCCTTATGAAAACCCAATATATGGATTTTATTAGAAATTTCAGTAAAAATAAACATTTTTTTCCCATTCTTACCATAATTTGTATATTAATTCATTCAAATCCAGCAGTAAGCAAGGTCGCTGAAAGTCCATATATCCAAAAGATATTACTGGATAATTACGGGTTTCAAAACAACAACCTGTCCATCCTCCAGGATTCCTATGGGTTGTTGTATATAAGCAACTCCAACGGGATTCTCCAATACGACGGGGCTTTCTGGGAGATGATAAAAGTACCCGAGGAATCGTGCATGGCAATTCATACCGACCGGAAGATTTATGTGGGAACCTACCACAATTTTGGTTACCTGTGGCCCGGAAAATCAAACCGGCTGGAATTTGTTTCTCTTACCGATTCCACAGATTTTGCCAACCAACACCCGGGAACGATCGAGAAAATAATCTCTTTTAACAACCTGCTTTTCTTCACCTCGAAACATAAACTTTTTCAGTGGGATGGTGAAAAAGTCCATCTCCTGGATTCTGCCGAAAAGATCCAGATTTTCCGGGCCGGGGAACACCTTTTCCTGAAAAAAAAAGGGGAAGCCTTACAGGAATACATCCATCAGCAGTTTCAGCCTTTCCCGGTGCAGCCGGCAGGCAAAGAGGAGGAGATTCACACCATCCTTCCTTACCACCAGCAACTGCTGGCAAAAACCGACAAGGGATTCTATATCTTCGACCATTATTCGGTGAGTCTCCTCTCAACCGGGGTCAACGACTTGATTGACCGGAATATTTTTTCCGCAGCCTGTGTACTGCCCAACGGAAACTACGCCCTGGGCACCAAGCTAAACGGTATTTTTGTGATGGATAAAACCGGGAAACTGATTGAACATATCGATGAGTCGGGAGGATTGCTCAGCATCTCGATCAATGATTTATTTGTGGATCAGTCCCAAAACCTGTGGGCCCTCCATGACCAGGGGTTAAGCCGCATTGAATATCCTTCGGCATACAGCTATTTTTCACAGAATCATGGATTACAGGGAAATATTACCGGTGTTGTTCGCTTTCAGAATACGCTGTATGTTTCCACCAGTCTGGGGGTTTTTTATCTGTCCGAAACATCCGGCCCTCCCTACCCGGAGGGTTATAAACTGTTTCAGCAAATCCCGGGAATCAATTCGCACAGTTACCACTTCCATCCCATCCGTGAACATCTTTTTGTAAGTACTGCCAAAGGAATTTACGAGATCAAAGACAAAAAATCCCTCTTGTTTTACAACCGGGAATCAGAGGATATTTCCAGTGTTTTACATTCATCCCGGCATCCTTCCTGGATCTTCCTGGGACATTCCAACGGACTGTCTGCCATACAATACAAAGAAGGGTTGCTGGTGATTAAAAAACACCTGGAAGGAATAACGGATAAAATATGCTCGATCGCCGAAGAGGAGGATGGAACCCTTTGGCTGGCCTCCAAACACATGGGGGTTTATAAAATAGATCCCTTCGAAAAGTATGATCCCAAACTGACGTATACCCATTATCCCAATGAGGCTATTTCTTCCCGCCCCCTTCAATGGATTCATCTCTACTCAACCCACCAGGGAGTCCTTTTCTCAACCACCCAGGGCGTATTCCGCTATAATCCCGACAGCAACCATTTTTACCAGGACACCACCCTCCTCCCCCCAGAGTTTACCCCAAATTCACAATGGGTATACCCCATCGCCGAAGACCGGCAAAAAAACCTGTGGCTCAACATTATGAATAAGGGAAATAAAAAAAACAAAACCCTGGTCCGGCAGTTTGACAACCACTCGTTTCAAGCTTTTAAGCCTTTGCCGGTTAACCGCCTGCAGGACTTTTTTATAACATCCATTCATCCTGACGATTCGGGAATGGTATGGTTTGGTGGTTACGAAGGGCTAATCCGCCTGGATCTTAACCAGGAGACCATGCATCCCCATGAATTTAACGCCTACATGCACAAAGTCATCCCTGGGCAGGACTCCTCGGTATTTCTATTACCTTACCATAACTTCCATCAACAACAAATAATTCCTAAATATAATTATCCGCTAAACAGAATCTATTTTGAATTTACAGCCAACGATTATGCCAGTGAGGACCTGCTCGTGTTTCAATATAAACTGGAGGGTTTTGATTCTACCTGGTCTAACTGGTCGCCGGTAAACTTCAAAGAATATACCAATCTACACGAAGGCAAATATACCTTTTCGGTCCGGGCAAAAAATATCCTGGACGAAATCTCCGAAAAAACCACCTATACATTTGTTCTAAAACCTCCGATCTACCGAACCACCGGGGCTTATATAGTTTATATAATCCTGTTCACATTCCTGATTCTGTTAATCTTTAAGTGGAGATCCTACTATTTTGCCAGAGAGCGGTTTAAGCTGGAAAATATCATCCAGGAACGTACCGACGAAATCATTGTCCAAAAGGAAAAAGCAGATAACCTGCTGGAACGGGTACTTCCCAAATCCACTGCCAGGGAGTTGAAATCCGGACAAAAAGCCGGCCCCTATCACTACAATATGGTTACGGTATTGTTTTCTGACATCCAGGGATTTACCAGAATTTCGGAGCAACTCGACTCGGAGCACCTGATTGATCAGCTGGATAAATTTTTCCTACAGTTCGATACGGTAGTGGAAAAATATAACATCGAAAAAATTAAAACCATTGGTGATGCCTACATGTGTGCCGGAGGAATACCCGAAAAAAACCGGACCAATCCCATCGAAGTGGTCCTTGCCGCCATGGAGATGCAACAGTATATGAAAGGACTGAAGCTGGTTACTGAAGACGGTCATCGCCAAATCTGGGATTTACGGATAGGCATTGATACCGGACCGATTATTGCCGGCGTGCTTGGCCGGAAAAAGATAACCTATGATATCTGGGGAGGTACAGTGAATACCGCCAGCCGGATGGAAGCTTCCGGGGAGGCCGGAAAGATCAATATCACCGAAAATACCTACATGCTGATCAAAGATTTCTTTATCTGTAAATACCGGGGAAAAATGCCGGTTAAATACAAAGGTGAAATCGACATGTATTTTGTGGAAGGTTTTAAACCCCAGTTTGCTACCGACCTGAAAGGGCTTCATCCAAACGACAACCTTTTTATTCAGCTCCAGCTGCTGAGAGTAAACGATGTGGAAGAATTTGTCCTTTCCAAGCTGGAGAACGGGTTGCCCGATAACCTTTACTACCACAATGTAAAACATACCATCGACGTAGTTACCCAGGTGGAACTGATCGGCCGCTCCGAAGGAGTATCCGAGGAAGATATGCTGATCCTTAAATCTGCCGCGTTATTCCACGATATCGGTCACCTGATTAATTACGACACCCACGAGGAGGAAGGCGTGAGAATGGCACGCAAAATCCTTCCCAAATACCAGTATAGCCCAAAACAAATTGAAAAAATCTGCCGCTTAATTATGGTGACCCAGATGCCACCGCAACCCCAGGACCTGCTCGAAGAAATTATGTGTGATGCAGACCTGGATTACCTGGGCCGTACCGATTTTGTCCCGGTATCCATAAACCTGTACAAAGAGCTTCACGAACGAAATAAAATAGACTCCATCATGGAGTGGAATAAAATGCAGATTGATTTTATAAAAAAACACCAGTATTTTACCCAAACCGCCCAAAAGTTAAGGGAGGTAAATAAGAAAAAACAGCTCGAGAATATCCAGGAAGAGATTAAACGGGAAATGGAACAAACCGATGAATAAGCAAAAAGCATCCGGATAAGGATGCTTTTTAATCTTTTAGAGTTCAAAAAAAAATTACTCCTGTTGATTCTCAATCAAACCTTCCTGCACTCTAAGCCATCCAATAAATACAAATATTAGTGCAATAAGCGATAATAGATTCCCAACAACAGCTCCTAAAAATGGAATAATACCTATTAAACTGGTCAAAATGGCTAATCCCATAGCAATTAATAAAAAGGTAACACCCGATTTCCCAATTTCTCCTATTGTTGCAGAATTCTTAAGCTTTAAAAACCCCAAAAGCTCAAAAATAAAAGCCACAACAAAAATAATGGACGCAAATAATCCAAATCCCGGAATCAGGTCAATAATTAAACCAACTGCACCTATAATAATTGCAATATTTAACAAACCTACTGCAGCCTGGCCTAATTCGTCCAGCCCATCTTTTAGTTTTACTAATCCCATAAATAAAATAATAATACCAAAAATAGCAGCCAGAGTTGCCGCCCAACTTGTGCCAACGCCATTAAACATTTGAAGCAATGAACCGGATAAAATAAAAGTAATCGACTGAATTGTTTCTTTTTTCATAATAGAATAAGATTAAGTTAATACTATGCATAAAGATAATAAGCCTATTTCTGATTCTAAAATGAATAAAAAAACGAGTCAAATCCCTTGTCTTGTAAAATGCTGATCTTATGGATGTTATAATTTTAAAAATCGAGGAAGCAAATCGTGTATTACGTAAGTATCTACATGTTAGTCGCTTAGTTTAATTCATTGATCAACCTATTTAAGATGTTTATCAAACATTATCTAAAATAACTATAAAATAAAAAAAAAGTTGTGGTTTTGAATAGCTTAGTTAATGGTAAGCTCAACTTCGTAGCCATTGTGTTTTCGGATATTTAAAACCCTGCCCCCGTCAAAAATAAGGTATTGCCCTTTGATTCCGGTCAGCTGTCCCGTAATCTGCTCCTCCTTGTCGAAAGTAAAGGAATTAACCTTCGAAGGATACGTGGTCACCGGGTAGTGGATGTCTACGATCTCATGGTCGTTGATAAAATATTGGGCATACTCCTTTTTAATAAACTCGCGGGCTTTCTCCTTCTGCTCCAGCAGATCAATCCCGGTATCAATCTTGTCAGTCAGCATGTTACGCCAGTTTGTTTTGTCGGCAAAGTGCTTTTTCAGATCTACTTCTAGCAAACCGGCCAGGTGACGGTTGGGAGTTTTTGCAATTTTAATGGCAAAACTGGCTCCCTGGTCAATCCAGCGGGCAGGGATCTGTGTATGTCTGGTTACTCCCACTTTTAATCCACTTGATACCGCAAGGTACACATAATGATCCTGCAAACAGTGTTCCTTCGACCATTCCATGTCGCGCGAAATGCCTTCCTGAGCCCGGCATAACTCTGGTTTTAAAATACAGTCGTCGGTTTCGGGTGCTGTGCGATAACAGGGAAAACAATACCCCTGGTGAAAAGATTTCCTGGTTAACCGCCCGCAGCGGATACAATGGATCTCTCCTAAGAACCGCAGGCCTACCTCCCGGTTAAGCAGCTCGTTCATCGCAATCTCATCATCTCCCAAAGGTAAAAAATAGTTTACCGGATCCTTCCATTCCGTTTTCATTTTTCGTAAAGCACCCTGTTTTTTCATAGATCTTATTTTTTGAACAAAGATAATAAAAATTTTTATTTCTGATTTACAAATAGTTAGCGTTTATGTCTAAATTTTTTAATACTATGTTTTGCATAGTACTTATTTTTTTACATATCTTTGTATTGTAATTTTATTGGCAATGTATAGTACTATAAAAATTTAAAATAATGAAAACAACAATTACAGTCAATCTGGGAGGTTTGGTATTTCATATCGACGAGGATGCTTATGAGATGCTGAACACCTATCTGATAGCCATCGAGAAACAATTTGGCAGCGAGGCGGAGCGGCAGGATATCCTAGCGGATATTGAAGCCCGGCTGGCCGAACTTTTTACCGAAATGTTAAAGGACAAACGGGATGTGATCCGAAAGGAGGAGGTATCGCAGGTGATTGAAATCCTGGGGGAACCCGAAGCTTTTACCGAAGGGGAGGCCGACCCGGGGGAATCTTCGCGCAAGAAGAGTTACACCTACCAGGCCACCAAGCGCCTGTACCGCGACCCCGACAACCGGGTCCTCGGAGGGGTATGCGGCGGCTTAGGCGCCTATTTCAACATCGATGCGATTGTCTTCCGGATTCTCTTTATCCTGATTTTCTTCGGCATGGGTTCCGGATTACTCATCTACATCATTCTGTGGATCGCGATCCCCGAAGCGGTGACTACGGCACAGAAGCTGGAAATGCGCGGGGAACCCATTACCATCGAAAATATTAAAAAGGCAGTACGCGAAGAATTTGAAAATGTAAGAAAAAACATGAAATTCTGATGATTCACCAGATATCATGGTTAATCGTTAACTAAATCTTTAAAAACAATGAATCTCGAAAATACCAAAGCTCAGATGAAAAAAGGCGTATTGGAATTCTGTATTCTTTCCATCCTGTCGAAACAGGACTATTACGCTTCGGATATTATCAAAGCCTTAAAAGAAGCCAGGATGATCGTGGTTGAAGGCACTCTCTACCCCCTGCTTACGCGCCAGAAAAATGCAGGCTTATTAAGCTATCGCTGGGAAGAATCGACCCAGGGACCTCCACGAAAATACTACACACTCACCGACAAGGGTAAAACCTACCTGGACGAGTTGAAAAAGTCGTGGACCGAACTGGTAGACGCAGTTAACTCCATTAATAATCAATAAAACCGGGAAAAGATTATGAAAAAAACAGTTAAAATAACTATCGGCGGCATTATTTTTCACCTGGATGAGGATGCCTACCAGGACCTACAGCAGTATCTAACCGCCATAAACTCTCGTTTTGCCTCCACCGACGAGGGAAAAGAGATTATTACCGACATCGAAAACCGGATTGCGGAGATTTTACAAAGTAAAACCTCGGAACAGAAACAGGTGATTAGCCTCGAGGATGTGGAAGAGATTATTGAGATCATGGGTCGCCCCGAAGATATAGCCGACGAATCGGACGGAACCACGGAGGAAACCTACAAGGCCTCGAAAAGGCTTTACCGCGATCCGGAAAACCGGATCCTTGGGGGAGTGTGTTCGGGGATTGCTTCGTACCTGAACATCGACCCCCTCATCATCCGGCTACTTTTTTTGGTGTTACTTTTTGCCTATGGCGTAATTGCCATTATCTATATCGTGCTGTGGGCATTGCTTCCCGCAGCCCTCACTACTGCTCAAAAGATGGAGATGCGCGGAGAACATTTTAAAATTTCAGATATCGAAAAAAATGTGCGCAGGGAGTACGAAACCGTAAAAAATAACCTGCAGAACTTTAAAGATTCAAGGGATTACGATCAAACCCGCAATTTTTTTGAAGGCTTGTTTTCGGCCCTTGGGGTGATTTTTAAATTTATCTTAAAACTTTTTGCTGTTATGATTGGATTAGTGATGATTATTGCCGGTTTAGGTGTTCTGATCGGGCTTACCGGAACACTGATCATCGGGGAGCCCCTGATGCCGTGGAACAATCTGATGGTCGATCACCAGGTGATCCTGCCGGACCTGATCCAGTCGTTTACAGATCCCAATACTGCATGGATTCTGGGCATCAGTGCGCTCCTGGCTGTCTTTATCCCGCTGTTTGCCCTGGTATATGGAGGATTTAAACTGCTGCTGGGCATCCGTCCCCACGACCGTGCTTTTGCTGCCGTAGGATTTACGGCATGGATCATCAGCATCATCATCCTGTTTGTGCTGGGTGGGGCGCAGGTAAAAAACTTTGCCCTTTCGGTGAAGGATAAAGAGCAACTGGAGATTACCGCTCCGGCCAACCAGACGCTCTACCTCAAAGCACGGGAAGGATACCCGGTAAAGAAATCAACCTTCTACATCTTCGACAGCGAATTTATGCTGTTGTACGACGAGGACGATGAAAAACAGGTGTATGCCTTTCCTGAGATCGATATCCTGCGGAGTTCTTCGGACAGGTTCGGAATCGAGATCATCAAAGAAGGACGTGGAAAGAACAGGGAGAGAGCCCTGGAAAACACCCAAAAGATCGCGTATCAATGCGTACAGGAAGATTCTCTGATCTGGTTCGACCCGGTATACCCGTTACTTAACGAAAACCGGTGGACCTTCCCGGAGGTGGATATCACCATTCGCATTCCCACAGGATATATCATCTACCTGGACGAAAGCCTTGAGGAGCAGCTGGATGACATCCATCAGGAAACCTATCACCGTGCCGGTGAGCTGGTTAACCAGTACTGGATAATGACCGATGAAGGGCTGGTACGCTATACGGAAGAAAAAAAACAATAAGAAGATGAATCAGTTATGGCACGGGTGATCCGTGCCATAAGCTGATGTATGCCTGCATTCTTTTTTTAAAAAAGTGATAAAAAATATTTGCAGAAAATAATTTTTTTATAAATTTGCACACTCAATCACTTGTCCGATGGTGTAATTGGCAACACGTCTGATTTTGGTTCAGAAGAGTCCAGGTTCGAGCCCTGGTCGGACAGCAGAAAAATCCTGATATTTATCGTCAGGATTTTTTTTTATCCTTGGATATGTATACTGTTTATTTACTAGAATCTTCAAAATCCTTCATCCACTGGAAACTAATCGGAACAATACAGGTCAAGACCCGAAAAGAAGCAATGCAGCTAGAAAAAAATATTAAAAATTTAAAAAAAAGAGAATTACAGCTTAAATATTTTAACAATCGCCCTGGCTCCGAAAAATAGAAATCATTCTGATTTCGTTATTTTTCGTGAGTCCTCGTCCCGACCAATCTGTCGGGACGGGATCAGACAGCAGAAAAAAATTCATTAAAACCTGTTAAGTAATCACTTAGCAGGTTTTTTACTTTCGTGAACAGTACAAATGACAAGGGTATAGTTTTCGGCTCCACTTTTTTACTAACCCTGTCCAAAATTAGGATAACATTTCACTAACGTTTGATAATCAAATGATTTTTTCATACCTTTAAAATCCAAACCACTTCTCGGAACGATTCGAATTCGAAAGAGAAGCAAAGTTTTATCTATTGATTCGATATGATACATCCCTGTTAAGTCGTACTCAGGATTTTTTCCCAGAGAATTTTCTTATGCAAAAATTGTGGAATTTGTGCCTTTTAGACACAAATTTTGTCTTGCGTATTGAGCAAAATACAAACCAAAATAAAAGAAATCTAATTTATTAACCCCAAAAAATATATCATGAAAAAATTAACATATTTAATCATCGCGAGCCTGATGATCATAAGTGCTCAAAGTGTTCTCGCCCAGGAAACCAGTGCTATCATTTCACTTTATGATGGAAGTAAGTTAGTGTATGATGATGATATCGGGTTTGAAACTCATTATTATCTGACAGGTCCGAATTCGCATGAAGCAATTGACGGCAAAATTCGAAGACAGTTCTGTAAAGCACCAGAAGATGTTTCTGCATACGAAATCATAAAAAATTATGAGAAAGCCATTCAATCAAAGGGTGGCACTATTATTCATTTATCCAGAAGCGCTAAAATCTATAAAGATGAAGAAACCGGAAAAACAATCTGGTTTATGAGGGAGTTGTTTGCTAAAAGTAGATTAAACCATTCGGCATATTCCTATCTTCAGCTTCCAAATTATGCGCAGGATTATGTAGTTGGGAAAATTTCAACACCAGAAAATGACATTTATATAAGTGTGGCAGCTGCACAAATTGAAAAGAATGTATATTACACCGTGGTTACGCTTTTGGCAGAGCCAATGGAAATGAACAAGGTAACTTTAAATGTACTGAATGAAGGTATTGCACAAAACGGAAGAGTAGCAATTTATGATATCTATTTCGACACGGGAAAATCTGAAGTGAAAGATGAATCTACCACCGCACTAAAATCAATTGCTGATTATTTAAAAAATAACAGTGCCCGGAAATTCCTGATTGTCGGTCATACTGATAATACTGGCGATTTTGATGCCAACATTAAATTGTCATCGGACAGAGCTGAGGCAGTAAAACAAAAACTCATTGCTGATTACAACATTCCGTCTGAGCAGTTAAAAACCTATGGAGTAGGTTCAACATCGCCACAAATGAGCAACTCGACTGAAGATGGAAAAGCAAGAAACAGAAGAGTTGAATTGGTTGAATTCTAACAAAATCAGCTTTTAATTCATGTAAATAAATAGTATATACTAAATACAATAATAATGCAGATTAGTTATGATCAATAAAAAACCTATTTCAGCATGTATTTTGATTGCGTTAATTATTACATCCTGCTCATTACTGGGTAAAAAAGAACTGGAGAACAGTTTTGTTGTAAAAGTTTCCGCCGACAAACTTCTTTTGTCTTTATCCAATAATAACAAAGATGAGAAATTCCGTGAAGCTCTTAATGTTGCCAATGAAATGCAGGGGATCGACAGTGAAAATTACCTTGCGCTTTTTGGCAAAGCTTATCGCGAGGTTGCCCCCAATGCAAACCTGGCAGAAATATTCAGCACGATAGGGTTACGCAAGTCCATCAATTTTAATTCAACCAATGAAGAAGTGCTGGGAGTATTGCAAAGAGAATTAGATCAAGTAATAAATCAAACAATAAATATTTTAAAGGTCCGAATTAAAAGCTATGGGATTCGACACCAGAACGTTACAAGGATTGACAATTCCGAGAATCTTTTAATCGAGCTGCCAGCAGTTGAAAACATTGAAAGAGTGCGGCATTTGATTGAAACACAGGCTAAGCTGGAGTTTTGGGAAACCTACGAGGGACGCGAAATATTTAGTTATCTGGAGAAAATCAATGCTAATTTGCCCGATGATGAAAAAATGGAGTCTGCCATTGGAATGAAAGTTGAGGAAATGGATGAGCAATCCAGGGATTTTGTCAAAAAGTATCCCCTGTTTGCCTTTTTGTATCCTGCTGTAGACGCGAGTGGGCAGCTAATGCAGGGACCTGTTGCGGGTTATGCTGCTATCGGCGATACATCAACCGTAAATTATATGTTAAACAATAATAGTGTAAAGAAAATATTACCTCAGGATTTAAGGTTTTACTGGACTTATAAACCTCACCCTCAGGATGAAACTAGGTTGCAGCTTTTGGCAATAAAAGTAACAACCCGTAAAGGTGATGCTCCGCTGGATGGATCAGTAATTACAGATGTAACAAAGAAAAATAGTGAAAATGAGAATACCACAATACATCTGTCAATGAATAGTGAAGGTGCTAAAATGTGGCAGCGACTTACAAGAGCTAATATTGGAAGAAGCATTGCTATTACTCTTGACGATTATGCCTATGCATTTCCCCGTGTTCAGGCAGAAATACAGGATGGACAAACCTCTATTACCGGACAATTTACTGAAGAAGAAGCACAAGTCCTTGTTAGTATTTTACAAACAGGTCCATTACCTGCACCTGTCAGGATAGTTGAAGAAAACTTGGGGAAAACTGGCCCTGCTAATTAAAAAATATGAAGAAACTATTTTGGGGATTATTTCTATTACTAATAACATCTTGCTCTTTAAACAAGATCGATGGTTTAATGAAATTGTCAAAAAATTGTTTGTGTAATGTTAACACGAATCTTGATAAACTTACCAGCAAAGAAAAAGGAGCCGTTAAAGAGTTTTCTTTCATAAATAGTGATTTGTTTGACTTTGGAATCAGTAAAGAAAACTTTGCATTAAGTTCTGCGATTCTAATCAATAATTATTTTGAAATTAACCCGGGGCAAATAATAAAAGTAAATATTGTTGAAGAAAGTGGAGATAAAAATAAGAAAATCACAACTTATACATATGAACACGGTGAAATAGATGTGCTATCTCCAAGTTATTTTAAAATTGAAACAATTATAAATGAATTTGCAAAGAATCTATATCAAGAAAATTTCAATAAGTGCAGAATGCTGACTGGTGTCTCGGCAAGCACTGAAGAATTTAATTCAATATTGACCAAAATTTTTGAAAATCTTGAAAAAGGATACATTGACACAAAAATATTGAGTTACAGAGTGGAAGAAGAAGCCTATCATATTTACGGTGGAATTTATACTGAAAATGATATGATAAAAATTTTTGATATGGCCTTTAAAGAAAC
>JAZBOG010000032.1:0-6354 GCA_036351015.1 Bacteroidales bacterium
AATGCTCACCGGCGTGACTGTAGCGGCCAGAATTTTGCGAACTACAGGTTTAAAATTTAGTTTTTCCATAATTATTAGAGCCCCCTAACCCCCAAAGGGGGAATTGGGTAGAAGCAATTTTTAAAAGTTTATATTTCATTTTCTCTTTTCTTTTTTTTCTTCTCTTTCTTTCTCCTCTCCTTTGGAGAGGTCGGGAGAGGCTTTTTCTTTTTCCTCCCCTTGGGGGAGGTTAGGAGGGGCTAATAAAAAACGGCTCATCGTGATTCGATGAGCCGTTTTCTGCTGCTGATGCATAGCGGTGCCTCTCTTCACGGAAATTGTAAAAAGTTGTTGCGCCACCACCAGTTTGTATTTTTGTACGATTTCATTTCTGTTTTATTTGATTCTTTCCCAACAGTTTTTCAAACCTTTTTGTTTTTCATTTACAAACAAAAAAACCTGCCCTTTTCGAGGAGCAGGTCCATTTTGAATATCTTTAAAAAATACCAATATGGCTATAAACTCCTCACTTTAAGTAAGAAGACCCCACCACGGCAGCCATATTGTATTTATGTTTTTAATCATTTGTAATGAATTCAGTTCAAAAGAATGAATTTTTTTTCAAAAATAAAACAAAACAACAAATTTTTTTTACGGAACATTCATCTGTATTTATCGTAATAATGATTGGCAATTGAACCACTTAAAATCAACGGCCATGAAAAATTCGGCTAACCATCGGTACCTATTCTTCCTTTTTGTTTTCCTTTTTCAATCTTTTATTGTTTTTTCTCAAATACCCGAACTGGAGTGGGAAAAACAAATGAAAACCAACGTCCCTAATTATTTCGTTGATGCAGTTGAAATGACCGGCGGCGGATTTGTTGTGCTGGGGGCCCGGGAAATGCCCGGCGATAGTGGATTCGATGTTTGGTTATTGCAATGCAATGAAAACGGCGATACCATCCATACAAAAGTTTTGGGAAACCCCGGGAACGATATTCCTTTTAATATTGAAAAAGACAAAGATTCGGGATTTCTGATTGCCGCGGTTTCGTCTCCTTCTGGAGCAGAATCATTGCCACGACTGATTTCAGTGGATACGGATTTTAACGAAAGATGGATTTCGGAAGCGGAGCAACCTTCTGCATTGCCACGAACTTTTACAGCCATTGACGACGACGGAAATGCCTGGTGGCTGAATACTTTTAAGGGTGTAAATGATAAACCGGAAGTGGCGCTGAAAAAACTGGATGAATCAGGAACAGTGACTGCTACTTACACTTTTAAAGAAGATTTTCCGGTTTCGGGTTATGCTGTCAGGGCGCTTGAAGATGGAAGCATGGCATTTACCTGCCAGGTAAATCCTTCCGGTGGGAAACCCACTATCCAGGTTTACAGGATTAATTCTGATGGCGAACTGCTTTGGAAAACGTTGCTACCTTCATCCGAAAAGGCAATTACCCCGCAGTGTATTTGCTGTTCTCCCGATAATTCGGTGCTGGTAGGCGGCTCGGCAGGTTTGTGCTACAACCCCGATGCCCCGGCTGAACAACAAATCTGGGATTATGACTTTTTTCTCGGCAAGCTGGACAACAATGGGAAATTATTATGGGCCCAAGATTACAACCGCGAAGGCTCGGAACGCGGAACAGCCATCGCTGTTTTGCCTGACGGCAATATCATGGCCGGAGGAAAATGCGAAACATCATTCAGCGGATCCGTTGGTCCGTGGCTGTTGTTTGTGGATAAAAACGGGAAATTGATAAATGAAAAGGTGCTGAAATTTGTTTCGGTAAAAGACCAGGTAGCCCGGATTATCTGCACTTCCGATGGCGGGTTGCTTTTAATCGGGCCCGGCAACATCGACACCCAAAGCCGCATGACCGGCTGGATGAAGAAGATGAAGCCAGTGCTATGAGTGTAGAAAATGGTAACGACTGAGTCATTGGTTATAAAATATTTCTGATAAATAATTACCATTTATATGTAAACGAAACCGATGGAATAATTGGAAATAAACTTACCTGCCGCAGATTTTCGTCATTTTTGTAGAAATACCATGGATTTAAACGGTTGTAAACGTTGTAAACGGTAAACGACCATGTTCGGCTGCGAAAGCGGGAGAGTTTTCGTGTTAAATGATATCCCAAATCGAGATGATGAAATGATGGCATTCTGTAGTTATTGGGATTTGCGTAGGTAACCCTGGTTTCGAGATAGTCAAACAACCCTAGGTAGCCATGGTCTCCTTTTTCTGTTAATATATTTAATCCATGGTGTTTCACATCGGGAATTGAAACAGCATATCCTGTATTGAATGTGAATCCAAAACTAAGTGATTTCGAATCAATACCGTCATCGTAAAATTCATATTCTCCCAAAACCGACAAATCATGCCTTTTGTCATAGCGATAAGGAAATGGTTTTCCGTTGTTTAATTCCTTAAATTTACGGTCGGACCACGAAAGGGTGTAACCTGCCCATCCGGTAAGTTTTCCGGTGGTTTTTTTTATAAGAAACTCACTTCCGTAAGCCAGACCCTCGCCGGTAATTACATTATCTTCCCATGATTTTTGCCTTGAATCCAGGAAAGATGCCCCCTGGTCGAAACGGATTACATTTTCCATTTTCTTATAATATCCTTCCACAGAAAACTCAAATCCGGGTTTTGGTTCGAAGTAAAGCCCCAAACTTGTCTGCCAGCCCTCCTGCGGTTTTACTTTTTTGGTGGAAGGGACCCAAAGGTCGGTTGGTAACCCGACAGAAGTATTGGTAAGCAGGTGAAGGTATTGGGACATCCTGGAAAAAGATCCCTTAACGGACAAAATACCGGATAATAAATACCTTGCTGAAAAACGGGGTTGAAAATACCAGTAGTTTTGTTTCCCTGTCAGGTATGTGTCTGCCCGGATACCGGCATTTAAACGTAAACGTGAACCGAGGTTGAAGTCATCTTCTGCATATAACGAATAAATTTTAGCTTGTTGGTTTACCCCTTTCCCGTAAGTAGTATCCGATTCGAAGCTGCGCAAAACAACAAGTTGCGGACTAAATGACTGGAATGAAGTTTTGAACCCAAATTTAATGCTATGCTCCGGTGAAGGATAATAGTCGAAATCACCTGCCAACGAAAAATCGTTCAGGCCTGACGAAATATTATAAGTGAACGAATCTTCAACTTTCTGCTTTATCTTTTGCTTATTATAAAAATGGCTGTAATATCCGGTAAAATTGGCAAAAAACCTTTGTGAAAGCTCCGTATTCCATCGCAACACAGAAGTTACATTTCCCCAGTTATATGAATAATCAGACCTGGCGCCCTCTTCTTTGTAATTGATAAAATACCTGTCTCTGCCAAGATAAGAACTGAAATAAATTCGGTTTTTAGTATTGATTTTCCAGTTAGCTTTAGCATTATAATCGTAAAAGTAGTATCCTGCTTGTACAGGCTGTGTCAGCAACAAGCCAACGCGTACAGGAATATCCAAAAAAGTACGCCTGCCGGAAATAATGAACGAAGAAGTATCCGGCTTAATTGGTCCTTCCAAAGTTATTCTCCCTGAGATGGGGCTAACAGAAACCACACCTAGCGGAGTTTGATTATTTCCTTCTTTCATAGAAATATCAAGCACAGAAGAAAGTCTTCCACCGTATCGTGACGGTATTCCTCCTTTGTACAATTTTACTTGGTTGATGGCATCGCTGTTAAAAACTGACAAAAAGCCAAACAGGTGACTGGCATTGTAAACCGGTGCCCCATCAAGTAATATTTGATTTTGGTCGGGGCTCCCTCCCCGCACATTTATTCCTGATGTGCCTTCCTGGCTTTGTTTTACTCCCGGAAGAAACTGTATTGTTTTTAGTACATCGTTTTCGCCTCCTATTACCGGCGTTTTTTTTATGCTTTCAATCGAGACCACATTTATACCTGTTTCAGTGGATGTTAAGATGCCAGAATTTTTTGATCGGACTTTAACAGTTACTTCACCGAGTGTAAGATCGGTTACCAGAAATACGTTTTTAACCATATCTTTTTTAATATCTAATTCTATAACCTGAGCTTCATACCCCACAAAGCTGTATCGGAGATTATATTTCCCTGGAGCAATAGTTAAACTGTAAAAACCGTACTTGTTAGAAGCTGTTCCCTTATTCGTTCCCTCGATAATAACAGAGGCTCCGATTAATTTTTCGGTTGTGTTTTTATCCTGAATATAACCACTTACCGTTATTTTATCCTGTGCAGCGGTTTTGCCAAATAAAAACGTTGCCATTAAAAACAAACCAAAATAAATCTTTATTCTTTTCATTTTGAGGGCATTTCTCAAAGCTCTTCGTTAAAATAGAAGCGGGTAACAGCAATGGAACCAAAAATACCAAAACCATTTTCAACATTGGAATAAATCTGAACAGGTTCGAACACAGGTAACTGATCATATTCATATATAAGAAATTGTTTGATACTGGATTTATAATACCTGTCAAAATTTTCATCGGCATTAATTACAAATAGTGTTGGCTGATTCCCGGTATTCATGGAAAAATGAATTTCTCCATTTAAAATATTCTCGTCATCTAACCGTAATGCACCTATATAATCGTAATTAGTAAAAGGGTAATTATAACCTTGATCGTAATACCTGTTAAATTCATCAAAAAATAACCTGTCAGTTTGATAGGCAATTCCGTAGCTGCCATATTGCTTGCCTCCTCTACTTCGCATAAAGGCTCGCATAAACCAGTAGTAATCTTTTGCAGGAAGATCTAGCATTTGAATAAAAAGCTTCGCTTTGGTGTAATATCCTTTCGCCCAGGATTCGTCATAAATTGTGTCGCGTTTAAATGAAACATCTGCAATTGGTTTCAAAGGGACTTTGGATTTTGCAAATAGTGGTTTGTAACCATCCACATTTACTTTTATTTCGTACTCGCTACCTTCTATAGGTGTATGTTCTAATAAATATTTTCCTTTGCCCTTATAAACAATGCCGGTTAGCAACTGTCCGTCCTTTCTTAGTTCGATGTCTGCATTTTTAATAGGTTCAATTTCTTCCGTATCTTCAATAAATTGTGTTTTTGTTACATGAAATAAGACTGAATCATTGCCTGCCTCCATAACACAATTCAGGCACAATGATTCTTCAGGGTTATTTAATTCCAAAGTGATTTCCTTTTCACAAGAAAAGAAGAAAGTAAAAATAATTATAGGTGTAATCTTTTTGAAGAAATTAATTGTCATTCCTATATGTTTTTGTAATTAGTAAAGTGGCACATAAAAAGTGCCACCTTACAAATAATTAAATTAATCCACATAATCAATTCCAATGGGGTAATAGTCAAATCCCCTGCATGTTGAACTGCATGCAAAATCAAGTGGATAAGGTACAGGAATTGACGGTTCATTTAAAACATTTGATGCAGTAATTGTTCTGTCTATATAAATAAAATTATATGGTTTTGTTTCGGGTGATGTGTAAGAACCCAAAGTAAAAAGTGTAACTCCATTCTTCTTATATGTTAAACCCGAAACTTTATATACAGTGTAATAATTAACCCAAATGCCCCATGTCTTTTTCCTTGCATTTTGACGAAGATAGACTTGATAGCCTCCTTCCCACAATCCATTGTAAAGCTTATAGGTAAAAGCTTCATAAGCGAATTTGTTTTGCATTTTCCTACTGCTACTCCAACGGATATAGGAACCATCTATTGATTCAGGAGGATAATCGTCAGTAAAATACGTTATTGTGAAATGTTCAGAAGAAGACTTCAGTAAATCATTATGATTATAAATAATGATACCATCTGTACTCTTATTCAGTGAGAGAGCTAATTCTACTTTATCAGTATCACCATCAGCAATTATTATTTTTTTGTCTTTGGCATATTTTACTAAACTTCGTCCTATTTTAAAGATTCCATCTTTATTCATAACAGGAACCAGGCCAGTCTTGTAGAAAGGATAATCAAATGTATAGTCATTAGAATCTAATTTGTTCCATTTTAATACATTTTTATACTTCTCTTTAAAGGCAACCATTTCCTCAAAAGAACTAATTCGCTCACTTTCCTTAAAAATGGGTGAATAATAAGTCCTTGCTGATATAAACCCAATTGAATTTTCCCAGGAATTTATTTCATCTGGGGTCATTGTATTTAAAACTTTAATAAGGCTGTCAAGGGCATTTAAATCTTTAAAAGCCAAATACCCGTTTTCCACATACACATCGGGTTGAACCACTTCCTGTGGTTGTACTTCGTCCGCCAGCTGGCTGACTCCAAGTTCATCTTTCTGGCAACCATTAAAAATGGTTAAGGCCACTGCTGTCATTGCAATTAAAATTAAATTTTTCATACTTTTGTAAAGTTGTG
>JAZBOG010000033.1:0-38098 GCA_036351015.1 Bacteroidales bacterium
GCTCCATATTACTGGTGCACTGGATAACACGGTTCGATTTGTGCCACCAATTCCGGTTTTATTGTGCCGGTATTTTGTAAGATTTCCCTTTTTAAGACGAGGTTTAAGTAGATAACTTCAATATTTAACTTTGCTTTTGCAAAAATGGATAGAATGGTAAAATCAAGTAAAATTCATATTGAAATGGGTGGAATTGTTGAAAAATACCAACATTATATAATGAATTAGCGCTTAATGATACAATATCTCATCATAATTGAACATAAAGTATTGCAATTAATAAAAGTTATGCATATATTTGTTGGAAAATAACAACGTTAGGGGTTAAAATAAGTGATAATGACGGAAAAAACCAATAAAAACTGGATAGCTATGAGTGATGCAGCAATCATTGCTGCCCTGGGCAAATTTATTAAGCAGAAGCGATTGCAGGAAAATAAAACGCAGGCACAACTGGCCAAAGAGGCCGGTTTAAACCGCTCTACCCTTGTGCAGATCGAAAATGGCGAATCCATTACCTTAACTTCGCTTATACAAATTTTAAGGGTGCTCAATCAGTTGCACCTGTTGGATGCTTTCACCATCGAAGAGAAAATTAGCCCGATGGACTATGTGGAGATGAAAGAAAAAAAACGATTGCGTGCACGAAAAAAGAATACCGGGACGGATAAAAATGAAGATATAGGATGGTAGATTATGCACTTGTAAAAATATGGGATACACTGGTGGGTGCTGTAACCTGGGACAGCAAACGAAACCTGGCGGATTTTCAGTACGCTAAACAATTCCTGCAAAAAAACTGGGAGCTGTCGCCATTAAAAATGCCGGTAAGTAATGGCGACCGGGTATATCGTTTCCCGGAGCTCTTACCCTCGAAAGAAAATACTGAAGATACCTTTCATGGTTTGCCCGGCTTACTGGCAGATTCCCTGCCTGATAAGTACGGGAATTTACTCATTGATAAATGGCTGGCACAAAACGGGCGGGATCCGGATAGTATGAACCCGGTAGAGAAACTGTGTTTTATCGGCAGCCGCGGAATGGGTGCCCTGGAATTTGAACCTGCAAAGCTTAAAACCAGCAAAAATACTTTTTCTGTTGAGGTGGATAACCTGGTTGAAATGGCACAAAAGATGCTCTCGCACCGGGAACATTTTAAAACCAACCTGAAACCGGACGAAGAGCAGGCCATGCAGCAAATTTTAAAGATAGGTACATCGGCAGGTGGAGCAAGGCCTAAAGCACTGATCGCTTTTAACGAAAAAACCAAAGAGGTGCGGTCGGGGCAAACCAGGGTTCCCCATGGTTTTTCGCACTGGCTGCTAAAACTCGACGGGGTAAGCGATATTCAGCTTGGGCAAACCTATGGTTGGGGACGGGTGGAATATGCTTACTATTTAATGGCCAGGGAATGTGGCCTGGAAATGACGGAGTGTGATTTGCTGGAAGAGAACGGCAGGGCGCACTTTATGACCAAACGTTTCGATCGCGAAGGAAGCAATACCAAACATCATATTCAAACCCTTTGCGGAATCAATCATTTCGATTACAACAACTTGTTCGGGTATAGCTACGAACAGGTATTTCAAACCATGCGCTTGTTACGATTAACTTATCCCGAAGCCGAACAGATGTTTCGCCGCATGGTGTTTAATGTACTGGCTACCAATTGCGACGACCATACCAAAAATTTTGCCTTCCGGCTGAAAAAAAATGAAAAGTGGGAGCTGGCGCCGGCCTACGATGTTTGTTATTCTTACGATCCCGCCAATGTTTGGGTAAACCAACAAACCCTGAGTATTAACGGAAAATACAAAGATATTGGCAAGCGGGACTTAATGACTATTGCCGGGGCCAACAATATTAAAAAAGGAGAACAAATAATTAACCACATCAATACGGTGGTAAAAAAGTGGAGTGATTTTGCATCAAAAGCAAAAGTGAGCGATCAAAGGCATCGTGAGATTAAATCGAATTTGCATGTGCTGAAGCAATAAGTGGATAGCTAAAAATAGAGTCATAATAAAATATAATGATAATATAAGTATATAAAAATTATGCAATTGCGTTGGAAACCAATTGGGTAGAAGATAAACAGGAATTAATACCCTCCTTCGTTCCTTTTTTTATCGAATCATTCCAGGCTCATCCGCGATTCCTCCCAATTTTATAGAGACAGAAGATTTCCCGGCTTTTGTTTATTCCCTCGAAATGGATGAAGATACAGGGAAATGAAATTCAGGTAGTAATCCAAAATAAACGGTATTTATTGAGTGTTATCAGAATAGATATTTGATTTTTTATCATCCTTTGTTTTTTATGTGGAACAATTTGACCGAAACGGGGATATGCTCATACCGAAATAACTTAAAGGGTCCCCAAAAGTTGTCTGGGGTCATTACGAGTGTAACGAAGTAATCTTTAAAAAGGATAAAAGATTGCTTCGTCTCCCGATAGCTATCGGGATCTCGCAATGACTTATCCAGATGGTTTTTTGGACCGTTTCGGGATTTTTTACTAAAGTTTCCTTTGATTTTTTAAGGATGAAAATTCTTATTTAAGTGTTACGGGTAATTTATCTTTGGTATAGTGTACCTGTCCATGATGATGTCTTTCTAACCTTTGCTCCATATTACTGGTACACCCTGTATAATAACACTTGTTATTACATTGTAAGATATAAACATACCACATGTTTTCTTTTTTAGGGTGGACAGCGTCCACCGAAGCTCTTCTTCGCTAAAGCTACGAAGAGCAATGCTCTTCTTCACTATCGCTAAAGCTTATAGCGAACGCGGTAAAGCTACGAAGAGCGAAGGTGGAGTCCCGATCAACGTATCGGGACTCTCACAAATCTACCAAATTAAAATTTGTTGATTTGTGGAGCTGGCGGGAGTCGAACCCGCGTCCGAATAAGGAACCAAAATGCTTTCTACATGCTTAGCTCTTTTTCGGTTTTCGTGACTGGCGTGGCAAAGAGCGGCCCAACCAGCCCTTAGCTTCCATTCAATTTCGCCCGGTTATCGAAGCCCTAACCGGACTAGTTTAACTTTTACGATGCCTCGTATTCAGACTGTGGTTAAACAGCGCAGCCTGAGAGACAGCTTGTCCCGACGTCTTACGCCGGGATTAAGCCTAACTCACTTCGTGATGTTAAGCTGCAAGCGCGTAATTGTTTTCGCCGTTTATAAATCTGAGCCTTGAGATTTACGAGCCAAAACACAATGCTCGGCATGCTTACATTCCAATTTACCTCACCGTCAAAACCAGGTCAGCCCCATTGGAAATGTAATTTGGAACGACAAAGTTACAAAATCCTTTGCGCTTTGGTGAAAATTTTCGTTAAAAAAAGTTAATTTAGAGCAATCTTTTAACCCCTAAAAATACTTTGATGATGAAAAAAATAAAAGTAGGAGTGTTACGCGAAACCAAAAATCCACCGGACAAACGTGTACCTGTTACCCCTCCGTTAGCCGTTAAGCTTACCGAACGGTTTCCCGATACCGAATTATATATCCAACCCAGTGATATCAGGTGCTATACCGATGAGGAATATCAGTACCTGGATCTGAACCTGAAAGAGGATCTCAGCGATTGCGATATCCTGGTGGGGGTAAAGGAGGTGGAACCTTCTACCTTAATTCCCGGCAAGACCTACCTCTTCTTTGCCCATGTGGGCAAAAAACAACCCTATAACCGGGGACTACTGCAGGAAATCATCAAAAAGAAAATCCGGCTGGTGGATTATGAATACCTGACCGATTACAACGGCCAGCGTATCGTGGCCTTTGGCCGTTGGGCCGGAATTGTGGGAGCTTACAACGGACTCCGCGCACGCGGTATTCGTACCGACTCGTTTGAGCTGAAACCGGCCCACCAGTGCCGCGATATGGATGAGATGTTTGCCGGACTGAAACTGGTGAAACTGCAAAAGAAAAAGATACTGGTTACCGGAGGAGGCCGCGTGGCCATGGGAGCCATGGAAACCCTTAGTCAGCTCAATATCCGGGAGGTAACCCCCGAAGAGTACCTTACCCGCGAGTTCGACGAGCCGGTTATTTGCCGCCTCGACCCCGAACATTATGTGAAACATAAGGGGGGCATGCAGTTTAACCTGCAGCATTTCTTTAAACATCCCGAAGAGTATGAGTCGACCTTTAAACCCTATACCCGGGTTACAGACCTTTATATTGCCTGCCATTACTGGGATCCCAAATCGCCCAAATTTATTACCCGCGACGATTACCTCGATCCGGATTTTAACATTACCGTGATCGCCGATGTGAGCTGTGATGTGAATGGTCCCATCGCTTCAACGGTAAGGGCTTCGACCATTGCCGATCCGTTCTACGGCTATAACCCCGAAACCGGCGAGGCCGAACGGCCTTTTGTGAGCCCGAAGAATATTACCGTGATGGCTGTGGATAACCTGCCCGGAGAATTGCCACGGAATGCTTCCACCGACTTTGGCAGCGACCTGATGGATAAAGTGTATCCCTCGCTCTTTGGTCACGACGATGCCGGAATTATCGAAAGAGCAACCATTACCAGGGATGGTAAGCTTACCGAAAGGTATGCCTATTTGCAAAATTACCTGGAAGGAAAAGAATAGCCCGGCGACCCTTTGTCACCCTGAGCCTTTGTCACCCTGAGCCCGACGAAGGGTGACAAAGGATAACAAAGGATAACAAAGGATAACAAAGGATAACAAAGGATATCAAAAATATTAAACATAAAATGAAAAATTATTATGTTTATATTTTAAAATGTGCTGATAATTCATACTATACCGGAATTACCAATGATCTTCTACGAAGATTCTATGAGCATAATCATAGCTTGAATAAAAAGAGTTACACTTATTCGAGACGACCTGTTGAGTTGGTTTATTATGAGTCATTTCAAAAACCTAAGGAGGCAATACTTTGGGAGAAAAGAATTAAAGGCTGGACCAGACTAAAAAAAGAAGCACTAATTTCAGGAGATATTGAGGAACTTAAAAGGTTGTCGAATAAAAAAGGCCACACTTCGACAAGCTCAGTGTGACACCTAACCCGGAAAAGGGAAACTACAACTTCGACAAGCTCAGTGTGACACCTGACCCGAAAAAAGGAAAACTACAACTTCGACAAGCTCAGTGTGACACCTAACCCGGAAAAGGGAAACTACAACTTCGACAAGCTCAGTGTGACACCTAACCCGGAAAAGGGAAACTACAACTTCGACAAGCTCAGTGTGACACCTGACCCGGAAAAGGAAAACCACAGCTTCGACAAGCTCAGTGTGACACCCAACTCAGAACAATCGTTAATTAAACTTTATCGCCCTTCTGCTGTTAAAACCTAAGCTCTTTCAACCCTTTGATCGTTTCTGCCGGATTTTCGGATTTGAAAATATAGCTTCCGGCAACCAAAACATCACAACCTGCATCAATTAATGATTGTGCATTGGTATGGTCCACCCCGCCATCGACTTCGATCAGGGCATCGGAACCTTTTTCGCGGATTAATTGTTTCAGTTCTTTAACTTTTTCCAAAGCATTGGGGATGAATTTTTGTCCACCGAATCCCGGATTTACCGACATGATTAACACCAGATCCACATCGGCAATAATATCCTTTAATAAATGTACGGGAGTGTGCGGGTTGAGGGTTACCCCGGCTTTCATTCCCAGTGATTTTATTTTCTGAACAGTACGGTGTAAATGGTTGCATGTTTCCAGGTGAACGGTAAGGATATCTGCACCGGCTTGTGCAAAATCGTCAATATAGCGGTCCGGGTCGGTAATCATCAGGTGAACATCCAGGGGTTTCTGTGCATGTTTTTTGATAAATTTCATCACCGGAAAGCCGAACGAGATGTTGGGAACAAAGACTCCATCCATAATATCCAGGTGAAACCAGTCGGCCTGGCTTTGATTGACCATCTGGATATCGCGCTGGAGGTTTCCAAAATCGGCAGCCAGTAAGGAGGGGGAGATTAAATGATTCATCATATGCTTTTTTATTTTTTATACAAAAATATATAAAAAAAGGAAACGGCTTTGTTTCCCGGGGGTAAATCTGGTAGATGGGGGGATATTATCCCAGGTAGGTTTTCAGGATCTTGCTGCGGGTAGTATGTTTCAGCCGTTTGATAGCTTTTTCTTTAATCTGCCGCACCCGCTCACGGGTGAGGTTAAACTCTTCGCCGATTTCTTCGAGGGTATAGGGGTGTTTGCCGTTTAATCCGAAGTAAAGCTTGATGATGTTGGCTTCGCGTTCGGTGAGGGACGACAGGGCACGTTCAATCTCCTTGCGTAACGAATCGTTCAGCAGGTTACCGTCGGGGCTTGGACTCTCGTCGCTAAGCAATACCTCGTACATGTCGCCATCCTCGTCCTCGGTTAGCGGAGCATCCATGCTGATATGTCTTCCCGAGCTGCGCATGGCATCTTTAATATCTTCAGGCGCCAGCTCAATGGCTTTGGCTATTTCGTCAATGGAAGGTTCCCGCTCGTACTTTTGTTCCAGCTCGGAGAGGGCCCGGTTGATTTTATTGATCGAGCCAATCTTGTTTAACGGCAGCCGGACAATTCGGGCCTGCTCGGCCAGGGCTTGTAATATGGATTGCCTGATCCACCAAACAGCATAGGAGATGAATTTAAACCCCCGCGTTTCGTCAAAACGTTTGGCTGCCTTGATCAGCCCCAAATTTCCCTCGTTGATCAGGTCGGGCAGGCTAAGCCCCTGGTTCTGGTATTGTTTGGATACCGATACCACAAAACGTAAGTTGGCTTTGATAAGTTTCTCCAGCGCATGATTATCTCCGTTACGAACTTTCCTGGCCAGTTCAACTTCTTCCTCGGCTGACAACAGATCAACCTTCCCGATTTCATGCAAATACTTATCCAGAGAGGCAGTTTCACGATTCGTTACCTGTTTAATGATTTTTAACTGTCTCATGCTTTCTTGTAGGGATTATTGGCTTTATTAAAACGTTATTTGCCGTCAAATAGTTACAAATATATTCAAATAAGTGAACAAAAAAGCAGGATGATAATTTTTTTTTATTTTTTTAAAGGCTGTCCGGTAAATTCATCTTGTGCTGAAAAAATTATCCTGTTTTTTTGGGTATTTGTGAATTAATCTGTATTATTGCAATGTTTTTCCTAAAGAAACAATTGTTATTCAACTCCTTCAGTAAAAAATCATTCGTTTTACTGGCGAAATCAATAAAAAACAAATTATATTCAAACAATTACTTAATAAAATAACTAATTTCCATAGTAAAATATGTACGACATTCTTGAATTGAATAAAAAATTGGTTAGTGAATTACGCGAAATTGCCAAATCACTCCAAATTAAGAAGGTTGAGTCGCTGAAAAAGCAGGATTTAATCTATAAAATCCTTGATCAGCAGGCTATCAATGCCACCAGCGACTCCAAGCCCGAAAAAAAGACCTCCGGACGAAAAAGAAACAATGAGTCATCATCTTCAACCAGAAAATCCGATGCTTCATCTTCCTCCAAAAAATCGAAAGAGAAAACCGAACAGGTAAAAAGGGCGCCCCGACAGGAAGCACCCAAAGAAAATTTACCCAAAGATTCATCACCCAAAGAATCCAAACCACACAAAACGGAGGAGAAAGAGCGGACTTCCGACAAAAAGGAAACAGCTCCTGCTGACCAAAACCGGAGGAATGCCTCAAGAGCTCCGGGGAATTATCAAAAACGCCCCCATGATAAACGGAACGATCGTTCCTATGAATTCGACGGAATTATCACCAACTCGGGGGTTCTGGAAATTATGCCCGACGGGTATGGTTTTTTAAGATCTTCGGAATTTAATTACCTGAATTCTCCCGATGATATCTATGTTTCTCAGTCGCAGATCAAGCTTTTTGGTTTAAAAACCGGGGATACTGTAGAAGGAACCATTCGCCCACCCAAGGAGGGCGAGAAGTATTTTCCGTTAATCAAAGTGGAAAAGATCAATGGACGTACCCCTGATTATATCCGCGACCGGGTGCCTTTTGATTACCTTACGCCATTGTTCCCGGAGAAGAAGTTTACCTTAAATAATAATAAAAACGACAAGCTGTCGACCCGTATTGTTGATATGTTTGCTCCCATCGGCAAGGGGCAACGCGGATTAATTGTTGCCCAGCCTAAAACGGGGAAAACCGTTTTATTAAAAGAGATTGCCAATGCCATTGCCGGAAATCACCCCGAGGTTTACATGATTGTATTACTGATCGATGAACGTCCGGAGGAGGTAACCGATATGGCACGCAGCGTAAATGCCGAGGTGATATCATCTACTTTCGACGAACCGGCCGAGCGACATGTACGTGTAGCCAATATTGTCCTGGAAAAAGCCAAGCGCCTGGTAGAATGCGGACATGATGTGGTGATCCTGCTTGACTCGATTACCCGTCTGGCCAGGGCCTTCAATACCGTTTCGCCGGCCTCCGGCAAAGTATTGTCGGGAGGGGTGGATGCCAATGCACTGCATAAACCCAAACGATTCTTCGGGGCAGCCCGTAATATCGAAGAGGGTGGCTCCTTAACGATCCTGGCTACTGCACTTACCGAAACCGGCTCAAAAATGGATGATGTGATCTTCGAAGAATTTAAAGGTACCGGTAATATGGAACTGCAGCTCGACCGTAAGCTGTCCAACAAGCGTGTTTATCCTGCCGTGGATATTACCATGTCGAGTACCCGTCGCGAAGAGCTGTTGCTTGACCAGGAGATGCTGAATAAAATCTGGATCCTCCGTAATTACCTCACCGATATGAATTCGTCCGAGGCCATGGAGTTTTTACGCGACCGGCTGCTGAAGACACAAACCAACGAAGAGTTTATTATCTCTATGAATGCTGATTAAATGTTTAAAAACACATAGCTTTAAAAATGCGGGCCAGGGCCCGCATTTTTTTATTTTATCCTGTTGATTATAAATGAGCTGGGTGCTTATTTGTAATTAAAATGAATAAGTGATCAGAAAGCCTATTTTTCATATTTCACTGAAAAATATAAGAATTTTATTATAATTTTGTAGTTCCATTATTTTAGGTTAAATATCTTTTAATAAATAAATTAAGGAGTTAGAAATGTCACAAAAAAAGAAATTTATAACCTGCGACGGTAACTATGCAGCGGCTCATGTAGCCTACATGTTTAGTGAAGTTGCAGCGATTTACCCAATTACTCCCTCATCAACGATGGCAGAATATGTTGATGAATGGGCGTCACACGGAAGAAGAAATATTTTTGGCGATCAGGTACAGGTTACCGAGATGCAATCCGAAGGCGGTGCTTCAGGTGCTGTCCATGGTTCCCTGCAATCCGGTGCATTAACCTCTACCTTTACCGCATCACAGGGATTGTTATTAATGATTCCCAACATGTACAAGATCTCCGGCGAACTTTTGCCGGGCGTATTTCATGTAAGTGCCCGAAGTTTAGCCGCCCAGGCATTGTCCATTTTTGGCGATCATAGCGATGTGATGAGTACCCGTCAGACCGGTTTTGCCATGCTGGCCACTGGTAGTGTCCAGGAAATTATGGATATCGCCGGGATTGCACACTTAGCGGCCATTAAAACCCGGATTCCTTTTCTTCATTTCTTCGATGGTTTCAGAACCTCTCATGAGATTCAGAAAGTGGAATATTTTGAGAATGAGGACCTGGCTAAACTGATCGACGTTGATGCCCTGCAAAAATACAGGGAAAATGCATTGAACCCGGAACACCCGGTGACCAGAGGTACTGCCCAGAATCCGGATATTTACTTCCAGGCCCGCGAAGCGGCCAGTAAATTTTACGATCCTGTTCCCGATATCGTTGAGGAATATATGCAGGAAATTACCAAATTAACCGGCCGCGAATATCATCCTTTCACCTATTATGGTGCTGAGGATGCAGAAAACATCATTGTAGCCATGGGATCGGTTACTTCGACCATTAAAGAGGTGATTGACTATAAATTAGCCCAGGGCGAAAAGGTGGGTTTAATTACCGTTCACCTCTACCGTCCATTCTCTGAAAAGTATTTCATGAAAGTGCTGCCTAAATCGGTAAAACGAATTGCTGTTTTAGACCGTACCAAAGAGACCGGAGCCAACGGCGAGCCATTGTACATGGATATCCGTGAGCTATTCTACCAGAAGGAAAATGCCCCGATAGTTGTGGGTGGCCGTTATGGATTAAGCTCCAAGGATACTACGCCCGCACATATCATCTCGGTTTATGATAATTTAAATCTTCCCGAACCCAAGAATCATTTTACGGTAGGTATTGTTGATGATGTTAAATTTACCTCATTGCCTATCCTGCCCGAGGTTAGTGTTGTTCCTAAAGGAACTTACGAAGCTAAATTCTATGGGCTGGGATCTGATGGTACGGTTGGAGCCAATAAAAACTCGATTAAAATTATTGGTGACAGTACCGATAAATATGCCCAGGCTTATTTTGCCTACGACTCCAAGAAGTCGGGGGGGATTACTGTTTCTCACCTTCGTTTTGGTGATCAGACGATTCGATCAACCTATTTAGTGGGAACTCCTGATTTTGTGGCCTGTCACGTACCGGCATATCTTCAAAAATATGATATGCTGAAAGGCATTAAACAGGGAGGAACCTTCCTGCTGAACAGTATCTGGGATGCCGAAGAAACCAAGAACCATTTCCCCGATGCCATGAAGAAAATCCTTGCCGAGAAGGATATCAAATGTTATATCATCAATGCAACCCAGATTGCCGAAGAGATTGGTTTAGGAAACCGGACCAATACCATTATGCAGTCTGCTTTCTTCAAAATTTCGAATGTGATTCCTTACGATCAGGCAGTGGAAGAGATGAAGAAAGCTATTGTAAAGACTTTCGGACGAAAGGGTGAAGATATTGTAAATATGAATAAAGCTGCTGTTGATCGTGGCGGCGATGTGGAAGAGATTAAGATTCCTTCCGAATGGAAGAATATTGAAGTGAAGGCCGTTTCCGACGACCGCAATATTCCGGACTTTATAAAGAATGTTGTTGAGCCGATCAATGCCCAAAAGGGAGATGATCTTCCGGTAAGTGCCTTTGCAGGTCGCGAAGACGGAACTTTCCCGGCTGGAACAACAGCCTATGAAAAACGGGGAATCGCTGTTACAGTTCCCGAATGGATTTCCGACAACTGTATCCAGTGTAACCAGTGTGCTTATGTTTGTCCACATGCGGTGATCCGTCCGTTCCTGTTAACCGACGAGGAGCTTGAAAATGCCCCTGAAGGAACAACTACCGTTAAAGGAAAAGGAGGAATTAAAGAATATAATTTCAGAATCCAGGTAAGTGTACTTGATTGTACCGGTTGTGGTAACTGTGTGGATGTATGTCCAGCCCCAACCAAAGCCCTGGAGATGAAGCCGCTGGAAACGCAGCTGGAAGAAGATAAGCGCTGGGATTACATGCACCATACCGTGGGATATAAAGACCACGTACTTCCCAAGGAAAAAACGGTGAAGAACAGCCAGTTTGCACAGCCATTGTTTGAGTTTAGCGGTGCCTGTGCCGGTTGTGGCGAAACACCTTACATCAAAACCATTACCCAGTTATATGGCGACCGTATGATGATTGCCAATGCCACCGGTTGTTCATCCATCTATGGTGGTTCGGCTCCATCGACTCCTTACTGTGCCAACAAAGACGGACATGGTCCGGCCTGGGCAAATTCACTGTTCGAAGATAATGCCGAGTATGGTTATGGTATGGCAGTAGGTGTTGAAAAGCTGCGCCGACGAATTGCCGAGAAAATGAATGCGTCCATGAATGAAGTATCTTCTGATACCCAGGCTGCATTTAAAGCCTGGATGGATACAATGGCTGACGCCGAAAAATCCAAAGAGTCTTCAGCCAGGGTTGTGGAAGCGTGTAAAAAAGAGAACCACCAGCTGGCCAGGGATATCTTACAGTTACAACAATACCTTGTGAAGAAATCTGTTTGGATCATTGGCGGTGACGGATGGGCTTATGATATCGGTTACGGAGGATTAGACCATGTGCTTGCTTCCGGCGAGGATGTGAATGTTTTGGTACTCGATACCGAGGTATATTCCAATACCGGTGGTCAGGCTTCAAAATCCACCCCGGTGGGTGCAGTGGCTAAATTTGCTGCTGCCGGTATGCGTGTGCGTAAGAAAGACCTGGGAATGATGGCCATGACCTATGGTCATGTGTATGTTGCCCAGGTATCCATGGGGGCAAGCCAAAACCAGTATTTTAAAGCCATAAAAGAAGCGGAAGCATATCCTGGACCATCCCTGATTATTGCTTACTCTCCATGTATTAACCATGGACTGAAAGCCGGAATGGGTAAATCGCAGGAAGAAGAGAAGCTGGCCGTGGAATGCGGATACTGGCATAACTTCAGATACAACCCCTTGCTGGAAGCTGAAGGAAAAAATCCTTTTGTGATTGACTCTAAAGAGCCCGACTGGAGTAAGTTCCAGGACTTCCTGCTGAACGAGGTACGCTATACTTCACTTAAAAAATCATTCCCTGAGGTTGCCGACGAACTGTTCGTTCGTGCCGAAGAGGATGCTAAGTGGAGATTCAATAACTACAAGCGATTAGCTGCTTACGACTATTCTAAGTAAAAAAATCGATGATAACTTATGAAAGCAGGTCCTCAGGACCTGCTTTTTTTATATTCTCCGGGGTTGTAGCTACAGGGATAAATTTTTAGAGCCTTGATGAACTTATTGGCAATTAACTTGTTGTAAATAAAACAGAAAATTTAAAACCCAACAATTATGGCTGATTTATCAACAAGTTATTTAGGTTTGAAATTAAAAAATCCGATTATTGCAGGAGCCTCAAACCTCTCCACCAGTATTGAAAAGGTAAAGGCAATGGAAGAAGCCGGTGTGGCTGCCATCGTTTTTAAATCCCTTTTCGAGGAACAAATAAACCTTGAAGCTGCTGAACTGGACGAAGACCTCGAAGCTTACAACGAGCGGCATGCCGAGATGATCACCTTGTTTCCGGATATGGAACATGCCGGCCCCCAGGAGCATCTCCTGCATCTGAAAAAGATTAAACAAAACACCTCTATCCCGATTATTGCCAGTTTAAATGCAATCTACGAAGAAACCTGGGTTGAATATGCAAAAATGATCGAAGAAACAGGGGTTGACGCCCTTGAATTAAACCTTTTTAGTGTTCCTAAAAAGTTTGAATTAACTGCCAGCGAAACAGAAGAATTGCAGCTGGAGATTGTGAAAAGAGTAAAAAAAGCAGTAAAAATCCCGGTTAGTGTCAAGATTAGCTCTTTTTATTCCAATCCATTGAACTTTATTAAAAAACTTGATGCCCTGAAAGTTGATGGGATCGTTATCTTTAACCGGCTTTTTGAGCCCGAGATCGATATTCATGAAGAGAAACATACTTTCCCCTTTAATCTCAGCAATAAGGGTGACTACAGGTTGGCTTTACGCTATGCCGGATTGCTGCATGGACAGATCAATGCCGATGTGGCAGCTGCCTCCGGAATTTTTGAAGGGGAGGAGGTGGTGAAACTCCTGCTGGCCGGAGCCGATACCGTTCAGGTGGTGAGCACCCTGTATAAAAATAAAATTGAACATGCTACCCGGATGATCAGGCAGATCAATGCCTGGATGGACGAAAAAGGATATCAAAAAATTGATGATTTTAAAGGTCAGCTGGCCCGGAAAAACACCAAGGATCCCTTTGTTTACCTGAGAGCCCAGTATGTTGATGCACTGTTGCACAGTTCTGAAAAAATTATCAAGAGCTTTCCTGCAATATAAAAACGTATTATTTGCTAAGTAATCACCTGTAAAAAATGTTGCAGGTGATTTTTTTTGATTTTTTTAGTTTATAAAGTTGTAAACTAAAAAAAACTTTAGTATGTTTGCATCCTTATTTTTAACCAACATTTTTTGGAATATGACAAGTGAAGAGAGACTGAAAAAACAAAAAGATCTTATCGAAGAGATTGGTATTTATTTTGATAAAGAAGGGTTTCAGCCTATTGCAGGCCGGATTTTGGGTTTGCTGATGGTAATGGATAAAGAACGTTTTACTTTTGATGAGATTGTGGAAGAGCTGCAGATTAGCAAAAGCTCGGCAAGTATTACCTTACGAAACCTGGAGATGAGAGGGGATATTGAGTATATCACTCTTCCGGGAGAACGTAAACGGTACTTTCAGATCAATCGAAAAGATCCTTTATCTGTAATCGAAGAGTTTGAAAAGAAAATTATAAAATCCAAAGAGATTTTTGATTATGTACTTGAATTGAAAGAGGATCAAAATTCACCCAATGCCGTCTTTTTTAAGGAACTCAAAAGTTTAACAGGATTGCTTTTAGCCAGTTTTAAAAAATGCAAAGAAGAATACAAGTCAAGTGAAAAGTAATAGTTGAAAATTAATAAAAAACGAATGATTGAATTATGAAAAGAATATTCTTATTCCTTTTATCCATAGGATTGGTTGGAACCAGTTTAGCGCAGGAAGAATCTTTTTCTTTCACCTTACAGGAAGCGCAGGAATATGCATTGGAGCATAATAAGACTTTTTTAAATGCTCAAAGTGATATAGCCTTAGCCGAAGAAAAATATAAGGAAGCGCGGGGATCAGGGCTACCCCAGGTAAACGGAGCCATGGATTATACCACCAATTTTAATTATGAATTTGAATTTGCCTTTGGAGGGGGCGGGGATGTGGATCCTGATGTAGTTAATCAAGCCTTGCAGCAAACCATGGCTGATTATCCAAACTGGACCATGGAAGATGTTATGGACTATCAGGCTAGTCAGGCTTTTGAACAAACATTGCAAAGCATAATGCCGGCATCAACAATTGTTATGGAAGACCAGGCCAATGCAAGTATACAGGTTTCCCAGCTTATTTTTAGCGGTCAGTACTGGGTGGGTCTTCAGATGGCTAAATTAAGCCGTGAAATTGCCGAGAAGAGCCTTACAGCATCCAAAAACGATCTTAAAGAGAATGTAGCCAACCTGTATTATGGAATTCTGGCTTCTCAGAAGTTTTTACAAATTATTGATCATATCCTTGAAAATAACCGGGATATCCTGGAGCAGATGCAAAATATGTATGAAAAAGGGATGGTCGAGGAGATTGAAGTGGACCAGATCCATATGGGAATATCGGAGCTGGAAAACTCCAAAAAATCCATGCAAAGAAGCCTGGAATACAGCATAAACACCTTTCGGTTTGTTTTAGGTATTGAAACAACCGCCAGGATAGAATTCAGGGATGATTTGAATGAATTTCTGGAGGAGGTCGTCGAAGAGAATCTGCTGGCCTCATCGTTCAATATTGACAATAACCCAACCTTTCAGCTTATGGAAATGCAGGAAAAAATCGGTGAAAAAGGGATCGCCATGCAAAAATGGACCTATGCACCAACTGTTTCGGGTTTTTATAGTTACCGGGAGAAAATATTGAAATCAAGTTTTGATTTAAGCCCCAAAAATACCGCAGGATTAACCCTCAATGTACCCATCATTTCAGGGGGAACCCGGAGTGCTCAGCTAAGCCAGGCTAAAATAGAATATGAAAAAATAAATCGAAACAAGGAGTTGTTGGAAGAACAACTCGAATTGCAAAACCGTCAGTTAATTTATGAGTTAAAAAATGCCCTGGATAATTACCAGGTGCAAAAAGAAAACGTGGCTGTGGCCAAACGGGTTTATGATAATTCAAATAACAAGTATAAACATGGGCAGTTATCGGTAGTGGAGTTGAATCAAACGCGGAACAACTATCTGCAGGCTGAAAATAATTACGTCTCTTCCATCCTCAACTTGTTGCAGGCAAAACTTAAGAAAGACAAACTATATAATAATTTATAAAATTAATGATTATGTTCATTCTAAAATATAAAACAATGAGATCAACAGCTAAAGTAGGCCTTTTAGCGGCTGTTATGTTATTATCATTTGCATGTAATCGCGAAGATAATGTCACCAGTACACCAAACGAAGAGGAAGATTCCTCCCCGGTTAGAACCGAAAAGATAAAAAAAGAAACCATTACCCGAACCATAGAGTATACCGCCAACCTGGTTGCTTATAAGGAGATCCATTACCCACCGGCTTCTCCCGGAAGAATTGATAAAATTCTGGTGGATGTGGATGATCGTGTCACCCGGGGGCAGGTGTTGGTTGAGATGGATAAGACCCAGCTGATGCAGGCAAAAGCACAGTATGAGAATGCCAGGTTTAATTTTCAAAGTATCGATACGTTGTATCGTTTGGGAAGTGCATCTAAACAACAATACGAAGCCACCAAGATGCAATACGAAATGGCTAAATCACAGTATCTTTTTGCCCAGGAGAATTCCATTTTGGAATCACCCATTGATGGAATTGTTACCGGAAAATATTTCGAAGACGGAGAGCTCTATTCGGGGACACCCAATACCCCGGCCGGAAAATCTGCCGTTCTCTCGCTCATGCAGATCAACCCGGTGAAGGCAAACGTAAGTATTTCGCAAAGTTATTTCCCGTTGATCAAAAAAGGGATGAGCGCCAGGGTCAGAACTGATATCTATCCCGGCAAGCTTTTTGAAGGTGCCGTAAATAAAGTATACCCAACGATTGATGCTGCTACCAGAACCTTCCAGGTTGAAATTATAATTAAAAATAGCAAGGAGATCCTTCGTCCCGGAATGTTTGCTACCATCGAAATTGAACTGAAAGATGTGGAGACCATTGTTGTGCCTGCCATTTCGGTTCTTAAGCTCGAAGGAACAAATGAACGTTATGTGTTTGTGAATGATCAGGGCAAGGCCAAACAAATCAACGTACAACTGGGAAAACGCTTCGATGATAAAATTGAGCTGGTATCCAGCCAGATAAAGGTTGGTGACGAACTGATTGTGGAAGGTCAGGCGAACCTGTTGGATGGCTCTCAACTTGAGATCATCAACTAAAAGGAGCGGTTTTATTTTATGATCAACTTTTAAAAAATACAATTATGAGTATCTATGGAAAAGCAGTAAAGAACCCTATAACTACCATAATGATTTTCCTGGCTATTGTAGTCTTTGGAATCTATTCCCTGGTAAAATTACCCATTGATGTATATCCCGAAATAGAATTTCCTGCCATTACGGTTTTTACAACCTATGCAGGGGCCAGTGCTTCGGATATTGAAACCAATATTTCGGAACCAATCGAAGATGCTTTGAATACCATCGATAACCTGAAGGAGATCAGCTCGGTGTCGCGGGATAATATCTCGGTGGTGATGCTTGAATTCGAATATGAAACCGATCTAAACGAAGCCGCAAATGATATCCGCGATGCCGTGGCATTGATTGAAGATGTGTTGCCCGAAGATGCGGATAAACCCAATATCTTTAAGTTTAGCTCAAGCATGATGCCTATTGCGGTGTATGCTGTTACGGCCGATAAAAGTTACCAGGGGATAGAGAAAATCCTGGAACAGAAAATCGTTAATCCCTTAAACCGTATCGAGGGGATTGGTTCCATATCCATTATCGGAGCTCCCACACGGCAGGTAAAGATTGAAATTAACCCCCGGAAGTTGGAAGCTTATCATATGACCGTTGAGCAGATCGGAAATATTCTGGCAGCCGAGAATTTAAATATGCCTTCCGGAAACATTAAAATGGGGCAGATGAGCTACCCGTTGCGGGTAGAAGGTGAGTTCGAAAACAGCGATATGATCAGTAATATTGTCCTGGGTAATTATAATGGACAGGCCATTTACCTGAAGGATGTTGCCCATGTACAGGACTCCATTAAGGAGATGACCGTAGATGAAAAGATCAATGGGGAGCAGGGAGTACGGATTATGGTGATGAAACAGTCCGGGGCCAATACCGTGAAAATTGCCAGAGAGTTTAATGAACGGTTGGCTGAATTGGAAAACAACCTCCCCTCTGACATCGAGATCATGAATGTCTTCGACTCCAGTGAGTTTATTAAGGGTTCCATTAATAACCTTACCAAAACATTGATGTTTGCGTTGATTTTTGTGACCCTGGTTGTGCTGTTTTTCCTGGGCCGTTGGAGAGCTACTTTTATTATTGTATTGACAATCCCCATATCATTAATCGTTGCTTTTATCTTTCTGCATGTTACCGACAGTTCAATCAATATTATCTCATTATCGGCATTGTCTATTGCCATTGGGATGGTTGTTGATGACGCGATTGTGGTGTTGGAAAATATTGCAAAACACATTGACAGGGGCAGTACCCCGCGTGAAGCTGCAATTTATGCTACCAATGAAGTTTGGCAGGCAGTGGTAATTACAACACTTACCGTTGTTGCGGTATTCTTCCCGATGACCATGGTGGGTGGCATGACCGGTGTACTCTTTAGCCAGCTGGGCTGGATCGTTTCCATTACCGTGGTTACCTCCACCATTGCGGCCATTACCTTAACCCCCATGTTAAGTTCGAAGATGCTCCGGTTAATTAAAGGCACTGGCAATGGAAAAAGAAGTTATTACAATACGGTAATGCCCTTGTTTGATAAACTGGATAAAGCCTATGGAAAAATATTGAAGTGGAGCTTAAGCCATAAAAGAATCATAACCGTTGTCTCTTTTCTGGTATTTTTTGGTTCTTTTGCATTGCTGGGAAAAATTGGAACAGAATTTATCCCGCAAACCGACGAAGGCCGTTTGTCTATTGCCGTTGAACTACAGCCGGGAACAAGGGTGGAGAAGACAGCCTCGCTGGCCCGAAAGATTGATGGAATAATTGAAGATATTCCTGAGGTGGAATTAATTTCCACTTCGGCCGGGAGTGATGATGAGGGTGGCTTTATCGCCATGTTTATGTCTACCGGTTCAAATATTATTAACTATACCGTTGGTTTGGTAGATCTTGACCAGCGTGATCGAACCGTATGGGAAATTGCCGAAGAGATACGAAAGGAATTGTCGGGGATGCCTGAGATTATGAACTATAATATCTCTACCGGCGGAGCCGAAATGGGAGGAAATACCGTTGACGTGGAAATCTATGGTTATGATATCGATCAGACAACCATCCTGGCAAACAGGATCTCGGATAAAATAAAGTCCGTTGAAGGGGCCCGGGATGTCCAGATCAGCCGTGAGAAGGAAAAACCCGAACTGAGGGTTGACCTTGACCGGGAAAAAATGTCAGCCGTGGGGTTAAATACTGCGATGGTTTCTACAGCTCTTTATAACCGGGTGGCCGGATTAACAGCTTCAAGATACCGGGAGGATGGCGAGGAATATGATATCGTTATCCGGTTTACCGAAGAATTTCGCAATTCTATCAGCGATTTGGAAAATATATCCCTTCAAACTGCTACCGGTACTACCGTTAAACTGGGCGAAATTGGGGAGATCAAGGAGTATTGGTCACCCCCGAATATTGAAAGAAAAAGACGGGAAAGAGTGGTTACCGTTTCCTCTACGCCCTACAAAACGTCACTGGGTGAGCTGGCAGCCAGCATTGAACAGGAGATTGACAAGATGGATATTCCCCGGGAGGTATCCATCGAGATCGGCGGGGCCTATGAAGATCAGCAGGAAAGTTTTGTCGACCTGGGAATGTTGCTGTTGCTGAGCCTGGTATTGGTTTATATTGTGATGGCCTCACAGTTTGAATCATTAAAAATGCCCTTTATCATCATGTTCTCTATCCCGTTTGCATTTACCGGGGTGATCCTGGCCCTGTACATTACCAATACCACGTTAAGTGTTATTGCTGCACTGGGTGCAATTATGCTGGTGGGTATTGTGGTTAAGAATGCTATTGTGCTGGTGGATTATATTAACCTGATGCGCGACCGGGGTTATGTCCTGGATGAAGCGATTATCGAGTCCGGTAAATCCAGGTTGCGACCGGTATTAATGACTGCGTTGACTACGATCCTGGGAATGCTCCCGCTGGCTTTAAGTACCGGCGAAGGTTCTGAAATCTGGAGCCCTATGGGTATATCTGTTATTGGTGGGATGATCTTCTCAACCATCATTACCATGATCATTGTCCCCATCATCTACAGGGTATTTGCTACCAGAGGTGAACGCGACAAAAAGAAAAATGTGCGCAGTAAGTTTAAATTTATGGATATGTAATCATCAACCCACTTCCTCTGAGGAGGAGTGGGTTATTAAAACTAGATCATTATGAAAGCAATATTTATCGTATATAATCAGGCACATACCGAGAAGATAGAGTATATGCTCGACCGGTTAGAGATAAAAGGATATACCCTTTGGGAGAATGTTTTTGGACGGGGATCTGATACCGGTGTTCCGCATATGGGAACCCATACCTGGCCCGAAATCAACTCCGCAACCCTTACCATGGTTGAAGATGATAAAGTAGAGGTGGTTTTGGAAAAAATTAAAAAACTGGACGCCATAAACGAGGAGGTAGGGATTCGTGCCTTTGTGTGGGATATCCTGAAAACAGTATAACCAGGGGAATAAATCAGAATATATTGAATAGAAAATGCCGGAAGAAAAAGATCTTCCGGCATTTTTTATGATTCTACAGTTATTTTAAGCGAACAAGCACGTCTCCTTTGGCCACCATATCCCCATGGTTGAAAAAGATTTCATCTACCTCTCCGTCGTGATCCGATACGATCTCATCGTAGGTGTAGTTGTTTTCAATATAGCAGATTCGCTGACCCTTTTTAACATGGTTACCCAGTTCTATGGCCTTTTCTTCAATAAAGTAATTCAAATTATAAAAGATCCGGCCCATATAGGGAGAGGTAATGTCTTTTTTGCCGGGTTCGGGTTTTACTCCTCCTGCTTTGGGGGATTTGGCCTCGGAACGGAGTTTCTGTAACTCTTCGTTAAAGCGCTTTTTCGCTACGCCCGATTTGTAATCGCGGTATTGCCTTTCGTGCATGGCAAACTCAAAAAGCTCTTCGTCATCAGGACCTGTTTCCCAGCCATTTTCTTCCATCTCTTTACGGTATTTGTCCAGTTCATCGGGATAGTTGTCCTGGGGTACTCCTTGATAAAACTCCTTGCCCGACTCTTCGGCTATTTTAATGATCTCGGGAGCCAACTTACCCGGTAACTTTCCTGCTCTTCCAAGGATCATGTCCCAGGCATTATTGTCAATGATAGAGAACCTGGATTTTCCCTGGATCTCCTGCATAACATTTAACAGGGCAATATTTTTAACATACTGGCTAAAAGGAGTTACCAGTGGAGGATTTCCCAGCATGGGCCAGATATCGATCACCTCATCAAAAAGTCTTACCAGCAGGTCGTCTTCCGACAGCTTCTCTTTACCCTGGGCTTCCAGGGTTTGATTGAGCCCCTGATGAACTCCCTTTAAATCGGCCATCATGCTGCCCATCATCCCGCCGGGTAACCCCGCATGTACCAGCAGGGACGACATGTATCGGTTCTTGGGATTGATGAAATACCCCAGGAAGTCATCAATAAACTGCTGGCTTAATGCTCTTGCCTTCATGTAGGCTTTCATATTGATTTCGGGTACCTTAAACCCGGCATCTTTGAGCATCGCCTGAACGGTGATCACATCCGGATGAACCATTCCCCACGAAAGAGGCTCCATGGCCACATCAATATAATCGGCACCGGCTTTGGCCACTTCCAGCATCGAAGCTACCGAGAATCCCGGACCTGAGTGTCCATGGTACTGAACAATTAAATCAGGATATTTCTTTTTGATTTCTCTTACAAGTTTTCCTAAAGTTACCGGTCGGCCTACACCGGCCATATCTTTTAAACAGATCTCATCGGTTCCATATTCTACTGCTTTATCCACTACTCCCATATAATATTCCACCGTATGAATGTCGGAATGGGTGATGCTGAGCGTAGCCTGTGAGATCATCCCGGCTTCCTTGGCATATTTTATCGATAGCTCCAGATTCCTGTGATCGTTCAGCCCGCAAAAGGATCGGGCAATATCTACTCCCTGTGCTTTCTTAACCTTAAACATAAGGCGGCGAACATCCTTCGGTACCGGATACATCCGGATACCATTTAATGCTCTCTCGAGCATATGGGTTTGAATCCCCGCTTCGTTAAATGGTTTGGTCCACGCTCTTACCGCTTTGTTCGGATTTTCACCATACAACAGGTTTACCTGCTCAAAAGCTCCCCCATTGGTTTCAATACGTGAAAAACATCCCATATCGATTATTACCGGGGCAATCTCTTTCAATTGATCTACACGGGGGACATATTTCCCGGAGGATTGCCACATGTCCCGGTAAAGTAAACTGAATTTTATCTCTTTGCTCATATATAAGTTCCTTTTAATCAATAATTTTATGAAAAATTAACATCCTTCATCTGGCAAAACAACAAAAAAAAATCGTTTAATCGTATGTTTTAAAAAATGTTGCGCTAAAAAATTAACTCTACGGGTTGATAACCATCGGATTAATTTTAATCTTTTTGCTCTGTTTACAGCTTTTCCGATGGAAAGGCTAAGCAAGTTATAAAATATGCCGTAGAATTGAAAGGGATTAATTTGCTTATTTTTATTTTTATTCGAACTAAATTAACATTAAAATGCTTAACTTTGTGCCGTTAAAAAAGGAGCCATTTTGGGACGAATATTAGCTATCGATTATGGAAGAAAGAGAGTTGGGTTAGCTGTTACCGATCCGCTACAGATGATCGCCAATTCATTAACAACGATACATGCAAAAGATATTTGGAACTTTCTGTCGGAATATCTTACGAAAGAAACGGTCGATTGTATCGTGGTAGGGTATCCCAGGCAAATGAACAATCAGGCTTCAGAAGCTGTTCGTTACATTAACCCTTTTTTAAAGCGTTTACAGAAGTTATATCCCCAACTGGAGATTCATCTGGTGGACGAACGTTTTACCTCAAAAATGGCACATCAAACCATGATTGATGCCGGATTAGGGAAAAAGGCAAGACAAAATAAAGCATTGGTTGACACCATTAGTGCAACCATAATTTTACAATCTTATTTAGAACAGAAATCAAAATTTTAAACCATGATTTACCCGATAGTAATATACGGTTCACCGGTTTTACGAAAGGTTGCCCGGGAAATTGATCCCGATTACCCCGGGCTGAAAGAATTTATTGAGAATATGTGGGAAACCATGTATCATTCCGATGGTGTTGGATTAGCTGCCCCACAGGTAGGAAAATCAATCCGCTTATTTGTAATCGATGGATCCCCAATGGAAGAAGATGATCCGAAACTCAAAGATTTTAAAAAGGTTTTTATTAATGCACAAATCAAAGAAAGGGTAGAGGAGGATATTTTATATTCTGAAGGTTGTTTAAGTATTCCCCAGATCCGCGAAGAGGTCATGCGACCTGTAAAAATAAGAATAGAATATTACGATGAGCAATTCAATTTTCATAACGAATGGTTTGATGGCGTGGCTGCCCGTATTATTCAGCACGAATACGATCACCTCGAGGGGATTTTATTTACCGATAAGGTAGCCCCGATCAAAAAACGCTTGCTTAAACATAAGCTGCAGTCTATTGCTAAAGGAAAATTTTCTGTGGACTATAAGTATAAATTAGCAAAATAAATAATACTAAATTAATACTGTTTTTGTTAACCTTTGGAAACCCTGTCCAAAGGTTTTTTTATTTTGTTTTGATGATTCTGAATCTTGTTATTAAATTCCTATTGTTCAGAAAAAAAAGGGATTCAATCTAAATTATTTTCGAATTTGTTATTTGGTTTTTGAAATTTTATTGTAAAGTCTAATTATATTTGTTGAGTCTTTAACCATTTATTATTCATTTATAAAACGATATTTACCATGGAAGTTACCCTGGAAACC
The DNA here is from genome assembly GCA_036351015.1 of Bacteroidales bacterium. GTDB lineage: Bacteria > Bacteroidota > Bacteroidia > Bacteroidales > UBA12077 > UBA12077. The sequence continues at coordinate 23,815 of JAZBOG010000033.1, forward strand.
GCCAAACAATTAGGATTAATCCCCGAAGAGTTTGAAAAGATCAAAGAAATTATGGGACGCACCCCCAATTTTACCGAGCTAAGTATTTTTTCGGTAATGTGGTCGGAACATGCTTCTTACAAAAATTCGATAAAATGGTTAAAGACGTTGCCTAAAACGGGGAAACAGCTGCTTGCCGAAGCCGGGCAGGAAAATGCCGGCTTAGTGGATATTGGGGATGGTTTGGCCTGTGCCTTTAAAATTGAATCGCATAATCATCCCTCGGCCGTAGAACCCTATCAGGGCGCAGCTACAGGAGTGGGGGGGATCAATCGGGATATTTTTACCATGGGTGCAAGACCGGTAGCCCAGCTTAATTCCCTTCGCTTTGGGGATATACGGTTGGATCGTACCCGTTGGCATCTGAAAGGAGTTGTCAAAGGGATCGGCGATTATGGCAATGCCTTCGGAATCCCTGTCCTGGGAGGAGAGGTATTCTTTGATAAATGTTATAATACTAATCCTCTGGTTAATGCCATGTCGGTGGGTATCGTTAAAAAGGATGAGACCATTTCTGCCATTGCCACGGGGGTTGGAAATCCGGTTTATATTGTAGGATCATCAACCGGTAAAGATGGTATTCATGGGGCTACTTTTGCCTCTGCAGATCTCACCGAAAATTCAGCCGACGATTTACCTTCGGTACAGGTAGGCGACCCCTTTATGGAAAAATTACTGCTTGAGGCTACGCTTGAATTAAATCAAACCGGGGCTGTGGTTGGAATGCAGGATATGGGTGCAGCAGGCATTATCTGTTCTACCTCCGAAATGTCAGAGAAAGGGGAGCATGGAATGAAAATTAACCTGGATAAAGTACCCCTTCGGCAGCAGGATATGCACCCCTTTGAGATTTTACTTTCCGAGTCCCAGGAACGGATGCTCGTCGTTGTTGAGAAGGGGAAAGAGGAAAGGGTTGAATCGATCTTTAAAAAATGGGATTTGAACTGTGCCATTATTGGTGAAGTGATTGCCGAAGACCGGTTGTATTTTTATATGCACGATGAGCTGGTGGCCGAGGTTCCTGCTTCCTCCCTCGTACTGGGTGGTGGAGCCCCGGTATACGACCGGGAATATAAGGAACCAGCATATTTCAAGGAATACAAGAAATTTTCTTTGGACCAGGTTCCTGAGCCGGAGAACTACAAGGAGGTAGCCCACCAAATGATCAAAAATCCCAACATTGCTTCTAAACGCTGGGTTATTGAACAATACGACAGCATGGTGGGAACAGGAAATATGAGTACCAATTTTCCTGCCGATGCAGGAATTTATAATATTAAGGGAACCAACCGGGCTTTGGCCATGACCGTAGATTGTAATTCGCGTTATGTGAATGCGGACCCTGAAAAAGGAACGGCTATCGCTGTTGCCGAAGCTGCCCGGAATATTGTTTGTTCTGGTGGCGTACCCCTGGCGGTTACCAACTGCCTGAATTTTGGAAACCCTTACAACCCTGAAGTATATTGGCAGTTCGTTCACGCCATCAAGGGAATGACCCATGCCTGTAAAAAGTTTAATACCCCGGTTACCGGAGGAAATGTTAGTTTTTATAACCAAATGCAGATTCAGGGAAAAACTGTTCCCGTATTCCCAACCCCAACCATTGGAATGATCGGATTAATTGAGGATAAAAATGACCAGATGAGCATCTCCTTTAAAAATAAAGGAGATATGATCTATCTGATCGGAAAATCCCGGGATGATATCAGCTCCTCGGAGTATCTTTATGCCTATCATAAGATCGAAAAATCTCCTGCCCCTTATTTTGACCTGGAAGAAGAACACCAGGTCCAGGAAACCATTCAAAAACTGATTAAGAAGAACCTTATTCTGTCGGCACATGATGTTGCTGATGGTGGTTTATTGATCACCCTGGTGGAAAGTGCAATGGTTAAAGGTTTTGGTTTTGATGTAACGGCCGATGCAGAAATCCGGAAAGATGCTTTCCTGTTTGGCGAATCGCAAAGCAGGGTGGTTGTGTCGGTATCTCCAACCAACGAAGACCATTTTATCGATTTTATGATTAGTCAAAAGGTTCCGTTTTCCGCTTTAGGACATGTAACCAAATCAGAATTCCGGATTGATGATAACTCCTATGGCTTTGTTTCCGATATTAAAAAATTATACGATCATGCCCTGGAGGAATTGCTCACCGAAGAAAAATAAACGTGACCAAACCCTATAAAAATCAGCCCACCGGAAAAAAAGAGCAGGTAGCTCTTATGTTTAATAATATTGCCCGGCGGTACGATTTCTTAAATCATTTTTTATCGCTGGGGATTGATAAACGGTGGCGCAGGAAAGCCATCAGGCACCTTTCGGGGATTAAAAAAAATCCTGTATTGTTGGATATTGCTTGTGGTACAGGTGACCTGGCTCTTGAAGCCCTGGCTTTAAACCCCCACAAAATTATTGGTCTGGATATCTCGGAGGAGATGCTTAAAATCGGACGAAAAAAAATTGAAAAAAGAAGTTACAGTCACCGGATTTCCCTGCAATATGGTGATGCTGAAGATCTTTCGTTTGAGGATGATTTTTTCGATGGGATTACGGTTGCTTTTGGGGTTCGGAATTTTGAGAACCTTGCCCGTGGATTATCCGAGATGAGACGCGTATTAAAACCCGGGGGGAGAGTGGTTGTGCTGGAATTTTCCCGACCCCGCAAATTCCCCGTAAAACAAGTCTATCAGTTTTATTTTAACCTCATCCTTCCGGTGATCGGGCGTGTCTTTTCCAGGGATCAATCGGCCTACACCTATCTTCCCGAATCGGTAAATCGTTTTCCGGAACGGGAACAATTTATCCTTGCCATGGAACAGGCTGGTTTTGCTCAATGTAAATATCGCTCACTAACTTTTGGTATTGCTACCATCTATTATGCTACTAAAAAATGAAAAATAAAAATGTAATATATTAGCATAATTGTTCGTTTACTACATTTATAATGGATATCATGCGAAAAACTTTTTTATTTATATTTCTGATTATTACCGGATTTTCAACATTTGCCCAGAAAGAGATTATTCTTAATTACCAGGAGGTTGATTATAAGAAGATTCATTTTGGATTTACCGTAGGTTTTAATACCATGGATTTTAAGCTTACCCCGACCATGAATACCTATGGAACCGATTCGTCCTTACTGGTTCCCGAAATTAATAAACTGGTTCCCGGATTTCATGTAGCCATTGTTTCCAGTTTAAAATTAAATGAATACTTTGATCTGCGCTTTCTGCCCGGGATATCCCTGGGGCAGCGTAATATCCTGTTTTATGATGAGAATAACCAGATTGACTCGGAAATGAAAATTGAATCAACATTTATTGATATCCCTATTCTCATAAAATATAAAGCCACCCGGATTAATAATACCCGGCCCTACCTGGTAGGTGGCCTGAATATCCGGCGCGATATGGCCAGAAATAAAGAATTTAACGAGGATGAAAATATTTATATCAAATTAAAACCCATGGATATTTATTATGAAATAGGTTTTGGTTTTGATTTCTACCTGGCCTTTTTTAAATTATCTACTGAGATAAAATATTCGGTAGGGACTTTAAATGTAGTATCATCAGATGCTTCGGAAGATTTTCCTCAATATGCCAATGCGATCGAACAGTTGAATTCAAGAATGTTTATGGTCTCCTTCCATTTTGAATAGACGACCAGGGTCTTCTTCTGAATTCGGAGCAAACAATAGCCGTAGCTGCGGAAAGATTTAAGGATTCCGATGATTTTTCCGGGGCAGGATAGTTTGGAATAAAAAGTTTTTGTTTAATAAAGGATTCCCACTGGGGTGATATCCCCCTGGATTCGTTTCCCATGATGATAAACCCTTTGTTGTTTAAGGGATGTTGATAAATATTTTCCCCCTCTAAAAAGGTCCCATATATTGGAAAATCCTGGTACTCTGAAAAATCTTTTAATAAATCCCGGAAATCGGCGTAGTGAACCTTCACCCTGAAAATGGCTCCCATGGTCGCCTGTACTACCTTGGGGTTATACAGATCAACACTGTCCGGGGTACAAAAAATATTTTGAATACCAAACCAATCCGCTATCCTGATAATGGTTCCAAGATTCCCCGGGTCACTCACCTGGTCGAGTAAAAGACTTAATTGCCGGGCTATATCTGTTTTGTTATAGTGGTTCTGGGGAATAGATACGGTTGCCAGCACTCTGTTTGGAGTGCTTAGGGCACTGATCTTTTTGAGCTCGTCGTTACTAACTAAACAAGGCTTAACCTTTTTTCGGTCAATAATCTGCTGGTACTGTTCTATCCAATCCTGGGTGGCATAAATCGTTGAAATTTTAGCCTCTGATTGGAGAAGCTCATCAACTAATTTTTCACCTTCAACAAAAAACAACCCATGAGCATCTCTGTATTTCTTTTTTTTAATGGAATTTATGAATTTAATTTTATTTTTGCTAAGCATGGATTAATTGTTATTATTGCAAATTTTGTGTAAATATATAACATTGAAAATATTTAAACTACCATACCAACAAAAAAGGGTTCGTAATGCTTTTGCATTACTTGGGATTCTTTTATTCTTTTTGGCTTCCTGTAGTCCGGTAAAATATGTGCCCGAAGATAAGTATCTGCTGGACAGATACCGTGTGAAAGTTGAAAAAGGTACCGCCGAGAAACAACGAATAAAAAAGGATGAATTAAAAGCATTGGTCCGCCAAAAGCCCAATAAAAGAGTGTTGGGTATTCGTTTTCATCTGGGTTTATATAATTTATCCCGAAAAGGTAAAGAATCCGGATTAAGTGGCTGGTTAAAAAGGATCGGCGAAGAACCGGTGATTTATGATGATTTTCTTACCGAAAAATCAGTGCAGCAGATAAAATCCTACCTTAACAATAAAGGGTATTATAATTCTGTGGTTATGGATACTGCCATGTTTAAAAGGCAGCGGGCCAGGATATCCTATCGGGTAAAAGTAAACCGGCCCTATAAAATCAGGCGTTTGACCTATAATATCCAGGATTCGTTAATTGAACCGTTAATCCTCCGGGATTCGGTCAACTCGCTGATTAACAGGGGGGAGAATTTTGACCTGGATATTTTGCAGGATGAACGGAAAAGAATTGAAACTTATCTGAAAAACCAGGGATATTACAATTTTACCAAAGAATTTATCTATTTCCAGGCTGATAGCTCGGCTAAAAACAGGGAAGTGTCTCTTTTCCTTAACCTCAAAGAATATCAGCAAAGAAATGAAGACTGGAATACGGTTTCGGTCAACCATAAAAAATATAAGATCAATAAAGTATATGTATTTACCAATTATAGTCAGAAGGAAGCACTGGCTCAAAAAGAGCAGTATTTCTCAGATTTGGATACTACGTATCGCAATGGAATTTATTTTGTCAGCAAAGGGGATGATCCGTTAAAAAAGAAAGTTATCCTGCATGCTAATTTTATTCAGGAAGGTGATTTTTATTCATTATATAATGTTAACAAAACCTATCAGCACCTTAATGCCTTACGCCTGTTCAGGGTAATAAATATCCAGTTCAACGAAATGGAAAAGGATAGCCTGATGTTCGCCGATAGTATCCCCGTGGGGTATCTGAATTGTAATATTCAACTCACCAAGCATTATTTACAGTCCTATACGGTCGAGCTGGAAGGTACCAACTCTTATGGAAATATTGGCGTTGGAGGAAATTTTTTATACCAGCATAAAAGTTTATTTGGTGGGGCTGAGATCACTGATTTTAAAATCAATGGATCCATCGAAGCCCTGGATACCTCGGTGGTGGGGATCAGCCGGATCAACAATGCTGTTGAACTGGGGGGGGATATTACCATGCGGATTCCGAAGTTTATGTTACCGGTTTTTAAAGCCGAAAAATTCAGTAAAAAATATAGCCCCCGGACACAGATTTCTATAGGGTATAACTTCCAGGACCGGCTGGAGTACCGCCGTACGGTTGCCAACCTTGCCTATGGTTACAACTGGGATGGGAATAATTTTCTGAAACATAATGTGAAGCTGGTTGAATTGAATGCAGTAAAAATTCCTTATGCCTCCGAATCATTCAGGAATTTCATCGATTCCACCTATTTGCGGAGCAGCTACGAGAATCATCTGGTTTCGGTAAGCAGTTATAGTTTGGTTTTTAACAACCAGGACATCAAGAAGAACAGAGATTTCTACTTTTTTCGGATGAACACTGAGATTTCCGGAAATATCTTATCGGCTTACAGTGAACTAACAGATGCCCCGGTTGTTGATGGCAGTTACGAGATACTGGGAGTCCCTTTTTCCCAGTATATCAAATTTGATGTTGACTTTAGATATTACGACATAAAAAATCAATCCAGCAGTTTTGCTTACCGCTTATTTGCCGGGGTAGGAGTCCCCTATGGCAATTCACAATCATTACCCTTCGAAAAGATGTATTTTTCAGGAGGGGCCAATAGTATTCGGGCATGGAATGTCCGTAGTCTGGGGCCGGGGTCCTATTCAGGGAAAATTTATACCCGGTTTCCAAATCAAACCGGGGATATTAAGCTGGAAGCTAATGCCGAGTTCCGTTTCAAGCTTTTTTGGATTCTCGAGGGGGCCCTGTTTGTGGATGCAGGAAATATCTGGTACTTAAAGTCTGATGAGTTTGAAGGCGGACTGTTCCGAAAAGATGAGTTTTATAAAGAGTTTGCTGTCGGTTCCGGCTTTGGTACCCGCTTTAATCTTTCCTTTTTTGTTTTCCGGTTGGACCTGGGCGTAAAGCTTAGAGATCCCTCCCTCCAGGAAGGGAGTCGTTGGATCCTGGGAAACCGGAGCTTAAACTGGCAAAATGACTTTACCGTTAATATTGGTATTGGTTATCCGTTTTAAAATGCTTTCAGCAAATCAAACCATCATTATATCAATTTATTTTTTTAAATTTGTAGAAGTTCTAATCATATAAATCCAAAATATTATGGCATATAATAAAATTGTAGAGTTATTAGGGGATAATGCCGATTATCTTTTAAATCATAAATGTCAAACCGTTGATAAAAGTCAGTTACATCTACCCGGGCCTGACTTTGTTGATCGGGTGGTCTATCATTCTAATCGTTCGCCACAAGTCATGGCTACCATGCAGCAGATTTTTAATCATGGCCGCCTGGGTGGCACCGGCTATATGTCTGTTCTTCCGGTAGATCAGGGCATTGAACATACCGCAGGTTCTTCATTCGCCCCGAACCCGATCTATTTCGATCCGGAAAATATAGTGAAGCTGGCCATCGAAGGAGGATGTAATGCAGTAGCTTCTACTTTTGGTGTATTGGCCTCGGTTTCCAGAAAATATGCCCATAAAATTCCATTCATTGTTAAAATTAACCATAATGAGTTAATGACCTACCCCAATAAGTATGATCAGATCTTGTTTGGATCCATAGAGGAAGCATGGGATCTTGGGGCAAAAGCCGTTGGCGCAACGATCTATTTCGGATCGCCCGAATCGAATCGTCAGATCATTGAAATTGCCGAAGCCTTTGAAAGAGCTCATGAGTTAGGAATGGCCACTGTTTTGTGGTGTTACCTGCGTAACCCCGGCTTTAAGAAAGAGGGAGTTGACTATCATACCTCGGCCGATATGACCAGCCAGGCTAACCACCTGGGAGTAACTATTCAGGCTGATATCATTAAACAGAAAATGCCAACCGTAAATGGTGGTTTTAAAGAAATAGGATTTGCCAAAACTCACGATAATGTATATCAGGAACTTTCCTCGGATCATCCGATTGATTTAACCCGATACCAGGTGGTTAATAATTATATGGGACGATCAGGATTAATTAATTCGGGAGGTGCTTCGTCAGGCGCTTCCGATTTGTCCGAGGCCGTTCAAACAGCCGTTATTAATAAACGGGCCGGTGGAATGGGGTTGATCTCCGGACGAAAAGCATTCCAGCGACCCATGAACGAGGGAGTTAAGTTATTGAATGCTATCCAGGATGTGTATCTGGCAAAAGAAATCGACATCGCCTAACCGTGGTTAGGAGATCTTAAGGATGATGGCAGTGATTTTTTCACTGCCTTTTTTTGTATATCCCTGACTATGCATATGATCTTTATCATTTTAAGAGTTAATGAATGGATCAGGTTAAACTATTTTTTGCAATTCACGTCAATTTTTGTAAAATTGCTAAGCTTTTTTTATTTACTATTAAACAATGTAATCGAATATGGCAGAATTTGACTTTTCAAAAAGAGACAGCTTTGGCAGTAAGTTTGGAGCAATTGCTGCAGCAGCAGGATCCGCAATCGGGTTGGGAAACATCTGGCGTTTCCCGTATGTGGTTGGTGAAAATGGGGGTGGAGCATTTTTATTTGTATACCTGGCTTTTATCTTTGCCATCGGCATCCCGGTAATGTTGTCCGAGTTTACGATCGGCAGGAGAGCCCAGCGAAATCCCTTTGGGGCTTTTCGTAAGCTGGCCCCGCGAAAACCCTGGTACCTGGTAGGGCTGATGGGGGTGGTTGCTGCCTTTATGATCCTCGCTTTTTATACGGCTGTCGCCGGATGGACTTTAGAATATATCTATCAGTCCATAATCAATGGGTTTGCCGGGAAATCTTCTGAACACCTGGGCCAGATGTTCGATTCATTCCGCGAAAGCTCATTCCGCCCCATCCTTTGGTTTGCAGTTTTTATGTTTATGACCTCCTGGATTGTGATCTCCGGCGTGAAAAACGGAATCGAGAAGTATGCTAAAATATTAATGCCCATTCTATTATTGTTGATTATTATTTTGTGTATACGTTCGGTAACCCTGCCTGGTGCAAAAGACGGCTTATTATTTTTATTTAAACCGGATTTCTCCAAAATAACCGGGAATACCATCCTCGAGGCTCTTGGCCAGGCTTTCTTCTCGTTAAGTATTGGCATGGGAACATTAATTACCTACGGTTCATATATCAGTAAAAAGGATAACCTGGCAAATACAGCAGTTAGTGTATCGCTTACCGATACCTTTATCGCGATACTGGCCGGGGTAGCTATCTTTCCTGCGGTTTTTGCCTTTGGTATAGCTCCCGAATCGGGCGAAGGATTGGTTTATCGTACCCTTCCCAATATCTTTCAACAGATGCATGGAGGGTATTACTTCTCCCTGTTATTCTTTATCCTGTTAGGGGTCGCTGCACTTACTTCAACAATTTCTGTGCTGGAGGTAATCGTAGCCTATTTTGCCGAAGAATTAAATATGACACGGAAAAAAGCGACCATCCTGGCCAGCCTTTCAGTATCCGTGTTAGGACTAATGGCGGTTATGTCCTGGGGTGCCCTGGCCGAATTTAAAATATTTGGAATGCACGTGTTTGGGATCCTCGACTTTACCTCTGCAAATATCCTGTTGCCCCTGGGGGGATTACTCATTGTCCTCTTTGTGGGTTGGTACCTGGGAGCGTTTAATACCAGAGATGAACTTTCTAACCAGGGAACCCTGAAAGCAAAATATCTGCCTTTGTTTATGTTCCTGGTTAAGTTTATTGCCCCCATCGCTATTGCAATGGTGTTTTTAAATGGTATTGGAATATTAAAATTCTGATAAAGATACCACCCATGGCCGGAAGAAGGTTTAAAGAATATTTTACATTTACCAAAAGTGAGCGCAATGGAATTATTGCGCTCCTTTTTTTATTGGTACTCTTTCTGTTGGCCGACCGGTTCGTTGATTTTTCATCAGATCAGGAGATCAGCCTGATGAACGAAGATTTTCAGAAACAGATCATCGAATTTGAGAATTCATTGGAAAAAAAATCTACCTACAGAAAAGAAGGGATGCTTGATGGGCCGAAATCATCGGAGGCTCAAAAAACATCTCCCGGAAATCACTGGATTATTCCTGATTCTCTCTTTTATTTCGATCCCAACTCCTGTTCCGCAGAAGAGCTGGAAGCCCTTGGTTTTAGTGAAAAGCAGGTAGCAACCCTGATCAATTACAGGGCTGCAGGAGGCAGATTTACCCGTTCATCCGATCTTTTAAAGATTTATGGCATTGAGAATGAACAGTTTAATCACCTCGAATCCTACATCTCAATTGCTGACGTATCTCGTGAAGAAACTGAAACAAAAGGGGAGTACAACACTGAAAAGCTATATTCGTTAATGATTGAGCTCAATTCTGCCTCAGCAGATAGCCTCGAAATGTTACCGGGTATTGGTCCGGTTTATGCTCAGCGAATTATCAGATACCGGGAATTGCTGGGAGGCTTTATATGTAAATTCCAGTTATTGGAGGTGTATGGGGTGGATTCGTTGATTATTGCTGGCATTGATCAATATATGTTTATTGACAGCAGTTTGATCCGTAAGATAAATATAAATGAAGCGCAATACAAGGATCTTATTCGACATCCCTATATCAATAAGTACCAGACACAATCCATTTTAAAATATAGAGAAATTCAGGGTAGCTTTCAGCATTTGGACGAATTAATCGAAAATAATCTTCTACCCCGGGAGACTTTCCAAAAAATCAAACCTTACCTGGAAAGAGAATAAAAAAAATTTTCTTGATATTTGATCTGAAAATGTGTATATTTAAAGAACAATAATAACTCAAATCATTTTTCTATAAGAACGCAGCAGGAGTCCATTAAAAAAAATAGCATTTTTTTAAATTTTTTATATGTTTTTTTTGAAAAGTGAATTTTAAATTAATATTTTTGCGGCTCAATAAAAATTAAGGATAACAATTATGATAGTAGTACCATTAAAAGAAGGTGAAAATATCGAAAGAGCTTTAAAGAAGTTTAAACGAAAGTTCGAAAAAACAGGTGTTGTTAAAGAATTAAGAGAGCGTCAGGCATTTACCAAGCCTTCTGTGAAGAAAAGAGAACAGAAGAAGAAAGCAATCTACATTCAAAAGATGCAGCAAGACGAAGAATAGCATATATAGGGTAAGTGTATAATACCATCCAGGTATTTTATTTCTTTTAATTTAAAACAAACCCTATATGTACAAGAATCTTTTTCTAAAATATTTACAGGCCGAAAGGCGATTTTCCAGGCATACCATTCTTTCCTATGAGAATGATCTAAGGCAGTTTGATAACTTTATTCAGGAGTCCGGAGTTAAATCCGGGATACAAAATGCCAACGAGAAATTGATCCGGGCCTGGATCGTAGATATGATGGAAAAAGATTTTTCTTCTTTAACCATCAATCGAAAGATTTCCACACTCAAAACATTTTTTAAATTCCTGGTCAGGGAGGGGTATGTATCTTTAAATCCAATGAACAAGGTTACGGCACCCAAACCAGCCAAAAAAATTCCGGCTTTTATTGATGAACAAAAGATAAATCATCTGCTGGATGATTTTTCTTTCGGGGACGATTTTTCAGGGGTTCGTAATAAGACCATAATTGAAATGTTTTATAATACAGGAATTCGTTTGGCTGAATTAATTAACCTGGAGAATTCTGATGTTAATCTCGACGAAGGTACCTTAAAAGTAACGGGCAAAAGAAATAAAGAGCGCATTGTTCCTGTTTATCCTGCTTTTATAGATTCCATTAAGCAATATGTGGTACTTAGGGATGATCAGTTTCCTTCGGTTCCGCATCCTTATTTTTTTATTACCGATAGAGGGAACAAATTGTACGAAAAATTTGTATACCGAATAGTAAATAAGTATTTAAAATTCGTTTCAACCATCGAAAAGAAAAGCCCACACATCCTGCGACATACTTTTGCCACGCATTTATTAAACCGGGGGGCTGATCTGAATTCAATCAAAGAATTACTGGGTCATGCGAATCTTTCTGCAACTCAGGTATATACGCATAATACGTTTGAAAAATTAAAATCTATTTATAAACAAGCTCATCCCAGAGCATAAATTTAATGGAGGAATCATTATGGACATTAACATTCACTCGATTCATTTTGATGCAGATAAGAAGCTTATCAACTTTATTGAAAATAAAGTGAATAAACTGATTCAGTTTTACGACAACATTATTGGTGCCGAAGTTTTTTTGCGGTTAGAAAATGATCAAAGTACTGAAAATAAGGTGGCAGAGATTCGGCTGGATATTCCCGGGAGCGATCTATTTGCCAAAAAGCGTACAAAAAGTTTTGAGGAATCTGTTGATAACGTAGTTGAAGCATTACGGAAGCAAATTACCAAACACAAAGAAAAACAAAGAGGATTGTAATTTTTTCTAATAAATGTAAGAAAATAAGCCTGTTTTTTTTGTGTTATAAATAAAATATTCATACATTTGCGAACCGATTTTGGAAATGTTTCTAAAATCGGCGTTCTTTTATTTGCCGATGTAGCTCAGTTGGTCAGAGCAGCTGATTTGTAATCAGCAGGTCGGGGGTTCGAATCCGTCCATCGGCTCATGGTAATGAAAAAATTGTTGGGGAGATACCAAAGTGGCCAACTGGGGCAGACTGTAAATCTGCTGGCGCACGCCTTCGTAGGTTCGAATCCTGCTCTCCCCACTTTTTTCCTGCGAAGCAAATGCAACGTTGGAATTTGGGAAATAAGCGGGAGTAGCTCAGTTGGTAGAGCATTAGCCTTCCAAGCTAAGGGTCGCGGATTCGAGTTCCGTCTCCCGCTCAAATCCTTGCCGATGTAGCTCAGGGGTAGAGCGCTTCCTTGGTAAGGAAGAGGTCATGGGTTCAATTCCCATCATTGGCTCAAAAGAAAGTAAATTGTTTTATTTTAAATTATCTAATTATCTAATATTTGGAGTTATGGCTAAAGAAAAATTTGATAGGTCGAAAGAGCACGTTAATATTGGTACTATCGGACATGTCGATCACGGAAAAACTACTTTGACAGCTGCTATTACAAAAGTACTGTTTGACAAAGGGCTTTCTGAGATGAGAAGTTTTGATTCAATCGACAATGCTCCTGAAGAAAAAGAAAGAGGTATTACTATTAACTCGGCTCACGTTGAGTATCAGACAGAAACACGTCACTATGCCCACGTTGACTGTCCGGGACACGCCGACTATGTTAAGAACATGGTAACAGGTGCTGCCCAGATGGACGGAGCAATCCTTGTTGTTGCAGGTACCGATGGTCCAATGCCACAAACAAGAGAGCATATCCTGTTGGCACGTCAGGTAAACGTTCCAAGAATCGTTACTTTCCTGAATAAAGTAGACTTGGTTGACGATCCTGAATTGTTAGAACTTGTGGAAATGGAAGTTCGTGAACTTCTTGATTTCTATGAATTTGATGGAGAAAATGCTCCTGTTGTTCATGGTTCTGCTTTAGGTGCTTTAAATGGTGAAGAAAAGTGGGTGGAAAAAATCATGGAATTAATGAACTATGTTGATGAGTATATTCCTGTTCCTCCACGTGACAAGGAAAAACCATTCCTGATGCCTGTTGAGGATGTATTCTCCATCACTGGTCGTGGTACTGTTGCAACCGGAAGAATTGAAACCGGTGTTGTAAATACAGGTGAAGAACTGGAAATGATCGGACTGGGTGCAGAAAAACGTAAAACCGTTTGTACAGGTGTTGAGATGTTCCGTAAAATTCTTGATACTGGTGAAGCTGGTGATAATGTTGGATTATTATTGCGTGGTGTAGACAAGAAAGAGATTAAGCGAGGAATGGTTCTTGCCAAGCCAGGATCAATTACTCCTCATACCCAGTTTAAAGCTGAGGTATATGTATTGAAAAAAGAAGAAGGTGGACGTCACACCCCATTCCATAATAACTATCGTCCTCAGTTTTATCTTAGAACACTCGACGTAACTGGTGAAATCCAGCTTCCAGAAGGAACTGAAATGGTAATGCCAGGTGATAACGTTACAATTACTGTTAACTTGATCTATCCTGTTGCGATCAACCAGGGATTACGTTTTGCTATCCGTGAAGGTGGTAGAACGGTTGGTGCCGGACAGGTAACTGAGATTGTTGAGTAGTTCAAAATAATATTTTAAGTGATTCGGATTAATCCGAATCACTTGTTCTTACGGGTGTAGCTCAGCTGGTAGAGCAGTGGTCTCCAAAACCAAAGGTCGTGAGTTCGAATCTTACCACCCGTGCTAAATTATTAACGTATATCATGAAACTTAAATTATACTTTCAAGAAGCATTTAATGAGTTAATACATAAAGTATCCTGGCCTACATGGTCGGAATTGCAAAATAGTGCAATTGTAGTAATGGTTGCTTCCTTAATCATCGCACTTATTATATTTGTGATGGATTATAGTTTTCAAAATTTGATGGACTTAATTTACAGTATGTTTTATTAA
>JAZBOG010000034.1:0-122586 GCA_036351015.1 Bacteroidales bacterium
AGGATTCTGGTTATATACTTCCTCGATCGATTCTAATACTTCACGAACAGCTTGCAAATACTCCGATTCGCCCGGATGTTTTTGCTCTAGCTCAATCATTAATTTATCTACATTCATTTTTATATCGTTTAAATGTTGAACATCAAACTTGCATGATTCTCATGCCTTTTATTAAATTTTGGACAAATGTAGGTTTAAATATTTAAATAAGCCAAAAAAAATATCATCCGGAGATATGATATTAAACACATTTTAAAATGCAACTTTTTACCCCTAAAACCTAAAGCTGATTAAGGGAGTTGAAAAGCATTTTTTTCTGTTTAGGAGTAAGGGCTGTGATGCTGACAGGAGGATACCTGGCAGCTCCCTTGTCTGTATGAATACTTAAAATAAGCTCTTCCTTAAGATTAAAAAATGAACGGCTTACCTTATAACCATTATATCTTTTCTTCGGAATCTCAATCACATTTCTTTTATTGTCAAAAGGGCGTAAGGAAACAAATTTCAAACTTATTTTATCTCCTTCATCCGAATAGATGATATAATGATAATTGAGGATATAAATGATCGTGATATAAACCATGTACAGAGATATGGCAATTATTACGGCTGTTGTTTTATCTATACCCCAGACCGGTTCATTAAACAGGTTGGAAAATATTAACAGTCCGATCACTGAGGCAAAGAATAAAAGGATAATATATCTCCTCTTGTTTAGATTTAAAACCTTATATTTATTATCGAATTGCATAAAAACTTACAGCTTGATTTTAAACCAAAGATAAACAACTTTCTCTTTGATCCATAACGAATAAGGAGGTTGTTTTACAAAAAAAGCCTTAAGCCAATAGTTTTTGTTATTTTTACCTGATAAAATGAAACCCATGAAAATTGAAACTCCTTTTTCAACGCTTAATATTTCTTCAGACAGTTCGCCGGCTATTCAACGTTTTTTAGAGGATTCGGATTACAGCAGAATTTTCATTCTGGTCGATGAGAATACCCGGAAACATTGTTTACCCCTGCTGCAAAAAAGCGGTTTGTTTAAGCAGGATTTAATCCTGGAGACCGAAAGCGGGGAATCAATTAAAACAATTCAAACGGTAACCTGGCTATGGGAATGTTTAACCAGGAACCATGCCGACCGGAACTCCTTACTCATCAATTTGGGGGGTGGAATTATTGGTGATATGGGTGGTTTTGCAGCCTCCACTTTTAAGCGGGGGATGGATTTTGTAAATATTCCTACTACCCTGCTATCACAGGTAGACGCTTCGGTGGGGGGAAAAACGGGGATTAACTTTTTAAGCCTGAAAAATGAGATTGGGGTGTTCAACCATCCGAAGCATGTTTTTATTGACAGCCGTTTTTTACAAACCCTCGACAAACGAAATATTCTTTCCGGATGGGCCGAAATGATAAAACATACCCTCATCTTTAGCCAACAGGATTTTGAGCATTTAACCCAATACCATGTTGCCAACCTAAACTATAAAACACTGAATCAACTCATTGCCCGTTCGATTCAGATAAAAAATCATTATGTTGATACAGATCCGCAAGAGAAAGGAATGCGAAAAGCCCTTAACTTTGGTCACACCTTCGGGCATGCTTTCGAAAGTTATTTCATGGACAGGGAAAAGCCGCTGTTGCATGGCGAAGCGATTGCTCTGGGCATGTTATGCGAGCTTTATCTTTCGAGAAAATTATGCAACCTTCCGGAAAACACAATGAACCAGGCTGTGCGTTACATTCTGAGAACCTATGAAAAATTTGATATCCCCGGAAGGGATACTGAAAAAATCACTCAGCTGATCACACATGATAAAAAAAATCAAAATAACAAACTTAATTTTACTTTAATCGAAGATATTGGTAAAATCAGGATCAATCAACAGGTAACCAACATAGAGCTGCTGGAAACCTTAAGCTGGTATAATTCTCTATAAATCATGCAAATAAAAATAAGCCCGCCGGATCAACCTATAAAAACCCATGTTCATTTACCTGCCTCGAAGAGTATTTCGAACAGAGCCCTGATCATCAGGGCACTCAGCAAGGAAGATTTTAAGATCAAAAACCTGTCTAACAGCAACGATACCGGGGTGCTGGCAGATGCCCTCAACCATTTATCCCAGCCGGTCATTAACATTGGTGCTGCCGGCACTGCCATGCGGTTTTTAACCGCATTTTTATCCATAACCCCGGGCGAAAGAGTTCTAACAGGAAGTGATCGGATGAAACAACGCCCCATAAAAATCCTGGTTGATCTTTTAAGGGAGCTGGGGGCAAAAATCGAATACCTGGAAAAAGATGGTTTTCCTCCACTTAAAATTCAAGGTTCTGCCTTAACCTCAAAACCTGTGGCAATCAAAGGGAATGTCAGCAGTCAGTTTATCAGCGCTTTACTGATGATTGCTCCAACACTTAAAAACGGGTTGACCCTTCAGATCGAAGACAAAATCCTTTCGCACGATTATATCGGGATGACCCTGAAAATGATGCAATACTTTGGCATTGCTACTCAATGGGAAGGTCAGATTATCAGGGTCAGGGAAGGTATTTATCATCCAGGACCATGGACGGTAGAACCCGACTGGTCGGCTGCTTCGTACTGGTTCGAAACGGTATCGCTGCTTAAGAATGCAACACTGCATTTGCCTGGTTTATCGCAACAAAGCCTCCAGGGGGATTCGGTTTTAACCGAAATTTTTAGTGTGCTGGGGGTTCAGGCCCAATTTAACGAAAAAGGGTTGTTTCTGATGAATATCCCAACAACCTGTAGACGGTTTGAATATGATTTCAGCAGATGCCCCGATTTAGCTCAAACACTAACGGTTACCCTGGCAGCCAAAGGAATTCCTTTCCATCTTACCGGACTCGATAATCTGTCGATTAAAGAAACCGACCGGATCAAAGCACTCGTCAACGAGTTAAAAAAACTCGGTATTCATCTGCAAACCAACGGAAAGAATTACATCACCTGGACTGGAGGAGAACCCATAAAAATCGGGGCCAACCATGCGATAAAAACCTATTACGATCACCGGATGGCTATGGCCTTTGCCCCCCTGGCAATAAATACCGGGGCTTTAATCATCGATGATCCGGAGGTCGTAAAAAAAAGTTATCCTGATTTCTGGAACGATCTGAAGATATTTGGCTTTAAGATCAGCAGGCTCTGATAGGCCGGGCCTTTAATGGTTAAAAAAATCGTTCATGCGTTCAATTCCCTGCCTTACTTCGGCAAGAGGACGTGCAATATTTAAACGAATATAATCCGTTGCACGGGGTGAAAAGTGTTCGCCGGGAATTACGGCTACCTTTTGCTGTTCGTACAAGTCAACAGCAAATTTAAATCCATCGGAATAACCCTGGGGTAACCGGGCCCAGACAAAATATCCGCCCCTGGTTTCAGGAACATTAAAGCCAAGATTTTTAAGTTCAGAGGACAACAACTGAAAGGATGTTTTAAGGTTTTCGCGTAAAGAGGCAATATACTGCTCCCCGTAATTATATTTTCTGAGGTAATGAACAATAGCCTCCTGTAAAACCGAAGGGGCACATAACCCGGTATAATCATGAATTGACCTGATCTGTTCCATATGGGTCTGGTGTGCCACCAGATATCCTACACGCCAACCGGTTATGGAAAACACCTTGGAAAAGCTGTTGACATAAAACAGGTTCTCATTAAACTGATCCAGGGGGATATAAGGTTTATCTTCAAAATACAACTCACGGTATACTGCATCAAAAACAATAAAAACATCCAGGGCCTTACTTATTTTAAGCAACTGATCCACTTCGTGCCTGCTCCAGATCTTACCCAAAGGATTCCCCGGGGTACCGAGAAAAATCACTTTAACCCTCTTCTCCCTGCACACCTTTTCAAGTTTAGAGAAATCAACGGTTGAGTCTTCGCGAAGAGGAAAGGATACAAAACCGGTATTAAATATTTTCGGCAGATGCTTATAGCTTTCATATACCGGATCGAAAGCCAAAGCAGAAAAGGGGTGTGGTAAAATTCTGTTAAAATAGATATACAATAGTGACAAGGCTTCTGTAGCTCCCTGCAGGACTAAAAAATTATCCCTGGAAAAATTAAATTCGGGATGATATTTTTTAAGCAACAGGTCAAGTAACTCATGATTTCCGTTACCGGGAGCATATTGATGCAAATCTGTGGTTGCCAGGGTACTTAAAAGCCGGGTAAGCTCCTCTGGCGGATTAAAGCCAGGAATACCCTGGGCCAGGTTAATCCCTCCATGCAGCTTAACCTTATTACTCATAAAGCTGATATAGGAGCCATCAGGTTTTTTATATTTTTCGTCCATTCTTATCCTTTTTGCATTCTGATTCGATATTGTTCCTCGAAAGACCAAACTTCTCTTTTTCTTCGTTCCCTTTAGGCTCGATATGGACTAATACATCGTATACATTTTCGATGCGGGTTTTGATGTTTAATTCCACTTTTTTGGCAATCTTATGTCCTTCTTCGATCGAAAGTTTTCCGTCAATCTCAATATCCAGCCCCACGGTATACATGTTGGAGTGTTTCCTGATTCTCACCCGGTGAGGGTTAACAGCGCCTACCTCTTCCACCGCGTCAAAAATTTTATAATAAAGGTCGGGATTATCCGTTCCGTCCATTAGTTCGCGACTCGATTCCATAAATATTCCGTAGCCTGATCGCATAATCCATGCACCAATTAACATTGCAGTGATCAAATCCAGTACCGGCAGGTGAAACACCTGAATAAACAATAATCCCAACAAAACGGACAAAGAAATTAGTATATCATTGCGCATATTTTTTCCATTGGCAATGAGCATGTTACTTTCAATTTTTTTCCCCACCCGCAACTGATAGATGGCAAGGGCAGCCTTGGATAAGATGGAAAACACCGTAACATAAACAGCCAGTAATGTGGGAATCTGATGGGGTTCATTTTTTACGATTCTAACGATCGCAGAAAAAAACAGTTGGGCTCCCGCAAAAAATATCACAAAACTTAACGCCTTGGTTGCCACAGCTTCGGCACGGTTATACCCATACGGGAATTTATAGTTGGGGGGCTTATTCATGATCCGGGCGGCAAGGAGCGTAATAAAATAGGTGAGGATATCCGTAGTGGTATCAATCCCGTCGCCAATTACGGCAAAACTGCCGGAAATAAAACCAATAAATATCTTCGCTATAGCGAGTATGGAATTCCCTATAATACCAACCCACGATGCAGATTTAATTTGCTGATTGCGATTTTTTGTCATACCTGTGATTTAAATATATGCAAAAATAAATCAAATTATCAGGTTGAGCAAAAATGCGGAATATTATCCTCCCGGGTTGACATTAAGGGTGTTTTTCATTAAATTGTTAAAAAAAAGAGATATGTTTCACCGTGCCCTCATCCAACGATATTTAATCCTTGCTGTATTATCCGTTTTTTCGGTTACTGCATATGGCCAGTTACCCGATAAAATTGACTCCCTCATGAGCAGTTCGGTAATATCAAGTGCTATGGATACCGTATATAAACACCAATGGAATCCGGAGACAAACCATTGGGAAACCTACCAGCGGGAGATCATTCAGTATTACAAAAAGGAGAAACCCCTGCGATCCCTGACCCAGGAGTGGGACCCTGAAACCCTCCGATGGATCAACACCACACAGGAACTGTATGCTTACGACAAAAAGGGCAACGAACAGGAAAAGCTGGTACAAACCTGGAGGCCCTCATTCAACGACTGGGTTAATACGCAGCTGAAAACATCCTATTATAACAACCTATACGAACGAAAAGAGATATTATACCAGGAATGGCAGAAACCGGGCGAAGAGTGGATCAATACCGTAAGATATATTATGGATTACAACATGGATGGCCTGGAAAACAACATTACTATCAGTAAATTCAACGGAATGAACAATGAATGGGAATATTATAAAAAATATGAATTATACTATCCCAGTGAATTTTCTTACCCCAACGAAATATTTATCAGCAACTGGGATCCAGAAAAGGAGAGATGGAGGACAGAAGGGAAGTATGAATATCTCTACAATTTTCGTGGTGACAAAACCCAGGAGATCGTTATCTCATGGAATAATTATACCCGGGAATGGATTAACGGGATAAGAAAGATGTACCAGTACGACCGCAAAGGAAAACTTATTGAGTTAGTCCACCAAAGGTGGGATTTCTCGAAAAAAAACTGGGTCAATTTTGATAAGATCATTTCCGAATACAACGAGCAGGGAGAACTCTACCTGGAAACCGTTTACAAGTGGGATTTCTCGTTAAATCAATGGGTGGAGTCTGCCAGGTTTCTATACTCTGATCTAACGCCTGAGCAGCAGGAGAATCAATAAATCATTAAAAAAGAGGAGCTGGACCAGGACATCGATGCTTTACCTGCAGTAACGATTGCTCTATTTATTGATAAGGGAGCAACCGGAAACCCCTGCAAAAGATTTTTTAACACCTTAACGATTTATGGAGAACTTAATCCAGCTTAAGTACTGCCATAAATGCCTGCTGTGGTACTTCCACGTTTCCTACCTGGCGCATCCGTTTTTTTCCTTTTTTCTGCTTTTCGAGCAGTTTTCGTTTACGGGTAATATCGCCGCCATAACATTTTGCGGTAACATCTTTACGAACGGCTTTCACGGTTTCGCGGGCAATAATTTTTGCACCAATGGCTGCCTGGATGGCAATATCAAACTGCTGGCGGGGGATCAGCTCTTTCAGCTTTTCGCACATTCTCCGGCCAAAAGAGTAAGCATTGTCGCGGTGAATAAGTGTTGATAAAGCATCCACCATCTCGCCGTTTAACAGAATATCCAGCCGTACCAGGTTGGCTTTGTCGTAGCCTACCTGCTGATAGTCGAACGAAGCATATCCACGCGAAATACTCTTCAGCTTATCGTAAAAGTCGAACACAATTTCGGCAAGGGGCATTACAAAGGTTACTTCCACCCGGTCGTTGGGTAAATAGATCTGATTCTTCAGGATTCCCCGTTTGTCGATACACAGTTTCATCACTCCCCCGATGTAATCGGTTTTGGAGATGATTTGAGCCCTGATGTAAGGCTCCTCGATATAATCGATGTAGGTTACTTCGGGAAGCCCCGAGGGATTATGCACTTCGGAAACCTCTCCTTTTTTCTGGTAAACTTTATACGAAACATTAGGTACCGTAGTAATCACATCCATATCGAATTCGCGGTCGAGCCGCTCCTGGACAATTTCCATATGCAAAAGCCCCAGAAATCCGCAACGGAAACCAAAACCTAACGCTGCGGACGACTCCGGCTCAAAGGTCAGTGAAGCATCATTCAGCTGGAGTTTTTCCATGGCTTCGCGCAGATCTTCATAATCGTCGGCATCTACCGGGTAAATCCCGGCATAAACCATGGGTTTCACATTTTCGAACCCGCTGATTGCTTTCCCGCACGGGCGCTCCACGTGAGTGATCGTATCGCCTACTTTTACCTCCTTGGCGGTTTTTATTCCGGAGATGATATATCCCACATCCCCGGCTTTGAGTTCATTCCTGGGTTCCTGCTTTAACTTTAACACCCCTATCTCGTCGGCATTATACTGTTTCCCGGTAGCCATAAACTTCACCAGGTCGCCTTTCCGAATGGTCCCGTTCTGAATCTTAAAAAAAGCTTCGATCCCACGGTAAGGGTTAAACACGGAGTCAAAGATCAGTGCCTGAAGAGGTTCCTCTGCATTGCCAACAGGATGTGGAACTTTTGTAATAATGGCTTTTAAAATCTCATCCACCCCCTGCCCCGTTTTTCCGCTGGCAGCAATGATCTCACTTTCGTCACATCCAATTAGTTCAATGATCTGATCTTTCACTTCATCGGGCATGGCCGCATCCAGGTCCATCTTGTTCATAATCGGAATAATGTGCAGATCATGCTCCATGGCCAGAAATACATTGGAAATCGTTTGAGCCTGTACCCCCTGGGTAGCATCAACAATTAGCAGGGCTCCCTCACACGAAGCAATGGACCGTGACACTTCGTACGAAAAATCAACGTGCCCCGGGGTGTCAATCAGGTTAAGAACATAATCTTTCCCTTCGAAAGTATGCTTCATCTGGATGGCATGACTCTTAATGGTAATCCCTCTTTCTCTTTCCAAGTCCATGCTATCGAGCAGCTGGTCTTTATATTCACGCTCCGAAACAGAATTGGTAGCTTGCAATAACCGGTCGGCCAGTGTACTTTTCCCATGGTCGATATGGGCTATAATACAAAAATTCCTGATGTGATCCATATAAATATAATGCGTTGTATTTCAGCGCTTTTTGTAGCGCATAAATCCGTTTTGAACCTGCAAAGATACAGAATAATTACAAATATAAAACAGTGTATCCAACCGAATCGGTTAATTTAAATTTTTCTCTACCAACGAATAAAAATCATACCCCTCGATGAGTCCGGGTTTCCGCTCTCCCCGGTTTAGCTTCAGGTTCTCATCATTAGCCAGATCTACGATCGAAAGGAACAAAATTTTGGATAAGCTTTCCATGATCTCCGGGGTAATATTGGAAATATTATCATAAGTAGTATGATACCGGTAGGCTTTATTCTGGGGCAAGTCGCCATATGCACTAAATGAAAGGCTGGGAATACCATACCAGTCAAAAAATGCAGCATCAAGCCTGGGACGGGTGATATTGTTCACATACCCTCCTTTCAGGTTGGCTTCCACATATCCCGCATTGGCTTCCTCAATATACTCATACAATGAAGGATAATTTTCAGCAAATCCTGCCCAGAGCTTATCCCCGATACCTACACCATCCAGGTTGAGCAAGGCAACCATTTTCCCGGGAGGTACGGGCGGATTTTTCAGAAAATACTGGGCTCCCTTAATGGCGGCCTCTTCAGCTCCGAACATCACAAAGATCACCGATCGTTTCAAAGTTACCTTGTCGTCAGACAAGGCTCTTGCCAGAGACAGGTTAATACTTACAGCAGAAGCATTATCATTGGCTCCGGGCATAATTTCGTAACATCGACCCAGAAAATCAAGATGTCCGCCCACTACGATATACTCATCCTTTAATTCAGGGTCGGAACCCTCAATAACTCCGATCACATTAGATGTTACTCCTTCAGGATGATGCCGGGTATTGTTTTTAATCAGAAATCTTTTGCCGGTATTAAACGAATGGGGTTGCAGCAAAGAGTCAATCTCCCCGACCACCTTTTCATGCTCAAAGCCTGTATTTTCGAAGATATCGGATACTACTTTTTCGCCCACATACGACAAAATAAAATCTTCAATATAGGCATTGTTGGGATTGGCAATATGATAATTGTAAAGAAATCCGGCAGCACCTTGCTTGTAGGCATTAATCAGTTTATACTGATGAAAGGAATAGGGCCTCCAGTCCATAAAATTCTCATGATCTGAATTTACAGGCAACTCACGCTCTACCAGTACGATTTTATCTTTTACATCCACGTTGGCATAATCGTCGTACCCCAGTTCGGGAGCAGTAATTCCATATCCCACATACACCACTTCGGCTTTTACTTCGCCACTGCCTGAAGTTGACCCGGGAATAAACTCTTCCACGTATTCATAATCTTTCAGGAGCTGACCCTGTTCATCGATCCGTTGAACCATACACCCTTCGAATACATCCGTATAGGGATGAGGGAATTTTTGCAGATAGCCCATCTCCTCACTCACCGGCTGTACATCCCAGGCTTTAAATTTTTCCACGACCCAGCCGGCAGCTTTGTCATACCCGGCATGTCCTGAAAGTCTTCCTTCAAATGCATCGGAACTCAAAGTATCCACCCAGGCATAAAGATCGTCAGCCGAAATGGATTCCATAATCCCAATTACTTCGGGACTATGCTCTGTTTTGGAGGAACATCCAAAAACAATAAAAATCAAAAGTAAACCCGCTACCTGCAGAACAAATTTATTGCCGGCACGTTTTCCTGGAGTTGTCCCCCTTCTTACAAGGCTTTTTTGAAAAATATTTCGTGTACAAACGGTTGATTCCATAATTCAAATTTTTATATTTTAACGGTTTCTAAAAATACAAAAATATTCAAATCTTCAAGGAAAATCTGGACAAGTTAAAAAACGGCTTTAGCAATTTTACGGATATTATCAGATTGGTCGAGGGTGTAGTAATGAATGCCGGGGACCCCGTGTTGAACCAGTTCCTTTGATTGGTTTATAGCCCACTCAATCCCTACCTGCCGTACTTCATTATTCGTTTTACACTTTTTAATTTCACCGATCAGCTCATTGGGTAAATCGATATGAAAAGTCTGAGGGAGCAGCTGCACATCATTTAAAGCAGCTACCGGTTTAATGCCGGGAATGACAGGAACAGTAATTCCAATCTTCCTGCACCTGTCCACAAAGTTGAAAAATTTCTGATTATCAAAAAACATTTGCGTAACAATGTATTCTGCACCTTTATCAATCTTCAGTTTCAGATATTCCAGGTCAACCTCCATGTTGGGTGCCTCAACATGTTTTTCGGGGTATCCGGCAACACCGATGGAAAAATCGGTAGGCATGGCATTCAGCAGGTGATCGTGCAGGTAGACACCCTGGTTTAGCTTCATGATTTGTTCAATCAGGTCGCTGGAGTGTTTGTGTCCGCCGGGTTCGGGAATAAAGCGTTTGTTTCCCGGAACGGGGTCGCCACGTAATGCCAGCAGGTTATTGATCCCCAGAAAATGAAGGTCGATCAGGGCATCTTCGGTTTCTTCGCGGGTAAACCCTCCGCAAATAATATGGGGAACCACTGTAATTTTATACTTGTTCTGAATAGCGGCGGCAATAGCCACTGTTCCGGGCCGTTTACGGATAATCTTCTTCTCCAGGAATCCGTCCGGACGGTTTTTATACAACTCCTCCTGCTGATGATAGGTGATATTGATATAGGCCGGATCAAACTCCATCAACGGATCAATGGCAGCATAGATTTCATCAATGGTATGTCCTTTGAGCGGGGGCAGGAGCTCAAAGGTGAACAGGGTATGTTTTGCATTTTTTATTTTATCGATCACTTTCATGATTCACCGTTTAAAAACTGTTTCAGGTGTAGTTGATATTCTGTGCCAGCCTTTTTTCGGCCACTTCAAGGCTTATTCCGGATCTCAGGGCATAGTCGGCCACCTGGTCTTTACCGATTTTTTGCACGTTAAAATAGCGCGATTCGGGATGTGCCAGGTAGAACCCGCACACGGATGCCTGGGGTAGCATCATGTAATTTTCGGTTAATTCAATGCCTGTTTCGTCGGCTTTCAACAGATCGAATACCGGTTTTTTCAGGGCATGATCGGGCAGCGACGGATAACCGATGGCCGGACGTATGCCACGGTAACGCTCATGCAACAGGTCTTCCGGCGACAGTTTCTCGTTCACGGCATAGCCCCAGTATTCACGGCGCACCTTTTCGTGCAATAGCTCAGCAAACGCTTCGGCCAGACGGTCGGCCAGGATTTTTAACATGATCGCATCATAATCATTCCCGGCCTCCCTGAATTCCTTCACCCACTTTTCGGCTCCAAGTCCTGAGGTTAAGGCAAACAAGCCGATATAATCCACTTTCTTTTGTGCTGCCGGCAGCACAAAATCTGAAAGGCAGAGGTTGGCCTCATGTTCCGGTTTCAGTCGCTGATTCCTGATCATGGGTAACCGCATCAGCACTTCGTGCTTCCGGTTTACCTCATAGAGAATGAGGTCGTCGCCATCGGCATTGGCCGGATAAAAACCAAAGGCGGCATTGGCCTGTAACATGTTTTTTCTAATAATCCGTTCGAGCATGTGTTGTGCATCTTCATAAAGTTTTTGGGCCTCGCCACCCTTGACCGGATCACTAAATATGGCCGGATAACGGCCCGGAAGATCCCAGGCATGGAAAAAGAATGTCCAGTCGATGTAATTCAATAAATTCTTTACCGGATAGTTCTCCAGGTACTTATGCCCCAAAAAGGCAGGGGGATGTATATCCACATGCTCCCAACCGACAGCCAGGTGGTTCTTTCGTGCTTCCTCAATACGAATATACTCCACTCCCGACCGGGATTGATTATATTTATCGATCGCCCGCCGGTAATCTTCTTTCAACGTTTCCACGAAATTCTTTTTTAAATCTTTCACCAACAGGCTATTCACCCTGTTCACACTTTGTGAGGCATCTTTAACCCATACCACAGGGGCCGAATATTCAGGGTCAATTTTTAAGGCAGTATGGATTTTTGAAGTGGTAGCCCCTCCGATAAGCAGGGGGATATCGAGGGTGTTCCTTTCCAGCTCACGGGCCACGGTAATCATCTCGTCCAGCGACGGGGTAATTAAGCCGCTAAGGCCGATAATATCTACTTTTTCTTTTATGGCTGTTTCCACAATTTTTTCGGGAGGTACCATCACCCCCAGGTCAATTATCTCGTAGTTGTTACACGAAAGCACTACACTCACAATATTTTTCCCGATATCGTGCACATCTCCTTTTACGGTGGCCAGAAGGATTTTCCCTTTGGGGGAGGTATCGCCTGCACTCTTTTTCTCCTCTTCGATAAACGGCAACAAGTAAGCTACTCCTTTTTTCATCACGCGGGCACTTTTAATCACCTGGGGAAGGAACATCTTTCCCGAACCAAAAAGCTCTCCCACCTTTCCCATTCCTTCCATCAGCGGACCTTCGACCACCTCCAGGGCCGAGGTCCTGGTTTTCCGGATTTCTTCCACATCCTGTTCAATAAAATCCAGGATCCCCTTAATGAGTGAATGATTGATCCGCTCCTGCACCGGTGCTTTTCTCCACTGGTCGAAATCCTCTTCCTTTTTCCCGTCCCTGATGTTTTGTTCGGCAAAGGCAAGTAACCGCTGTGTAGCATCAGCCCTGCGGTTTAATACCAGGTCTTCGGTAAGCTGGAGCAGGTCCCTGGGAATATTATCATAGACCTCCAGCATAGCCGGATTAACAATCCCCATATCCAACCCGGCACGTATGGCATGATACAGAAATACGGAATGGATCGCTTCGCGCACCCGGTTATTTCCGCGGAATGAGAAGGAAAGGTTGCTAATGCCACCGCTGGTTTTGGCATGGGGCAGGTTTTCTTTGATCCACTGCACAGCCCTGATAAAGTCAACCGCATAGTTGTTATGCTCAGGCAACCCTGTTCCTATGGCCAGCACATTGGCATCGAAAACGATATCCTCGGCAGGAAAACCTGCTTTTTCGGTAAGTATGCGGTAGGAACGGCCGGCAATCTCAATTTTTCGCTCGAAGGTATCGGCCTGTCCATGTTCGTCGAACAACATCACCACGGCAGCTGCACCAAAGGCATGGATCTTCCGGGCTTTCTCCATAAAATCTTCTTCTCCCTCTTTCAGGCTGATGGAGTTTACCACCGACTTTCCCTGCAGGCACTTCAGGGCCGACACGATCACGTCCCATCTGGACGAATCGACCATCACCGGCACCCTGGCAATATCGGGCTCAGCAGCTAACAGCCGCAAAAATTCGGGCAGCATTTTTACGGCATCAATCATGGCATCGTCCATGGAAACATCCAGGACCTGGGCTCCGTTAACCACCTGGTGCCTGGCAATCTTAAGAGCTGCCTCAAAATTGCCCTCGCGGATCACCTGTGCAAATTTTTTCGACCCCGAAACATTGGTTCGTTCACCAATGTTCACAAAATTTCTTCCCCGGCAGATCTCCAGGGGCTCCAGGCCGGCAAGCCGGGTTTTACATTCAAAAACAGGAATTTGCCGGGGTTTGTATTTTTTCGCCACGCTGGCAATCTGCCGGATATGTTCGCAGGTGGTCCCGCAGCATCCTCCCACGATATTTACCCATCCGTTGTGCAGGTACTCTTCCATAAGCTGAGCCATTTCCCGGGGTTTTTGGCTGTAGTTTCCAAACAGGTCGGGCAGGCCGGCATTGGGATGCACACTCACATTAAAGCCGGCGATCCGGGCAAGGGCTTCCACAAAAGGACGTAACCGTTTTGCGCCAAAGGCGCAATTTAAGCCGATACTCAGCAAATCAACATGGGCAACCGAATAATAGAACGCTTCCACTACCTGGCCCGAGAGCAACCGCCCGCTCTGGTCAACCGTTCCGGAAACCATCACCGGAATTTTTATTCCCCGGCGGTTGCCGATCTCCTCAACAGCCCAAAGAGCAGCTTTAGCATTCAGCGTATCGAACACCGTTTCGATCAGCAGGATGTCGGCACCCCCATCCAGCAGGCCTTCGGCCTGGGTAAGATAAGCTTTTCTCAGCTCGTCGAAGGTGATGTTTCTGAATCCCGGACGGTTTACATCCGGCGACAGGGAGGCGGTACGATTCGTAGGCCCCATGGACCCCACCACATAATGAGAATGTCCGTCCTTCCGGCCGTACTTTTCAATCGCCCGCCGGGCCAGCTTTGCCGAGGCAACATTCAACTCATAAGCCAGTGCTTCCATCCCATAATCCGCCAGGGATATGGCATTGGCATTGAAGGTATTGGTTTCGATCAGGTCGGCCCCCGCCTCCAGGTAACGCTGGTGAATTTCACAAATAACCTCCGGCTGGGTAACCGACAGCAAATCATGATTTCCCTTCACAGGATGTTGCAGATCCTTAAACCGGTCGCCACGATAAGCTTTTTCGTCCAGGTTATAGGTCTGGATCATCGTTCCCATGGCTCCGTCGAGCACAAAAACCCGTTGTTTTAACTCTTCTTTCAGCTTTTCCAGTTGACTCATATTCTCTTTCGTTGTCTTATCCCGGGACAGGAGGTCGTCCCCGGAATCATCCATACTATAAATTTACAAAATCCTTCCGATCAATGTCAAGTTAATTTTTCAGGGATGCCAGAAACAGGTTTAGCCGGGGCAATATTTCTTTTATTTTTACCAGGTTTTTTAGCATGATCCTGCCCACCACATAATTAGAATCCTTTCCCGAATATTTTTTCGTGATCTCTTCAAAATCAAAATAGCTTAAGTCCACAGGATTGTGGTATCGCAGGTAGATCTCCAGCTCATGATCGGTGGTGTAGTGTACTTTCTGAAAATACTTTTGCTTTTTGTATTCGTATCTGTAGTTATGCGAGCGGGCGGTAATATCCGAGAGCACAGCCGATCCCGTGGGATATCCTCCGGCCCCTTTGCCAAACATAAACTGCTTGTCGTAAAATTCACCCTCGATCACCACACCGTTGTACTCATCCTCCACATTGTAAATGTATTTATCAGGGTTAACCAGTCGCGGAAGAACAAAAAGAGTAAACGATCTGCTGCCGGTTTTGAGCAGCTGGGCTACCAGCTTAATCTTCAGATTTTTCTCGCAGGCATAACGGATATCCTCTTCGCGGATGGTTGAGATGCCATAATGAAAAACCTTGCCGGGATGTACATATGTCCCCAGGGCATGGGTGGCAATAATCACCAGCTTGTACAAAGCATCGAGCCCGTCCACATCGAGCGAGGGGTTACTTTCGGCAAAACCCAGCGCCTGGGCCTGTTTTAATGCCGTGTGATAATCCATTCCATCCTTAAATATCCTGGAAAGGATATAATTGGAGGATCCGTTCAGGATGCCCGTAACCGATTGCAGGAGATCATTATCATAATACTCTTCGATATTCCGGATTACCGGAATGCTTCCACAGGCCGAGGCCTCGTAAAGCAGGGCGGTTCCTGTTTGCTGCTGGAGTTCAATCAGCTCATCCAGGTGATGGGCCAGCATCTTCTTATTCCCCGACACTACCGCCTTTTTCCGGATCAGGCACTTTTTGACAATATCCCGGGCTTCCCCGGCATCATCAATCAGTTCAACCACCAGGTTGATCTCTTCATCCTCAATGATATCCTCCTTAGCAAAGGTATAGTTGCTTAGGGGTAAGGATCGTTTTTTATCTTTTTGTTTTACACCTATTTTTTTTACCGTTGCATCAACGGTTTTGCTGTGTTGTAATACATGGTACAGGCTTTCGCCGACTACCCCGTAGCCGAAAAGCCCGATCTTAATTTCAGGTTTCATCTTTTTTTTCGCTTAAAAACTGTTGAATGATCGTTGTTAATTGTTCTGTTTCAATTAAAAAACCATCATGACCATACAGCGACTCCAGCTCAACATATTGGGCCCCGGGAATATGGTGTTGCAAGGCTTTGATCTCCCCGGGATAAAACAGGATGTCGGAGGCAATGGCGATCAGCAGCGTTCTGGCCTTAATGGCCGACAACGCCTTTTCGATCCCTCCCCGGTGGCGGCCCACGTTATGCGTGTCGAATGCCCTGGTAATGGTATAATAGGCATAAGGACTAAATCGTTTCGCCAGCTTATCGCCCTGGTATTGCTGATAGGATATGGCCCGGAAGTTATCCAGTTTTTCCTCAGGGTCCTGCTGCGTTTGATTGTAGGTAGCTGCATTGCGGTAGCTCAGCAGGGCAATAGATCGGGCGGCGCGCAATCCGTTTAGCCCGGCCTTTTCATGCTTTTTGCCAAAGGTCGGATCGGCCCGCAGGGCCATCCGTTGCGACTCGTTAATGGCAATATTCCAGGGCGAGGCAGCAGCTCCGCTCACCATAAATACCAGGTGTCCGATCAACGAAGGATTCATGATGCTCCATTCCAGGGCCTGGAAACTTCCGATAGACCCTCCGGTAATCATAAAGATCCCGGAGATCCCCAGGTGTTTCCTTAACAACTCGTGGGCATTCACCATATCGCGAATGGTGATCAATGGGAACTCATGACAATAAGGCTCCCCGGTTTCGGGGTGAATGGACAGGGGTCCGGTGGTTCCATAGCAGGAACCCAGGAAGTTGGCACAAACGATAAAATACCGGGAGGTATCGAACAGCAGTCCATCGCCAACCATGTTGGGCCACCATTCGGCAACATCCGAATTGGCGGTTAGCGCATGGCATACCCAGATCACATTGTCTTTGGCCTGGTTTAATACGCCGGCAGTATGATACGTAATCCCGATATCGTGTAACGATGCTCCGCTTTCGAGCATAAATTCTCCCCGGGTTTGATAGTAGTGTTGTGTCATGTTGGTTTTTGTTTTAAGCGAAAGCCGAAAGATAAAAGAATTTTTAATTATCCGGAGGATAAATCACTTCGTACGTCCTCTTTTATCCCGGCATTTCGCTTAATATACTGGATGCCAGCGGCAATGTATGTCATTTTTTAGGGAATGCTGAAACAAGGCATTTCCCGCAAGGAATGGCTGAGGGTTCCGGAAAGACATTAATCAACTCTCCGGCCAGCGCATGCACAAAGGCAAAAGCGGCATGATAAAATGGTTAAACCAGAATTTTTGTTTCATGAGTATTTGCGTTTTGTTTATCATTTCCCACCGCAGCCACGGCTGCGGAATCCGGGTTAGGTTGTGGCACCTTTTCTACGGTTGCAGAGGGTTGCCAGAGGTTCACAGAGCCTAATCTCTCCCCTCTTCTCTATAAATCAAACGCCCTGGTGAAGGATGTTTGAAATGATAAGGCAAAGATAACAACAAATTTCCGGAATATGCAAATGAAAAGAATCCGGTGACGGATTTTTAAATTGTTTAAAAATTAGTACTTTTAGGAAACAAAAGGATCTTTTAGGATGCTTAGGATTTCAATTTATAAGTGGATTAGGATAAAAGAAGTGCTTTAGAAGAAAGGAATAAAAGAAACCTGGTTGGCTGCCAGATTAGGAAAAGTTATAATTTAGTTAATGCTTATGTGCAAAACCAACAACAACCCGGGTAATACTTTTACCAAAACTGCTAAAATAAGGATAAAGACGTTAAAGAATTAATTAAACCAACTAAAGATCAGAAAAATGAACTTTTGGATTGAAAAAACTATTGTTAAAGGTCGCCAAGATAGAGAACAAGGTGAAAGAGCACTAGGAAAAGCAATATGGTCTCCGAGAAAAGATAAACGAGGGGCAGATATTTACAAAAATATGAGACTTGTAAATTCTGGAGACATAATAATTCATTTAATTGATAACAAATATATTTCTGGAATTTCCATTGCTAAAGGGAAAGCAATAGAAACAGATGGCGTTTCTGGTACAGACTGGGATGGAGAATCGTATTTAATAGAGTTAGAGGCATATCAAAGCTTACCTGATCCTATTGATAGAACGGAATTGTTAAATAATGAAAACAGAAATGTTCTTGATGAAATATCTGAGAGTTCTGAAGTATTCTATAACAAAAAACTTGAATTGAGGCAAGGGGCATACTTAACTCCTTGCCCAAACAAACTTGCAGCTTTAATAAATAATATCTACAAAAAAAGAAATAATGAAGATTTACCACATTTTGAAAATCTTAAACTAGAGCAAATTAATGTCCCGAGTATTCGAGAATTTAATGTAATTGATTTTAAAAGTTCACTTGTTGAGTCAGGCCTTATTTTTCAAAAGAAATTAATAACTCGTTTTACTTCCTCGCTACTCACCAAACCCTTTGTAATTCTTTCTGGTTTATCAGGTTCAGGCAAAACAAAACTTGCGCAGGCTTTTGCAGAATGGATTTGCCAGGATGACAACCAGTATTGCCTTGTGCCTGTTGGAGCCGATTGGACCAATAGAGAACCCCTGCTTGGCTATCCCAACGCTTTGAAAACCGATGAATACATAAAACCAGATAATACCGCATTGGATGTTATTATAAACGCAAACAAACATCGGGAACTACCCCATTTTTTGATACTGGACGAGATGAACCTGAGCCATGTGGAAAG
This sequence comes from Bacteroidales bacterium, assembly GCA_036351015.1. Taxonomy (GTDB): domain Bacteria; phylum Bacteroidota; class Bacteroidia; order Bacteroidales; family UBA12077; genus UBA12077. The sequence continues at coordinate 18,762 of JAZBOG010000034.1, forward strand.
GTATTTTGCCGATTTTTTAAGTATCATGGAATCTAAAGGTGAAATTTCGCTATATTCCGAAGGGACCGTAAACAACGGGGTGCCGTCAAAGCTGTCTTTGCCGGCAAACCTGTTTATAATTGGTACAGTTAATATCGATGAAACTACCTATATGTTCAGTCCCAAAGTGCTTGACCGGGCAAATGCCATTGAATTCAGGGTAACAAAGGAGGAAATGAAAAATTTCTTTACTGAACAGCAGGAGGTTGATATGAACAAATTAAGAACCCAGGGTGCATCTATGGCGCAAAGTTTTCTTAGTTTAGCTGGGAACAACATATTTTCAACCCACGACATGACAGAGATACAAGAAACCCTGCTCAGCTTTTTTGAACAATTGAAAAAAACAGGGGCTGAATTCGGGTACCGAAGTGCTTCAGAGATAATTCGCCTGATTAATCAGCTCACTGTTATTGATGCTGATTTAAGCCCAAATGAAAAGCTTGACATTGCCATTATGCAAAAACTCTTGCCAAAGCTTCATGGGTCGCGTCGCAAACTTTGCCCTGTGCTATTGACTCTGGCCAATTTTTGTATTGACAGTTCAAAATTTGAAAACATTGAAAAAGAGATTTTCTCAAACGATAAGTTTGATTTTGAAACAGATGGAGTACTTTTCCCCATATCGCTCGAGAAAATTACCCGTATGTACAACGGAGCTATTGAAAATGGCTTTGCCAGTTATGCAGAAGCTTGATGATGGAATCAAAATCTCACATGAATATCAATCTTGATCACATAGAAGAAGGTCTTCAACTGATTATAGATGCCAAAGCTGATAATAGCTTATACTTTTTATCTGATGCATTGGAAAACGGAGAAGCACCACACCAATTGATTGAAGGGTATTACTATGATTATGAGTTAAATAATACTAATTGTGCACTTGCTAAAAGCCACATAATTCAACCTCACTCAAGAAAAAAACACCTGGGCACTATTGCGCCGAATATCTATGTTGGCACCTTAAAAATACCCGTATTAAAAAAAGGGAAAGAAATTGGTGAAGCTTACCTAGAGATACGTTCAGCTAAAGCAGATTATCGTCGGGATTATCGAGATATGCTGGAGTTCATTACTGAAAAATGTACCGATTTACTCTTGCAGGCCAATTCGCCGGTATCACACAATTTTGAAACTGACTTTAACAAGGATAATAAAACACTTTATCAGAAGTTTGCATTTATAAAATCGATACTTGCTACTGACGAGTTCGCAGCATCGGTGCATCGAATTGTTTCATCTCCTGTTACACATTGGCAGGAAACAACAGAGCAAAAAGATATCCGAAATATCAGGCGATTCAGAAACTCAAACATAAAAGAGCTGGTAAAAGGCAGAAATAGAACGCATTTACCCGAAAACCATTATTTGTACCAATACAGCATGCATAGCTTGCCTGGGAAGGTATCAAAAGTACGAAAAATCGATACTGTTGATGCACCGGAAAACAGGTTCGTAAAGTTCGCATTAGAGAGTTTTCTGCACTTTGTTTCGAATATTAACAAAAAGGCCACAAAAGATTCCCGGCTAAAGCTTGAGTCAGAACTATTGGAAAAAGAACTGGAATCATTATTAAACCACTCATTTTTTAAGGAGATTTCACGGCCTGAAACCTTAAGGCTGAACAGCCCTGTTTTACAACGCAAAGAGGGGTATCGTGAGGTCTTACGTGTCTGGCTGATGTTCGACCTTGCTGCAAAACTTGTTTGGAAAGGCGGGGATGATGTTTATAAAGGCGGAAAAAAAGATATTGCAACCCTTTATGAATATTGGTTGTTCTTTAAATTGTTAGAACTATTCAAATCCATTTTTGAAATTAAACCCAAAGATATATCAGATCTTATAAAAGAAACAGCTGATGGGCTAAACCTTCAGCTTATACAGGGAAATCATACTGCCCTTGATGGAATTTTTGACACCGGTACCCGAAAATTAAAAGTCCGTTTTAATTACAACCGATCGTTTGGGGGGCAAAAAAATTACCCTTTTTCAGGTAGCTGGACCACGACAATGCGTCCGGATTATACATTATCGTTTTGGCCATATGGCATCTCAGAACGAGAAGCAGAGATTCAGGAGCTTATTGTGCATATTCATTTTGATGCAAAATACAAAATTACAAACATCACTCATTTGTTAAACAAAGAATCAACAGAAAATCTTGATTCTGAAAAAGAAGAAAACAGAAAAGGGATATATAAAAATGCCGATTTGTTAAAGATGCATGCTTATAAAGATGCGATTCGCAGAACAGGAGGTGCCTATGTGCTATATCCCGGTTATACTCCTGTAATGAAAAAAGGGTTTCATGAAATAATTCCTGGCCTGGGAGCTTTCCCTGTTCGTCCATCAAAAACAGATGATGGAATTAGTGAACTAAAAGGTTTCATTCAGGATGTAATTAACCACTTTATAAACAGAGCTTCTCAACGCGAAAAAATTGCTTATCGGAGATATGACATTTTTAAAAATAAACCAAATAAAAACGATGAAGTAAATGAGATTTTGCCTGAAACTTATGGCGAAAACCGCAATCTCATACCTGACGATACTTTTGTATTAGTTGGCTACTATAATTCTTCGGAACAATACACCTGGATTACCCAATCAAAACTTTATAATTTCAGAATGGGTTCAGGAACCGGATCTCTTATTCTAGATAAAGAAACAGTGAGTGCAAAATACTTATTATTACATACTTCAGGAGATAAAAACTCCGGAGATTTATGGAAAGTTGTTAGCAAAGGTCCAAGAGTTTTTTCAAAAGAAGATATGAAAAGGAAAGGATATCCAAAGCCCGTAGAAGAAATGCAGGACAATTATCTTGTTATAGAAATTGAACCAGTAACAGATGCTGAATTTAAAAATGTATCATGGAATTTTAGAAATCTTACAAACTATTCGACCGGCAGACACTCCGGTTGCCCTTTTACAACAAACCTGACAGAGTTGATGAAAAATAAAACAATATAATATACTCATCACTTATCATCCAAATATTTCAACTTTTTTTATCGAAACCAAGTTACTCAAAAAACCACCACAGGAGTAAACCCATCCAAAAAATTTGCCTTCCCCAACGCAAGGCTGACAGGAACGAAGGAGCAAGTTGAAAAAATATCCAAAAAACAAAACCCCCCTGGAGGTAATCGAACAGGCTGCCCCGCCGAATATAACCGGCACAATAAAACCGGAATCGTTGGCACAAATCGAATCGTGTTATCTAATCCGGGCAAAATTGAACTCCCATAGCAACAAAGGCATTGTTCAACTCTATTCTATCAACAACTTCCTGCCTTTAGAATATAATTAACCTTTTAATTTTCTTACAAACTATGTGCTTTCATTTATTTGTTATAGTTTTAGGGTAACTGTTGAAAGAATACTAAATAGTTAGCACCAATTATAAACAACCTAATTATGAAAATACAACTTCCCTTATTATTGCTACTCTGCCTGGCATTGAGTTCATATGGTCAAATTGGAGAGAGTGAAGCAATAGACAGTCTATTCTTAGAATGGAATAAGCCTGAAACACCAGGTTGTGCAGTTGGAATAGTTAAAGATGGAAAGCTAATCTACTCGAAAGGATATGGAATTGCTGACCTGGAACACGACATAGAAATTACCCCATCATCTGTTTTCTACATTGGTTCTGTTTCAAAACAGTTCGTAACATTTAGCCTTTTACTTCTCGAGGAGCAGGAAAAAATAAACCTTGATGATAAAATTCAAAAATACCTTCCTGATTTTCCAGAATACAATTCTACTTTAACCATAAGAAACTTTATTCATCACACAAGTGGTGTTAGAGATTATCTAACCTTAATGTATTTAAAAGGGAGAAGCTATCTAGACAATATTGATGAAGATGAAGTCTATGAGCTTATTAAAAAACAAAAAGAACTGAATTTTAAACCTGGCGAGAAGTATTTATATAGTAATTCTTGTTACTTCATGCTTGCAATGATAATTGAAAAAGCCGCAGGTCAATCCTTAAAAGATTTTGCTCATGAAAATATTTTTCAGCCTTTAGGAATGAAAAATTCACTTTTTTATGATGACAATACGGACTTAATTAAAAATCGAGTTTTTAGTTATGAAAAGAAAAGTAATGAAGATGGATTTAATAATTTGATTATGAGATTTGACCTGGTTGGTTCTGGTGGAGTTTATTCCAGCATAGAGGATTTATATCTATGGGACCAGAATTTTTATAATAATAAATTAGGAAAAGGAGGGCAAAATATTATTGATAAAATGCACGAAGAAGGCCTCTTAAATAATGGTAAAAGTTGTGGTTATGCTTTTGCATTAAATAAAGGAACTTACAAAGGTTTAAAAACAGTAAGTCATGGAGGATCGCTCGCAGGATATCGAGCACAGTTAATGCGATTTCCAAATGAGAATTTTTCCGTTATTATTTTGGCCAACCGGGGAGACGCAAATCCAACACGTAAGTCATTTCAAATCGCGGACATCCTACTCAAAGATAAATTAGTTAACGAATCCCAAAAGAAAGAAATTAAAACAGTTGAAACTGCAAATACGACTATTCCAGAACAGTATTCCCTTAATCAAATAACTGGTAATTATGAACTACAAGCTGGAGTTATTTTAGAATTAACTGTAAAAAATGATTCTCTTCATGTTCTACAGAATTGGAATAAATCTTCTTACAACATTATAAACACAACTGGAAATACATATGAAATACCAAATGACCCATCTATTCAATTCGTATTCTCAGAATTGAAAGATGATTTTACCCAGATACTTACAGTTTTTCAAAATGGAAATGAAACTATTTGTAAAAGAAAAGAAAAATCTGAGATTTCTAATATAAACTTAGAAAACTATACTGGAGAGTTTTATAGTGAAGAATTAGATGCCAAGTATTTGCTCTTTCTTGAAGATGGAAAATTAAAAATCCAAATTGCAAATTACGATTCACAAGAGCTGGACATATATGGAATGGATACTTTTACCTCTGATGATTACCTGGTTCGTTTTAACAGGTCAAATGGATTAATATCAGGTTTTGAACTTGATGCCGGAAGAGTAACTAATTTGAAATTCGAAAAAAAATAAAAGGTACTAATCGGGCAGGCAGCCCCGGCAGTTAAAATCTGCCGGTAAGAACCTCTCACACCACCCAGCGTAGGTTCTCCTACCGGGCCACCATTTACGTCGTTTTGAAAGTACGCTGTAAAAAGGAGTTCATCCTTTTCTTAGCCTTCCGGGAGTGTAAGCCACCTTTCATTCACCGAAATTTATCTATCGTTGAGTAACTATTAATAATAAAAATAGATTTTAAACAAACTGCTGTTGCCTGCAAGCATTGTTCCGTCCTTTAAAAAAATACCGCAACAAAAAAACGTTTATTTGTTGCAAGAAATGCGACGAATAATTTTGAAGTGCGACGAATAAACAGTACATTTGTCGCAAAACATGCCACGAATGAAAGTTTATATATATCAACAAAACCATTGGCCCGATTTCAAATGGAATAGTGATGAATTGGTAGGTTTATTAAGTGAAGCCAGACATTTACAAGGAAGATTATTGGGAAAAATGGAGTCATTAGGTTTCGACCTCAGAAATGAAGCTTTTCTTGACACCTTGACCCTTGAGGTTTTAAAATCTTCTGAAATTGAAGGTGAGTTTCTAAATCCCGCCCAGGTACGTTCATCTGTTGCCAGAAAATTAGGAATGGAAATAGCAGGTTCCGTTGAATCTGACCGGGATGTTGATGGTGTTGTTGAGATGATGCTCGATGCCACACAGAATTGTTTTAAACCTTTAACCAATGAAAGGCTTTTTAACTGGCATGCAGCATTGTTCCCGACGGGCAGAAGCGGAATGTCCAAGATCACCGTGGCGGATTGGAGAAAAGACACCACCGGACCAATGCAAGTTGTATCGGGAGCCATGGGAAAAGAAAAAGTGCATTTTCAGGCCCCTGATTCATCAAGAGTTGATAATGAAATGAATATGTTTTTAGATTGGTTCAACAATAGCATTGAAAATGATTTAGTACTCAAAGCAGCTATAGCACACTTGTGGTTTGTTACAATTCATCCATTTGATGATGGAAATGGTAGAATTGCCAGAGCGTTAACAGATATGATATTAGCACAATCAGATAAAAGCACGCAACGATTCTATAGCATGTCAGCTCAAATTAGACATGAAAGGAAACAGTATTATCAAATACTTGAAAAAACACAAAAGGGTAACCTTGATATTACTGAATGGATAAAATGGTTTTTAAATTGTTTGATAAATTCACTTCAATCTACCGATATTGTCTTAAGCCGGGTTTTATTCAAAGCGGAATTTTGGAGAAAGCATTCAAACACAAAAATTAACGAAAGACAGAAAAAATTATTGAACAAAATACTGGACGGATTTGAAGGGAAGTTGACATCCTCAAAATGGGCCAGAATTGCAAAATGTTCAAAGGATACGGCAATTAGGGATATAAACGATTTAATAAGCAATGGCATATTGAAAAAAGAAGACGGAGGAGGAAGAAGTACAAGTTATGAGTTGAAATAAATGCCATTCGGAAATCGGGCAGGTTGCCGAAAGACTAATCACCTGCCGGAGTACCTCTCCCATTTATCTGCCGGAATGAAATAAAGGCATGCCCACTATATCCCGGCGAAATAACATGAACAGGCTCTACCGGGCGGTTAGCAGACATCATTTATAAAGTTTTATAAGTACACGGTAAAAAAAGAATCCCCCTCTTTTTTTTGCCTTCCGGGAGTAATTGTGTTGTAAGCTTCCCCAAAAACCGGACAGTTTAAAAGTAATTAATAGTGTAATGTAAAATAAAATACAGCACCTTTACCAGGTTCACTTTCTAACCATATTCTTTCATTATGTTTATCTATAAATTCTTTACAAAGTATTAAACCCAAACCAGTACCCTGTTCTTTTAAGGTTCCAGGAGAAGAAATATTTTCATCAAGTCGAAATAACTTATCGATCGCTGATTCAGAAAGACCAACTCCTGAATCTTTTACTGAAATCTCTACTTTATTTTGATTTACCTTAGTTTGAACTTTAATTAAACCTCCATTTCGGGTAAACTTTATCGCATTGGAAATTAAATTTCTTAACACTGTTCTTATCATTTCCTTATCAGCATAAACAACTTTTCCTGCAATTAAATTTTTCTCTATTTTTATTGATTTTTGTTCTGCTACCTCCCAAAATAATGATAGTGTTTTACTAATCGCTTCATCTATTTCAAAATATTCTGGATTGTATTCCAATCTGCCCGTTTGAGAAAGTGACCACTCCATTAAATTGGTAAGTAAATCCATTGCTTTTTTCGATGCATTCATAATAACTTTCGAATACTTTAAAACATTCTCCATATCATCTTCTTCTACCTGATTTACAAGCAATTCTCCAAAACCAATAATAGAGTTAAAAGGGTTTCTTAAATCATGTGCGATGATAGATAAAAACCGGTCTTTTTCAGCATTTAATTTTTGTAATTTCTGATTTTTAAGCTTAATATTTTCTGTTTTGATCTTAATCTGTTTGCGAAGCAACCACACCCACATAAATACTAATGCGAACAATATTGTTGCTACCAATAAAACAATTCCAATGTTCCTTGCAATTCGTTCATATTTGAAATCATTTCTTTCATAAACTTTCCATTTAGCGTGTATTTCTTCAAGTTCCCCATTGGCTCGCAGGTCTGAAATACTTTTATTTAAGATGGCCAACAAATGCGTATTTCCTTTTTTTACGGCCATACAATAAATACTGGGAATTATTGGTGGCCCCTTAACCTGCACATTTTTATAATTATTTTTACTAATCTCATTCATTCCCAATGAATGCGGTGCTATTACGAAATCTGCCCTACCCCATTCAATACCTGCAATTGCCTCAGGTAAGGATTTTGCAACAATATAGTTATGGTAAAGGCCCATCGGAATAAGAAATTTATCAATAGATATATCCTCTTTTAAAACCATTAACTTATAATTGTACAAATCAGATATTTCTTTTAATTGCAAATTCTTCCGAATAAAAATTGAATAATACTCAGTATGCAATGGATTTGTAAAATCCAGAATCGCTTCTCTTTCTTCTGAAAAAATTATTCCTGTTATAATATCAGTTTTCCCTGTTTGAATGTATGTTAATGCACTATCCCATTCACTTAATTCATATTCAAACGCTATACCTGTATCCTCAGAAATTGCATTCAATATATCAATATCTAACCCAGAAGCCTTCCCTGTTTTATCAATATAGGAGAACGGTGGATAATCAAAATCTCCACCCACAATATAAGTTTGGGAGAATAAAGCATTAAACTGAATGAGGTTTAAAAAAAGTATGAGAAGAGGGCAAAGAATTCTAATCATTTTATTGTTGACTTAAATGTATTGCATCTTTAGATCTTAAAAAGAGATCGATTAGCTTAAAATATTATATTACGAATATATTATTATTAAGTTATTCAACAAAAAATATTTTTTGCCCTCTGTTAAAAGGAATTAATAAAAGTTCTTAGCTTATGTTTACCCCCTTTAGCTCATGCTCTCGACAACCCCAGCATCTGCATATATTCTTACATAAAAACCGGTTTACTCCGCTCCACATAGTCTTTGAGCGGGGTGGGCTTTCGGCCCAAGATCTTCTCTATGCCATCGGATGGTTGGGCTACCTGTCCCTTTTTGATCTTGCCAAATACGGCGATCATGGCATCGATATATTCTTTGGAAAAGCCCCGCTTTTCCATCTCTGTTCTGTACGTTTCATCGTCCGGCTCTTTGAAGGTAATCTTCCTGCCCAAAACCTCTGAAAAAATTTCCGCCGCCTGATGAAGATCCATTGCTTCGGGCCCGGTAAGGTACAGGGTTTCTTTCGTAAAATCTGATGGATGCTCAATCACTTCAGCAGCCACCTGACCAATATCGTGGGTATCTATATATGGTGCCTTGCCTTTGCCTGTGGGCAGAAAGAGTTGATGCTGATCCTGGATATCCCCGGTTTGATACAACTCAAAATTCTGCATGAAAAAATTCGCCCGTAAAAAGGTATAATCCCTGCCGCTGTTTTCAATCAGCTCCATAATATTGGGGTACGAGGCGATAAACACAAATTGCTGCACCCCGGATTCTATGGCCTGCTCTACCAGGGGAACCAACAGTTTCTCTGCTCCCGGCGTAGCTGATGGGCCACATAAGAAAAGAGTCTCCACGCCTTTCAGGGCTTCGGGAAATCGTGCCGGGTCTTTGAAATCCAGATACGCCGTATCGGTTTCGAAACCAAATTTTTCAAAGGCTTTTCCGGCATCCCTTGTTGCCGCGGTAAAAGGAATCCCCTTCCCGTGTAAGGCTTTGGACAGGGGTAAACCAATATTTCCTGTAGATGCTGTTACCAAAATTTCTGATCTGTTCATAGCTATGTTTTTTATTTTCAGGATTCAACAATTCTTTAACTGGTCAACAAGCGAGAAAACGGATAGTTCAAAAAAGGGGCCCTTCAGTTGAAAAGGGGCAGGATTTCATCGAAAAACCGCTAATTTGAAGCAAAAATACCATAGAAGCGTACTTCTATGGTATTAATTTTTCTTTAAACAATCAACCGGGTAGCGGTTGGCTGGCTTTTCCCTTAACGGTCTGTTGCAGCTGCTTTTCTCTCAATCCATATTTTTGCCACAAACCAGAGCAGCAATGAGAACAGGTAAATAAGCATCCCGTAAATGGTTACAATCATCGTCACTTTTATTCCTCCATATACCAGTTTCGGAATAATTTCTTCTCCGTTGCTTAAGGCATGCTCTATTGCATCAAACATTCCATAGAGTCCAACCATCTGCCCTGTAATACCGACAATCAGCGTAAATAACCCGATCGATTTTCCAATATCAAACCGGCGTAGCAATTTTTCCCGGTTGATTTGCCCGGAACTATACGCAACAATAAAATGATAAATAAACCATGCCGTACTACCAATGAGTAAAATTGTAAGGATGCCCATAAAACCAGGTCCACCCATAAAAAATAAATCTTTCATAATACTTTTTTTTTTGATGAATACTTCTGCCAAATTACTTGAGTTTAAGAGATTCATCAAGGTCGAATCCGGTTCTAAACCGGTTATTTATCGACACTACCTTGTAATTTTAATATCTTTACCGAAATTAGCCTAAAAAAATTGGAAAAAATGCATAAAAAATCAAAAAATCCCTATTACCATATTGGCTATTGGATGCTGGTGGTACTTGTTTTGACCCTGGTTTTTGGACTTTCCTGGGGCAACAATACCGCAGCCTTTTTCTTTGTTTGCATGCTCCTTCCCATTGTTTTAGGAACATCCTATTTCTTTAATTATTTTCTTGTGCCGAAATATTATCTTAAGAAAAGGTACGCCAAATTTGCATTTTACACCTTTTGCACGGCTGTTATTTCGGTATACCTTGAGATGATTGTCCTGGTTATTTCGTACGTATACCTTGTAAATCTCAGCTATCAGAGTTTGAGTCCGAATGCTACTCAAATTATTTTATTGGCAGTGGTTTTGTATTTATTGGTATTTATTGGCTCGTTCATTTTAATGATGCATCAGATTATAGAAAACAGGCAGGTGATCCAACACCTTTTAGCCGAAAAAGAAAAGATGAAGAAACCGTTTCTTGAAATAATGTCGAACAGGAAAATTGCCAAAATCCCTTACGGGGATATTGTCTACATTGAAAGTTTATCGGATTATATTCAGGTAATCACAGTCAACGGTCAACTCATGAGTAAGGAAAAAATCAGTAACCTGGCCAACAGGTTACCGGATATTTTTTTAAGAATTCATCGTTCCTTTATTATAAATACCGAACGCTTAAAAAGCATCTCCTACGACGAAGTTATGGTGGATGATGTGCCTTTAACCATCGGGCGCAGTTACAGAAAAACGGTGAAAGAAGCCTTAAGAAGTTAATACAAACATGTTTTCGGGTTGGAGAGATTTAATCTTTTCCGGCGAATTTACAATTCCTCTTATACTTTTTGAAATATTTATTATTCTCCGGCTGGCATGGATTGTTCCCGGGTTTTTCAACTACCGGTTGCAATAGATAAGGCTAGCATAATTCCGGATTACACATCTTGTCGACAAAAAGAATGCAATTAAAAATAGTTCTTCAGATTTTCAGCAATCTTTGCCCTAACCCCTGAAGGGGTAGTTGCTGAATACGAATACAATCCAAACAAAATATCTGTTTTATTTCTTTCAGGTAAATTCTGCTTAACCGGACTCTTGATTGACAGTCAATGGGTATCCACAAGTAAAAATATGGCAGTTTTCCGACAGGTTATCCCAAAAAATGCTATCTTTAGTGTTTCACCGGGTAACAGACCCGTTTTTACCGGTACTTCCGGCCAATGCTATGCTGTTGCCCGGGTCCCCGGGCAGGGTAATTCAACCTTGTGGTCCACATTAACCAGCAAAAATATTTTATATGCGTAAACCCAAAATATTTAACATGCCTTTTGCCAGAATATATCCGTTGTATCTCCAAAAGGCAGAAAAGAAAGGACGTACCCGCCAGGAAGTAGATGCCATTATCTTCTGGTTAACGGGATACAACCAGGAAATGCTGCAACAACACCTGGCTAAAGAAAGTGACCTGGAGACTTTTTTCGAACAGGCCCCGGCGATCAACCCCAATGTTTCAAAAATTACAGGCGTAATCTGCGGATACCGCGTAGAGGAAATTGAAGATGAGCTGATGCAGAAGATACGTTATTTGGATAAGCTGATTGATGAACTGGCCAGGGGGAAAGCCCTGGAAAAAATTTTAAGAAAGTAAGTCTGTGGTTGCTGACCAGGAAGATGACCCTCAACAATTAAAGCTTTTAAAAAAATGACAACAAATCAAAAAAAACGGTGGATTTTTCTGTATAGCAGCATAATCTCAGGAGTAGCCGGACTCCTCATCAAGCTTTTTTACCGTCCCTGGGTAAATCATCATCCGGTGAATGATTTTGGGTGGAGCGGGGTGGCACCCAACTTCCTGTTCTCTTTAGGGATCTGCCTGTTTATTGCCTTTGTTACCACCAAACGAACCCTTGAAAAGATGATCTTTGCCACCTGTGGCATCTTACTCTATGAAACAGAACAACTATGGACCTACAGAACGTTTGACTTCGGAGATATTGCCGCCACGCTGTCCGGTCTTGGCCTGGCCATTCTCATCTACAAAAGAGCAGGGATCAAGGACAAGCCCCTGACCGAAAACGAAAAGGAATAAATTAACGGTAAACCGGGAAGTACAACCGTACACATACCGGTGCATCGAGGGATGCCTTGCTGCATGGAAATCAATGAGTTCGGTGCCCGATCCATTGTTATTCTCCCTGATTTTTTATACATTACCGGAAATTAACCCTAAAAAAATCCGGAAGTTATGAAAAAAATTATTCTTGTATTGGCAGTGGCAACCCTGTTTATGGTGGGTTGTACCAGCGGAACCTCCAAAAAAGAGCCTGTCGGGCAACAAAAGACCGAAGCTGCTGAAGCAGACTCCATCACCCAAAAGATCGATCAAACCAAAAAAGATATTGAAGAATCGACCGAAGAGCTGGATGAACTTGTTAAAAACCTATAAAACCGAAAACGATGAAAACAAAAAAAATCTTAATTTGTGTATTTTCTCTTGCCTTCTTTATGACTAGCGGAATATCTGTAATCGAGGCACAGGAAGGCAAAGGAAAGAAAAAGGAAAAAACCGAACAAGCCGAGCAGGTTAAAGAAAAGAAAAAACAGGAAGCCAGAGAAATGGCCCGTGAAAAAGAGCAGGTTCAGGATGAAAAAAAAGGCAAACAGGACCAGGAAAAAGATAAACAAGACAAGGAAGGTAAAGCTTACGGTAAAGATAAAGGCGAAATGTCCGGCAAAGAATTTGGACAGCAGCGTGCCGGGGAAGCCCGAATGAACCGTGAACAAAAAAAACAGGAACTGCAGCAAACGGTTACTGAAAGTGAACAAAAACTGGAGAATGCCAAAACCAAAATTCAAACCGCCAAAGAAGATCTTGAAAAAGAAAAGCAGGAAGGAACAATAACCGAAGAGGTGTATCAGGAAAAAAATAAAAAAATTAAGGAAGCCGAAGAGAAGGTAAAAGAGCTGGAAACACAGATCCAGGAGGCTAAAAATGAGATCGAAATAGAAGAAATTGAAGAAAATGAGATCGAAGAAAAAACCCTGGAAGAAGAAAAATCAAAAAATGTGGAACAAAAAAGACGTTAACAACCTGTTCGTTTAATATAGATTAAGAGGCAGTCGTAAAATTCTTTAAAGACTGCTTTTTTTAATGAATAAACTATAATTAAAACTTAATCCTCAGCATAGGAAGCCATAAAGTTTAAAGAGAAGAACCGGAGATGAGCATCCAGGAGACTAACCAGGTAATCAGGAAAATAACAAAAAAACATTACACTGTTTTTTAAAGCTGTTTTATCCTGGTACATATGATATTAACCATGGTGTATAAGAGTAAATCGTAACTCCACAAGGCATAACCGAAAAGAATGATGTCATTAATTAATAAATCAAAAAACACATAATCAAATAATTATACAGCATGGCGGGAAAGTGACGGGTGAAGTTCCTGCTCATTTTTTGGATAATCTAACACCTATCCTTAAAATTGTCTAACCATTAAAAATTAAACCGATGAAACAACCAGCATTAGGAAAAAAAATCTCCGAGTTAAGGATAGCAAGAGGCTTCACGCAGGAAGATCTTGTTGAGAGATGCAACATTAGTGTAAGAACTATTCAACGAATTGAAGCCGGAGAAGTAACCCCGAGAAGCTATACCATTAAAACAATTTTAGCTGCATTGGATTATGACTTTAGTATAATTTCTGATGACAAAAACAACATCATGGATAAATTCATTGAATGGATAAAACGGTTGATGCTAATCGATATGGATATGGATAAACCTTCTGGTTTTCTGATCAAGCAACTTAACATAGCCTGGATCCTTGGAATCTTTTATTTTATGATTGGTTTTTTTGAAGGAGCAGCAGACCATTTCCTATATACAGAAGGTAGAATGATATTCAACAGTGGTTTATATATCGCTATTAAATTGATCTCAATAATCACCTTCGTTTTTTTCCAGCGTGGATTTGTTATGATCGGAGGCTTGTTTAAAAATTACCTGCTAAAAATCATGTCTTCGATCCTGATTATTGCAATAATACTGCTAAATACCTATGATATCATTTCCATATTTTATGACTCGGTAGAGGCAGAATTTATAGCAGGAGCATCAGCCATTACTTTTGGGATTATTGGAATTATTTATGGAGTTTCGTTATTCAGGTTAGCAAAATCAGCAGGCAGAGTATCGACATATGCTGGGCTATTAGAAATAATTGCCGGATGTTTTTTATTAACTTTAATACTGGCCTTTGTCGGACTCATCATCTATATTCCGGCAACACTTTTAGAAATCATTATTATTTTTAAGGTAATTGAAATCATAAAGGCCAAACAAACAGAAAATAATGTTTCATAATACCATTCCAATAAGTTTTTTAGTTTATGGTTAATTTTATATAAATTCGTATTGATTTTGCTACAGAACGTACAGTCAATCCTTACTAAGTTATTAGCAAGTCTGTGACAGCTTAAAAAACATGAAACAGATATTAGTAACCGGAGCAACCGGAAATATTGGATTTGCGACCATAAAATATTTTATCGAACAGGATTCCCCCGGCAAGATCATTGCCGGGGTTCGCGACATCCGTAAAGCCAGAAAAATATTTAAAGATTTCCCATCCCTCGAATATGTACCTTTTGACTTTAATGACACAGAAACCTTTGAGCCTGCAATAGAACGTATTGATACAATGTTTCTATTAAGACCACCCCATCTTTCTGAGGTAGAAAAGTATTTCAAGCCCTTAATCAGCAGGCTAAAAGAAAAAAAAGTGAAAGAAATTATCTTTCTTTCAGTACAGGGAGCCGAAAAAAGCAGGATCATCCCACATCACAAAATCGAAAAACTGATCCGGGAGCATGCGCTGGATTATATTTTTCTAAGGCCGGGATACTTTATGCAAAACCTTACCACTACCCTGCTGGAGGATATTCAAACGAACAGAAAAATTACTTTGCCTGCAGGCAGGGCAAAATTTAACTGGATAGATATTGAAAATATCGGTGAAACCTGTGCCATCCTGCTCCATCGTTTTTCGGATTTTAAAAACCAGGCCATTGAAATTACCGGATATGAAAATAAAAATTTCTATCAGGTTGTCCGGATAATCAATAGTATCATTAACAATCCAATACAGTACCAAAATGTTAATCCCTTAAAATTTTACCGGATGAAAAAAAGGTCAGGAATGCCTCAGGGGATGATTATTGTAATGTTTTTACTTCACTTTATTCCTGGATTTCAGAAAGAACCAGAAATTTCTTACTTTTACGAACAATTAACCGGCAAAAAACCTACCGGATTAAAGCAATTTATCGAACGAGAGAGAGAAAAATTTGAAACTAAAACTCCAACCTAAACCAACAAATGCAGGGCTTATGATCATCAAAAATAAACTGGACCACTCATTTGGTCCTGCAGGAACTTCGGCAGGCATAGTGCTGTTTGTTGCCGGCACAGGCATCACTCTTTTCTATTCCCCTTTCGGAATAATTCTACTGGTGATTGGAGCTTTTGTGGGATTTAGCCACTCATGCACATGGGTAGACCTTACCCGGCGAAGGGTAAAATTCTCCAACCATCTGTTCGGATTTGTACCCACCGGCAAGTGGCTCCCCCTCGAAGACGGGATGAAACTGGGCATCAAAAGATCGAACCGGTCGTGGCGGGCATACAGCAGGAGTAACCGTGCGCTGGATACCACAGAAAATGATTACCGGATGATGCTTTTCGATAAAAACGGCAAGGAGATAGTGCCCATTAAAAAATATCCGACCCTTAAAGCTGCTAAAGCAGATTTGGAAGAGTTGAGCAATGAATTGGAATTAAAAACCATGTAAAAACTCAAAAGACTACTCTTGTTCTTCGATCCCGACTTCGGTTAATTTTACTTTTTGGTAATCGGCAGGGGGAATAAATTCTGAGGGTTCCAGGCTTTTTCTTTCAAGGTTTGTTACCTCGCTTATGGATTCGTAGCCACCATGGTAGCTGACCGATTTCAGGGGAAATCCCAAGAGGGCAAATTCCAGGTACTGTTCATCGTTCTGATAATAAGCACCGGTTCCGGCCTGGCTGACAAAATCGCCGAAGAGGGCATAAAACTTCCGGATATCAAATTCCTTATGGGCACGATTGGACTCGGATAACCAGGCTTCTTCCTTTATTTGCCGGTTCACCGTCACCTCATATTTAACGGCCTGGTATCCTGCAACCCGTTCTTTTTCTTCTGTTCTGGTAATCAGAAGCTGGTAGTCATCGGGTACTTCGCCGGCAAACTTAGAGGGATCATCTACCCCCTCCATCATGCCCTGGTACATATTCCGGATCATCTGTTTCTGGCCTTCGGGAGCATTTTTCAGCTGTTCTTCCATGGCCGACTGCATTGCTTTCTTAATGTCGGTTTTATAATCTTCAAGGGTCCCCTTCCAGTACACCTTTTTTACAGGATTCATCAGGGTAATCGTTTCATCGTTCAGGTTAAAAACCGTAACCATATCCTCGCGGACAATTTTCATCCTGTTTTCCTGAAGGTAAACCTTTTCCTTCAGGGCAGATTCTTTGCCCTGGTCAGAATCGTAGCTCTCCTGGGTAATTACCCAGCCTGCAAAGGTCGAAATATTCAGCAATGAAAAAAAAGAGAGTGTAATAAAAATTTTTAAGCTTTTCATAGAATTTATTTTTCCATTATCCTTCCAAAAACATACCAAACTATTGGTCCATGTTCCAAAAGAATCAAAAATACGAATAAACGTCAATTTGTAGTCAGAATAACCACTTTTTTTAACAGAAACTTCCACAAAGCCACAGGGTTCAATAATAAAACCCTTTGCAGCAGCAGCTGCAAAGGGTTGACGTTATTGTTAAGATTCCTGCAAATGGATTGCAGGTTGACGATTGATGCTTTTTACATCATTCCGGGCATTCCACCACCCATTCCGCCGGCAGGCATTGGTGGGGCTTCCTCTTCTTCCTCGGTAATTACACATTCGGTTGTTAAGAACATTCCGGCGATAGAAGCTGCATTTTCGATAGCAATACGAGCCACTTTCGTAGGATCAATAACTCCCGATTCGTATAATTTCTCGAACTGGTTGGTTCGGGCATTGTATCCAAAATCTTCTTTTCCTTCCCGAACTTTCTGTACTACAACAGAACCTTCGATACCCGCATTTTCAACAATCTGACGTAACGGCTCTTCAATGGCACGTTTGATGATTGCGATCCCTGTTGTTTCGTCATCATTGTCGCCTTTTAAATTTTCGAGCTCTTGAATGGCGCGGATATAAGCCACACCTCCACCAGGAATAATTCCTTCTTCAACAGCTGCACGGGTAGCACTTAAAGCGTCATCCACGCGGTCTTTTTTCTCTTTCAGCTCCACTTCGCTGGCTGCGCCCACATAAATTACAGCCACTCCGCCGGCTAACTTAGCCAAACGTTCCTGCAATTTTTCCTTATCGTAATCGGAAGTAGAAGATTCGATCTGAGCTTTAATCTGGCTCACCCGGGCATCGATATTTTCTTTTGCACCGTTACCGTTTACGATGGTTGTATTTTCCTTATCGATAGAGATCTTCTCGCAGGTACCGAGCATATCCAGGGTAGCATTTTCGAGGGTTAATCCCTTATCCTCGGTAATTACAGTACCACCGGTGAGGATCGCGATATCTTCCAGCATCTCTTTTCTGCGGTCGCCAAAACCGGGAGCTTTCACTGCAGCTACCTTCAACGAACCACGGATCTTATTCACAACCAGTGTTGCCAGGGCTTCGCCTTCAATATCTTCAGAGATAATCATTAATGGTTTTCCGTTTTGTACGGCAGATTCCAGGATAGGCATAAGATCCTTCATGGTAGAGATCTTCTTGTCGGTAAGCAGGATATAGGGATGTTCCAATACTGCTTCCATCTTTTCGGTATCGGTAACAAAGTATGGAGAGATATATCCCCGGTCGAACTGCATTCCCTCAACGGTTTTCAGCTCGTCTTCGGTACCTTTTGCTTCCTCAACGGTAATTACGCCTTCGCGGCCTGCTGCCTGCATAGCATCGGCAATTAATTTTCCGATGGCCGAGTCGTTGTTGGCAGAGATTGTAGCAACCTGCTCAATTTTTTCGTTCGATTCACCTACATCGTGCGATTGTTTCTTAATGCTTTCAATAACTTTGGCTACAGCCTTGTCAATTCCACGTTTCAAATCCATCGGATTGGCACCGGCAGTAACATTCTTAATTCCTACATTAATAATGGACTGGGCCAAAACAGTAGCTGTAGTGGTTCCGTCACCTGCATCGTCGTTGGTTTTTGAAGCCACTTCCTTTACCATTTGTGCACCCACATTCTCGAACTTGTCTTTAAGCTCAATCTCTTTAGCAACGGTAACACCGTCCTTGGTTACCTGGGGGGCTCCAAATTTTTTCTCAATCACTACATTTCTTCCTTTGGGCCCCAAAGTAACTTTTACAGCACTTGCTAACTGATCAATACCTCTTTTCAGTTGATCTCTTGCGTCAATATCAAATTTTAATTCTCTTGCTGCCATGTTTCTATATTTTTAATGAATTACTTAATTTAATTTTACTCTTTTAATAAAATGTCATCTTCGCGCATAATCAAATAATCCGTTCCATCAATGGTGATTTCTGTTCCGGAATATTTACCATAAATTACCACATCGCCTGCTTTTAAGGACATCGGTTCATCCTTTTTTCCTTCGCCAACGGCGATAACAGTACCTTTTTGTGGTTTTTCTTTTGCTGAATCGGGAATGATGATTCCACTTGCAGTCTTCTCTTCAGCCTCATGAGGCTCAACCAAAACTCTGTCTTTTAATGGTTTATACTTAAATTCTGACATCTTTTTTAATTATTTAATGGTTTAACTTATTTTTATTTTCACGATATGCATTCATTCATATTTTATGCCAAATGCGGTTTATGGCTTTAGGCTGTCATTTTGGGAGTCCCCTGAAAGATATGAGCCCTTAAAAAAAAATCTTAAATCCCTGGTTTTCTATTCATTAAAAAACACCAACGTTTTCGGCAGGGAATAAAAAAGGTGTCAGCCTTTCTGACAGACTGACACCTTACCATATATTTTAAGAAAATTTTTATTCTTCTTCTCCGTTTCCGGGAGCCTCTTCTTCAGGTACAGATGTTGGAAATTGCGGCATCTGTGTCGGATCAACGGCATTATCTACCTGTTGTTCAATTCTGGACCGTTGTTCAGTAGTACCCCGGGGAATCGTCATGCTGGCCAAAACACTTAATATTAAAAGGCTAACCGCAAGTGTCCAGGTGGCTTTTTCCAGAAAATCGGCTGTTTTCTTTACCCCCATCACCTGGTTTGATGATGAAAAGTTTGATGCCAGACCTCCTCCTTTCGAGTTCTGAACCAATACAATTAAGATTAGTAATATACTCGCAATAATGATTAAAACTGAAATCAAGGTATACATATTCTTTAGGTATTTATGAATTTAATTTTTCTTTTAATTTTTTAATTTGATCTGCAAAGTAACTACTTTTTTCCGGATATTTCAAACTTAATTTGTGATAAGATTCAATTGCCTTCTCCAGATAACCTTGTGCAATATACACTTTTATTAACGTTTCGGTTAATAAATCATCATTTTCTCTGGTGCTGTCCTCAGAAATATCTTGCTGATCATCAGGAACCTCCCTGGGTTCGATGCGGGGCTTTTCGGAGATAAACCGGGCAATCAGGTCATGATCCCCCGAATTTTCAATCACATCCTCGTCTGCATACTGATTGATATCAAAATATTCGGGGCTCTCCTTGTTCTTTTTTTCTGCGGGCGACTGGTTTTCCTTGTTGTCAACATTCTTTTTCCCGGGCGGTTGCTGATCTTCTGCCTCTGAAATATCTTCTGATTCGTCAATCTGGAAAATATCGTTCTTTAAGGATTCGGAAATCCTGCCCGGGCGGGCATCAATGGTGATAATATTATTTTTCCCGGTTCGTTCATCGTCAATAAAATAAATTTCGGGAGGATAACGTAACTGATCGTCTTCCTTAACCTGTGAAAATTCTATCTGGCTAAGGATGGTCTCTGAAATATTTTCTCCCATTCCCTCGATACTATCCTTTATTTTTCGACGTACATTTTTATTTTTTAATAATTTTTCATCAGACGGGTCCGGGGTGGTTTCCTTTTGGGGGGATGGAGTTGTGCTATGATCCTGACCACCAGGCTGCTGAGTATCCTCCTCGGCATTTGTAACGGATTCCTTTAAATCTTCAGCAGCGGTTTGAGTGTCAGCACCGGAGGATTCCCGGTTCAGCAGATAATATAAGAATTCCCTGTGAGGTACATGAATGGAGGAAAACGATAGCTGCTGGTCGTACCCGGAATTCTTCTGAAGCTTCATGGCCCTCAGGATCAACACATGTGCCGCCTGAAAATAGGGATACTCCTTCAGGATTTTTTGCAGGTCACTTATTTCGACCTCTTCAAGTTTTTCCGGATGATCAATTGCTGTAAAAAAATCTAAATGCTCCATTCATTCCTCCCTTACCAGTTTACAACCGATTTGTTGAATATATCATCAATAAGCTGTTCCACAATTTCTTCCACCAACTCCTGCTCAACTTGTGCAAGGTCCAGGTTACTGTCATAATCGGCATAGCGGGTAAAATCCGTATCAAAATTATATTCAGGTTCTATCTCGTTGGTAAATTTCACATGTACGGTAACCGAAAGCCGGTTTTGAGCTGCAGTTTCGTCACCCACAATAGCCATTGGCCGGGTATCATAGGATGTAATTTCACCCTCAAAATTTAAATGCCCCATCCCATTGATCAGTGTTAATGAGGTTTGCGATTTGAACTTATCCTTTAATTCGTCGGTAATATACTGGCCAATGTTTGCCATGGCAAGAGGTGCCCGGTTGGAAAAGTACTGTACCGATACGGTTTTCACCTCAGGAGCAATAGATGCTCCCGACAATGAATAATTCACCGTGCAGGATGGCATGATGGTCATATAAAGTGCCAGGATAAAAAATATAATTTTAATTCTTGTACTCATTCACCTCGTTTTTAAATATTATGTTCTTTAATTTTCCGGTAAAGGGTTCGTTCAGAAATTCCCAACTCCTGGGCAGCATATTTCCGTTTGCCATGATGCTTTTCCAGGGCCTTCCTGATCAACTCAATCTCCTTATCTTCAAGAGACAGCGACTCCTCGACAAACTCCTCGGTATCTTCAATGTGGGAATCATCATTTTTACCATATTCATTCGTTTGCTGATCCATGGTATTAATTATTGACGAGGTTTCCTGGTTATAATTCCGGATCAGCTGATCAGCATGCTTCAGTTCCCCCATATCATTCCCTTTATCAATAATCTCATGAACCAACTTTTTCAGATTATTCAGGTCCGACTTCATGTCAAACAGGATCTTGTAAAGAATTTCCCTTTCGGAGGCAAATGTTTTTTCATCAATCAAATCACTTTTATTATAAAGCGCAGGTAATTTATTGGGATAGTAATCGGGCAGGTATCTTTTCAGCACTTCGGCCGGAATGATCCGTTCCTGTTCGATCACCGACAACTGTTCAGTAATATTTTTTAACTGCCTGACATTGCCGGGCCATTCATAATTTTCGAGTATTGCTTTGGCTTCTGCATCGAGGCTTATTTGGGGCATTCGGTAACGTTCGGCAAAATCAGTAGCAAATTTCCGGAATAACAAATAGATATCATCGCCTCGTTCGCGCAAAGGGGGAATAATGATCGGAACGGTATTTAACCGGTAATAAAGATCCTCGCGGAATTTATTTTCTTCGATGGCATGCACCAGATCCACATTCGTGGCCGCAATCACGCGGACATTTGTTTTTTGCACTTTCGATGAACCAACGCGGAGAAACTCTCCACTTTCAAGGACCCTCAGCAATCTTACCTGGGTAGCCAGGGGCAATTCAGCGACTTCGTCAAGGAAAATGGTTCCATTGTTGGCCACTTCAAAATATCCTTTACGGGTATCGTGTGCCCCGGTAAAGGAACCCTTTTCATGTCCAAAAAGCTCCGAGTCGATTGTTCCTTCAGGGATAGCACCACAGTTTACCGGAATATATTTTCCATGTTTCCGTGCACTGAAATGATGAATGATCTGAGGAAAAGCCTCTTTTCCCGTACCGCTTTCCCCGGTGATCAATACCGAAAGATCGGTAGGTGCAACCTGGGCAGCAATATCAATAGCCCGGTTCAGATTCACCGAGTTTCCTATGATCCCAAATCGTTGCTTGATTTTCTGAATATCCATTCCGATAAAAATTTTACCTTACATTTTACTATGACAAAATTACAATTTTATCTCTGTTTTTATTTATTTTTAATCAATAATTCACGAAAATTTGCTGTCATTACGTCATAATATATACATTTGTAGTTAAAAGTGAAAACGAATACGGTATCCCTGATGAGATTTATTGGAATTATTCCTTCACGATACGAGTCGAGCCGGTTTCCGGGAAAACCCCTTGCCGTGATCGGCGGCAAGAGCATGATCCAAAGAGTTTATGAACAGGCCTGCAAGGCCCTCGACATTGTTTATGTTGCTACCGACGATCAGCGCATAGCAGAGGAGATTAAACGATTTGGCGGACACTTTGTACTCACATCCCCCCACCACAAAAGTGGAACCGACCGGCTTGCCGAAGCAATGCAGTTAATCCGGAAAGAATTAAATATCCGATTTGAAGGGGTGGTAAATATCCAGGGCGATGAACCATTTATCGAACCCCGGCAAATTGAGGAAATAATGGAATGTTTTACCCACCGCGAAACAGAAATTGCCACCTTAATCAAAAAGATTACTGATTCCGACGATATCTTCAACCCCAATAAACCCAAAGTGATCTTTGATCATCAAATGAAGGCCATCTATTTTAGCCGCTCTCCCATACCGTATATTCGTCATGCGGAAAAAGAGCAATGGATAAAATCCTTTGCTTTTTATCGCCACATTGGCATGTATGCATACAGAACAGATGTTTTGTCAAAAATTACCCGCCTGAAACAATCGCCCCTTGAACTGGCCGAATCGCTGGAACAAAACCGGTGGATCGAAAACGGGTATACCATCAGGGTCTCCAAAACAGCATTCGATTCGATAGGCATCGATACTCCTGAAGATCTGGAAAAGGCATCAGCATTGTTAAAAAAAAATAAACCCCACCCTGATGGAGATTAGAAAATTCACATCCCGGGATATTCAGCCGATTGTAGAACTCTGGTACCATGCATCTGTAATCGCTCATCCTTTTATTTCACCGGCAATATGGGAATCACACAGGCAGGAGATGGCAGAAAAATATTTACCACAATCAGAGACTTACGTGGCTCTTCGGGATCAGGAAATCGTTGGTTTCATTTCCATGGTTGATAATTACATGGCAGCACTTTTTGTAAAAACAGAGTTGCAGGGACAAGGGATAGGAACCATGCTGCTGGACTTTATCAAGAAAAAACAACACCCCATTGAGCTACGGGTTTTTCAAAAGAACAGGAAAAGTGTAGGTTATTACAAACATTCAGGGTTTTCCATCATTGGCGGGGAGCTGGAAGAAAACACCAATGAACCGGAATACCTCATGCGATGGGAACCATAGCTCCTATCTACGGATGCTGACCAGGATCCTGTCAGCAATCTGCAGGGCGGTAGACAAAGTGCTTATATTGGGATACAAAGCCCCATCTTTACCTGAATAGTGACTGTGTCCCACAGGTTTCATTTCAAACAGTGTTTTATCCTTCGTAAGATCGATGGTGACAGCATAAACCACTGCCGGCTGGGCGGATGTTTTATAATGTTCATCGCCGGGAAATTTGCTGTTTGTCCAGTATTCATTCCAGTCCCACGACTGATTAATTTCCAGGAGAATGGTAAACTGATCGGGCAACATTGAATCTGCCCTGGTTTTCAGAATAAATCCGGAGGTGGGTGTAGCACCGGTATATGCATCAGGCACCGGATCTTCCGGGGTAGGGATATACCATCCATCGGGGGCCTGAATTCCCCGTTGATGCCCCCAGTAAGGTAAGGCTGCCGGTCTCCGTTTGGCCCCATTGACCCAACGGTTATCTCTCACCTCCCCGAAATTAAAAACTCCTTTGGCTATAGACTCCGCCACATAAAGGGTCTGTATATAGTTTCCCTTCGTATCTTCAATCCAGATTGCCAGCAAAGGGTAATAAATTTCAGGTCCCTCAAAAAACTGAATTTCAATTTCCGGTCCCTGACCTTCCACATTGGTTTCAAAAACAACCTCCTGTAAACACGCATCTTGCGATTGCTGGGCTTTAATTTCTAAAACCACGAAAACCAAAACAATAACCATTACATATTTAGCCATAACCATGAGGATTAAAATTGAACAATAATACCCAGCGATGGTAAAACAGTTCCTGAACCATCGCTTTCAATCCGTTTCAGATCATACCGGGTTGGATCGTCGGGATCGATGAACAGATTTCCTTCCGCATCAGTTTGTGTAATCAGCTTATCAGGTTCATCCGATTTAAAGTTATACACATTCTGAACATCAATATAAAACATTAACGACCATTTATCAAAAAAATATTGTTTATCGACACGAAGATCCAGTTGGTGAAAAGGATCCAGGCGCAAAGCATTGAGTTGGCTAAAATCCAGGTATTCCCGCCCCCGGGCATTCCAGGCAGTGATCAGGCTCGATTTATTTTCATCAAAAGGGGTGTAAGGAGAACCTCCGACAAAGCGCCACTTAAAGCCAATCTGCCAGTTTCTTTTCAGATCTCTTGTAGCCGTTAAATTTAACAAATGAATATTATCCCACGACGTGGATATAAAGGAGGAGGTAAGATTCAGGTTTTCATCAAACTTTCTAAACTCACTCCTTACCAGGGTATAGGAGAGCACCAAATTAAAGCCCAGCAGGTCCCTGTGGCGGGCCAGAAGTTCCATACCATAAGCCTGACCTTCGGCAACAGACAAAACCTCCTCATCCCCGAAAGTACCATAATCAGCTCCTTTATTGGCCAGGGCAATCGAATCGTTGATGGAAAAAGGATAATCCCGGTAATATTTATAAAACCCTTCCAGGGAAATCAGGCTTTGCTCATCGGGTAAATATTCAAATCCTGCGACCAGATGATCCACGGAAATATATTTCAATCCATTGTTTTTATTTACCAGGTTTCCTGAAGCATCGCTAAAACCAAGGGTAGTATAGGCCGGGCGCTGATAGTAACGTCCGGTATTAAAATTAACCGACCAATCAGGTTGCAATTGATAGGAAGCAGAAAAGCGCGGAGAAATTTGGGACAGCATGTCCGACATTTCCGATGAATAATTATTCGCATCTGTTCTCATGCCCAGGGAAAGGGACAATCTCCCGGAAAAATATTCCTTACTTACCTGTCCAAAGAGAGACCACGACCACAGGTCCAGGTTGGTGTTGTAACTAATGGTTTGTGCTGCATTTCCCACAAACTGTTTTCTGAATGTGCTGTTGGAATATTGTGCATATTCTACTCCGGCTCCATAGTTTATCTTATATCCCTGATCGGTACGGGTAGTATTTTCATACCTGAATTTTGTTTCCGTCTCTTCCGACTGATAGTCAAAGGTTAATAAAGAATCTACCTCAACATTGTTTTGGTATTTATAGGATTGATTATTG
The DNA here is from genome assembly GCA_036351015.1 of Bacteroidales bacterium. Lineage (GTDB taxonomy): Bacteria > Bacteroidota > Bacteroidia > Bacteroidales > UBA12077 > UBA12077. The sequence goes on from JAZBOG010000034.1 coordinate 44,707, forward strand.
AGGGTGTTTCTGCTGAGCACCCAGGTATCGTAGCTTTTTTCGCGGTAATGCTTAAATACCGCACCCAGGGTATAGCTCCACTGCTCATTTACCGGGATATAATTTAAGATATAACGCTGTTCTTCAGTATCGTTGGCTTCCAGGTTGAGATCAAACTGGTCGATGGCTCCCAGCCCCAGGAGTGTAAGTTCATTCTTCTCATCAAAACGGGTTTTAACTTTAAACTGAGCATCATTGTAGGTAGGCAAAAACGGAAGTTGTAATGCAGCAAACAACAGTTGCAGGTAAGACCTTCGGGCCGAAAAGATAAAGGTTGTGTTATCGGTTAGGGGTCCGTCAAAAGTTAATGCCACTTCTGAAGCTCCAAGGGTTCCCTGGGTTTCCAGTTTTTCCTTGTTGCCATCTTTTTGTTTAAATTCCAGGATCGAGCTCAATGCGTTTCCGCGGTTTGCCGGGAATGCCCCGGAATAAAAATCCACTTCGCGGATAAAATCCACATTGATAATTCCTACCGGACCGCCGGAAGCACCCTGTGTGGCAAAATGGTTTATATTGGGAATCTCAACACCATCGAGGTAAAAGGAATTCTCGCTGGGACCACCTCCCCGTACAATAACATCATTCCGTTGAACCGGGGTGGAAGCCACCCCGGGAAAAGATTGAATAACCTTCGAAATATCACGGTTGGCTCCCGGGCTCTTCTCGATATCCTGAATTCCTATCCTGCGTAACGACACAGGACTTTCTTCCGTTTTTCTGAAAGGGGATGGTTTTACCACGACCTCATCCAGCGCGATAGATGTTTCTTCCAGCGGGATATTGAGAAAAACGGTTTTTGCATTGGTTACCATCACTTCTTCGGAAATATAAGTCTTGAATCCAACCGCAGAAACCTGCAACTTAACAAACCCAGGTTCAATGCCGGTAAATAAAAATTCCCCGTCAAAATTCGATGCTGAACCAATATTGGTCTGATAGATCACTACATTGGCAAAAGGTACCGGTTCATTATTTTTACTGTTAAAAACCCTTCCCTGTATTTCGCCGCTATTTTTTTGCTGACCCTCCACCCATCCGGACAACAGGGAAAAAAATAACGTTAATAGTAAAAAATGCCTCATTTTGTTTAATTGTTTTTACGCTAAAGTAAACATCGAAATTTGAAAATTGTTCAGCAAACTTTATAGGAAAGATAAAAAGAATAAAGCCGATAAAGACAAAGGGAGAGTCGCATAAGAAGAATCATTTTAGAACCTGGCTATCTCCGGAACAATGTGGACGGGCTTTACCAGTACCTGGTGGATATAAAAAAGAGAGGCACTCTCCCCAGAGTGCCTACAACTAACCTAAAAACCCAAAATTATGAATTAAATCTACCATTTAATTCTAATTCATCAACTATGACTTTAGGAGATTAAAATGGTTTAAAAAAAAGTTTATTTTTTTTCAAAAAATTTAACCGCAACATTGAGAGTTCTGTCAATCTCCCCTATAATAGGGTAATAACCATCGTTGTCGATAATATTTCTGGCAATAAGAGCCCGTACCTGGGTATCAACAATTTTGGCCGATTTATCAAACCCCTTAACAGAAGTGGGCACTCCATGCTGTGAGGCATAGGCAATGAACTGGTCAAAAATCCTGACCGATTCCAGGTAATCACTTATTTCTCTGGCCGTTTCATACTGGTTGAGATTTTTACGGTTTTCATCGGCATAATTAAAGGTAAAATCCTGCAAGATTCCTTTTTGCAGGATCTGTGAAAAATATTTTGAATATCCCGTGGTATCTATGGGGACAAAAATATCGGGCATAATTCCACCGCCTCCAAAAACAACTTTTCCTTCGGGGGTGGTATACTTTAACGAATCAGCGAAGTGAATACTGTCTGCCACTTCAAATTCACCATTTTGAAAACGGTTATAGATATCATTATAATAGTCCATTTTATCATCGCCATAGGGTTTTTGTATACTTCGGCCGGTAGGCGTGTAATAGCGGGCAATCGTAAGCCGTATGACCGAGCCATCGGACAGGGGATAAGCCTCCTGAACAAGTCCTTTGCCAAAGGACCGGCGTCCGATGATTGTTCCACGGTCGTTATCCTGGATAGCACCCGACAGGATTTCGCTGGCAGATGCCGCCCATTCATCCTGCAGAACAACCACTTCAATATCCTTACACATTCCTCTTGAAGTAGAATAAATTTCCTGGCGAGGACTGGCTTTCCCCTCGGTATAAACGATCAGCTTATCCTCATCGAGAAACTGGTCGACAATATTGGTGGCTGCAACCATATATCCTCCGTTATTACCTCGCAGATCAATGATTAATTTGCTAAAATTCTTCTTTTGTAATTTTTCAATACCTTCCAGGAATTCCTTGAATGTTGTTTCGGCAAAACGGTTAATTTTAATATATCCAATTTCATCGTTAATCATATAAGCAACATCCACGCTATAAATAGGAATTTTATCGCGGATAATTTCCACGTCGATCAATTCGGGAACGCCTTTACGTTCGAGGCTGATCTTTACTTTCGTTCCCATTTCTCCCTTGAGCATCCCCACCAGGTCGTTGCTGGGGATATTCTGTCCGGCAACCAGCGAATCGTTCACCCTGATAATCCGGTCGCCAGCAAGCACTCCGGCCCGGTCAGAAGGACCTCCGGAGATAACATTGATAATTATTGCAGTATCGGTTTGATGATTAAAGACTACGCCAATTCCTTCGAAGTTTCCCCGCAGATCTTCGCTTACCCGCTTCATTTCACTGGCGGGAATATAAACCGAATGGGGATCCAACTCCTCCAGCAAAGCGGGTATTGCTGCATTTTCCAGGGCTTCTCTTGAAACCGTGTCCACATAACGCTGTTCGATATAGTCGATAATCCGCAGCAGCTTATCCTCGCCCCGATAGGAGGAAGAGGAATGATTGCTGTTATTTTTACTTAAAGTCCCGCCCAGTATAAACCCTGCGATCAATACAACCGCAAACAACAGGGGTAAATATATTTTATTTATCTTCTTTTCGCTCATGATTCCTTTAAATTTCTAGGTGTACAATCTCAATTTTAGCTCTTTCGAGCAGTTGTAATCCTTCGGTATTATGATATTTGTCGCAGAACACCACTCTTTTTATGCCTGCCTGGATAATTAATTTTGAACACTCCATGCATGGTGAAGTAGTAACATATAACGTAGCATCTTCAGAGCTATTGTTCGACTTCGCAACTTTTGTTATGGCATTTGCTTCGGCATGGAGTACATAGGGTTTGGTGACATTATTCTCATCTTCGCAGATATTTTCAAATCCCGAAGGTGTGCCATTGTATCCATCGGAGATGATCATTTTCCCTTTCACGATTAATGCGCCCACCTGCCTGCGGATACAATAGGAATTTTTCGCCCAGATTTTAGCCATCTCCAGGTAGCGTTTATCATATTCCAACTGTTTTTCTTTGTACGGATGAATTGAATCGGAGTTATCCATAGCGCAGCAAGTTTAAGGAAATACAAAAAAACCCTCTAAAAAGAGGGTTCTGTTCTTTCGTACCTGGAGTCGGGCTCGAACCGACACGGACTAATGTCCACTGGTGTTTGAGACCAGCGCGTCTACCAATTCCGCCATCCAGGCATAATAAACAATGAACCTTTGCGTGTGCAAAAATAGACAATACTTTTTTTACAGCAAAATTTATTTTCAATGATTCTGAAAAAAATGATTAACCCACATTAGATAAGATGTTGGGTTGGGCAAGATTTTTAACCTCCCGGATAATTCCCTGTACATCAAATCCACATTCATGATGTAATTCCTGGGGGGTTCCCTGCTCAACAAACCGGTCAGGAACTCCCAGGCGTTTCATGACGGGAGTATAACCATGGTCGGCCATAAATTCGATTACTGCACTTCCAAAACCTCCAACCACCGTACCATCTTCAATGGTAATCACGGCTTTATATTTTTTCCCTACGGCATGTAAAATTTCCTCATCGAGTGGTTTTACAAAGCGCATATCGTAATGGGCTATATTGATCTGATCGTTTTTCGCCAGGATCCTGGAGGCTTCAATAACATAATTCCCCACATGCCCAACAGACAGGATGGCAATATCTTCTCCTTTCCGTATCTGCCGGCCTTTACCAATCTCAATCTTCTGAAACGGAGTTTGCCACTGAGGCATCACCCCTCTCCCCCTGGGATAACGAATGGTAAACGGTCCATGGCGACCCGATTGAGCAGTATACATTAAATTACGTAACTCCTCTTCGTTGATGGGGGCAGATACAATCATATTAGGGATACAGCGCATATAAGCCAGGTCGTATACTCCATGATGGGTAGCCCCGTCTTCGCCCACCAAACCTCCGCGATCGAGGCAAAAAATCACATCCAGATTCTGAATACATACATCATGAATCACCTGATCATATGCCCGTTGCATGAACGAAGAATAGATATTACAAAAGGGCACCATTCCGTCCATGGCTAACCCGGCAGAAAAAGTTACTGCGTGCTGTTCTGCAATGCCCACATCAAAGATCCGTTCGGGGATTTCTTTCATCATAATATTTAACGATGAGCCGGTAGGCATGGCAGGAGTAATTCCTACAATTTTATCATTTGACTTCGCCAGTTCCAGGAGGGTGTGTCCGAAAACATCCTGGTACTTGGGAGCCAGAGGTTTATCGGACTTTATCTTTAAAATCTCGCCGGTAACCTTATCAAATTTCCCGGGAGCATGCCAGGCGGTCTGGTTCTGTTCCGCCTGTTTAAATCCTTTCCCCTTCTGGGTTACAATATGAAGTAGTTTGGGGCCTGGAATATGTTTTAGATCCGCCAGGATTTTGGTTAAAAAGATTACATCATGCCCATCTACCGGGCCAAAATATCTAAAATTCAGGGACTCGAAAAGGTTACTTTGCCGTAGAAGAAATGTTTTAATGGAGTTTTCAATTTGCTGGGCAATCTTTCGATAGTTATGTCCCAGCTTATTGAGATGACCTAAAAGGTTCCAGACATCATTTTTAATTTTATTGTAGGTTTTGGAGGTCGTAATATCCAGCAGATATTCCTTTAGGGCGCCCACGTTGGGGTCTATGGCCATATTGTTATCGTTCAGGATAACCAGCATATTGTCTTTTGCCGAGCCAGCATTATTTAACCCTTCAAAGGCCAGGCCTGCAGTCATCGAACCATCCCCGATCACGGCTACCACCTGTCGGTCTTTTTCCTTTTTAAGGTTTGCAGCCCTGGCCATTCCAAGAGCAGCTGATATGGAAGTGGAAGAGTGCCCCACCCCAAAAGCATCGTATACACTTTCCGAGGGTTTGGGGAATCCGCTGATCCCTTTATACTTTCGGTTGGTATGAAAATTTTCGCGTCTTCCGGTAAGAATTTTATGACCATACGCCTGATGCCCCACATCCCAAACAATTTTATCATAGGGTGCATTAAACACATAATGCAATGCAACCGTAAGCTCTACAACCCCAAGGCTTGCCCCAAAATGACCTGGATTTGAAGATACCACATCAATAATAAACTGCCTGAGCTCCTGGCTTAGTTTAGGAAGTTCCTCAATGGATAACTTTTTAAGATCTTCCGGGAAAAGAATATTTTTTAATAATTCACCTGACATAACCCTAAAAATTCACTACAAAGATAGGAATAATTTTTACTTTGTTTTAACGGTTTCGTAATGGAACATATTTTATATATTTGCTTGAACAAATTTATTATCTTTAACTCATCGAAACCAAAATTATTGCTATGCATTCTAAATTCACGATCTACCATTTATTGTTTATACTTTTGCTTTTTTTCACGGGGTGTGTACCGGCAAAGCAATTTGAAGAATTACAGCAAAGTGCCAGGAAGTGTGAGGAAGAAAGGGAGTTATTAAACAATGAAAATAAACATCTTACCATCACCAATACCGAGCTGGAAGCAAAAACAGCGCAATTACAAAAAAGAATAGAAAACCTGCAGGAAGATAGTGTGGAAAAAACCACCAGGCTTCGTACAATAGAAATTAAGTATGATAAGATCAACAAACAATATCATCAGCTTCAGGAATCACAGGATCAGCTTCTTTCGGGCAACATTGACGAAACCAGGAAATTACTCAGGGAACTCCAGAATACGCAGTCACAAATTATAGAAAAAGAGGATGAATTACGTAAACTGGAAGATAACTTACGCGCAGAAAGAAGCAAGTTAAATGCTTACGAGCAGGAGCTGGAGTCGAAAAATGCCCGCCTGGTTGAGTTGGAAACAATTCTTCACCGGAAGGATTCTGTGGTTAATGTTTTAAAAGACAAGGTCTCCAAAGCATTGGTTGGCTTTACAGATGAAGGACTAGCGGTGGATATTCGCAATGGGAAGGTATATGTTTCACTCGAAGAGCAGTTACTTTTCAAATCCGGAAGCACCGAGGTGGATCCTAAAGGCGTTAGTGCCCTGAAAAAACTGGCAGGTGTACTTAGTAAAAATCCGGATATCAATATTATGGTAGAAGGACATACCGACGATGTGCCCTATATTCCCAGCGAAGCTATTCAGGACAACTGGGACTTAAGTGTTAAAAGGGCTACAGCCATTATCCGGATTTTAATGGAAGACTCTAATATCAAAGGGGACAGAATAATTGCCGCCGGCAGAAGCAAATATGTTCCTATTGAAGCAGGAAAGTCAGCTGAAGCACGTAAAAAGAACCGACGAACAGAAATAATCCTTACCCCAAAACTGGACGAGCTGTTCAAGATTCTGGAAGCAAACTAATTAAGGTGGTGTGGTTCAGGTATTTTTCATTTATTAAGTGCTTTAATGCTATAAAGGTATTATTAAGCTATTTCCTTTCCATAGGATCAAAAAAGGTTTTTCTTTGGGGAAAACCATTCAGCCTTACCGTTGAACCAACAAATTTTTGTAACCTTCATTGTCCCGAGTGCCCTACAGGAAACAACACTTCAACAAGAACAAAAGGATACCTGCCGGTGTCGGACTATACCCGTATGATTGACCAGCTTTCTCCCTGGCTGTGGTATCATATGATCTATTTCCAGGGAGAACCTTTCCTGCATCCCGATATTTTTTCAATCCTCGGGTATGCCCATAGCAAAAAAATTTATACCTGCACTTCAACCAATGGTCATTTTATAACGGCCGAAAATGCCAGAAAAATTATTGAATCGGGACTCGACAAACTAATTATTTCGGTCGACGGAGTTACCCAGGAAGTCTATGAACAATACCGAAAGGGGGGAAATCTGGGAAAAGTGGTCTCCGGAATCAAAACTCTGGCCGGAGAAAAAAGAAAATACCCAAGCAAAACCCCGCAAATTGTCCTTCAGTTTCTTGTTTTCCGGTTTAACGAACACCAGATTAAGGATATTCAATCCCTGGGCAGATCTGTTGGAGCAGATAGGGTTGAAATAAAAACAGCACAAATAGAGCGGGTCAATGATAAACAACACCTGGTACCCCGAGACAAAAAACATTCAAGATACCTTATTGCTAATGAAAAAGTTGTACAAAAAAACAACTTGAAGAACAGGTGTTTGAGAATCTGGAGCACCCTGGTTACCACCTGGGACGGGAAGGTAATCCCCTGTTGTTTTGATAAAGATGCCAGCTATGGGATGGGTAATATTGGAAAATCCAATATTTTGGACCTTTGGAAATCAGATAAATTTCAAAATTTTAGGAACCAGCTCCTGAGAAACCGGAAAAGTATTAAAATGTGCAACAATTGTACGACAGGTCTGCATAAATAAGATATAATTTTTATATATTTAGGATTGATTCATATTTTTATCTATATTTCACCTATCGGATTAATTTTTACAAGATGAAGACTATCAGCAATAAGTTATTCATACTTTTTATCATTGCCCTTGGATGGAGCATGGATGCATTAGCCCAGGAGCCTGATACTCTTTCAGCCAGCCGCCTTTTCGAACTTTCTCTGGAAGACCTGATGAATGTTGAGATTGTTTCGGCAGTCCGTCAAAATCAAAACATTATTGATGCTCCTTCCATTGTATCTGTAATTACGTCAAACCAGATCAAGGAACGTGGATATTCCAGCCTGGAGGAAGCCATTAATAACATTGCAGGACTGGATATTATTACCGACCATTTTCAACCGAACCTGGGAATACGAGGGATTAACGGAGGAGTAAGAAGTTATTCGAGGCTGATAAAAGTAATGATTGATGGGCAAAATATTTCATTCCGCTCCAATGCTGATAATTACCTGGGATTATCCCTTATCCCCATAGAGGCGATTGAAAAGATAGAGATCATCCGTGGCCCAAATTCTGCCATCTATGGCAAAAATGCATTTTTAGGGGTAATCAATATTATTACCAGGAAAGGGAAAGATATTCGTACCAACAGGGTATCCCATTTTTTAGGAACTACAAACAATAACTCTTCCTTTGGATTAAGCACCCTGATTGGGGGAGCTAAAAACAACTTTGACTTTCTGTTTGCCAGCACTTATGCCCAGTTAGATTATGCAGGATTAAAACCTCACGCTATTCCGGAACAAAATACTTACATTACAAATGATGTAAGTCAGCGAAACGAATCGGTACCGATGGGTGTTTACGTTAAAATGAATTACGAAACCGAAAACTGGGGAAAATTCACCTTCGACATGGTGAATCAGAAAATAGACTCAGATGCAGAGTTTGCCGACTGGGGAGCAATAAACCAAAATAACAGGATAAGTCTTTTCAACTCTTTTGAAAGGCTTCAATACTCAAAAGAGCTATGGGAGAAGCTTTCTGCGGATTTTAGTTTTACCCACAGTGTTGGTAAACCTATCAGTAACGAAACATTCGATGATGACACTGATCCTACCGACTGGATTGAAAGAGAATTAAAATATAACAGTTACGATGTGAGTGGTAATTTTACCTATTTCTTTGATGACATCAACCTGGTATCATTAGGGATTGATTTTACGTCGGATATCCATGATCATCAAAAGTTTTATACACGGAATACTTCGGGGTTAAAGAGTTTAAACCCGGGAGGTACAGAAGGTGAAAAAATATTCACCAACCTGGGAATATTTATCCAAATGATCGTTAATCCTGCAAAGTTTTTCAACCTCTCCTTCCTGGAGGAGTTAACATTCACCGGCGGGTATCGATACGATATGCACAACATCTATGGAAATGTGTTAACCTATCGGTTTGCGGCGGTGTATCACCTAAACAAAGATCTGAGCACCAAGTTAATGTATGGAACCTCATTTAATGCCCCTTCGTCTACCCAGCTATATACCAACTATATCAGCCCGGGGGGATTTGTAGGAAATCCTGAACTGAAGCCGGAAAGAGCAAGAACCTTAGATTGGGCACTGATGGGAAAAATAACGGAAAACATAAATTTCAGTACAAATTTATTTTATACCGAAATTGAAGACAAAATCGAATACCTCCTGCCTTACGGACAAATCTCAAACATCACTGCAGGAAATATTTCCAACATTTATTCCGGAGGATTTGAGGCAGAGGTAAATGTTAATCATAAAAACAATAAGAGTTACTTAAATTATTCCTATCAAAAGAGCATCCTGGAAAAAAGTGATCCGATCCGTTCAACCATAAAGGTAAATACTGCTTTATATCCGTCGCATATGATAAAACTTGGAAACACTTTACAGATTCCTGATTATTATTTAAATATAAACCTGGAGGCAAGATTTATCAGTTCCAGAATCGCCAGTGACCAGAATAATTTCATCTACGATCCAATTGATTATACGACCAATCGTTATACTTTGGACCCCTATTATATTGTTGATCTTTCAATTTCATCCACTGATCTGGAAATTATCAAAAACAGTAAGTCAAGATTTATCTTAAAATTCGAAAATTTATTAGATTATAAGTACTATTTTCCCGGATTTAATCATTATGATATTCCTGCATTAGGAAGATCTGTGTGTTTTCGCTTTACTCATTACATTTAATCCTATGGTAAAATGAACATGGTGAATAAATATAAAATATTAATTTTCTGTATTGGTTTTCTTCTCACCATTCCCCCGGGATGCGAAAAATTAACAGAAGATTATAACCAAAAGCAATATGAGAACCCAGTAAAGATTGCCGTAGTTGGAGATGTTTCTGTACTACGGGAGCAGGTGGAGAATATGTTTTTTGGAGCCCAGCTGGCCATGGAAGAGATCAACCAAAAGGGAGGACTGGAAATCGATGGAGAGAAAAGAGAGATTCAGTTAATTTTTAAAAATTCCGGCGGGAATCCCGACCAGGGCACAGAAATAGTTTATGAATTGTATGAAGAAAATATCGACCTGATCATAGGCCCCACCTTTTCGTCGGTAGCGGTTGAAATGGCAGAAGCCTGTGTTAACAACAATATGTTAATGATCAGTTATTCGGCCACAACTCCTGAACTCACCATGCTGGAGGATAAAGACCTGGTTTGGAGAACCTGCCCCTCCGATCATACGTTCGGAACCTTATCGGCCCAGTATTGTGTGGATTCATTGCAACTTAAGAATGCTGCGATTCTCTACCGGGACGACCGTTTTGGAACCGGTCTTGCACAGATTCTCGAAGAAATGTTTACCGAATTTGGCGGGTCGGTTTTAGCCAGTGTCAGTTTCCCCGGCGACGAAATTAATTTAAGCTCTTATGACTTCAGCTATGAGATGAATACTGTTTTTCGGAATGAAATCGATGTGCTTTTTATTGTAGCTTTCAACTCAGAAATTGCAGTCCTCACGAACAGAATTTATAACAACTCAAGCTATCAGTCGCTGAATAAAAAACCTTTTATCTTTGTAAATGACGGGATCCTCCCCGAAGAGATCTTAACCAACGGAAGTCCAGAATTACTGGATGATATTTTGGGGATATCCAGCACAAATGAGGGAAACCCAAATTATGCCCTATATAAAGAAAATTACATCTCAAGATTTGGATTTCTGCCGGCTACCTATTCAGAACACGCCTACGACGCTGTTTATTGCCTGGCTTATGCGATGCAAAGGGGCAATACAACCAACCCTTTACAGATAAAAGAATATTTACGCGAAATATCCGGCGAAGATTACTATAACCCTGTGAATGATGTATTAAAAATTAATGTAAATGAATTTGATATAGGTAAGAATATTTTACTTAAAGGAAATGCTATCGACTATGAAGGGGCAACAGGGCCGATAAATTTTGATATCAACGGAGACCCTGTGCCAAAAATTATCATTTGGGGGTTTGAAAATGAACAATATGTGGAACTAAGTTATTATGAGAAATAATTGGTGAAATTTTTCAATCATAAACATATAAACATACCCGAAATTTTTTCCTGGTCAGTTTTAAAAAAAACCGGAGTGATATTCCTTTTATTATTATTATCATTGCAGGGTTTTTCACAAGCCAGCATTTATGTATTAAAAGCTGTTTATCTGGAAAAATTTTCCCGATTTATTACCTGGCCGGAAGAAAGTATCCAGGATGATCCCAGCCAGCCCTTTATCATTTCGGTTATTGGTGAAACCCCACTAACCAGAAACCTGGAACAAATCTATGCTGTACAAAAAATTAAGAATAAACGGGTAATTATCAAAAGCATTAAAAATCTTAATGAAATTAAAGGTTCTCACATATTATTTATTGCTGAATCTGAGAAAAAGAACCTGGAGAAGATCATTGAAATAACAAAAAAAGAGCCTATCCTGACCATAAGTGAAACCAAGGGATTTGCACAAGAAGGTGTTTTAATCAACTTTTTTGAAAGTGACAATAAATTAAGATTTGAAATAAATGAAACGGCAGTACTAAAATCACCCTTACAAATGAGCTTTTACTTATTAAGTTCGGCGAAAATAGTACATCCGGTAGCAGAAGAATAAGAACGATGAATTTCTTTCAGAACATATCCATAAAAAACAAGATTATTGGTATAATTCTACTTACCAGTAGTGTAACGTTAATTATTGGTTTCACTATTATAGGGATCAACGATATTAACAGTCTGAAAAAGAATCTTCTTGCCAATGCAATTTTAAATACACAACTTGTTGGAGATTATTCTGTAGCTTCCTTAACTTTTGATGATAATGAAGGAGCCGAAGAGATCCTGGCAAAGCTCGAATCGCTGCCTGATTTTATCAGTGGTGCTATATACGACCGTAATGGAATCCTGTTTGCATCCTATAAAAGAACCAATGATATTTTTATCCCTCCCCTTTATGATGACCCGGATAATTTAACCCGTACAAAATATACTTTCGAATCGGGAACATTAACTATTGAGGATCCAATCAACTATCAAGAGTACAAATATGGAATTATTATTACCAAAGTAGACTCCTCCCTGTTAACGGAAAAGATTAAAGAATATATTATAGTGATCCTCGGTGTTTTTGCCGGGATGATTATCTTATCCTTTATTCTTGCCCGCCGTTTTCAGAAGCCGATTTCACAGCCAATTCTTGAATTAGCTCAACTTACGCGAAAAATTTCAAAAGAAGGGAATTACAATGTAAAAATTGAAAGAAAAAGCAATGATGAAATTGGGGTTCTATACGAAGATTTTAACAATATGCTCCAGCAAATCTTAAACCGGGAAGCAGCCCGTGACCAGGCAGAAAAGAACCTGCTTAAGGCTAAAATGAAAGCAGAAGAGAGTGACCAGCTGAAATCTGCATTCCTGGCAAATATGTCGCATGAAATCAGAACCCCGATGAATGCTATTCTTGGATTTACAGAACTGCTTACCATGCCTGACACGGCGATTTCACCCGCTGAAAAACAAAATTACATTAAATTAATACATCACAGTGGCAACAACCTTTTACAGCTTATTGATGATATTATAGATATCTCGAAAATTGAAGCCGGACAACTAAAAATAATCCCAAAAGAATGTGATGTAAACCAAACGTTAATGGATATTTACGAATCCTATCAGGAAATAAAAAAGCAAAAAGGGAAAGAACATATCGATCTGTCGGTAAACCTGGCCGAAAAAAATCAGCAGGTTATTACCCAAACCGACCCGCTTCGTTTAATTCAGATTATTTCTAATCTCATTGATAATGCCTTGAAATTTACCGAGGAAGGATTTATCACCTTTGGCTATGAAATTCAAAAACCGGACCTCCTGCTGTTCTATGTCAAAGATACGGGTATCGGGATGGATGAAAAGAAGAAAGAGTTTATATTTGAGCGGTTCCGGAAAATTGAAGACAGTAAAACAAAATTATACCGTGGGGCAGGGTTAGGACTTGCCATATGTAAAAGCCTGGTCGAATTACTGGGGGGAAAAATATGGGTGGAATCTTATCGCGGCTCAGGGTCGGGATTTTATTTTACCATCCCATATCATAAAGTAAAAAATCCCAGGAATAAAAAAGGTACTTCTCTCAAAGACACAAACTACCAATGGAAGGATAAAAAAATTCTTATTGCCGAAGATGAACCCAACAACTATTTCTATATCGAAGAAGTCCTCAAAAGAACCCATACAAAAATCATCAGAGCGAATAACGGAAAAGAAGCCATCCGGATCTTCAAGGAAAATCCACAAATAGATTTAATCATCATGGATATTAAAATGCCGGAAATGGATGGTTACGAAGCCACTACACAAATCAAAAAAATCAATAAACATATTCCTATTATAGCCCAATCAGCCTATGCAATGCCCGGGGACATCGAAAAAGGGTACCTGATGGGAATCAATGAATATATCACAAAACCGGTTAATCCCAAAAAACTACTTACCATCCTGAATAAATATCTTAATTCCAGGGTATCCTAAGAATAAACCCCGGATCATATTCATCTCTCCCAGGCGGGTGTCACCAATCGTCCGATTTTACATTTCTGCCTCGAAAAAACTGCTTACCCTTGATTCGAAAACACTTAATCCCCTGACAACTGCCCCTGAAAAAAGCTTAATTCTTCGTTGAAATCAATAAAGGGGTAATCTTTTGACAATTGGTTAATCCGTTTGATCTGAGACTGGATAAACTTTTTATGCTGTTCTGTACCTGAATGGAGAGGCCGGTGATTTTTTGCCTGTAGAACTTTATGAATATCCATTAGAATCTGTTGGGTTGTATCATCAAAATACTTCCCGGAGAAAAAATCCCAAATATATTCAATAGCAACATCCGAAGGATGTAACAGGTCACTTGCATAAAAACGGTAATCACGCAAATCGTCCATCATAATTTCATAGGAAGGAAAATATTCTACATTTTTAAAAATTTTTATCAACTGATGAATGGCCAGGATAAGGGTGGATTTGCTGAGTTGATTTTGTACCGCTCCATCTTTCCAGTGTCTCACCGGGCTCACGGTAAAAATAATTTTAAGATTATTGTTCAGCTGGTTTAAACGGTTAATAAGCTTTGCCCATTCCACAAAAATATCTTCAACACCGAGTTTAAAACGTTCAAACTCCCTGGATGGAATTTTATGGCAGTTCGAAACAATTTCTTCGGTTTTTTTATATTTATATACCCAGGATGTGCCGAAAGATACCACGAGGTATTTTGTTTTTCTCAGATGACAGGCCGCCCGGTAAACGGATTCATTGACATTTTCCAGACATTTTTGCTGTACGGGGTGTGAGAATTCGGTATCGTGATAAAAACTAAACCACTTTTCATTAAAAAAATGAAGATCCCCGGAAATAAATTGATATTGATCAATCAGTATTTCCAGACCCTTTTGAACAGAAACCGGGTTATATAAAACACCAAAAGGATTCACCAGGGCCGGAAATTTTAATTCCTGCATCCTGTTCCCAATATTCTCGGTAAAGCAGGATCCCATAAATAATACCGGGGTTTGATAAGAAATTTTATGTTTGGATTGTTCGGGGGATATGGTTGTTCTGAAAGTTTTCATCGTTTTAAAGCTTATTTTCTAACCACTCAACAACAAATTTAAAAACTTCTTCATATTTTAATTCATTGTGTAGCTCATGGTACATTCCCTTCCACTCTTTGAAGGCAATATCTTTGGTTAATGTTTTCCCATGGTCAGCAAATTCCTTGCTGGCATGAAATGAAGTAATTTTGTCGGCATTGCCATGTTGAATTAATACCGGTATATTTAACCGTTGTGGGTTTTCCAACGCCCAGTTGCCTGCCCTGTAGATTTCAAAAAACATCCTGACCGATATTTTTTCATGAACCAGGGGATCTTTGATATAGTTATCAACCACCCGTTGATCATGCGAAATTCCTTGTACATCCAGGTTAGCTTTTTGAGTAAATTTGGGGAAAATATTTTTAACCGTTTTCGCCAACCACAAGGTTATTGCAGAGGGGTCAAAAGCAAGCTTGAACCAGGGTGAAGAGATAACAGCTCCTCTCAGACGGTTTTCCCGTTTTAAAATATAGTTCGTAACAATATTTCCTCCCAGGCTGTGCCCATAAATAAAGGGAGGGGTTTCAGGAAAAAGTTTCGCTGACTCACGAACCAATACATCAATATCATTCAGGTAATCCTCAAAAGAATGAATATATCCGCGTTTTCCGTCTGACATCCCATGGCCCCGGTAATCTATCGCGTGTACTGCATAGCCGTTTTTTACAAATAATTTTGCCCAGTGATTATACCGCTCACTGTATTCTCCAAAACCGTGTACCAGGTTAATTACAGCACTGGGTTTTGTTTCCGGTTTCCACAGATATCCTGAAAGTTTTATTCCATCAAAAGATGCATAGGTGGTTGATTGATAGTCCATTTTTAGTTAGCTTCGTAAATTAAACCTATCAAATTTAACGATATTATGCAACAAATCATACAAATATCGACCGATAAACACAACGGATTATACGATATAACCAACCAGGTAGAGAAAGTAGTTCGTATGAGTAAAGTTAAAAATGGTTTGGTTAATGTTTATGTTCAGGGAGCTACAGCCGGGATTATGATCCAGGAGAACTGGGACGATTCGGTACAAAACGATGTGGTTAGCCTGCTCATAAAACTTATCCCTCCGGGGATCTGGCAACATGATGCCCAGGACAATAACGGTGATGCCCACCTAAAAGCAGGAATTGTGGGGCCAGGCGAAACGATCCCGATCATTAACGGAAAAATGGGATTATCCACCTGGCAAAATATTTTTGTTTGCGAATTTGATGGTCCCAGAAATCAACGAAATGTTGTTATTTCAATTATTTCTGAGTAATTTCGGTTAAAATCTAAAAACCCCAAAGACATGAAAAAGATACTATTTACCGTTCCACTAATCCTCTTCTGCGCCGGAATATTAAATGCGCAAGAAACAACAGACACCTTAAAAAACTGGAAGTTCAGCGGGGTCAGTTCGATTAATTTCTCCCAGGTATCCTTAACCAACTGGGCTGCCGGGGGTGATAATTCCTATGCATTTAATGGACTTCTCAATCTTGTATTGGATTACTCCAAAGATAAGAACGACTGGTCCAATACCCTGGATCTTGGGTATGGAATTCAAAAACAAGGGGAACAGGAAATCCGTAAAACAGACGACAATATTGATTTTACCTCAAAATATGGTCGTAAAATTTCCGAATCCTTCTTTATCAGTGCCTTATTAAATTTTAAAACCCAGATGGACGAAGGAAAGAAATATGATCAGGATACCAGCTGGGTTATTTCACGATTTTTTGCCCCGGCTTACCTGCAAGGTGCTCTGGGTATGGAATACAAACCCGGAGATGCCTTTTATTTTGTTCTCTCCCCGGCAACAGGAAAGCTAACCATGGTTTTTGACGACACCCTGTCGGCCAAAGGATCATTCGGTGTTGATGCCGGCGAAAACACCCGTTTAGAGTTAGGTGGATCTGCAACGGTAGGAGTAAAAAAAGAGATCATGAAAAATGTAACCTTTAAATCTACGTTGGGTTTATTTTCCAACTACCTGGAAAATGCACAAAATATTGATGTAGACTGGAAGGTAGCCATAAATATGAAAATCAACGATTATCTCTCGGCCAACCTCAACACCCATCTCATCTACGATGATGATATTGCATACATTGACGACCAGGGGAATGAGCGTGGTGCACGGGTACAGTTTAAAGAAGTATTTGGAGTAGGATTGACCTATAAATTTTAAACCGAATTTATTCAGGAATCTAAGCCTTTACTTTTTGTTAAAGGCTTTTTTTGTTGAAATTCAATATTTCTTTTTAATCCCTTAAATTTTGTTCTTTCTACAGCTGTTCCTTTGAATAGCTTTGTAAAGCTCTCTTTGTCCAGGGACTTCCATTCTTCTTTTTCTAAATTCTTTAAAACTTCAGATAGTTTAAACCGGGGTTCGGCATGGGGTTTTGCTTTACGGTTCCAGGGACAAACATCCTGGCAAATATCACAACCAAAAATCCAGGCGTCCCATTTTTCTTTAAATACAGAGGGTATTTCTCCTTTATTTTCAATCGTAAGGTAAGATATACATTTTCTAGCATCCAGCCGGTAAGGACGTAATGCCTGGGTTGGACAGGCATCGATACACCTGGTACAATGGCCACAATAATCTTTACCTGGTGTTGAAGCCACCTCCAGTTCAAGGTCAAGAATTAATTCACCAATAAATACAAATGAACCCAGTTCCTTTGAGATAAAGTTCGTGTTTTTCCCGATCCACCCCAATCCTGACCTGGCAGCCCACACCTTATCCATCACCGGGGCCGAATCAACAAATACCCTTCCATCCACCTTGCCAAAGGTGGTCCGGATAAATTCAAACAGCAAAAATAATTTCTCTTTTACAACATCATGATAATCCCTGCCATAAGCATATTTTGATATTTGATAAGTATCTTCCCGTTGCCGGTGATTAGGGTAATAATTATATAAAACCGAAATCACGGATTTTGCTCCTTCTACCAGTTTCGTGGGATCAACACGCTTTTCAAAATGATTTTCCATGTATTGCATATTGCCATGAAAACCATTATCCAACCATCTTTTCAGTTGCCGAGATTCCTTTTCAAGGAATTCTGCCCGGGAAAAACCAATGGCCGAAAAACCTAATTCCAAAGCTTTCTTTTCTATTTTTGCGGATTTTGAGATCATGGGTAAATTACATTAGCCAGAAAACACTAAACACGAAGATACACAAAAAAACAAACCTTACATTTCAGGTGTAAGGTCTTGCATCATCCTTGAAGGAATTTATCTAATTCTTACAATAATCCTAGTTCCAGCATCGCTTCCTCGCTCATCATGGTCTTATCCCACGGAGGATCGAAAACCAGTTTTATTTTGGCTTCCTGAACATCCTGTATCGCATTGGTTTTTTGATGTACTTCGTTCAGCAGCTGATCAGCCATCGGGCAGTTCGGTGCTGTTA
Source organism: Bacteroidales bacterium (assembly GCA_036351015.1). Taxonomy (GTDB): domain Bacteria; phylum Bacteroidota; class Bacteroidia; order Bacteroidales; family UBA12077; genus UBA12077. The sequence goes on from JAZBOG010000034.1 coordinate 63,064, forward strand.
AGGTCATTTTGACCTCTACCCTGTTTTCCTCATCCACATCAATGGCATAGATTAATCCCAGGTCGTAAATATTAACAGGAATTTCAGGGTCGTATATTGTTTTTAAGGTTTTAACAATTTCGGCTTCCAGGGCCATTAAATTATTATCGTCCATCATAAACCTCCTTTACTCATTCATTTTAGCATTAAAGGCCATGGCATAAAGCTTCATCTGCTTAACCATCGCCAATAGTCCATTGGATCGTGTAGGTGAAAGATTTTGCTGCAACCCGATTTTATCAATAAAGTACAAATCGGCATGCATAATCTCCGACGGCTTTAACCCACTCAATACTCTCACTAAAAGAGCTGCAATACCTTTTGTTATAATTGCATCGCTGTCTGCTGAAAATTTAACTTTATCCCCATCCATTTCGGCATGGAGCCAGACTTTCGACTGGCAACCTTCAATCAGATATTCCTGGGTTTTATACCTGGGGTCAATCACCGGAAGATCTTTACTCATTTCGATTAAATAATTATACTTATCCATCCAGTCATCGAAAATTAAAAACTCTTCAATAATTTCTTCCTGTCTTTCTTCAATATTCATCATAGTTATAATACAATTTAACCAAACATTTGTTTAACAGTGATTAATGCATCGTATAAACGGTCCACTTCTTCTTTGGTATTATAAAAAGCAAAAGAAGCCCGAATGGTTCCTTCAATATTAAAACAATGCATGAGCGGTTCGGCACAATGATGTCCCGTACGAACGGCCACCCCCATTTTATCGATAACCATGCCGGCATCATAATGGTGAATATTTTCAAGGATAAAGGAGATTACACTCACCTTTTGCTCCGAGGTTCCAATAATTCTTAATCCTTCAATGGTGGTTAATTTGCGGGTAGCATAGTCAAGCAACTCCTGTTCGTAAGCGGCAATATTTTCTAATCCAATCTCCCGGATATACTCAATGGCTTTGGCTAACCCAATCGCTCCGACATAATTAGGAGTACCCGCCTCGAACTTAAAAGGCAAGGTATTAAATGTCGTTTTTTCAAACGTGACTTTTTTTATCATTTCGCCCCCGGTCATAAATGGAGGCAACTGGTTTAACCATTTTTCCTTACCATACAAAACTCCGATTCCATTGGGGCCATAGATTTTATGACCCGAGAAAACAAAGAAATCACAATCCAGCGTCTGTACATCGACCTTCCCATGCTGTACGCTTTGAGCACCATCCACAAGAACGGGAACATCCTTCTGGTGAGCCAGGTCAATGATTCTTTTTACGTCATTTACCGTTCCTAAAGCATTTGACACATGGTTTACAGCCACCAGTCTGGTTTTGTGCGAAAGGAGCTTTTCATACTCTTCAAGCAATAATTCTCCTTTATCATTGATGGGAATAATCTTTAAAACAGCATTTTTCCGTTCGCACAACATCTGCCACGGAACAATATTCGCATGATGTTCCAGGGAAGATATTATGATTTCATCTCCCTCATGAATAAACTTTTCTCCAAAAGAAAAGGCAATGGCATTGATCGATTCTGTAGTTCCACTGGTAAAGATCACTTCGTGATCGTGTGGTGCATGAATAAATTCCTGAACAGTTTTACGGGCATCCTCAAACCGTTGGGTTAACTGTTCGCTCAAATAATGCACCCCACGATGGATATTACTGTTTTCCTGTGAGTAAATTCGGGAAACTTCTTCGATAACAACGTTTGGCTTCTGGGTAGTTGCGCCGTTATCGAAATAAACCAGGGGTTTATTATATACCTGCTGACTTAAAACCGGGAAGTCATTTCTAATTTTATGAATATCAATACTCACAATACTTCGTATTTAAAATTTATTTACAATTCATCTGGCAGAAATTACACCGCGACAATTCCCCACGAAGTCTTTTATCCACCAGTTCATGAATACGATCCTGCAATGCAGGGACTTTTATTTTCTGAATTACCTCGTGGGCAAAAGCGTACATTAGCAACAATTTAGCCTCTTTTTCATGTATCCCTCTCGAACGCAAATAGAACAGAGCATCCATATCCAGTTGTCCCACTGTAGCACCATGACTGCATTTAACATCATCGGCATAAATGATCAGGGTTGGCTTGGTATTAATCGTAGCGTCGTCGGTAAGTAATATATTATTATTTGCCTGATAGGCCTGGGTTTTTTGAGCATCTTTACGCACCAGGACTTTACCGTTGAATGCTCCTGTGGCAAAATCATCCAAAACCCCCTTAAACAACTGGTTACTGGTACAGCCCGGCTTTGCGTGATCAATAAACACATGATTATCAATATGTTGCCCCTTATCTGTGAGGTATAAACCCAGGGTGTTGTTATCGCAACCTTCCCCGTTTAACAAAACCTTGATATTATTCCGGATTAACCCGCCATGCAATGAAATGGTATTGGCATTTACCCGGCTGTCCTTTTCCTGATGGAAAAACAGATGCGAAATCTGTCTGGACCCGTTATGTTCATTCTGTATCCTGGAATAGTCCAGGGAAGCATTCTGGTCAGTAAAAAATTCCGAAACGGAATTGGTTAAAAAGTTTGACGTGGATAAAGTATGATCACAAACCACTATGGACGCCTGGCTATTTTCTTCAAGAATAAACAGGTTCCGATGCTGGGTCATGCCATCCTCTTCATCCATTAAAAGGTTAATGATTTGAATGGGCTTTTCAATTACAACTCCTTTGGGAACATATAAAAAGATTCCATCTTTTACAAAAGCTGTATTTAAAGCTACGAGTCCTTCTTTTGAGCTATCGGCATACCGGGAAAAGTGTTTTTTTACCAGTTCAGGATATTCCTCACTTGCTTTCTGGAAGCTTCCAATAACAGCTCCTCCGGGCAACTCGGTCAATTGTTTCTCCCGGTTGTAGTACCAGCCATTCAGTAAAATAATAACTTCCGTATTCAGGTCAGGGACATCACAATGAAAAATATCATCTACATTAAATTCAATATTTTTCGGGGAAAGAAAAGTCTTCAACCCATTGTTAAATAAGGATTTAATATCGGTATATTTATAATCTTCATTTTTCTTATCGGGGATGCCCAGGTTTTTAAAATCCTGGAATGCTTTCTCCCTGATCTGGTTGACATAACCGGGCGACCCGTTTTTCAGAATATCCTGGTTGTTGTTATAGATCTCAACAAACTTATCTTTAACTTCAATATCGGTTGTTTCTACACTCATACGTTTGTTTTTTAAAAGTAAAAAAATAAACCGGTTTTATTCAACCGCCACATTCTTTTTTAACCAGTCGTACCCTTTTTCTTCCAGCTCGAGGGCTAAATTTTTATCTCCCGATTTCACAATTTTACCATCATAGAGCACATGGACAAAATCGGGAACAATATAATCAAGCAATCGCTGGTAGTGTGTAATCACAATTGTAGCATTTTCAGAAGACTTTAATTTATTTACTCCATTGGCTACAATCCGTAATGCATCAATATCCAGTCCTGAGTCTGTTTCATCAAGGATGGACAATTTAGGTTCGAGCATTGCCATTTGAAAAATTTCGTTTCGTTTCTTTTCTCCTCCGGAGAATCCTTCATTCACAGATCGGTTGGCCAGTCCGGTATCCAATTCTACCAGCTCCTTTTTTTCGCGCATCAGTTTTAAAAAGTCCGAGGAGGATAAGGGGTCCATTCCCCGATGTTTGCGTTGCTCATTAACCGCTGTTTTCATAAAATTTACCATACTAACCCCCGGAATCTCTATGGGGTACTGGAATCCAAGAAAAATTCCCTCACTGGCACGTTCTTCGGGCGATAATTCAAACAGGTCATTCCCCATATAAGAAACTTCTCCCCGGTTCACTTCAAACATTTCCCTTCCCGCCAAAACAGAGGCTAAAGTGCTTTTCCCCGAACCATTAGGTCCCATGATCGCATGGATCTCTCCTTTTTTAACGTCAAGATTGATTCCTTTTAAAATCTCTTTCCCTTCGATGGATGCATGTAAATCTTTTATTTTTAACATGATATATCTCTATTAATTTTGTTTTAATATTTTTTTCTGCTTTATTTATCTTCAATGATGTTTAATCCTTCTGCCGAAAGGCAGGTTTATATTTTTGTATCCATTTACAACTAACCAACACTTCCTTCCAGGCTGATCTGTAACAGCTTTTGGGCTTCAACAGCAAACTCCATGGGGAGCTTATTTAACACCTCCTTGGCATATCCATTAACAATAAGACCAATGGCATCTTCGGTTTTTATTCCCCGCTGATTGCAATAAAAAATCTGGTCTTCGCCAATCTTGGAAGTTGTTGCCTCATGTTCAATAATCGAATCTTTATTATCCACTTCGAGGTAAGGGAAAGTATGTGCACCACATTTATCTCCCAACAATAAGCTATCGCACTGGGAGAAGTTACGGGCTTTTTCAGCGTTTTTTACCACTTTCACCAGGCCCCGGTAGCTGTTGTTACTATATCCTGCAGAAATACCTTTTGAAACGATAGTACTTTTAGTATTTTTCCCGATATGAATCATTTTTGTTCCGGTATCGGCTTGTTGATGATTATTGGTTACAGCTACCGAATAAAAATCGCCCACCGAATGATCTCCAAGCAACAGGCAACTGGGATACTTCCAGGTTATTGCCGAACCGGTTTCCACCTGGGTCCAGGAGATTTTTGAGTGATCCCCTGCACACTTGCCCCGTTTGGTTACAAAATTATAAATTCCTCCTTTGCCTTCTTTATCCCCGGGGTACCAGTTTTGAACCGTTGAGTACTTCACCTCAGCATTTTTATTGGCAACAATCTCAACAATAGCGGCATGTAACTGATTTTCATCACGCATAGGAGCTGTACATCCTTCCAGGTAACTTACATACGAATCGTCTTCGGCAACAATTAGTGTCCGTTCAAATTGTCCTGTGTTGGCTGCATTGATCCTGAAATAGGTGGAGAGTTCCATGGGACATCTTACCCCCTTGGGGATATAACAGAATGATCCGTCACTGAAGACCGCTGAATTAAGGGCTGCAAAATAATTATCCGTGTAGGGAACCACTGAACCCATATATTTTTTAACCAAATCAGGATGCTCCTGTACTGCTTCGCTGAAAGAACAAAAAATGATACCCAGCTCAGCCAGTGTTTCCTTAAAAGTAGTTTTCACCGAAACACTATCCATTACGGCATCTACAGCAACTCCTGCCAGACGTTTCTGCTCGTCGAGCGGGATCCCCAGCTTATCGAAAGTAGACTTTAATTCCGGATCAATATCATCAAGACTTTTGGGACCATCAGCTTTTCTCTTTGGTGCTGAATAGTAAATAATATCCTGATAATTAATCTCCGGAATATTTAAATGTGCCCAATCGGGCATTTTCATCTTTTGCCAATGCCTGAAAGCTTTTAACCTAAACTCAAGCATAAATTCAGGTTCATTCTTTTTTTGGGAAATTAAACGAACCACATCCTCGTTTAATCCCTTCGGAATCGATTCTGCTTCGACATTGGTAACAAATCCGTACTTATATTCACCCTGTGTTACTTCATTTAATATTTTATCTTGATCTTTTTCCATAACTTTGCAAAATGTATTACCAGAAAAGTAATTCTAACTTTAAATAGATTAATTCTAAATTGGGTACAAAGATATTTAAAATCTAACAACTAATAAAACAACATTGTTTAATCTTTTTTTTTAATGATAAATATCAATTTCAGGCATGAAGGAAAATGAAAAGAAGTTAACAGAGATAGCAGAACTAGGAGAATTTGGATTAATTGATCGTCTCACAAAAGATATAAAAATTAAGCATAAGAATACATTAAAAGGAGTTGGTGATGATGCGGCAGTGATTGACTACGGAAACATATGCTCTGTAGTTACTACAGACCTTTTAATTGAGGGGATTCATTTCAATCTGATGTATACTCCTCTAAAACATTTGGGGTATAAGGCGGTAGTGGTGAATTTATCGGATGTTTATGCCATGAATGCCACCCCAAAGCAAATTACGGTATCCCTGGCTATTTCAAAGAAATTTGCCACCGAACATATTGAAGAGATCTACGAAGGGATCCAGCTTGCCTGTGAAACTTATGATGTGGATTTGGTAGGAGGCGATACATCCTCCTCATTAACCGGTCTGGCAATCAGTATAACAGCTATAGGAGAAGTAAAAAAGGAAGAAATTACTTATCGGAGCACAGCTCAAAATACAGACATTATTTGTGTTTCGGGAAACCTGGGGGCTGCTTACATGGGTTTACAGTTACTGGAGAGAGAGAAAGAAATTTTTAACGCCAACCCGGGCACTCAACCCCAACTGGAAGGGTATGATTATATTCTGCAAAGACAGTTAAAACCTGAAGCTCGGAAGGATGTCGTCGCGTTATTCAAAAAGCAGGGGATAAAACCAACTTCGATGATTGACATCTCGGACGGATTATCCTCGGAATTATTACATATTTGCAAGAATTCCGGGGTTGGGTGCAAAATATTCCAGGATAAAATTCCCATAGACTTAAATACGGAAAGAATGACTCAGGAATTTAAAATGGAACCCTTAATTGCTGCACTTAATGGTGGCGAAGATTATGAACTATTATTTACCGTAAATATTTCAGATTTTGAAAAAATCAAGGATCAGCCACTGATCCATCCTATTGGACATATTACGGATAAAAAGCAGGGGGCCATGTTGCTTACCGAATCCGGACAGGCCATTCCTTTACAGGCTCAGGGATGGAATCCGCTGAAAGAAGATAAATAACAATTCCAGAAAAAAGAGGCTGTCCAAAAAGGATTGAAAACGTCCTTCCGAACGAAGTGAAGGTATCTTTTTGAATTGATAATCAACAGATTACTTCGTCGTTCCTCCTCGGAATGACAACGATTTTTGACTTTTTGGGCACCCTCTCTCTTTTACGGATATTTTATTGGCCATTGTACCCCCGGACAATTCCCCGCTGTGAGTTTTTAATAAACTCAAGCACATAATTCCTTTCTTCTGAATCGTCCATCTGTTCCTCAATATTTTTAAGGGCCTGGGTAACATTTTGTTCTTTGATATAGATCTCACGATAAATATCCTGGATTTGGGTAATTGTTTCGTTGGAGAACCCCCTGCGGCGCAGTCCTACCGAATTTAACCCCACATAGGATAAGGGTTCACGGGCAACGGTAATATAGGGAGGGACATCTTTACGGACCAATGAGCCTCCGGATATCATCACGTGACCGCCAATATGCACAAACTGGTGAATCTGGACATCTCCACTAATTACCGCAAAATCATCAATAACAATCTCGCCGGCGACATTGGTACTGTTCGAAATGATAATATTATTTCCCAGGGCACAATCGTGCCCGATGTGTACATAGGCCATCAAAAGACAGTTGTCTCCAACAACTGTTTTGCCCTTGGAAGCTGTTCCCCGGTTTACCGTTACACATTCGCGGAGGGTGGTATTATCTCCGATTTCAGTAGTCGTATTTTCGCCCTTAAATTTTAAATCCTGGGGAATGGCAGAAACCACTGCCCCGGGAAAAATCCTGCAGTTTTTACCGATCCGTGCACCCTCCATAATGGTTGCATTGGGGCCAACCCATGTTCCATCACCAATTTCAACATTTTTATCAATCCAGGCAAAGGCTTCAATGTTTACATTCTTCCCGATCTTTGCTTCGGGATGTATATATGCTAACTCTCGATTCATTATTTAATTAATTTTAGATACTTGTGCCATTAATTCACCCTCCATTACCAGGTCGTTCCCTACAAAAGCCTGTCCAAACATATGCACCAACCCTCTTCGGATAGGAGTAAGGAGTTCCAGCCTAAAAATTATGGTATCTCCCGGAATAACTTTCCGTTTAAATTTAACTTTATCAATCTTCAAAAACAGGGTCTGATAATTTTCCGGGTCTTTCACCTGGCTTAATGCTAAAATCCCTCCAACCTGGGCCATGGCTTCAACCTGCAAAACTCCAGGCATAATCGGTTCATTCGGGAAGTGCCCCATAAAAAAATTCTCGTTCAGGGTAACATTCTTGATCCCGATTACCGACTTTTCGTCCAGTTCGGTTATCTTATCAATCAACAGAAACGGGTACCGGTGGGGTAATAATTGTTTGATCTGGTTAATATCATATAAAGGTTCTTTGGCAGGATCGTACCTGGGAATAGCTACCCGGGACAGTTCTTTTTTGATCGTCTCCTTAATAATCTTTGCAAACTGGGTATTGGCATAATGTCCGGGCCGTGAGGCTACAATTTTTCCCATCACGGGTTGTCCGATAAGTGACAAGTCACCCAACACATCAAGTAGTTTATGCCTTGCCGGTTCATTACTAAACCGCAAATCAACATTGTTTAAAATTCCTTCTTTAACCTTTACATGAGGCTTATTAAATAGATCGGCCATCCGGTCTAACTCATCCTGGGAAACTTCATTTTCCATAATCACAATGGCGTTTTGCAGATCCCCTCCTTTGATCAGGTTATGTTTTAATAACATTTCCAGTTCATGAAAAAACACAAAAGTCCTGGAAGGAGCAATCTCCTTCTCAAAATCATGCGTAGGATGGTACGATGCATATTGATGACCTAACACTCTTGAATTATAATCAACCATTACATCAACCGAGAAATGATCATCGGGGTAGGCTACTATTTCAATATCATTTTTTTCGTCACGAAAAACGATCCGTTCTTTAATGACATAATAATTTTTCTCTGCCTCCTGCTCTTCGAAGCCGGCTTTCTTCAGGGCTTCGACATACAATCTTGCACTGCCATCCAGGATGGGAGCCTCAGGGCCGCTAAACTCCATGATCACATTATCCAGTTCCAGCCCTACCAATGAAGCCAATACATGCTCGATGGTATGGATCTCTACACCATTTTCAACCAACGTTGTTCCCCGCGAAGTATCCGTAACATTATCGACAGAGGCCGAGATCGTTGGATGGCCTTCCAGGTCAACCCTTTTAAATTTGTACCCATGATTTACTGGTGCTGGACGGAAAGTGATCTCCACGTCATAGCCGGTATGTAATCCTTTCCCTTTTAGTGATACAGGCTTACGGATTGTTTTTTGTTTTTGCGACATATCTGTAAAATATTTATTTTCAAGATCAATAATAAAAAAATCGCCGCAAGTTACAAAAAACTGAGTAAATTATAGTACCCTTTTTATGAATAATTCCGCTACCACAAGACTCAAAGCCGGTTATTGCGCGTCTTTCAGCTTCTTTAATTCATTTTCCAGTTCCTGTACCCGTTTCCACAAATCGGGCAATTGTTTATAAACAATAAACGATTTTTGGAAGTCGCGGATATTATAGGCTGGTGTACCCATAACAATTGAGCCGGGTGTTTTGATGGTATTGGGGATTCCTGATTGAGGTGCAGCACGAACCCCGTCGGCAATCTGAATATGAGGTGCTACCCCGGATTGTCCGCCAAACTGACAGTCTCTTCCAATTTTTGTTGATCCTGCAACACCACTCTGTGCAGCCATTACCGTATTTTCTCCCACCACTACATTGTGGCCTATCTGATTTAAATTATCCAGCTTGGCCCCGTTTTTAATGATGGTTGATCCCATGGTCGCCCTGTCGATGGTCGTATTGGAACCTATTTCAACATCATCCTCCACGATAACATTTCCTAATTGGGGAATTTTACGATATACGTTATTCTCATCCGGGGCAAACCCGAAACCATCGGAACCAATAACTGCACCGGCATGAAGGATACAATTAGCCCCCACTACACATTCATGGTAAACCTTTACGCCCGTATTCAGTATTGAATTCTTTTTTACCGTTACATGGTCCCCTAAAAACACATGAGGATAAAGTTTTACCTCATCTTCAACCACCACATTTTCGCCAATATAAACAAACGGTGCTATGTAAACATCTTTACCAATCCGGGCTGACTCCTCAATAAAAGCCAGTGAACTGACTCCCTTTTTCTGTGGTTTAGCCTGTTCGGCCAACTGCAGAAGCCGGGCAAAACTCTCGTAGGCATTTTCTACTTTTATTAAGGTAGCATGAACATCTTTTTCAACGATAAAATCTTTATTGATTAATACAATGGATGCATTGGTTGTATAGAGATATTTATTATACTTTGGGTTGGCTAAAAAGGCCAACGTCCCGGGCTGAGCCTCTTCAATTTTAGCTACATTATTTACGGTAACCTCAGGATTACCAACAACTTCTCCTTGTAAAAAATCTGCAATCGTTTGAGCTGTAAATTCCATTGTATATCGTTTTTTAAATCGTTCAAAAATAGTATATAATTATCAGATCTAAGAAATTTCTTTGGGATAACATAAGAAATATTTACGTACGGTTTTCGAAAGTACTGATACATTCAACATATCAGAAGCTTCGGCAACATCAACCAATTTCCCGTCCTTATAAAGAATTTGAATTTTCTCGTCCAGAACACTATAAGCATGCTTGCTGATATAATCTGTAAAAACAAAATAACCGGTATCCGCTGAGGACAGATTTAAGAGCGTTGAGGCTTTTTGGGTTAATCCGGCAATCTTCTCCGGATCAAAAGGATGATTCTGTATTTCCACACGGTATAAATTCCGATGGATTAAACGCTCCGAAAGCATATTTAATACAGGATCTTTCTCCCCGGCCCATTGTTTAATACAGCTGATAATATCTGTATCATCCAACCTTGCAAAATGTTTGAGTATTTCAGCTATCTCCTTTTTATCCTTGTTGAGGTAAAAATAGTGTAAACTCTCAGGCAGGTATAAAGGGGTTCCCTGAGCAATCAGGAATCTGACTCTTTTAAAGATTTGAAGCAGCAATTGCTCGGACGAAACCACCGTTTTATGCAAATAAACCTGCCAGTACATCAGCCACCGGGCAATCAGGAACTTTTCAATAGAATAAATCCCCTTGGCTTCTACTACCAGTTCATCATCAACCACATTCAACATTTTAATGATCCTGTCGGACCCGATCACCCCTTCTGAAACCCCGGTATAAAAACTGTCCCTTCGCAAATAGTCCATCCGGTCAACATCCAGCTGGCTGGATACCAGTTGGTGTAAAAATTTTTTATGGTAGTTGTTCTGGAATATTTTAATTGCCAGATCCAGTGCTCCTCCAAAAACCTGGTTGAGTTCATGCATATAAAAAACAGATAACTCCTCGTGTCCATATTCCGGAAGGATAACCCGTTCAAGGGTATGCGAGAAGGGTCCATGCCCAATATCATGCAACAGGATTGCCAGCGTAACCGCGGTCTCCTCCTTAGGGGAGATGTTGTGGCCTTTCGACCGGATAATATCAATCGCTGATTCCAAAAGGTGAACCGCTCCCAGGGTATGCTGAAAACGGGTGTGTACGGCTCCCGGATAAACAAGATCGGTTAAACCAAGCTGTTTAATCCTTCGTAAACGTTGAAAATAGGGATGCTCAATAATTTCGAATGCAATCCCCGAAGGAATATTGATAAAACCATATACCGGGTCGTTTAGGATCTTACGTTTATTTAAAAGATGGTATGCCACAGAATAAAATTTAAAACAAAAATAAACGATTTTAAATCAAAAACATGAATATTTAATGGTATAAATGCTAAGAACATATTTTTTTATTGGATTCGGAAAATCAAAACCTAAAAAAAAGGGAGATTAAAATAGACTAATTTTCAGGCAAATAATTTTGACAATTGCAAGAATATTTTTACTTTTGCGCCTGAAAGTAATTGCTTTGGAATTGAATAAGGGGACGTGGTCCCCTATTTTGTTATCAAGTACAAATGATTAGCAAACAAAAAATAGAAAATATCATTGAAGGCATTGTCCGGGAAAAAAATGCCTATATCGTTGATTTAACTGTAAATTCATCGAATAAGATCCTGCTTGAGCTGGATAGTTTCGAGGGAGTTACTATTGACGATTGTGTGGAGGTAAGCAGGATAATTGAAAAAAATCTGGACCGGGACCAGGAAGATTTTTCCCTGGAGGTTTCTTCACCCGGACTCTCGAGTCCGTTTAAAGTCTGGCAGCAATACCAAAAAAATACCGGAAAAGAAGTGGAAACCATTCTATCCGATGGACAAAAGTTAAAAGGGAATTTAATTGAGGTTGATCAGGAAGGAATCATAATTGAGGAGACCAGGAAAATAAAGGTTGAAGGCAAGAAAAAGAAACAAACGATCACCGAAAAACTCCAATTATCCTTTGATAATATCAAGTCAACGAAAATTGTAATAAAGTTTAAGTAATAAGCTAAATAGATTAAATACAATGGAAAATTTAAATTTGATCGACACTTTTTCAGAATTCAAGGAGTTAAAGAATATCGATCGAGTAACCATGATGACTGTTCTGGAAGATGTATTCCGAAATTTATTACAGAAGAAATTCGGGACAGACGAAAATTTCGATATCATTATCAATATTGATAAGGGAGACTTTGAAATCTGGCGAAACCGTGAAGTAGTAGAAGATGATGAGCTTGAAGACGAGAATCTTCAGATTACCTTGTCGGAAGCAAAAAAAATCGACGAGGATTATGAGGTGGGAGAAGAAGTTACTGACGAGGTTAAATTGCTGGATTTTGGACGACGTGCAATATTAGCCTTACGACAAAATCTCACAAACAGGATTCTTGATTTGGAAAAGAACAATATTTTCAACAAATACAAAGATAAAATTGGGGATATTGTTACCGGCGAAGTATACCAGGTTTGGAAAAAAGAGATTCTTATTCTTGATGACGAAGGGAATGAACTTATCCTACCCAAAACCGAACAGATCCCTTCTGATTTTTTCAGAAAGGGAGATACTATTCGTGCCGTAGTTGTTCGTGTTGAAATGAAAAATAACAATCCCTTAATTGTATTATCACGTACCTCTCCTGTATTTTTAGAACGACTGTTTGAACTGGAAGTTCCGGAGATTTTCGACGGACTAATTACCATTAAAAAAATTGTTCGCATTCCCGGAGAAAGAGCCAAGGTTGCAGTAGAGTCCTATGACGAACGAATTGATCCGGTAGGAGCATGCGTTGGAATGAAAGGATCAAGGATACACGGGATTGTTCGTGAGCTAAGAAATGAAAACATTGATGTAATTAATTTTACAAACAATACTCAATTATATATCCAAAGAGCTCTTAGTCCTGCAAAAATTCTTTCGATAAAAATCAACGAAGAAGACAAAAGAGCTGATGTTTACCTGGAGCCGGAAGAGGTATCTCTGGCCATAGGGAAAGGTGGTTTAAACATCAAGTTAGCCAGTCAGCTTACCGGTTATGAAATTGATGTATATCGCGAGGCTGAAGAAGAAGATGAAGAAGATGTTAGCATTGATGAATTTGCAGATGAAATTGAAGACTGGATCTTAGATGCTTTAAAAGCAATAGGTTGTGATACAGCCAAGAGTGTTCTGGAGTTAACCCGGGATGATTTAATCAAAAGAACCGATCTGGAAGAAGAAACAATTGATGATATCATTCAAATTTTTAAAGCAGAATTTGAATAATTTAAATCTTTAATTATAAATTAGCAAATCTTTAAATTTTAGATATTTAAAATATAGGTTTTAAAATTTTATGGGAACAGGTAAAGCAACAAGACTTAGTAAGGTGGCAAGAGAATTTAATGTAGGAATCGCTACTATCGTGGATTTTCTGCATAAAAAGGGGTTTGAAATTGATTCCAATCCTAATACAAAAGTGTCACCAGATTTATATGATATTCTTGTAGAAGAATACAGCTCTGATATCAATACTAAAAAAGAGTCAGAAAAACTAAGTCTGAATCAACTTCGAAATAAAAAAGAAGCTGTTTCAATTAACGATATCGATGAAGATAAAACAGATGAAGAGGAAGAGGCAGAGGAAGACGATTCCTTTACTCCCGATGAAGAAATTCTTATCAAGGATGTTAGCAGTCCAAAGAAACCTGTAGCCCCCAAAGAGGATAATGAACCGGCAAAAGATCAGAAGGACCAGGAGAAAGACCTGAAAAAGGATGACCAAAAGAAAGAAGAGTCCAAAGCGGAATCCACCCCGGAAGAAGAAAAGGCATCTCCAGAAAAAGAGGACGATCAAAAAGAATCGGTAAAAGTTGTTGGAAAGATTGATCTTGATTCGTTGAATCAAAAAACCCGACCCGATAAAAGAGTAAAGAAACAAAAAGAGGATGATCAACAATCCTCTGAACAGGAAACTACTGAAAAAGAGAAGCCGGAAACAGGAAAAACGGAAGAAGCCAAACAAGAAGAGAAGCACCCTGCTGAGGAGAAGAAAGGTACAGAGGAGCAGGAGACAAAAGTTTACAAATCAGAGGTTGAAAGACTTTCAGGGCCAACCGTTGTAGGAAAAATCAATCTGCCTACACCTGAAGAAAAGAAAAAGAAACCCGTGGCTTCATCCAATGATCAAAAAAGCAAGAAGAAAAAACGCAAACGGATTCACAAAGAGCGGGTTGACCTGGATGACAAAAAGGATTCCAAAGGAACCCCGGACAAGAAAAAGGACAAAGAACATTTTAAATCAAAAAAGAAGAAGAAAAAGCAATTACGTCCCGAGGTAAGTGAGGAGGATGTACAAAAGCAAATTAAAGATACCCTGGCCCGGTTAACTTCGAAAGGAAAATCAAAAGGTTCCAAACACAGAAGAGAAAAACGCGAGGCCATAAGCCAGAAACAACAGGAAGAACTTAAAAAACAGGAAGAAGATAAGAAAGTATTAAAGGTCACTGAGTTTGTATCCGTTAGTGAGCTGGCCAACATGATGAATGTTTCGCCTACCGAGGTCATTTCGGTATGTATGAACCTGGGACTTATGGTATCGATTAACCAGCGGCTTGATGCCGAAACAATGGCACTGGTAGCCGATGAATTTAATTATAAAGTTGAATTTATCAGTGTTGAGGTACAAGAAGCCATCAATGAAGAGGAAGATGCTGACGAGGATTTATTACCAAGACCTCCTATTGTAACGGTGATGGGACACGTTGATCATGGTAAAACCTCCTTGCTGGACCATATCCGTAAATCCAATGTGATTGCCGGTGAAGCCGGAGGAATTACCCAGCATATAGGAGCTTACAGTGTAGAGGTTGAGGAAAATAAAACCATTACTTTCCTGGACACCCCGGGACACGAAGCATTTACTGCGATGAGGGCCCGTGGAGCCCAGATTACCGATGTGGCGATCATTGTGGTAGCCGCTGACGATAATGTGATGCCCCAGACGGTGGAAGCCATTAATCACGCCAGTGCTGCCGGGGTACCCATTATCTTTGCCATCAACAAGATTGATAAACCCGGGGCTAATCCTGAAAAGATTAAAGAGGAACTGGCCAACATGAACTACCTCGTAGAAGAATGGGGCGGAAAATACCAGTCGCAGGATATTTCAGCAAAACAGGGATTAAACATTGATTCGCTGTTAGAAAAAGTACTCCTTGAAGCTGAATTGCTCGAACTGAAAGCCAACCCCAACAAGAAAGCTTTAGGAACGGTTATTGAATCGGAGCTGGATAAAGGCCGTGGATATATTTCAACGATTCTTGTGGAAGCCGGGACATTGCGTATTAGCGATGTAATCCTGGCAGGCAGCTATTTTGGCCATGCCAAAGCGATGTTTAACGAACGGGGTAAACGGATTGAGGAGGCCGGACCTGCAACCCCGGTGCAAATCCTTGGACTCAATGGAGCCCCGCAGGCCGGTGATAAATTTCATGTGATGGATAATGATAAGGAAGCCCGTGAAATTGCCAATAAAAGAGAACAACTGCAGCGTGAGCAAAGCCTGCGTACCCAAAAACATATTACCCTCGACGAAATTGGCCGACGAATTGCTATTGGAAACTTCCAGGAAATCAACATTGTCGTTAAAGGAGATGTGGACGGATCTATTGAAGCCTTATCCGACTCCTTAATCAAACTAAGTACCGAAGAAATCCAGGTTAACATTATCCATAAAGGAGTTGGACAAATTTCTGAAACGGATGTTATGCTTGCAGTAGCATCCAATGCAATCATTGTAGGGTTCCAGGTAAGACCTTCCATGAATGCCCGTAAGCTGGCCGAAAAAGAAGAAATTGACATTCGCCTTTATTCTGTTATCTACGATGCGATCAACGAAGTTAAAGATGCCATGGAAGGTATGCTATCGCCTGAGATTAAAGAAGAAATTGTAGGTACTGCCGAAGTACGCGACACCTTTAAGATCAAAAAGGTTGGTACCGTAGCAGGATGTATCGTGAAGGATGGAAAGCTGAACCGAAATACAAAAGTACGCGTGATCCGCGATGGAATTGTAATCTATACCGGCGACCTTGGTTCGCTGAAACGATTTAAGGATGATGTTAAAGAAGTTGTTTCAGGTTATGAATGCGGATTAAACGTCGAAAATTTCAACGATATTAAAGTGGGTGATGTAATTGAAGGATTCCAGGAAGTAGAAGTCAAGAAAACCTTGTAAAAATAACTTTATTCTATTCAAAAGAGGTGTTCTGCATGCAGAACACCTCTTTTTATTTACAATTCATCTTTTTAGGGTATGGAAAATTTTAATCCCCGGTAAATTATTATTCAATCTCTTTTATAAGAAAAGCATATACCGGAAAGTGATCGCTATACCCTCCCATATAGATTCCGGCTGCATGGGTCCTGAAAGGATAACCTTTGTACCTGCCCGATTCTCGTTTTAAGAAATCTCTATCAAAAACCCGGGTTTGATATAATTTAAAGGTCGATTTATCTTCTCCTAACAGGGAATAGGAAACAATTATCTGATCAAATAAATTCCACTGGTCACGATAAGCTAAAGTCCCATACCCCTTTTTAAACATATCATAAAAAGGGTTAAATAAATCTCCGGGGCGCGTCTTACGTTCAGACTTTTTGGCATCAAGATGCTCCATAATACTCTCATCAACAGGGTCGTCATTCAAATCTCCCATAATCATAATTTTAGCATCAGGCTGAATATTCATGATAGAATCAACCAACGAACGGGTTAAATCTGCTGCAGCATTTCTGAGCGGCTTACTTCGTGCCTCTCCCCCATAGCGCGAAGGCCAGTGATTTACAATAAAATGTATTTTCTCACCATCCAGTATGCCGGATACCACCAATTGATCGCGGGTATGGAAATCATCCTTTCCTTCAATAGTAAGCTCTGCCGAATGGGTATCCACAACTTCAAAAAGAGCCGACTGATAGATCAGGGCAACATCAATTCCCCTCCGGTCAGGCGATTCGTAATGAACAATCTGGTAATCATAGGATTTTAGCTGTGGCTGATTGACTAAATCTTCCAGAACCGCCCTGTTTTCCAGTTCAGAAACACCAACTATCGCAGGAGGTGCTCCGGTTAAATCACTCCCAATCTGAGAAATTACTTCAGCTAAATTTTCCAGTTTGGTAAAATATTTTTTACTATCCCAGTTATTGGAACCTTCGGGAGTATATTCCAAATCGTTCTTATCTGGTGTATCAAGGGTATCAAATAAGTTTTCCAGATTATAAAATGCAACGGTAGCTACTTTATACTGCTTTTGTTGAGCATTGACGCCAACATGAATAAACAATAAAAAAGAAAAAAAAGCTACAAAAACCCCTTTTTGTAAAATAATTTTCTGCTTCATACGGTTATGTTTTAAAAGTGTGTAATTCTATAAAAAAATTTCGGAAATTAAAAACATTGTATGTATTTTTATAGCCTTTATATCTACCATAGATATGTTATTCAAACAAATAAGCCATAAGATTACAAAGTATTCAGGAAAACCGAAATTAATTCAAAAAAACCAAAAATAATCATATGAAACAATTAACGCTATTTATTTCTCTTTTTCTGTTTTTCATCTCCTCAACATTTGCCCAAACCGGGTCAATTAAAGGAGTAATTATAGAAAGCAGGAATACTGAGCCTCTAAAGGAGGTAAATATTATAGTAAAAGGAACCAACCTAGAAGAATTTTCTAAATCAAACGGCGAATTTTTAATCAATCATGTACCCGTTGGTGAAGGGAATCTGGTTTTCAGGTTAGAAAATTATGAGACCAAAGAGATTCCTTATGTTCTCAAAGAAAATGATCTGCTTGATATCGGGACCATAACTTTACAGTATGCCCCCACCAAGCAAAAAGACAAGGACGACCTTCCTATGGTGGTATTGGATGCCGGGGATTTAGAGGACAACGAGGCCGATCAGGGGATTGGAGGATTGTTGCACTCCTCGGATGATATTTTTGCCTCCACAGCTGCCTATACTTTTGGTGCTGCCCGTTTCGATATACGTGGCTTTGGATCGGAAAACTCCACGGTATTTTTTAATGGGATCAGGATGAATAACCTGGAAACGGGAAGGCCTTACTGGTCGGACTGGGGTGGATTAAATGATGCTACCCGAAACGAGGAATTATTTTATGGAATGGATAACAACAAATATTCATTAACTACCATCGGAAGTGGTTCTAATATTATTACCAGGGCATCGGAATACAGTCCCGGAATAAAAGTGTCGTACATGAATACCAATAAATACTACAATAACCGTGTAATGGCAACAGCCTCGACCGGGTTAATGGATAACAACTGGGCATTTACCATTTCGGGTTCGCGCCGGTGGTCGCAGGAAGGTTATGTGGAAGGAACCTTTTACGATGCGAATGCAGTGCTTTTAGCCGCGGAAAAAATTCTTAACGATCATCATACCATTTCTTTAACCGCATTTGTTACCCCCAACAAAAGAGGGAAACTGATCGGTTCAACCCAGGAAGCATACGACTATGTTGATAACAACTATTACAATGCAAACTGGGGCTATCAGGACGGTGAAAAAAGAAATTCAAGAATATCCAATACCTTTAAACCCTTTATTGAGTTAAATCACTTTTGGGATTACAATGATAAATTAAAAATAAATACCGCGGTAGCATACTCGTTTGGCCGTGACGGTGACACCAGGCTAAACTGGTACGATGCTGCAGACCCACGTCCCAATTATTACAAATATTTACCATACTTTAACCGGGATGTGGAAGGTTATACCTGGGATAACCAGCAGGTTGACTGGGACTTTTTCTATTTCGCCAACCGGAAAAACCTTTATACCCAGGAAGATGTTGATGGAATTGATGGGAACGATGTGGATTTTATCCGTGCAAAATATATGATCGAAGATCAGCGCATTGATCATAATCAGATTATTGCAAATGCACATTTGATTTACGACCTGAACGATAACCTCCGGTTAACCGGTAGTATTGACTATAACTGGTACAAGGGAAAGCACTTCAAGCTGGTGGATGATTTATTGGGAGCTGAATACTGGGTGGATATTGATCATTTTGCCGAAAGAGATTTTGCCGATCCCGTAATTGCCCAAAGCGACCTGGACAACCCCAACCGGTTAGTTGAAGAGGGAGATGTTTTCGGATACGACTTTGATGCCAATATTCAGAAAATCGGTGGGTTTATAAAGGGTGACTATACCTTAGGAAAAGTAGATGCTTACCTGGGTGTTGACCTGTCGAATACCAGCTTTTACCGCACCGGGAATATGCGTAACGGAAAATTCCCGGAAAACTCCGCCGGGAACTCCGAAAAACAATCGTTCTTTAACTATGCTCTCTCGGGCGGAGCTACCTTTAAACTAACCGGGCGCCACATTTTCACCGGGAATGCCACCTATATGACCCGGGCACCGTTTTTTGAGAATGCCTATGTTTCGCCCAGAACCAGGAATGTTGAAGTGGACGGGCTCACCAGCGAGAAGATTCTTTCGACCGATCTGAATTATATTATCCGAATGCCTGGGTTGCGGGGAAGGATCACCGGATACTATTCAACCTTTAAGGACCAGATTGATGTGATGAGCTTCTATCACGACGATTACAACAGCTTTGTTAATTACTCGATGACCGGAATTGACAAAAAACACTTTGGTACCGAAGTCGGTCTTGAATATGATATTACCACCACCTTAAGTGTACAGGGGGTTGCAGCCATAGGACAGTATACCTATGACTCCAGACCCAATGTTACCATTACACGGGATAACGATGCCGAAACATTAGGTGAGGCCAATCAAACAGTGTATGTAAAAAACTTTTATGTGGATGGAACTCCACAACAAGCCTATTCTGTAGGACTTAGTTACAACTCTCCACAATACTGGTGGCTGGAAGTAAATGCCAGCTATTTTGATGATATCTACTTAAGTTTCAATCCTGCCCGCCGGACATCTGATGCAATTGTGGGACTGGAACCAGACTCACCCTATGGTGCTGCAAAAATTCAAGAGATTACGCAACAGGAAAAATTAGCCAGCCATTACACGGTTGATCTTTCCGGGGGTAAATCCTGGAAATTCGGAGATTATTACCTGAGCCTTTATGCCAACATCTCTAACCTCCTTGACAATCAGGAGTTCATTACAGGCGGCTATGAACAATTAAGATTTGACTATCAAAACCAGGATGTAAATAAATTCTCCCCGGTATATTATTATATGTGGGGAAGAACCTACATGCTAATATTAACCTTTAGATTTTAATGATCAATAAAAACAATAAAAAAACAACATATCATGAAAAAAATGAATAAAAAATCAGTAATCTATACATTAATCTTTGCTTTGTCAATGACAATGTTTTCGTGTGTGGATGACGAATTTGACACACCCCCCGAGCGAACCATCCCCGAAGGAGACCCCATTACCATTCAGGAAGTAAAAAACCTGTTTAATGATGAAGGAGATTATCAGTTTACTACGGATCAATCCATTTATGCTGTAGTAACCATGGATGACAAGAGTGGAAACATATACAAAACTGCTTATATCCAGGATCATACCGGAGCAATCGCCTTACACATGGACGCCTCGGGAGGATTGTACGAAGGGGATTCAATCCGTATTCAACTAAACGGATTAAAAGTAGGTCAGTACGAAAACTTATTCCAGATTGATGCACCGGACGGAAATGGTTTTACCATGGACGAATATATCACCAAACTGGATACCCGGGTTGACGTAGCCCCGGAACAGGTTACTATTCTTGATATCGTTTCAGGAATGGACTACTACCAGTGTAGAATTGTTAAGTTAGACAACGTTCAGTTTATTCCCTCGGATACTTCAAAAACCTATGCCAACGGAGATGATCTGATAACAGAAAACAGAACGATTGAAGACCAGGATGGAAATACCCTCATTATCAGAACCAGCGGGTATGCATCTTTTGCAAATGATGCAGTTCCTAACGGCAGTGGATCATTAGTGGCTATCGTTGGTCAGTACAGGGACGATGTTCAGCTATACATCCGTTCGGCCGAAGAAGTTAATATGAATAATGAACGTTTTGATGTGATTGAATCGGTAATTTCATTTGATAATTTTGGTACACAGGGACAATTCTATCAATACAGCGTTACCGGCGATCAGGTATGGACCCTGGCCACCTATGGATACGCAAAAATGACCGGTTATGACGGATCCCAGTTTGCCAATGAGGACTGGCTGATCTCATCGGCGCTTGACCTTACCGACAAATCGAATGTTATTCTCAACTTCAGGCATACTGCCGGATATGTTTATACCGGGGTATGGGATGATCTGCAACTCCTTGTATCCGATGATTATTCAGGTAGCGGCGATCCCAACGAAGCCACCTGGACTTCCTATACCTTTACCACCCCTCCGGCAGAACCTTTCTGGACATGGGTTGACTCGGGAGACATAGATCTTTCGGCTCATGATGGTAACAACAATGTGTATGTGGCATTTAAATACGTAAGTACCACATCAAATTGTGCCACCTGGGAAATTGAAGATATTGTCCTGAGTGAAGGGATATAAAAAACAACAAAATCCGGTGATTATCTCACCGGATTTTTTAATACCCAAAAAAACCGGGCTGATTTTCCAGTCCGGTTTTTATTTTCTGGTATTTACAAGCTTCTTTAAGCTTCCAATAATTCCTTATAAGCGGCAGCATCCAATAAATCATTGAGCTCTGCTTCGTCTTTAATACTGATTTTAATTAACCAACCCTCACCATAAGGATCTTTATTAACGATTTCGGGAGTTTCTTCCAGTTTTCCGTTTACTTCTAATACTTCGCCGGAAACAGGCATAAACATATCCGAAACAGTTTTTACGGCTTCGATGGTTCCAAATACTTCTTCTTTGTCCAGCTCTTCGCCTTCGGTTTCAATTTCTACAAACACCACGTCGCCTAATTCGCCTTGAGCATACTCTGTAATACCAACATAAGCTTCTTTACCTTCAACACGAATCCATTCGTGATCTTTTGTAAACTTTAGATTTTCCGGAATATTCATAATCAAATTATTTTAAAAAGATTAATTATACAAACACATAAATTTCAATCCAAAATTAAACAATTTTTCTGAAAATAAAGTTATTCTGTTAAAGTAAATCGAAGACTAAAGCCGATATCGGTATTTGAGGTCCGGTAAGCATTACCAATCAGCGGATCGGAAATATTCTGATCATAAAAAAGACGAAGTGTCAAACGGTTGCTAAGCATATAATCGGCCGAAATACCAATGATGGTATTTTTTTGCCCTGCCGAAGGCAGTTGATCTTCTTCAACAACCTTGCGCAGGATGGTTTTATTATCCCGGATCTTAAAATTACCCCGGATATTTAGATCACTTTTAAAATTTTCCTGTTGATTTCCAAAATCAAAAATCAGGTTAAAATCATCGAAACGATAGCCAATACTCACTCCCAGTTCATCGCTTAACACTTCGGTAATCTGGTTATTGGTAAAGCTAAGGGTTACCGTACGGTTCTTTTTCATCTCAAACCGGGCCGTAAGGTTATTATTCATGGTCATATCGATATTAATCAACGGGCTAAACTGTTCATTGATGGTTATACTGTTCACCTCATATTGCGGGATAAAATTACTGAGCTGATCAATTACATAGCTGTAACCGTCAACCTCCTGGTAATCGGCGTTATTGATAAAGGAGCCCACATTGTAGGATGAACGATAGGTATGGCTCAGGTTAATGGACCTGAAAAAACGTTTAACCAGGGGGATATCTTTCAAGCCATCGTATCTTACACTCCAGTTAGGTAATGGGATCTGGTGGAATAATCCGAGGGGAACATTGTTCTCGTCGTAATAACCATAAGCGGCAAGAAAAGCCGGAGCCATCACCTGTTGCGACAAACTACCATACCCGTCCATATAGCCAGGTTCATCGGGGTCCGGTGCTCCGCTGTACAGAGGGTCACCCTGTCGCTCACGCGCCAGTCGTTGGGATATGGTTGCCCGATAGGATTTAAACTTTTCATAGGACTCTGAGTAATAGTTATCGCTGCTGCTTAATTCTTCGAATGCACTCCCAATGGTAAGGTAGGTCATGGAGAAGTTCCCGGTAACCTGCTGATTATATGGCTCATTTCCATAGATGGCTGGCATATAATAACGATTATTATTTTCCGAATAGCTACGGTTAGCGGTTAGGTCAATTTTAAATCCGCGAACAGGTTCCAGCGTTACCCTGATATTTAAGTTCTCATTATGAGTCATCAGGTAGGGTTTATTCAACGTGGTATCCTGAGTATACCACCCGTTTTGAATGGCTTTCAGGGCAAAGTCTTCTTCCTGCCACCCTAAAACATAAGCCCATCCCGGAGCCGTAACACTGTTGTAGGTTTCCATCCCCAGCATATTGGTGGAAGGTTTATAGCCCGGCATACTCGATCCTTCGGTAATCGTATAAGATACCGAAATGTTTTTTACCGACATTAGTAACCGTGCGGTATTCTCAGCAATAAATACCAGGGGATTCTCTTTTTTCTCAACCCGTCCTTCAACAGTTATCCTTCCATGATCGATATCTCTATCAGAACGGAACCGTATTTTACGTTTGGTAACCACCTCCCACTCTCCTCTCACTTCTTCTCCTGCCGAATCGATTACTGCAACCCGGATAATATCTTCAGTCATTAAATCATGATAAATAGAGCGGGAACGACCCTCTCTAAACCAAACGTCAGGATCTTCAAAACGAACCTCTTCGTATTCAACCTCCTGCCGCGATCTGCCACGACTATACTTTTGATTAACCCTCTTCAGAAATCCTACTTTGTTGTAAAGGTTCACCATATTAGCCTGCCCGTTAAGCTGCATGGTGTTTGAGTTACGTATATTATTTCCTAAATCATAAGGGCTGTCTTTTTGAAGCATTGGGCCGGCATCCCAGTTATAAGTAGCATTGTACCGGGCATTAACACTGGTCCAGTCCAACAAAGGAATCTTGTTAATGGGCACCCTGTAGGTTGCATTAATATCATGATGATACTGGGTATTTCTTCCGAAGTTAAGAATGTTATTCCAAACAGAATCCCTCCAATGCTCATAGGTGTCCCTGTGCTGCTTGTTTACTTCTCCATAAGGCTCATCAATGCGGGCAATGTTGGTTGCCGAAAAATCCAGTTTTAACGAACGGGTAAGGTCCCATTGAATATCATAGTTGCGATTCCAGACAAATTCCTTATCATAGGTAGGTTCTATAATAATCTCAGGATTGGAGATATTCCTGGTTTTATTGGTTTGATATTTCCGAAACATATCGGTGCGGAAAGAAAAGCTTGAAGGCATATAGTTAAAGTTAAAATCTTTAATTAAAGCCAGAGCCTTCCAGTTAAGAATCCCTTTTGCCCTGCGAAAAGGAGTAATCGTTTTAGGGCGGGTATTATAGATATAGGAGAAAGCCCCCCGGTAATTTCTTAGGATATCATATTCGGTATTTATATCCCGTGCAAAAACTTCAGCATAAGAATAGCTCAACGAAAAATTGGCAGGGTCGTATAACCGTGGTTTCTCTCCCCGTTTTTTTATCTTAACATTGGTAAAATTTAGACTTTTACGCTGCGTATAATCCTGTGCAATATTTTTTATCGAATCTTTTTCGGATTTCGAATCGGCATGTTTAATGGCTTCATCGAGGGGGATATCCGGATCTAAGGGATTATATTCGGGATTAATATAGGATTCGGAATATCCGGCATACATAGGGATACTCACCTGAGCCTCATCCGAAAAGAACTTTCCCAAATCCAGATTGGTAGAAACATCATATTGAATAACCTCTTCTTTACTCCGTTCATTTACTTTTTTCTCAATACTCCCAAATCCGGGGGTACTTATATTTCCGGACAGATTAACCATTCCCAGGTCAGCCAATCGTGCGGATAACCTTCCTCTTGCAGCCCAACCGCCTTCTTCCTTGAAATCGGTAAGACGCAATTCATTGACCCATATTTCTCCTGATTTAGGCATACCATCATCATTGGAGATCATATTGTTCTGTTTACTGGGATTCCTTACACCAATCATAATGGTCACCACATTGCTCAAATTGGGATTTCCACGAACCGATAACCGTTTGTTGTTATCTTTATAAACAGAATATACAGCATTTGGAGAAATAGGGGAATTTGCCCTGCGAAGTTGATCATTCCGGGTTTGTTTTACCTGAACCAATTCATCAAGAATAATTTCAACATTATTCTCTTCCGGCCATACCGTTAACCGGTCCAGGTCCCCATAATTTCCGGCCCGGGTTACTTTCATCGGAATTTCGTATTCGTAATAGTTATTCTTGTAGTCGGTACCTAATCTCACAAAAATTCTGAGGTCCTCATCTTCCAGGATTTCATTTTCAAGGGCTTCGGCATGCACAAACATCTTGAGTTTTTCATATTCACGCATATCCATGTTAATGGTTTTATAGGCTGCCCTGGCGTCACCATCGTCAAGATCACGGACACGAAGCACCATTGATTGCTCATTAAGCTGTCGCAGTTGAGGATTTGTAGGATCTATCACACGATCCACCCCCGGCGGTAATACATAATTATCATTTTCTTCGATATTTACCGATGAGATATCAAGTGTTCCGTTTGAAAGTTCCGGGGTAGCTAATCCCTCCTGCCCCTCCATCAGGCTTAAATCATACTTTCGCCACTCGCCCCGAACCAGGTCAAATTTGGCAAATCTCAGGATGATACTGTCCGAAAATTCCTTCATAAACATACGCATGAACCGGATAGATTTAAAATCCTGAATTCCACCGATGGTTTTTTGAGGTTCGCGTATGGGAATTCTAAACTGGTACCAGGTGATATCTGCATTTTTTTCTCCGTTGGGAAGATTAACATTATGTCCTTTTTTCTTATCCACAATATAGTTCTGACCAATCTCCATCAGTTCAGGTCTCAATTCCACCCGGTACTGGAAATAGCTTTCGGTTTCACTCAGGGTTTTATCGCGGTTAATGTCTTCGGTGTCGGGGCGTTTGGTCGCTATTTCGGAAGCTTCACCGGTTGAATTCCCTTCCATTCCGTTATACTTTTTATAGCGGTCAAGAATACTTAACTGCAGGGCATCATAATCACCTCCGCGGTAATAATGATAATCATCCCCGGAGGGATCATTTAACAACTCTTCATAAGCATCTTCAGTTAGCTGAGATTCGATGTTCTCAAGGTACTCTTCGAAAAAACTTTGCTCATCTTCATTCTGAAGACCATCAATCCCCACATCCTGATTTTCACGCCCCACATCAAAAGCCTCAACGGTAAAATCATTACTGGGGACCCGGCCCCAAACCGTGGTATCAACTCCTGAAATTTCTTCCGTGTCAGGCAATCCATCTTCGAAGCTTTTTCGTGAGTCCCGTAATATATCTTCAGACACATTCCCCAGGTTAAAGTACAATGAACCTCCATTGGTATTGGTAGAATCATAAACAAACGGGTCCATCAGCCAGAACTCAATATATTCCACATTGGCTGCCTCGAAATCGGTAGTGGGCATTTCACGCATTATACCACCCCATCTTTCTTCTGGGTTTCTTAACGAACCATCGGAATTAAGTCCTCCAAAAACAGGATCAGAACCGTCGTCGTAATTATAAGGTCCTCTCTCTTTGGGGTAGTAAGCAACATTTAATACCTGCAAGGCAGTGGGTACTGTTGTCTCAGACTCTTTATTGGGGAAGATTTCTTTTTCGTAGATTTCCCGTACAAAGTGGTTGGATTGTTGCTCAACATCACTTTTAATATGCCCCGGGGTTAAGGAATTATTTCGTAAAAACAAGGGATCGATCTTGTACCAGGCAATCTTCGCACGATTTTTTCCATAGGCCAGATCATTTAAAAAGGATGCTTCGGGAAAAATATCCGGTTGCCCCTGGGGTGCACTTGCAATAACCCAGGTATTAAAGCTTTTTAAATCATAGGATGTTTCGCTTCCTTCAAAATCATCTATATAGGCATTCCCCTCTTTTTCAATGGCTTTGGAGTGGCCGGGGATCAGGTGGGCAAACTCCGCATCAAACATAATGGATGAGGTTTCCTTGGTTTCGAGAAAGGGGAGCTTATCCACGAGACTTGTGATAAACTGGGATTCGGTTTGGTAGGCTGTGTTTAGTCCCCATATGGTATTTGAAATGGGCTCCTCGCCAAAGGCAACTTTCTGTGTAAGCGGCCGTTCGGTGAGGTTCAGGATGGTGGCACCAATATTAAAATTATCGGAAACCTGGTAATTCAGGTGCGTTCCAAGAAGGGTTTTTGTTTGTATGCTGTATAAAGCCTGGCTTTCGAGAGATATTTGCAAAGGAGTCCCGGATTCGAGGAGTCCTTCATTAATAATTTTTACACGCCCCAGATTATAATCAACAGTATAGTCAATATTTTCGGTTAATTTACGCCCTCCTGCAGTAACTACTACAGATCCCTGGGGAATATTGAACGCATTAAGGGCTATATCGGAACTCGAGGCGGATTTATACTCCCCTCTCAGTTTAAACTTATTTTTTTCTGCCACCAGGCGGGCATAGGTCAGGGTAGTGTCATAGAGCTCCTGGAAAACATATTGATCTGCAATTCTTTGTTCTGCCTCCGACTCTCCAAACTGCTTTCGAAGATACTGACCAAAAGGCTGAAGCACAGGAAAGATAATCCTCCCATTGGATGCATTAACAGTAATTCCATTAATAAAATCGAATCGCCCATCAGGAATTGCATCCTCCTGTTTATTTAAATTATCAAGGTTAAGAACTTTTAGTAATATTTGTTTTTTAATTTTTCCTTCCGGGATATAGTTTAATGCATTTCCGGTTTTATCATCCTGATAAAGGATATCTAACACAAAATCTTCACTGTTCACCTGGTAGGCACCAATGGCATAAATATTCTTCATCATCAGATCCCAGGTAGGTAACGAGGGGGTAAGGTTAGTCCCCTTAAGCAGCTTGGCTACCAAAAATTCTTCAGAAGTAATCCCATCGGTCGAAAAGTCGCCCACCTGATATCTCTGTCCGCCCAAATCATACTCGAAAGCAACAGCCAAAATTTCATCGGAATTCAGGGCTGTATTTAATGAAATGTATCCTAATTGCTCGTTTAGCTGATACTCATTGGGTTTTAACTTTCGGGCACTACCAATCTTCTCATAATCCTGTCCGGGCAGATAATTATCCGAACTCCAGCTTTGCAAGGCCTGATTGATTTTATTAAAATCCCTGGCAGGTAATTCAGATAGTATTTTATTGTAAAGTTCGTTAGTACTATTGGAAGGGTAAGGACTAATAAATGAAGCCGGATTAATTATTCCAGGTTGAGCATAAACATTCTCCCCGCTTTCGCCCAGGTCTAATAACGCCAGAATATTCCGGTTTTCTTCATTATTATTCGCTTTATTGGTCACCCAAACTTCAATCTTGGTAATTGTAAACGGAGACTTAACAACTGGAAGCTCTTCGAGGGCCTTATTATAGTTATCCTTAAAATATTGTGATAAGAAAAAGTGCCTGTTAGCATCATATTCATCGGCTTTAAGTTCAAAATACTGAGTCTGGGCACCTCCTTTCACTTCAATCACTTTGGTTTCACCCTTTTGCTGAGAAAAGACACTGGATACTGTAAGTTTTCCAAACTGCAGCTCGGTTTTAATCCCAAATAAACTCTGGCTTCCGGTAATTAAAGAGCCGGGAAGCGGAAGGGTAACATTCCCTGCTTCAATCCGCTTTATAATTTCATCTTCTTTACCAATATATTCCAGTTTGGTTTGATTTTCAAAATCAAAAGTTGCTTCTGTATTATAATTTACCCCAAGTTTAATTTTATCACCAATAGTACCAGTGACATTCATCATGATCTTTTCTTCGAAATCAAAAGTGGTTGTTTTTCTAAGGTTTTCGGCAATAGTAGGATCTTCGGTACTATTAATATTGATCCCAAAAATTAGTTCAGCCGAGCCCATGGGAACAATATTGATCACATTGCTTCCAAAAAGCTTGTCAAAAGCTTCTCCTCCCAGGCGGAGGTTTGGAAACAATCCGGCCTGAGCATCCTGGGGATCTCCTTTGGCCCTCTGGCGCCAATAATTGCGTAATGATTGTTCAAACTGATACTCCCGGTATTCATCAAAGGTCATTCGTGAAGAGGGTTGGAAATCATACCCTCCAATTTTTTTCGAAAAAATATACTCATTACTTTCCGGATCATACTCAACCGTATCCTTAATATTGGAAGGACTTTCCAAAAGGAATGGGGATTGATCCATATCCTGGAGTATCCCTGGTTGCCCGAACTGAAAAGACTGCTGATTATTTGTGGTATCGGTCTGTGCCTTTGTATAATTTGTCCAGGGCACAATAAACCATAGAATCAGTACCGGGTATTTAATATATCTTTTCAACAGCAAGGTTTAACTAAGCTTTATATCATTTTATATTCTTTTAAGAGACTCCTTAACCAGATCCTCCACTGTAAGATCATTTTGCTCTTTAAGAATTGTATGAATCAATTTCTCGACTTTCGCTTTGGGGAATCCCAACATCACTAAAGCAGATAACGCTTCGTCTTTAATAGTATTGTTTAAAGTAGAGATAATTTGTTCGGCGTCATCCGATTTGCCTATTTTATCCCGCAGATCGACAATAATACGTTGTGCCGATTTTGCCCCAATCCCCTTGATGCTTTTCAACAGATTAACATCTCCCTGTAAAATGGCATTCTGAATTTCATCAGCATGCAGGGACGATAACATCATCCGGGCCGTATTGGCTCCTACACCTGAGACTGAAATTAACTGTAAAAAAATATCTCTTTCCTTCTTATCATAAAATCCATAGAGCTGATGAGCATCTTCCCGAATCGCCTCATAGATGTATAATTTGCAGCTTTCCTTTCCCGAAATCCGGGTATAGGTATTTACAGAAATATGAATAAAGTATCCAATTCCTGAATTTTCTAAAACGATATATGTTGGGTAACTTTCCTTAATTTCTCCGCTTATAAATTCGTACATATTGCTTTTTAAATAAATAAACGATAAAAATACATAAAAAATGAGTGCAGAAAAATTCTTATAAAATTATTTTAACTGAAGTTAGCGGAGATTCAATTTCCTATATTTTAATTTTAATTTTAAAAACGTATTTTTGACTAAACAAGTTCCTGAGAATATATGTACTTAAAAATAAAAATAAGCCCCCTCATCAGTTTCTTATTGGTTTGCAACCTCTCATTCTCTCAGCTAAGCCAACAGGGAATCCCTCATCAACTCGGGGAGAGCAAACAAAATATTCCGGCGATTTTTCTTCCATCCGTTGATTTGGAAAAACTACTGGCAGAAGATGCTCTATATTTAGAGTCTAGACTAAAACCGCTTCGGTTTGCAACAATGATTGAAACAGACATATCTCCTGCAAACGCAGGAGTATGGGATACCCTTGCGAATGGAGATAAGATCTGGCAGGTAAAAATCGTTTCTTCCGGAGCTTATTCTTTAAGTGTTGTTTTTGATTACTATAACCTTCCCCCGGGTGCCGAACTCTTTATTTATAACCGGGAAAACAATCATTCCCTGGGGGCTTTTACCTCCCATAACAACAAAAAAAATAAGAAATTAGCCATTGCTCCGGTAAAAGGAGAAGAAATGATCATTGAATATTTTGAACCCAGGGAAGTTGACTTTTCCGGCAAATTGCATATTTCTTCTGTAGGACATGATTATAAAAATATTTATCATCTCTTGTCGAATAGTTCAAAGAGTTTTGGTTCTTCGGGAAGTTGTAATATCAATATTAACTGCCCGGAGGGTGATCTTTGGCAAACCGTAAAAAAATCGGTATGTAAAATTACTTTTAACGGCTTCCTTTGCTCCGGGGCGTTGGTTAACACTACAAAAAATGACGGGACCCCATATTTTTTAACAGCCAAACATTGTATTGACGATGCTTTTGATGCCGAAAATGCGATCTTCTATTTCAATTATGAAAGCCCGACCTGTGATAACATTGATGGAGATAAAACCCAAACGATCTCTGGCTCAACCCTGATTGCCACACCGCCAAGCAGAACCCTGGATTTTTCTTTGCTTGAACTGTCGGAGTTGCCTCCCCCGGAATATTCGCCCTATTATGCCGGATGGAGCAGAGATTTTGCAAATCCCTCCACGGTTACTTCAATACATCACCCAAGCGGAGATATCAAAAAGATTACTGTTGCCAATAAAGGAGCGACCACCGGTGACTTTGGTGGATATTATACCGAAAATAGTCATTGGTGGATCGAGGCCTGGGATATTGGAACCACAGAAGGAGGTTCTTCGGGAAGCCCCTTATTTGATCAGAATCAACGGATAATTGGAGATTTAACCGGCGGAGAAGCCAGCTGCAGTTATAATTTTAACGACTACTACCAACAGTTCCATCGATCATGGCAGGATTATTCCGATCCGGAACAGCAATTAAAAAAATGGCTCGATCCGGATAGCTCAGAATCCATATTTATCGACGGCTACCTGCCTTTTGATACGATCCCTTCCCACCTTAAGGCTTATCCCCGGGACACGCTCGTATTTCTGGCATGGAATGAAATTGTTGACCATGAAAACCGGAGTAATTTTTATATCTATAGAAATAATATTAAGTTAGATTCAACCCAGAACAACTTCTACACGGATTCTACAACCATTCCTGACACAACGTATCATTATCAGGTAACGGCAGAACTGATCTCTCCGGAAGGCTATGAAACCTCACCATCGAATAAGGCTTATATCAAAAGAACGGATACCTTATCCACTCCCTTTGTTGAGACCTTCGAGGATTCATCGGAAACATTCATTGCATGGTATGAAGAAAGATCCAACGACACCATTGGATGGGTTATTAAAACAGGGGGTGAACCCGGTGTTTTAGATACTGCCCTGGAGGGCAGTTTTAATGCTTATTTTAGGGATAGTTCCCTTGAAACCTCAAAACTAGTATCTCCACTCCTGGATTTAAGTACCGGAAATAATTTTCTGCTTGCTTTTTATATCCATAATCCACCCAATCATGAAAATGTTCATCAACTGGATATTTTATATAAAGATAAAGACTCATCAGACTGGAAAGTTATTCGAAGTTATGACACCGAGTATCCGGAATGGCAAAAGAAACAGGTTCCTTTACCGAATCTATCAGCCAATTACCGGATTGCCTTCCAGGCAACAGGACTTAATGGATATGGGGTAAGCATTGACAGTATTCGTATTTTTGAAAACACCAAGAGTATCGATCCTCAAATATTGATCCTGTCTGATACCTTATGTTATCATGACAGTATTCTTGTTACAACCGATGCTGATATAACCAACTTTATTCAATGGGATTTTGGAACAGGAGCAATTCCGCGGCTAAATACAGGTCCCGGTCCACACTGGGTAAAATACAGCTCAACCGGAATTAAAGAAATTTCCTTGCTGGTAAATGACACCTATTGTAAAACCCAAAATATCTCGGTATATAATACCCCGGAAAAACCATCATTTTCTGTTGATGGAAATGTATTAACCTCCAGTTCCAACTTTAACAATCAGTGGTACTTCAATAATGAACCCATTCCGGATGCAACCCAGAATACATATACCATCGATTCAAGCGGAAATTATTCAGTAGCCGTAACTAATTATGCCGGATGCATGGCTTTTTCTGAACCACAATACCTGGTGGCAAGTAATACCGAAAACCTGGAAGAGAATCTCACGAAGCAAACAACTATAAATATTTATCCCAATCCAAATCAGGGTGAATTTACAATTGAATTAGCAGCTAATCATATCCAACAGGGAAAATATTTTTATAAGCTTATGGATATTACAGGTACTCTAATCGATGAGGGTTTTTTAACCCGAAATAAAACAACTGTAATTCTGAAAAACCAAAATTCAGGAATTTACCTGTTACAGGTTATTTCAGCCAATCAAAGTAAAACCTATAAGCTGCTGATAAAAAAATAGAGTTACCGCAAAGTAACTCTATTCATTTATCCCGGGTTAATTATTTTACCTGGTCGACCGCAAATTTCAAAGCCTCCTCGAGCAGTTTAATGTCAGGCTTTTGAATAAAATCATGTTGCATCATCAAATCAATGGTACTTCTCGTTTTTTTAATATCATCCATTGTTTTTCTGAAGACTTCATCCCAGGTCAGGGTGATGCGTGCAACCCCATTTTTTATTGCTTCCATAGCCACATCAGCAGCTTCATAAGCAAACATTTCTGTTTCATCCATTTTAGGCATGATGTAATCGGGGTTAATGCCATTCTTCTCGGCATAATCAGCCATTGAATAAGCTGCTTTTACGGCCATTTCATCTGTAATTTTACGGGCACGAACCAATAAAGCACCTTTCAAAATTCCTGGAAAACCCAGGGAATTATTCACCTGGTTAGGAAAATCTCCACGGCCTGTGGCAACAATATAAGCTCCGGCTTCTTTGGCAGCATAAGGATAAATTTCAGGTACAGGGTTCGCACAGGCAAACACAATAGGCTTAGTTCCCATTCCCCTGATCCATTGAGGCTTAATAACATCTGGTCCGGGTTTACTTAAAGAGATGAGCACATCTGCACCTTGAAGGGCTTCTTCTACATCATTTATTTTTTTAGGATTGGTTTTCTGACAAAGTTCCCATTTACGATAAAAACGAGGGTCTTTTTCTATGTCACTCCGATCTTTATGCAACCCACCCTTGGAATCAAACAATATCATTTTTTCAGGGTCTGCTCCAGCTTGAAGGACGAGGCGGGCTATCGTTGCATTGGAAGCCCCTGCTCCATGAAGCACAATCTTAATATCCTGAATCTTTTTATCAACAATCCTTAATGCATTGATCAACCCAGCTACGGTAACTGAACCGGTACCCTGAGCATCGTCGTGCCAAACAGGAATATCACATTCCTCACGTAGGGTATCCAGTACTTTATAACAGTTAGGCTGTGATATATCTTCCAGGTTAACCGCTCCAAAACTTGGTTGCAGCATTTTTACAAAATCAATAATCTTATCAGGATCATGTTCGCCTTTATCGTTATAACTGTCAACACATAGTGCTACAGCATCAATTCCGGCCAAATATTTCATTAAATAGGCTTTTCCTTCCATAACACCGAGCCCTCCGGGAGGAGTACAATCACCATCTCCTAAAACTCTTGTGGAGTCAGACACCACAGCTACCATATTCCCACGGTTTGACAATTCAAAAGAAGTATTGTTATCGTCACGTATGGTCGTTGAAATCTTAGAAACCCCGGGGGTATAATAAACATTAAACCAGTTAAAACCGTAAACCCCAGCTTTGGGAAGCGTTTGTATTTTACCGCCATAAAATTTATGGCTTAATAATGCCAGTTGCTTTAAAAACAATGTTTTGGCCCTGGCAATTTGTTCCTGTGAGAAATCATCAGGAAAAAGTTCTTCAAGATTTTTTAGGGACAGATCAATTTTAGACATGAGTACCTCCGTATTTAGTTTATAATTTATGGCTTTGAATAAATTTAAGACTCTGCAATCAAAAAAAATGAATTGAGATCAATGGCATTTAGACAAAAATAAGAAATAATTTACCTTATAAACAGAGGTAATTTTAATAACCAATCCCGAAATTTATGTTATAAAACATAAAAAAAGGGGTTAACCCTGAAGCCAACCCCCACTTGAAAAGAATAAAAATTATTCGGAATCTTTTTCATTTATTTCAAAATGTTGGAGTGGATTCCTGGTAATCTCCTTATACTCTGTCCTGTTTCTAAAGATATCACAAGCCAGATAAATTGCATTACGAAACGATTCAGGGGTTGCTTTTCCCTGACCGGCAATTTCATAAGCTGTTCCATGTCCGGGAGATGTACGAATAAAATCTAATCCAGCGGTAAAGTTAACCCCCGAATCAAAAGCAAGTGCTTTAAAGGGCGTTAATCCCTGGTCATGAAACATGGCCAATACAGCATCATATTTATTAAAATGATTACTTCCAAAAAATCCATCGGCCGGATAAGGCCCCAAAGCAAGGATATTTTCTTCTTTCGCTTTTTCAATGGCAGGAATAATAATATCAATCTCTTCGGTGCCTATTAATCCATTATCTCCTGCGTGAGGGTTTAAACCCAATACAGCAATTTTTGGTTTTCTTATCCGAAAGTCCTGGATAAGACTTTGGTTCATTATTCTCAGTTTTTTCAAAATATTTTCAACACTAAGGGCCTCCGGAACTTCGCTTATCGGGATATGACCGGTAACAACTCCTATTTTAAGATTTTCACTAACCATTAACATCAGCGACTCATCGGCCTTGCTTTCCTTGGTTAAATATTCGGTATGTCCGGGGAAATTGAACTGATCCGATTGAATATTATCTTTATTAATAGGGGCAGTAACCAACACATCAATTTTTTTTTCTTTAATGCTTTTTACTGCCTGCTCCAGGGAGATAAAAGAGGCCTCACCAGCTACGGGGGTAGATTTTCCAAGCTCAACCCGCACATTATCATCAAGGCAGTTGATAATATTTGCCCGTTTTAAATTGGCCTCCTCGGCGGATTTAACATTATTAAAACTAAAATTAGCAATATTTAATGCTTTACGATGATAGGCAGCAACTTTTGCTGAACCAAAAACCACAGGAACACAAAAATCGAAAAGCCGGTTATCCATTAAGGATTTAATAATAACTTCGTAACTTATTCCATTGATATCGCCATGCGATATTCCAACAACAATTTTATCCTGTATCATATATTTGTTATTTATTTTTTACGATCCAACTTTGAAACAAAATTAACAATTATTCGCTAAGTTTTATAAAAGGCTTTTAAAGAAGTCGAAAAACAAACGGACACCTACCCCGGTTGCACCAACTCCCCTGTAGTTATCAGCCTTGGATAAAAAGGCAGAACCTGCTATATCCAGATGAATCCAGGGATAATCCACAAAATGATTTAAGAACAAAGCGGCGGTAATTGCACCAGCCTCTTTACCACCGATATTCTGAATATCTGCTATATCAGATTTCAGCATTTGGTTATATTCGTCCCACAAGGGGAATTCCACAATCCGCTCGTAAACATTAGTTGCTGAAATTCGCAGCAGCTCCATCTCCTTTGCGGCAGTAGACATGGCTACAATACCCATATTCCCTACTGCATGGGCTGCTGAACCGGTAAGGGTTGCAATATCGATTACCAACCGGGGATGATACTGTTTTGCAAAGATCAACGCATCTGCCAGGATCAGGCGTCCTTCAGCATCTGTATTTCTTACCTCAACCGAAACACCATTCTTAAACCTAATAATATCATCCGGAACATAGGCATTACCATGGGTTCTGTTGTCGGTGGCAGGGATAAGGGCAATAACATAAACAGGAATTTTTGCTTTTGCCAAGGCAAAAAGTGCTCCTGCAACACTGGCTGCTCCAGCCATATCCGACTTCATGGTATCTAAATAATTCCCGGTCTTTAAATTCATCCCTCCGGTATCGTAAACAATCCCTTTTCCAATCAGCATATAGGGATTTTCATTAACCGCATTTTCAGGCTTCCAGGTTAAAACCGAAAAAGTTGGGGGATCTACACTTCCCTTATTAACGGTTAACAACCCATTCATTTTCAATGATTCAATTTTCTTTTTATTGAAAGTCTCTACGTCAAATCCGGCTAACTCCCCCATTTTTTGAAATTCTCCAGCCAGCTGGCCGGCATTTAAGGAAGCTACAGGCTCATTCACCAGATCTTTAGTATAAAATACTGCTTCTAATATATGCTGTAACTCGTTTAAATGTTCCTGTGTAATGGCTGAGTTATAAATTTTAATTGCCTGAAGAGTATTTCTCTTTTTCTCCTGCTGACTTTGATACTTCAAAAACTGGTAGTGACTCAGTCCCAATCCTTCGATATAAGCCAGTGCCAGGTCAGTATCTTTTACTAAATCAACAATCAAAATCTCCTGGTGTTTATTCGCTTTGATTTCCTGGTATAAATCCCCTGCGGCCCGTCTTAGTTTTTCTTTTTGGATATATTTCTGCTGCTTATAATCCACAACATGGATATAGGACCACTTAAAATAAGAATTTACTTTGATCAGTTTTTTATCTTCGTCAACCTGATTCTTTATATAAGTAATTTCTGCAGGGGAGAATGAATAATCTTTTAACGATTCAAAATCCGGGGTAAGGTAAATTACGGGGATATCGATTAAAAAATCTTTGGTTTTTATAATATTTATATTCATCATTGAACTTCTTTTGGTATAATTTGTAAAGGTAATAAATTTGAATCAAGAGCGTATGTCTAAATACTTAACAGAATTAATTATTTTTGCCAAGAATCAATCATTCGATGAAACAAAACGAAATTTTACAAAAAGCATTAAATCTTGAGTCTATTTCTATAGATGAAGGCCTGTTCCTTTACGAGTCTACTCCTTTAGAAGAACTGATGTATATTGGCAACCTGTTGAAAAAAAGGCAAAAAGCGGGAAATCTTGTCACCTGGCAGATTGACCGGAATGTAAATATTACCAATGCCTGCATCTCACAATGCAAATTCTGTAATTTTTACCGCAAACCCAACGATCAGGAAGTTTACATCACCTCAATAGATGAATATAAGACTAAAATCGAAGAACTATTTCAATTGGGAGGCGATCAGCTATTGTTGCAGGGAGGGTTGCATCCCAGATTAAAGCTGGATTTTTATACTGACCTGTTTAAAGAGTTAAAGTCAGCATACCCTGCCCTGAAGTTACATGCCCTGGGTCCACCGGAGATCGTTCATCTGGCCAGGTTAGAAAAGAAAAGCTACCGGGAGGTTCTGGAGCAATTACTTGAGGCCGGACTGGATAGTTTACCAGGGGCAGGAGCAGAGATTCTGTGTGACAGGGTAAGAAAAAGCATCTCTCCCGGAAAAGCCAATACCCGGCAATGGCTTGATGTAATGAGGGAAGCACATCAGCTGCAAATGGTTACCTCGGCAACCATGATGTTCGGACATGTAGAAACAAAAAGAGAACGGATAGAGCACTTAGCGGCAATAAGGGATGTACAGTCAGAAAAACCTGAGCATGCCCCGGGATTTTTAGCCTTTATTCCCTGGCCTTTTCAGGATGAAAACACCCTTCTACAAAGACAAATGGGTGTTCAAAACAGGGTCACTTCTGAAGAATATATCAGAACCATTGCGATCTCCCGGATTATGCTACCCAATATCAAAAATATCCAGGCCTCCTGGTTGACGGTAGGCAAAGATATAGCCCAGCTTTGTCTTCATGCAGGGGCTAACGACTTTGGTTCCATTATGATCGAAGAAAATGTGGTGTCCTCGGCTGGTGCCGAATATACCTTCGATGCAGCTGGTATTCAGGCAGCAATCCGGGAAGCCGGTTTTATTCCACAATTAAGAAATCAAAAATACGAATATATTGACTATCAGAAAAGTAAAGCTTAAAAAATCTCCCGGGACGTCATTGCGAACATCAGGATAAATACCTGAAGCGCCGCAATGACGAAATAAAATCCTTTTTATCCGGCTTATTAACTTTTAAGGGGTGGTTAAAAATAACGGACCATCCGGCCCAAGCGGTAAACCCACCAGCATCCAGACAATTAAAAGCACAATCCAGCCAATGGCAAGCATCAGGGTATAAGGCAACATCGATGAAATGATGGTACCAACACCATATCTTTCGTCATACTTTTGGGCAAAAGTAACGATCAGGGCAAAATAGCTCATCATAGGGGTGATAAGATTGGTTACAGAATCGCCGATTCGAAAAGCTGCCTGGGTTAACCCCGGATGATATGGAGGGTCAATAAGCATCAGCATGGGAATAAAAACCGGGGCCATAATCGCCCATTTTGCCGAAGCGCTTCCCATAAACATATTAATAAATGCCGACAAGAACACAAAAGCCACGATTAGCGACACCCCTGTCAAACCTATGCTCTGAAGGGTGTGAGCCCCTTTGATGGCAAAAATAATTCCCAGATTACTATAATTAAAAAAATAGACAAACTGAGCGGCAAAAAAGACAAGAACAATATATCCTCCCATACCTCCCATGGATTTTCCCAGGAACCTGGCCACATCTTTATCACTTTTTATTGTACCCACAACCAAACCATAGATAAGGCCAGGGATAAAAAACATAATCAGGATGGCTATAATTATCCCGTCAAAAAAAGGAGAATGCAATACAGATCCTGTTTCAGGATCTCTGAATATACCATTTTCAGGAATTACCGTAAAAGCGAGGGCAACAAGGGTAACAATCAATCCCAGGCCGGCATATTTTAATCCTTTTCTCTCACCGGGTGTAAGCTGCTCAATCGGTAACTTTTCTGCACTGCCTGTATATTTTCCTAACCTGGGTTCCACAATCTTTTCTGTGACCCAGGTACCAATAAGCACTACCAGAAAACCGGAGACAAACATAAAATAATAGTTGACAGCCGGATTAACACGTAACTCAGGAATAATCATCTGTGCTGCCGACTCAGAGATTCCTGCCAGCACAGGATCGATGGATCCTATAAAAAAGTTAGCCCCAAAGCCGCCACTTACGCCACAAAATGCGGCAGCCAGGCCAGCCATGGGATGTCTTCCCAGGGCATGAAAAATCATCGCTCCCAACGGAATCAGGATAACATAACCCGCCTCAGAGGCTAAATGCGACAGGATACCAGCCAATACAATTGCACCGGTAATTAGTTTCGGGGGAGCACTCAACACCAGGGCTCTGATCATGGTATTAAATAAACCGGATCCTTCAGCTACGCCAATCCCGATCATAACCACTAAAACATACCCCAGGGGAGGAAATTTCAGAAAATTATCAATCAGGTGAGTATACATCCACCGAACCCCGTCAGCACTCAATAAATTACGAGATTCTATTACGGTTCCATCCACAGGGTGCACTGCTTGGGCACCCATCACATGACCCAACCAAGAAATAAAAACAACCAATAGAGCCAATAAAGCAAAAAGCGTTGCCGGATGAGGCAAACGATTACCAATAATTTCAACATAATCAAGCGACCTGGCAAAGATACGCCCGGTTTTTCCACGAATCATTTTTAAAAATTGTCTCATCAGCTTCCCTTTTTCATGAATCACAATAATAACCCTTTTTCAATAATTCACAAAACCACATCTCTTTCTCTTCTTTTACGATCAGGGTACCACAAATATCACAACCAGCTGTTAGCCAGGTATTCGCCGGAAAGATTTCCCGCCGGGGGATTATAAATCTTTCGTATTTTTCCCTGATTTAAGGGCATAAACAGATCCATCTGCAGAACCAAAATAAATCACCTGATGATGAATAATTGGTGAGGAAAGAATTGCTCCTGAGGATTTAAACCAAAAGGTATAACGATCAACCAGGCTGGAATAGTTGCCGGGTTTGGTTCTATTCATAAAATCTCTTAATTTTTCTTTATCCAGGATTCCCTGATCATTATAAACTCCAAGAGTATCTTCTTTAGCAGCGTCTGTAATGAATTGCCATTGAACAGACTGATTTTTCAGACCAATACCGTATAATCTCCCATTTGAAGAGCCAATATAAGCCATTTTGTGGTCAATGGCAGGAGAAGAGAAGGTATACGAATGAGTGGCAATATTTTCAATAATTTTTCCTGTGGCCTTATCAATGATGTAAAAGTTGAAACTGTCGGAGGAGCCGCAATATAAAAATTCATGATCAACAGCAAATGAAGAAGGCATCCATGAACGGTCAAAGTTATTATTGGTCCATACAGGTTCACCTGTATGGATGTTCAGGCAGTAGATAGAAGCATCGCGCGAACCAAAAAAAAGTTTATCGTCATCAATGGCCGGCGAAGATTGTATTCCTAGCCATACATAATGTACAGTATCCCTTCCAGTTTCAAATTGCCAGATTTCCGAACCAGTTTGTTTATCAAGACAATACATCCGGCTATCAAAGCTACCAAAAAACACCTTATCATCTTTTAGGGCCGGAGATGAATGAATAACCCCTCGGGTAGTATAGTGCCACTTCTTATGGCCGGAATGAATATCAATAGCATAAAATTTTTTTCCACATCCAAAATAGATCGTTTGGTCATCAATGGAGGGTGACGATTGATAAAAGTCCCAAAAGTCCTTGACCATCTCCTGTGTATTATAGTAATTTTTAATGAGATGTCCTTCTTCTCCTTCAGTTTTAAACTTCCAGATTAAACGGCCTGAATTTTTATTCAACTTATAGAGAAAACCATCATAACTTAAAAAATAAACAGAACGATTCTTTACAACTGCCGAAGAGTATATTTTCCCCCTGGTTTTATATTTCCAGAGCATTTCTCCATTTTCTGAATCGAGACAATAAAAGTATTGATCCCCACTGCCAAAATAAATATTTTTTTCATCGAATACAGGGGAGGCATAAACTTCGCCATCCGTTTTAAATTGCCACAATTTATCGGGAGGTGATTCAACAGAACCGGAAGGAAAAAATCCGGTGTTTTGTAAATTATTTCTGAATTTTTGGGTTTTCTTTTGAGAGCAGGATCCCAAACATAAAAAAAATAACACGAAGAAGGTAAGTTGTTTCATCATAAAAAATTCATTTTATCCAATCGTATGATAATTTTTTATGAGCTTACCCTGTCTAAAAAAGTAGATTTAATGAATTAATTCCACACTGCCTGTAAGTGAATATCAAAAATCAATACAGAATTGGCCGGGATGGTTTCCTGATCATGTTCGCCATAAGCGAGGGTTGATGGGACAAAGAGCATTCCTTTTCCGCCTTCATTAAACAGCTGAATACCTTCTTTCCATCCGTCGATAAACTCATATAGATTGAGGGTTAAAGTTCCGCTGTCGAAAACATTTCCATTCAGCAATTTGCCTGTATAAGCTACGGTAACTTTCGACTGCAACTCCGGTTTCGCACCCGTACCCTGTTCTTCGATAATGTAATACAAGCCTGACTCGGTTGACTGGGCAGTAAGGTTATTTTCAAGCAAGTATTGCTCAATTAAGGCGATATCCTTTTTTAGTTGCTCTTCTTCATCATAATCATCTTCACAGGCAAAAAACAGGATCGCAGGAATCACTAAAAACAAATATTTTAAAAACTTCATCGGGCTATCGTTAAATTTTTATGGTACAAATATAATTTTTGCAAAGGGAAATCTCCTAAAAACAACCATGAATTATCCGATTTTTTTTGATTCTATTTTTCGGTATAAAAGATCAATGCCAAATGTAACGGCAATTAAGAGAATGGTAATGAGCACAGAACCCTCAAACCCAAATTTACCGCCCGTGATTAGGTTATTTCCGGTTACATGATGATTTATAACCGCTTCTGTGTTAATTCCGCTTACCTCGAAACCAAAAACTGGTCCCTGGAAGAAATTCCAGCTGATATGCAAAAAGACAGGAAACCATAAGTTTCGGGTATGGATATATGCTATTCCTAATACAAAACCGGCTAAAATAAGGTTAATAAAACCCAGGAGGGTAATATTGGGGTTTAACCCGTGAAACAGGGCAAAAATAACAGCAGATATAAACAAAGCCAGGTACCTGTTTTTCATATGTTCCAATAAATTTCCAAGGATATACCCTCTCATTACACTTTCTTCGACAAGTCCCACAATTACAAAAAGAAATAATGAGCTAAAAAAAGCATTGGCATTGAATACTATCTCCGTAACCGTCAGCTGATCAGTATAATAAAGAATGACAAATCCTGCCCCCTGGATTAAACCTCCAAGCAGCAATCCTGCAACAACATCTTTCAGCTTTCCTTTGATCTTAAACCCCAGGGACACTATTGATCTTCGGTCAACATATTTTCGGAATATCCAGATGGACAATCCGGCAGCTATGAGCGACATGAGTTGCGAGAAGATCATCATTGAGAAATTCCCACTGCTACTCATCATCGCCTGTAATTCCTGCATGGACCACCCGTTGATTAAGGTAAGCAGAATTCCAACGAAGATTGAAAGAATTCCTGATCCGAGAAGGTACATCAGGATAAAAAGGATAATCCTTAGCCAGGTTTGTTTGATTGCTGGCTTATGAAATGTTTCTGTTATTTCCATCTTTTTTGAATCTAATAAATCTTAAAAATAATAAATTTCATTCACCTTAAGGAGCTTTTAATCAATCTGCCTGTTTATTAAACTGAATCCTGAGAAAGTATATACAAATGGTAATCACTACGATTGATCCTCCCGTCACAAGTAACAGGTTTGTTAGTCCTCCGTACATCTCCAATGCAGATTCAGTCACGGAGGAGTCCTCTCCAATAAAAAAACGCATGATAAAACCACTTAGGTTAGCTGCCGCATGAATTATAATCGAATACGACAAACTTCTTGTTTTATAATAAATCCACCCTGAAAAGATTCCAATGATCAGGCCGGTCACAAATTGCCAGGGATTCAGGTGAACCAGCCCAAAGAGTAGACTGGAGATAAAAATTGATAAAACAGGGGAATATTTTTTTAAAAGCCCGTCCAGGATAATACCTCTAAATATCAATTCCTCTAATACCGGTGCTGCAATTACCATTAGGATAAAAGAAAAAACACCCGTATTGCCGGCAAAGTCCATAAACATTTTTTGTATACTTTCAGGCATAGGAATTAAACTACTTATGGGTGATACGATCCCAAACAGTAAAGCAATGGCTCCGATCACAATCCAGGGGATTATTTGTTTATTTTTCATGGAAAGATTAAACGATTGTACTCCTGTTTTCCCTTTTCTTATGGAATATATGATCCAAAAAGGAACCCCAATGGACAGCAGGTAATAAATTAACATCGAAGCTTCTGTTCCCATGATTTGGTTTAACAAAAAATTTAGTGGACTAAACACAATCATTCCCAGGATAACAATTCCTGTAATTCCAAAGCTCTGCGCTATGTTTGGAAAAAATTTTGTTGTATTTTCTTTCATTTTTTTTTCGTATTATGGTGATTAAAATTAAATTCATCGATATCCTCAAACTCTTTCAAACAGCGTTTCAATTCATCCAAATGTTGTTTATACATTTTTCGGCTTAAATACTGTGAAAAAGGAATAGCTATTAAGCTGACAAGGAATATTATAACCAGTGAACTTATTAAAGTTAAATTATTTAAATGGTTTAGAATTTCCTCCCAGCTTAATACCTCCATATTGCTCAGGTAACCCATCGACATCCCGTATAAAGCAGCAAAAGGGAGTAAAATATACCGGGTAAAATTACTTCTGTTAAAATCAACATACCACTCCACATGATCAATTGTTTTTCTTAAGGCCGGTTTAAGTTTATCTGTTGAAATAAAGGTATTTTTTATCTTTCGATAGTTGTTCCAGCAAAATAAAAACAGGGAGCCAAAA
Source organism: Bacteroidales bacterium (assembly GCA_036351015.1). Classification (GTDB taxonomy): domain Bacteria; phylum Bacteroidota; class Bacteroidia; order Bacteroidales; family UBA12077; genus UBA12077. Next base: position 107,825 of record JAZBOG010000034.1, read on the forward strand.
AAAAGAATATTCAACCCATTAATAAAGATCATCACGCTACCCGATGAAAACAGGAAAAACCAAAAAACAACAAACAGACCAAGTCCACCACAAATAACCAGTTCGCTTTTATAGCTTTTTTTTATTTTCCTTAAAGCAGTATTCGATTCGCCTTTTATCTTCAATCTTAGTTCGATCTCTCTCTTATCAAGGAGTTTGTCATTTTCAAAAGATTTTTTCCAGGTATCTTTTATCTCTTTAAAGTCCATAATCCAGCTCCTTTAAAATAGTTTGTAATTTTGATTTTATCCGGTTTATTTTAACCCCTGCATTGGAAACCGTAATCCCTGCAATTTCAGCGATTTCTTCATAGGTATAGTCGTCCATGTACAAGATAATAATTGCTTTTTCAGCTTTGTTCAGTTTCCCAATTGCCTGTTGTACCAGGTTTCTCCGCTCCTCTGCTTCCGAATAGGTTTCCTCCTGGGTAATATGTACAGGCATATCAGCGGTAGCTTGCTCTATCTTCTTTTTATCCTTTTTAAACTGGACAATCGCTGTATTCAAGGCTACCCTGTACATCCAGGTTGAAAACCTGGATTGATGACTAAAAGAAGGATAAGACTTCCATAGCTGAACCAGAATATCCTGAAATAGATCCTGCCGGCATTCACTATTATCACAATACATTTGAGATACTTTATGGATAATTCCCTGGTGTTTCTCAACCAGAGCAACAAACTCCCTTTTTAATCCCGGATTATTCAAACCTTTAAATTTTTTTGATTAATTAGTATGAATAGAAATGAATTTATTACAAATTCATCTGATTTTATTTTTAATTATTACAATCCATTTTACAAAATAAAGTAAATAAAATTATAATTTCGTTGCTATTTTAGAAAGTATATCATTCGTTATTATAGACTTAATGAAAAAACAATGCAAACTATCAAGATTGAAAAAGCCAGTGAAAACAATTTAAAAAATATCAGCTTAACCATTCCTCATCATCAGATAACTTGTATCACCGGTGTTTCAGGGTCGGGAAAATCATCGTTAGCCTATGATGTGATTTGCAAAGAAAGTCAACGACGTTATTTTGAATCTTTTTCTTCCTATGCCCGGCAATTTCTGGGAAAGATGAGTCGTCCAGGGGTAGAACGCATCGAAGGATTAATGCCGGCGATTTCTGTAGATCAAAAAACGGTAAGTCATAACCCGCGATCTACGGTGGGGACCATGAGCGAAATTTCCGATTACCTCCGCCTGCTTTTTGCAAGGTTGGGTAAAAAACCCAGGCAGTTTCCGGAGATTAGATTGTCCAGAAGCTTGTTTTCCTTTAACAGCCCGGAGGGCTACTGCCCCCATTGTAAAGGATTGGGGGTAGAAGACCAGATTGACCCTGAACTGCTGATCAAGGATCCAGCCAAAAGTCTGCGTGAAGGAGCTTTAAAAATCACTACCCCGTCGGGGTATACCATTTACTCCCAGGTAACCATTGATGTTCTCGACCAGGTGTGCCGTTCCGAAGGTTTTAATGTTGATATCCCCTGGAAAAATCTATCCGAAGAACAGAAAAATATCATTTTCTACGGAAGCAATAAAATCAAAATCCCCTTTGGAAAACATACGCTCGAATCGCGGATGAAATGGAGCGGTATTACTGCCAAACCCCGCGAAGAAGGATATTATAAGGGGATCTTGCCGATTATGGAAAATATTCTTCGTGTGGATCGTAATCCCAATATTCTGCGTTTTGCCAAAACCGTACCCTGCAATCATTGCCATGGAACGAGGTATAATCCCCAGGCACTTTCTGTTACGTTTCATCAAAAAAACATTTTCGACTTTACGATTTTACCCATATCGAAGTTAAAAAGGGTTTTTGAAAACCTGGAGATAAAAAATTCCGGAAAAGAGGTTTTTTCTCCGATAAAAAATAAAATTACCGAACGTTGCCGTATCCTTGAGGAGCTGGGGTTAGGTTATTTAACACTCAGCCGCGAATCAACCACCCTGTCGGGTGGTGAAGCCCAGCGGATAAGGCTGGCCACGCAGGTTGGCAATGGACTGCGAGGGATTCTTTATGTGCTGGACGAACCTTCCATCGGACTCCACCCCAAAGACAATCTCCGGATGATAAACATTATGAAACGGCTGCGTAACCAGGGGAATACCGTAATCGTTGTAGAACACGATCAGGAAACCATACTAAATGCCGACCACATCATTGACATTGGCCCCAAAGCCGGGAAAGATGGCGGAAAAATATTATTCAAAACAACAAACGATCAGTTAAAAAACATCAAATGTGCAGAAAGTGAAACCTTGAACTTTCTAAATACCAACGCCAGGATACCCGATCGTCATTACCTGCTCCGGGAAAAATGGTTAAAAGTAAAGGGTGCCCGTTTGCATAATCTAAAAAATATTACCGTAAATTTCCGGCTGCATGCCCTGAATGTAGTTACCGGGGTTTCCGGTGCCGGGAAATCAACGCTTGTTTTTGATGTGATCGGCAAATATTTTGAAAAACAACTTGCCGGTGAAAAATCAACACCTGCAGGAGGGGCTGAGCTTTTTGCCGATACTCCTATCCATAAAATTATTGAAATTGATCAGGCTCCCATTGGCCGCACACCCAGGAGTAACCCGGCAACGTATACCAAGGTTTTTGATCTGATCCGTAAATTATTTGCATCCCTCCCCGAATCCAAAAACAAAAAATGGAAGCAGGGTCACTTTTCATTTAATACCCAGGGCGGAAGGTGTGAAACCTGCCAGGGCGCCGGAAGCATCCAAACCGGAATGCACTTTCTGGCCAACGTAGAAACCATTTGCGAAACCTGCCAGGGAAAACGCTACGATAAACAAACACTGGAAATACACTATAAGAACAAAACGATCGCAGATATTCTTGAGATGCAGATCTCCGATGCCGTTGAATTCTTTAAGCATGAACCTGCCATTCATCATTCCCTTAAGCTAATGAACAACTTAGGACTTGGTTACCTGGCTCTCGGACAATCAGCTACCACCCTGTCGGGAGGCGAAGCCCAGCGCCTGAAATTGGCAGCCGAGCTGGTAAAACCTTCTAAAAATCACACCCTTTACCTCTTTGACGAACCTACCACGGGGTTACATCCCTACGATGTATCGATTTTGTTAGATGCATTAAAGAATCTTTGTCAAAACGGGCATACTGTGATTGTCATTGAACATGACCAGGGCATTATTCGGCAGGCTGATCATGTGGTTGACCTGGGACCTGAAGGGGGAGATCTGGGAGGAGAAGTCATTTATTCTGGAAGCTATGAAAAGTTGTTACCATGCAAACGATCGTATACTGCGCAGGCATTGATAAGAAAAAAAACAACCCCTCCCACCGGCACCTTAAAAAACTCCGGGAATGTCATTACCGGTCCTATTGAATTAAAAGGTGTACGAACGCATAACCTGAAAAACATAGATGTTACAATACCCAGAAATAAGCTAACGGTAATTACCGGAATAAGTGGTAGTGGAAAGTCATCCCTGGCATTCGACACCCTGTTTGCGGAAGGGCAGTTACGATTTACAGAAAATTTTTCGACCTATGCACGGAGCTTAATCCAACAAAAATCACGACCCGAGATGACGGAAAGTTCCGGAATTACACCCACCATTGCTATTAACAACCAATCGGTTTCGCGAAACCCGAGAGCTACGGTAGGTACAAATACTGGATTATACGACTTGTATCGATTACTTTTCTCCAGGATATCCAGGGACAGCAAAGGAAACCAATGCACCTTACGCTCCAATAGTTTTTCATTTAATCATCAGGCGGGGGCTTGTCCTGTTTGCAATGGATTAGGGGTAGAACTTACCTGTGACCCCTTTCGCTTAGTTTCAGACCCTGAACGATCCTTAAAAGACGGAGCCATGAGGGGCAGTAAAACCGGCAGATTTTATGGCGACCCCTATGGACAATATATGGCTACCCTGGATGCGGTAGGCCGGCAGTTTAACATCGACTATTCCAAACCCTGGAACACCTTAAGTGATCGGGCAAAAGAGATTGCTTTGAATGGAACCGGTGAAAGGGAGTATGAGGTAAATTGGAAATACAAGCGTAAAAACAGGGAAGGCATCCACTCCTTCAGAGGAAAATGGCCGGGCCTGATTTTTTATATTAATGACGAGTACCTGAGGAAGCATGACAAGCAGGGAGGTTCGGACGTCACCGCATTAATGAAAGAAATAAAATGTGAAACATGTAAAGGTACACGACTGAACCAGGAGGCTTTAAAATACCGGGTAGCCGGGAAAAATATTGCCGATCTTTCGGCCATGGAAGCGACAGAAACACTAATATTTCTAAAAAACTTACCTCGTATTCTACCAAAAGATGAACAACTTCTAATTAACGGGCTTAGTAAAGCCTGCATGGAAAAATTAGAAGCAATGAATAATCTTGGTGTAGGATATCTAAGGGTCAACCGGGGCACCATAACCCTGTCAGGTGGTGAAGGGAGGAGGCTAAGGCTGGTTTCCCAGATGGGTGGCGAACTAACAGGGATAACCTATGTGATGGATGAACCTACGATCGGACTTCATGCAAAGGATACCGGAAAACTGATTACAGTATTACAGCATCTTGCCCAAAATAATACGGTAGTTATAGTTGAGCATGATGAAGACATGATTCGCTCGGCACACCATATTATTGAGCTGGGGCCCGAAGCCGGAGATGCAGGGGGAAAGTTAATGTGGCAGGGAAAAGTTGAACATTTCATCAAAGCCAATAATACAAAAACATCGAAGTACCTCCAACAAAATCAATCCTTCCGGTTTAAAAAATCATCGCTGAAATTAAATTTCAAATTGCACATCCGGGGAGCCCGGGCACATAACCTGAAGAACCTGGATATCCGGTTACCGGTTAACGGAATAACCCTTATTTCAGGGGTTTCGGGGAGTGGAAAATCCAGTTTCCTGTTCGATGTAATTGCTCCATCGGCGCAAACTAAAAGCGCCGTTAATTGTACAACTATTAGCGGATTAGAAACGTTTGACTCTATCCTCACCATGGATCAGAGCCCCATTGGAAAAAGCCCCTTAAGTACGCCGGCAACATTTCTGGGACTCTATGATGATATCAGGGCTATCTTTGCCGCTTTGGGAGCGGCAAAAAAACAGGAGCTGAAGAAAAACCATTTTTCTTTTAATGTCAAGGGCGGTCGATGCGAAAACTGTAAAGGACAGGGACAACTTAAAGTCCCCATGGATTTTCTTTCCGATGTCTGGGTAACCTGTCCTGTATGCCAAGGAAAAAGGTTTTCTGAAAAGATCTTACAGATTACATGGAAAGGATTTTCAATTGCTGATGTCCTGGAATTAACGATTCAAAAAGCTGCTGAAATTTTTACATCCGAAAAGAAACTCAACCATTCATTTGGGTATTTAAATCAATTGGGCTTAGGACACCTAAAGCTGGGGCAGGCCGCAACGACACTTTCCGGTGGCGAAGCCCAGCGGTTAAAGCTGGCAAAAGAGCTAATCAAACCAACCCCTGGAAAATGCCTCTATTTACTGGATGAACCAACCACAGGACTCCATTTTTATGATATCGAAAAATTAATTAAAGTGTTATATGAACTCCGCGACCAGGGGCATGCATTCTATATTATTGAACATCATCCCTGGTTTAACCATGTTGCAGATTACAGTATTGAACTGGGTCCCCGGGGAGGAGAAGAGGGAGGATATTTATTAAAAAAATAAATATATCCTTTTATAAAACAAAAAAACCCGGATAAAACCGGGTTCTTTTGTTATAGGGGATTCCAAATAATTATTGAACACTAATTTTTGCATCAATTACATCATTATCAATGGTAATTCTGATAAAATAGATTCCCTTTGCAAAATCAGATACATTAATGTTATTATTCACATTTTCCAGGGTACGATTATAAACAACCTTTCCTGTTACGTCGATAATCTCGACCTTTTTACTACCGGGCATGGTCAGATTGTTGATATTAATATAATCTGAAGCAGGAACAGGGTATAACTTAATTCCATATTCTGCTAATTTGTTTATTCCGGTAACCTGGTCAAGAACAACGTTTTTCACGAGATCTGAGGAAACATCGAGGGTTCCATATTTGCTTTCGTACTGATCTTTAGAAACAAGGTATACCAGGTTCTCTCCGGGTTCAACGTTTTCAAATACGGCTTTCCCTTCGCTATCGGTAACTTTTGTTTCGGAGTTAAAGATCACTTCAGCATCGGCTAAAGCAGCAGCACCATCGGTAACTGCAAATGTAACCTTATATGACTCTGCCATGGTTAAAACAAGAGTCATGGGCTGAGAAACATCAACCGTCCCTTCAAGGGTTTCGTAACCTGCCTTCTCAGCAACATAAGGAAGGTCTGTTCCAACAGCTACTCCGTCGAAGAATGCCATACCATCAACATCTGTTGTTACGGTCATTCCTCCGAAATTAATGGTTACATCTTCCAGGTAACTGTCGCCAGCCTGTACATAGAAAGTAACATCATGGGTTTCCACGGTATTGAATTCCCACATAATCTTTTCATTGTAAAGTTCATCTGCATTTTTTACTGAACGAGCAGGGATTGTAACATAATAGGTATCGTCATTGGTATCGAAGAAACGATCATGTTCAATGATTACCGTTTTGTTATCATCCTGTAAGGTTGCCATTACATTCGATACAAGGCCATTTGCTTCACTTTCTATCTTAACGGCTCCCAGGTCGTTCACCATAACCTCCTGGTCAAAAACAACGGATAGTGAAGCATCCAAAGCAACATCAACGGCCCCGTTTTCGGGGGTTAAGGTCTCTGCTTCAGGGGTAGCCATAATGGTCGTAAATGTCCAGCTTACTTCTTCGGCATTCATCACACCATCGGAATTGTAAATAATTCCGGCAGGAACGGTAACCGTATACTGGGCATTATTATATAACATTCCATTATGAACAAGAATAAATCCATTGTCATCTGATGTTTGTGGCCAACCGATAATTTCCACTTCATCTTCATTTTCACCAACAATAGTAATCAAGGTATCCAGGTCATAATCGGTCATCACCTCCTGGTCAAAGCTGAAAATAACTTCCTGGTCCAGGGCAACTTTGGTTGCTCCATCCGCAGGAATCATTTCTACCACTTGTGGAGCTGTTTTAATGGTTGTAAAGTTCCACTTGATTTCGGCATTTGGTTCTGCTGTTGCAACAGAGGTTACAGCTCCGGCAGGAATTGTAACGGTATACAGCTCATTGTTGTTGGCAAAGGCGTCGTGAGCGATATGGATGGTACTATCGGTTAAAGTAGCCACAACATTTGTAACAACACCCTGGGTAGCACCTTCAATGGTAACGCCACTTAAATCACCTTCAGCTACTTCGGTATCAAAACGAATAAGTACATCTGCATCTAATGCAACACCGGCTTCATTATTAGCTGGAGCTAACGAATCGGCAACAGGTTGTCCTTCCTGCATTAAATAAAATTCCCAGGTAATTTCATTATTGGTTACACCATCTTCATTTTCTACGGCACCAGCCGGCATGGTTACGGTAATGGTATCTTCAAAGGTCGTAAAGTTATCGTGACTAATAACTACCGTTTTACCATCGGGGTTAACCATCGCATTAACTCCTGTAACAGCACCCTGAAGCGACCCTTCCATGGTAATTCCGGCAAGGTTAGCATCAGTGATTTGCTGATTAAATACCACAGAAACCTCTGCATCCAAAGCAACTCCTTCTGCTTCGTGGGCAGGAGATAATACTTCAACTTCGGGAGCAGCCAGGATGGTTGTAAAGGTCCAGGTTATCTCCTCATTGAACCCGGCACCATTGGTAACAGTTCCGGCAGGAATAGTTACCGTATATTCTTCGCCATTACCGGTAAAAGGATCATGGTAAATGTTCATTGCAGGAAATACAGGATCCACTTCGGCAACCACATTGCCAACTTCACCTTCATTTTCACCCACAATGGTAATACCGCTAAAGTCGGCACTATCAATGGCCTGATCAAACAATGCTCCAATAAAGGCATCCAATGCTACCCCGGTTTCTCCATCCTCGGGAACAACCACCACAGGTTGAGGCGCAGCAAGAAACGGGCCGGTAATATTGTCAATAAAAATATAGGAATAATACATTCCATAATAATAGAAGTCACTGGTTGCTGAAAAAGCAATGTGGTAATCCCCGGCAGGAATTTCAAGGTCTACCGTGTACTTCTGATAGGCATCACCCGTTTCGGCAAAATCAATCTCCGGCCCAAAGGCTTCCCAATCTTCGCCATCAACAGAATACATCAGTTGTAATTTTGAGGAACCGTATCCAGCCGTATTATTTAAACCTCCTGCATAGAAAGATATCTCAGGAATGGTACCATCAATGTGAACTTTAGGGGTGATCATCTTATATTCCGGACTATACGAATCATGACCGAGTTCAGCATGATACATTCCGGCATAGGGTTGATAGTCACTCACCATCCAGTCGCCTTCGGCAACCCAGCCCATCGCAAAATCACCTTCCTCGTAATCTTCGAACAGCTGTCCGGGTTCATAGATGTTAAACGATACCGATGCGCTATCGTTGGCTGTATTAATATCTTCGGCTCCATTGGGAGCTGAAGTAAAGGCAATGATCTTATAGGTTCCGTAATCACTAAAATCATAGTTGCCAACAGCAACTGTTTCAGTAGATCCCTGGGGTAATTCCCCGGTCCATGCTTCCGTAGATACCAGGTTAAAATCTCCGCCGGTTTCTACACCCCAGTTGATATCAACAGCGGTTAAGGTATCAGCTCCATAATTTTTAAGCTGAACTTCAACATCGATATTTCCGGCTTCGTAGGTACCGCTCGCAGGGGTCTGAATTTTATTAATTCCGGCATCATCTGCTGGTGGAACGTTCATGTAGGCAATGCTATCCAGGGCCATTTGGAAACCATCGTTATATTCGAAAACAAAACCAAACCTTACGGTTTCTCCCAGGTAATCCATCAGGTCGATATCCACAACCGATTCCCATTCGTTGTTGTTGCTTTCGTCATTGGTATTCCAGGATAACAGATTTTCCCAGGTTCCATCGACCTCAATTTGTACATGAAAATAGGTAAACCATCCATCTGCTGTTGAAGAGGTAAACCAGGTCATAAATGACAGGAAAGCGGTATCTGTTGGCAGCTCAACCTCTTTGGAAACCAGCCAGTGCATAGAATTTCCTGACTGTCCGGCAGAATATCCAATGGCTGCTGACCGTTGCCCTTCATAAATATATTCACCACCATCACCCTGAAAACTTTCAGGTGTACAAACAAACCAGGTATTATCCCCGGACATAAAGTCAGTAGCAGTCCAGTTTGCTCCTGTTAAATCAGAAGAAGAAGCCGTTTCCCAACCTCCCGGCCAGGTTTCGGTAACATCTTCAAAGCCTTCGACCTCTAAAACTCCGTCCTTGCTTTGAATATCCTTATTTTCAAAAACAACTGTTTTTTGTTTCTTGAGATGTTCTACCTCCTTGTATTTCCGGCCTTCGGGCACAACCCTGTTTTGAGCAAATGCCGAGCCAACCATAAACAAGGAAACTAAAAATAATGTAATCGTTTTTCGCATAGCTATTTATTTTTTAATTGTTATCATTTTAGGTTTGAAATTCCGGCCGCAGATTGTTGCGGCCGGAATAACAAGATCAATTATTTAAGAATGATTTTACTATTATAAGTATCCTCACCTCTGGTTAACTGAATAATATAGATACCTGATACCTGATCAGAGATATCAATTTTATTCATATTATCGAAAAGGGTTTCATTCACAATAAATCTACCTGCAACATCCATAATTACCAGTTGCATTTCTTCATTGGCTTCGTTGCTGATAAAGAATATGCCATTGGATGGGTTAGGATAGATTTTGATTCCCTGCTCAGCCAGGTCGTTAATACCTGTGGAAAGATCTAATACAACATTCTTGGTAAGGTTGGCATCCACAATTTCCAGGGTACCTGTTTTGTCATTGTATCCATCCTTCATCACAATATAAGGCTTCACTCCGGGTTCAACTTCCATAAATTCAGCCACCCCATCGGCATCGGTATCCACTGCAAGGCCTTCAAAATGAACGGTTGCTCCCTCAATCGCACTTGAACCGTCGGTAACATTAAAAGTAACATGATATGCAGATTCGAAATTAATCGCGATGGTAGCCATGCCGGATACATTTACGGTTCCGGTAACGGTTTTGTAACCACTCCTGGTAACAGAATACTCATAGGGTCCGCCTTTGTATACAGCTTCAATAACGGCAACCCCCGAAGCATCGGTGGTAGCTTCCTTACCAAATAACATAACTGTTGCATCCGCAACCGGTGTATTTCCATCCTTAACCAGGAAGGTAACATCATAGGTATACACGGTCTGGAACGTCCAGGTTAACTCTGGATTATATACTCCATCGGCATTCATTACCGTACTTGCCGGGATGGTAACCATATACATATCATCATTTACGGTAAAGAAATCATCGTGTGCAATATTTATGGTTTTATTATCATCGGCAAGGGTAGCAACAACATTGGCCACATTGCCCATGGCTGCACTCTCGATGGTAACAACACCCAGGTCGTTTTCTGTAATTACCTGATCAAAGGTAATGGATACGTCAGCATCCAGTGGTACATCAACGGCATCTGGTTCCGGGGTAGCAGAAACCGGGATAGGCATTGACTTAATGGTTGTAAATGTCCAGGTTACCTCTTCGGCATTCATTACTCCGTCGGAGTTATAAACCATTTCGGCAGGAATGGTAACGGTATACATTGCATTGTTGTATTCCATATCATCATGGCTTACCGTAAAGCTCATCTGGTCACCATTCATTCCAGCACTGATATTCTTCACGGTATCTTCATTTTCTCCGATAATGGTAATCATGGTATCCAGGTCATAATCAGTCATCACTTTCTGATCGAAGCTAAAGATGATGTCCTGATCCAGGGCAACTTTTGTTGCTCCATCTGCGGGAATCATTTCAACAAGCTGAGGAGCAGGTTTAATAGACGTAAAGTTCCAAACAATTTCCTCGTTAGGTTCTGCAGTAGCTACAGAAGTTACGGCACCAGCCGGGATCGTTACGGTATAAAGCTCATTGTTGTTGTAAAAAGCATCATGAGCAATATGGATCGTACTATCGGTAAGGGTTGCAACAACATTTAAAACGGTTCCTTCGTTCATTCCTTCGATGGTAACTCCGCTTAAGTCAACCTCTGTTACTGCAGTATTAAAACGAATAAATACGTCTGAATCCAGTGCTACAGCTGTTTGATTGTTAGCCGGAGCTAAGGAGTCGGCAACAGGTTGACCTTCTTTCATCAGGTAGAATACCACCTGAATCTCATCTTGAGATTGAACACCGTCGGCATTAACTACTGCACCAGCCATTAACCTTAAGGTAATGGTATCCTCGTAGGTTGTAAAATCATCATGGGTAATTACCACGGTCTTGCCGTCGGGGTTAACCGAAGCCCAAACGCCTGTAACGGGTCCCTGGATATTTCCCTCCAGATAAACAGACGAATACAGGTTAAGATCAATGATCTCCTGATCAAATACTATCGATAGATCAGCATCTAACGGAACTCCCATAGCCCCATGAGCCGGTGTAGTAAGTTCCAGCTGGGGAGCAGCCATAATGGTTCCGAAGCTCCAGGTAATTTCTTCGCTGGGTTCCTCGGCAGTAACAGCTCCCGCAGGTATCATAACCGTAAACAAATCGTCATTCTCCAACGCATCATGAGTAATGGTAAGGATACTATCGGTAAGTGTAGCCTCTACATTGGTTACTTCACCGGTATTTGCTCCCGTAACGGTAATTCCGCTAAAATCAACAGAATCCACAGCCTGATCAAATACCACATAGATGTCTTCATCAATTGCATTATCTTCAGAATTGGCGAAAGGATACTTTTCTGTCACCTGTGGTACCGGAGAATAGTAAGGAATTGCCAGGGCACCCAGTTCGTTTCCTCCGTTAAAGAGACCCAACAGAGAGGCAGCCCCTGTTTCGGTATCGATCACATATAATCCCCCTTGTCCGGCATAAGCCGCTGCATAGAGGATGTCTCCATTGGCATGGTCAAATTCCATATCCTGGGCATATCCAATATCAATCCCCAAATCACCAACAGGAGTTCCTGCACCGGCAGTTTTACTGATGGCATATAACATGTCGTCGGACATATTCATGGAGTAAAGGTTACCCTCCAAATCACAAGCCAGGTTAATATTAATACCCGGGGTACTGCCTAAACCTACCCTGGTTACTTCTGCCGTTTGGATATCAATGGTATATAATTCAGATACTTCATCATCCCCATTATAGTCCATCGCATACATGGTATTGCTACTCCAGTCGTAAGCAATTCCGGTTACCGAATTGAGATCTAAGGTACCAATGGTTGTTGTATTTCCGGTTTCGGTATTTACCGTAACAAAAGCATTGTTTTCTGATACTGCATACCATTTACCCAATGCCCAGGTACCTGCATAATAGGAGGTTCCTGTCGATGTAATCGTTTCTGTTTGCTGAGCATAAGGCAGGGTAATGCTTTGGAACTGTCCTGCACTATAATCATTAACATAAGCAATTTGTTCGGCAAGAGACCATACCTCTTTGATAGCTGAGTTATTCTCATCAAAGTCATCAGCTGCCACTACTGCTTCGATAGTATATTTTCCGGGATCGCCGGGAGCGGTCCAGTTGATGGATGCGGTAGCAGACTCCTGATAGGTTAGGGACGCAATGGTTGTTGAACCAACCGCGGTACCATTAACCTTAAAGGTAACTTCAACGGCTGTTTGATCGTTCAATCCAACATTCTGCACCACGGCTTCGAGCATATTCTCTTCGCCGGGTTGTAACATGGACGTAGTAATTTCATTCACCGCCACATCATCATTCTCCAGGTCAGCGAGCATCGGGCCGGTAAACATATCTACGGCAAGGCGCAACTGATCTAAGGAAAAATACTGAATAGCCACATATATTTCATCCCCTGCAGCAATATTCGCATTTTCTGTCAGGTTATAGGTAAACTGGGTCCAATCGTAAGGTGCATTCATCACCTCGTCTAACATAATAGTAAAGTCTTCGAGCTCATTTCCTGTTTTGGATACGTAAACTCTAAAATCATCCTCATAAAATGAACTGGTACTTCTTGCCCAGAAACTTAATTCATCACCTTCCTCCACCAGTAGTTTGGGGGTAATTAACCAGTCGTCGTTGGTGATGGTAGAATTCTCCCAACGAACGGCTGCAGAATACATCCCGTCAAAAGAATAGGATCCATTTTGTATCCAGGTCTGTTCACCCTCGTCATTATTTACAACCACCCAGTTTCTGGGAGGGAATACTGCTCCTTCGAACGACTCAATCAGGGCTCCTTTTTTATAAACATCAATTTCGACGCCTGTAGTATCATTCGCAGTATATTCATCAGCAACTCCATTGGGGAGCTCTGTCCAGGCCCCTATCTGATAGGTATTACCTCCTTCCAATGAAATTGTTCCTAAATTAACCTCTTCGGTTTCAGATGAAGCAAGGGTACCAGTCCAATCAATCGGTGTTCCCCAAACGGTATCTTCACCTAAAACATATCCCCATCCTATGGTTACAGCAGTTAAGTCGTCGGTACCAGCATTTTTTAACTGGACTACCATATCCTTTTCTCCTTCATAAGTGATCTCCTGCTCATCTAAGGAAAGAATTTTTGAAATACTTGCATCATTCGCCGGGGGAGGATCAAATGTAAATGTGACGGTAATACCTGTGGCCTGATGCCCTCCATCACCGTAGCTGTCCTGAATCCAGATATTCCAGTCACCACCCATCGGTTCTCCATTAAATGCAGCAAGTGTAACCGAATAGGTTCCATCTCCATCGCCCGAAGCGATAACTGCCGAAGTTCCTGAGGGCGACTCAATGTGAAAAGAACCTTCTGAGGCCCAGGAATCCGTATTCCAAGTATAATCAATTTGTACCTGCGTAATTAGTCCAACTTCAGGCACTGTAAAAGTCTCCCAACCTAACTCTGTTAAAGTGTTAGAGTTATAGTCAGACTGACCCGGGCTATCTGTTACATCAACAGGATTAGTGTCTTTACTCTCTGGAGCTTTTTGACTAACCTTAATGCCATCTACAGCATTCAGATAAGGACTATGTCTGGGGCCCTCTTTTTCTAAAACTTTTTCCTTTTCTGTCATTGTCTTCGTTTTTTCCACAGCATGCCATTCCTGGCCAAACGTGAAAAAAGCAACAAGAAGAAAACTCATTAATAAAGTAAATTTTTTTCTCATAGTTTAATAAATTTTAGTGTTAGTAATTTGCATCGATTTTTTAGTTAACGCATTTAATTTTTAGTCTGGATCGTGATACTTTCCGGGTTTAATAAACCCGGTTGTTTTTTTAATAAGCCTTCCATATGCTTATGCAGCTAAACCATAATCAGGGTTTAGCCCTTATATGATGTTTCTGATAATATTTTCTCATTTTGCTCTTGATTTAGATTATCATCGATTTCCTATTCAACAATTAATTTAAAATGAACATAACGATCTCCTGTCCTTAACCGGATAAAATAGATTCCGGGGGTCTGATCCGAAATGTCGAGGGTATGTTTCGCTGACTCCAGCCTTCCCTGCTGTACAATCCTGCCCGACAAGGTAACCAGTTCATAGCTTACCGC
>JAZBOG010000035.1:0-213183 GCA_036351015.1 Bacteroidales bacterium
AAAAATGAAAAAATTAATATTATATACTGTAGTGCCGAGTATAATGATTCTAAGTTCATGTGCAAGGATTGTACCTTATGAATCACCTTTATATAGTATTATGCCTAATAAAAATAGCAATAAGTCGGATTATATGTATCCTGATTCATTTCATTATGGATCACCCGATTTAAAGCATTATGGCACTACATATTATCTGTTTGATGATGATCTACCTTATTATTACAAATACAATAATTTAAATAAGCAAAATCGACAAATCGGATTTTATGCTCCTAAATATTACTAATTAAGCTATTTTAAAATTTAATTAATTACTTAATAATGTAAAGAAAGAATGTTATGAAAAATGTTATGATGACAAATTTATTGGTATTTATGTTTTCTTTTTTGTTAAACATAACAACAACTGATGCTCAAATTAACTCTCTAAAGGATGTGGAAGGAAATTGGGAATTCCAGGTTGATGAATCGGAGCTTACTTTTAAAATTGGGAATATGTATATCTTTTCAGTGAAAGGAGAAATGCCAATTAAAAAAGGTGTATTTCAGAAAAGCAGCGATGCAACAAAAATTGAAGTAACAATAGATATCTCACCTATATCAACAGGGATTACCAAAAGAGATGACCACTTAAAATCGGAGGATTTTTTCAACACAAAAAAGTATCCGGAAATTGATTTCTACAGCGAGAATACTTCACTTAATAAAAATGGTAGGAATTATGCCTTTATGTCTCAGGGAACTGTCGAAATAAAGGGGATTCAAAATCTAGAAATAATCTACTTTAATATCAATAAACTTAGTGAAGATAAGATTTCTATTACCGGTGAAGCAACTCTAAACCGCTTGGTTTATAAAATTGATTATGAAATGGCGGGAATGGATGATGAAGCTACGGTAAAATTTGAAGTTATAGCAAACAGGCTCAATTAATAATACTTTATTCGCAGTATGAATTAGAAATCGCACAATGCTAATACATAAAACTTGAAGCTACTATTTGAATTTCTTTATTTCCAAAATAAAAGAAGCTCCTAAAAAAGAAAGATATGGCGTATTATCAGAAATGGATTGACTTGAGGGATTTCAAGAATAATTTACACAAATATTTGATTTTTAATTATTTATAATAATTTGTTTCAATTATCAAATACAATCTTATGATACCATTACATCCAATTATTGTTCATTTCCCCGTGGCACTATTAATTAGCGCATTATTATTCGCTGTTTTAGCATTAATAGTTAAAACTAAAGGTGAAAAATTTAAGGAGGTTTTTAAATGGAACTTATTCCTTGGTTCATTCGCTTCTCTATTAGCAGTTATTAGTGGTTTAATAGAAGAGAAAACGCTTGTACATAATGATGCAATACATGAAATACTGAAAGTACATGAGTTACTTGGATATATAACTACAGGAATTTTTGTGGTCTTATCTCTCTGGCTAATTATTAGAAATTCAAAACTTAAAGGAACAGAAATAAAACTAATCATATTGATACTATTTTCTGGGGTGGTAATAATGGCTTACTCAGCTCATCTTGGTGGTAAAATGGTTTATGAACAAGGAGCGGGTGTAGTTCCAATGGAGGAAATTATTAATGATCAGACTCATGATCATAATCACAATGATCACAGCCATACTACACAGAAAAGTCATGATAATCACAATCACTAAAATTAAAAATCATGAATAAGAAAAGCTTCCCCAATAGAAGAACCAGAAATCAAAAATTAACATGGAGTATTACGGAAAAGAGAGTATTTATGATTATTGGTTTGGCTTTTATATTAATCGCTTTGGTAATTTTTAGAAACAATGCTAAGGATGATTTTAAAAAGCAAAACGCATATAAAGCTTTCATTGGTAAAGAAGTTCCGGATAGTATGGTCTGTATGGTAAGTGGAGTTGTAAAGTATAAAGCTATACACCCCGTTGAAGTGAAAGGTGAAGTGTACTGGGGGTGTTGTGATAGATGTTTACATAAACTGTCTTACAATGTGGATAATGTTTTATTTACTAAAGATCCAATCTCAAAAAAATTAATAAGCAAATCAAAAGCAGTAATTCGGTTAGATCCAAATAATCAAAAACTTGCCATGTACTTTGAATCAGTTGAAACATATAATCAATATACTCAGTCAATTAAAGTGAATAATATAAGTTATTAATTATAAACAATAAGTTATGAAAATAAAAATCAAATTCTTATTTACGATTGCTGTGATGGCTGTTGCATTAACCGCAATATCCTGCTCAAGTAGTAATAAAAAGTTAAATGAATCAACACATACGCATCAGCATGAAGCTAAACAATATACCTGCTCGATGCATCCTGAGGTTATCGAGGACAAGCCAGGAAATTGTCCTGAATGTGGAATGGAATTAATTGAAAAAAAGGAACATGGTCATGAAGATCATGATCATGACCACAATCAGTAGTATTAATCAATAAAAATTAAGTAAAATGAAAAAAACAATTTTATTAAGTATGTTATTTATTGCGGGTATCAGTATATCATCTATTGCCCAAAATATTAAAAAAGAAAAGTTTAAAGTTTATGGCAATTGTGGTATGTGTGAAACGAGAATTGAAAAAGCCGCTAAAGCTGTTGATGGAGTTTCAGTAGCCGATTGGGACAAAGAAACAAAGATGATTGAAGTAAGTTTTGATGAATCAAAAACTGACGTGCATAAAATACACATGGCAATTGCTAAAGCTGGCCATGATACAGAAATGCACAAAGCATCTGATGAAGTGTACAAAGGTTTGCCCGGCTGTTGTCAGTATGAACGCGCTGCATCTAAGCAAAGTCATGATCACAGTAAAGGACATGATCATTCAAGTTGTACTAGAGATAAAAGTGCTAGTGCAGCTTCTTGCTGTAGTAAAGGTAATTAAGGGCTAGGATTAATAGTTCTGAACGATTGGTATGAGTTTTAAAATTAGGTGTAAAATGTTTCATTTTCTTAGGTTTATCATACCGATCGTTCTTTTCCAATTACTTATCTTCTTGAATCATTTCTATTAAGCAATTTGAAATATTATTTGAAACAAAGTGGTACCTGATATAAAAATATTAATTATTGGTGGTTACGGAAATGTGGGAAGTAAAATTGTTTCTATTCTTGATTCAATGCAACTTTTCTCAATAACCATTGCAGGTAGGAATTTAGATAAAGCACATAAGCTCGCAAAACAATATAGTAAAAATGTTCACAGTTGTAAATTTGATGCTCAAGAATTCTTACAAAAGAAACTATATATAAAAAACAATGATATTATTATTTCTTGTATTGATTTATCAGATGACAAATTGGCAAAATTTATATTAGAAAATGGCAAAATCTATATCGATCTTACTGCTAGTTATGAATACATTCAAAAAGTTGAACAAATAAACGATATAGCCTTAATTAATAAAGGATTAGCTGTTTTAAGCGTAGGACTTGTACCAGGTCTTTCAAATTTAATGATAAAGCACTTGCAGCAAATTAGTAAACGCTTGAATCATTTTGAAAAAGCCGAGATATTTGTACAACTTGGATTAGGAGATACCAATGGAAAGGCTGCTGTTCAGTGGATACTAAATAATGTGAATAAGGAGTATATTGTTAAAAACAAAAACCAGGATTTCAGTTACAAGCCATTAACGAAAGGTAAGTATGAAGAGATTTTTGGTAAGAGGGTGTTGTTTTATCCCTTTAACTTCTCCGATCAACATGTCGTATGCAATACATTAAATATTAACAGGGTTGTAAGTTATTTGGGATTCAATTCCAATTTGATATCAATCCTTTTTTCTTTTCTTAAAAAGATCGGATTTTTTAATCTGTTAAAAATTAAAAGTGTTAATAATCTTCTTCTTAAAGCTTTTACAAAGATTCGAATTGGGAATGACTTATTCTCGTTAAATACTAAATTATATACTACAGATGAAAAAGTATATTCATTGTCGGTTTTAGGTAAAGAAGAAGCTGTTACCACTGCTAGGATTGTATGTAATTTAATAAGATGGATTCACTTCAGTTATAACAGTTTACCTGTTGGAGTAAACCATATTGAGCAACTCTTTTCTTATGAAGAAGCAATGAAGGACTTAAATTTCAAGATACAGCTACAAATAGAGGGTTAAATCTTATTCAATTATGGATTATTTAAATAAAAAGGACTTATCAAGATACCACCGTCAGATTATATTACCACAAGTAGGTGAATCTGGACAAGAAAAACTACAAAATGCTAAGGTACTGGTTATTGGAGCTGGTGGATTAGGGTCACCAGTTTTATTGTATCTTACAGCTGCTGGCATAGGTACAATTGGAGTAATAGACTTTGACAAAGTTGATTTAAGCAATCTACATCGTCAAATTTTATTTAACACAAACGATTTGGGTAAACATAAAATTGAAATTGCTGCGGAGCGTTTGAGTCAGTTGAATCCAGCAATAAAGATCGTCCCCTATAATTTCAAATTAACTAAAGACAATGTCTTAAATATTATTAAAGATTATGATATTATAGTAGATGGCTCCGACAACTTTCCAACAAGATATATGGTAAGTGATGCAACAGTTATTTTAAATAAACCGTTAGTTTATGGAGCTGTACATCAATTTATCGGACAGGCGTCTGTATTTAATTATAAGGATGGGCCAACTTATCGCTGCTTGTTTCCGGAACAACCTAAACATGGTGAAACATTATCGTGTTCAACCGCTGGAGTTTTAGGAGTACTACCGGGAATTATCGGCTCTATTCAGGCTAATGAAACAATCAAAATTATATTAGACATTGGAGATACTTTATCCGGAAGATTGTTTCAAATTAATAGTTTAGATTTCTCAATTGATTTAATAGACGTTGCCCCTGATCCCATCTATAAAAACATTAATAAATTAGGTAATTATGATTTTGAATGTAATACATCAATAAATAACATTAACTGCATTGATTTGCATAAAGAATTAAAACACAATTCAGGAATTGAAATCTTTGATTTAAGAGATTTAACCGATTTTGGCAAATTTAACATTGGTGGTCAAAATATTTCAGCACATGAGTTATTAAATAATATTGATCTGATTCCTAAAAATAAAAAAGTCATTATTATTTGTGAATGTGGAGAACAAAGCTCGGCTATAGTTGAATATTTACAAGAAAAACACAAATTCAATAATATTTATAACCTGGAAGGCGGTATTAATGAATGGTTAAGAACAACATAATAAAACAGTGTAATATTAAAAAATCCTACAAGTTTACTATCAAATAAAGAGCAATTATTATGAAATCAATAAAACAATTAATTATTAATAAATTCAACCGATTCTCATTTGTGTTATTAATTCTAACTGCACCTGGTGTTTCTGGTCAAATTAACCCGGAAGAAAGTAGGGTGTTCAATGTATCAGCTGACGAATTTTATACGCTTATTAATGCAGTTAATGGAAATATTATTGATGTTAGGACATTAGATGAATATAACTCTGGACATATAGAAAACGCTATGCTTATTGATTATTACCGTGGTGATCTTCAGCATAGGTTGGACTCCTTAGATAAATCAGTTCCAGTATTAATTTATTGCCGTTCAGGAAATAGAAGTGCTACTGCTACCAATATAATGGAGTTCCTTGGGTTTAGACTAATTTATAATCTTGAAAATGGTATTATTAGTTGGAAAGAAGCTAATTTTGAACTAATCACCGAATGATAATTTGTGTGTGTAAACAAACAGAACCATTTCGAGTTTATTATCATTGTTAAATTGCCTTTACTTCTATCACTAAACACAATATTGCTAAATTGTAATTGACATGAATAAAGAAACTGAAGAACACTTGCGTTCTAAGAACATTAAACCTACTGCAATGAGGATATTGGTATATGATGTTCTTAGCATGCAAAAAAAAGCTTTAAGCTTAATTGAAATAGAACAAGAATTTGAAAATGTCGACCGCTCAACCATTTTCCGAACTCTAAAAACTTTTCAAGACAATTTATTAATTCATAGTGTGGATGATGGTACAGGTTCGGTTAAATATGCCTTGTGTGATGAAGATTGTACTTGTGCTTTAGATGATTTACATGTTCATTTTTTATGTATTAAATGTGGTCAAACCCGATGTTTAAAAGATAAACCTATACCTAACTTAGAGCTTCCTGAAGGCTTTCATTTTGAAAGTGCCAATTTTGTTATAAAAGGAACCTGTTCTAATTGCAAATAAACTTTGCAATCTGGTTGCATGAACTTTTTTCTATATTTGTCGTTGTTAATATTGAATAACTTTATTTTTAAGCTTGTGAATTTAAAAGGACAACATATAGGAAGCTTTTTTACCTTTTTTGCAGGGCTGATTATTTTAGCTCATGCTGTTGTGCCACACCATCACCATTTTGAGTTAACACACTCATCAGAGCAGGAATCAACCTGTGAAAGTCCTGTTCAAGAGGAAAGCAATGAAGATCCTGTTACTCATTGTCATGCATTTAATGTTCTTGTATCGGAAAAAACAACGAATTCTTCTTTAAATCGGCCTTTACCCGAATTTCCCGAATTCTATTTAGCCGGAATCAATGCCAATATTGAGATTCCGCCTCTAAAAAGAGTCACCACAAAATTTTATGGACATCAGGCCATTTTCATAAAACAAATTTTACTTACCACTCTCTCACTTAGGGCACCTCCTGTAAGCGCTTAACTTTTTTTAGTTAACGGACTGGCAAATAAACCGGTCAAAGTTTTACTTAATTCTTTTGTAATGAAAAAGAAAAGATTAAGCAAGCGACAATTATGGGAAAAGCAAAAAAATGAAGATAAAAACTTTAATAAAACCATGTTAATTAGTTTTGGTTTGGTTTTTCTGTTTGCATCATTAATTCTATTGCTAGTTTACTGGTGTGATGTCAGATATACATATAGAAAATTTGCATTATACGGTAAATCAATGCCAAGACATTTGGTTTGTATGTCACATGATGGTATGATTCATCATGAAAGTTCTAAAATAGTATTTAAGAATAAAACATATTTCGTTTGTAGTCATAGTTGTCATAATCATATAGAAAGGTATTACAAAGAACATGCTTTTACTACAGATGCCTATTCTGGTGATACAATTAGTAAAGCAGACGCTATTATAGGATTAAAGGTGAAAGGAGAACCGGTTATTGTATATTTTAAGAACAAACGTACACTGAACAAATATTATGAAGCGAAAAATAAATAAAGTTCTAACACATAAAATCAATATAAGATGATAAACAGAATCATATCTTTTTCAATAAAAAACAAAGCACTCATTGGGCTGATGACCATTGGGCTTATTATCGGGGGCATTTGGTCAATGACTAAAGTGCCATTGGATGCAGTACCCGATATTACCAATAATCAGGTACAAGTAATTACAACAGCTCCGAACCTGGGTACTGAAGATATTGAACAATTTGTAACTTACCAGGTAGAACTGTCGGTTGCCAACCTGCCGGGTGTAATCGAAATACGTTCTGTCTCCAGGTTTGGGTTATCGGTTGTAACAATAGTGTTCGAGGACGATATGGGAACATACCTACCCCGACAGTTGGTGAGCGAGGCACTGGCCGAAATAAAGGAGAAAATCCCTGAAGGCTTTGCCGAGCCTTTTATGGCTCCAATAAGTACGGGGCTGGGCGAAATTTACCAGTACACACTAGAAGTGCAGCCTGGTTACGATACGGTTTACAATGATATGGAACTGCGCACCATGCAGGAATGGATTGTAAAACGTCAGATGGCAATGGTTGCAGGAGTTGTGGAAGTAAACTCCTTTGGCGGAAGGGGCAAGCAATACGAAATTTCGATAAATCCTGATAAGCTCCGTAGTATGAATCTTACCATGTACGATGTGTTTGAAGCTCTCGAAGCTAATAACCAAAATACAGGAGGTGCATACATCGAAAAGAACTTTCAGGCGAATTTTATCCGTGGCGAAGGATTGATGCGTTCGCTCGATGATATACGCAATACTCCCGTAGCTAATGTAAACGGGCAACCAGTATTTATACGGGATGTGGCCGAAGTAAAATACGGCAGTTTTGTTCGATACGGTGCATTTACCAAAGATGGTAAAGGCGAAGCCGTAGGAGGTATCGTGATGATGCTTAAAGGCGAAAACTCCAACGATGTTATCAAAGATGTAAAACAACGTATGGCGTTAATCCAAAAATCGTTGCCCGAAGGGGTAGAAATAAAACCTTTCCTCGACCGTAGCAAGCTGATAAAAAGCACCACTTCAACGGTTGCCGAAAACCTTTCGCTGGGGGCACTTATTGTAATCTTTGTCCTAGTAATCTTTTTGGGCAATTTACGAGGCGGTTTGCTGGTAGCTTCTACCATACCGCTTGCCTTGCTATTTGCATTTATTATGATGAATGTATTTGGGGTTTGGGCAAACCTGATGAGCCTGGGGGCAATCGACTTCGGAATTTTGGTTGACGGGGCAGTAATTATCGTTGAAAGCATGATATTTTACCTGCACCGAAAAGAATTTATCGGAAAGAAAATTGGACTGCCCCAACGCAACGAAATAGCCTACGATTCGGCTAGTAAAATGATGAATTCGGCATTTTTCGGGCAGCTCATTATCCTTATTGTCTTTATTCCGGTATTGGCATTACAAGGAGTAGAAGGTAAAATGTTCAAACCAATGGCCATGACCTTTGGTTTTGCCGTGTTGGGTGTTGTGTTGCTCTGTCTTACTTATATTCCAATGATGGCGGCACTTTTCTTAAGAGCCCCAAAAACAGATAAAAAATCATGGGGAGAGCGTTTTATATTAAAACTCGAAAGTTTATATGAACCCGTAATCTCGTGGGCTTTACGCAAGGGTAAACTTATTGTTGGAATTGCACTGGTACTATTAATTTCAGGAGGATTTCTTTTTTCTCGAATGGGAGCTGAATTTATTCCACAGTTGGACGAAGGCGATTTTGCTTTCCAGGCTTTCCTGAAACCCGGAACATCCCTGTCGGAAGTAGAGAAAGCGTCTACTCGGATTGAACAAATAGTGCTGCAAAATTTCCCTGATGAGATTGAATCTATTCAGAGCCGTATTGGAGTTGCCGATTTACCTACCGACCCAATGCCGATTGATATTGCTGATATATTCGTAATCCTTAAACCACAGGATGAATGGACTAGGGCAGAATCGAAACAGGAATTAATTGATAAGGTAAAAGAAAAGGTAAACGTACTACCCGGTATAAATTATGAGTTTACACAACCTATTGAAATGCGTTTCAACGAACTGCTAACCGGTATTCGTGAAGATGTAGCTATAAAATTGTACGGAGATGACCTGAATATGCTTGCTGATAAAGCTGACGAAATTTCCGGATTAATCGCAGGAATTGAAGGAATTGAAGGAATAAAGGCCGAAGCTACCCGTGGGTTGCCTCAAATTACAGTTAGATACAATCGCACCAAATTGGGGCAATACGGGCTTAAAATAAAAGACCTAAACACAGTGGTGGAAACGGCTTTTAGTGGTGGTGTTGCCGGGGTGATTTATGAAGGAGAACGCATGTTTGACTTAGTGGTACGCCTCGATGAAGAACACCGCAAGAGTATTGATGATCTTCGGAATCTGTTTGTAAATACTCCCAACGGAAACCAAGTACCGATTAAAGAGGTAGCTGAAATCAGCTATCAACCCGGCCCTATGCAAATCAGCCGGGATAATACTAACAGGCGTACTTATGTAGGCATCAACGTGGAAGGAAGAGACGTTAAATCGCTGGTGGAAGAAATCCAGCAAACCCTCGATGAAAGACTGGAACTGCCTTCGGGTTATTACATCCGTTACGGTGGTGCTTTTGAAAATCTCGAAAGGGCATCAAAACGGCTTTCGTTAGTAGTACCACTGGCGCTGGCTTTAATTTTTATGCTGGTTTTCTTTGCTGTCAAATCGTTTAAACAAACACTGATGATTTATGTAGCCATTCCGTTAGCTGCCGTGGGTGGTATTTTTTCCCTTTACCTGCGTGGAATGCCTTTTAGTATCTCGGCAGGGGTTGGATTTATTGTGCTTTTTGGTGTAGCTGTGTTAAATGGGCTGGTGTTAATAAGCGGTTTTAACGAGTTAAAAAAGGAAGGAAAACTCTCCCTGGGCGATATTATCAAAAAAGGTTCTATACGCCGGGTACGTCCTATTTTTCTAACTGCATCGACCGATATACTTGGATTTTTGCCAATGGCCATTTCCACCTCTGCCGGGGCAGAAGTGCAACGGCCGCTTGCCACGGTGGTTATTGGTGGTATGTTAACATCCACTCTGTTAACCCTGATTGTATTGCCTGTTTTGTATAAAATGGTTGAATCTGGCAAAACAAAGTTGAAAGCACCTAAGCTCAATACTACGATAATAACCCTCTTGTTTATCATAGGCGGACTCGGTATTTCAGGCGGATTAAACGCACAGGATAACACTATTACTCTTGAGCAGGCTATTGAACGGGCTAAGGAAAACTACCCTTCGTTAAAAGCCGCTTCACTCAATGTGGAAAAGCAAAAAGCATTGAAAACAACGGCTTACGATTTGGGCAATACATCCGTTTACACCGGAAAAGAAGAAACAGGCAACGGTGCGGTGGGTATTCAAACCCAGATTGGGATAACACAATCAGAAATAGACTTGTTTGGTATACCAGCTAAAAACAATCTGAATAAATCACTTACCAATCTTGCCGTTTCAAAATATGAATTGACAGAAAATGAATTGGTTAAAAACGTTAGCCTGGCATGGTACAGGGCATCGGTGGCTAAAAAACAAACGGAATTGTATACGCAGCTCGATAGTGTTTATAGCAATTTTCTGAAAGCTGCCGAGTTACGGTATAAAACCCAGCAAACATCTAAAGTTGAGTACTTGTCTGCTTCTGCCAAATACAAGGAATTAATGGTAAACATGAAGCAAGCTGAAAGTGAGTATTTGGCAGCTTTACACATCCTGAACCAGTACTTAATGTATCCACAGGATGTTGAAATTTCCGAAGCCGGACAAGAATGGGAAGAAACCATTACAACAGATTTTTCAAAGGACTCATTAAATGCTGTACCTTTGCTGAATTATTACAGGCAACAGTTGGATGTTTCAAAAGCAGAGTGGAAAGTGGAGAAGGCAAATTACCTGCCTAAATTTGATTTAGGATACTCTAGGCAATCGGTTGATGGTACATCAGGTTTTTATGGATGGGAAGCAGGGATTTCTGTTCCTTTACTGTTCTTATCCCAGTCGGGCGAGACAAAAGCAGCCCGCTTAAATTATGAAATAACAGGACAGGAATACCAACAGCGGGAACTTGAACTGAATGCCAGTTACAAGGAGCTTGTAAGCCGTTACAGGGTGATGAGCGATGTAATCGTATATTACAAAAACGAAGCCCTCCCACTCGCTGTCGAGCAAATTGAAGCAGCTAACCTGGGTTACCGCCTTGGAAATCTTAATTACATTGAGTTTATTCAGAATACTGAATCAGCTATCAAAACAAGGCAGGAATATTTATCCAGGCTGTCAGAATTTTTTGAAATTAAAGAACAATTGGAATATATAACAGGTCAATAATTTTAAAATAGTATAATGATGAAAACAAAAATATTTATAGTACTTATTGCAGTAGCAACGCTCATGTCGTGCAACAGCAACAAAAATACTGAAACAGGCGAACATGAGAAACACGAAGGACCCGAAGGTGTTGTTATGCTGAACGAACTGCAGCGTGAAGCCCTTAACCTTAAATTGGGAAGTTTTGAGATGCGAAACCTTACAACGCTGGTAAAAACAAATGGCCAGCTTGAAGTACCTCCGGCAGCAAGTGCCGATGTTACAGCAGTTATAGGTGGAAATGTGAAAGAAATAAAGGTTTTTCATGGCGATAAAGTGAATAAAGGACAAATATTGGCCATATTGGAGCATCCCGATTATATTGCCCTCCAGGAAGAATTTGCCGAAACAGCCAATAAACTGGAATTCCTTGAGCAGGAATATGCACGCCAGAAAGAATTGTTTGAAAACAACGTAGGAGCAGGCAAAGATTATCAACAGGTAAAATCGGAGTACAATACAGCCAAAGCACGTTATGAGGGGTTAAAGTTAAGGCTTCAATTGCTCAACCTTTCTCCCGAAAAAGTAAAGAACGGAAGTATTTCAAACAGCATTTCCATTCTTTCTCCAATTAACGGTTTTATCAATGATATTGATATTAAAGTCGGAACTTATGTGGATGCCAAAGATCAGCTTTTCAGCATTACCGATAATAGGGAGATCCATGCTGATTTTATGGTGTATGAAAACGATGTGCACCTGATAAAAAACGGACAAAGGGTTGATTTTACGGTTTCTAACCGTCCGGGAGAAGAGTTAAACGCAACTATTTTCGCGATAGGCAAAGAGTTTGAAGCTAACACGAGGGCAGTACACATTCATGCACGCCTCAATAAGAATCCGGGCAATCTGATTCCGGGCATGTATGTTGCAGGTCATATTCACACTGATAAAAACTATGTTACTTCTCTACCTAACGATGCCGTAGTAACCGAAGGAACCAAATCATATATTTTCATTTTGGATGACACAGTTGATGCAGAAGAATATGAAGGTGACGCGCATGAGGAAGAAGAAAACCATAAAGAGCTTTCAGGCAAAATAAAGCATGAAAATGAAGGCGGTGGCCATGTAATGGCTTTTCGCATGGTAGAGGTAATAACCGGTAAACAGGATGATGGATATACAGAAATAAAGCTACTTGAAACGCTGCCGGATGATACGCAAATTGTAATGAATGCTGCATATTATCTGCTTGCTGATATGAAAAAAGAAGAAACTGAACACGAACATTAAAACTTACAGTTATGAAAGAAATAAAAGCATTTATACGACCTAATAAAGTGAATGGCATTGTTCATTATCTAAAAGATGCAGGTTTTAAAAATATGACCATTTCATCAGCAGAGGGAACCGGAAAATTGCAGGATGAAAAAGCCTTTGTTTCCCAAAAATTTTCCATTACCGATAGTGAAGTGGCCAAACTGGAGCTTGTGGTTGGAAAAAATGATGTAGACAAAGTGGTACAAATTATTTCGAAACAAGGAAAAACCATTAATCCAGGTGATGGACTTATTTATGTTTCTGATGTTGAGAGAACCTACCGAGTAAAAACCGGAAAAGAAAATGAAAATTAACTTGATTAATAGCTGTGGCAGCTTTTGGGTTGCCGCAGCTTTTTATTTAAATTGCATTTAAACCATAATTGAACTAAATTTTATTGGGATGTAGTAATTAATACAGATTATTTTAAAAATGACAAATGACGAGATTAAAAAGAAACTTGAATCGAAAAACGTGAAGCCAACTGCCATGCGAACCCTGGTTTACAAAACACTGGTTGATTCAGGAAAAGCGCTGAGTCTGGCTGATTTAGAGCAACAATTTAAAAAAGTAGAGCGTTCAACTATTTTCAGGGCGCTTAAAACATTTGAAAATAATTTCATCGTTCATCCTGTGGATGATGGAACTGGTTCGTTTAAATATGCTGTATGTGATGACGATTGCACATGTAATATACATGACCTTCACGTTCATTTTTATTGTACGCGTTGTGGTAGAACACGTTGCATGAAAGAACTGCCTATCCCCGATGTTAAACTGCCGAACGGCTACACTTATGATAATGCACAATTCATTATTAACGGCGTGTGTCCACGCTGCGATTAAACTTTGCAATAGTGTTGCACTAACTTATTGGTAATTTTGATGTTGAAATTATTAGAATGTTTAACATTAAAAATTATTAGTTATGAAAACTGGAAAATTTAAATTGACTTTTTTACTTACAGGCTTAATTATCTTTTTAGCATCGCAGGCGATGGCACAGCACCATTGCTGTAACTCAAACTGGTCGGCTAAGGCTGATGCCCAATGGTGGAATTACAATACCCCGGTAGAGTATGCTTTAACAACAAAGCAAATAACCAAAATTAACCAGCTTCGTAAAATCAGCTACGAGAAAAAGCTTCCGATTGAAAATGAGCTTCGCAGTTTGAGAATGGAATATCAAGCAGCAAACTCAAATCCCGACCTGGATGTTCAAAAGCTGAAATCGTTGAGAAGTAGCATCAGGGACAAAGAAGAAGAAATTGACAACATCAATTTGGAAACAAAAGTACAGGTTCGTAAACTTCTTACAGAAAAGCAACTGACTTACTTTAACAATAATAACTACAGTTGGTGGGATATGTCGGAAAATTGTTGGCGTTCCGGCAACATGGGAATGAACTCACACAGAAAAATGATGATGTCTCAACGTAACCGATGTTGGTAAATAACGATACAATAAATTAAGATTAATAAAGCAGAAAAAATATTATGAAATACTATTTTGAAAAAACAACAGACTACTCTTTTGAAGAGACAATTGATAGGGTAACAGAAGAACTCAAAAAAGAGGGGTTTGGAATATTGACTGAAATTGATGTTCAAGCTACATTAAAAAAGAAACTGGATGTCGATTTCAAAAAATACCAAATTTTAGGGGCCTGCAATCCGCCCTTTGCTCATAAAGCACTTCAGGCCGAAAATAAAATCGGGGCCATGCTGCCATGCAATGTAATCGTACAAGAGCTAAATGATGGCAAAACGGAAGTAGCCGCAGTTGACCCTGTGGTTTCTATGCAAGCGGTTGAAAATGAAAACCTGGCAGGGATAGCAAGCGAAATCAGGGCAAAACTTGAAAAGGTTATCCATTCTATGTAAATTAAAGCGATTATTTTAAAAGTTTTATAATTATGAAAAAAAGTCTTTTGATTACCCTTTTATTAGCATTTGTTTCCTTTGCTTTTGCCCAGGAAACAGAGACAAGTGAAAAGCCATACAAAATCATTGTGGGTGCCCGGGTTAACCCGTTAGTGATTTATGATTTCAACGGCAACCGAAACGAAGCGGTTCGTTTGCATGGAGAAATAGGATTGATGTGGAACAAGCGCTGGTATTTTTCGACAGGATACACACCTTTCATGAATAGTTATTACACATTCAACGAATACTGGTTTGTTGGGATGAACAAAAAAATACCTGTATCATTTGTAGCTTCAGCAGAGTATATGGCGGACAATAGTGTGTTTATTTTACAAGGCGGGCCAAATGTTAAACTCAAAGGCGGAAATATTTTTGCTTTCCTTTTTACACCTGCCGATAAAATAGATTGGGGGCTAAAAGTGGGCGCTTTTATTCCGTTGAATGTAGTTATTAAAGAAAGAAAATGATGTTCAAATCAATTTACAATATCCCGGAGATGGACTGCCCCTCGGAGGAGAACATTATCCGAATGAAGTTGGATGGTGTTGATGGTATCCGTCAATTGGAATTTGATATTGAAAACCGTAAGCTTTCCGTCTTTCATTCGAGTGAAAACGAAGAAATCACAAAACAACTGAAAAGCCTGAAACTTGGGGCAAGTCTTGTTGAAACTGAGATCAATGATGATTTTGAGCTAAATTCAGAAAGTAAGAGCAGTCAGGCCAAATTACTGTGGACAGTTTTGCTTATCAATTTTGGTTTTTTTATCATTGAAATAACTACCGGTTTTATATCCGGTTCCATTGGTCTGGTAGCCGATTCGCTCGATATGCTTGCCGATGCTACTGTCTATGGATTGAGCTTGTGGGCAGTGGGCGCTGCGGTTACCCGTAAAAAGAAGGTGGCCACGCTAAGTGGATATTTTCAACTGGCTCTTGCGGGAATTGGTTTGATAGAAGTCATCCGAAGGTTTATCGGGGCAGAAGAAGTTCCGGATTTCAGAATAATGATCATCGTTTCTATATTGGCACTTATTGCTAATTCCATTTGTCTATACTTGCTTCAAAAGTCAAAAAGCAAGGAAGCCCACATGAAAGCCAGTATGATTTTCACCTCGAATGATGTTATCATTAATACAGGTGTAATCGTTGCCGGAGTTTTGGTATTGCTTACTCAATCAAAATATCCCGATTTAATTGTTGGAGCAATTGTCTTTTTAGTTGTGGTAAGGGGAGCAATCAGGATTTTAAAATTAGGAAAATAAATATTTGTAGATTATGGCACACTCACACGGACATTCAAATGGTGCAAACAAAAGTTATGGAAAAGCTTTTGCCTTAGGCATTGGTTTAAATGTGACCTTTATAGCAGTTGAAGTCATTTATGGGTTAATTGCCAACTCATCTGCTCTGCTGGCTGATGCAGGGCATAATGCCAGTGATGTGCTCGGCCT
Source organism: Bacteroidales bacterium (assembly GCA_036351015.1). Classification (GTDB taxonomy): domain Bacteria; phylum Bacteroidota; class Bacteroidia; order Bacteroidales; family UBA12077; genus UBA12077. The sequence goes on from JAZBOG010000035.1 coordinate 16,291, forward strand.
TGTTTTTGCCTGGACAGCCATGTGGCTTGCATCTATCAAACCCAGTGGTAAATACACGTACGGACTTCGAAAAACGACCATACTTGTTTCTATTTTGAACGCCCTTTTGCTGTTCGGTGCAGTGGCCGTAATTGCCTGGGACGCCATTGGGAAATTTAAAAATCCCGAACCTGTGGCAGGCAGTCAGGTAATGATAGTTGCCGCCATTGGTGTAGTTATCAATACCCTTACAGCTTTGCTTTTTATGAAAGGCCAGAAAGATGACCTGAATATAAAGGGGGCGTTTCTTCACATGGCAGCCGATGCCGGAGTTTCGCTGGGTGTTGTGATAGCAGGTTTATTAATCAACCTTACCGGCAAACAATGGATTGACCCGATAACAAGTTTCCTTATAATTGCTGTTATCGTTTGGGGAACCTGGCGTTTATTTACCGATTCTGTCGATTTGGCGTTAGATGCCGTACCCAAACATATTAACCTTGAAAAGGTCAGGGAATTTCTGAAAACACAAAAAGGAGTGGAAAGCGTTCACGACCTGCATATTTGGGCAATGAGCACAACAAAGGTAGCATTAACAGCCCACCTTATCATGCCTAAAGGGTTTAATGATGTATTTATTTCTAATTTACAGGAGAAGCTTAAACACGATTTTGGGATAAGCCACACAACCTTTCAAATAGAAAATGAGATAATTGAAAAAGAGTGCAATAACGATTGTTGAAAATACCCTAAATATGAAAATTCAATACAAGTCTACCATAACATGCCCTGAATGTGGATTTCAGAAAGAAGAAATCATGCCGGAAGATTCTTGTCAGTTTTTTTATGAGTGTGAAAACTGCCATTCAGTATTAAAACCTAAAAAAGGTGATTGTTGTGTATTTTGTTCTTATGGTTCAGTTAAATGCCCATCAATTCAAAGTGGCCATTCTTGTTGTTAAAAGCATAAAACTTCAACGAAAAGAACTACCGGCTACGGATAAAAATCGAGCGTTTTTTAGTGCCCAGAACAAGCTTTTTAAAATCACAATTATTAGGAGTTTTTAAATTTATGGTAATGTACTGAAAAAGGGTTCGTAGTTATTTGATAGAATCATTTTATCAAAAAAAGAGCGCTAAATATTATGTCTGTAGCCAAAAATATACTGTCTCTAATCATATTAAAAGATCACGTTTATGCATTTATTTTTTTAGACAAAAACCATTTTTCCAGCACAAAAATTAAGATTATAGATATTACTGCCAGTAAAACAATAAAAATATCTGACTTTGCTTTTATCCATAAAAATGTGCCTAAAACTGTTACATCTAAAATAATCGTTGTAATCACAATGTATATATTGAGTTTAATTTCTTTTCTCAGTTTCTTTAGCACTCCCCACTGAATTACAATATCCATTACCAAATAAAAAATAGCTCCAATAGATGCTATTCTTGTAAGATCGAAAAATATGGTTAATGCTATGGCTATTACTATAGTATATACCAACATATGTTTTTGCACTCTTCCGGACATCCCAAAATGGCTGTGAGGTATTAACTTCATATTTGTCAGCATTGCTGTCATTCTGGAAACCGCAAAAACATTCGCTAAAACACCCGACACGGTTGCTAGAATAGCTATCCCCACCGTAAACCAAAGCCCGTATTTTCCAAAAGCCGGTTTTGCAGCTTCAGCAAGAGCATAGTCTTTTGCTTCAATAATTTCATCAACTGGTAAATTAGCTGAAACTGCAAAAGCAACCATTAAATACACTACAGTGCAAATAAACAATGCTATTACAATAGCTCGTCCAACATTTTTGTGTGGATTTACGATCTCTTCACCACTATTGGTAATGGTAGTGAATCCTGCGTATGCCAGAATGGATAAGGCAAGAGCTCCCAGGTAGTTCGTTATGGAATAATCACCTGAAATACTTTCCGGAACAGCCTCATTAATAGAAAAACCAGCCACCCAAAGGCCTCCAATCGCAAATATAGCAATACCACCGACTTTAAGAATAGCCATTACAAAAGAAGTTTTTTCGACTACTTTATTCCCTGAAATATTAATTAAAAAGGTGATAATTAACAAAATAACTCCCAATGCAGGAACCCAAAGGCTATTACTATCAATGGGAAACAATTGCATTGTATAAGTTCCGAATGTCCTGGCCACCAAACTCTGATTAATAACCATGGCAAAAGCCATTAAAAGAGCCGATGTGGCTGTTACCGCTCCCTTGCCATATGCTTTTACCAAATACATGGCAATACCTCCAGCCGAAGGATAAGAATTGGACATTTTGATATAAGTGTATGAACTGAAAGCTGAGATTACAGCACCTACCAAAAAGACAAAAGGAAATATTCTGCCTGATAATTCAGCTACCTGACCCACCAGAGCAAAAATAGCTGCACCAATCATTACTCCGGTTCCGAGTGAAACTGCCCCGGTTAAACTTAAGCTGTTTTTGTTGTAATTATCCATATATTTTGCCTTACCGATTGTGTTCTCTTTTCATTCAACTCTTGTTTAAGAAGGTCCTATGAAAAGATAAAATAAATTCCGTTATATCTGTCAAAACCTTATTGATAATCCTCCTCCTACTCCAAAACGATTATCATAACTTGCCATTAACGAAAAGTTTTTTGAAAGAAAAAATTCTAATCCGGCTGCCCATGTTATTTCTTCACGATAACTTACATTACCTAAAGGATCTTCTTCATTCAAATCGTTTACAAAACCAAAATCGGCCTGATACTCAACTTCTCCGAAAGCAATCGTACGGGGAAATAACATAAGTTCTCGGCTAAGCGCAATCTGAGGTCTTAGCTCGTTATCTATCCGAACATCGAGATTAAACATGTAAGGAGTGAAAAATCGGATTCCTGCTATAGCTGTGGGAGAAATTTCATTAAGGCTGTTCTCTTCTTCATTCTCAACATTTACTCCCCCAAAAACTCTGAAATAGTCGTATAAATAGCGTTCATAAGTAAATTCAGCTTCCATATTTTCATTCCATCCATACTCTGCACTCACATTAAATTGATTTCTGATGTTGGATGTTACTAAATTTAATTCCGTCATATGTGAAGCTATATCAACCATTCCCCACGCATAATACCGATTGGTTTCGTGTACTAATTCGGATACAGGAGATCCTTTCAGCCTTGCATCCCGAGGGGTATCGTAACTATATATACGGGCCATTCCACCCATCATATGATATAAGATATGACAATGAAAGAACCAATCTCCATACTCATTTCCATAAAACTCAATAGTAACTTTCTGCATGGGTGGTACATTCACGGTGTGCTTTAACGGGGAATAATCTCCGTTTTTATTAATTACCCTGAAAAAATGGCCATGCAAGTGCATGGGATGATGCATCATAGTAAGATTGTTAATTGTAATACGCGTAATTTCATCCTGGTTAATTTTTATCTTATCCGTTTCGCTTAAAGGGATTCCATTCATGCTCCATACATATCGCTGCATATTTCCGGTAAGGTTCAGCAGAATCTCTTTAACCGGTATATCTTCAGAATAGTTTGTTTTTTCGGGAGATTTTAAATAATCGTAGTTAAATTCCGAATACATATTCATTTTGTCCATCTCCATTTTTGAAGATTCCTCTCCTTTCCCTTCATCCATTCCCTTCATTTCTTTATCCATCTGCATACCCCAGTTCATTTTCATCTTATAAGGTTCATCCTTTTTTGGCCTGAACTTAAGTGCCGGAGCTCCCATTCGCATATCCATTTTTGCCATTTGTTTCATCATAGCAATTTTATCAGGCTTGCTTATTTGGGGTGCATGTGAAATGTCTCCTTCGCCTAAAAAAGCAGAAGCAGTTCCTGAACCATCCTGGGCTGTAATTCTAAATTCGGTCTTACCTTTTTGCGGGACAGTTAAAATAAAATCATAGGTTTCTGCAACAGCAATATATGTTTTATTATGCTCAACAGGAACTACATTTAACCCATCGGCAGAAACCAAAACGGGATTATTTCCACCAAAAGTCATCCAATAAGATGTGGATGCTGATCCGTTAACAATACGCAACCTCACCTTTTCTCCCGGCTTAAACTCTGGATACTCCTGCCTTGATTCACCGTTCACCAAAAAAGCATCGTAAGAAATATCTGCAATATCAGCTCCTTCCATACGTTGTTTCCAAAAGTTAAACTGAGCTCCCAGGCCTCGGTCCGAAATTACCTTACTAAGCGGTGTGGATGTTCCTTTCTCAATGGAATACCATTCAGTGCCCCTTTTTAAAAACCGCAAAACACTGTTTGGTTTTTCATTGGTCCAATCCGATAATACCAAAACCAATTCTTTATCATAAGCAAGGGTTTCTTTTTTAGGTTCTATAACGATAGCTCCGTAAACTCCGCTTTGTTCCTGAAGCATTGTATGCGAATGGTACCAATATGTACCCGATTGTTTCAAAAGAAATTCATATTTTTGTGTTTGCCCCGGCTCTATGGGAGGAGTATTCAGATAAGGAACTCCATCGTAAAAATTAGGTAATAGTATTCCATGCCAGTGAACAGACGTTTCCTCATCCATTTCATTTTTTACATAAATAACGGCATATTCCCCTTCGGTAAAATGCAGTGTTGGACCGGGGATACTTCCATTTACAGTCATCCCAGTAACATTTTTACCAGCTTTACTTACAGTTTCTTGCTTTAAAGTTAGATGGTAAGTAGTTGTATCCTTTTGAGAAAACCCTGGTACGGTAAAGAATATAAGAAGTATAAGAATGATTGATTTACTTTTATTTTTCATTTTACTAATTTTAAAGTACTCTTGTGCTATATCTCACACCGTGACTTGCCGAAAAATTTAACAATGGTATAACTTATTAAAAAAGTAATATTTACACCAAAAATGAAGTGTAGCTTTAATAAATTATATGATTAAAATGCAGAAATAGCTTTTTCTAACTTTTCCTTAATTTCTTCTGCTATTTTAGCCAAATCCGAATTTTCAACTGCCATCATAGATGCGACAGGATTTACTGCAGCCACTTCGATATTATTCGGACTAAGTTCCTGAACAATTACATTACATGGTAACATTGTTCCTATTTTATTTTCGGCTTGTAATGCTTTATAAGCGTTCGGCGGATTGCATGCACCAAGAATTTTATATTTCCGAAAATCAACATCCAGTTTTTCTTTTAGTTTTTCGTGGATATCGATTTCTGAAAGAACTCCAAAGCCTTCTTTTTTAAGTTCTTCGGTTATTTTTTGTACAGCTTCATCGAAACTGTAGTTTGCTGTTTTTTCAATATAATACTTCATTGTAATTTGGTTTTATAAGTTTCTATCCTTTTTTATGTGAATCTATTTTGATCTTTTTTAGGTTTATCAGGCAACTAAAACTTTACCGACACATCAAAGCCGGTCACGTAATTCCTTAATTATACTATGCTCCGGCATGCCAGCCGAAACTAATTCGTCATCCACAATTAAAAGTGGTGATGTTTTTAATTCATACTTTTCAAATATTTCGGGATGCTCCTCAAAATACATTACCTTATAATGTAACCCGGCACTTTTTAACTCTTTTTCGAGCAAAGGCCGGTGATTACATGATTTTGTTGCTGCAATAATAATTTCCATAATTTGTTTATTTCATTTTTCGATTTATATTATAGTATTGCTTTCACTTCAAATATTACTGTAGCCTCATCATCCATTCCTGCCATTTCATAATCAACTTCATAATCTAATCGATTAATCTTAGCCTTTCCTGTAATTAGAATTTCGGATTTACTTACTTGTTCAATATTAAAAAGTACCAGTTCTTCTTTTTCAATACCCCTTATCTTTAACTTTCCTTTTGACTGGAAAGTATAATCTTCATCTGTTTTATTCATTTCTACACTCGTACCGGAAAACTCAATTAGAGGGTATTTCTCTGTATAAAAGAAATCTTCGGATTTAAGGTGATCATCTCTTTTTTTATTCCCAGTATTTATTGATGACACATCGATAAGGGCATTAATTTTGAGTTGATCATCATTTTTAAACGAACCGCTTTTAACCGGCATTTCACCTTTCACATTAAAAATAAACATGTTACCTATTTTGAAAGTAATCCTGGATTCGGAAGTTTTAAAATCCCAATTTCCTTTGTATTTTTCGATCAAGGGAGATTGTGCGTTTATAGAAAACCCATAGAACATCAATGAAACAATTCCAATAAATAATTTTAGTTTTCTCATCATATTATGTTTTAATTTTATTATTCTAAATTAAGTCTTTTTTCCGTTTCTCAAAATCTTCCTTGTCAATTTCACCTTTAGCGTAACGCTCTTTCAAGATATCAAGAGCTGATTTATTTCCGGATGGATTCGTATTATCCTGGTTAAAAAATCTTACGATTATCCAAAATATAACAACCAAAAGGATAAGGCCGATAATCCAGCCCCATCCCATGGCCCATCCATGGTTTCCAAATTGATTCATCATCTTGATTTTCCTTTCTTATTGGCCCATCATATTTTTCATCATACCTTCTTGTTGCATCATACCCTCCTGGCTGTGCATTTTACCCTCCTGGCTGTGCATCATATTTTTCATCTTTTCTTTTTGCTCAGCACTTAGAAGGGCTTTCATTTTACCAGCCGTTTCATAAGCTGAAATTCCCATGTCAACCTTGGTGTTTGCACATTGCAACATCTGCTTTTTTACCTCATCGGCAGAAGCTTTTTCCATTAACAGGCTTTTTAATTTCATTCTTTTCTTAGCAAGTTCAGCTTGGTAATCTGCTTTTTGCTTTTTAAAATCAGCCTGCAGATCAATTAGTTTTTCCATCTGCTCTTGTGTAAGATTTAATTTCTCCTGCATATTGGGTAACATTTTTACCATCATCATGTAAGGTTGCATAGGCATTTGTTGATTCATATGATGCATCATACCTTGTTGCATCATCATTCCCTGACCCTGGTCGTGTTGCATTTGTTTATTTCCCATCATTTGAGCATTAGCTGTTAAACCTGCTGTAAGAAATACGGTTACTACGATTAATACTAATTTTTTCATCATTCTTTCTCCTAATTTTTAATGTTTATAATTGATTTTAACTATTATGTTCTTGTATTTTGCTATTATAAAGCGGGCTCTAATTCATAGTATTACTGTGCATCATATTATTCCATTTTCTGGATGCCGATGTATCACTATTAATCATATACATCATGTTGTTCATCATGTGGTTATCTATTTCAGGATTGTGTTCGCGCATGTAATCCAGATTTTCCTGTTTAAACATGTGGTTCAGAAACTGGCCATTCTCCATCATCCAATTCATGGAAGTGGGTTGGGCCATCATTTCATTCATAAAATCATTAAGCACTTCCTGATTGTTCAGGATTTGATTGAATGCTTCTTCTTTTTGTTGTTCATTGTTTAATAAATCAATTTTTGAACCGTTTTTCATAGTGCATCCGGTAAATACTAATATTATCATTACTACCACACTAAGAATCTGAATGTTTAATCCTAATTTTCTTTTCATATCTTATGAGTTTAGTTTGTAAATTGGTACAAATTATATGTCATTATGTTCACATTATTAACATGTTATTATTACAAATATGAACTGTTGTTAACTATTTACTTAGGCGAAAATACCATGCCAAACCTGTGAGATTTATCCTATTACTCCAGAATTTCAGTATTTGCAATACTTAAATAGCGGCTTACTTCATACAAACAATTGAAAGTGTAGAAAGTTTACGCAACATAATGTGTACTTATTCCTCAGATTGAAATGAACTGCTAATTAGTTTTGTTCTTGAAATCTGGGAATTAATTAAAAAAGTTAAGTTAGATTCTATCATAACATGCCCTGAATGTGAATTTCAAAAGGAAGAAATTATGCCAGAAGATTGACTTCGTCGAGCTAAAGGTTCTTGTCAGTTTTTTATGAATGTAAAAACTGCCATACTGTTTTAAATCCAAAACAGGGTGATTACCTTCGGTGAGCTCCACTTCGTTCCGGTTGTTTTGTGTTTTGTTTTTATGGTTCTTTAAACTGTCCTCCAGTTCAGAAGAACAATTCATGTTGCTGAAAGAATTTATTTAGAGAAAGGTATTATTTATCTAATATAATTGTTAAATCTTAATTGGGTGTTAAAAAATTTAATAACTAACTATGTTTCCACCAATACAACAGTTTATGTTTTAAATATTTTTTCAATATCACTTTAAGTTCTTCTTAAACTTTTTTGATGTGGATTTGAAAATTTTTTCATTGAAAAAATATGCATATTGAATGCTTCACCTATGTTTCACCAAAATAGACTAAATGCATATAAGGGTCATGTTAATAGGTATATAAGTTAAGAAAGCGACGTCCTGCCACCCCGACAAAAGAAAAGCCTTACACGAAGTGTAGGGCTTTTTTCATTTCGGAAACTGAAGCTTGCTTCAGGTTTTCGGAAGGAAAAAAGAACGTATTCGCGAAGCGAATAAAGGCTTTTCTTTTGAATCATCCCCCATTCAGGATCATGAAATAATCCAGCAAAAAAGTAATGCCGGTGAGAAACTAGTTCGAACCGACGACCAATAGGAGTATATCAACAAAATTTAATGTATTTTAATCGCTATATTTTATAGGTATACCTAATATCGCTTCTGGGGTAAAATAGAAGTTTTGTCCATTCCAACTTGAACCATAACCCAAACCAATTTTTAAGTCTAATGGAAAGTTATTTTTGGCAAGTCGAACACCAATTATTAGACCGATAGCACCACTTTCATCAATTCTGTTATTAAAATAAACAGTAGTATACATATCTGTGCGTTTTTCACTATTAAACCAATATCTTGAAATACCAGCAGCGAATCTCATCTTATCAGGAAAAGCTCTTCCCTGATAACCAACAGAAGCACTATAAGCAGCTTGTTTTATCTCAATACCCACTCCTCCGGAGGAAGGACTTATTCCAAATCTTGGAATTATGGAATATTCTGTATTATCTCCTCTTTGGGCGCTAAGAGACAAGGTGCAAAGCAGGAAACAATATGTAAATAAGCTTTTAATTAAAACCCTGTAAATTCGCTTATAGTTGATCCTCATAATTTTCACTTTTAAGAATTTATTAATCACTAAATGCTATTTATCTTCAGACTTAGTTAGATTATTAATCTAATAATCTACATTTTTATAAAAAAATAACCACATAATAGCAAATAAGCTAATCCTTAATACAACGAACTGAATACCCGTTTTCTTTATCTCTTGTATGACGTTCAATATGAGTATAAGAAGAACTAAGTTGTCTTATATATGCATCATAATAGTAATCTTCTGTGGAACTCCAAAAGCTAGCCTGAACGCCTAAATTAAAAAACGTAGTGGAGTAATCCCATCTAGCTCCAGCAGGAAGAGCACTAAATGCGCTCATGTTATTTCCGTTACCATCATTATTCCAACCACTTTTTGTTTTTAATTTACTACCTATACCTGTTCCTCGATTATAAAATCCATCTTCGTCAAGCTCCGCTTGGTTCATTCCTAAATATAATTCTAATTCTTTCCATTCATCATCGCTTGGTAAATGCCAGCCGGTTGGACAAATACCTTGGATACCACTTGGGTTAAAGTCGCTACTTGTTGCTCCATTCATTGCGGCTGCCCAAGTATATAAAGCACCATAGATATCTTTGTTTGCAATATTATTATCATAAAAGCAGTATGCCTTATCAGAAGCAGTTAACCATCCCCAATAAGCATTATTTTCAACCAAAGTAATTTCTGTACCAACAGCATAGTGAGTCGTTTTCAGATTTTCTGCCATCCATAACTGATCTCCTATTTGTACAGTTTTATATTCATTTCCATCGTAATCCATTACAATTTCTGAAGCAATTTTATTAAATATTATTATATCTACTTCATCTTCACTTTTAGCTTGTTCTTCATCAATTACCTCTACCTTAATTTTATGATCGCCTAATAAAATATCACTGGTATTCCAATCGTATTTGTAAGGAAAATTACTAGCTATTCCAACACCAACATTGTCAATAAAAAACCTTACTTCTTTCAAGTTTCCATCTGGATCATCTGCTTCAACAGATATAGTAATAACCTCACCTAATGTAATTATAGCAGATTCTTTAGGAGAAATTATTGAACAATTTGGACTTTTATTTTCTTCATCTTCTTCACATGAACTGATTGCTAACATGGTAGTTATTGTTACAAAAAAAAACAAAGAATAAAATATTGTAATTTTCATGAACTGTTATGGAATTTTAAATATTAAATAAACATGAGTTTGCTTCAAAATTATATAAACCTTACTGTCGGTTATTTCAACCTAGTTGAATTAAACCTAGTTAGTCTTTTATACATCTAACTGAATAGCCTCGGTCATTGTAATAGTATTTTCTCATTATACGACTTTCATTGTAATACAATCTCCTAAACCATGAATTACTGCTATTGTATGCAGTAGATGTCCAGAATGTTACATTGCTTTCTTTGTGCGCAAAGAATGAGGTTGGGTCTCCTGCCCTAATTCCAGAAGGATAGCCTTTAAAACCAAATAAATCAGTACCATTAAAATTATTCATCAATTCGATTAATGCATTTCTAGAAAAGTAGGATTCCTTCAATAACAAACTTAAACGAAATAAATTAATCCCTGAGACAACGAACAGACAACCCTTGAGCCTTTCCGCTGTCACCTCTGTAAACACCGACATTGCTGAAACTCAAATCGCGGTTCCAAGCAGCGTATGCATGGCGTTCCGTAGAACTCCACCAGATTCCGTACTCACCAATGTAGCCAAAAGCCCCATCATCGTCACGGAAACCGCATGGAAGACCTGAGAAACCACTTTTGTCATTTCCGTTACCATTTTCTACCCAACCACTTGTGCTTTTCATTTTTTGCCCATTCACATCTTCACCTCCTAAATAATCAGTAAGTTCTGTCCACTCGGCATCAGAGGGAATATGCCAACCTAATGGTGACAAGCCACGTGGGTCGTTTACAGCATACCAATTGTATAATTTGCCATACTTCTCGCCGTTAACCGGGTTATTATCATAATAACACCAGGCTGGTTGTTTGTAGGCTCCTGCTTTTTCCCATTCTTCATCTGTTTTTACTTGCTGTATTTGGTCTCCATTGCGAAAGGTGGTAACGTCCAAATTTCTTGTGCTCCAGACTTGATTACCAATTTTTACCCATTTATATTTTTGGCCATCGCGTGAATCCGTAAAAATACCACTATCACTTCTATATATTGGTTCATGCTTTTGCTCAGTTTCAGTAAACCATTCTTTGTAATTGTTGTCATATTCAACACATTTCTTTCCAAAAAAAAATAATAATTCTATATTATCTTTTTCCTCAAATTCTTTTGCATATCGATTAAATAAACTGGCCAATTTTTGTTTTTCCCCGGGCCTTAATTTGATATGCTCCTCGAAATATTTAATGCTCTTATATGGTTCATTAAGCTTTTCAACAAGCTCTTTGCCATACTTCAAATAAAGATTTGCAACATCCTCTATGTGCTTTGGATCATATTTTATCCCAAAATCGGCATATGTAAATCCTTCATTAACAAACCCCTTTTCTATAAATTTAGTTGCAAGACTATATGTTCTGTCTGCTATCTGTGTTTTAAATTCCGGGGAAATTTTATCTACTATCTGGAATAATTCTATTGGCCTGTCAACATCGGTGGATGTTTCGGAAAATTCTACAGCATAGTCAAAGACTTTTTGGGCAAACTCCGTAGTTGCTGTTGGAAAATACTCTAATCCGTATTCGTAATATTCTTTAGCTTTAAAATCATTTTTTTTCTTATATAGCTCAATAGCTTTATCGTAGAAGACACTTCCAATAATATCCCTGTAATCATCATCAAGGAGAATCGCTCGATTAAATAATTTCTCAATTTTTTCCTGCTCATGACCTTCAATCTCAAGATAACATTTACCCAATAAAAAACTTGCTTCGGCATTTTTGGGGTTATCCTGAATCTCTAACTCAAGATATGGTATAGCTTCAGTATACATTGCTGCATCCATGTATTCTTTTGCCTTCTTTATTTCTTTTGAATTACATCCGCAAATAATCCAAGTTGAAATAACAATAATGATTATATGATATATTTTCTTTTTCATTTCTGAGATGCGTTTTTAAATTTTTTGGCAAATATTAATATCTATATTTAGAAAATTCTTTTTTGCTGTTTATAACAATTAGATTAATTATCTTTTATACATCGTACAGAAAAGTAGTACTTTTTATTGAAGTTGTATTGAGTCATATTATTTCTATTATTATAAATAATTCTAGCCCATGCACTTTCTTGATTATACTGTGTGCTAGTCCAAAAATATGCTCTTTCACTCTCATAATTAAAATGTCCATTTTCACTTAAATGACCTCCAGGTAAAGCTGAAAATCCTAATGAATCTGTATCTGAAAATGCATGGTACCATTGACCTTTAGCCCTAAGACTGCCTGCATTGCTATTATTTAATTTTAAATAATCTTCTAACCTATTCCATTCTTCATGTGATGGTAAATGCCAGCCATCAGGACAGACTTTTTTTGCCGTTTCCCAATTGTATAAATAGCCATACTTTTTGAGGTTGCTTATAAAATTTTGATAATATCTCTTCCCTCCGTAATAAGTATCTTGAAATCTTAAATTTTCTGCCATCCATATTTGATCCCCAATTTTAGTGTATCTATAGATTTCTCCGTCTCGCTCATCTGTAAATTTTGGGTTATATCTTTCTTCTAATTCAAGAAACCAATTATTATATCCTTCATCTAACTCAACACATAATTTACCTAATTGTAAAATTAAATCCTGATATTTTTTACCACTATAAGAATTTGTTAATTCATATAAAAATTTTGCTGTATTTTTATTATTACTGGCGGAAATTTGTACAGATCTTTTAAGGTATTGTATGCTTTTATTTATATCATTAGAATCTTTAGCGAAAATTTTACCATGTTCAAAATAAAGATTTGCAACATCCTCTATGTGCTTTGGATCATATTTTATACCAAAATCGGCATATGTAAATCCTTCATTAACAAACCCATTTTCTATAAGTTTAGTTGCAAGACTATATGTTCTGTCTGCTATCTGTGTTTTAAATTCCGGGGAAATTTCATCTACTATCCGGAATAATTCTATTGGCCTGCCAGCATCGGTGGATGTTTCTGAAAATTCTACAGCATAGTCAAAGACTTTTTGGGCAAACTCCGTAGTAGCTATTGGAAAATACTCCAATCCGTATTCGTAATATTCTTTAGCTTTATAATCTTTTTTTTCCTTATATAGCTCAATAGCTTTATCATAGAAAATATTTCCAATGATATCCCTGTAATCATCATCAAGGAGAATCGCTCGATTAAATAATTTCTCAATTTTTTCCCGCTCATGACCTTCAATCTCAAGATAACATTTACCCAATAAAAAACTTGCTTCGGCATTTTTGGGGTTATCCTGAATCTCTAATTCGAGGTATGTAATTGCCTCTTCATACATTGCTGCCTCAATGTATTCTTTTGCTTTCTTTATTTCTTTTGATGTGCAATTAAAAAGAAATAAGCTAATTAATAATCCACAAAAAAAAGATAGTTTAGAATACTTCATTAGATTCATGTTTTAATTATTTCACACTTTAAGGTTTCTAAAAATTTATAGTACTTAGTTCTTTTCTGTTATTTGTAATCAACTTAAATATGTATTAAAACTTCAGACCTTTTTTTATTACTAATTACTAGTTCTAAAATAATCAATGTATTTCACATAAACTGGAGATAGCAAATTGATTTATTAAGCCAGGAACTTTAACAATAAGCTCTTTAAATTAACAATAAGCTAAACCTGAAATTTAATCTCGACTAAAGTTCCGGAAGGTGAGTTGAAAGAATCGAATAAATCAATAATTCGAAGTTGTATATTTTTTTTATGATATTGATTAAGTAGTTTTATTTGCTCTTCCATTAGATTCATTCCACGTCCACTATCTTCTGATTTGGGTTTTGAAGAGGCTTTTCGACCAATACCATTATCTTTTATTTGTATAGTAATATTATCTTCGTGTTTCTCAATTTTAATCTCAATTAGCCCTGACCTTTTAAGTCCTTCAAAAGCGTGTTTAACAGCGTTTTCGGCATACCCCTGAATAATCATTTTTGGAACACGAATTTTATTTAGTTCAATGGATTGGTCTACTCTAAACTGGAAATTAAACTTATTTTCAAAACGTTCCTTTTGAAATTCAAGATAATCTTTAGTAAACTGTAACTCTTCCTCCAATGAACGAAATATTTTATCAGATGAAAGCAAAGAAGATCTGATGAGTCGTGCAAAACGCACAAAATGATCGTATGCTTTTTCTTTATTCTCCTCGTAAATTTGAAGTCCGATTGAATTCATGGCGTTGAACGTAAAATGTGGATCCAGCTGGTTTTTTAGATTTTGTAATTGCAATTCAATCAATCGTTGTTCAGTTCTTTGCCTTTTTTCTATTTGCTTGCGCTGCACTTTCTCTATTAAATAAACAAATAATACCGAAAGTAGATATATTAAAAGCCATACCGGATATTTAAAGTAATAAAAGGGATTCACTGAATATTCTAAGGTGTAGTATTGTTTATCACCGGCTATCATAATTTTTGTTATACCTTGATTATATTTAGTAGAGATGAAATTAATTCCTGTTTCATCGATTGGTAGTTTGAAATAGACAGGATGCCTTATATCATTTCTAAAAATTACAACTTGATGTTCTTTAATATCCCAAAAGATATATTCAAAAGAATTATCATTATCAATATCTCCTCCATATATGAAATAGTAATTATGTAAATCGTTTAGTTTATGATTACTTTGAACCTTCCATGTTTCGATATTTACTGCACAAAAACCAGTTTTTCGAGGAAAGTATATTAATTTATTATCCGGATCTTTTATTGGCAATATATGCCCTATAGGATCATTAAACTTCATGGTTTTTATGATTTCTCCCTTATCATTTATGGATATTAGTTTATTGCTACCCTGAACGGTATTGAAATAAAATTTATTCCAGAACTGCATTATTTCAGTTACACTGGAATTAATCCCATTAAAACTTACTGGCTCGAAAAAAAATTTTAAATCCTTATCAAACCCAAATACCCAGCAAGTTGTATCTTTATACGGATAAGGATAATTAGGTCCGACATTGTTATGAGCAGCACTTCCAGATAGAATTAATAGCTTGTCATTAATTATAAAAGGAGCAGGGTTATAAAAACTTGCACCAGTATTTATTGAAGAAATTAGTGAGTCCTTAACAAAATCATATCTAAATAATCTTCTAGGGGAAAGTGCAAATTCTGCAGTAATGCTAAAATAAATTTCATTGCAATTATCGTTATTAATATCTTCTGAGGTTACCCAATAAAAACGGAAATCATGTTTATCATTAAAGCCACCAATTTTAGTTAAGAATCTACTGTTTAATATTATTCTTGAATTTGAATAATTGTATACATTTAAAAATAATGAATCTTGATTTTGGGTTAATATAAAAACTTCTTTAATACCATCATTTGTGATATCGGCACTGAATGGTGAATATGTAGACCTGGTTAATGCTAATTTATGCTCAAAATTAATTTGTGCAGTTACTTTCTCATGTTTATCATAAATGAGTAAATGAGAATTATTGACCTCTTTTCTATTATTGCCGATACTAAATTTTTCTGCAACTCTGTCTCCATCAATATCATCATACCAGTTTAAATGAACCATGTCGTTTTTGGGGAATCGATTCACAAAAATTAGCTTGTACTTTTTAAAATCAATCGGATTTATTAGAATAATTATCAGAGCAGGTATTACTCCCATAAATAATGCTGATATTATTGATTTTTGAATGTGATTATATATGTTTAGGAGCTTAGTTAACAGTTTTTTCAAATTATAAATTTTTGAGGTTCTGTAAAAATGTTTTTGAAATTGGAAGTTCAATATTAACTGTGTCAGTTTTTAATTCACAAGTTTTATTTTCTCTATCAATTTTATAAATGTACTCGGAATTTGCGCTAAGATTTCGGTTAATTCTTTCAAATCCTTTTAAATTAAATTTATCAACTAATCTACCCATGTTATAAGATGAAAGATATTTATCACCTGAAACTAAATTTATTTCTGTATAATTTCCATCAGCTTTTAAATATAATACATCCGCTAACTTCACATAAATAATTCCATTTTTAACCGATAACTTAATTTTTTCATTATAAGTGTTGTTTAGTTTCTTTTTTTTGAAAAAAAGTTTATTTATTAAAGCTTTTAGCTCCTTTCTATCAACAGGTTTTATAAGATAATCATAAGCGTTTAATTTTAATGCCTCAATGCCGTATTTATCGTAAGCAGTTATATAGACTACGACAAGATCTTGATTGTATTCTCTTATATTCTTAAGAATCTTTATACCATCAATTGCAGGCATTTGAATATCAAGAAATAGAACATCCGGTTTGTGTTTTGCAGTTAAACATTCAACTTTCAATGGATCCGATATTTTTTCTAAGATTTCAATTTGTTCGGTTTCAATTAAAAGCTTTTCAAGAAGGTTAAGAGCTTTTTCTTCATCATCAACGATGATAGCATTTAAATTTTTCATCTATCATTTTAAAATTCAGGTTAATGTATTAAAGAAAATAAAAAAAAGTTAAATTTCAAAAAGATTATTACAAGGGATTGTGTTCATTTCCAACAAAGAAGCCAATAATTTATCAATCGAATATAGCATTTTTCTCTTTTCCTAAAGGGCTTTTGTCTTTTAAATTTATAAATTGATTGTAGCTTTTTTGATTAATTCTGTATTTTGAAATTTAGTGGTCTTTAATTTTTAAATAATACTTATTTGAAAAGGGACTTAAATTATTAAATTTATAATATAATCCAAAATCAAAACCACCCGTTTAAGGCGACTGGCAGGCATTCAATTTTCGATTAAAAGATATGGGTTCCGGTTCATCCGGGTCTGCCAAAAAAAAACACGGGCGCTGCATATACAGACCCGTGCTACAACAAATTTGTGAACTCCCTGGTTATAATTTTTTGCCAATATAGAACACATAGCCATAATAGGCTTTGTACCTGGCATAGAGCTGCTCCTCATGCCGCTCGGTGGCTATAAACTCCTCTGCGGTTTTATTCCCCTTATATTTTTCCAGGAATTTTTCCCGGGCTTCCTGCTGCGGGGCATAAAAATGGTCGGTCCAGCAGTTTTCAGGCAATATAAAGCTGGCCACAGGAAGGTAGCCTGCCTCCTGCATCTGCATCACCTTCCGGGGAATGGTGTCTATTTCGGGGTAGGCATCTTCCCAGAATTGCTGAATCTCCCGGGGCCGCTCCCGGGTAAACCACGAGACTTCGGTAACCGCAAGATACCCCTCCTTTTTCAGGAAATCTTTCCATTCCCGGAGGCCCTGTTTAAAACCAATATTATAGATGGCTCCTTCGGACCAGATCAAGTCCAACGACTCTTTTTCGAAGGGAAGATCATCCATGGAGGCTACCACTCCCTTTACCCGCTTCTGTAGCGAAAGCTTTTGAGCCCGGTCATTAAACAGATCAATAAACTCCGGGAACAGGTCAATCCCCGTGATCTGCCCGGGTGCATGCTGTGCCAGCACCATGGTCTGGCCCCCGGTACCGCAACCGATATCGGCAATGTGAGACTGATCGGTTAAATGATCGATAAAGCCCAGGGCTTTGAGGGTAACCTCTGGGCTTCCGGGACCCTGGCGTTCCAGGTTGGAAAAATATTCGCAGATTAATCCATAGTCAAACTCGTGTATGGATTTATTTTTTTCACTCATGATTTTAAATTTTTATCGGGACAATGACCTGATTACAGGCAATCAGTACCCGAAGGGTTAATCAATAATTACTCTATAGAAAATTCTGCAGACCGGAAATGGACTGCTATAAAAAGTACCTAACCTTTGAATAAAACGGAACCGGTTAGGTTACCTCACCCGTGCCAAAGTAAATATAAACATAGTCAGTGTTTTGTCTGTCAAAGGTATTCATTTTTATTTAAAGAAACGGCCGGATATAAAAATAATATAATCTAACATGATGGTCAGCTATACAATTAGTTGTCGTGTAAAGGTAAAAAGCATCGCGTCAGTTAATCTTAATCATTAGCACAATCAATACCGGCTGCAAGCCGGCGATCCATGACCGGCAAAACATAAAAACGGTGATTTTTAGCCTGTCTTTCAAGGCCAAAGCTTTCTTAAAAGTCCTCGAAAAGTTGACAGTTACCCGTAAATTTTTCAATCCCCAAAAGACATTTTGGCATTGAAACCCCCTGGAAACCATAATGGATTGATCTTTGCAAATGATTAAACGGGATAACCTGAATCACTATTTTGTTTCATTGAATCATTCTTAAAACTTTTGGTGTATGAGAAAAAGATTTTTCACATATGCTAAGCGGTTGATGTTAGTTACAGGATTTCTTCTGAGTTCCTGCAGCAGCTGGCACTCCCTGACCCGGAATAATCCAAAAGTAATTCAGCTGGGACCAGAGGACTGCCCGTGGAATGAGAGCTGTATTATCAGGAATGTTCCTGAAAGAAAAACCTATGGCCGCGAATATGCCAGGAAACAAAACAAACAATTACGAAGAGGGGATTCATTTTTTTAAGAAGAGCATAAAACATGGATTATAAGGATTATTATAAAATATTAGGAGTTTCAAAAGACGCTTCTACCGAGGATATAAAAAAGGCTTACCGCAAGCTGGCGGTAAAATATCATCCGGATAAAAACCCGGACAATAGGGACGCTGAAGCCCGCTTTAAAGAAATAAGCGAGGCCTATGAGGTATTGCGTGATCCGGAGAAGCGTAAAAAGTACGACCAGCTGGGTTCCAACTGGAACCAGTTCCAGGATGCCGGGACCGGGGGATTCGATTTTTCATCTTTCGGCGGCAGCCGAAGGGGAAAAAGCAGATCCTATTTCAGCGGGAATATGAACGACCTTTTTGGTGATACGGGAAGTGGCTTTTCCGATTTCTTCAATGCCTTTTTTGGCGAATTTGACCGTTCACCGGGAGGTTTTCGCCAACAGGCACAGCGGGTAAAAGGGGAAGACATACGCAGTGAGCTCACCCTTAGTTTGCCGGAAGCTTATCATGGTACCTCAAGATTATTAAATGTAAACGGCCAACGAATAAAAATCAATATTAAGCCCGGAGCTTATAACGGACAGGAGCTACGTGTCCAGGGGAAAGGTGGAAAAGGCCGCAACGGCGCTGCTAATGGCGATATTTACCTGACCATAAAAGTTCAACCGCAAAAAAATTATACCCTGAACGGAAACAACTTAATCTTAAAAACAGAGGTTGATCTTTATACGGCGGTATTAGGCGGAAAACTCAATATTAATACCTTAAGCGGAAAACTTAATATTAATATACCCAAGGGGGCTCAAAACGGAACAAAGCTTAGAGTAAAAGGGAAAGGAATGCCTGTATATGGTAAATCCGGCACTTATGGGGATTTATTTTTACAATTAAATATTTTAATTCCCACAAATTTATCAAAAAAAGAAGAAGAGCTCTTTCGTCAATTAATGAAGATGAATGAAAATAAATAACTTCTGTATATTTTTTCAAACATATAAAGCAATAGGATCTGATTGTAGAATATTATACATACCATCGCTAAAATCCTGTTATTGAATCATTTCTTGAACAAATCAATGAGCGAATATAATACAGGTATTATGCAAGCGATTTACTAAACAGGCTGATGCAAAAGGGAAATTTTGATTTTCATCTTCGCCGGGCCATTGCCATTTTAAAATTCACAGGAACCCGGGTGCAAAATCATATTACCTGTATTTACCGGTCAAATGCCGGAGGAATAAAAAGAGACTGGAAAGTATCTGAACTGGCTTGCAACCTGATGATTATCAACTTAATTCCAGATGATAAAGAAATACAAAACCTTCAAGTAGCATGATTAGATTATCTGGACATTTAAAGGTTTCTATTGAGGGGTAAAAAACAAACTGGCGCGGATAGAATGTCCTCGCCAGCAATATAAAGGATAATCTAAATAAATTTATTTAGCGTTGGTTCTATTCTTCATTTCTTCAGGCATCCATGATTCAACGAGCGCTTTATTCTCCTGATACCAGTTTTTCGCGGCTACTGAAGGGTCATCTGCTTTATCAATGGCATCCATCAAATCATACAATTCCATCTCTTCCATGTTAAAGTTGGTGAAAAACTCACCCAACACCGGATTTTCTTTTTTAAATCCAGGACGAGTAACAATTGCACATACATCAGTCGGATAAATACCCTTAGGATCTTCAAGATATTTCAAATCATACTCAGCCCACATAAAATGAGGTTTCCATCCGGTAATGATGATAGGTTCTTCTTTATCGTAAGCCCGCTTAAGGGAAGCCATCATCGCAGGACCGCTGGATGTTAACTGTTCGTATTCAAGCCCATATTCTTCAATCGCTTTATCAGTATTTCGATGAATACCAGATCCAGGACCAATACCAGTAATTTCACCATCAAACAGTTCTATATGGTCATTTAGTTCGGTTATAGAATTAACATCTACATAATGTGGAACAACCAATCCGGTAGTACCTCCGCTAAAGGATTCTCCTATTTTTTCTAATTTATCACCAAATTTTTCCCAATAATCGGCATGGGTATGAGGTAACCAGGCGTCCATCATTACATCAGCATCTCCTTTGGCCAGGGATGCATAAATAGGTCCCGGTTCTAAAGGGGTTACTTCAACATTATACCCTTTATCTATAAGGGCAGCCTGAGCTAAATGGGTGAATGCAATACCCTCGGCCCAGTTTGGATAGAGAATAGATACTTCTTTCTTTTGACTACCTTGCTGGCATGAAACAGCCGTTAATAAAGCAATAGCAGTAAAAACACTAAAAATTGATTTCATCAATGATTTTTGTTTACTCATAATATCTCCGTTTTTTTAAATGATTTTTAAATTTTATTCAGCTTTTGTTGATGGTTTTCCAAAGCCCAGGTTTTGGGTTATCCGGTCGAGGATTATTGCCAGCACGACAATTCCCAGGCCGGCTTCGAAGCCAAGACCTATATCGGCTTTCAAAATCCCTTTGTACACAGCCTGGCCTAAACCGGCAGCACCTACCATGGAAGCAATAACCACCATGGAAAGTGAAAGCATTATAACCTGGTTCACTCCGGCTAAAATAGTAGGCATAGCCAAAGGAAGCTGAACTTTAAACAGTAATTGTTTTTTGGTAGAACCAAAAGCACGGGATGCTTCCACCACATCTCCTGGCACATTTCTTATTCCAAGATTGGTAAGACGAACAGCTGGAGGCAGAGCAAATACGATAGTTGCAACTACGCCTGGGACATTTCCAACACTAAATAAAATAATCGCCGGAATAAGGTATACAAATGCAGGCATGGTTTGCATAAAGTCCAAAATCGGGCGAATGATTTTTTCGGCACGGTCGTTTCTTGCCGCATAAATCCCTAAAGGAATCCCTATAATTAGAGCAATCAATGCTGAGGCAATAATCAGTGCTATTGTTTGCATTGTTTCTTCCCAGTAGCCCATAAAATAAAGCAATAATAATCCTAATAGGGTAAAAATACCCATTCCTCCCCCGGCTTTCCAACCTGATTTTGTAAATAGTTTACCGCGTGCTGGAAGGTAGTAAGATAGAAATGCCAATAGAATAATAGTAAGCCAAAAGGGCGAAACAAGAAGTACGGTTTGCATAGCGTTGACAATGGCATCAATCCCTACGGTAATCGCATCGAAAAAACCACTGGCATTTTCCGATAACCATTCCACGCCTTTTTCCACATATTTTCCGATATTTAGTTTCATAGGTCAATTCCTCCTTCTTCTTTAAGTTTAACCACCTCATTCCGGGCTATTCCAATCATCTCGCTGATAACCGAAGAGTGGACCACCACGCCTATCAGTTTATTCTCCTGATCCACCACGGCAATATTGTAAATATTGTCCAGGAACAGGGGCAGGATATCTGCTACCGGGGTATCGGGACCTACGGCCCGAACCTCTTTTTTGGAATGCATATATTCACTGATCTTGTGTAATCCCTGCTCTTCCATATGGGCCATCTCTTCATCCTTGACAAATCCCAGGAATTTATTGCTTTTATCAACTACCGGCAGAGAGGTTACACCCACCTGCCGCATTTTTCGTAAGGCTACCTTTGGACCATCATGGTCGATACGTATACTGGCAGGTTTTTCGAACATAATGGAACGGGCAGTAATAATCCCTCCGCGGTCGACATTTTCCACAAAGGCCTTAACATAATCGTCGGCAGGATTGGTAAGTATTTCCTCCGGAGTACCAATCTGAACAATCTTTCCGTCTTTCATAATGGCAATCCGGTCGCCAAGCTTTAAGGCTTCGTCCAGGTCGTGGGTGATAAAGAGAATCGTTTTGT
Source organism: Bacteroidales bacterium (assembly GCA_036351015.1). Taxonomy (GTDB): domain Bacteria; phylum Bacteroidota; class Bacteroidia; order Bacteroidales; family UBA12077; genus UBA12077. Next base: position 38,824 of record JAZBOG010000035.1, read on the forward strand.
GAACTTTTTCCTGTAATGCCAGCAATTCGTCCTGCATGTTATTCCGGATTAGGGGATCGAGGGCACTAAAAGCTTCGTCCATCAACAGGACTTCGGGCCCTGTAGCCAGCGCCCTTGCCAGTCCTACCCGTTGCTGCATTCCACCACTCAACTGGCCGGTCATTTGTTCTTCATAGCCTTTTAGGCCTACAGTTTCGATGGTTTCGTAAGCCTTTTGTATACGGGTTGCTTCGTCAACCCCCTGGATTTCGAGACCAAAAGCCACATTCGAACTTACGGTACGATGCGGCAACAGGCCAAAGTGCTGAAATACCATGGTCATCTTTTTCCGGCGGATTTGCCGTAATTCCGAATCGGAAGTCTTGATAACATCCTGGCCATCCATAAAAATGGAGCCGGAGGTTGGTTCCACCAACCGGTTAAAACATCTTAAAAGGGTTGATTTTCCACTTCCGGAAAGACCCATAACCACAAATATTTCACCTTCTTTAATATCAAAACTGGCATCATACACACCAACGGTGCAACCTGTTTTACTTAAAATATCTGCTTTGGAAACTCCCTTATTCAAAAGCCTCAGGGCTTCCTTTTTCCGCTTTCCGAAAATGACATTTAAATTTTTTACTTGTATGTCACTCATATGATTGCTATTTGTCCAGATCTATCTTTTAAAAGATAATATACGAATTTACAATAACTTACACGTTATTAAAAATAATATCCCATATTAATATTAAAGCGCAAGTTCCATTTAACATCCTCAATCGGAACAGGGGTTCCAATTTTTTGCGGATCATCAGAATAGTAATACAGGTCGGGGTTTACCTCGTCGCTATAAGTTCTCCCCTGGCCAATTCCTGTACCAAAGTTTTCACTCAGCCAGGGCTGATTTTTACCCAGGGCAAAATCAACATAGGTATAGATTTTTCCGGAAGTTACCAGGAATCCCGGGATCAGGTGGTAGGTATTCACAAAATTTTCGTTGGCTTTGTCCATCAGGGTAAAGTCGATGTAGGGTTGGATATTGGAGATGGGCCCCCAGTCCACATCGATCGAGTAAGCCAGACCGGCCACATACATGTTGGCTTTTTTAGCCACACCATATACCGATCCATAGGCTCCCATAGGAACCGTTTCTACGTCATTCCCATTCAGGTCAGTTGCATTGTAATTATAGTTTACAAATTCGCCTTTAAAGTTAAAATTCCCGTAATTGGCTACTATATGAGCAGCAAAAGCAGTAGACAGCTCAGAGTTATCGGTCACTGAATTATAGTTTTGTCCGAACTGGGCCGAAGCGCCAATTTCAACATCTTCGTTTATATGATAAGCTGCTCTCAGGTTAAACTGATTCAACTCTCGAACCGGAATCGAGTCGGAAGGTGTAAGGTCGTAGGAATAACGGCCGGCACCTGCATTTCCGAAAGTCACATTGTATCTGCCCAATCCAAAATCGAGATAAGGACCTTCAGGTTCGGCCTGCCGATAATAGGCTACGGCCAGATCCAGGTTATCTATAAAACTCAGATCAAACTTGATCCCCATATCATAATCATCTTCAAGTCCTACATAATAGGGACCCTGAAACCACCATGAATGGGAAGCAAAGCTGGTTATCCCAAACGGAACCTGGCTAACCCCCAGTTTCATATAAACATCATCATTAAAGCCATATCCAAACCAACCATGATGAATAAAATGCGTACCAAAAGTGGGGTACCACCGGTATTCAAAACTCATATCAATTCCGGCATAACTTCCATCCACATTAATACGCCAGGTATCCCAGGTGGCTTTGGTATTTAATGCAGTAGGATCACTCTCGTAAAACTCACTGATCATATTAAAGCGAATAGCCCCCCCAACGGTGAGCTTATCTTCATTCTCCTCCTGTGCTTTCGCCTGGTTTAAGGATAAAAATAAAATCAAAATGTAGAATACGTAAATTCTTTTCATACAATTATATTTTTTTTAGTGATTAATAAATAATTACGACAACTGCTTTTGCAGTTGATGAGAATTATGACTGGGAATAGATTTGAAATTCCTTCCTGATGTTTTAAGGAATTTGTTTATTCTAAAATAAACATGACCCAAATTCTCTTTTGAGCGGGCAAAACTATAAAACCTAACCCGTTCTACCAAATTTAAACACACCGAATAAATTTACCGCTCCTGATAACTTTTGTTTATTCGTATGATTATACTACTTGTTAGCTTACAAATTGTTCAAAAAATATTAGGGATAACCTGTTACCAGGGCTAAACAATCAACTAACACAAAAATGGAGGCAGGTATTTTTGCATGGAGTAAGGGATCTTTTCAAAGAGCTGGGATTAATATATTTGCTACTTTACCCTCTTCGGATCAAATCCCTGAACAATCAGACCAATCCAAGCATCCTATTCCTCTTGTTTATTTTTCGGGGAATCAAAGTTATACGACGCGAAAACAGGTCAAATTCCAATTTTATGAGCGATGAAATAAGTTACCACAGAAACAGAAGCAGCCAGCACCATCCCCCAGACCAAATCAACAACCGTAACCAGTACCGGCCAGTTTTTAAGGGTTGCCAGGTTGGTTAAATCATAGGTTGCATAAGTAATTAGTCCAAAGAGAGCCCCGAATAAAAGGGAATGCATCCAGGAACTCTTTTTCATAGCCGGTAGGATAACAAACAGGACAAGGCCGGAAATAAACAAAAGGTAAAAGATAATCGCTGCGGTCCAGTTAATATCACTTTTCATCAAAAACCCGATCTGATTTCTGTAAAATTTTTTAGCAATCAGTCCCAGCCAAACCATATCGATGGCAAAGAACACCGGGAGTGCAATGGCAAAAAGTTTATAAAACATTGTGTTAAAGTTTTTTTATTTCATTTTTACAATCATTCTGATCACAATGAATCCAAACAGGGCCAGGCACACAATAACTGCAGCAATGACCCCGGAATACTGCCCTCCGAAACCATTAGCAGAGACATGCTTCATCAGTATCCCAACATATGCCCAGATTAACACCAGCCCATAAATAATATTTTTATCTTTCATCATCCGCAGGATTCCGACAACTGCTCCAACAAGCAGGATGATCATGGTCCAGACAGCGTCAGCCAATCCAAATCCGTTCCATCCGATACTCACCAGGAAAACCGTAACGTTGGCAATGGCTGCCACTGTAACCCATCCGAAATATACCCCGAAAGGGGTATAAACGAATAGTTTCTCCTGCAGGGTCAGTTGTGCATCGCGAAGTATATCCGCAATTCTGATCAGTGAAAAAAGCAGTACCCCCATGATAATTACCGAAAGACCAATACAATCGAAGTGCCAGGCAAATATCCAGGAGCTATTGGCCACCGAAGCGACTACAAAAAGAAGGTTAACCCTGGAAAAGAGGACTCTTCTTTTTCGGCCGGCAGGGGTAAACTGATACAGCACAAAGGCAGCCAGCAGAAGGTAGATCAGCCCCCATATTGCAAATGTATATCCGGCGGGTGCAAACAGGTTAGGGTAAGCGTTGGATATTTCACCGGTGGTACGATTGTTAAGGGGCAGGCTGTTTGCTAAAAAGTTCACAACGACCATACCGAAATAAGCTGTTACTAAAAAAATCTTAATGATTACATTCTTCGTATCAATGGTTTTGTGATGGTTATTCGTGGTCATAAGCAGCAAATAAAGGATGATTAAATTTAGGGATTATTTTTTAGATTAAAAAATAACCAATTTAATATGATAAAAACATCTCAGGATTAAATGCCATTTGAACAAAACAAAAAACGCAAGGATTATTCTTGCGTTTTTGTTCATTGCTAAGAATATGTATTCTTTTTTATTGATTATTATGCAAATGTACATCCATTTGAGGAAAAGGAATGTTGAGTTTATAATCGCCAAATCGTTGATAAACTTTTTCATTCATTTGATAAAATACATCCCAGTAGTCGGGGCTGTTTACCCATACCCTCACGGCAAAATTTACCGAACTGTCGGCCAGTTCGGTAAGCCCGATAAAGGGAGCAGGATCTTTTAATATTCGGGAATCTTCGGCAATAAAATCCTGGATTGCTTTTTTAAAATTTCCGATGTCATCCCCATAGGCAATTCCAAAAGTCCAGTCGACTCTTCGTTGCGGTTCGGCTGAGAAGTTGGTAAGAGATCCGGTGGAAAGAGGTCCGTTAGGGATAATAATCAGTTTTTTATCTACAGTATTAAGCCTGGTGGTGAAGATGCTGATCTCCTTCACGGTACCCATATAACCTTGTGCCTCGATAAAGTCACCTACTTTAAATGGCTTAAAGATTAAAATAATCACCCCCCCGGCAAAGTTCTGGAGAGTTCCCGAGAGGGCCATACCAATGGCTAATCCGGCAGCACCGAGGATTGCTATAAAGGAGGTCATCTGTATCCCAATCATCCCCATGACGGTGATTACCACTAAAATTTTAAGAATAACGCTGGTAAGATTTTTTATAAACGGGATAAGGGATGAATCAATGTTTCCACGGGTAAGAGCTTTCCCAACTCCTTTGGTAATAATCCGGGAAATCCACAATCCGAAGATCAGAACCAGAATACCTCCAATTAGTTTAGGACCATATTCAAATCCAAAATTTACCATTTGATCAAGATACTTTTCAACCATTGTCATTTGTTCTTCCATTTTTATCCTGTTTTAAGATTATCTACTCATCAGGCTTTTCGAATCCGCCCCGGTTATTTTGTGGGAACCGGATGCCACATTTTGTTCAAGGTACTAAAATTTTCACACAAGTTAAATAAATGTCAGGAAAATTTGTCCGATACCATTTGAATTCGGATGGGTTGATCCATAAATTCATCAGGGCATAAAACTTAGGGGTTGACAGTTTTCCGGGAAAATATAAATCAAATAAGAATAGAATTAACCTGGCTGATTCCGGGCGAAAGGCTTAGAAGAATGGTCTGTCCTCCGGAGGTTCTTAGGACGGCTTCGACTTTCGAACCCCGGCCAACCCTTCATTCTCATCCCCATTAGAAAAAGGAATCATGGAAAAACGGGATTAACTTCGTTGATCCCCGGAGGGATAGCTTAAAAGAATAAGGATCATTCGCTAAGCTCATTTCCTTTTTATTTTATAGCTATCCAATTACAAATAAAATTTGTCTTGAACAACTATAAAATAAAAATCCCGCTTACAGCGGGATCTTTATTCTTTTGCGGAGAGAGGGGGATTCGAACCCCCGGTACCCTAATCGGGTACGCCAGTTTAGCAAACTGGTGGTTTCAGCCACTCACCCACCTCTCCTAGAGGTTGCACAAAAGTATAAAATTGATCAAGAATCCCAAAAAAAAATGTAAAAAAGATGAATATTAACTAAACAAATTTTTACCGGGATTAATCGTCCTTATCTTTATTTTTAGGTTTGGAGATTGATTCTCTCATCTTGGTATCGGCGTCGATATTTTTAAATTTATAATAATCCATTACGCCCAGGTTTCCTTGCTTAAAAGCTTCAGCCATGGCTAACGGGATCTTCACCTCGGCCTCGATTACCTTGGCCCGAGCTTCCTGAGCTTTTGCTCTCATCTCCTGTTCCTGGGCAACAGCCATAGCCCGTCGTTCCTCGGCTTTAGCCTGAGCAATATTCTTATCGGCATTGGCCTGATCCATTTGCAATACCGCGCCAATATTCTTACCAATATCAATATCGGCAATATCAATAGAAAGAATTTCAAAGGCCGTTCCGGAGTCTAATCCTTTTTCCAGCACCACCTTGGAAATTGAATCGGGATTTTCCAATACCGCTTTATGGGATGCTGCCGAACCGATGGACGAAACACAACCTTCACCCACCCGGGCCAGAACAGTTTCCTCGCCGGCACCTCCGACCAGCTGTTTGATGTTTGCGCGTACAGTAACCCGTGCTTTACAAATCAGCTGAATCCCGTCTTTGGCTACGGCCGTTACGGGAGGTGTATCAATAACCTTAGGATTTACGGACATCTGCACAGCTTCAAATACATCGCGACCAGCCAGGTCGATCGCTGTGGCCATATTAAACGGAAGATCGATGTTGGCTTTCTCTGCCGAAACCAATGCATGGACAACTTCTGGAACTCTTCCACCGGCAAGGTAGTGAGCTTCCAGGTCGTTCCGGTTTAGTGCCAGGCCGGCTTTGGTACCTTCAATCATTGCCCGCACAATAATGGATGGCGGCACTTTTCGCCAACGCATAAAAATAAGCTGAAGTAAAGAAATTCGAACACCGGAAACCAGTGCCTGGAACCATAATCCAATGGGAATTAAATATAAAAACAGATAAAGTAATACAATGATTCCAATAATTACTGCTACTAAAGGCCAAAATTCCATAATATATTAATTTAAAGGTTTTACAATGATATGCGATCCCTCGATCTTTTTTACCTGTACTTTTACCTTGGGATCGATATATGAACTTAATGATTTTGCTTCGTAATATTTTTCATTTAAAAACACTTTTCCATAAGGATTCAGGCGGGTTACTGTTTCGCCAACATCCCCAATATTTACCTCATCTTCGAGGGATGCGCTTGATTTTCCTTCGATCCTTGAATTAAGCATCAGCTTTTCCCAGGTACCTGCTCTCAGCATCAGGATCACTGAAAAAATGGAAACTCCTGCCGTTGCCAGAAGAATATAATGACCCGTTGGGGTACCATACTCTTTGTATCCAAAATAAATTCCGATAAATATCAATATTGCCCCGGCAATTCCGGCAATAGTAACTCCGGGAACAATTAAAAATTCAATGAAGAACAGAATTATTCCCAACACGATTAAAAAGATAATGGCAGTTAACGACATATTAATTCAATGTTACGATTAAACCCCGCTGCTGGAGTTGGTCATGCATAATTTTTAATTCACGGTATTTCCCCTTCTTCACATCACATTTTCCATTGTAATGGACAAGAAAGGTACACTGTTCGGCCTGAACCGAATCGTGATTGCAAATATCAACCAGTGAGTCAATCACAAAGTTAAAATCATGAACATCATCGTTATGTAAAATTAATAAATAGTCCCTTCCGGAATCTTCATTGATTTCAAACTTTTCCTGTTTTTCGGTCTTTTTTCTGCTTCCCATAGTTCCTTAATTAAGACAAGCCTAAGATACAATATAAAATGAATATAAAGATATTAATTTTTATGTTATTGAGATAATTTTACTGCCTGATCTAACGGAATTTGATGTTCGGCAAAGAAGGCTATCACTTCAACCTCTTTATTTACAATGGCTTCAATTTGATCTTTGAAGGCAAATGCTTGCTTATAATCCAGAAAAGATTTGATGATTACCTTTTGCCCACTTTCCATATCCTCCAGATAAATATCTTTTGAATCCGGCAGCAAATTCTTTATTTCATTGATCTTTAACGAGTCTTCAGGGATCAGCCTGAAGCTCAGGGTATAAATAATTGATTGTTTATCCGGAATTTTCTTCTGTTCCTGCGGATGGTTAAAACTCTCAGCAACCTCAGAAAAATCCCGGTTAAGCTTAGCTTCCAGTTCTACGGCCTGGTTTACCGGAATAACCTTCCCATCCCTGAAAGCTACGACAAAAGCATCGGCAAAACCGTTGGCTTTTACACGGGGTAAGCTTTTCTCTGCCGCCTCAATGTTTCTGAATTTACCGGCATAATATTTTCTAATCGAACTGTTCTTTTGAATAATCGATAAAGGTTCTAAACCTTTAAAAAGAGAAGCATTTTTGGCGGAGCTGAATGCTCCCAGCTGAATCATATAAACGATGCCATCGGGTAATTGCTCATTTACAGGAATAGGGTTTTCAGCGGTATAGCGTGAAGGGTTTTTAATGGTTAATCCAAAATCCACAGAAGAATTAATCGTTTGATCCCGGTGATCAGTATAATATTCAATCTTATGCAAAGAATCTGTGGCATTTGCAGCATTCAAAATCGTGGATTCTTTCTTCTCTGAAATTTTTTCTGGATTTATCTTTGGCTCATTCTCCTCATTATTCTCTGAAAATCCATAGGTAATCCTTTGGGAAGCCATATTTTTCTGTTCAATCTCCCGAACTCTTTGATAGCATTCATCTGCCTTTTTTTGGGTTATATAAACCTGTTGTTCCAGTGCAATAATCTGGTTGGATAATTTTGCTCTGCTTTGTCCATCAGGAGTATTGTCAAAGGCTTCCCGCTTATCGTCAATTATCCATCGCAGGGAGTCTGCCTTAAGCTGATAATTAACCGCCAGGTTCATTAAACTGTCGTATTCCGGTTTATGCAAGAAATTCTGAGTCAGCGATGGTTTAACCCAGGAATTATTTTTTTTAGGCTCCCGGGGGTTGGTTAAACGACCTTCCCTGGAATCCAGGGCAGCATTTACCTCCAGCCGTGCCAACTGTTTAATTTCCCGGAGAGTATTTAATTCAATGTAGGGAGAATAATATTCAGGGTCAAATTTATAAACTGTATATTCCTCATCCACTCCTTCCCTGTTGGAAGTCATCATGGCCAGTTTATGGTTTGCCGAGGGAACATATAAAAAATCGTCGAAGGGTGAATTCATGGGAAATCCGAGATTCTCTGGCTCACTCCACACCTGCCGGTCCCAATCCCACGAGCTTTCGTAAATATCATACCCCCCCATGCTGTAATGTCCTTTCGATGCAAAATATAAGGTGGATCCATCAGAATGAATAAATGGATAATTTTCATCAAACGGGGTATTAATCACCTCCCCCAGATTTACCGGTTTACTCCAGGCAGTATCCGACAATTTGGTAATCCGGAAAATATCGTAATCGCCACGAACCTTATGTTTGGCTGCAAAATACAATACTTCATTCCGCTCTAACGCATTGGGAACAAAAAGAATCGTATTTTCAGATAAAGAATCTTTTTTCCACTCAAAGAATTCATCTCTCCCGGTAAATTTTCCATCCAGATCATTAAAACGGTACTGTTGATAAAACTTATCTCTGGCAATATTTTCCTTACTATATACCGAAAACTTTTTTCCATACTGAATTAAAAAAATCCCATTCTGGGCCATCGAAATATAGTTTCTTAATGCATAATCGTTACCCTCTCTTTTAGAAACCCGTTGTTGAAACCACAAATAATTTTTTAACGCTTCATCAAACTGGTAATTCCGATGATATGCCAATCCCAGATAAAAATAGACATCATCGGGAACATCCTGGGTAGAAGCATACCTTAATGCCTGAAGTGCATTTTCCGGGTTATGTTCAACAAACAACCTGCAAATACCAGCATAATAGTTATACGAAGGATCTTTGGGATACCTCTTTAACATCTGGTTAAAATAATCATAGGCGTCGGTATAGTTTCCCTGCTCAAAATGGGAAAAAGCTGACTTTAAATCATCAAGACCGGGCTGTTCGTTTTGATGCTGTCCATTTACCGTTATCCCCAACAAAATCAGGATTAAAGAGATACTATATATCCTTAGATTAAACATCACCATGGGATCATCCTATTATTTGTTCATACAAATTTAATATTCCTGCCTATGAGGTAAAAGAAAAATAGCATTTACTTTTTTAAATTTATAAAATACAGTAAATTGAAGGATCAAATAAAATTCATAAAAAAGTTAAAACAATCCTTTTAAACATGATGTTGTTATTCATGTTATTTTTTAATTTTACAAATCATAAATACAAATAAATATGTCAATTTTGAAAGAAGGAGATAAAGCTCCTGCATTTAAAGGGATTGATCAAAATGGAGAAGAGATCAGTTTAGATCAATACCAGGGTAAAAAAGTAGTCCTCTATTTTTATCCAAAGGACAATACCACGGGCTGTACTGCCGAAGCATGTAATTTAAGGGACAACTACAGTGAGTTCCTGCACAAAGGGATGGATGTTATCGGGGTAAGTCCGGACAGTGAGTTATCCCATCAAAAGTTTATTGAAAAGCACGACCTTCCTTTCCGGCTCATCTCCGATCCGGAAAAAAAGATTCTGAAACAATACAATGCCTGGGGAGAGAAAAAAATGTATGGAAGAACCTATGAAGGAGTCCTTCGAAAAACCTTTATTATTGATGAGAATCAAACCATCGAAAAGATTCTAGAGAAGGTAAAAACCAAAGAACATACGAATCAAATTTTCACATCGCTAAACCTATAAATTTTGTAAAATACAATACCATGACAAAAGAGAAAAAAGAAATGGATATCAATAAGGAAAAACTGAAAGCCTTACAATTAACCTTAGATAAGATCGATAAGGACTATGGCAAGGGTACCATTATGAAGATGGGCGATAAAGCGATTGCCGATGTTCCCTCGATCTCGTCAGGATCAATATCGCTGGATATGGCCCTGGGGGTGGGAGGATTTCCGCGCGGCAGGGTTATTGAAATCTACGGCCCTGAGTCGTCGGGAAAAACTACGCTGGCCATCCATGCCATTGCCGAGGCACAAAAGAAAGGAGGAATAGCAGCCATCATTGATGCCGAACATGCTTTTGACCGCTTTTATGCTGAAAAATTAGGCGTTGATGTTGAAAATTTGCTCATCTCTCAACCCGATAACGGAGAGCAGGCCCTGGAAATTGCCGACCACCTGATTCGATCCGGAGCAATCGATGTAATTGTCATTGACTCGGTAGCAGCCTTAACGCCGAAAGCCGAAATTGAAGGCGAGATGGGCGATTCGAGAATGGGGCTACAGGCAAGGCTTATGTCCCAGGCACTTCGTAAACTTACTGCCAACATTAACCGAACCAATACCTGTTGTATCTTTATTAACCAGTTACGGGAGAAAATTGGTGTAATGTTTGGAAATCCGGAAACCACAACCGGAGGTAATGCGCTTAAATTTTATGCCACCGTGCGTATGGATATCCGAAAGATCGGGCAGATTAAGGATGGCGAAGATGTATCGGGGAACCGTACCCGGGTAAAAATTGTAAAGAATAAGCTGGCACCTCCCTTTAAAAAAGCAGAATTCGACATTGTTTACGGCGAGGGGATCTCGAAAGTTGGCGAGATCATTGACCTGAGTGTTGATCAGGACATTGTGAAAAAAAGCGGATCGTGGTTCAGCTATGGAGAAACCAAACTGGGACAGGGACGTGAGGCGGTTAAACAACTCTTAAAAGATAATCCTGAGCTGGCCGATGAGCTGGAGAATAAGATTAGAGAATCCTTTGTAAAAACCCCGGAAAAATAACCAATAAAATCAAACTATCATGCATAGAATAAAACAAATAGCAGGAATCATCTTCGTAAGCCTGATTATCTCCTGCTCAGGGAACAAACAACCAAAAAATGAGATCGGGAATCCCGCGGACACCTTACAACTCACTTCGGAGATCATGACACCCGAGGTTTTGTGGTCGTTTGGGAGAGTGGGAAGTATTCAGCTCTCTCCTGATCAACAAACCATTGCCTATGGTGTTACCTTTTACAATGTGGACAAGAACAGTGGAAATACTGAGATCTTCACTATGCCTGCCGAAGGAGGTGACGCGCTTAATATAACCAACACCCTCTTTGGCGAATATTCGCATCAATGGCGGCCCGATGGCAAAAAAATTGGGTTCCTGAGTGCCGAAAAAGGCAGTCTGCAGCTCTGGGAAATGAATCCCGACGGGACAAACCGTAAACAAATTTCAGCCATTGAAGGGGGAATCAATGGTTTTAAATATTCCCCCGACCAGAAAAAAATACTCTTCATAAAAGACGTCAAACTCGACCAAACCGTGAACGAATTACATCCTGACCTGCCCCAGGCTGATGCCAGGATTGAAACGGATCTCATGTACCGCCATTGGGACCAATGGCATGATTATACCTACAGCCACATTTTTGTTGCCGATTACAACGGAGAATCCCTGCAAAATGCAACAGACCTCATGGAAAATGAGCGTTATGATTCGCCCCTGGAACCCTTTGGCGGAATGGAGCAGATCAACTGGAGTCCGGACAGTAAAAAGATTGCATATACCTGCAAAAAACTCACCGGTAAAGATTATGCCGTTTCAACCAATTCCGGGATCTATGTTTATGATTTAGAGACGAAAAAAACCATTAACCTAACCGGAGGACTCATGGGGTATGATAAAAACCCGGTATACTCGCCCGATGGGAAGATGATTGCCTGGGAAAGCATGGAAAGGGATGGTTACGAAGCCGACCAGAACCGTTTGTTTATCCTGGACTTTAGTACCGGCGAACGTAAAGATTTTACCGCTGATTTTGATCAAAATGTGCATAACCTGATCTGGGCAGACGATAGTAAATCGGTTTACTTTACCAGTGATTATCACGCAAGATTCCAGGTTTATAACCTGAATGTTGAAAATGGAACCATACGGCAAATCACCGAAGGTACACACAACTATCTATCGGTTATTCCTGGCAATAAGAAACTAATCGGAGCCAAGCAAAGCATGTCGATGCCCACAGAGATATTTGCCATCAATCCGCAAACGGGCGAAGAAACACAACTTTCTTTTGTCAATAAAAACATCCTTGATCAGCTAAAATTCGGAAAGGTGGAAGAACGATGGATCAAAACTACCGACAACAAGGATATGCTGGTATGGGTAATTTATCCGCCTAACTTTAATCCGGAGAAGAAATACCCCACCCTGCTCTATTGCCAGGGCGGACCACAAAGTTCGGTGAGTCAGTTTTTCTCGTACCGATGGAATTTCCAGATGATGGCTGCCAACGACTATATCATCGTTGCTCCTAACCGGAGAGGATTACCTTCTTTTGGACAGGAGTGGAATGAACAGATATCCGGGGATTATGGCGGACAAAATATGAAGGACTACTTTAGTGCGATCGATGCCGTAGCGAAGGAACCTTTTGTGGATAAAGATAACCTGGGTGCCGTGGGGGCTAGTTATGGCGGTTACTCGGTATTCTGGATCGCCGGAAATCATGACGGACGTTTCGATGCATTTATTGCCCATGATGGAATCTTTAATTTTGAATCCATGTATCTCCAAACCGAGGAAATGTTCTTTGTAAACTGGGATTACGGAGGTCCTTACTGGGACAAGTCAACCAAAGAGACCTATGACAACTCCCCTCACAAATTCGTGGATCAGTGGGATACTCCCATTATGGTGATTCATGGGGCAAAAGATTACCGGGTAGTATTCACTCAGGGAATGAGTGCTTTCAATGCAGCCCAACTTCGGGGAGTTCCCAGCAAGTTTTTATATTTCCCCAACGAAAACCATTGGGTGCTTCAACCACAAAACGGAATCCTGTGGCAACGCGAATTTTTTAACTGGCTGGATCAATGGTTAAAAGATGAGGCCTAAAATATTCACCTGTTATTTGCAGAAAGCCGGTTTTACCGGCTTTTTGTTTTTAACTAAAGATTTGCTTATTTTTAACCTGATAAACCCTGAACTATGGATGGAGTAATCATTAAATTTTTTCATTTCCTGATGATGATCGTTTTTCTTACCATCTACTTGCTTGCGTTTGTTGTAATAAAACCTTTCCTGATTAACTACAAGCGGAAAATTTCTACCCTAAGCCTGAAAATCAGCTACCTGATTTATCTGGCAATGTTACTGGTATGTGTATATCTGTTTATGTTCTTCGGCCCCAGTGATATTGAATACCAGTTAAGCAACATGGCATTTGTAATCTTTCTGCTTTTACTTTTCATCCCCAACCTGGGGATCCTGCTTCGGAGAAAGTTTCAGAAGATAAGGATTTTTTATAACTATTTCTTTTCAGGAATTAATCTGGGGATCTCTTATTTCCTGATCCATAAGCTGATTCAGAATCAATGGTTTTTAGGCTAAACCGATTAAAACAGGTTTACTTACGGTTCAAAAGCTTCAGGATACGATTAGTTTTTTCATGCATTGGGGCATAGCCATCCAGCCAGTGTATTTTAAATCCGTTGCGCTCCATCCGCCTAAACCAGGTCATTTGCCTTTTGGCAAACTGGTGAATCGCAGTTTCGAGTTTTTTAAACATCTCATCACGGGTAAGTTTACCGGTAAGGTATAAAGTAATAAACTTATATTCAAGGCCGTAATACAACAGGTCCTCCACTGCTGTTCCCTGTTCGAGGAGCTGGCTCACCTCCTCAATCATCCCCTGATCCAGCCTTTGATATAAACGTTGAGTAATTCGTTGTCGTTGTGATTTCCGGTCAAACCTTACTCCTACCAGCAAGGGGGTAATATCGGGAAAATCATTCTCTGCCTGGGGATGTTCCGCATAATAGGCTTCAATTTCTATCGCACGGATCATCCGTTTGCGGGTATCGATATCCGTTTTATTATGCAATGTCTTGTAGGAGGACAGAATAGTAACCAATTCGTCATCGGTTTTGGACTCCAGCCCTGCTCTTAATTTTTCATTTACCGGCACCCGGATCAACTGATAACCTTTGACAATGGCTTCGATATACATCCCTGAACCACCGCACAACACAGGAAATTTATTACGTTTCTGCAGATCGTAAAAAACTGAAATAAAATCACGCTGATATTCGTAAACATTATACTTATACCCCGGATCGACCAGGTCGATCAGGTGATAATGAATTTTTTTTCCATTAACCACGTAATCATCGAGATCTTTACCCGTACCGAGATCCATACCCCGATATACCTGGCGCGAATCAGCACTGATCACCTCCCCCTCCAGAAGATAAGCCATACGGGCTGCCACAGCAGTCTTCCCTCCAGCAGTAGGTCCCAGTATAGTTAATAGATTATACTCTCCAGCCATAAGCCATTCCAGGTTTTCAATTCATTGCTGTAAAGATACGGATTGTTAATAATATTTTGTAAAATTCTTTGGTGTTATACTTTAAAATCATGCTATTCGTTTATTTTTGTATGCCATAAACCAGAACTATGAATGGAAGAAATATAGTAACACGAATCCGATCATTTATCTTTTCTCCCCAACAAACCTGGGAGGAGGTTGCAAAGGAGCATACCACCAACCAGGCATTAATGTTCAGCTATTATCTTCCGGTAACATTTTTCAGTTCGTTATTAATTTTTACCGGCCGGATTTTAAACTGGGAGGACCATTCAATGATGAACGGAGCCCTGGCAATTATTGCTTACCTGCTGGTTTCATTGTTAACAATATATTTATCGGCATTTATTCTCAATGAGCTTTTGCCCAAATTCGGAACTCCAAAAAAATTAGGACAAAGTTTTAAATTAGTACTTTATGCTTCGCTCCCTGCATTAATTGCTTATGGGATATCATCTTTTCATCCACATCTGGGATTTATCAATTACCTGGCACTTTATTCGATCGTACTGTTTTGGAAAGGGATTAAACCCTTACTCTCGGTTCCGGCGGAGAAGATAACGGGTTTTGCACTCATTTCCATGCTAATCCTAGGAGCTTTACTAATACTTCTCAGTTCTCTGATCATGTATTTTATCATTTATTTTTCCGTGTATTAAACTCCACGCCTGTTTTTTGTACGAAATATTTAAATACCTTTGTAGTTTGTAAAAGAGAATCTCTATGCAGAACAAGATCAATATAAAAAATAAAAAAGCTGTTTTTGATTTTGAGCTCCTTGAGAAGTTTACCGCAGGCATCCGGTTAACCGGCACGGAGATCAAATCCCTCCGGTTGGGAAAAGCCAGCCTGGTTGACTCCTACTGTTTTTTTTATGAACACGAACTATATCTCAAAGGATTAAGTATTTCGGAATATGCTTTTGGGACCCATTATAATCATGAACCCAAACGTGACCGGAAGTTATTGTTAACAAAAAGGGAGCTGAAAAAGCTTGAACGAAAATCAACTGAAAAAGGGTTAACCATTGTTGCCACCCGGCTGTTTATTAATGACCAGGGATGGGCAAAAGTAGATATAGCCCTTGCCAAAGGGAAAAAAGAGTATGATAAACGGGAGGAAATTAAACGTAAAGACCTGAAACGGGATATGGAGCGCATCAGGAAATTTTAAAAGTCACCCTATTTTACTGGGCAAAGAAGAAGTTATTCAACTCATAGATATCTTCGGCCGTAAAATCAGATTCGAAGTCAAAGAAACCATCAATAGCCTCAAGTAACTCATCAAAGGAGATATAGTTATCGCCATCTTTATCGAGCTTTTTAAATTTCTCAGGGATCTCTGCATTACCCATCTCTCCGTATTCAGACCATCCTCCGTAGCCAATAGGAATCATATATACTTCATCCCGTTTTACGGCAGTCATATCCTCAAAAAGCATATCCCGTATTTTGTTGCTGCTCATTTCGACGCCATACTTATCCACAATCGCATTTTTATTGGAGAATTGTTCTTTATCGATGTAGTTAGGAACTCCATCTTTGTCATCATCATGAGGACAACCCACCGAATCGACGGGGACATTTGCAGGGGTATCCAGGCAATCATCCCTCAGGTCCAGAATCCCGTCGTTGTCTGAATCAGCAATCAGGGTATAATCGAAATCACCGGTAACATCAGCAAAAAGGGCTTCAATAACTTTCGTCTTGGCTTCGGAAAACAGGTCAATATTCAAAGAAACATACGTCAAAGAGAACATATCATTCATATTATCGCCAATACGTCCCGATTGATTCTGGTAACTGATTCCATCCATATCATCGCTAAAGGTATAATGCAAGGATGAAGCCACACGAAGAGCTACGCGGTCACTCACTTTAAAATCGAGTCCGGCATCGGCAACCACTGCGAATGTACTGGGAGAGTAGTCACCCCGGTTAAAGAAGTCCTCTTCCTGGATATTGGTTTCATAATCGTAGTCACGGGTAACAATCTGATCTCCCACACGAATGGTTCCATCAGGATAATAAACATAATCTCCTAAATCGTTTCGAAGATCTGTTTTCGAATCAAAGCCAATATATTCGCCACCCAACGAGATAAATGGGCGGATCTTCTTTTTACCCTGGTAGATATTACCAAAGCCATATTCCACATTTAATCCCAGGGAAAAAACCTCGGAGGAGAAATTCCAGTTTTGAGCAGGATCGGCATAGGATCGTTCATATCCAGTAACCCTTCCCAACATTACATTTGCATTTGCTTTCCAATGATGCTTATTATCGAGGTATTGAAACAAGTTGATACGAACACTGGGGGTACCCTGTGTAATTCCTTTCATATCATTTTTTAACTCGCCATAGTAATTAATAACCCCTGCACCAACGCCTAATACGGGCATATAAACCGGATTTTCAACTTCCACTTCCTGAAATAACAGATCTTCATATCCTCCTTGAGCAAAAGAGAATTGAAATCCCAATAGGACAATGGCAAAAGCAAGTAAAAATTTAGGTAATCTCATTTAATACGCTCATTTTAAAATTAACGATACCATTCATGATTAGTAATCATTAAGGCTTCCTGTACAGTAATCCGTTTCCCGTTATTATAGGCTGAAACAAAAGCATCATCAATAGTTGTTGTATTCCAGATATGCACCCTGTAATCACGGGCTGCTTTATAAACATAGAAGGAGCCAACGGAGTATTTTCTCCACCCCTCATGAAATTCAGTTCGTATCTCCTTATCCAGGTTATATTTTTTAAAGTATCGTTCGATATTAATCGGACGGTGGCCTGCAGCAATTTGCACACGATAATAGACTCCCGATTCGGGTTCAAGCACATTGGTTAACCTGGTATCTTCGCGCATGGCCTGGAGGGCACTTTCTGCAATTTCAATCTTCACCTCCCCGCTATAATCCCCAGGCTGTGCAGTGGCTATTGGTGCTGAGGGAACTACATCAACCGAGGAGATAACGGCCATCAGATTTTCAGGAGTAGTATTTTCAAGGTTTATCTCTTTTTCCACAACCTGAATACTTACCGTATTATCATTTTCGATATAGGAAAAGGTACCCTCAAGTTTTGGTTTATCAACGGTACCATTATCGGGCACCAGCTTGTAGGAAACCACAAAATAGGGATCCGCAGGCAGGTTCATCCACAGAAACTTTACGGTTTGATCCTTAAAAGTAAAAATGGCATCCTTATTTTCAACACTCACGGCTTTATATCCCTCAGGGACAGTTTCCTGTATTTTTGCAAATTTCTCTTTATCTCCTTTGTTTACCAACAGGTTAACCATGTATTCGTTACTTTCAACTCCCGAATAAGGGATTTGACGAATACACTTAACCTGGGCCAGAGGTGGTTGTTCGGTTATGGAGGGTTTTACCAGGTTTTTAAAATCATGAATATCAACAATCAGGTTGGGATCTATCGTGGATGAAGGTGTAATAGTGATATTCCGGGCAGGAACCTCCACCGATTTTCTTTCATTATCTGCGATATAAGAGAAAGTTCCTGTTAGATCGAAATTTCCCTTTAACCGTTGATCGACCTTTAATTTATATGCCAGGGTAATCTCTTCCTGAGCAGGTAGTTTAAGCCAGATAAATTTTACTTTTTGATCTTTAAAACTAAAATCTGCGTTTGCCGTTTTCACAGGAACAGGGGTTAATCCGGCAGGAATCTCCTGTTGAAATCTTGCAAAACTTTCAAAATCCAACTTATTTAAGGTAACCTCCACGGTTATTTCATTTCCTGCTTCCACTTGTCCGGTAGTATTCATCGTTAAGGTAACATCAGAAAAGACGAAATTTACTGCCAGAACAATCCATGTATAAATAAGAAGCAATAAATGTTTAATCATATACAAAACGTATTAATTTTCTATAACTCAATAAAAATAGCTATTTAATACAATAATAACAAAATATCAACATAAGTTATCAACAATTGTTAATAAATTGTGGCTTTTGTTTATAACCATCCCATTTAAAAGAGCAAGAGGTTTAAAATTTTAACCACGGGCATCCAAAAAGCGCACTAATTGTTTTTCCCGTAAAAAGAACGATCCACCCTGTGAAAAGCATTCAAATGATAGCTAAAGATAAAAATTTAAAAGTTAGGACTCAACAGGTATTGCGCATAAAATTCATTGATTTTTTCAACAGTTTCGTCAGCAGTATCCACAATCTGAATCAGGTCTAAATCTTTTTCGCTAATATTTTTCTCCGTTAACATAACATTTCTGATCCAGGTCAATAATCCTTTCCAGTAATCAGAGCCAACAAGAATTATTGGGAATCGCCCGATTTTTTCGGTTTGGATCAGGGTGATTGCTTCGAAGAGTTCATCGAGGGTTCCAAACCCTCCGGGCAACACAATAAAACCCTGGGCATATTTAACAAACATTACCTTACGCACGAAAAAATGTTCAAAACTAATCAGTTTATCAGGATCGATAAAAAGGTTTGCTGATTGTTCAAAAGGAAGGTCAATATTTAACCCCACGGATTTACCGTTTCCTTTTTTAGCTCCCATATTTCCGGCTTCCATAATTCCGGGTCCACCTCCTGTAATTACCCCGTAACCATGTTGGGTGAGCTTATAGGCAATATCTTCAGCAATCTTAAAATATTTATTATCAGGCTTCGTCCGGGCCGAACCAAATATGGATACACAAGGTCCAATACGGGATAACTTGGAATATCCTTCGACAAACTCGGCCATTACCTTAAAAATTGACCAGGAGTCGGAGGTTTGGATCTCATTCCAGTCTCTTTCTTCAAAAGCATTCTTAATCAGATCATCATTACTCATAAAGCGATGTTTAAAGATTATAATATTACTAAATTAATCTTTTTTTTGAATAATTCTAAACGACAGGATTTTTAGGAGGCATTATTTATTGTTCAATTCCTGTTCCAGATATTTTGCGGTATAGCTACCCTTCTGCTCTATCAGGACTTCAGGAGTTCCTTCGGCAATAATATACCCTCCTTTAGCCCCTCCGTCTTTTCCCAGGTCAATGATGTGGTCGGCCATTTTTATCACATCAAGGTTATGTTCAATCACAATTACGGTATTGCCTTTATCCACAATATCATTAAGCACCTGTAACAATACGCGGATATCTTCAAAATGCAGACCAGTAGTTGGTTCGTCGAGAATATAAAGAGTGTTTCCGGTATTACGTTTGGCCAGTTCGGCAGATAGTTTCACCCGTTGCGATTCACCCCCGGAAAGTGTCGTGGAGGGTTGTCCCAGGGTGATGTATCCCAGGCCAACCTGTTGCAGGGCTCTTAATTTTTGTTTGATAGCAGGTACCGCATGAAAAAAATCCACAGCCTGATTAATGGTCATATCCAACACATCGCTGATTGACTTCCCTTTATATTTTACTTCGAGTGTTTCCCGGTTATACCGTTTCCCATTACATTCCTTGCAATGGACATAGACATCGGGCAGAAAATTCATCTCTATGGTTTGTAGCCCTGCTCCCTGACAAGTTTCACAACGTCCCCCCTTCACATTAAAAGAAAAACGACCAGCCTTATACCCCCGTAATTTGGCTTCAGGAGTTTGTTCAAATAACTTTCGGATATCAGAAAATACCCCGGTATAGGTTACCGGGTTAGACCTGGGTGTACGCCCCAAAGGAGATTGATCAACCTCAATCACCTTATCAATATTTTTTATTCCCTCGATCGAATCATAGGGCAAGGGTTGTTTATTGGAACGGTAAAAATGCCGGCTCAGGATCGGATGTAATGTTTCGTTAATAACTGAAGATTTACCACTTCCTGAAACCCCGGTAACACAAATAAACTTTCCCAGGGGTATTTCCAGAGTTACCTTCTTAAGGTTATGTCCACAGGCCCCTTTCAATATGATTTTTTTATCGTTGCCCGCCCTCCGTGTGGGAGGAACTTTAATTTTTCTACGGTGATTCAGATAATCAGCGGTTAGTGAATGCGATAGGATTATTTCTTCCGGAGTACCCTCAGCAACGACTTCACCGCCATGTCGGCCTGCCTTTGGGCCCATATCAACAATATGATCAGCCGACAGGATCATCTCCTTATCATGTTCAACCACAATGATAGAGTTGCCAGAATCACGTAACTGTTTCAAGGAATTAATCAGTTTTTGATTATCCCGCTGATGCAGTCCAATACTAGGCTCATCTAAAATATATAATACATTCACTAATTTAGAACCAACCTGGGTAGCTAACCGGATACGCTGGCTTTCTCCACCTGACAAACTTCGGGCTGGCCGGTTCAGGGATAAGTAATTTAATCCAACATCCAGCAAAAAAGATAGTCGTTCAGATATTTCTTTAATAATATCACGGGCAATTAACTTTTGCTTTTCGGTAAGATAGGAAGGAAGTTCTTTAAACCAGTCAAAAAGCTCTTCAATATCCATATGAGATAATTCGGCAATATTTTTTTCAGCTACCCTGAAATGTAAAGACTCTTCTTTTAATCGATTGCCCTTACATTTGGGGCATTCCACTTTTCTCACAAACTGGTCTGTCCATTTTTTCCCATTTCCTGATGTTTGTTCCTGCTGATAGTTTTGAATATAATTAACAATTCCTTCAAAACTAAGAAAATAATTGGAGGATTGACCCAATGGGGTATTCAACAGTTTAAACGATTCATCCGAACCATAAAGAATAATATTCAGTGCATTTTTAGGGATATCTTTGATTGGCGTGTCGAGGGTAAATTTGTATTTGGCAGCAATAGCGTCCAGCTGCCAAAATATCAATATGTTTTTATATTTACCCAAGGGGGATATACCACCTTTTTTAATGCTCAAGGATGGGTCGGGAATAATTTTCCTGACATCAATTTCACTAACTACCCCTAACCCGTTACATTGGGGACAAGCTCCCTGGGGGGAGTTAAAGGAGAAGGTATGAGGTGCCGGTTCATTGTATGAAATTCCACTAACCGGACACATTAGTTTGCGGCTAAAATAATGAACTTCGCCGGTATCTTTTTCAAGCACCATAAGGATTCCCTTACCGTGTTGCAATGCGGTTTTAACGGTTCGTTTTAATCTTTTGGTATCGTTTTGGGTTATCTTTAGCTTATCGATCACTGTTTCGATAAAATGGGTCTTATACCGGTCGAGTTTTAAACCATGGGTCAGTTCTTTTATTTCACCATTAATCCGGGCATAGAGAAATCCTTTTTTCCGTGTTTGTTCGAACAACTCTTTATAATGTCCTTTTCTTCCTTTTACCTGAGGAGCCAGGATATAAACATTTTTCCCCGGAAATTTCTGGAGCATTAAATTCAATATCTGATCGTCGGTATATTTCACCATCTTTTCTCCGGTAACAAAGGAGTAGGCATCGGAAGCGCGGGCATATAACAGCCGTAAAAAATCATAGATCTCAGTTACCGTTCCTACGGTGGATCGGGGGTTCCTGTTAGTAGATTTCTGTTCAATGGATATTACCGGACTAAGTCCGGTAATCTGATCCACATCGGGACGTTCCATGTTACCTAAGAACTGACGGGCATATGCCGATAATGTTTCGATATACCTTCGCTGGCCCTCTGCATAGATTGTATCAAATGCAAGAGAAGATTTTCCACTTCCGCTCAATCCGGTAATTACCGTTAACCGGTTACGAGGAATAGAAACATCGATATTTTTCAGGTTATGAACTCTTGCACCAAGTACGTTTACTGCTGAGGTACTCTCCTTTTTCTCCTTAACAATGCTTAAACTATCTTTTCCCAAGGGTATAATATTTTACATTTACTTAGAAACCTGAGATGAATCGTTTAGATGCAACTCATTAATTAAAGTATAATTCCGGTATCCTTCTTCCGGAATTTCAATCCTATAGATCTTTCGTTGCGGATTGGAAAGAAATGAATCCCGAAGCCAGGGATTAAAGTATTTTAAAAGTTTATAGTTAATCTGATGTTTATCGGCAAAATCAGCAAAGTCGCTTACCGAGGAATCTACCATAACAGTATAGGTATGTACTGGGTGGTAAAAATCCTTTTGCCGCAAATGAAAACCATAATCTTCGGGACTTTCCAGAATCAGTTTAATGGCCAAAACCCGATAAATATACCTTGCGGTTTCAGTATTTAAAAGAAGGTTATAGTAATTTTTTTCTTTCTGCCGGTTAACCTGGCGTAACAATCCGGTTCTACCCATATTATAAGCTGCCGCAGCCATAGTCCAGGTACCAAACAGGTCGTGTGCATCCTTTAAAAACTCGGCAGCAGCCTGCGTTGATTTTTCAAGATGATAGCGCTCATCGACTTCATCATTCACTTCCAGGCCGTAATCCCTGGCAGTTCCTTTTAATAGCTGCCAAATACCCACTGCTCCTGCAGGTGAGACACTGTTTTTCAGATCACTCTCAGCCAAAACCAGGTATTTAAAATCCTCAGGAACACCGTTTTCCTGCAGGATCCTCTCAATCCGGGGAAAATAGCGATTTGCTCTTTTAATAAACAGGACTGTTTGCGATTGCCAGTAAGTATTTATCAGAAGCTCCTGATCCAAGGCTTCGCGAACATCAAAATATTCAAGAGGCACCTTTTCGCCGGCAAAAGACAAATCGCCAGGAATCGGCAATGCAAAAATTGAATATTTTTTTTCAAAGGCTTCCCGATAATCATAATCCACAGATTCACGCCCCTGCCTGAAGTAGGAAAAGAGAACAACCAAAAAAATCAATATAATTACTGAGATGAGTGTATATAAGTATTTCATAAATTACTAATTTAACAATAAATGAATATCCAAAATTGATTAACAATTTTTGGAGCTAAAGGTTACAAAAATAAAGATTTTTTATACTGAAAAAGAAAAATCAGAAAGAATAACTTACTCCTGTATAAATACCCAATGAATAAGGATGAGATTCGACTGCTGAATTTGAATTTATGGGATTCAAATAATATTTGATGGAGGGTTCGATAAGGATATTCACATTATTTAAAATTGGATATTCTAACCCCAGGCCAAACGATCCGCTATAGTTGATATCATTCACGCCATTGGTTTTTCCAATAACATCTTTACTGTTTTCATAAATCAGATATACACTATTTCCCACAAGAAAATTCGCACCAACACCACCAATCAGGTTAATATCAATCATCTTATCCACTAGCTTATAGCGAAAAATCAGGGGCACTTCAATATATTCAAAACTTTGCCTCAGGTTAGCATTTAATTTATTAAACATTGGATCAGTTAAATTATACTCACTTTTTGTTGCGTCCAGATTTTCCACCCTGGCAGTGACTGTTTCGTCATAGAATACCAGGGGAGAACTAATACTGATATCACCTGCAGAATTGGTAATCTGGTATGAATTCAGATACCTGTCCCGGTATTTTTCATCAATCAGGGGGTAAACACTATTCGCGTAGACTGAAATATGATCCATATCCTGTCCCATGGTCGAATAATAAACCCCGGCCTGTACGGTTAATCTTTTCTGTGGTTTATATTGGATATTAACTCCTCCCGAATAGGAAAAAACCGCGCTTTCAATATTGTTATAATAATTACGTCCGGCGATTGTACTGGATTCAGTCAGATGCCTGTATGAATAGGCAGGAGCAAATGCACCTCCTAACATCCATTTCTTCTTCTCCCTGGAGGGTGAGCTATAGTAATCTTCCGGAGAAGGAGACGAGGTATAAAATTCCGGAAATATATCGGCAAAAAAACTATGCCTGGTTTGTTTCCTGGGGATAATAATGTCGGGATCACTCTTTTGCCTGTGGACATATACAGGTAATGGGGTAAGCGAGGCAATCCTCTCCTTATCGGATCGGGGCTCTATTGCTACTTCGATATTTTGGGTATGAAGAAAATTCCTGTCCAGGGCCTGGAGACCTTCACCAGTGACATCATCATTGAAAACATCTGGAGTAGTAGCAGCAGAGCCTGAATGTTTTAATGGTTTTATAATTTCAGAAAAGGCAGGACTGGTTTCCGGGGTATAAAAGGAGGAGGAATAAGTTACATAAAAATAGAAAGATGCAATGAGCATTAGTACAGCTATGGAGGCAGCTATTCGATACCACAGGATTCCAGTATCTTTTTTAGCTTCCAGTTTATGCTGGATATTATCCCATACCTCTTCCGGGGGATTGTGCCGAAAATTCTTCAACCTGGTCCTAAATACCTGATCCATATTACTCAAATGCACTTCCATCAGCTATAATTTATTTTAACACCATAATGATTTTTTACTTTTTCTTTTAAAATTTCACGCGCTCGCGAAAGGTTAGATTTTGACGTACCCTCTTTAATATTTAACATTTCACAAATCTCCTTATGTGAATATCCTTCGATGGCATAAAGGTTGAACACCATTCTATACTGAGGAGACAGTTCCTGAACCAATTTCAACAAATCCTGGGCAGCTAATTCAGTTAAAATATGATCGTATTCGGTATCCTTGGATTCATATCCCTGATCCATATTTACTGCAAACAGATAACTTTTGTCCCGAAACTTCTCAAGAGCAGTATTAACCATTATTCGTCTAATCCAGCCTTCAAAAGAACCTTTATGGTTAAATTGTTTAAGGTTTAAAAAAACCTTAATAAAACCATCCTGTAAAATATCTTTCGCTTCATCCTCATTATCGGCATAACGCATACAAACACCAAACATCTTATCGGCATATAGCTGATATAATTGCTTCTGTGCTTTACGATTGCCGTTAATGCAAGCCTTTATTATTTCGATTGGATTATTCAACAGGTTTTCAGGTTTTGTATTTATACAAATTTATTGAATAATTTAATCGAACAAAAAGCTTGCCTGTTTTTTTCCAATGTAAATTTAAGATGGGGAAAAATACTGATTGGTTGCGTTTGGCAAGAAGAATTTTTATATGGTTACGCAACCTTTTAAAATATTCTTACATCTACATTTTGATCACTTATCTGACATACTCATAAGGTAAACGAAGAAAAATAAAAAAACCAGAAACTCAAATTTAACATGCAACTCAAGAAAAAAACCAAGAAGAAATTCTATCATACGGATTTAAATATGGGTGTGATTATCATTTTCATCATTGTAACCCTGGTTTTTCTGCTATCGTTAACCAAAAGCAATTATAGCAAAAATTTGTTTACTCAACGAACGGAGGTTGTTAAGTAGGATTAGTTTTTCAGACATATCTTGTGCATTTCTTTCTAAAAACCAAAAGGAAGATCTTAAAGTTTAGTTTTAACAAAAAAGTGGGTGATTAAAAAAATCATCCACTTTTTTTGACTTCAGTTATTTTGATTTACCTGTTAGATATGAATTACTTCATCATAAGCAGCAGCGGCTGCTTCCATTACAGCCTCAGACATTGTTGGGTGGGGGTGTATTGATTTGATAATTTCATGGCCTGTAGTTTCTAATTTTTTAGCCACAACGAGTTCGGCAATCATCTCAGTAACATTTGCCCCGATAAGATGAGCACCCAATAATTCACCATATTTTTCATCAAAAACAAGTTTAACAAACCCATCTTTTTCACCGGCTGCACTGGCTTTACCTGAAGCAGTAAACGGGAATTTTCCGACTTTTATTTCATACCCCGCGTCCCTAGCGGCTTGTTCGGTTAGTCCTACAGAAGCAACTTCAGGGGAAGTATAGGTACAGGCTGGAATATTTCCATAATTCACAGGTTCTGGATTTAATCCTGCGATCTTTTCCACGCAGGTTATCCCTTCGGCCGATGCCACATGGGCTAAGGCGGGGCCATGAACTATATCGCCAATGGCATAAACACCCTCGATGTTTGTCTGATAATAATCGTTCACTTTAATTTTACCATTTTCCATTTCAACGCCCACCTCTTCCAGACCGATATTTTCGAGATTAGGGGTAACACCAACTGCGGATAATACGATCTCTGCCTCGATAGTTTCTTCACCTTTTTTTGTTTTTACAACTGCTTTACATAAGTCTCCGGATGTATCAACCGATTGTACACTGGAATTAACCATTACCTTCATTCCTGCTTTTTTAAAAGAACGAGCCAGTTGTTTGGAAACCTCTTCATCCTCGTTGGGCACAACATTGGGTAAGAATTCTACCAGGGTAACTTTGGTTCCTAAAGCATTGTAAAAGTTGGCAAACTCGCTGCCAATGGCTCCGGAACCAACAACAATCATTGATCCAGGTTGCTTTGAAAGGGTCATTGCTTCGCGGTAACCGATAATTTTCTTTCCATCCTGCTTAAGATTAGGCAACTCCTTGGAGCGAGCCCCGGTAGCTAAAATAATATGATTGGCTTCGTATTCACTTACTTTCCCCCCGGGATCTTTTACTTCAACTTTTTTATTCTCTTTCAACTTACCAAAACCGGCAAGGCTATCAATTTTATTCTTTTTAAAAAGATACTGTATCCCCTTGCTCATGCCTTCGGCAACACCCCTGCTCCTTTTTACAATGGCTTCAAAGTCGGGTTTTATTGACCCCTCAATATGAATCCCGTACTCTGATGCATGCTGCATGTAAGCGAAAACCTGAGCACTTTTCAATAATGACTTGGTAGGGATACATCCCCAATTTAAGCAAATGCCTCCCAGTTCAGCTTTTTCAACTACACCTACCTTCATCCCTAATTGTGAGGCTCTTATAGCTGCAACATAACCTCCCGGGCCACTTCCTATAACGATTAGATCATATTTCATTTTACTGATATTTAAGGATTTATAATTTTTTTTACGAAACTATTATATTATTTAATTAAATAAAAATATTTTCTATGGATTTATTTTTAAAGAAATTTTTTGTTTGATAATTTGAAATAGTTTAGCTGCCAGAAAAAACATCACCAAAGAAAAAATGATTGATGCCCCCGATGGAATATTAATCTTATACGAGATCATTAATCCCATTAAAGCACCTATTAATCCAATAACAATTGAAACAAGCATAATGTTTTTAAATTGGTTGGTAAATAGATTAGCAATAGATTGAGGAATCGTTAATAATGAGATAACCAGGATAATGCCAACCACTTTAATATTAAGCACAATGGTTAAAGCCACCAGCGAAATCAACAGGTTATTTAAAAAACTTACGGGTACATTATGTGTTTGAGCAAACTCCTGATCATAAGCAACAAATAATATAGCACGGTAAAAAAACAAAAAGATTAGAATGATAATAGCCGTTACTCCAACCATTAAGAAAATATCTAAGGTTGAAACGGTAAGGATGCTTCCAAAAAGATAAGTCATTAAATTAGGAGCATATCCTGGTGTAATAAAAACAAAGATTATTCCAATGGCCATTCCAAGCGACCAGAGGATTCCAATCACAGAATCTTCACGGATATCCGACTTTTTGGATAAAAACTCGATCCCTAAAGCTGAAAATACGGCAAATATAGCTGCCGAAATGACCGGATTGAATCCGAAATAATATCCCATACCAATGCCTCCAAAGGAGGCATGAGTAATTCCACCACTAAGAAATACCATCCGGCGGGTTACAATATAGGTACCAATTATCCCACAACTTATACTGGCTAATATCCCCGCCAACAATGAGTGAACAATAAATTTGTATTCAAATAATTCAGCGTACATAGTTAATGATTGTGTTTGCTCAATACCGTATGAGGTATTTCACCATGTGTAATTAACTTTATTGGACAATTATAGGAAGCCAGCTGGGCTTCGGTAATTTTATTGGACCGGTGATAATGTAATCCACGATTAACACAGGCAATGGTTTTGATGTACATGGCAATGGTTCCCAAATCATGTGATACAATAATAATAGCCATTTCTTTATTTAACTGGCGTAAGATCTCATACAGCTCTCCTTCAAACTGGTTATCAACATAGGTATTGGGTTCGTCCAGGATCAGTAACCGGGGAGATGAAACAATAGCCCTGGCTAATAGAACCTTTTGCAACTGTCCGCCGGAAAGTTCTTCGACAGGATAGTCCTTTAAATCACTAATCCCTATTTGTTGAAGCGTTTGGTTAGCCCTTGCAATATCGGATGCCGAATATCTAATCCACAATTTATTGCCAAAGATCAACCCGGACAGAACAATATCAAATACTTTGATCGGGAACTTATGATCAATTTTATTCATCTGGGGAAGATAGCCAATCATATTTTTCTTATGAACAGGGGAGTCAAAAATTTTAACAGAGCCCCGAAAAGGTTTAATTAAACCAAGAATTACTTTGAGCAGGGTTGTTTTACCTCCACCGTTGGGTCCAATGATACCAATAAAATCCTTATCATAGATATCCAACGAAACATCGTTTAAAATAACCTCATCATTGTATCCGGCATAAACCGATTTTAATTCTACTAGTTTTGTCATTCGGGCTGTTTGGTATAGGATTCAACAATTTTATCGATCATAAAACGCATACTCTGTTCCCATTGATAATCGAGCGGATTAATCTGCACAACCATCCCGTCGATTTCATCTGCAATAACCTGGGCATTGTGTTTACTAAACTGCTTTTGTACAAATACAATTTTTATATTTTCTGAACGGGCAGTTTTAATAATCTCCTGCATATTGGCAGGGGTTGGTTCTTTTCCATCGATTTCAATAGAGATTTGTTCTAATCCATAATCCCGGGCCAGGTAGCTTAAGGCAGGATGAAAGATTAAAAACTTTTTGCCCTGGAAAGGTTTTAATTGTTGAGCGGCATAATGTTCAACCTCTTCAATCTCCCGGAGAAAATGCTGATAATTTGCCGTATAAGTACTATCTCGTTGAGGATCATGCTGAATAAAATACTGATAAATCAAATCCGCCTGTTTTTTAACTTCACGAGGTGAAACCCATATATGAGGATCAACTCCATGGTGATGATGACCATGATGTTCATGGTGATCATGATGTTCAGCACCTGCTTCTCCGGGCTTAATCAGCTGAGCATTTGCTGAGAGGTCAACAATATTCATTTCGGGATGGATATTCTTAAATTTTTTCATCCATGATTTTTCGAACTCAATATGTCCTATACGGAAGTATACCTGGGAATTGGTTATCTGCTGCATTTGTTGTGGGGTAGGTTCGTAGGTTACCGGACTTGCACCCGGTGGAATCATCACATTGACCGAATAATGATCTCCTGCGATTTTTTCAACAAAATATTTTTGAGGCAGGATACTAACCGTTACGGAAGGCGGATCTTCTTGTGGCTGCTTAGAACAGCCAACCAAAAAACCTACATACAGGACAACTAAAGCAATTCTGAACTTCATGGCTCTATTTATTTAGAATCATTAAAAATAACAAAGATAAATGAAATTAAAGAATTTTAGGTAAAGAATTTACAATATTCCTCAAAAATTTACCGCCAAAAAAAGTGGCTGAAAACTCAACCACTTCTTTTTATTTAACTCTATAAGGCTCAACAATATTAATCAAGCAGTTCGGCAAGTTTCTTGCTTAACTCCTCACCTCGCAAATTTTTAGCAATAATAATTCCCTCCTTATCCAACAAAACATTATGAGGGATTGAATTAAAGCCATAAAGATCCCGGGCAGAGCAATCCCAGTAGTTGAGCTCTGACACCTGCGGCCAGGTAATACCATCGGCTTCAATAGCATTTACCCAGGATTCACGGGTTTTGTCGAGCGATACGCCAAAAATCTCAAATCCTTTATCCTTATATTTTTCATAATTTTCAACAAGGATTGGGTTTTCCTGTCGGCAGGGGTTACACCATCCTGCCCAAAAATCGATCAAAACATACTGGTCGCCAACATATGAGGAAAGCGAAACGGGGTTTCCATCGGGATCATTCATGGTAAAATCGATGTATGGCTGACCAATGGCAACACTTTTCAATACATTTACCCTTTCGTTCAGTTGATTGGCATAATCAGATGCAGCAACCTCCGGACTAAATTTACCGATAATTGCTTCAAGCTCTTCCAGCGATAAATAGGGCATCATATAGTTCAGGGTGATAAAAGGAGATAAAACAGTAGTTGAATGTTCAGCAATAAAATCCTTAATATATTGCTGCTGCTGCTCTTCAACCTTGGTATACTCTTCTTCAATCTGCTTCACCTTTTCCATGTCGCCACCCATGTTGGCTTGCATATATTCGTTATAAAGAGACCTGAACTGCATATTGTAACTCATTAACTGTCCCTCAAAATCACGGTACAAAGAAGTAATGTCTGATCCTGTTATCTCAGCATTTGGAATACTGTCAACTTTAGCAACAATTTCAATTTTTGAATTTTCGATAAATAAAGGGATCGCATCCAGGGTATCGGCAAATTTAATGACATGGTATTCGGGCATTTCGACTTTTCCTTTAAAACTAAAAGCTCCCTCTTTAAGGGCTACAGAATCCACGGTTACCAGTTTACCATCTTCAACCTTCTGAAGCACAGCCGAACCGGATGTTAAACCTTCGATTTTTCCCTTAATCGTATAATTTGTTTCCGAGGTACAGGAAAACAAAAACGCAATAGCCAACAGGCTGTAAATCAACTTTCTCATTAGATATATCCTTTTTTTTAATTGATAAAATTTTTAAATGATAAACATACAAAAAATTCTAGATAATCAGAATTTAAACTATGTTAATATAAATTATTTTTTATTGTAATATTCGTTCAAAAGCATACGAGCTGCAAGAAAAGAATTCATTCTACCCTGTAAAACATTCTCCTCGAAGAGTTTAAGTTTAGCTTTTATTGCATCCTGCTGATAAAAATTGTTTTTCAGGGATTCATGAATTGATTCATACATCCAGTATTTTGCCTGTTCTTTCCGGTTAAGATCAAAAAACAGGTTGGCTTTTTGATGCTCGATAAAATCACTGATCACCGTCCACACCTGGTCAATGCCAGCTTTTTTCAGGGCAGAACAGGTTAAGACCTGGGGCACCCAGCCGGAGGGAGTGGGTGGAAAAAGGTGTAATGCATTCTGGTATTCATTTTTTGCCAGTTCAGCTTTTTGAATATTTTCTCCATCGGCCTTATTGATCACAATAGCATCAGCCATTTCCATAATACCCCGTTTAATCCCCTGCAATTCATCCCCGGCGCCGGCAAGCATAAGCAGCAGAAAGAAATCTACCATGGAATGAACGGCGGTTTCGGACTGCCCCACACCTACGGTCTCTATAAAAATAATATTAAAGCCCGCTGCCTCACACAGGATGATTGTCTCCCTGGTTTTCCGGGCTACTCCCCCCAATGATCCGGCTGAAGGGGAGGGTCTGATAAAAGCATCGGGGTCGTTAGATAACTCCTCCATACGTGTTTTATCTCCCAGGATACTCCCCCTGGATCTTTCGCTACTGGGATCAACCGCCAAAACAGCAAGTTTATTTCCTTTGGAGGTGATGTATTTCCCCATTGATTCGATAAAGGTACTCTTTCCCACTCCGGGAACCCCTGTAATTCCTATACGAACAGATTTTCCTGCATAAGGAAGACACTTTTCGATGATCTCCTGGGAAATTTGATTATGCTCAGGCAATGAACTTTCAATCAAGGTTATTGCCTGTCCTAATATGGTTCTGTTTCCTTCAAGAATACCCTCCACATACTCCTGTACCGAACGTTTAACCTTTTTATTTTTTCTAAACCTCTTAACTACTTCCGGATTTATGGAATCGGGTTGTTCTACCCCACCCTGCACATTTAATGCAGATTTAAATTTTTCCTGATCTTTATGTTGTTTCTTATCCGACATGATAAAACTATTTTCTGCGAAATTAAGATATCCTGCAATAGAAGTAAAACATAATGCTATTTTTCACAACACTTTTTGCTGTTAACACTAAAAAAGGAAATAGCATCACTATTTCCTCCAACCTGGAAGTGATTCATTCAGGCTAGTCAATGATTTCACCACGAATCATTAAACGTACTTCCGGATTTGCAGGGTCATTTGAAATAACATAAATAGATTTTCGCTGCATTCCTTTTCTTGATCCGGGAGTAAAAATTGCTTTAAAAGAGCTGGATTCGCCGGGCTGTAAAACGGTTTTTTCAGGATTTGCTGTTGTACACCCACAGGTAGTTCTGATTTTATGAATCACCAAATCGCTTTTCCCCGTATTTTTAAAAACAAAATTTTTCTCAATATGTTTTTGAGCCGAAGGGATTTTTCCAAAGTTAAAATTTCTTTCTTCAAATTCTATGCTGGGTGCATTCTCCCTCTGCTTATCGGTTAAATGCGAAAAATCTTCTTCAATCTTGGCACTAATGGTAATGTAATTACTTTGATGATTCTGACCATTAATCAGTAAAGATAACCGATGAACGACAAATCCCCAATCATTCACTTTTCTTCCATCATATTCGCCAATAATATAGCCTTTTTCACCCGGTTTTAACTCGCGGGGAAGGATCGTTAAATTCAAATAATCCGGGACATTTACAAAATCCAATTTCATCAAATGATCCGATGCATTATATATATTCAGGGTATCCGTTTTTACCTGGTTATTATAAACCCGGGTAAACGGGAAATGATTGGATTGCAAACGCAATTCACCGATTGTTTTAGGATAGTAGTCTTCAATGGTTTTTTCCCTGGGCAGCACTTCTCCCGTTATCCTTAACACAACCCTACTGGTATTAATGGTATTGGTGGATACAATAATGCTTTTATTAAAATTTCCGGGGCGGTTTCCTGGATCAAAAGCAGCTTTCACAAAACCCTTTTGTCCCGGCAAAACAGGTTTCTGGGTCCATGTAGGCGAGGTACATCCACATGTTGTTCTTACATTGGTAATTACAAGGGGTTCATCTCCCGTATTGGTAAACTTAAATTCATATTCAACAGTTCCCCCTTCTTCTTTTATCTTCCCAAAATCATGCACATCTTTCTCAAAAGATATCTTAGCACCCCGTTGTTGACCAATGGCAAAAACAGTAAACAGGGAAAATATTAAAAATAATAATCCACTCTTTTTCATAGTATGTTTATATATTACGACGATTAATTAACTTTGAATAAAATAATTATCAAAAATAATAATATTTTATTGGTATACATTATGGTTAACAAACTTTAACTTTTGGGATTAAAATACTAAATTCATGCCAAAATAGAAAACCTGTTAACCCAGAAGTTAACTAGAATAAAAATAATTTGAAAAGAAACAGTGTTCCCATATTCGTTTTCCTTTTAGTATTCATGAACTGTCCGGTTCTTGCACAATTTTATAACGGTCATCAAATGAATTTCGGAAAAAACAGGGTTCAGTACAATGATTTCTACTGGTCCTACTTCCGGTTTGATGATTATGATGTATATTTCAACCAGGAGGGTGAAACCATTGCCAGGTATACGGGGGATATTGCGCACGATGCAATCAAACAAATGGAACAACAATTAAATCATACACTGCATAAAAAATTAATCTTTATTGTTTATAACAGGTTTAACGATTTCAAACAAAGTAATATCGGGCTGGTTACCGGGAAAGAGGAGTATAATACCGGAGGAATTACAAGGATCCGGAATAATAAAGTTAGTCTTTATTTTCAGGGAGATCATGAAGCATATCGCCGTCAGTTAAAAAATTCGGTTGCCGAGGCCATTGTTCTGGAAATGATCTACGGAAACCGTTTTACGGATAATTTTGCCGGTTCTACCATGCTCGATCTGCCTGAGTGGTATGTTAAGGGATTATCCTCATATTTATCCTGTGCATGGGATACTGAAATTGACAACCGGGTAAAAGATGGAATAACTTACCAGCGATACAACCAATTCAACCGGTTAACAGGAGAAGAGGCCACTTATGCAGGACATTCATTCTGGAAATATATTCATGATTTTTACGGCCATACAGTAATCACTGATATTCTATATTTTACCCGGATCAATAAAGGAGTTAACAATGCTTTCCTCCAGGTGTTAGGATTACCCTTCAGGAAAATTATTGCACAATGGCTTGATCATTACGAATTATACTATAAAAACCAGCAATTTACCACAGACAGCATTGACCAGCAACATAACATAATATTCACCAGCCAGCCCCAGCAAAAAATTACCCAAGTAAAACTAAGCCCTGATGGAAAGAAACTGGCCTACATCATGAATGAATTGGGCAGATATTCGCTGTTTATTTATGATGAAGAAGCAGATGAACATCATAGGATTTACAGAAACGGACATAAAATCAAACAAATAACGGATTATACCTACCCCATCCTTGAATGGCACCCTTCAGGTAAATATTTAACCATCATTACGGAAGAAAAAAGAAACTTAAGATTAATACAATATAACCTGGAAGAAAAAGAGTTTACCTCCCGAAACCTTTTATATTTCGACAAAATACTGAGTTTTGATTACGCTGAAAAAGGAGCTAAACTGATACTTTCTGCAGCGAAAGAAGGGAAAACCAATTTATTCACTTACGATCTTGCCTCATCAACAAGTACTCCTTTAACGCAAGATGGAGCTGATCATTTTAATCCAAATTATATTCTGCAATCCAACGAGATGGTATATAGTTCCAATCAACCTACGGATACATTTCCAGGCAAACGGTATAGTTCTTCACAGGACCTTTATTTAAAAACATTAGTTCACCCGGATAACCAACCACAAAACTTAACCAAAACATTCAATATCAACGAAATTCTTCCCACAGGAATACAACCCGATCACTACCTGTATTTAAGCAATCAAAACGGAATATATAATTTACACAAGGGGATCTATGATAGTACTATTACTCATATCGATACAGCTATTCATTACCGGTATTTTATTAATCAAAAGGCGCTAACCAACCTGGGATTCAATATCCTCACCTATGATTTTAATCCTAACACTTCAGCATATGCCATGGCATACTATCAGAAGGGCAGCTATCATATATACAACTCTTCGATCAGCGATTCGTTATTCACACCGAAAGGTTTATTAAAGGAAACATGGTTTATACAAAAAAATACCGACAGCCTGCAGGTCACCCATCTAAAAAAGGGACTAACAGCCGATTCCTTAAACATACATTCTCCGGAAGATAACTATGTTGATACAGATCATTATACTTTTGAAACTGAGAAACCCTATTTTAAGAAAAAATACGATCCTAAAACAACAGATACCACCGGCCTTAAACAAACTTTTCCAAAAATCAGGATCTACGAACGAACTTTTTATACCGACCATATTATCAGCCAGGTAGATTTTGGGTTTTTAAATAATACCTACCAGGCTTTTACAGGAGGTGCTGTATATTTCAACCCTGGCTTTAATGCCCTGTTAAAATTCGGCACCTATGACTTGCTCGAGGACTATAAAATTATTGCCGGAGTGAGATTTTCTGCTGATTTTAACAGCAACGAGTACCTGCTAAGCCTGGAAAATCTTAAACGAAGAGTTGATGAACAAATCGTATTTCATCGACAGGTCTTTGAAAATATTACCAACGATTTTGTTTCCAAAACCAAAACGCACAAACTCATGTATATTCGGACAATTCCATATAGCCAGATCCATGCCATCAAGGGAACTTTAACGTTACGCCACGACCAGCAAATCTTTATGGCTACTGACCGAAGCACAATGCAAACACCAGATATCCATCAACTATGGGGAGGTATTAAACTAGACTATATTTTTGATAACACGATCAATACAGGGATTAATCTCTATAACGGAACACGTTACAAAATTTTTGGCGAATATTACAACCAGGTAAATGAGACCAAGGGCGATTTATTTGTGCTGGGAGCTGACTTCAGGCATTATCAAAAATTGCATCGCGATTTAATTTTTGCTTCACGATTTGCTGCAAGCACTTCTTTTGGGAATCGCAAGCTAATCTATTACCTGGGAGGGGTAGATAACTGGACAAATTTTTCCCGGGAAACCCCTACATTTATCCCCCTAGAGGAAATTCCTATTTCTCATAATGAAGAATATGCATACCAGGCAGTGGCAACCAATTTGAGAGGATTCCCGCAGAATATAAGAAACGGGAACAGTTTCGCACTGATCAATACCGAATTAAGATGGCCCCTGGTAAGATACTTCTCTAACAATCCTTTGAACTCATCCTTCTGGAATAATCTTCAGCTGGTAGGATTTTTTGATATGGGAACTGCATGGTCGGGGATTAGCCCTTATGCCAAAGAAAATGCTTACGACGAGGAAGTAATTAACCGGGGACCAATAACCATTACCCTGGATACGGAACGAGACCCCATTGTGGCAGGATATGGTTTTGGATTAAGAGCTATGATTTTCGGGTATTTTGCCCGGTTTGACTGGGCATGGGGTATAGAAAATCAACAAATAACACCCGGAATATTTTATTTTTCATTAAG
The DNA here is from genome assembly GCA_036351015.1 of Bacteroidales bacterium. Classification (GTDB taxonomy): domain Bacteria; phylum Bacteroidota; class Bacteroidia; order Bacteroidales; family UBA12077; genus UBA12077. The sequence continues at coordinate 75,950 of JAZBOG010000035.1, forward strand.
TTTGGATTTTTAAACCCGGTTTTTATGAGCCTAAATGAACTAATCATACTCATTATCATAGGATTCCTGGCAGGCATTGTTGGCGGGTCGATGGGCATTGGCGGGGGAATCATTATAGTCCCTGCCTTAGTCTTTATCATGGGATTTACACAACACCAGGCTCAGGGCACCAGCCTGGCGGTATTATTATTCCCAATTGGGATTCTGGGAGTATTAAACTATGCGAAAAACGGATATGTTAATTTTAAATTTGCTCTTATCTTAATCATAGCCTTCGTACTTGGAAGCTACCTGGGTTCAGTAATCTCTATCCACCTGCCGGCCAAAACGCTAAAAAAAGTTTTTGGCGTTTTCATGTTAATTGTTTCCCTTAAAATGATCTTAGATAAATGATGACATTAAAACAAAAGATAATAAATCTGTCGGACAAACTGTTTCCGCAAGTTGTTGATATCAGGCGGCACCTGCATCAATACCCTGAATTATCTTTTCAGGAGGTTGAAACTGCCCAATATATTTCTAACCTACTCACAAAATGGGGTATTGAGTTTGAATCAGGCATAGCCGAAACAGGAATTGTAGCCTATATTCGGGGAAAAAACCCCGAACAAAAAACTGTTGCCTTAAGAGCTGATATGGATGCACTACCCATAGAAGAAAAAAATAATGTTTCTTATCAATCCAAAAACAAAGGAGTTATGCATGCCTGCGGACACGATGCGCATACCGCATCCCTGTTAGGCACAATACTTATCCTAAACTCCTTAAAAGATGAATTTGAAGGGACCATTAAGTGCATTTTTCAACCGGGAGAGGAACTGCTTCCAGGAGGAGCCAAACGAATGATTCAACAGGGGGTATTAAAAAATCCTGAACCTGAAATTGTGATCGGCCAGCATGTTTATCCGGAATTACCGGCAGGAAAAATCGGTTTAAAAGACGGACCCTATATGGCCTCAACCGACGAAATCTATATTACCATTAAAGGCCGGGGCGGACACGGTGCAATGCCATGGAAAATAGACGATACTGTTCTTATCGCATCGCATATCATTCTTGCTCTTCAGCAAATCTCAAGCAGACATGCCCCAGATGGAATCCCTACCATCCTATCGTTTGGCAAGATCATTGCCAATGGGGCAACCAATGTAATACCTGATGAAGTATATCTCGAAGGAACCTTTAGGACAATGAATGAAGAGTGGAGGACCGCTGCACACCGGAAAATTAAAAAAATAACAACAGGGGTTGCCCAAAGCATGGGAGCAAAAGCCGAAATCAATATCAAAAAAGGTTATCCGGTTTTAATAAATGATGCAAAAATTACCCGTATCGCAAAAAAAGCTGCGATGGATTACCTGGGAAAAAATAATGTTATGGATTTAAACTACCGAATGACAGCCGAAGATTTTGCTTATTTTGCCCGGGAGAAACCATCCGTATTTTACCGGTTAGGAGTTTCCGCTATCAACCAAAAGGAATGTTCATCCTTGCACTCATCAACTTTCGACATTAACGAGAAGGCTTTGAATACCGGGATGGGAACGATGGCATATCTGGCCATACAGTTTTTAAAACCCTAGAGAATATTGTTGGAAAGCTTGAAAAAATCGGTTAAACAACTTAATTTAGAACTATTCTAAATTAAGTTGCAGAAGTTATTTATATCATGTTTTGTTTTTCTATTCCAATTTTGGGGATAATTTTGTAGATGAATAAAACAAAAATTTAAACTAAAAATCAAAAATCATGGCTTACGTAATAACTGATGATTGCACAGCTTGTGGTACATGTATAGATGAATGCCCGGTTGAAGCTATATCTGAAGGTGATATCTATAAAATTGATCCTGAATTATGCACTGACTGTGGTGCATGTGCAGATGTTTGTCCGGTTGAAGCGATTCATCCTGAATAAACCACACTGGTAAAAAATTATTAAAGCTGCCTGGTAGTTATTCCTGGCAGCTTTTTTATTTTTATCTACCGGATTATCCAATAGATCAAATAAAATATTCCAATAAATTTTACTACTTTCGCTCCCAAATTTAACCGAACCAAAATATGTCATTAGTTGAAGAATTTGATAAAACCGGGAACTGGTTTTTCAGGTACAGAAGTTACCTGCCAGTTATATTATATCCACTGGCAACCCTGGTAATGATCTTTAATTTCAAACAGGATATCCAACTTGCTGAATTAACCTGGTCCATTATCTGTTTAAGCATATCCTTATTTGGACTGTTAATCCGCATTCTGGTTATAGGATTCACCCCCAGGGGAACCTCCGGAAGAAATACCTCAAAACAGGTTGCTGACACCCTGAATACAAAGGGGATCTACTCTGTTGTAAGGCACCCCCTGTATCTTGGAAACTTTTTGATGTGGTTCGGTATTATTCTTTATGTTAATAATTTTTGGTTTGCCATTGTCTGTACTTTGTTATTCTGGCTGTATTATGAAAGAATCATGTTTGCCGAAGAACAATTCTTAAAAGGCAAGTTTGGAGATCAATATATAAAATGGTCATTAACAGCTCCACCCTTTTTCCCAAAATTTAAAGGATGGAAAAATGCGGATCTTGAGTTTTCGTTTCGAAATGTTTTAAAAAGAGAATATAACGGACTTTTTGCCATTGGTATTTCTTTTGCCTATCTTAATCTGTTAAAGAACTACCTGCTCCATAAAAAAATATTATTATCCGAATTCTGGTTAATTACCCTAATTGTTACCTTTTTGATCTTTATTATTTTAAGGACCTTAAAGAAAAAAACCAACCTCCTGCATGTTGAAGGGAGATAAATAATAAAGCGCCCTTTTCTGAGCGCTTTATGGATGTCAGAAAATAAGTAATCAGTAAACCATATTTTAAATCGAGTCGGTTTCAACTACCTTGGCCAGGATGTCGGCATAAGGAATTAATAAAAACTTTTTACCCTCAATTTCAGCTTCCGTACCCGAAAACTCTTTGTAAAGTACATTATCGCCAACACTAATGGCCGATTTTTCGATAGTGCTTATAGCCACTACCTTTGCTATTTTTTTCTTCTCCTTCACCGAGTCGGGGATGATAATTCCTGAGGCTGTTTTTTGCTCTTCCTTATCCTCAGAAATATCCAATAAAACATGCTCGTTTAATGGTTGTAACTCTTTCATTTTTAATTTTAATTTTAATTTTGCCTGAACAGGCAAAAGGGTTAAACATTATTTAACTTCTAATAATTCATCGATTTTAGGTTTATTGAATCCAACAATCAAGCGCCCGTTAATATCAACCTGGGGAACACCCTGCTGCCCGCTTCTTTTCACCATTTCCTGTGCCATCTTCTGATCGCGTGAAACATCAATGTCGCGAAATGGAATTTTTAGTTTCTTTAAATAATTTTTTAGGGTATTACAATGCGGGCATGTTGGCGTTGAGTATACAACTACCCGTTTAAATTTTCTATCCCCGGCATTCTGCGGAGAGGAATATAATACATTCTCAAATAATGATTTAAAAAAAACCGGTTCATGGCACCCTTTAATCTGTTTTCCCGGCTTTTCTCCTGAGAATTCAATCAGTACCGGAGCAGTCGTTACGTTATAATGAGAATGTATATCCCGGGTTTTGGTTACATCCACTACTAATAACTGTATCTCCGAAGCTTTTGCCTCCACCCTTTTTATATTGGCTAATGCACACTCACTTTGCTCAGCTCCCGACTTGTATATCAGCAAATAGCTGGTATTCCTTTTCGGTAGTTCCTGCAGTAATGCCTGATAAGATTCAATCTCTTTGAATTTCATTTTTAAAGAATTTAAAAATTTACATATCTACATATCATTTTTTATGCCATTTAAAAGTTTAGTAGCACGGACTGTAAATTTGACATCTTTTGGACAAAGATGTCATTAAACTATTTAAGGATAAAACCATCTTAAACTAAGAGAACTTATAAAAATGAATGTTTATCTTATTGAAACTTAAAACGCACACCAATGAAAATAAAAATCTTAAGTTTTGCATTATTAATGTTAGTCTTTTGGGGACATGCTCAGGAAGGAAAAAAACCACTCGATTTTTCAGTATATGACTCCTGGAATTATATTGAAAACAAAGGAATTTCAAACGACGGGAAGTGGGTTTTTTATGAGTCAAATCCCTATCACGGAGATGGCAAAACAGTTCTGTACAATACCCAAACCGGAGAAAAAACAACAATTAACAGGGCAAAGGATGCCCGTTTTTCTCCTAACGATGATTACCTGGTATATAAAATCTATCCATATACCGATACGGTTAGAGCATTGAAACTAAAAAAAACAGATCCGGAAAAAATACCTGAAGATTCTCTGGGAATCCTGGTTTTTGAAAAAAATGAAATCATCACCTTCGAAAATCTAAAGTCTTTTGATCTGCCTGACAGGAATTCTTCCTGGTTAGCTTTTTTACAAACCACGAAAGAAGCTAACGATACGATCAAAACAGAAAAAAAGAAAAAATATGACAAAAAGGCTCCCCAGGATTACCTTCTTACCATAATCAATCCGGCAACGAACAAGAAGTTTCAATACCAGAATGTGACAGAATTCTCTATCTCAGAAAATGGCCAATTGATCAGTTTTATCAGGCTTCAAAACGACACCCTCCTTAAGTCTACGCTTTTTACTTTTAATACCGAAAAAGAGCAACTAGACAGTTTGGAGATGCAGCCGGGGTTATCAAAAAAGTTAAGTGCCGATTATGAGGGGAACTATATTGCTTTTATACATACCCAAGATACCGTCGAAACAAAAGTTTATAGTTTATATTTCTACCGTCCTGCAAAAAATCAACTCCAACGGATTGCAGACACCTTAACCCCGGAGATTCCTGAAAAATGGACGGTTAGTGAACATGGAGACATCTACTTTTCGGAAAACAATCAGCGCTTATTTTTTGGTATTGCACCAAAACCAAAACCTGAACCTGAAGACACATTACTGGATGAAGAAAAGGTGGTGCTGGATTTATGGAGCTGGACCGATCCCCTATTACAACCTCAACAACTTAGCAACCTGGACAGGGAGCTCAATCGAACCTACCTGGGTGTATACCACATCAAAAACCAGAACGTGGTACAACTGGAAGATAAAAAAATCAAAAGAATCAAACAAAACAAAAACGGAAATGGTGAGATTGCTTTGGGATATTATGATGAACCCTACCATAAAAGAACCTCGTGGGAACTCCCAGCCTATTCGGATATTTATATTATCAACATCAATACTGGCGAAAAACGGTTATTTAAAGAAAAATTTAAGGGGGAGTTAAGTCTGTCTCCTGACAACCAGTACATCTTTTGGTATGCTTATGCCGACAGTTCGTGGCACAGCTATTCGGTTAAAAATAAAATCTCCCGGAATCTTACCGCAAAACTTCCGGTAAAATTTTATGATGAAGAATTTGATTACCCCATGGACCCTGATTCCTATGGAATTGCCGGATGGATACAAGAGGATGCTGCCGTTCTGATCTACGATCGATACGATATCTGGAAAATTGATCCGGAGATGAAGAAGAGTCCAACGAATATTACAAATCAATGGGGACGGAACCATACCATTCGTTTCAGGTATGTCCATTTGGATGAAGAGAAGGAATTTATCCATCCCAGGCAGGACTTACTGCTCAAGTCGTTTAATTTTGAGAACAAACAATCCGGATTTTTTACCTGTCCGGTAAACGGGACCTCCAATCCTAAGGAGCTGGTTATGGATGATGTATATTATTATCATCCGGAAAAAGCCCGGGACGCCCAAAAGATCATCTGGCAACGTAGTAGCTTCGAGGAATATTATGATCTTTGGGTAAGCAATACTGATTTCACGGATATCCAAAAAATTTCGCTGGAGAACCCTCAACAAGCCAACTATTTATGGGGAGATGTTGAGCTCTATTCCTGGATTACCGCTGACGGCACCGAGGAGGAGGGGTTGTTGTACAAACCCGAAAATTTCGATCCAGAGAAGAAATACCCGATGATTGTATACTTCTACCGGCTCCACTCAAATGATCTTCACAGGCATTATGTCCCTAAACCCAGCCGGTCAATTATCAATCCGACCTTTTACACCAGCAACGGTTATTTTGTTTTTATGCCCAACATCCGTTACAAAACCGGCTATCCCGGCGAAAGTGCCTATAATTATGTGGTAAGCGGAACGCTTGCGTTATTGAACGAACGTTCATACCTGGATAGAGAGGGTGTAGGCATACAAGGGCAGAGCTGGGGAGGATACCAGGCAGGATATATCATTACCAAAACCGACCTGTTCTCGGCAGCATCTATTGGAGCTCCTGTTTCGAACATGACCAGTGCCTATGGTGGAATCCGGTGGGCCTCGGGCATGAGCCGAATGTTCCAGTATGAAAAAACCCAAAGCCGGATTGGCGGTACCTTATGGGAAAAACCACTCCATTATATTGAAAATTCGCCGGTATTTTATGCTCCCAGGATCAATACCCCGGTTCTTATCCGGCACAACGATGGCGACGGAGCAGTGCCCTGGTACCAGGGAATTGAATATTTTGTCGCCTTACGCAGGCTCAATAAACCGGTATGGATGTTAAATTATAACGGACAACCTCATAACGAGAAAAATAAAAGTCCCAATACCAAGGATTTAAGTATCCGGATGATGCAGTTTTTTAATCATTATTTAAAAGGAGAACCTGCGCCAGACTGGATGAAATATGGTATTCCGGCTATCCAAAAAGGGAAGACGCTAGGTTACTGACAATTCTTAAAGCGCCTCGGGGCGCTTTTTTTATTCGTATCCTACTGCTGCATATCCTACCCAATGGTGATTGTAGGCGGGAGCAGTAGTTCCCATGTTCAGATCATGCACCTTTAACGGGGCATGATCAACACTGGATGAATATCCAACAAAAACACCCTGCAACTCTTCTCCTCCCATCAGGCTATCCAGGGTATAAGCCGTAAGCAAACCTAAAGGAACGGCATAACGTCCGCACCAGGTCCATTTATACTCCTTATAATTATCCTCCTGTACTGTATAGTTTATAAACGATTGAATTTTTTGGGGTGTAATTTTCCCCATCAGGCAGTTATGGATAATTTCCAGTTCATAATCCTTAGCCTTTTGCAGCCCTATACTATCCGTTCCAAACGGAGCATAATTCTTTCCGCCCCAATCTTTATCCCCATAATGCACGGCATCGGTCGAGATCACCAGAGCCAGATCCTTCCCCCAACTCAACTCATTTTCGCTCATCACCTGTTTCAGGGCTACGGCAAAAGGATTTGCTATCTGCATCATTTTATCAAAAGACATGTATGGAACTAACACCGGGACAATTTCAAGATCCGGTTGACCGGATTGTAAAAAAGGAATAACAGCTTCCAGCGAATGCTCTGCCTGATGCATTTTATCATGAACAACAAATAAACTGTCGGATAACTGCCGGGTTAAATCATTTCTTAATCCGGATACCGGAACCCTGCCATAGGGTGCATTCCAGACATCAAAGGAGTCAAAAACAAGCTGATCCTCCAGGTCAAAATCCCTTGCTTTATGGGCTACCCCGAAAAGTATGATGGTTTTGGCCCGGACACCTTTCAATATCCTGGGATACAGGTCACCCACATAGGCATAATCATCATGAGGAGTAATGGCTACCCTCCAGGTAAAGTCAGCTGGAGTAGAGTTGTTCATTCGAAGAAGAATACTATCCATTTGCCAGGAATACTTCGCAAATCCAATGGTGTCCACCATCCTCCGGACAGAAAGATATTGAGAATTGTTTTTTGGTTTACAGCCGGGAAAAAAAGCCAATATCAATAGAAAAATCAGGAAACCATGAATTAGTTTTCTCATTGTTTTATTTTTTTATCGTTTAACAAATCCCTGATTTCGGCCAGCAGTTCAATATCTTTAGGTGTTGGAATTGTTTTATTATCGGGGTCATCGGCTTTTCTCCGGAGAATATTAATCAATTTTACCAGAAAGAAAATTGCAATGGCAATAATGATAAAGTTTAACAACACCTGGATAAAGTTTCCATAGTTTAGGGCAATTGCCGGACTAATGATATTACCGGCATTATCTGTCTCGGCTTTTTTCAGAATAAATTGCAGGGTGGCAAAGTCAAATTTTCCGATCAGAAACCCAAAGGGAGGCATAATCACATCTTCGACCAGGGAGGTAATAATCCGGCCAAAAGCAGTACCTATAATGATGCCTACGGCCATATCAATCATATTTCCTTTAACGGCAAATTCTTTAAACTCCTTATAAATTTTCATATTATTCAATTTAAGAATTGAAGAAATAATAAAAATATAAAAAAGCCCATACGAATAAAAGCATGGGCTTCAATTTATTATAAAATTTATTCATTTCTTAGAAGAGACCGGAGATTTTGCCATTATCATCAATATCAATTTTTTCGGCTGAAGGAGTGCCGGGTAATCCGGGCATTCGCATAATGGTTCCGGCAATGGGGACAATAAAACCGGCCCCGGACGAAAGCTCTACTTCACGAATTTTTACGGTAAAATCCCTGGGTCGTCCTTTTTTCTTTGGATCATCGGACAGTGATTTCTGGGTTTTGGCAATACATACGGCCAGGTTACCGAAACCTAATTCAGTAATTTTATCCAGTTGATTTTTGGCTTTGATGGTATATTCAACATTTTTGGCTCCATACATTTTTGTGGCAATCGCTTCAATTTTTTGCTCAAAGGTCCAATCCAGTTCATACAATGGTCTGAAACAGGTTGGGCAGGCCTGAGCTGCCTCAACGACTTTCTCAGCCAGTTCAACCGCCCCTTCTCCTCCTTTTTCCCAGGCATCGTTCACGGCAACAGGAGAGTCGAGCTTTTCACAATGTTCTTTCAACAATTCAATTTCAGCATCGGTATCAGAGCTAAAACGGTTAATAGCCACCACAGGTCTGAATCCATAGTAACTCATATTTTCGATATGCTTATCGAGGTTTTCAAAACCTTTTTCCAGGGCTTGCAGGTTCTCCTTTTCCAGGTCGGCTAATTTGGCCCCCCCATGATATTTTAATGCACGGATGGTAGCAACAATAACCACTGCATTAGGCATTAACTCACCAAACTGAGATTTAATATTAAAAAACTTCTCAGCCCCCAGTTCGCTGGCAAAACCGGCTTCGGTAACCACATAATCGCTGAGAGACATTCCCATCTTGGTAGCAATCATGGTATTCGTACCCTGAGCAATATTGGCAAAAGGCCCACCATGAATTATTGCAGGATTGCCTTCCAGGGTCTGAACCAGATTCGGTTTGATAGCATCTTTCAACAAGGCAGCCATAGCTCCATGCGCCTTAAGGTCTCTGGCAAATACGGGTTTTCCATCATAAGTATACCCCACAAAGATATTTCCCAGCCGCTCTTTTAAATCCTTTAAATTTTCGGCGACACAGAGGGTAGCCATCACCTCGGAAGCTGCAGTAATATGAAATCCAGACTCCCGGGGAACACCCTGTTTAGCTCCTCCCAAACCAATAACGATATCTCTTAACGACCGCTCATTCATATCTGTTACACGCTTCCATTCAATGGTCCGGGGATCTATTCCCAGGTTCCCTTCTTTCGCCTGGATATTATTATCGATCAGTGCAGCCAGCAGGTTATGTGCTTTTTCAACCGCCGCAAGATCACCGGTAAAATGAAGATTAATATCTTCCATGGGAATCACCTGTGAATTTCCGCCCCCGGTGGCTCCACCCTTAATGCCAAATACTGGTCCCAAGGAAGGTTCCCGAAGTACAACTGTCGTTTTCTTTCCAATACGGTTTAACGCCTGGGTGAGTCCGATGGAAGTAGTGGTTTTTCCTTCGCCGGCAGGTGTTGGCGTTATCGCAGTTACTAAAATTAATTTCGATTGCTTAATCTTTTCGTTATCAATAAATTTTAAAGGTAATTTTGCTTTGTATTTACCATACATTTCCAGATCATCTTCGGAAATACCCAGCTTTTTTGCAATTTCGGTAATGTGTTTAATCTTCGCTCCTTGAGCAATTTCAATGTCTGATTTCATGATGATTGATTATTTATTGTTTGTACAATGATTAATTTCTTTCATAAATTTAACAAATCGATATAAATAAATGCATCGATTTGTTAATTTTTTATTGTGGAACACTTAACAAATTATATTGTTCAACGAAGCGATTCATCTTCTGAAAATAAATAATCTATCCTTTGCAGAATTTTATTTCCGTGTACAGTAAAACTAAAAGAAGGTAATTTATTCATTAGATAAATGCCTGATTATTTGCTTCGGAAAACTGGCAAAAATCAATACAACAAATCCTGCACTTTACATCGGTAAGGCTTACTGCTATAGCTAGCAGGCAAAACAGACGGTTCAGTCATTTTTTTAAAGACCATCTTTTGGGGGCTTAAAAGCTATCCACAAAAGAAGATACACAATAAACAACAAACGAAATAAACAATAATACTCACTATCATTACCAGAATTTTATATCCATTTGATCAAATAAGAAATAGTATTTATAGAGTAATTTTCTTTCCCAGTCTTCACGGGTTAGAGCTCCACCGTGGCCGGCTCCGGGAATCAAATACATATGGTACAGGGAATGTGGACTGCCCTTTTCCTGAAGTGTTGCCAGGAATTTATAGGTATGCAATGGGGGTACCCGGTCGTCATGATCACCTGTAATCAGCAATACATTCGGGTAGCGTACGCCATTTCTGACATTATGGAGAGGAGAATAGGATCTTTTAGCCTGGTATCCCTCCATTTCATCAATGGTCCCAAATTCGGTAATGTTGGTACTCTTATGACCAATAGTAAACTTCTCAAAACGAATCATATCATACACCCCTGCTTCTGCAACAGCCGCCTTAAATAACTCCGGGCGTTGGGTTATTGCCGCTCCCACCAGCATTCCGCCATGCGATGCCCCATAAGCTGCAAGCTTATCGGGGTTAGTATACTTATTATCAATCAAATATTCGGCCGCCGCAATAAAATCGTCAATGGTATTTTGTTTATTCACTCCTCGTCCCTGCCTGCTCCAGTCACTACCCTGTGCCCCACCTCCTCGTACATTGGGAACTGCGAGAATCCCTCCATGTAAAAGCCAGAGCGCCTGGGATTCATCGAACTTTGGTTCTACGGTAACACCGTAGCCTCCATAACCATAAATGAGTACCGGATTATCCCCATCCAGCTCTGTATCTTTTAAACAGGTTATATACATTGGTATTTCTGTACCATCTTTCGAAGTATACTTTACATACCTGGTATGCAGGTCTTCGGGATTATAGGGTACCTGTATTTCCTTTGCGGGCTTATAGCTTAAGTCATTAAGAGACATCTGGTACCAAATATCAGGGTGATAAAAAGATGATACACAAAAATTAGTATACTCTGCGGTAGAATCGTGCTCATAAAGATAGTTGACCTTTTCTCCTTCAGGAAATTCGATCATCTTCAACAATTCACCTTTCAAATTAAAAATCAGGGCAACAAATTCTCCGTCATTTCTGTAAATACACGTTAGTTTGTCTTTCCCCAGGCGATCTACCCTCCGGAGTGTAATATCATACTCAGGAATAAAATTCAACAATTGATTTTTATGGTTAATACTGGCAATATAGACTTTACCATTGGGTGCATTATGATTGGTTCGGAGCAATACAGAATCACCGATTTGTTCTTCAATCGTAAAATAAACGGAATCATTTTCGGGATAGATGAGAAAGTTTTTTAAGAAAAACGAGTGATCCTCTTTAATATCTGAATAGGATATCGCATGATACAGTTTTCCTCTTACCAGGTAGAAATGGTAAAAATAGATCCTGGACCGGTCCTTCATAAAATAACGGAAAGTATTTACCCCCGAGGTATCAGGATTGTGGTATAAGATCTTGTCATCGTGTTGTCTGTCGCCCAGTTTATGATAACAGAAGGCCTGTCCTTTGGCAATATCGAGTAGTTCCCGCCCTTTTTCCGGTTCGTTGTAGCGGTCGTAATAAACACCATTCCCATGCCATAGGATTTTACTGCTTCCTCTTAAAAACCTGAGGGTATCTGTCAGTTGATCTCCCGTTTGTAAATCAAAAAAGTAGGCGTCATTCCAGTCACTGCCACTGTGTGAAATAGTTACGGCAACCAGGTCGGTTTCCTCATTCACATACCAATCGGTGATTAATACATTATCGTCTTTATCTTTCCTGAAATCCTTAATCTTAACTAAGGTTTGATAGTTGGTGTTGCCTCTTTTACGGTATTGCAAATCGGGGGACCGATTACTGCTTATAAAGTTGTATTTAAAAAGATATTCACTTCTTTTGCGGTCGACTTTTTGGTAAGAAAGGGTTATTTCCTCTCTAACTCCATAATACATGGCGGCAATCTGATTTCTCAGCGTCCATACCTTTATTTGTTGATTTTCCAGTTTTTTAGTAATTTTTTGTTGATCCTTAATCCAGGCAGAGAGTCTCTCATCCTCCGGATTCTCCATCCATTGGTAAGGATCAGCAATGGATTCGCCAAAATAGGTATCAACCACGGAATCTTTCGGTGCCCGGGGATATTTATAACTTTTTTGTGCCTGCAAATGGTTAGCTAATAAACAAAATACAACAAGCCAAAAAGGAACTTTTAATTGAATCATAAATTAGAGTATTAAAATGAATAGCAAGGTTTTATTTTTTAAAAGGGTTACTGAATCAGGGTTCATATCTTGATCCGGTTAAGATCTCCTGGTAATGATCATTGAGCATTAACTCCTTTAAGGTTACCTCAGGATGCCGCTCCATATAGCGGTGAACAATTTTCCAGCCCAACCATACTACAGCTCTTCCGGGAGATTGTCGGGGAAACCCAGTGGTAAAAGGAGCCGGTTTGATGTAATTGGTTATGGTCATATAATCGGTGGAGAAAAGTAGTTTCTGTTCGACCAGGTTATCCCACATGGGTTTCTCATTCTTTTGGCACCATTCCAGCTGGCTGGAGGTAAAACCAAATTTTAACGAATCCTCGGTAAAGGGAAACATCGCATCCAGGAAATACTGCAACTTCCCCTGATAAATCATATTATTTACCAGGTTGTCGATCGAATCATTGTATACAAATTCAGTCATTGCCCATGCCCGGAGGGCATCAGAGGGAATTTTTTCAGGAATCATGTTCCGCTGCAAATACCTGGAGATTCCCAGGCGGTCATAAAAATCCACTTCAGGTCCCAGGTATTTATCTGTACCAATGGCCAGTATACTATCAGCAACAACGATGGACTGATTAAAGCCACCCTGGAAGGTATATACAGCAGGAACCAGGCGTTCCGGGAAATAGTATTGGTAATACTTAAATGCACGGGTAAGCTCCTCCTCCATAAACTCAACATCGGGAAACTTTTCCATCACCTTTTCATGCACCTGATACATGGTGTAATCGGTAATAAATCCTGCCAGGTAGTCGGGATAGGCTTTACTGTATGGACTGCCAATACTTATTACATTGTGGCTGTATAGCTCCAGAAATTCACCATATTTTTGGATAAGATCCGGAACCTGCTGTTCTATGGTACCCGGGTCCAGTTCAAACAATTCTTTATCCAGCCTTTTCACTTCAATAGCAACCTCAATATCCTCCAGCTCAACATCAAACTTATTTTTTTGAGAACATCCTGAAATGATGAGCAACAGAAACGAAAGCGCTAAAAAAACTCCGGAAAACTTCATAAAATTTATTTTTAAAATTTCGTTAAGCAATAAAAACGGATTGATTTTTGATTACTTACCAAAAAATCATCTGAAAATGATCTGATTTTATATATTTTTGTACTAACGATAAATAAAACCTAAAAATATGAAAAAGTATTTAATTTTAATCATATTCATCGTAAGCTCTTTGGGAATTTTTGCCCAGGGATTAAAATTCAGTGTTTTTGCCGACCCAAAACTATCGTGGATGTCGCCCGATTTACAGGATGTTAGCAGCGAAGGTTCCAAACTGGGAGTTAACATTGGTTTAAATGTGGATAATTATTTTGCCAGAAATTATGCGTTTATGACCGGTATTTCGATCGACAATACCGGGGGCAAGCTAAAATACGATTTCGAGAAAGAAATAAATACCAATAGCTCCTCAGATACTACGTTACCTGTGGGAAGTGTTTTAAACTATAAACTACAATACATCAATATTCCATTGGGATTAAAATTTAAAACCAACCAGATTGGGTACACAACATTTTTTACGCATTTAGGAATTAATGGAGGGATAAATATTAAAGCCTCCGGCGAAATAGATAATTTTGAACTGAATAATGAAAATATCAGCGATGAGGTAAAACTCTTTACGTTGGGTTATTTTATTGGCGCAGGGGTTGAATATTCTATTGCCGGAAATACGGCTATCGTTGTTGGAATAACCTATACCAACGGATTTATTGATATCACACCCGATAGCAATAATAAAGTAACCTTAAGTAATTTTGCCCTGAGATTAGGAGTTCTATTTTAAAAAAGAAAAAAGATAATGAAAATTGCATTAGCTCAATTAAATTTCCATATCGGAAATTTCGAAAAAAATATTTCAACGATTATTGAGAATATTCATCAGGCTAAAAAGAAGAATATTGATCTAATTATCTTTTCAGAAATGTCGGTTTGTGGATACCCGCCCCAGGATCTCCTGGAACACCGCTCGTTTATAGAAAAGTGTGAAGATGCCGTGGATGAGATATCGGAACATTGTAAAGATATTGCAGCAATTCTTGGGGCTCCGACAATCAACGATCATCAACGGGGAAAGAGGTTGTTCAATTCAGCCCTGTTTATTGCTGAAGGAAAAATCCAATTTATTCAAAATAAAACCTTGCTCCCCACCTACGATATTTTTGATGAGTACCGGTATTTTGAGCCGAACGATAAATTTAATGTGATTGAATATAAAGGAGAAAAAATTGCCCTCACGATTTGTGAAGATCTATGGGATGACCAGCCCACCCAGAATCCTTTCGGAAAAAGCCAGCTATACCGGGTAACTCCCATGGAACAGTTAGCAAGATACAAACCTGATTTTATTGTAAACATAGCAGCTTCGCCATTTTCCTATACCAAGATCTGGGGAAAGAAAAATATCTTTATTCGCAATGCAAAAAAATACCAGCTTCCGGTTTTTAATGTAAACCAGGTGGGTGCCCAAACAGAGCTTATTTTTGACGGAGGATCGCTGGTGGTAAACCCCAATGGTACCATTGCCGATGAGTTAAAACTTTTTGAAGAGGATTTCAGGGTTTACGACCTGGAGGAGATCAAAGCACTGAAACAGAAAAAATCCGTCGATGAAGATCCAAATGTTATTGCCAAAATTCATGATGCATTGGTGCTGGGAATCAAGGATTACTTTAAAAAATCCGGATTTACCACTGCAACCTTAGGACTCTCCGGGGGAATCGATTCAGCTGTTTCACTTGTTATTGCTACGCGAGCCCTGGGTGCAGACAATATCCGTGTTCTTTTGCTCCCGTCAAAATTTTCATCCGAGCATTCAAGCATTGATGCAATCCAACTGGCTGAAAATTTAGGTGTAAAGTATGACACCATCAATATCCAACCTATTGTAGACACCTTTGATGAGTCGTTGGCAGGGATCTTTAAAGGTCTTGAGCCCGATGTTACGGAAGAGAATATTCAGGCCCGGGTCAGGGGAACCATCCTGATGGCTTTATCGAATAAATTTGGCAATATCCTTTTAAACACTTCCAATAAAAGCGAAGCAGCGGTTGGCTATGGAACCCTTTACGGGGATATGAACGGGGGATTATCGGTACTGGGAGATGTCTATAAAACAGATGTTTATAAACTGGCCCGGTATATAAACCAAACCCAGGAGATCATTCCGGAAAACACCATCGTAAAAGCACCCTCAGCCGAATTAAGACCTGATCAGAAAGACAGTGACTCCCTGCCCGATTATGAACTCCTGGATAAAATCCTGTTCGAATATATCGAATTACAAAAACCCATAGAGGATATTCTGGAAAATGGTTTTCAAAAAACCACGGTGGAAAAAATTCTAAAACTGGTTAACAGCAATGAGTATAAACGTTATCAGTCACCCCCGATTTTAAGGATCTCGTCAAAAGCGTTTGGTGCCGGACGAAGAATGCCTTTGGTTGCCGACTATAACCATCAATAATATTTTATCCATTAAACCCTTGAGGTCTTTTTTAATCAGAATTATCAGGGATAACGGTTTTAAATACCGATTTTGTTGAAAAAATTTTATAGTTTTAGACTAAATATATACATTTGTATGTTTTTTAACATATTCTGCAAACAATGAATAAAATAATGAATGCCGAATGTCACAATATCATTGACAATCAAATGTCAGTTTTTAGCGTACTAAGCAAAGATGAGAAAGATCAGCTTAAGAAGAACAGTACGTGTACTTATTATAAAAAGGGTGATATTATTTACAAGGAAGGCGATAAGCCCAATGGATTAATCTGTTTATCCAAAGGAAAAGTTAAGATCTTCAAAGAAGGCGTTGGAGGACGTGAACAGATTGTTCGGATGGCAAAACCTGTAGGATTTATTGGCTACAGGGCATTATTTGCAGAACAAAATTATCTGGCATCTGCCGAAGCCATCGAAGACAGTGTTATTTGTACCATTGAAAAGGAAACGCTCTACAATGTATTACACACAAATTCTGATTTATCGTTTAATATTATCAGGTCGCTGGCCTCCGAGCTGGGATTTTCGAACAACCGAACCGTAACCCTGACCCAAAAACATATTCGTGGGCGATTGGCTGAATCCTTATTATTCCTTAAAGACACCTATGGTTTTGAGGAGGACGGTTCGACCATTAAAGTGTATCTTTCGCGCGAAGATATTGCCAATTTATCCAACATGACGACCTCCAATGCAATACGAACACTTTCTACCTTTGCCAGTGAAAAAATTATCGCCCTGGACGGAAGAAAAATTAAAGTACTGGATCTAAAAACCTTAGAAAAGGTTAGCGATTTAGGGTAACATTATTTTCCCGATCTTTCCCGGCACTCCATCCGGTTGCAGTTTCATCCCCGACCCGGTTATCTACAATGGATGAATGATCCAGTTGTCCGCTCTTGTACATCTTTTTAAAGAGATGCAACTTCTCAGCACTCTCATAATTGTGCAAATCGGTAAGGATCTGGCTGGCAATGGTAATTTTTACCGTATCCAGACTAAAATTATGCCTTTGTTTTAATGCCCTGTATTTATGATAAGCCTGTTCAAGGCCTTCATCCAATATGGTGGTAACCATGTCGTGGGTATAATCGGCACTTACGGAATCATCCAACACCTGCTGAATATCACGGACGATTGAGTTGTTCAGGGAAGAAGAAGTATGATTCAGGACAATAATTGTATTTTTATCCTCAACAAAACGAAAAAGGCTGGTTCTAAACCCATTCCAACGGCCATGGTGATACACCACCTTTTTATTATTGCGTTCGCGGATGCGGAAGCCAAACCCGTAAGGCATGGTATATTTATTATACAATTTAAACGGTGTAAGTGCTTCGTTCAGGGTCTCTTCAGAAACTAACTTACTGGTATATAACGCCTGGTCCCACTTGTATAAATCTTCAGTGGTTGAATACACCCCCTTATCCCCTACTGCACCATCATTTACTGTTGGCGGAATCATCCTGTACCTTCGGCTGCGGTAATAAAATCCACTCAGGAAATCCTGGTGATCTGTATCAAAGGAGCTACTGTAAACAAAAGAATGATCCATCTTGAGCGGGTCAAAAATATTCCTGTTCATAAATTCCGCAAATCGCTCTCCGGAAATATTCTCAACAATTGCAGCCAAAACAACATACCCTGTATTCGAATAGTTGAATCTACGTCCGGGGGTAAAGTAGAGAGGAAGTTTATGCTTAGCAATCATTCTCATAATATCATCATTGTAGGGGGGCTTGTCCCCTTTCCAGTGATGCTCCACCAACCACATATAATTAGCCAACCCGGAAGTGTGATTCAGTAACATCCGGATGGTAATATCCGGATAAGGAAAATCGGGAATATATTTGATCACCGAATCATCATAATGCAGCTTATTTCGATCTTTCAGGACCATCACGGCCATGGCCGTGAACTGTTTACTCACCGAGGCCAGCTGAAAAACCGCATCCTCTGCTAAGGGCTCCCTTTTTCTAATATCGGCATAACCAAAGGACTGGTTGTAAATGCAATTTCCTTTATAACCCACCAGGATACTCCCGTTAAAATGAAATCTCTCCACCTTTTGCCGGATCATCGAATCGAGAATAGCCGCTTTTTCATCGTAAAAAATCTTATCGATCTTATCACGGGTCGACAAATTGATTACTTCCTCTTTCTGAACAATAGCGCCAAACAGATCAAGCCTTATACTGGCCGTTATTACGGCCACCACAAAGAATATCGATAAGAAAGCAAATATTTTAAGGTATCTATAGTCCATTTTATACAACTCTTTCGAGTGATATTTTCAAAGCGCCAAAATAACACATTTTTTAGGGAGATTCAAAACCGGAAAAACGTTTAATTGTTCATTTTAACATATTCTATAAGAAAACACCCTTCCCCAAAAACATATTAATTTCATAGAAATCAATACCTTATAAAGTTATCAACACTCCCTGTTCTAAATTAACCGGTAAACTTTAAAATGTGGAAAAATAGGGGTTTAAGTCCGGGCTTTAACGAGAAATCCAAACCAGTAGTCACCCAACAAAAACAAAGAATTGTCGGAGCAAAATCCTATCTTCTTATCGGTTATTCCTGGTAATATACTCTTTTCACCCGGCTTGAAATACTGGTAAAGATCTCATAAGGAATGGTTTCCAGCATCTGAGCCAGGTCGAAAACTGATTGTTCCTTTCCAAAGACAATTACTTCATCTCCCTCATGGATATTACATCCTGTAATATCAACCATACACATATCCATGCAGACATTTCCCACGATAGGAACAAAAAAGCCATTAATATAAAGTTTACCCCGTTCGTTTCCCAGTTTTCGGTTTAACCCGTCGGCATAGCCCACCGGAACTATGGCAATGGTCATATCCTTTTGAGCCGTTGCCTTCCGGCTGTAGCCGATGGTCTGATCTTTGCCCACCTGTTTGGTTTGAATTACCGTGCTTTTTAAAGTACTAACGGTAGCCAACTGGTTCTGACTGGTTGCTGAAATACCATACAAGCCGATTCCCAAACGGACCATATCAAACTGGGCCTCAGGAAAACGTTCTATCCCTGCGGAGTTGGCAATATGCCTCCAAATAGGATACTTTAATGCCTGCATAATATCTTGACTCATGTGCTCAAACACCCGGATCTGCTCCCGGGTAAATGAATCATGAAGATTTTCATCACTTGCCGCCAGGTGTGAAAAGACAGATTTAACGTTCAGCAGGTCATTCTTTTTTAACTCATCGATTAGCTGGGGGATCTCATAATCCATAAAGCCCAAACGATGCATCCCGGTATCCAGTTTCAGATGAACGGGGTAATTGGTTTTTCCTGCATTTTTGACCGCTTCGCTGAATTTCTGGAACACTAAAAAATTATAAACTTCTGGTTCCAGTTTATGTTCAATCATCAGGTCGAAGCTATTTTGTTCAGGGTTCATCACCATGATCGGGGTTTTTATTCCTGCTTCACGTAAAGCAACCCCTTCGTCGGCAAAGGCGACACCGAGATAATCCACCCGTTGATATTGTAAAACATTGGCTATTTCGAAAGTCCCACTACCATAGGACAAAGCTTTGACCATAACCATCATTTTAGTACCGGGATTTAGTTTTGAACGGAAATAGTTCAAATTATGCACCATGGCATTCAGGTTGATCTCCAACACCGTGCGGTGCGATTTTTCTTCAAGAACCGATGAGATCCTTTCGAATTGAAAGTTCCGTGCACCCTTCAGCAAAATCGCTTCGTCGGTAAACTCTTTCTTGGAAAAATGTTCCAGAAAATCAGAGGTCGACTGATAAATTGTTTTCTGCAGGTTAAACAAATGCTTTTGTCGAAAAATTGCCTCCCCGATGCCAATCAACCGGTTGACATGATATTTTTTTAATAATTTGGCTACCTCCCGGTACAACTCAAGTTCTTTTTTACCACTCTGCAAGATATCAGAAATAATCAATGTTTTTTGATCATGTTGATTTTGTTGTTCCAGGTAGTTGAGAGCAATGCTAAGAGAATTAAGGTCTGAATTATAACTGTCGTTGATCAGGGAACAATTGTTAATCCCTTTTTTTAATTCCAGCCGCATAGCTACAGAAGGCAGGGTTTCAAATTTCTGCAGAAAATCATCAGGGGTGATTCCTGTAGCAAAAAGAACAGCCAGCACATGAATTGCATCCTCAACAGAAGCAGTATCGGTAAACGGAATAGAAATGTGGTTTTTCTGGTTATTAAATTGAAATTCAATAAAAGTAGAGTGATCTTTCCGGTAATTGGTTAAAATTCTCAGGTCGGCTTCCGTCTTTTCCGACCAGGTAAAAACTTTCTGATCAGGAAATTGTGAACTTATTTCCTGATATAACATCGTGTGATCTTTACAACAAATGATTTGGCCGGAGTGCTTAAAAAGCTTCAGTTTTTCGTTGGTTTTTTCCCGGTAGTCCCTGAAATTTTCCTGGTGCGACTCTCCGATATTGGTTATCAGGCCAATATCAGGACAAATTATTTTTTCAAGGTTTTCCATTTCGCCCGGCAAAGAAATTCCGGCTTCGAATATGGCAAAATCGTTCATCTCGCTCATCAGCCATACCGAAAGGGGAACCCCCACCTGGGAGTTATAACTTTTAGGATTACGGATTACATTTCTTTTGCCCTGCAGCAGATGAAATAACCACTCTTTGACAATGGTTTTTCCATTGCTCCCGGTGATTCCTACAACCGGATAGTTAAATCTTTTGCGATGGGCTGCTGCCAGTTTCTGTAATGCTTTTAGCGTATCATCTACGAGCAAGAAATTGGCATTTTCCAAATCATTTTGATATTCGGGAATTTGATCGACCACAAAATTTTTCACCCCTTTCTGATACAACTCTTTAATAAAATTGTGCCCGTCGTGTCTTTCGCCACGAATGACAAAAAACAGGGCATTTACTGTTGAAACCAGATTCCGGCTGTCAATGAGTAAATATTGAATTTCGCAATCATTGTTAAGATCTAACTTTGCCTCAATTATTTGTGCTATTTTTGAAACAGTATAATTCATAGGGTTAAGTCGATTCATTGATCACTTTATTAAAACACACCCTGCATAAAGGTTCGTATTCATCTTTTTCGCCCAACAACACTAATTTATCACTTTTTGATATACGATGCGAATATTGCGCCAGGTTTCCACACTGCATGCAAATAGCATGCACTTTGGTAACATACTCAGCCTGGGCCATAAGAGCTGGTATGGGACCAAAAGGTTTTCCCCGGAAATCCATATCCAGGCCGGCCACAATAACCCGGGTACCATTATTAGCCAGCTGGTTGCACACCTCCACCAGGTTATCATCAAAAAACTGCGCCTCATCAATTCCAATCACATCCACATTCCCCGACAGCAAAAGAATATTTCCCGAAGACTCAACCGGAGTGGAACGAATGGTATTTTCATCATGTGAAACCACATCCTCCTCGGAATACCGGGTATCAATCATGGGCTTAAAAATTTCCACCTTTAGTTTTGCATATTCGGCCCGCTTTAACCGGCGAATTAACTCTTCGGTTTTCCCGGAAAACATTGATCCGCAAATTACTTCGACCCATCCCCTGTTTTTGGCTTTTTTATTTGTACCTTCGAAAAACATCTTATACCAATTCTAAACTTTTATCGTTAATATTGCAAAATAATTCTAATGCTTGTGTTATGAACAAAGAAGAAACAGCAAAAAAACTGCTGAAAGATATTCAAGATTTATATGCTCTAGCAAACAGGCTTGATCATGAGGAACAAATCCATCCGCTGGATATTGATCTTGCTCTTTCAAAAGTAAGAAATCTTTACGATTTATTATTAACGATTCATCCACAACCTGCCTATAAATTTGACTATCAAAACAAAACAAACGAAAAAAAATCAATTCCCAAAGAAGAAAAGGCTGCCCGTCCTCGCGAGGAAGCTTCAAAACCTACAGAAATCAGTCCTCCAAAAGAAGAACCTGAGCTGATTATTGAAGAACCTGCCCAAGAGGAAAACCATGTTAAAGAAACAAAGCAGAAAAGGGAAGAAACCAGCACGAAAGAATCAAAAGGCTCAAAAAATAAAGAATCACAACCCGAGGGGTCACCTATAGTAGCCGATAAATTTCACTCCAAAAAATTTATCCACGACAATATGGCTGAGAAAAACAGCAAAAAAGATGTATCCTCCAAGATGCAGTCAAAGCCGATCCATGACATTGCTTCGGCCATCAGTTTAAATGACAAGTTTATCTTTATCCGCGAATTATTTAATGGAAATAAAGAACAATACCTTGAAACCATTCAGATCTTAAATAATTTTGACACTTATGAGAATGCTTTGGATTTTCTAATCAACAATTTCGATTGGGAAGAGGAAAATCCTCATTTTGAACGTTTAAAAGAGCTGGTAAAACGGAAGTTTGCCGCAAATTAGCACGATGAGTAAACTGTTTTTAGTACCAACGCCCATAGGCAACCTTGAAGATATCACCCTGAGAGCATTGCGTGTTTTGCAGGAGGTGGATATCATTTTAGCAGAAGACACCCGTAAAACAAGCATCTTATTAAAGCATTACGAGATAGACAAACCCGTGCTTTCGCATCATAAATTCAATGAGCATAAAGCAATCCCCGAAATTATTCATCGGATTAAAACGGGTCAAACCTTTGCGTTGGTTTCCGATGCAGGAACACCCGGCATCTCAGATCCCGGATTTTTAGTAGCCCGTGCATGCATTGGGGAAGGCATAGAGGTTGAGACTCTACCAGGGGCTACAGCATTTATTCCTGCACTAATAAATTCTATTTTACCCAACGATCGTTTTTCGTTCGAAGGTTTTCTGCCCCAAAAAAAGGGGAGGCAAAAACGATTGAAAGAACTTGCCGAAGAACCCAAGACGATGGTTTTTTACGAATCGCCCTATCGTTTGGTAAAAACGCTCAGCCAATTTGCCGAATTTATGGGTGAAGATCGAAAAGCAAGTGTTTCGAGAGAATTAACAAAGATCCACGAAGAAAATATCCGCGGAACCCTAAAAGAGCTCATCGATTATTACAGCCCGTCGGCTGTAAAAGGAGAGATTGTAGTTGTTGTAGAAGGCTTAACCAGCTATGAAAAAAGAGAAACCCTTTAAACCAGCATCTCTATCCACTTATTAAAATACTCATTGTTAGCCTTTTATCTTGCGGGAAGTATAGGAAGAATAATCTTTAAGCTTTGGTTTATAGTCACCGGAAAACAGGGGAGATGAAATCAGAAAATCGGCTGATGACCGGTTATTTGCGGTAGGGATATTATACAATACGGCAATTCGTAGCAAAGCTTTTACATCCACATCGTGGGGCTGAGGTTCCATCGGGTCCCAAAGAAAAATGAGCAGGTCAATTTTCCCCTCACTGATTAACGCACCCAGTTGTTGATCTCCGCCCAAAGGCCCGGATTTTAACCGGGTAAGCTGAACGGGAGATTTAGGGTCCATGGATTTTGATAACGCCTCCCCGACCAGTTTACCGGTTGTTCCGGTACAGGTTAGCCGGTGTTTCAAAAGCTTATCGCTATTGTACTCCACCCATTCAATCAGGTCTTTCTTCCGGTTATCATGTGCTACCAGGGCAATATTTTTGATGCTGCTCATCGCTAGAATATTTAAGGATTAATAGCACAAATTTATGAATTCTGATCAACTAACCTCTTTTTGAACGTCTTTTTGAGCTGGCTTTTTTGCCCGTTTTTTTATTTCCGGAAATGTTTCTTTCATCCCGTTTTTTTTCTCTTCCAGCACCCGCAGGTTTTTCTTTAGCCACCTCAGAACTTACCTGTACTCCTTCAAACACAGTATTATTTAATCCTTTCAGGACTTTATGGGTATATGATTCATCAATTTCAAAAAAAGAAAAAGATTTCATGATATCAATTTTTCCTACCGGGATATTTCGTTCGCGAGTCGATTCGTTAACCAAACCCATTAATCGCTGCGGGTTAAGCTTGCTGTTCTTGCCGACATTGATAAACAGCCGTTGATAGTTTGTATTTTTCCCGCCTCTCTTGTTTTTTCTTTTCTCTTTGCGGTCAGCTCCCGATTCATCGGGCACATTCAGGTCCGGGGTATCTTTATAGTAAGCCAGAAAACGATTAAATTCGAGCGATACAAAACGTTTAATCAGATCTTCCTTATCGAGCCACTGCAGCTTTTTATATACCTCAGGTAACAACTCATCGATTTGCTCATTTTTGACCTCCACATGTTCCATTTTGTCGATCATATGGAACAGCTGCTTTTTGCATATTTCGTCACCTTTAGGAACCGGTAATTGCTCAAATTGTTTATTGATTTTCTTTTCAATGGCTTTGATCCTGAACTTTTCTTTAAGATGGACAATAGCAATCGACATCCCCTTTTTTCCGGCTCTACCGGTCCTTCCACTCCGGTGGGTATAGGCTTCAATATCATCAGGCAGGTTGTAATTGATCACATGGGTAAGGTCGTTCACATCCAGTCCGCGGGCAGCCACATCGGTAGCGACAAGCATCTGCAGACTCTTCAGGCGGAAACGGTTCATTACATGATCGCGCTGGGCCTGGGAGAGGTCCCCGTGCAATGCATCTGCATTGTATCCGTCTTTAATTAACCATTCAGCCACTTCCTTGGTTTCCATCCTCGTGCGGCAAAAGATAATGGCATAAATATCCGGGTTCATGTCTGCAATCCGTTTCAAAGCCAAATACCTGTCGCGTGCATGCACCAGGTAAAAAGCATGTTTAACATTTTCGGCACCGGAATTTCTTTTCCCGATAGTTATTTCTTCGGGATTGGTCATATAGTTTTTAGCAATGGCTGCCACCTCCTTAGGCATGGTGGCAGAAAATAGCAGTGTCCTTCGATTATCAGGAACCGACTCGAGAATGTCATTCAGATCTTCCCGGAACCCCATGTTCAACATCTCATCCGCCTCATCCAGCACCACGGTTTTTACGCGGGTAATGTCGGCTTTCTTTCGCTTGATCAGATCCAGCATTCTCCCCGGTGTTGCCACGATAATATGTGCCCCCATTTTGAGTCCACGTATCTGTGCATCGATATTGGCTCCTCCATATACAGGCAATACTTTTAAACCATTCGTATACTTTGAGTAAGCCATAAAATCCCTGGCTATCTGAACACATAACTCACGGGTGGGTGAAAGGATCAGGGCCTGTGGATACTTTTCTGAAATGTTGATCTGCTGAATAATCGGAAGACCGAATGCTGCGGTCTTTCCTGTTCCGGTTTGTGCCAGGGCAACAATATCGCGGTTGGTTTCGAGTAATACAGGGATTACTTCATGCTGTACGGGCATTGCATCTACAAAACCCAATTCATTAATACCTTTTAGGATCTCCTGAGAGATACCTAAATCACTAAATTTTGTCATTTATTTTTCCTCCCGTGCTTTCGGATTTCCTTTACAACTTGCCAAAAGCCGGTAAGATACCTGAAAACACCATTAAATTAATTAAGGGCGCAAAGGTAGAATAATAATTTGAATCTGAACTATGGTTGGAGATATTTATTTTAATCTTTGGGTGAAACACCCTCGGGATATTAAATCTTAATAGCTGTTGGATAGCCTATTAATCATCAAATCGTGAACCTTTAATTTCGATCGTTTTTAAAAAGCAGCGAAAACATCTTTTTTATTTCGAATGGTGTCACCATAAAATTTAACCGTTCATGTTCCTGTGCATACATTTTTCCGGAGTATCTTCCAAAACGGCAATAGAACTTTCAATTCAAGAGGTACATTTTTGCCTTAGCCTTCAGGAAAAAATATCCTTTCAACTGCTGGTAAAAGATCTACACCTGGTAAAGCAATCGCAACAATCAGGTCCCCCGGTAATTATACTGATTTTATAATCCAAATTATTTAGTCATTGACGATATCCTTACTTGTTTACCCCAAGAAAATGAATTAATTAGTTTAAACAAATTTCTTGAATTTTCCTTTCAATTTATTTCAGCAGGTTTTAAACCTATTTAGTTATTTTGTGTCCATGGTTCATAACTAATCATTACGGTCATGAAAACCATTCACCTCCTTTTTACTCTTATATTACTTACAGCCTGTAATAATAAAGATATTGATTTACAAACGATACAAATAAGCCAGGATCCCTCGGGTGTCGATTTTATAAATGCTTATCGGGGAGCAGGAGTTGCCCTGCAAGATTCCAATGCTATACAGTTTTTAAATGCAGCCAAAACGGTTTATGATTTTGCCCCTTCCAATCCTGACGTAAAGCTACTATATACCAGCGCATTAACATATAACAACAAGTATAAGGAAGCGATCAAAGAATTAGAAGAAATGGCAAATTATCCTTATCCGGTTATTCTCAATAAATTGGATCAAACTTACCGGCTATACCTTGAAGGATTGGATGGTTACGATAGTCTTCTAAGGATTTCAGAACAACATACGCATCCAGTTAATCATAGTACATTGGCTTATACATTACCCGAAAAAGGGATTATTCCCGAGGGGGTTGCTTATGACAAAATTACTAAGACACTCTTTATCAGCTCCATATACAAACGTAAAATTATTGCCATTGATGCCGAGGGAAAGATAAAAGATTTTATTCCATCAGGATTCGAAGGAATTCAGGGTGTTCTAGGAATGGAAGTCGATCCGGAAAGAAGGTTCCTGTGGGCCTGTTCTGCATGGAACAGAATGAAAAAACCGGAAGAACCCATGGATGAATATTCCGGAATTTATAAATTC
The DNA here is from genome assembly GCA_036351015.1 of Bacteroidales bacterium. GTDB lineage: Bacteria > Bacteroidota > Bacteroidia > Bacteroidales > UBA12077 > UBA12077. Next base: position 102,956 of record JAZBOG010000035.1, read on the forward strand.
GATCTGGAAACAGGAAAGCTCATCAAAAAATATTTATTAAAAGATACCGTGGAAAGGCTTATCAACGATGTTACTCTCCATTCTAACGGAACAGCATTTATTACCGAGTCACTTCAAGGAAAAGTATATACGATTCAACCCCGAAAGGATAGCCTGGAATTGTTCATTGATTCAGATCATTATTATTATGCCAATGGCATCACCCTGGACAATTCGGAAAGATATTTATTTATTGCCCACTATGCAGGAGTTGATAAAGTGAACCTCGCGAATTTTAAAATTACACGGATTAAAACACCTGCTCACTTAACATTAAGTGCTATAGACGGTCTGGCATTTTATAACAACTCCTTAATTGCTCACCAGTCCTCATTGGGAGGAATTTACCGCTATTATCTAAACCAAACGATGGATAGTGTCACAACGAACAAAGCCATTGAAACGAACAACCCCTACTTCGAAATCCCGACAACAGGTGAAATTGCCGGCAATACTTATTATTATATTGCCAATGCACAACTGAGAAGGTTTAATGAGCAGGGAGAAATTTTTCCTGAAGAAAAACTGGATAGTGTCTATATCCTAAAAGCTGAACTTGCAGATTAACAGGCTAATGTAAAAACAAACCGAATTAAATAAAAGAATTTCTATCCCAGAATTTTTTTTCAGCAACTTTAGGCTCAAACATCCAGGAAAGAAATTTCTGAAAACCAGAACACGTATTTTTTAGATTAAAAGCAGTGACCGGGGCACATGCATAAAAACCTGCATGCCTTCGGTTTACTGGCCTTAACTGGCCTATAAACCGGGAGGCAGGCTAACAAGCAGGCAGCAAAGGCGCACAATAGGACATGAATGATGTTCAGCACCACCTGCCATGCAATCTTTTTGATCAGTTCTAAAAAAATGATTCTCTTAGAAATAAGGCTTATTCTTTCACCGGTTCTACCTTAAAGGCAACAATTTCTGTAACGTACTTATCGTCCCCGTTTTTATCGGTATACTGACGTTGATTGATCTTTCCCGAAACCGATATCAGTTCCCCTTTTTTCAGGAAGCTTAGGTCTTCCTCCTTTTTATTTTTCCAGTATACCACATTGTGCCAGGTGGTTTGATTCACCCATTCCTCCTTTTTGTTTTTAAAACTTTCATTGGTTGCAATACTCATATTCACCAATGTACGCCCGCTGTCGAAAGTTTTCTCTTCGGCATCTCGGCCCAGGAATCCCTGAAGTTCTACTTTGTTCATTGTCTTTTCCATGACTTTAAATTTATTGGGTTAAACAAAATTGATAGAACAAAGTAAAAACACGTTTTAAGAAAGATTCGGTTATTAATTGGGTATAGTCGGTTAACATTCTTTTACAGTCGTTTGTAATTGATTGTAATTTTCTTTACCTTTGATAACCAGAGCCTAAAATCCTTATATGATGAAAGAGGAAACTATCCGAAGCTGTCTGGAATGTGGTGAAAAAATTGTCGGCCGGGCCGACAAGAAATTCTGTTCGGATCAGTGCCGGAATGCATACAACAACCGGTTAAACAGTGACACCAGCAATACCGTAAGAAACATTAACAATATTTTACGCAAGAACCGGCGTATCCTGGCCGAACTAAACAAACAGTCGGACAAAACCATGGTAACTCGCGAGAATATGCTCACCAGCGGTTTCAACTTTACCTACCATACCCATACCTATACAACCAAGAAAGGTGATGTTTACCATTTCTGCTACGAACAGGGATATCTCTTCCTGCCCGAAAAAGAACTCTACCTGCTGGTAGAAAATAAGGAAAATGTATAATAAACCAGGATTCTGGAAAAAGATTATCCCACCCTCCTTGCTGTTTAATCTTTTTGTGTTATTTTTAAATAAAAATTGATAATGAAATGATTTACTTATCCTGTTGACTCCGTTTATCCAAAAATCCTGGCTGATCAAGGAGTCAGCTCCGCGAATAATTTAATTCAAATAACAGGATACCGATAAGCCAGGATACAATAAACAAGAAATTCAAAACCCCGTAACAAAATATTCAAAATCACAACACCCAGATAAACAGAGTTGATATTAGCTGACAAAAAATTTTAAAAAACACAAAAATGCAAAAACCCACAGTCCTTTTAACTCTCCTATTAGTAAGTTTGACCTTTGCTTTTGGACAAACTGCAACAGATCCTATTACCATGAAAAAAGTATTTGGCGGTTACCAGTATTATCAGGGAGAAAAATTACTAACCATGAATCAACTGATAAAAACGGTAAAACCCAATGAAAAAGCCTATAAACAAATAAAATCAGCTCAATCAACCTATACCGCAGGAATGATTTTTAGTTATGCGGGAGGATTTATGATTGGATGGCCCTTAGGCACTGCATTGGCCGGAGGAGAACCAAACTGGACCATCGCAGGAATTGGTGCCGGACTACTCGTTCTTACCATTCCAATCACTAAAAGCTATCATAAGAAGACAACAAAAGCAGTTGATATCTATAATAGTGGATTAACCAAAAGTTCATTCCGGGAAAATAAAACGCTAAGACTTTCAATGACAGGATATGGAATAGGACTAACGCTTCATTTCTAAGATATAAAGTTCATAAAACCCTGGAGCTGGGGCTACTCTGTAATCATACAAAACAAAACTATAGCTAACGTGAAACTATAAAAATGAGATCTATTGAAGAAAGCGTAGTAATTGCAATGGACGGTTCTGATAAAGAGCTTTTTCCTTTTTTACCCTATATCTTGCAAGACCTCTGGGAAATTGGAGCTGACCCCGACATCATAATCAAACTAATAAGAAAAAATTTCAATATCCATACTGGCTTGAGGGTTCTTGACCTGGGATGCGGGAAAGGTGCTGTATCCGTAAAAGTATCAAAAGCACTAGGTTGTATGTGCTACGGAATAGATGCCCTTCCTGAATTTATTGACTATGCCCGACGTAAAGCCGTTGAATTAAACGTCCAGGGGTTATGTAAATTCAAGACTGGAGATATCAGGAAAGAAATTAAAAATTTAACTGATTATGACATTCTTATTCTCGGGGCAATTGGCCCTGTTTTTGGTGACTATTACAAAACACTGACAACATTATCAGGATGTATTAAAAAAAATGGAGTATTTATTATTGACGATGGTTACATTGAGGACGACACCTCATATACACATCCATTCATGTTTAAAAAAAATACTATAATGCAACAAATTGAAAAAGCAGGAATGGAAGTTGTTGAGCATATCATAATGAACAAAGAAGAGATAAAAGAATCAGACGATCATATTTTTGAGAACCTTAGCAAAAGATGCTATGAGTTGATGAAGAAATATCCTGACAAACAAAATTTGTTTCATGATTACATAAAAAAACAAAAAACAGAAAACTATATTCTCGAAAATTTGGTAACAGGAACGACAATGGTACTAAAAAAAACAAATCACTAAAGTGCACAAGTATTCAACCCAAACCCCAATGAACGGAGAAAAGCAAAGCAGCTTCAACGAGAATGCGATGATCTGTCGGCAAAAAGGGCCAAACAAAACGCTTTGATACAACGCATTAAAAGAACAAAAAAGGCCTCCTTTCTTCTGCTATTTAATCTCATGGTGCAATGTTAAATATAACCCCGGTTTTTTAACTGATTTTAAAAATGTTAGCAGAGCATTTCCAAAAATTGATCGTTTGCCAATAAAGTAATACCTTAGTAATTTATCATTAATCTAATCAAATGGCCTTTGGAGTTTGTGCTTATCCCGAACTTAAAGAGAAGGATATAAAAATTATCCGGAATTTTCGCAAAGAGAATGACGAACTGTATTATTCTATTGCAAAACCACATTTTGCTTTTGTATTTCCGGTTGACGAGCCGGATATCAGCCAGGAACAGTTTATTGATGAAATTTATCATCAAACCAAAGGGTCTGAATCCATCGAATTTGATATAAAATGCGCCACCGTTAATAAAGATGCCTTTTTACCGTATTATCATTTGTTATTAGTGCCTGATAAGGGATTCCACAAAATAGTAAAACTACATGACAGGCTCTACAGCAACCTTCTTTTTCCTTATTTACGGCTAGATATTGATTTTATTCCCCATATGGGAATCGCCAATGCAAAGGATAAGTTTGAGGTAAAAAAATGGGCTGACCAATGGAATAAAAAAGATTTTTCGATTAATGGGGTGATCCATTCACTCACCATTGTTGATTATTCCCGGAATATCCTTACCGATATAGAACAAATAAGTTTAACTTAGAACAGGAACTTTGATTGGAGGCTATGTTGGTTTACCCCAGAATTTGACTATTCAATACCCGCTTAAACCAATGCCGCATAATAAGAGGCTGCCTTTTTAGACAGCCTCTCCTGAATCCCAAATCAATCATTAAACCTAACATTTAATCATGATTTAAACCTAAACATTAAATATTTTATATTTTTCCGGCTTCCTGTAAAGCTACTTCCAGCTGGTTTACCAGCTCGTTCATCCGGTTTACGACGGCCACAAAAGGGGCCTTGGTGGTTAAATCCACGCCGGCATCTTTTAACAGTGCTACCGGATAATCATTGCTACCTGATTTCAACAGGTTCAGGTATTTTTCCCGGGCGAGTTTTGCCTCTTTCCTGTTACCGGCCTGTGCAATCTGATTAAACAGGCTGCTGGAAGCTGAATAGGAAACCGCATAATTATATACATAGTAATACAAATCAAAAAAGTGGAAAACCCTGGGCCAGCTGTATTGTCCATTTTCAACCGACTGCATCACCTCACCGTTATATTTTTCCGAAATCTGATCGTACAGGTCGCCTATAATTTCGGCATTCAGCGGTTCGTTGTTCTCAACTTTTGTGTAGAGTGTATATTCAAACTCGGCAAATTGCGACTGACGGTAGAACTTTCCGGAGATCATGTCAATAGCCTGTACCAAAAGAGCAACTTTTTCATTGGGATCTTGGGCGTTTTGAATCATATGATCGAGCAGCATATGCTCATTAAATATGGAGGCTACTTCTGCCACCATCGATGCCGAGCGTCCATAAACAAAAGGCTGGTATTTGCTGCTCAACATACCATGAATGGCGTGTCCCAGCTCATGCGCCAGGGTATAAACGTTGTTACGTGTTCCGGCCCAGTTCATCAGGATATAAGGATGCACATCGTATAAAGGCATATTGTATGCCCCGGTTTGTTTGCCGGGTTTTTCATAAACATCTATCCATCCTTCCTGGGTTGCAGTATGCAACAGCTCATTGTACTCTTTACCCATGGGCTTTAAACAATCGTGCACCAGACCAACTGCCTCTTCCCAGGCATATTCCTTTTCGAAATCAACCAGGGGGAATGATTCATCGGAACTGTAATATTCGTCCAGCTGAAGAGCTTTTTTGCGGAGCTCTCTATACTTTTGCAAGGCATCGGTATTGCTGCTGGCCACCTCAATAAGGTTCTTATACACATCCAGGGGAATGTTATTGGGTTGTAATACCGATTGAAGACACGACTCATATCCCTGGATTTGTGCGCTTGCCCAACGGTTTTGAGCGATTCCCAGCCACAGGTCGGCATAGGTGTTTTTATTTTTGGCAAAAACATCAACACGGGCCTGGGTTACTGCTATACGATCCGCCTGGTTCGGATTGTTGTTATAAACTTTTGCTGCCATGGCCGGACTGGTAGTAATTTCTTCACCATCAGAAAGGGTTACCTGATGGTATTCCATATCAGCTTTGGATAGCGATCCATAGGCATTAGAAGGTGCCCCCAATGCACGTCTGTAATAGGTTAAGATCTGCTGGGTCTCTTCGTCGGGGATATGTTCCAACTGACGGTAAAAACTATCGAAAAGATGTTCATAAACAGCCAGTTCTTCATTTTCTTTAACCCATTGATTTATGGTTGCCTGTGGAATTTTAGCCATTTCGGGTTGAATCCAGGTCGAATTACGGCTTCGCTCAATCGACATGGTTTGTAACTGCTGAAACCGGGTTTTGTAGATCGGGTTTTTACCATCCACATCCTGATTGAGCATTACATAAATGTAAAGCCTGGAGGAAATCCGGGCAATTTCATCCCCAAATTTTCTGAACTCAAGCAAGGTGGCAGCACTTTCGCCCAGACGGCCTTTGTAATCCAAATACCTGGGAATTTGGGATTGTACATATTCCAGGTCCTGCTGCCAGGCATCCCAGTCAGCATACACATCGGTAAGCCGCCAGTTGTACTGGTAATAATCTTTATGGTCGGGAGTTAACTCCTGTTGTCCAAAACCTGAGAAATTGACAGCCAGTAAAGCCACCACTAAAAAAGTAATTTTTTTCATCATCATTTTCGTATTGGTTAAACTTCTTTTAATTAAAACATTGAATTTGACCAGCAATCATCCAAAAGGTTTATTATCGAAAAACAATAAATATAATTTAAAAATATTCTAAACTGTTGGATAAAAAATATATATTTGAAGAACCTAAAAAAATTATCATGAAGTATACCCAGGCAATTGTTAAACGGCCGGCAAAGACGTTTGCCGACGGAATTACCACCGCAGACCTTGGAAGACCGGATTATATGCTTGCTTTAAAACAACACGATGCGTACTGTGAAGCGCTGATTAAATGCGGATTGGATATTACCGTTTTGGAAGCGGATCCAGCCTTTCCTGACTCCTGTTTTGTAGAGGATACTGCCGTGGTAACTCAAGATTTCGGGGTGATCACACGTCCTGGAGACCCCACAAGAACGGGAGAAACCGAAGCCATTGAAAAGGCTCTTCAGATTCTACCCACCCTTCATCACATCGAAGCACCGGGAACACTCGATGGTGGGGATATCATGCAGGCAGACAATAAATTTTTTATCGGGTTGTCGGGCAGAACCAATCTGTCAGGGGCAAAACAACTAAACGGGTACTTAAAAGATTATGGTTTCGATGTATATACCATTCCTGTATGCAATCTACTACATTTTAAAACGGGGGTCAACTACCTGGGTAACCATACGATTATTCTCCATCAATCTTTTTGCTCAGCTAAAGATCTAAGCAATTACCGCCAGGTAATCGTGGATGCCGGGGAAAAATATGCAGCCAATGCATTACGGGTCAATGATTATGTCCTGGTGGCTGCCGGGTTTCCCAAAACCAGGGCTGCCCTTGAGAAACTGGGTTATCAAACCCTTGAAGTCGAACTCTCGGAATATCAGAAAATGGATGGGGGATTAAGCTGCCTGTCGCTTAGATTCTAATCATCCTCCATGGTTAACATATCCACCAGTAACACCTGGTTTAAATCGTTAGTTTTATAAAGCCGGAATTCAGTTTTCCTTCGCTTTTCACGTTTTTCGACAAAAAAGAGATGATCATCGATAATTTTAAGATCGAAAAATACACCATCAAAAGTATACCGGGGAACAAGGCCGGAAGATTTCAGTTCAAAAAGATGATCTCTGGTGCAAACCAGGATTTTCGGACCAAAGGTCAAAAACTGAACAGGAAACTCCTCAGATGCTATTTTTTTCCCATCGAATGTTATCCTCTTTTCAACGGGATGATAAGCGATAAATTGCTCGTTTTGAATAAATGAAAACACGAATGAACCCTGGATCGTATCTACGGCAAATGTATTCATGTTGATTTTGATAATCTTTTCACCATTATACCAGGCAATATAATTCCCTTTGGGAGATACCTTTAGGTTTATTACCCGTTCGGATAGGATCGTGGCTTTTAGTTTTCCCCCGGACGTATAACAATAAATTTTATCTTTTTCACTATTGGCCAGCTCCAGGGTAGTTAAAAAACCGTCGGGAAAGGGATACCATGTATTTCCCTGGAAGATTAACGAGTCGTAATAAATCTTATGTGTATTGTAATCGATACGATAAGGTTTTAAGGTTGGGATAATCTCTTCCTCTATCTTTCCAAGTTTATTCAGATGCTGGGTAAAGCCCCCAACTCCTGACAACATCAATATCATCAATAAAAACAGGGATCTGTACATTTTTATCTCCTTTCTGCGTTCAAAATTTGTGCTGCAAAAATCAGAAAAAAAACCGGGATTTGGACAGGGTTAATGAAAAATTTTAAAATGAAAAATTCCCGTTTTTTCGAGCAGGAATTGAAACGAAGTTTTTAAAACCCCCAGGCCATATTTCACACTATTTACAAAACCGATGGACGAAGAATCCCTGTCGTACTTGGTGGGACAGGTTATTTCTGCGATTTCATAACCGGCCATATGAATCTGGGCCAACACCTGGTTATCAAAGACGAAGTCATCGGCGTTGGCTTCAAAATTAATCTCCTCCAGCACATGCCGGGCATAAGCCCTGTACCCGGTATGATACTCGGAAAGTTTAGCACCCATCAGGATATTTTGAATAAAGGTAAGCATCCGGTTAAAGAAATATTTATACAAGGGCATCCCCCCTTTTAAAGCACCACGACCTAAAATCCTGGATCCCAGCACCACAGGATAAATATTGTAGGCAATCAGGTGGGTCATAGAGGGCATTAACCGGGGAGGGTATTGGTAATCGGGATGGAGCATCACTACAATATCAGCACCCAATTTAAGGGCTTCGCGATAACAGGTTTTCTGGTTGGCCCCGTACCCCTGGTTTTTGTGATGCAAAACCAAATGCTGAATACCTAATTGCTGTGCTTTCTGAACTGTACGATCACAGCTCTTATCGTCCACCAGGATAACCGCATCAACCAGGTCATGAGGTATTTCGCGATAAGTCTTTTCGAGCGTTTTCTCAGCATTAAACGCAGGAAGTACAACTACGATTTTTTTACTGTTCATCATCTTTTATCCGGACCTGAAGGGTTAAGTTCCCGGGCTCTGGAAAAACAGGTCCGGGCTTTCTCTCTTTCATCAAAATTTTGATAAAGATAACCAAGATTAACCAAAGCAGCAGCATCTTCAGGTTTAAAATCCAGGGCAAACGCTTTGTCCATCATCTGCCTGGCTTCCTTAAATCTATTTAAATTCATCCATGTCATTGCCAGGTTGATCCTCAACACCGGGTCGTCTGGGTTGAGCTGTACCGCTTTGGTCAGGGCTCTGGCTGAGGCGGAATAATTACCTGCTAATCCATAGGCAACGCCAAGATCCTTAAACACTTCCACTCTACCAGGATCAATTGTTGCTGCTTTCTCCAGGTAGAATAAGGATTGCTCCAGGTCATTCTTATATCTTCCATAAATGCGTCCAAGGGAATAGTTCACTCCATAATGCTGTGGATGATATGCTTCCAGTTGATGAAGTAACCGTAAATTTTCATCGGCCCTCTCGGGACGATTAAAAATCTGATGTATTTCCGACTGAAAAAGATTGGTATACACCCTTGAATAAGTTGGGTTGCGTTCTAAAATTTTCCGGTAATATTTAAAGACACTATCCGGATGGTGGTACAATTCCCACTGGGCATTCCCCATGAGCAACAAGGCATCGTTGTAAGCAGGATGAATCTGAATGGCGCGGTTCAGGTACTGAATAGCCTGTTTAAGCATAACCTCCCGTCGGTTTTTATTTTCTGGCTTGCCGGCCTCTTCAATCAGTTTACCTCCTGCCGTGGTATTGCTTTTCGCACTGTTTACGGATGTTTTCACATCCGTTGTAAATAAAGTAAAATCATCTTTCCAGGTTCTGTTGCGGCTTACGGTTTTTATCGAATATAACGAGAAAAGAATAACAACCCCGCCGGCAATCAGCTGGTGGTTTTTAACCCACCGGGGAAGCTTTTGGGTGATTAAAAATCCTAAAATCAGGACAAAACCGATAGAAGCTGCATAAATAAACCGCTCATTCATAAACACCCCAATGGGAAAAAGGATATTTGACATGGGGGATAAGGCAATCATATAAAACAGAATTCCATAGGACACAAGTTTTTTCTTCTTCAATCCCCGGATGGCATAAATTCCAAGAGCCAGATGAAAGATCAGGGAAAGCACCGGCCAGATGTCGGCCCAGCTCATTACAGGAATATGATAAGGATAATAATCATAGGTCAGCGGATGGGGAAAAAAAAGTAATTTAAAATACAACAACAAGGTATAGAAGATGGTGGCATATTTCTCGCTGAAGCTCATCCCCAAAAACGAGTTGTTCATGAGCTCATGCCCGGGTTCCAGGCTCATCTCCCCAATCACATTGTGCCGGACAACAAAGTATACTACCGCAGCTGCAATTAGCGGAAAAAAAATGATCCCATAGGTTTTTATTCCGGCTTTTTTAGGATAAAAATAGTATACGGTAAGAGGAATTATTGCCGCAAAAGTAACTGCTACCTCCTTGGAAAAGAGTGCTGCCAGAAAAACAACGAAACTCAATAGCAGATAATGAATTTTCTGTTTTTCACAATATTTCAGGGTAAACCACAGGACTAAAAGGGCTCCCAGGAGGGATAAAATCTCATCGCGTCCCTTGATGTTGGCCACCACTTCGGTATGTACCGGATGAGCAATAAACAACAGGGCAGCAACAAAGGGCAAAGATAGAAACCATTTTTGGCGATGATCTTCAGGTAAAATTTTCGTAAGTACAGAAAGTAACAGGACCCCGGTCAGGGCATAAAGCAACACATTAACCAGATGGCTGACCCATAGGATTACCGGCCTGCGACGATGCATCCGTTCCAGGTTACGAAGAATCTGATTTTTCTCCTGTGCATTCAAGGCTTCGGTATTTTCCAGGATTGCTTTCTGCTGTTCTCTCCGGAGCTGATCATCGGGGGTATGAATAGTTGCCGTAAGTTTTTTCAGCAACTTTTGCGATGGCAGAATATAATTTGGTCGAGTTTCCCGGTTCAGTTTTCTTTCCAGAAGCAGATGATTAACTCCATCAAAGGGGGTACCCATAATCAACTGCCATTCAACGGCAAAGGTAACCATGGACAGGGGGCGGTATCGGCCTCCGGCAACCAGGTCTTTATCCTTTTGATCAAAAAAACCATTAAAAAATTCCTCGGTAAATAATTCATCAATTCCACGAAATCCGCTTAGCGTATATTCATTTTCGGTAATAACCATTGCATCGTCCAGGGTATAATCATGAAAAAGGGTATTGCCATAAAGGATAAATGCTAAACAAAAGAGAATGTAGTATTTGAATTTCAATGATGAAAACATAACTTACTGGTAATTTGGATTTTGTTTTTCAATTTTATCAATACAACGATACATGGCATTTCGAATGGCCATTTCGCGGGGATCGTTTACGAGGTAGGCTCCCATTTTTGTCATAATATAGGCATATCCGATTTCTTTGTCGGGGTCGGCAAATCCGAAAGACCCCCCGGCTCCGGGTGTACCAAAAGCACTCCGGCTGCTGCCAAACATAAGGTCCGGGCCGGGTTTTAAGAACCCGAACGAGAAATAGGTATCCAGCCCCATCACGATATCAAATGCTCCTTCGGGAGGCACCTCAGCATCCCTGGTTAACAGCCCGAAAGTTTTCTCTTTCAATTCCAGGGATTTTGCGCCCAAAGCAAACTCACTGTAGAGTTTGGCTATAGACCGGGCATCGCCAACACCATTCGCCGAGGGCATCTCTACGCTTAGTGTCACCCGGCTGTTAGGATTAAACTTTTCGGGTATTTTAAACGACTGGTACAAGATCGAATTCCTGTTTCTAAAATCTTTGCGCATCTTTTTAGGAATCTCGTCATAAGTTGTAACCACCTGCCATGCAGAAGGAAGGATTACCTTAGCCAGTTCGGAGTCGGGAACCGAATCGGGAAGGCCGATATAAAAGTCAAGTCCAAGCGGTTTAGCCATCTCCTCGGCAAAAAAACGACCAATTGTTCGTTTTTGTGGATCTACCCTTCGCATAAGCTCATTCATATACATCCCCATGGTTGCCAAATGGTAACCATGTTTTTGTCCCGGTTCCCACAAGGGTTCTTGCCGGGCCATAATTCCGGCGATGTAATCAAAATCCCTTAAATCTGTGATTTCAAATTTCTCATCCACCAGGCATAGACCTGCTTCGTGGGCCAGCAATTGCCTTACGGTAATATCCTCTTTTCCCTGTTGTGCAAATTCCGGCCAGTACACCGAAACTTTTTCCCGGTAATCCAGCCACCCCCGGGAATGAGCCATGGCCAAAGCCATTGCAGCCAGTCCCTTGGTCGTTGAAAATACCACGACCTTGGTATCTTCCTCCCAGGGCTCCTTGGTGATAGAATTTTTATATCCTCCCCACAAATCAACAACTTTCTCCCCCTTATAATAAATTGCACAGGCCGCTCCATAATCCCCACGTTCGGTAAAGTTTTCCACAAAGGCTTCTTTTACACCCTCAAAACCAGCTTTTACGGTTCCATGGATCAGCTTCCCGGGATGTTTTTGTACCCTATGAGAAATAGTGCATTGCATAAGAAAAAAAAGCAAAAGCAAGCAAAAAGTAAGAATCTTTTTTGGAGGCATACCCTATCGATTAATAATTTTTTTGTTACATCCTACCAAATATATTAATTTATGCTTAAACCATAAATTGAAACCTGCTGATTTTTTTTCGCAATTGCATGCAAAAAAGGGTAACCCCGGAGATTATCCTGTCTGTAAAGGATCAGCTCACTATACTAACTAATTCATGTTTTATAAAAAATATCTTACACTACCCGCCACCTATACAACAAACAGCAACTAGCTAAATATCAATACATTACAACAAAAAGCTATTCTTATTTACAATTTGTTAGGGTTTATCAAATGATAGGGTTATTTCATCTAAAAAATTATTCTTTTTCCAATTTCTAACGTAATGTATAGTAAAGATCAAACTAATGAGAACAAAAGATCAGCTCCTGGAATTTGACTTTTCTGAAAAAAAAAGTTTCAGAAAGCATTTTCTTGTGGGAATTCGAAATATTTTTCTGATCCTCTTCCTGCTATTAATGGTTAGTTATCAGCAACCCAATCCGGTTCAAAATAATACCAGGATGGCTAAACTCATCCATGCACAATTGAACAGGACATTCAATCCACAGGATTCCACACCCCCGCAAACCATTGATCATCAAATAAAAAAGCTTCTGGAAACGTTTTATCAGATCCGGAATTTTAATCCGGCCTGGATTGAAAATTATAACACTACAGATCAATTCAATATATTTTATAATTTCTTAGACAGTGCGAAATATTATGGTTTTCCGTTAGATTATTTTAATTTTAAAGAAATAAAAGAAATCCGCCAGAAAATTCATTCGCCTGAAAAAGAACAAAACCATACTGATTTGATATCCCTTGAGCTAAGCTCAACTTTTTCGGCTCTCAAAGCATTAATCTATTTAAATCAGGGGATTTCAGCATCCGATCAGGGTCTGAATCAATCATTTTTAGAAGGTTTGCCTTATCTTTTAAACGAAGCGGTGGATCAGAAAAACCTGAAACTAAAGCTACAGGAAGTACAGCCATCTATTGTACAATATCATAAAATAAAACACTCCATGTCTTTTTTTATTGATATGAATTTATCGATAAAATACACTACTCCTTCCTTTATCGACGACAAGACACTTGCCAAAAGCCTCTACTATGCCGGGGTAATTGAATGCCCGGAATTTAACAGTATACATAAAAAGTCAGATGCACTTTATAAATTACAAGATCGCTATAATTTACCCCATTGTTCCACCCTCGATCGATCCACCCAGGAAAAACTGGTCATGCTGTTGGAACAAAGATATTATCAAGCTTGCCTGAATCTACACCGGTTAAGAAAATTAAATCATTCCGGGGAAAATTATCTGTTTGTAAATATTCCTGAATTTAAACTACAGGTCATAGAATCCAATGAGATCAAACAAGTCTTTAACGTAATTGTCGGGAAAAAACATACCCCGACTCCCAGTTTTTCGAGCAGCCTGGAAAAAGTCGTTGCCAATCCTTACTGGACCGTTCCAAAAAGCATTGTAAATCAGGAGATGGTTTCAAGAATAAGAAAAGACTCCACCTACCTGGTGCGCAACGGGTATTTTATCATTAACAATAAGGAGGAGAGGGTTCCGGATTCCATCATCGACTGGTCTAAACCTGATCCATTGGGCAACCAGTACTGGATAAGACAAACCCACGGATTATCTAATGCCCTGGGACAGGTTAAATTTCTATTTCCCAACGAACACCGGGTTTATTTGCACGACACCCCTGGCAAGAGCTTATTTAAAAAAGCAAACCGAACCTATTCGCATGGTTGTATCCGTCTGGAGCACCCTGACCAGTTGGCGCAGTATTTATTGGATCAAAACTTTTCGCAAAATACAATTGATATTCAAACGATTATTCGAGCAAACAAACATCACGTCATTGAATTACCTCAAAAAATTGACATTCATATCCAATACATAACCTGTTCCGCAGGAAATCATTCGGAGCTTGAATTCTTGAATGATATTTATAACCTGGATCAAAAAGAAATCAATCAAATTTTTCCAGCTCAGACGGAGATATAGGTAGAATCGATGGATGATAGATATATATGGTGGACCCTCCCTTAATCAGATCAATGATCTCATCGGTTTCATCGATGGGAAGTGCCGGACATCCATAGCTTCGTCCAATACGGCCATAGGTCTCAATAAAATCATGGCTTACATATTTGGCCCCATGAATAACAATCGCTCTTTCCTCGGCATTATCATTTAATCCTTTACTTATCCCTTTAATTCTTAAAGAATACCCATGAATTCCATAATAGGTTTCCCGGGTAATATATAGTCCCAGGCTGCTCTTCAGGGATTGGGGCTCGTTAGAAAAATATCGGGCCAATAAATTACCGGTATTCATCCCGTGAGCTACCAGTGTTTTTTTAATTAATTTTTGATTCTTCACATCCAGGATATAAAATCTTTGTTGCGTGGATGGAAGACTAAAATCGATAATAGTTATTAATGAATCGTTGGCTATCCGGTTTTTCTCTTTCAGTTCATAAAACCCGTTAAATGCCAGATGAATAGCAGGCTCAGCAATCTGGAATGAATCGATCAGCACTTTTTTCCAGCCGGAGATATCAGCAGGCTGGGGTTCCTGGTCGCCAGGGGAGAGATTAAGCTGAGGAGCAAAAAACCCCATGTTTAATACGAGAATAAGGATTAAAAAAATCAGTTGCCGGATCATTCCCATCAAATTTAAACGGCGATATTATAAAAAATAACTGAACGATCCTAAAAAAACAATTTATTATTGATAGTCAGGGGATTATAATTTATAATAAAAGGCTTTCAATTAGCAATACCTTTTCTCCCACTCCTTCCTCATGATGATATTTTGATTGTTTTTCAGGTGGTCAGTGGCCATAATGCCTGACAGGTGGTCAATTTCGTGTTGCAGTAATTCAGAAAGGTCATCTTCGAAGATCTCTTCGTGTGGAATTCCCCATTCGTTATGATACCTAACCTTAATGGTTCGAAAACGTTGGATATTCACAAAAAAGGCCACATCGAAGCTGAAACAGCTATCCCAAACGTCAAAAACCTGGTCGTCAGTCCAGATAATTTCCGGGTTTACCAGGGCAAAAGACCGGTCAGCAGTATGTACATAAATCGCTTTTTGTAACACTCCAATCTGTGGAGCAGCAATAGCCCGTCCGATTTTTTTACGTTGCTGGAAATCCATTAAAGTGTCTTTCAGGTCATCTACCAGATTTTTCAGTTTTGTATCAAAAGCAGTCACCTTTTTGGATGTTTCTCTTAACACCGGATCTCCCATCAATAAAATTTCTTTAACAGCCATGGTGATAAATGATCTTTTTGGATTAATCGTCCAGCAGGTCTGCCGGAATTTCTTTTTTTGTTTTGGCACCCAGCTCCTTAATATTTTGAACACGCGAAATAAGGTTTCCTTTTCCGGTAGAAATTTTATTCATCGCATGATCGTAGGCTTTCCGGGTAGAATCCAGTTTGTTGCCAATGTCCTGAAGATCATTTACCAGGCCAACAAATTTATCATACAAGGCACCGCTTTGCCGGGCAATCTCCATTACATTCTGACTTTGATATTCCTGTAACCACATGCTGGCGATCATTTTAAGGGCAGCAATCAGGTTGGTTGGACTGATTAATAAGATTCTTTTCTCGTAAGCGAAATTCCACAACTCAGGATCTTTCTGAATAGCCACAAGGTATGCAGGCTCTACGGGCATAAACATCATCACAAAGTCGAGGGACTTAAGCTGATAAATATCCTGATAATTTTTTTCACTTAATTGTTTGATGTGATTTTTTACCGAGGCCAGATGATCATTAAGGCCTTTTTCGCGAAGCACATCATCGGTGGCAGAAACATATTTTTCGTAAGCCGTTAAGGAAACCTTCGAGTCGATTACCACACTGCGGTCGCCCGGATATCTAACAATCACATCGGGTTGGAATCTGTTTCCCTGAGCATCTTTAAACGATTGTTGTACAAAATATTCACGATCTTTAACCAATCCTGATCTTTCCAGGATATTTTCCAGGATGAGTTCGCCCCAACCACCCTGGGTTTTCGAATCTCCTTTCAAGGCTTTGGTCAGATTCCTGGCATCCTCACTTATCTGGTTACTGGTTTCAACCAGGTGTTTTATCCGTTCCTGGATCGATGCCCGGTCGGCAATATCTTTTTTATGAGTTTCTTCAACCTTTTGTTCAAAATCTTTAATTTTTTCCTGCAGAGGTTTTAAAATGGTATCGAGATTAATCTTATTTTGCTCAGTAAATTTTCCGGTTTTTTCTTCCAGTATTTCGTTGGCGAGATTTTTAAATTCAGTTTTAAATCGCTGTTGCAACTCATCCACTTCCTTTTTATGATCCTGAAGTCGCTCGTGCAGATGTTTCAGGTCTGACTCTTTTTCTTTCAGTGTTTCCCGCAAATGAATCACCAACTCATCCTGGTCATTTTTTTCTTTTTTCAGGGATTCCATTTCACGGATAAAGTTGGATAGTCGTTCTTCTTTAACCTGGAGTTCAGTATGAAGGTTATTGACTTCGTTTTTCATTTTATCAGCTTCTTCAATGGATAATCCTGTTTTACCCTGAAAAAAAAACTTGCTGATAAACCAGCCTGCGGTAAATCCTGCAGCTAAACCGATGATGAGAAAAAGAAAAAGATTAATCATACTTTATTAATTTACCGACACCTGTTGTTCAATCATATTACACATTTCATTTTCATAGGCCAGCAGTTGATCTTTCACTCTGCGTTTCCGTTCATTCTGAACAGCTTTTTCCAGGTCAGGTAAGGCCGGGGTATATTCAATGCGGGTCAGAAATTCAGCGGCTTTCAGCCGCACTTTTTCATGAGAATCGGATAATAAACCGACAACTTTTTCGGCGGCCATCCAGGGATAGGTATTGTATAACTGATCCATAGCGCTGATTTTCTGGCTTTTATCTCCCTCCACAAGCTTTGTAATTAATTCATCAATTTCCTTACGGCTCTCTTCATCGATAATAAACTCCTGTTTAAAAAACCCCGGCCGCACCACATTTTGATCATAGGATACCAAATCACGTCCAATGGTCCAGCGGACCATCCGGGGTAATATCCAACGCATCCCCGGAGTAATTTCCGGATGAGCGGCAGTTATAAAAATCCTGCCCTTCCCTGCCTGAGCAGTAACAAAAAATGGGATCCCGGCATTGGCTTTAAATTTACTGCCCATTAATTGGATATTTTGGCCATTCCCACTCTCCATGTCAATAATCGGGCCGCTTTGAAAATCAATAAACAGATTTTGTGTATGTTTTAGTTCCGGAAAAATTTGTTTTCCCCGGTCCGACAGCTCAAATTTCATAATTCCATTGAGGGTTTCTCCAGGTTGGGGTGCGATCATCTTCAGGTCGATTAAATAGCCTCTGGATTTATTTTCATTTCCGGTGATCATCTTACTTCCACTGCTAATGGCAACAATTCCTTTCCCCCGTTCGAAAGAAAATCTCCGGAGAATTTCAATTAATTCCTGATCGATAGTAAGTTGACAATTACTTCTAAATCCCGGAAGGATAAAAACATCTATATTTTCAAGTTTTGAACGTTTAATATCTTCATTGTTTAAACTAACAGCAACAATACCTCCATCAATTTTTAAAGCTTCAAGAATTGCCCGCGTATAAATAACGTCTGATTCGTTTGGTTTATAAATACCAACTGCAATCGATTCTTTATTTCTTTCCAGCTTCCTGATATAGGTCTCCTTTTTCCCTGAATTTTTACAGGCACCAAGGATCAACAACAAACAACCTATTGAAAGTAAATAAACAAGGGCATATTTTTTCATAACAACCACGAATTTTAATTTTTTTTTGAGCTATTAAAAATACGGAAATAAACTGTAATTTTAAAGTTATGGTCCGGATAATAAATAATCTATAACATATTTTTCCCATTCTGCCTTCTGATGAATTATTTTAACTTTGTGCATTCAAAATAGAAGGAATATTTTGCAATGAAAAAATACAAAAACATTTATTTTGATCTGGATCGTACCCTTTGGGATTTTGACAGCAATGCCCAAGAAACATTCCGCGACATCTATGAAAAACATGATCTCGAAAAAATATTTAACACTTTCGACAATTTTTACACGACCTATGTAAAACATAATGAGCGTTTATGGAAGATTTACCGGGACGGGAAAATAAAAAAAACGGTACTGGCTTTTAAACGTTTTGATCTTACTCTGGAGGAGTATGGAGTAAAGAATGAAGAGCTGGCCAAAATCATCGGGCAGGATTATATTGAAATAAGTCCAACCAAAAAAAGGTTATTTCCGGGCACTTATGAAACCCTGGATTACTTAAAGGATAAATACAACCTGTATATTATAACCAATGGTTTCAACGAAGTGCAGTTTACCAAGCTTAAAAACAGCAAGCTGCAAAATTATTTTAAAAAGGTTTTTACTTCTGAAAATGCAGGGGCCCAAAAACCCAATGCCCGGATTTTTGAACATGCTTTAAAAACAGTAAATGCCCGGAAGAAAGAGAGTGTAATGGTAGGTGACGATTTAGACAGCGATATTCTGGGAGCCAAAAAGTTCGGACTCGACCAGGTATATTTCAATCCAGACCATAAGGAACATTCGGAAGAGATCACCCATGAAATATCATCCCTCAAAGAGTTGATGGAAATACTATAAAATAGTTTCCCGTCTAAAAGGGAGGTTCATTATCGAAATTGGTATTCCGGCCAAGATCAAAGAAATCGTTATCCTTATTCTCCTGTTTGGATTTATCCTCTTCATTCATCTTAGATCCAAAGGTAAGGGCGCCACCATTCATATCATTCTCTACCGGGAAATCTCCAATCAGTTCATCCTCCAGGTCCTCAAATTTTGCCAGTTCATCTCTAAATCTCAGTTTTATATCGGCTAAAGCACCATTCCGGTGTTTTGCCAGGATGATTTCAGCGATACCGAGCAATGAATTCCCATCCTCATCTTCGATAAAACCATATTTTTCGGGGCGGTGGATAAACATTACCATGTCGGCATCCTGCTCAATCGCTCCTGATTCACGAAGATCGGACAACTGAGGTCGTTTAGAACCGGAACGCATCTCAACCGAACGGTTTAACTGGGATAAGGCGATAATAGGAACATTTAATTCTTTCGCGATTCCTTTTAATGATCGGGAGATCATACTCACCTCCTGCTCACGATTCCCACGGGTTTCAGTAGGACCGGTCATTAGTTGCAGATAATCGATAATAATTACATCAACCTGCTGCTGGCTCATTAACCTGCGGCACTTGGCCCGGAGTTCAAAAACCGAGATGGCAGGGGTGTCGTCGATATAGATCGGAGCATCAACAAGTTTTTTAATTTTATATTCAAGCTGTTCCCACTCATAGGGTTCCAATCTTCCGTTTTTTATTTTATCGGAGGATAATTCGGTTTCACTAACAATCAAACGGTTTACCAGCTGTACCGATGACATCTCCAGGGAAAAAATGGCAACCCCTTTTTGATGCTCAACAGCCATATTCCGGGTCATAGACAAAACAAAAGCTGTTTTCCCCATGGAAGGTCGTGCAGCAATGATTACCAGGTCGGAACGTTGCCAGCCGGAAGTAACCCGGTCTAACTTGGTATAACCCGAAGGAACTCCGCTTAAACCATCTTCTCTTTTGGAAGCCTCTTCGATTTGACTGATCGCTTCCTGTATTAATACCCCAATTTTGGAAGTCTCTTTTTTAATATTTCCTTCGGCAACTTTAAACAACTCCGACTCAGAAAAATCTATTAAATCATTCACATCAATCGAGTCGTCATACGCTTTATGCTGAATCTCTGAGGAAACACGAATTAATTCGCGTTGAATATATTTTTGTGCGATAATACGGGCATGATATTCAATATGAGCAGCCGAGGCAATCTTACTGGTTAGCTGGGTAAGAAAAAACGGGCCTCCCACTTCATCAAGCTCTTCCCTTTTTCGTAATTCCTCGGTTACGGTTAAAATATCTATTGGCTGCAAATCCTGCGACAAATCCAAAACCGCTTTAAAAATTTTTTTGTGAGCATCTTTATAAAAACAATCCGGACTAATAATATCCATCACTGCAATAATAGCATCTTTTTCAAGCATGATTGCCCCAAGCACCGCTTCTTCCAGGTCTAATGCCTGGGGAGGTAATTTCCCATAGTCGATACTTTGTGCGATTTGTTTCGATTGCGAAAAATTTTTCGTATTTCCAGCCATAGTTTTATTTTTTTGGGAAACCAAAGGTAAGCATACCCGCTTCATTTTTCATAGTAACATCTCTTTTTATTTTCGTCTTTTTTTTAACCTAAGTTATTAACAATTGTTAATTAAACTTTTGTTATGAGTATTAATAACAATAAGCTAAATTTGCAGGGAACAATCTATCTAATTATAAATCCAGATGATAAATTTTCCGAATGCCAAAATAAACCTTGGTTTAAACATCACTGCAAAGCGGAAGGATGGATTTCATGCAATCGAAACCATTTTTTACCCCATCCGGCTGGCAGATATTCTGGAGATTACCCCCTCCCGGGACAATTTTTCTTTTACTTCAACAGGAATTGCTATACCCGATGAAGATTCAGCTAAAAATCTTTGTACAAAGGCCTATGATCTGTTAAACAAACTCCATTCTTTACCTCCGGTTCATATTCACTTACATAAGAACATTCCGATTGGTGCTGGTCTGGGAGGAGGATCTGCTGATGCTGCATTTACTTTAAAAATGCTAAACTCGATGATGAAGCTGGGTTACACTGCAAAGGACCTCATGAGAATTGCCGAAAAGGCAGGAAGCGACTGTCCGTTTTTCATCCTAAACAAGCCATCTTTTGCCACAGCGAAGGGAGAAGTTTTAACTCCAATTTCCCTCAACCTCAAAGGGTATTTCCTGGTATTAGTTTACCCAATGATACAGGTTAATACAGCGGCAGCCTATCAGCAGGTAAATCCCAAACAACCATCTGTGAAGTTAACCGAAAAGATAAAGCAGCCTATTGATAACTGGAAAGAGACCATAAAGAATGACTTTGAGGAGATTATCTTCCGGGCCTATCCTGAAATTGAGAAGATTAAACTACAGTTGTATGAGTTAGGGGCTGTATATGCTTCTATGTCCGGTAGCGGGTCATCAGTTTACGGTATTTTCAGGCACAAAGTAGATCCGACAAACCTATTGAACAACTATTTTTTCTGGTCCGAATGGATCTAAAAAAACCGGAGCAAAAGCTCCGGTTTTAATCCTATTATTTAAGTTCCATCATCAATTTTCCTTTTGGAATTTTTTCTGCTTCACTAACATGAATCTTTTTAACAACACCATCGGAGGTAAACAGAATCTTGTTTTTCATTTTCATGGCTTCGAGGACCATCATCAGGTCCCCTTCTTTTACCTTTTGTCCTTCTTCCACATAAATTTTAATCACCGTACCGGGAATATCAGAAAATATTTTCCGTTCATCCGGCTTTTCCCATTTTTTCCGATTTTTGAATTTCTCGGTTAACAGGGTACGGTATTTGTCACCATCCACCACAAAAGTATTAAACCTCACCTTTGATGTTTCCTGTTTCATGTCAGGAGCTGCTTCTGATTTATTTTTAGCTTTTGACTTTGCTACCATAACAGTAAGATTTAAAATGGAGGGATTCCATGTTTTTTAATCGGCTTACGATCCACCTTATTTTTAGAAACTTCGATGGCATGCAGCAACAATTTACGGGTTTCCTTCGGTTCAATTACCGAATCGACATAACCTTTAGCAGCAGCCACATAGGGATTTGCAAACTTCTGTTTATACTCTTTTACTTTTTGTTTTCGCATTTTCTCAGGATCCTTGGCATTCATAATTTCTTTCCTGAAAATAATATTTGCTGCCCCTTCGGGACCCATAACTGCAATTTCTGCACCAGGCCATGCAAAAACGAAATCGGCATTCAGATGGCGAGAGTTCATTGCAATATAACCACCACCATAGGCTTTGCGAAGGATCACAGTGATTTTGGGCACTGTAGCTTCGGAGTATGCATAAAGTACTTTTGCACCGTGCCGGATAACTCCTGCATGCTCCTGATCAACACCCGGCAAGTATCCTGGCAGGTCAACCAGGGTTACAATAGGGATATTAAAGGCATCACAATACCGAATAAATCGAGCGGCTTTATCGGACGAATCCACATCAAGAACTCCGGCTAATACCAGTGGCTGGTTACATACAAACCCCACGGTTTCACCATTCACGCGGCCAAAACCAATAACAATATTCTTGGCCCAGAGTTCCTGAATTTCGAAAAATTCAGATCCATCGGTGATTCCCCGAATCACATCCCGAACATCATAAGGTTCTTTAGGATTACCCGGTACGATCTCGTCAATTTTAAATTCAGCCTTTGGCTCCTTGGCTTCAAAGGGTCGGGCTTTTTGTCCGTTATTCCAGGGGATGTAAGTGATCAGTTCCTTGATCTTATCAAAACATTCGATTTCACTTTCGGCATAGAAATGGGCATTTCCGGTAATTTCACTATGAACACGGGCTCCTCCCAGATCTTCCATAGAGATTTCCTCGCCAAGAACCGTTTTAATTACTTCAGGTCCTGTAATAAACATCTTGGAAATCTTATCCACCACAAAGACAAAATCGGTTAATGCAGGGGAATAAACGGCTCCTCCTGCACAAGGGCCAAGGATTACCGAAATCTGGGGGATCACCCCTGAAGCTGTCGTATTTCGATAAAAAATTTCACCATATCCAGCCAGTGAGTTTACTCCTTCCTGTATACGGGCTCCTCCTGAATCGTTGATTCCGATGATTGGGACTCTCATCTTCATGGCATGATCCATGATTTTCGTAATTTTCCTGGCGTGCATTAACCCTAACGATCCGCCGGCAACAGTAAAATCCTGGGCATAAATACAAATGGGTGCACCAAAGATTGTACCTGTTCCAATAATTACACCATCACCATGGAGTACTTTCTTATCCATGTTAAAATCGCGAGCTTCGTGCTCTACAAACAGATCATATTCGTGGAAAGAATTTTCATCCAACAAGGTGATAATTCTTTCGCGAGCAGTCATTTTTCCCATGGCCACCTGTTTTTCAATGGCCTTCTCGCCTCCTCCCTGGAGAACTTTTTCTCGCTTTTTTTGAAGTTCAAGAATTTTTCTTTTCAAAGACATATCTTGTACATTTAGTTAAATATTAGCTTATAAGCTCTTGAAATTTATAAGCAGTTTATTAAAAAATTACAGTACAACATTACAAAAACCATTTTATTCAAAAAAATTTAATTTCAACAATAATCCCCGGAATAAATACAAGGCCTTTAAAATCAAAGGCATAATTCAGATTATTTTTTTACAAATCTTAACACCTCTTATTTGGGTGCTAACCTATAGAGAAAAAGACTTATAATCGTATAAATAAGATTCGGGAGCCAAACCGCAAACAAAGGGTTCATGGTACCGTTTACGGCAAACATGGTTGAAAAACGCATAAATAATATATAGGAAAAGCTAAGAAGTAATCCAAAACCTATATGCATACCGATCCCTCCCCTAATTTTACGGGAAGACAAGCTCACCCCAATCAAGGTAAGGATAAAGGTAGAAAAGGGATAAGCGACCCTGCTGTATTTATCAATTAATAAGCTAATGACATCAGCACCCTGCATACGCTGCTCTTTGATATAATCGTTGAGCTCATGAATATTCATGGTTTCCGTAAAATTAGCGATCCGCTTAAACTCTTCGGGTTTCATATTTAAAGCGGTATCAATGGATGTTCCGGTAATTATTTTTTCATCAAGCCCATCAATTTCCCTGATATAATAATTTCTTATGGTCCATTGATGGCTGGTAGAATCCCATTTTACATAATCAGACATCAGTTTGGATTCCAGGTCCCCTTCTTCGTTAAATTTCTCCATCGAAAATTTATAGCCCACATCATTTGTTGTATTATAACTTTTCATGTAGATAAATACCCCGGGTTCTATTTGCCGGTGAATATTTTTATCCGTATTACGGATGGGATTTTTAATGTATTTATAGGTAAAGTCTAACCGAACGGCATTTGCGGGAGGAATAACATAAGCCATCAGGGCATAGGAAAAGAGGGCAATCACTAAGGCAGAAACAAAATAGGGATACAGCATACGTCGAAAACTAACGCCGCTGCTCAAGATAGCAATAATCTCAGTATTATAAGCCATCTTGGAGGTAAAGAAAATTACGGCGATGAAAGTAAACAGGGAACTAAAAAGATTGGCAAAATAAGGAATGAAGTTCATGTAATAGTCAAAGATGATTGCTCGTAGCGGAGCTTCCTTCTCGATAAAGTCTTCGATCTTCTCCGAAATGTCAAAAACAACAGCTATACTAATGATAAGAAGAATAGCAAAAAAGTAAGTTCCCAGGAACTTTTTAATGATATAGATGTCAATTTTTTTGAATCCTAAAAATCTCATAATCTAACTGCAAGTTTATGGATCATCTCGTTTTTCCAGGAGGCGAAAGTCCCTTCGGTTATTTTATGCCGGGCCTCGGTGACCAGCCACAGGTAAAAGCTCAAATTATGCAGGCTGGCAATTTGTGCCCCCAGGATCTCTTTCGAAACAATCAAATGTCGTAAATAGGCTTTCGAAAATTTATGATCTACAAAAGACGCTCCATTTTCTTCAATGGGAGAAAAATCATTTTTCCATTTCACATTTTTAATATTGATTATTCCTTCTTTGGTGAATAACATCCCATTACGTCCGTTTCGGGTAGGCATGACGCAATCGAACATATCGATTCCGCGGGAAATCCCCTCCAGGATATTAACCGGTGTTCCAACACCCATTAAATACCGGGGTTTATTTTCGGGCAGGATCTCATTTACGACTTCAATCATTGCATACATCTCTTCTACGGGTTCTCCAACAGACAATCCGCCGATGGCATATCCGTCACGATCATAGGAAGCGATCGTTTCGGCCGACTGAATCCGGAGATCCTTATAGACACTTCCTTGTACGATCGGAAAATAGGTTTGTTGATGTCCATAGAGTGGTTCAGTTTCATCAAACCTCTTGATTCCACGTTTCAGCCACCGATGGGTAAGCTCCATGGATTTCCTGGCATAATCAACATCGCACGGAAAAGGGGTACACTCATCAAAAGCCATCACAATATCGGCTCCAATGATGCGCTGAATATCAACAACATTCTCCGGGGTAAAAACATGTTTCGACCCGTCGATATGAGAACGGAAATGAGCCCCATCCTCTTTTAATTTTCGGTTATCAGCTAGAGAAAATACCTGGTATCCCCCGCTATCGGTTAAAACAGGTTTATTCCAGTTGATAAATTTATGCAATCCACCGGCCATTTCCAGAGTTTCTATGCCGGGACGCAGAAAAAGATGATAAGTATTCCCCAAAATTATCTGGGCTTTAACATCACTGATTAAATCGCGTTGATTAACTCCTTTAACACTTCCTGCCGTTCCAACCGGCATAAATATGGGGGTCTTGATCTGTCCGTGGTCTGTAGTTAGAATACCAGTTCTGGCCTTGGTATGTCCATCAAATGCATTAATCTCAAACTTCATATCCAATAAATTTCGGTTCAAAGATAACCAATTGTGAATAAATTATTCATTTCTTACAATTACAAATCTTGTTTTCCAAAAAAAACTTTAATAAAATTGCCCTTGATCATTATTCATTATTTATATTATACTACTGTGGCTGAATTAAACTTTTTGCTGGAACATCCTCTGTATTTTGTACTACTATTCTTTGGAATTACGTTACTTATACAAATTTACTTTTACCTGTTTTACTTTTTACGCCTGGTATTTTACAAGCACAACAAATACCAGAGTAAGGAAAAGAGGGCAGTTTCAGTTGTTATTTGTGCACGGAATGAAGAAAAAAACCTGGAACAAAATTTACCTTCAGTGCTTAGCCAAAATTATCCCGATTACGAAGTGGTTGTAGTGAATGATTGTTCGGAAGACGAGTCGGAATTTGTCCTTGAACGGCTCCGGAAAAAACACAAGCACCTCAAGATAACAACCATCAAAAAAGATGAAAAATTCATTCATAATAAAAAACTGGCCTTAACTGTAGGAATTAAAGCGGCAAAAAATGAACATATCCTATTAACTGATGCCGATTGTAAACCAGCAAGCGATCAATGGATTGAACAAATGCAATCCAGGTTTTATGACCAGAAATCAATCGTGCTTGGTTATGGAGGATATGAATCCAGGAAGAGTCTTTTAAACAACCTTATCCGATTCGACACCCTGTTTATAGCGATCCAGTATTTTGCTTATGCCATCGCAGGAAAACCTTATATGGGGGTAGGTCGAAACCTGGCGTACAAAAAAAGCTTATTCTTTGAGAACAAAGGCTTTGCCGGTCATCACCACCTCGAATCGGGGGATGATGATCTGTTTGTGAACCAGGTAGCCCATAAAAGAAATACAGCTGTAGAAATCTCCTCCAGGGGAAAAACACAATCCATTGCCGAAACCCGTTTTTCCGATTGGTTTAAACAAAAGAAACGACACACTACAACCGGAAAATTATATCGCTTTGGGGACAAGTGGAGATTATTTCTGGAACAAAGCAGCAGGTCTTTATACTACATTTTATTTATTTTATCCTTATCTTTATTTACTGAATTTTATCTATATATACTTATAGCATTTATTTTTAGAAGCATTTTACAATTAATTATTTTTAAAGTTACCATGAAAAGGGTGAATGAAAAGAATTTATTATTACCTTCGCTTATTTATGATATTATTCTGCCCTGGTTTAGTATCATTTTTGTGGTAGCCAATATTTTTACAAGAAAAAAGAGTCCATGGAGATAAATCCGAACCTGTCTGAAAAAGCTAAACATGATTACAAGCTGGTAAAGCTAGCTGTAAATGGTGATGAAAAAGCCTATGCCGAATTATTAGGGAGATATAAAGATGCCATTTACTACATGCTTCTTAAGATGGTTAATAATAAAAGTGATGCAGAAGATTTAACCATTGAGGCTTTTGGCAAAGCTTTTAAAAATCTGGCCCAGTATACTCCGCATTATGCTTTTTCAACTTGGCTCTTTAAAATTGCCACCAATAATTGTATTGATTTTATCCGGAAGAAAAAAGCCAACCTGATTTCCCTGGATCATTCTTCCGACGAACAGGAGAACCTAAGTACTCCTTTACAGTCTGATTCTCCCGATCCGGAAGAAGATATGATTAAAAATCAACGTGTGGCTTTAACCCGCAATGTAGTTAGCAAACTAAAACCTCGATATCGGACACTGGTTGAATTACGTTATTTCAAAGAGTATTCCTACGATGAAATAGCCAACGAACTGGGATTACCGATTGGAACGGTAAAAGCACAACTTTTCAGAGCCCGCGAACTGCTTTACAATATTTTAAAAAACAGCAATCCAAACATCAAGTAACCCATCTGCATGGAAATTATTAAGAAATATTTTCCTGGTTTAACACAAAAGCAATACAAGCAGTTTGAATCGTTACAAGCGATTTACTCCGAGTGGAACCGTAAAATCAATGTTATTTCCAGAAAAGATATTGATCATTTGTATGAAAGACATGTATTGCATTCACTGGCTATCGCAAAAATTATTGCATTCAAACCCCAAACAAAAATTCTGGATGCAGGTACCGGCGGTGGTTTTCCGGGGATCCCCCTGGCCATCCTTTTTCCCGATGCCCATTTCTACCTGGCAGATTCTATTGCAAAAAAAATTAAAGTGGTGCATGAAGTTACCCGGGCCATTGAACTAAAAAATATTAATGCAGAACAAATCCGGGCCGAAAAAATAAAATCAAATTTTGATTTCGTGGTTAGCCGTGCAGTAACCTCCCTGCCGGTTTTTTACAACTGGGTGAAAGGAAAAATAAGCGCAACCTCGACAAATGATCTATCCAATGGAATAATCTATTTAAAAGGAGGTGACCTAACCGAAGAGATTAAAAAATTTAAACCTTCCGTAAAAGTCCTTAATATCAATCATTACTTTGAAGAGCCTTTTTTTGAGACAAAAAAAATCATCTATCTTCCAATTAAATTTTAGAATTCTTTTTGCAGGTTAGAAAAAAACATTACTTTTGCAGTTCCAAAAGAAAAAATAAAAATAATTACTAAAATATTCTGAGATGAAAAGAACATTTCAACCATCAAACAGGAAGAGAAAGAACAAGCACGGATTCAGAAACCGAATGGCATCTGCAAATGGTAGAAAAGTATTAGCTTCGAGAAGAGCAAAAGGAAGAAAAAAATTAACCGTATCGGACGAATTTAATTCCAGAAAATAACGTTACTTTATAAATAATCGAATAGAAAGTAAAGGCATCATTCTGTATGTCCTTTACTTTTTTTTATTTATCCCCGCAACCAACAAATTCCAACTGATATTACCCTCCCGGTCAACTTCTCTTTATTATTTTTGTTCATTGAAAAAAATAATAAAAAAAGGTAATTTTACACCCAAAAACTTGAACCTTGATTAACATTTTAGACACATCCGAAAAGCTAACAGCCAGCCAAAAGAGGATTGTACGTAAAATCCTAGATGGCAAAAGGTTAACCTGTGACGAAGGAATTCAGTTATACGACTTTGAGTTAGGAGAACTAGGAATTTTAGCTAATTCTATCAATCAACAAAAGAATGCTAACCAGGTATACTTCAACAAGAATATTCATATTGAACCAACCAATATCTGTATTTATGACTGCAAATTTTGTTCTTATCACCGTAAAATAAACCAAAAGGGAAGCTGGGAATATTCCACAGAGGACATTCTTGAAAAAATTAAACCGTATATAGATTCAGATATTACTGAGGTTCATATTGTTGGAGGAGTACATCCTCACCGTGACTTGTTTTATTATGGAAACATGATCCGGGAAATCAAGCAACTGATTCCATCCATTCATATCAAGGCCTTTACTGCTGTTGAGCTGGAGTTTATGATTAAAAAGGCCCACCTTAAGCTTGAAGAAGGATTACAAAAACTGAAAGATTTTGGATTGGATAGTATCCCAGGAGGGGGTGCCGAAATTTTTGATCCTAAAATCCGCAAACAGGTATGCCACGAGAAATCTACTGCAGAGCAGTGGTTACATATCCACAAAACGGCCCATCAACTGGATATTCCATCCAATGCAACGATGCTTTATGGGCATCTTGAAAATTATCATCACCGGATCAATCATCTCTGCCAGTTAAGAGAATTACAGGATAAAACCAACGGGTTTAATACCT
The DNA here is from genome assembly GCA_036351015.1 of Bacteroidales bacterium. Classification (GTDB taxonomy): domain Bacteria; phylum Bacteroidota; class Bacteroidia; order Bacteroidales; family UBA12077; genus UBA12077. The sequence continues at coordinate 132,728 of JAZBOG010000035.1, forward strand.
TTATTCCGTTAAAATTTAAAAAAGCCAACAATTCATTAACATCTATCGGAGAGGTAACCACACTTGAAGATCTAAAAAATTTTGCAGTATCCCGGATTTTCCTGGATAATTTTAATCACATCAAGGCCTATTGGCCTATGCTGGGAAAAGATATCGCTCAAATAGCCCTGGCCTTTGGTGTAGATGATATCGACGGAACCATTGACGATTCAACAAAAATCTACTCCATGGCAGGATCCAGGGAACAAAAACCAACCATGACTTCACAGGAAATTATCGAACTCATTAAGCAAGCAGGAAAAATCCCTGTCGAAAGAGATACAAACTATAAAATAATACATCAATATATTTAGCGCAAAATTTATTTTAGTTTATGCCCACATAATTTTATATTTGTCTCAACGTTAACCATATTGTTATTATAATAACCCGACACGAATGACACTATTACAATTTATAAAAAGCAAAGTTTTTTTCAAAAATTTGCTCTATGCGCTTCTTACAGGTGCAGGATTAATCATAATAACCTTTTTATCCTTAAGAATTTACACCCACCATGGCCAAAAAATTCCGGTTCCTGATTTTAGGGGGCTCGATAAAGAGGAGTTGTTAGAAAAAGCTGAAAACAGTAAGTTAAATATTGAGATCATTGATTCAGTTTATAACAACGATATGCCCAAGGGTACGGTAATAGAACAGAATCCAGAACCCGGTTTCAATGTAAAGAAACACCGCAGGATTTTTATCACTTTAAATGCAGTCAATCCCGAAAAAGTAAAAATGCCTAATATCGTTGGTGTTTCTCACCGGCAGGCTAAGGTTGTATTAAAAAATGTCGGATTAGAAATTGGCAAATTAATTCATGTCCCGGATATAGCCGTGAACAATGTATTAAAACAACAATTTCAAGGAGAAGAGATTAAGCCCGGAACAATGATCCCCAAAGGATCGAGAGTAGACCTGGTATTAGGAAAAGGATTAAGCAACCAACAAACAACTCTTCCCGATCTTTATGAATATACACTAATTGATGCAAAAGACCGTTTATTAAGGGCAGCATTAAATGTGGGAGCCATAATCTACGACACATCGGTGGTAGAGGCTGTAGACACAGCACAAGCCAGAGTATGGAGACAATATCCGGTATATAAAGAAAACAGAAAAATACGTTTAGGATCAACTGTTGACCTCTGGCTAAGTGTTGATTCTTTAAAATTTGCAGAACCAGATACCCTGTTATTAGATTACTAAATTTTTTATACCTTGTTGCTAAAGAAATTCAAATACTTAATTATAAGCACCCTATTGCTGACTCCCTGTTTTCTATATGCCCAGGAAACGATTGTTTCTTTGGAGATTAATCCGGTTATCAGGAATCATATTAAACAAATCACCCATGCTGATCGAAAAAAAATTTCCAGGGCAGTTCTTGAGGTGCCCTTTTTGGATGATTTCGCTAAACCTACAGTATTTCCAGACAATATGCTCTGGACAGATGATTATGCCTTTGTAAACACCTCCTATGCCTACCATCCCATATCTATTGGAGTAGTTACCCTGGATGCCATAAATTCCGACGGAAGTATCTATCCGGAGGCAGGGAGCTTATCATTTGCCGCGGATACCTTAACTTCACAAAAAATTAATTTAAATTACCCGGGAGATAACAGCATCTATCTTAGTTTTTTTTATCAACCGGGAGGTTTAGGTGATACCCCGGAACCCGGCGACACCCTTCTGCTTGAATTTTATGCACCGGAAGAACAAACCTGGCATAAAGCATGGCATGTTACTTTTCATGCCCAGGATTCCATACTCAACGAATATTATGCTTATAATAACAGCGAACAAGTGCATAGTGGGGATACCCTAACTGATTTAAAAAAAGAATTTTTCCAGGTTATTCTACCGGTTGATGATGAAAAATTTTTAAACGCTTCCTTTCAGTTTCGATTTCGCAACTATGCCAGCTTTTCTTCAAATCCTGATATTGAGAGCAAAACTAGCAACTCAGATCACTGGCATCTTGATTTTGTATGGCTGGATACTAACCGTACAATCAATGATACGATCCTTAATGATATTACCTTTACCAAACCGATAGAGTCCTTATTAAACAACTATGAATCAATCCCATGGACTCATTTTCCACGTGCCAGTGCCTATGAGATGAGTGATTCAATTTCGATTACCTACCAGAACATCGGCAATGAAACGTGGAACATTAGCCGTGAATTTGAGATAGAGGATCTGATGGGAACTACCGGGACCGAAGAGTTTACCGGAGGTACCGGAGCAAATATTCCTCCCTTCACCACCGAACGCTACCAAAGGTTTATTGATTATATTTTCCCCTATACCCCCGAAAATGACTCTGCATCATTTGAAATCCGGAGTTATATGGTAACTGATACCCTGGCAGCACGTGCACCCTTTCGTTGGAACGATACAACCCGCTTTACGCAAAAATTCTTTAATTACTATGCTTTTGATGATGGCTCAGCAGAAAACGGGTATGGTTTATATGGAGAAGGTTCTGAACTGGCAATGGTAGCGATGCGATTTGAACCCTACCAAAAAGATACTTTAAGAGGTGTTCAGATGTATTTTAATCAAACTTTAAATCAGGCCAATCAAAACTATTTCACCTTAAAGGTCTGGAATGAAAGGAATAACCAACCCGGGACTGTTATTTACCAGCAGGAAGATATCAAACCGATGGATCAGGATAGCCTGAATAAGTTCACTACCTATATTTTAGACACCCTATTAATCCTGGAAAATCCATTTTATGTGGGCTGGCAAAAAATCAGCACGACGGAAATGCTCAATGTGGGTTTTGATGTCAACCGAATAAATAACGATAAACTATTTTATAATTTTACAGGCAACTGGATACAATCAAAATATGAAGGGACTTTAATGATCAGACCCATGTTTGGACATGAAGTAAATATAACCACTTCATCAAAACCCAGGGATAATGCTCAACCCCCGGAATTTACGATTTATCCCAATCCGGCTAAAGATCAATTAAATATCAGATTTCCTTCTTTTACTCCCTACCCTGATTGCAGGGTTACAATTTTTAATACCTATGGAAGGGTATTCGCCGACAGGATGTATGAAGAAAACCCGATTGATATTTCATCTTTGAGTCAGGGGATATATTTTATCAGAATCAGTTCTAACGAAGGAAGCACAACGAAGAAGTTCATCGTTATTCGCTAATCCAGGGAAAAAATAATATGAAAGAAGAAGCTATTGAAGAACAAGGTAAAAATAACAATGACGACCAGGAACTTTTTGAGCATTACCGGTTTGATGTAGATCCCGGGCAAAAACCTCTTAGAATTGATAAATTCCTGGTAAACAGAATTGAAAATGCATCGAGAAGCAAGATACAAAGTGCTGCTGAGGCAGAAAACATCCTGGTAAATAACCAGGCCGTAAAGTCCAATTACAAAGTAAAGCCCGGCGATGTGATTTCCATTGTTATGGCTTACCCGCCCCGTGAAATTGAACTAATCCCTGAAAATATTCCTCTGAACATTGTTTACGAAGACGATCAGCTCATTATCGTTAACAAGGAACCAGGAATGGTTGTTCATCCATCGTACGGCCATTATTCGGGAACATTGGTTAATGCATTAATGTACCATTTAAAAGATTTACCCCTGTTCGAATCGGGCGACCTAAGACCAGGGCTGGTACACCGAATTGACAAAAACACATCTGGATTACTGGTTATTGCCAAATCGGAACATTCCATGAATAAACTGGCAAAACAATTTTATGATAAAACCACGGAGAGAAGGTATATCGCTTTGGTTTGGGGTTCGTTTAAAGAAAAGGAAGGAACCATTGAAGGGAATATTGGCCGGAATATCCGAAACCGGAAAGTCATGCAGGTATTCCCTGAGGGAGATCAGGGTAAACCGGCAATAACTCATTACAAAGTAATTGAGGAGTTAGGCTATGTTTCCCTGGTAGAATGCAAGCTCGAAACTGGACGAACCCATCAGATCCGGGTACATTTCCAGTATATAGGGCATCCATTGTTTAATGATTTTGAATATGGGGGGGATAAAATTTTAAAAGGAACCACATTTACCAAATACAAACAATTTATTCAGAATTGTTTTAAAATATTACCACGCCAGGCTCTGCATGCTAAAACGCTGGGATTTACCCACCCACAAACCAAAGAATTTATGCAGTTCACCTCGGAATTACCCGAAGATATGACCCAGGTCATTGAAAAATGGCGTACATACACTTCCGGCAGGGAAATGGAATAAAAATTTCATCCTTCAAGGGAGGGTTGATAAATGGAAAAAAATGAAAATAAATGCTCTGCTAATTATGGCCCTTACCTTTTTTTCATTCGCGTGTAATAAGAACCTGGTGCCTTTAGAAACCGTTCCCCGGGTTGACTTAAAAAAATACATGGGGAAATGGTATGAAATTGCCACGATACCCCAGAAATTCCAGAAAGGATGTGTTTGCACAACAGCGGAATACACTTTAACTGATAAAGGGTACGTGAACGTAGTGAACTCCTGCCGAAAAGAGACTCCCTGCGGACAAGTGAACAAAATTGAAGGAAAAGCTTTTATTGATAAAAAAGGAAATGGAGCCAAATTAAAGGTACAATTTTTCTGGCCCTTTAAGGGAAAATACTGGATTATTCAGTTAGCTGACGATTACAGCTGGGCCGTTGTAGGGCATCCCAACAGAAAATATTTATGGATTCTTTCCCGCACTCCCCAGATGAAGGATGAAACCTACCAGGATATCCTTAAACGATTAAATGAACAAAGATATGATCCCAGCCTTTTAATTCGCACAAACCAAAAGTGTTACCAATAAAAAGACCAATGCAAACATTAAAATTTATAATTCTTGTTTTCATCATTCAATTATCCATTGCAGATAATTCCTTTTCTCAAACCACCGGCCCTGAATCGGGAACCCTTTTAATTATCGGGGGCAATGCAAGTGATAGTTTGTTTATTCCAATTTTTAAAGAGCTGGCAGGAGGCGACCAGGCCGAGATTGTAATTATTCCCACTGCACGCGATGATGAAAGTCTTGCAAAAGATTCCGGATTTCACCACCTGCGAGCAAGGTTTGCAAAATATCAATTTAAAAAAATAACTATTTTACATACCCGGTCGCCTGAAGTTGCCAATAGCTCTGAATTTTCAGATCCCTTAACAAGTGCAACGGGAATTTGGATCCAGGGTGGAAGGCAATGGCGGCTTGCAGATTCGTACCTAAATACCCGAACACATCTGGAGATATTTGGCGTTTTACATCGAAAAGGGGTTGTGGCTGGAACATCGGCCGGGGCAACCATACAAGGATCATACCTGGTGCGGGGTGACACCCAAACCAATACGATCATGATGGGAGATCATGAAACAGGGTTAGCACTGATAAAAAATATTGCCATTGATCAACATCTTCTGGCCCGCAACAGACATTTTGATATGTTTGAAGTATTGGAAGCCAAACCGGATCTACTGGGGATAGGACTGGATGAAAATACAGCTATAATTGTCAACCAGAACACTTTTAAAGTCATCGGACAACACTATATTGTGGTATACGATAACACCAGATGGTCGGCAGAAAAAGACACAATCTTTAAACTTTCCCCGGATCAACATGAATTTTATTTTTTAAAACCCGGAGAGCAGTATGACATGCTCAACCGAACGGTTATTCAATAGAATTTAAATCTTTTGCGTGAGATTTAAAGAAAAGATTTCTGATTTTTTCTGTATTTGCACAGGCAAAATTTGTTGACAGGCTCAGGTTAACTTCTAAGTAAACTAATCCCCTGGGCGCAAAACAAGTGTATTCTTAGTTCAATAAATACCGTGATCTCATTTTCCAGAAATTTATTCCTGAACGATATGCAAAACATCCCCAGGTAATAATTTACAGTAAAAAAAATTTCATAAGAATTAAGCGTTCATTAATCATTCAAAAATCAACATTCGTCATAACGTTTAAACCTATTAAGAAACTTTGCGTATCCCTTACTAAACAACTGTTAAAACAGAAAAGCGAACTATAAACCTATACCGATGGGCGAACGAAATTTAAGAAAAATAGAAGATGAAATTTGGAAAGAGATCCACTTTGCTGACAAAAAATACGAAATAAGCAATTATGGTCGGGTAAAAAGTTATTGTTACAACAAAAATGAGGGAAGATTTCTTAAACCAGGTTTAACCAAAGGTTTTCATACGGTTACCTTTAAAACCAACGGAAAGAAAAAAACCTTTCTGGTACATAAACTGGTAGCCATGTTTTTTGTTGTTAAAGATCATGATGATCAAACCATCGCGATTCATTTAGATTGGAATAAACGGAACAATTATTATAAAAATCTTAAATGGGTCACTAAGGATGAGGCATACAAAAGAATTATGCCCAGGTTACAGGAGATCAATAAAATAAAGAACAAAGGACTGATCAGAAACTCAAAGCTTAAAGCTGAAGATGTTAAAGTATTAAAGAGCATGCTCGATAAAGGGATTAAACAAAATGTAATTGCCAAACTATTTTCAATAAGCGAGATGCAGGTTACCAGAATAAAGAGGGGAGAAAATTGGGCACATATTAAAGCTTCTTCTAATTAAAACACAACACAACAACAAACGCTGCATAAAAACGCTGCTCGCCCAAGGCAGCGTTTTTTTTAACGAATACCAACAACAAATTCACAACAGGAAATATCGTAACACGATTCTGCTAATCAACCATTAAATTCTAACCTTATCGTAATAAATCACAAGCCCTGCAGTCAAACATAATTTTTTTCACGACAGCTAAATCGTTTTAGTAATTTTCATATATTTGTGAATCAAGGTTTTCATTATATGAAAAAACACCGTCTTTCCATTGATGATATTGCCCAAAGCCTTGGAGTTTCCAAGACCTTAGTATCTTTGGTCATCAACGGCAAAGCCGAGAATTATGGCATTGCCACGGAGACGCGGCAACGGGTTATGGCAAAAGCCAATGAATTAGGTTACCAGGCAAATCATATTGCGCGAAGTTTACGGTTAGGTAAAAGCTTTACCATAGGGCTAATTGTATCCGATATTGCGAATCCCTTTTATGCTCAAGCAGCCCGTTTACTAGAAGACCATGCATACATTAATGATTATACCCTCATTACATGCTCAACCGATGAAGATATAGAAAAAGAAAAAAAGATTTTGCAGAATTTTATTGAAAAACAGGTTGACGGAATTATCATTTCATCGAGCCAGGTCCAACAAAGTATTTTAGAAAAGCACTATCATAAAGGGTTACCAATCGTACTCATTGACCGTACAGTAAAGGGATCCGACTTACCTTCGGTGTCCGTTGACAATGCTCAGGGGGCTTATCTTGCCACAAAGCATCTGGTATTCCAGGGATTTCACCGGCCCATGGCATTAGCCATCACCCCATCGCATATATCAACCATTAAATCAAGAGTCGATGGGTATACCAAGGCCCTGGCCGAAAAAAATCTCCAACCTAGGATTTATGAAATCTCCTATAACAACAGTTTTTCAGAAGTGGAAACATTACTAAAAAATCTTTATCGGCAGAACAGCTTTCCCGATAGTATTTTCACCCTCAATAACAACCTGGCTACTGCCGTGCTTCATACGTTAAACCTTTTACACCTTGAAATTCCCAGGCAGGTAGGATTAATCTCTTTTGACGATGTTTCTTTTTTTAGTTTTATGAATCCAGGAATAAGTGCTATTAGCCAACCTATTGAGAAAATATGCCAAACAGCTTTCAGGCTATTAATCAATCAAATAGAAAAAAGCACTGACAAAAAAAATATCAACCAGGTAGTTCTACCTGTAAATCTCAGGATCAGGCAGTCTACACAAAAAAACACACATACCAATCACTAAATATCAGATCTTATGAACCGAAAAACATTTGCCATACTTCTTGCCTTTCTTTGCATGGGTTTTGGAGATGCCGTAGGGCCATTTGTAGGACTTGCCAAAGAGCAATTTGCTCTTAGTAATTTTGAGGCACAACTCATTGCATTTATGGGATTTATCATGTTCGGGGTGCTTTCCATTCCAATGGGCATTTACCAGGACCGTAAAGGAAAAAAATTTGTATTAATGCTGGGACTTGCCATTGCTCTTGTTGGACTCACGCTTCCCTTTTTTGGGTTAAACAACTATGGTCTTTTTCTGGTTACTATCCTGATGCTAGGGGCCGGAGCTGCTATTTTGCAAGTAGCAGGAAATCCAATCATGCGGGATGTCTCAAAACCGGGCAAATATTCCCGTAATTTAAGTTTTGGGCAATTTATTAAAGCACTCGGCTCCCTTTCAGGTTCATTAATTCCATTTGCTGCCGCTAAATGGTTTGGTGCCGACTGGAGAGTACTATTTCCGGTTTATGTCGCCTTTTTACTTATAACCATAATCATCTTAGGATTTATACATATCGACGAGGAAAAATTGGATAGAGCACCAGCCAATTTAACAAGCTGCTTTTCGCTTCTCAAGAACCGTTACGTTTTGGCTATGGTAGCAGGGATATTTATTTATGTTGGCAGTGAAATCTGTTTAAGTTCCGGGGTTCCCCTATTACTTAATGATCAGTTTAATATTGACCTAAAAACCTGGGGATTGCTGGGTAATGCATTCTTTTTTATGGCGATCATCCTGGGTCGTTTTACAGGAGGAGTAATTTTAAACTGGATTAAACCATCGGTCTTCTTTAAAATAACCTCCCTGATTTCTCTCACGGGGTTATTCCTCATCTTTTCGCAGGTTCAATGGATTACTATAACTGGAATTTTTATCACTGGAGTTGGATTTGCCAATATTTTCCCGCTCATTTTTTCCATTACCATTGACACCCTGCCTGAAAGATCCAATGAAATTTCCGGACTTATGGTAACAGCAATAGCTGGAGGTGCTTTTATTCCTCCGGTCATGGGGCTGGTAGCCGACCGTTTTTCTGTTCTAACAGGTTTTGTAGTCCCTTTTGTTGGCCTATTATACGTGATTTTCCTGGCTTTTAATAATACAAAAAAACAAATCCTTCACAATGATGTACAACAACGATAACCGGATTGTCCTAACGCTCGATGCCGGGGGAACAAATTTTGTTTTCTCGGCTTTACAGGCTAACCGCTCCATAACCAGGCCATTGGTTAAACCCAGTAATGCCAATAACCTGAACGCTTCCCTGAATGGAATTGTTAATGGTTTTAAACAAATCGCAGAACAATTACCTTCCAGTCCAGCAGCAATTAGTTTTGCATTTCCCGGTCCGGCCGACTACCCCCATGGGATAATTGGAGATTTGGGCAACCTGCCAGCATTTCGCGGAGGGGTTGCCCTGGGACCAATGCTGGAAGACATCTTCAAAATCCCTGTATTTATCAACAACGACGGAGACCTGTTTGCTTATGGAGAGGCGATTGCAGGAATGCTTCCGGAAATTAATAAAACTTTCGAGAAGCAAAATATTCAACGGAAATATAACAATTTATTGGGGATAACCTTAGGAACCGGTTTTGGAGCAGGGATTGTTCATAATCAAAAACTTTACCTTGGTGACAATGCTGCAGGGGCTGAAATATGGCTCTCTCACAGTGCGCTGGACCCCAATCGGTTTGCTGAAGAAAATATTAGCATACGAGCCATTCAACGAAACTACGAAAAGTTAAATGAAGATAATACTAGAATCAATCAAAGCCCAAAGGATATTTATGCTATTGCTTTAGGAACAAAAGAAGGGAACCAGGAGGCAGCAAAAAAAAGTTTTGAATTATTGGGTAAGTTCCTTGGGGATGTGCTGGGTAACGCCATAACCCTACTGGACTGCAATGTTGTTATTGGAGGCGGATTATCCAATGCATATGATCTTTTTGCTCCGGCAATGATGGCTCAACTCAAAGGCAAATTATCTTCAACTAATGGTTCCACGACAAACAGGCTCGAGGAAACAGTCTATAACCTGGAAGACAACAAGGAACGGGAATTATTCTTTCAGAACAGGGAGCAGAAAGTTAATGTTCCGTTAACCAATCGTAAAGTAACATACAATGCCCTTAAAAAAATCGGAATAGGACGTTCAAAGCATGGAACCAGCCAATCGGTAGCTATTGGAGCCTATGCCTTTGCTTTAGATGCATTGCAATAAAAATCTTGTAGTTCTTTTTTAACACGAAAAATAATTCAGTATGCACAAATCTATACTGTTCATCGGGTGCTTAGTTTGCAAACACTCCTTTCCTTTCCGGAAACAGGAACCAATCTCCCGGTCCATGTTCATGTCCCGTAAAAAGACTGAAAAAAATTTCAGAATTTCTTGATAAACATCCAATTATTGAATATTTAATAGAACTGTATCATGATAAAATTATTCTTCACCCAATTTCTGATTTTCCTGATTGGAATAATCACATCTCTTGCACAGGTTACAGCCCCTTCCCAATATGTTAATCCATTTACAGGCACCGATGGTCACGGGCACACCTATCCCGGGGCAACGCTGCCTTTTGGAATGGTTCAGCTAAGCCCGGCTACCCGCCTTTCGGGATGGGATGGTTGTTCGGGATACCACTACACCGATTCAATCCTCTACGGGTTTACCCATACAGCCCTTAATGGAACAGGAGTTTCAGATTATGGAGACATCCTGCTGATGCCTTTGATGGGAGAGCCTGTTTTCTCCAATCACCTGTATGCTTCAACCTTTAAAAAAATGAACGAACATGCTGAAGCGGGTTACTACAGGGTACTCCTTGACGATTTTAAAATAAAAGCTGAACTAACAACCACTGTACGCACAGGATATCACCGTTATACTTTCCCGGAAACGAGGGAGGCCAATATCATCATTGATCTGAAACACCGGGATCAAGTAACTGAGTCGTGGATTGAAATTATCAATGACCGGGAGATTAGGGGCATGCGCAGATCATCTAACTGGGCAAAAGATATGCAGGTCTATTTTCATATGATCTTTTCAAAACCGTTCCTCCGCCAGGGAATTTTTAGTGATAATGAATTACAGGAGAAGCTCCAAAAAGCCAGGGGGACAAATATTAAAGCTTTTGTGGGTTTTGAGACGAAAGCCAATGAACCCATCGAGGTAAAGGTGGGTATTTCTTTTGTTAGTGCCGAGGGAGCCTATAGAAATATACAGGAAGAAAATCCTGACTGGAATTTTAACACTATCCGGGAAGAAGCCTGGAAAACATGGAATAAACAGCTAAGTAGAATAACGATCATCTCCGACGATGAGAACAGATTAAAAACCTTTTACACGGCACTTTATCATACTTATCTCCAGCCCAACACAGCCATGGATGTGGATGGCAAATACCGGGGAATCGATAAAAAGATTCACCAGACATCAGGACATACCCACTATACTGTATTTTCATTGTGGGATACTTACCGTACCTGGCATCCCCTGATGACACTGCTGGAAACCGAACGAACCGGGGATTTTATCAAAGTATTTCTCAACATATATGAGCAGGGAGGGTTGTTGCCTGTCTGGGAGCTGGCAGCCAATGAAACCTTTTGTATGATTGGCTACCATTCTGTTTCCGTAATTGCCGATGCCTGGTTAAAAGGGATTCGTAATTATGACGGAGAAAAGGCACTGAAAGCAATGCAGAACAGTGCCATGCAGGACCATTTCGGACTGGAGGCTTACCGACGGCATGGTCATATTCCGGGCGACATGGAACATGAATCTGTTTCCAAAACCCTCGAATATGCCTATGATGACTGGTGTATTGCCCAAATGGCAAAAGATATGGGGAAGGACAGCATCTACCGAACATACATTCAGCGGGCGCAGTTCTACCAAAACATTTTTGACCCTTCTACAGGATTTATGCGACCCAAAATAAACGGAAGGTGGAACACCTCTTTTGATCCTACCCGGGTAGACTGGCACTTTACCGAAGCCAATTCCTGGCAATACAGTTTTTATGTTCCACAGGATATTTCAGGGCTAATCAATCTCCACGGGGGCAAAGAAAACTTTGCCCAAAAGATAGATGAACTTTTCGAAACGACAAACCCCATCTCAGGCCGCGACCAGAAAGACATTACCGGGATGATCGGTCAATATGCCCATGGTAACGAGCCTAGCCACCACATGGCTTACCTCTATAACTATGTTAACAAGCCCTGGAAAACACAGCAACGGGTCAGGCAAATTATGGATAATCTTTACTCCCATCAGCCTGACGGGCTGAGCGGAAACGAAGATTGCGGCCAGATGAGTGCCTGGCTGGTGATGAGTGCCATGGGTTTTTATCCGGTTACTCCCGGCAGCAATACCTATGTTTTTGGTACTCCCTGGTTTCCTGAAACCACCATCCATCTCGAAAATGGTAATCATTTTAAGATTACTGCAGAAAATGTTTCCTCCCGGAATTTCTATATTCAATCCGCTGAACTGAATGGAAGACCTTATCCTTATAGTTATCTTAAGCATGACTCCATAATAACCGGAGGGCACTTACATTTTACCATGGGATCAGCGCCTAATAAAAACTGGGCCAGCGAAGATCCTTATGTACCCGTTGCCCGGATTACCGACGAACCAATTGTTCCTGTTCCGGTAATCACCTCGTCCACACAGCGGTTTAAAAAACCGGTAAAAGTAAGTATCCAGACAATCCATAAGAATTGTGAGATATACTATACCCTGGATGGCAGTCAGCCGGGTAAAAAGTCAATTTCATACTCAAAACCATTTTTTATCGATAAAACACAGGAGGTAAATGCTGTGGCTTGGGACAGTTCAGGAGGATACAGCTTCCCGGTAAAAGCAAATTTTATCAAACTGGATTTTGATAAAAACATTGAGATTCTGACAAATTATAACTCATCTTACCATGCCGGGGGACCCGAAGGATTAATTGATGGTATCCGCGGACCTGTAAACTGGAGGCTGGGAGGCTGGCAGGGTTATCAGGATACAGACTTTGAAGCAATTATTGATTTAGGACAAATAAAATCCGTGCAACGGATTGCTGCGGGATTCCTGCAGGATACCCGCTCATGGATACTCATGCCAAAAAAAGTAGAGTTTTGGATTTCTGAGGACGCTAAGCATTTTAAACGTATAGCAACCGTTGAACATAGCATTGCCGATAAAAATATGGATATTATCATTCAAGACCTGGGAGTAAACGTGGAGACCGATACCCGGTACCTAAAGATTATTGCCACAAATTATGGAGAACTTCCTCCATGGCATCCGGGGGCCGGATCACCGGCATTTATTTTTATCGATGAGGTGATGATTGAATAAAATTTATCCTAAGTAATAATTATTACTTTGGCAGACTATTTGTGAGTGATTATAATAATCAACAAAAATCGTTAATAAAGATGAAAAAAATATTTAGTTCACTCCTAACAATCCTATTCTCAGGGGTTATCCTGGCACAGAACGGGGAGGATCTTGAAACGCTATTTCAAAAACCGGAAAAAATACGGGGGTACCTGGGGCCCTTAACCCATGTTACGCAAATTGACGGAGAAACAGCCTACCTGAATGGGTTTAATGCGGCAGCAATCCTCAAAGACAACTTTATCTTTGGTTTTTACAACCTCAACCTGGAGAATAATATCTTTTCCAATAACGATGCTTATCCTGAAAACTCAATTGACTTCGAAGATCGCGGGTTACTCCTGGGCTATATTTTTATGCCCCAAAAAGCCATCCATTTCTCGGCTTCGCTCCAGGCAGGTCGCGGAAACATCGAAATCTATAATGAGTTTTGGGATGAATGGACTGAGGATAAAAATGTTTTTCTTCTTACCCCAGGCATCGAAGCAGAATTTAACATCACCAAATTTTTCCGGATTGGAGTAGGTGCAAATTATCGGTTTGCGATGGATGTCGATCAGTTTGCTGACTATGACAACAAAGATTTTTCAGCTCCCGGAGGCTTTATCAGTTTAAAGTTTGGGTGGTTTAAATAATTTTTCTTGAATATAAATAATGTACCTCAAATACCTGGGAACCCTTTTGGGTTCCTTTTTTTTTAATAAAAAGATTATCTTTGAATAGCTAATCTTCAAAAAAAGACAATTAAAAAGCCAGGTTCAATAATGATCATTCTGAATAAAAAAAATATTCATCGATGGGAATTCTGGAGAACCAAAAGTAAATTTATTTATTGCTTAGCATCGGGATTTATTTTTGCCTCCTTTATGTTTTTAGGTAGTCTGTTCTTCAGGCTTCTTACAGGAAAGACAGAAAACATGATTTCGTCCGGTTTTAGTGTTGCATTGGGAGCGTTTATTGTTGTTGCCTTTTTAAGCATTGCCCATTGGTACGAGAATGAACGGAGATATCAGGAATGGATGAAAGATAATAAAAAATAATTATCCTTGCTTTTCCATTCGCTCATTTCAAATATTTACCAAACCCGATTAATTGATGCATCCAAAACAGATTATTCAGAAAACCATTGAATTTATAAAAGATACCCTTTCAAATGCCGAAGGAGGGCATGACTGGTGGCATATCTATCGTGTGTGGAATCTATCAAAACATATAGCACAGACCGAAAAAGTAAACCTGTTTATCGTTGAACTGGGAGCATTACTTCATGACATCGCCGACCATAAATTTCATGATGGAGATGAAGAAATTGGTCCACGGAAAGCAAGAGAATTCCTACACTCATTGAATGTTGATGAAGAAATCATTATTCATATCGAACATATTATTTCAAGTATTTCCTTTAAGGGGGGAAATCATGAACAGCATTTCAGATCACCCGAGCTGAATGTTATTCAGGATGCCGACCGGTTGGATGCTATGGGTGCCCTGGGAATTGCCAGGGCGTTTAATTACGGGGGGCATAAAGGAAGAGCCATCTACCATCCGGATATCAAACCCAATTTAAACATGAGTAAAAAAGAATATCAGCAAAGTACTGCACCTACCCTTAACCACTTTTACGAAAAGCTCTTACTCCTTAAAGACCGGATGAATACAAAAACAGGAAAAACGATGGCAGATCACAGGCATCAATTTATGGAGCAGTATCTACAGGAATTTTATTGCGAATGGGAAGGGAGGTGTTAAAATCTGTTACCTCCTGGCAGCCCTAAATTTTTTCACAAACATTTTCGTTTCCTGTTTAATTCTTTGCCCGATAAATCTTATTTTTGATAAAAATACCCAACCCAAAACCTATGAAGAAAAATATTGCCATCGTATGTGGCGGCGATTCGTCCGAATACATTGTTTCCATGAATAGTGCCAGCCAGATTGCCCAATGGCTCGATAAGGAAAAGTACAATGTTTATACCGTTGTTGCACAAGGCACGGAATGGATTGTTAAAAGTGAACTGGTTTGCGACCTGATTGTAAACAAGGATGACTTTAGTTTCACTTTAAACAACCAAAAAACCCGGTTCGACTGTGCACTGATAACCATACATGGAACACCTGGCGAGGATGGAAAAATGCAGGGTTATTTTGATACGCTCAGAATTCCCTATACCACATCAAACACGTTGGCTTCGGCACTTACGTTTAATAAAATTTTCAGTAAGAAATATATTCAATCTTTTCATATCCCCCAGGCCAAATGGGTATCTCTAAAAAAAGGCGACCCGGTGGATGCCAGCCGGATTCTTGAAATTACCGGTCTGCCTTGTTTTGTAAAACCCAATCGCGGAGGATCCAGCTTTGGTATTACCAAGGTAAAGGAAAAAGAAAAAATCTTTGACGCGATCAATGAAGCCTTTAAAGAAGATACCGAGGTAATAATTGAAGAATTTTTAGAAGGAACAGAATTAACCTGTGGGTTAATAAAAACAAGCAAAAAAACCCTCCTCTTCCCTCCCACTGAAATTGTCAGTAAAAATGAATTCTTCGATTACGATGCCAAATACAACGGCATGGCCGATGAAATAACTCCTGCCCGCATATCAGAGGAATTAACCCTGGAGGTACAGAATTTATCCTCGCGGATTTATGATATTTTTCAACTCAGTGGAATAGTCCGGATCGATTATATTTATTCCAAAAATAAACTCTACTTTATGGAAGTAAATACAGTTCCCGGGATGAGTGCAGCAAGCATTGTTCCTCAACAGGTTGAAGCAATGGGCCTGGCAATGACAGATATTTTTTCTTTGGCTGTTGATGATGCCCTGGAACGTCAAAATACCAAGCAATAACCCATGGAAGTTCACCATACAGCCTGTCCTAGAAATTGTTACAGCACCTGCTCCTTTAAAGTATGGACTGAACGGGGTAAGGTGGTAAACATTGACCCGCAGCCACTAAACAAAGCAACCCCCAAAGGCATTTGCCTTAAGGGGTTAAGCTATGTGGAGCGGGTAAATTCGACGGAAAGAATTTTACAACCGTTAAAAAAATATGAAGGCAATTTTTTGCCCATTACCTGGGACGAAGCAATCGATGAAATAGCAGAAAGATTCACTTTTTACAAAACAAAATTTGGTGCTCATGCTGTTCTTTTTTATGCTGCCAGTGGCATGTCGGGCTTATTAAACGGGGTGAGTACCAATTTCTGGAAAATGTTTGGTGGGGCAACCACGGTATATGGCAACCTGTGCTGGCCGGCAGGTCTTGAAGCAACCCGGCTTACCCTGGGTGAGAACAAACACAATGTACCCTGGGACCTGGAAAATGCAAAGCTTATTGTGGTATGGGGAAAAAACCCTGCCGAATCAAATATTCAGCAGATGATCCCCCTGGAGAAAGCGCAGCAAAAAGGGGCCCGGCTGATTGTTGTGGACCCGCGACGAACCATATCCAGCGAGAGGGCTGATCTGCTGATACAACCCATACCCGGAACGGATGGTATTCTGGCATTAGCCATTGCAAAAATACTCATTGAAAATCATTGGATTGACCATAATTTTATCGAGCAATATGTTTTAGGGTTTGAAGCATTTAGAAAATCAGTATTAAAAATTAATATTGAAGAGGCAAGCCGTGAATGTGGTGTATCGATTCCGTTTATTAAAAAATTAGCTCAAAGCATGGGAACCACAAAACCAATGACTTTAGTTCCGGGATACGGAATGCAGCGTTATACCAACGGGGGGCAAACCACACGGTGCCTGCTGGCATTATCAATTCTCACCGGCAATATCGGAAAGCCAGGTGCCTGCTGGCATTATGCTGATTTGCAGGGGGATATTTTTAGTGAAGTAAAAGAACCTGAAAGTTATTATCCTCCTGAAAATCCAGAGGGAATATTTCGAAGAAAAATTGCAACTGCCCGATTAGGTGAGGACATGTTCCGCATGTACAATCCACAACTAAAAGCAGCATGGGTAGAACGGGGCAACCCTGTTTCACAAAATCCCGACAGCAACATAGTGAAAGAAGCTTTCCGGCAACTTGAATTCACGGTTGTCGTTGAACAGTTTATGACCGATACAGCCCTTGAAGCGGATATAGTATTACCTGCCAAAACCATGTTTGAACAAACCGATATTATCACATCCTACTGGAATCCATACGTACAACTCAGGCAAAAAGTCATTGAACCGATGGGTGAGGTCAAACCCGAAACAGAAATCTATTATTTGCTGGCCAAAAAGATGGGGTTTAGTGAAGAGCTGATTAAAGAGAATATCCCTCTCCCCACCGACCAATCGGTTGAAGCATGGTTAAACAGACATTTGGAACCTTTTCCTGGGCTGACCCTGGAAAAGTTAAAAGAGGGTCCTGTTTTAGCGCCCGGATTACAGGAAATTGCTTTTTTCGATTACCAGTTCAAAACATCATCGGGAAAAATTGAACTCTTTTCAGAAACCGCACATCAAAAGTGGGGTGTAAATCCTTTGCCCACCTATGAAAAAACCATTGAGGGACATCATCAAACAGAATATCCTTATACCCTGATGTCGCCCAACACCAAAAACCGGATTCATTCACAGTTTGGAAATCTGAAAAGCATTAAGGCAGTGGATCCTGAACCTTATGCCATGCTAAACCTGGGTGATGCACAGGGTAAAGGAGTAAAGGACTATGATTGGATTCGCGTATTTAACGAACGTGGAGAATTAACCATTAAAGCCACAACAGATGCCAGCCTGCGGCCGGGAAATATTGTTATTATAAACGGTTATTGGCACCAGGAAGGTGCCTGCCCCAACATTTTGTCCAAGGGACGGGAAACAGATATGGGGCATGGAACAGCCTTTCACGACAACAGGGTGGATTTTGAAAAAATTAACCGGTGATGGAAAAGAACATTTTCATATTTGATTACAATCAATGTGTAGGATGTCATGCCTGTGTGGTGGCTTGCATGAACGAAAACGGTTTTCAGCATCCCGAAACCTGGAGAAACATCCATCCCAGGGAAAAGACACACCTTCCTCAACTTCCGTTGTTCTACTTATCGCTGGCCTGCAACCATTGCGACGAAGCCCCCTGTTTAAAAAACTGTCCGGCCAGTGCCTATTCCCGGGACGAACGCACAGGGGGCGTTATTCATCACCCGGAAAAATGTATGGGTTGCCAGTACTGTACCTGGGCCTGTCCCTATGATGCCCCGAAATTTTATCCCTTAAAAGGGATTATAGAAAAATGTACTTTTTGTAACCACCGCATTGAAAAAGGAGAAAAACCTGCCTGTGCCAACCTGTGCCCCACCGGTGCTCTCGATTTTATGAAAACTGAATTTACAAGAGAGGAATCTGTTGATTCCAATCCCGGGCCTGTTGATGTTGGTGCAAATCTAAGAACAATCCCTCTGCGAAAAAAAACAGGCCCGGAAATGGACCTACAGCTTTTTGATCATAAAGAAGAAAATATACCAACGACCAAGAAACCAACAAAAATCTCAGCGATCACCGAATGGCCACTAGTCATTTTTACACTGATAGCCGCAGGATTAATGGGTATTTACAGTTCAGGAGCTACTCAAACTTTTACATCCCATGAAAAACATATTTTCTTTGGATCAGGAATTATTGCTGGCCTCTTAAGTATATTCCATCTCGGAAAAAAATTGCGGGCCTGGCGTTCCTTTACGAACCTAAAAAATTCGTGGTTAAGCCGCGAAATCCTCTTTTTTAGTCTTTTTATTGCAGCTTTGGGTATTGATTTTTATGTATTCGCTATCCCGGGAATCCTTGTTTCAGCCTGTGGGTTACTACTGTTGTTTTCCATCGATAAGCTATACCATCTTGCCACCTGGAAGTGGCCGGCAAAAATTCATTCGGCACAAACCCTTTTTATAAGTATTACTCTTTTTTCCTTATGGGCAAACCTACCGGAAACTTTTTACATGATCCTCTTCTTCAGGTTACTTCTGTATATCTACCGAAAAATTAAATACCACCGGATCCTTCATATTATTAATCTTTTTAGAATTGGGGCAGCTTCAACCGCAATCATTTTGCTTAACGGCAACGATTCATTCTTTTATATATTTATCGCTTTCGTCTTGGGCGAAATCATCGACCGGATTGAATTCTACAACGAGTTAAACGTACCATCGCCGGAAAATGAATACCTTATTGTTTAAATTTAATGAAAACGCCGTATGCCAGTGAAAAAATTATACTTACTTTCTGGTTTTCATTATTTGTCCTGAGAATCCCTGAACTATTGTTTATTCCTAAGGATCAGGGAAGTCCTGAGACTTTTCTCCAGCTGGAAGGGATTGATTTAATAAACGATCTGCTGATAATCTTACCTCTACTTTTATTTCTACTGCTATTTTTTCTTTTCTACTTAAATGCAATCACAACCCGGCTTTTTTCTGTACACTGGTCATCATTATCCCGGCATTTCAGCCCTGCTCCCGGGATGATCATAACGTTTTATCAACTAAACCGAGAGGTTAAACGATCAGCTTATCGGATAAAGATGATTTACTTCCTGGTCATCCTTTGAGTACCATTAAATTTCTTAACCAGGAATTGCTTTCCGGATATGCAATCAAAACAGTTCGTACCTTAAGAGTTTAGTGTTAAAATAAAGACATACAGAAAATTGCCATTAAACTCATTAAATTAACCATGATTCTGCTGACAAATAAAATAATTCATTCTTTTCGTATTCTCCCCTTTTAGAATTATATAAAAGATAATAGATATTATTTTTTAGATTTGTATAATTAATCGTTAAGGTTTATTAAGAAATATGGATTCAATTTCTATATTATACTTACTGGCAGGGCTTGGTACAATTAATGGATTTGTTTTTGGGATATATTTATTGTTTGCTAAAATAGGAAAAAGAAAAGCCAATGTTTATCTCGGAGTATTTTTAATCCTGGTATCCATCCGGTTTTTGCGCTCCATTCATTTTTTCTTTACAGGACCCGAAACGATCATTTTTTATATTGGCCATACTGCTTTTTTATTGGCAATTCCATTCCTTTACTTTTATTTCAAAGCCAGCTTTTCTGATGATTTTTCGCTGAACCCAAAGCATGTTATCCATTTACTTCCATTAACTACCCTATTGATTCATTCCTTTAATTATATAAATTTAATTTCATTTGTTTTTCTCTTAATATATACTTTATTATCCCACCGGGAACTGAAAACTTTTTCGAATCAACTAAAAGCTTCACACATCAAACTTCGTGTTCACAACTATTCCTGGTATCGCAACCTATTATACATCATATATATAAATGCTACAATCTATATTTTTAATTTAGTTTTTCGTTTTGTTCCCTATATTTTTGGAGCTGTAGCCTATTCATTCATTTTCTACTTAATGCTTTTTTACTGGAACCGCTATCAGCAATATTACAAACAACGAAAAATTTTAAAAAAATATACCAGCTCAGGATTAACTGAAGAGGAGGCAGAAAAGTACAAAACGTTACTTTTTGAAAAGATCAGTGATGAAAAATTATATACAGATCCCAAACTTACCCTAAAAAAGCTTGCCGAGTTATTATCTATTCCGTATTATCAGCTGAGTCAGATTATCAACCAAAAAATGGGAAAAAATTTTACTGATTTTATCAATGAATACAGAATTGATGAAGCAAAAAGACTGTTGGCAAATCCAGCATGTAAAGATGAGAAAATTGAAGGCATTGCATACGATTCAGGCTTTAATACCCCCTCATCATTTTATGCTGCATTTAAAAAGTTTACCCAATCTACACCAACTCAATATAAAGAAACAATATTCAGAGAATAAAAAACTATTATTCTACCAGAAAAATTTAATCCGTTATAATGCAACTTCTTTAAACGGAGTATTCTATTCTTAATAAACTACTTAAACATCCAAAATTTCATCTCCGGATTTATAAATTCGAAAGGTTAATTGATTTTTTTTCTTTTTCTTGCCAACATAATCGAAAACAAATAACGAACATTTAAAAATTTTAAAATCATGAAAATAATAAGTTTATTTTTTGTATTTTTTATGGTATTGGGACAAGGATACTGCAATAATGATGAAGAACAGGTTAAACAGGTAGTTCTGGATGCATATGTTAACGGAATTCAAAATAAAGGTTCTCTGGAAGCCATAGCAAAAGGTTTTCATCCATCTTTTGAATTGATTGGAATTGGAAAAGACGGATACACGGTTTGGGAGAACCACATCTATACCTGGAAAGAAAGAGTTCGTCAGTATAAAGAAGAGCATCCCGGGGAATTGGAGGACTCCATATCCTGTGACTTTGAATTTATAGATATAACAGGTGATGCATGTATTACAAAAATTAAGTTATTTAAAAACGGCGAGCAACTATTTACAGATTATTTAAGCCTTTACAAGTTCAAAGACGGGTGGCGAATAGTAAGTAAGATTTTTTACAGGCATTAAAAAACTATCTAAAAATATACAACCAATGAAAGGCATATATTTACTAATACTTTATCTTTTATTTACAGGGCTTACTAAGGAGATAAAAGCTCAAGGAGAATTGGAGAAAATTGACTCTGCACTTTGGAAAAAAGCCATAAAAGTTCATCACCATGCATTTATTGCAGATGCTCATGCACACCAGCTTGTTTTTAATGAAGAAGATAAAAAGAAGTACCATCCAAATGCCAGTCAACTGGAACTAAAGATGATCGAAAAAGGAAAGATTGATGGGCTAGGACTTTTTTTTGCTTATTATCCTTTAAAAGACCAAACACTATTGGAACGTGTAAAACTAGATATTCAAGCACTTGATAAAAGAATTAAAAAACATGCTGTAAATTATAGTATAATATCGGATAAACAAGATTTAGATGATGATGAGATCTCAAAGGATAATTTTTTGATCCTTCCCGGGGTGGAATATTTCTATGGTGCTTTAGAGGGCAGGTCATCTACTATTGACAGTCTGCATAAAATCGGTATTCGTGCAATGACTATAATGGATAATGAGTATGAGCGATTGAGCTATACCAATGAAGGTAGCCATGGGGAGAGAAATATCAATTTACTGGGAAAAAAAACGATTCACCGGATGAATGATCTGGGTATGCTGATCGATATTTCCCACCTGGACGACCAGATGCAGGAGTTAGTAATTCAGTATTCTGCCATGCCCGTGATAGCTTCTCATTCGCCTGTAAGAGCCATACACAATGTCGATCGGAATATTCCCGATCATATATTAAAGCAAATTGCCCAAAAAGGGGGTACCGTGATGATTACCTTTAACTCAGGAGATCTGGCCGGAAAAAATGAGGGCCGGTGTGATATAGTCCGGTTGATCGATCATATTGATCATGCGGTAAAGGTGATGGGAATAGATCATGTGGGAGTTGGCTCCGATTTCAACGGAGCTGGCTTAAGAAGCCCTGACGGCCTGGAAGATGCTTCAGGCTTTCCGTTAATTACCTATCATCTTTTAAAAAGGGGATATACAGAGCCAGAAGTATGTAAAATTATGGGCGGAAATTACCTGAGGCTTCTGAAAAAAGTGCTGCCAGGGCAAAATAAGTGTTTTGAAAATAAAATGGTAATTATAAAAGGTGGAAAATTCAGGATGGGAGATATTGGGAGTAATGGAGAAAAAGATGAACAACCCGTTCATGAAATCTTGCTTGACGATTTTTATATAAGTAAACACGAAGTTACCCAGCAACAATATGAGAAGATAATGTTACATAATCCGTCCTGTTTTCGTGGCGCCCAACTGCCTGTTGATAATGTTTCCTGGTATGATGCGATTCTTTTTTGTAATAAAATAAGCAGGTTACAAGGGTTAACTCCCTGTTATGAGTTGAATGGAAAAAAAGTAATCTTTAACAAGGAAGCAAATGGTTACCGGCTCCCAACAGAAGCAGAATGGGAATATGCAGCAAGAAGTCGTGGAAGAGATGATCAAGGATGGAGCGGAACAAACAAAATCTCTGAAGTAACAGAATATGCATGGATATGGAGAAACTCCGGAGACAATTATTTAAAAGGAGAATTTTCCGAAAAAAAACTCCAAAAAAATAATTGCCGTCCCCATCCGGTAGGAACAAAAAAACCCAACCAAACAGGCATTTTTGATATGTCAGGAAATGTATTTGAATGGTGCTGGGACTGGTATAATGAAAATTAT
Organism: Bacteroidales bacterium; assembly: GCA_036351015.1. Taxonomy (GTDB): domain Bacteria; phylum Bacteroidota; class Bacteroidia; order Bacteroidales; family UBA12077; genus UBA12077. Next base: position 156,297 of record JAZBOG010000035.1, read on the forward strand.
TATTCAGCGTCAACCTATGATAATCCAACCGGTCCAAAATCCGGAGATTTGCGTGTTATACGGGGAGGACAATGGACACGAACAGTTGATCAATGCAGGACAACAAACCGGTTTGGTTTTAATCCTGTAATGAGTTATGCGGTTATTGGATTTCGAGTAGTGAGAAATTCAATTCAATAAAAGGATAAAACCGAAAAAAAAATTGAATATCGTTTGATGTCTTCAAGAGCTCATTGTTTTCGCCTGAAAATACTCAATGAGTAAATAAAAAATTCCGTAAAAAAGAAAGCCTGGAACCAGGAGAAAAAATATATTTCACCTAAAACCAGACTTTAGATCCATTATTTCATTTTTTTCATTAGTTATTATATAATAAACCTGTATTTCTGTCCGACATAGAACAATTAATGTTCAAAACTGAACAAAAACCATCTGACTTAAATTATGCTTAACCCTATAAATAAAGACCTTATCATGAATGGCATAATTTTTATGCCAACTTTTAACGTTAAGTAATAAAATAAAAAGCTATATTAAACCAAAATTATATTCGGCAGAAAACAACCATGTTACCAAAAGTTAAAATATGCTGCATTGCCAACCTTGAAGAAGCAAAGATAGCAATTCAATCGGGAGCTTCGGCAATTGGTCTTGTCGGGAATATGCCCAGTGGCCCTGGCATAATTTCTGATGAAAAGATACACTCAATTGCAAAAAATATTCCACCTCACATCGACACTTTTTTGCTAACAAGTGAAACCGATGCCCAAAATATCATAAACCACCACAAAAAAACAAATACCAATACGATTCAATTGGTTGATCATGTTAATCCGGAAACTTATCAGGAGTTGAAATTAAAAATTCCTGGAGTAAAATTAGTCCAGGTCATTCATGTTATCGATCAAAAGGCAATTGACAAGGCAGTAATGATCTCCGGGTTTGTGGATGCCATTTTACTCGATAGCGGAAATCCGAATTTAAAAATTAAAGAACTTGGTGGCACCGGACGCACTCACAACTGGGATATCAGTAAAGAAATTGTACAACAATCAAAAAAGCCGGTATTTCTTGCCGGAGGGTTAAACCCCGAAAATATAAGAAAAGCAATCGATTATGTAAAGCCTTATGGCGTGGATATTTGTAGTGGAGTTAGAACCCACGGAAAACTTGATCTACAAAAACTACAATTATTTTTCACTGAAATTAAAAAATTATAAATTTTATGGAGAACAAAAGAAAAGATCATGAACAGCCTCTTGCCATTGAAAAGTGGGGTTGGCGATACCACCATATAGGCATTCCAACCAAAGAAAAAATTCAAAATGATCGATATATCCCCCATCTGAAATTCTCGGTTGGCGGATTTGATACCAGTCCTTTTGGTGTAGAATGGATGCATTTTGACGAAGACAGTCCCTTCGATGAACTTATCAAAACGATTCCTCACATTGCCTTTGAAGTGGATAATCTGGAGGAGGCACTTGCGCGTGCAGATTTTCGAATTCTTAATCAGTCCAATGCACCCTCAGAGGGTGTTCGTGTGGCAATGATTGAACACAACGGCGCACCTGTTGAACTCATTGAGTTTACTCATAAATCGTTTTAAAAAACTCGTTCTCATGAACAGCAGTATTGAAGAACTTAGAAATGAATTAAAAAATCATGCAGATGACCAGGTAAAAGAGAGCAGCAAACGATTTTTTAAAGAACCCATTGAAAGTTATGGAATAAAAGCATCCGTTGTAAAAGAGATCAGCAAAATATTTTTTAAAAAAATTGAAGGGCTACCCAAAGAAGAGATCTTTCACTTATGCGAACCACTATGGCAATCAGGGATTCTGGAAGAGTCGTTTGTTGCCTGCTACTGGTCCTATTTTATCCGCAAATGGTATGAACCTGAAGACTTTAAAACATTCGAAAGATGGATCAACCGGTATGTAACTAACTGGGCGTCGTGCGACAGTTTATGTACCCAAACGACCGGTATGTTTCTGGAAAAATTTCCCCAGGAGGTCAACAAGGTTAAGCCATGGGCCTTTTCAGCAAACCGCTGGATGCGGAGAGCTTCGGCTGTATCCCTCATCGCTGGTGTCCGAAAGGGAAAATTTATTCAGGAAGTTTTCCAAATCGCTGATATTCTTTTACATGATCCGGAGGATATGGTACAAAAGGGATATGGATGGATGCTCAAAACAACATGCAAACACTATCAACAGGAAGTTTTTGAATATGTTATGCGAAATAAAAACACGATGCCCCGTACAGCCCTCAGGTATGCCATTGAAAAAATGCCAAAAGAGTTAAGAAAACAAGCAATGATAAAGGAGAAATAATCTATGAAAACAAAATTATTTATAACCAGCGTAATCACTTTGGTATGTTTTGCAGGTTCTGCCTATACGCAAAGCGATCATACCCTAAAAGATATTCAAAAAGTACTAGACGTTTTTGAACAAGGATATCTTGAAAGGGATACTTCCAATTTGAATTCGTGGTGTGAAGCAATTCTTTTTGATAATGTAGAAATTATCGGTACTTACTCCATCCACACAGATACCCGTGAGTGGTGCACCGGGATCGATAAGGCAACTGAACTATTCCGCAACGACTGGTTAAACTGGGGCGATTTAGACGTTAACCAGGACCATGCACATATAGATTTTGATGACAACCTGGCCTGGGTGAGCTTTGAAGCAACACTAACCAAGTCGCCAAAAAACTCCAATGGCAGGACAGTAGAAGAAAGTGCCGGCAATTTATTAAAATCAATAAATGCAATTTCTGAAAAAGAAGGCACTCCATCCAATAAATTTAAATTGTTAGAAACAGCATATCTGGCCAACCTTATACTCTATCAATACGAACAAGGGGAAGAGTTTATCTGGCCGGTAAGAATTTCAGGTGTTTTACAGAAAAAAAGCGGGAAATGGAAATTCAGACAAATTCATTTTTCCTATCCAAACCGGGGGTTCCCAAATGTCAGGTTATAGAAATTTTATTTTATCATGACTCGTTGTAATGATTAGCTATATATATACCCATGCACAGATGAAGGAAACAATTGAAAATAAAATCATCACCCTGGAGAAAAAAGCACTGGAGCGATGGAACCAGGGTGATCCATCGGGATTTTTAGAACGATCTGCAAATGATGTAGTTTACTTTGATCCGTTTACAGAACTAAGAATTGATGGACTTGAACAACTTTCTGCCCTCTATGAAACCATTCGCGGAAAAATAAACGTTGACCGATACGAAATGAATAATCCCAAGGTTCAGCATAAAGGTGAAATGGCAGTTTTAACCTATAACCTGACTTCGTACATTAAAAATGATACCGTTCGCTGGAATTGTACCGAAGTTTTCAGGAAAGAGAAGAATGAAGAGTGGAAGATCATCCAAACACACTGGTCGTATACAAAACCTGATAAATGATTACCTTTAACAAATAAAAAAGCCGGCTAAAATTCAACCGGCTTTTCTCTAACATTCACTTAATTTATTTCAAAGGCTCAAAACTAAATTCACCTTCTTTATATTCTTCAATCGGGGCACAGGTGCACATCAGGTTTCGATCGCCAAAACCATCATCGATCCGGCTAACACTTGGCCACAATTTATTTTCACGCACCCATTCGAGCGGGAAAGCTGCTTTTTCTCTTCCATAGGGTCTGTCCCACTGATCAGAGACTGCAACATCCTGGGTATGTGGCGAGTTTCTTAACACATTATTTTCAGCATCTGCCTTTCCATCTTTCACTTCAATAATTTCCTGATGAATAGCAATCATAGCCTCGATAAAGCGATCCAGCTCCTGCAACGATTCACTCTCGGTAGGTTCAACCATCAGGGTTCCATGTACGGGGAAAGAGAGCGTTGGCGCATGGAATCCATAGTCCATTAAACGTTTGGCAATATCAGCTTCGGTGATGTTAGCCATCGGTTTAAAATTACGACACTCCACAATCATTTCGTGGGCAACAAACCCGGTCTCGCCGGTATAAAGAATATCATAGTATCCTTTAAGGGATTGAGCAATATAATTCGCATTTAATATGGCCAGCCTGGCAGCCTGGGTTAATCCATCACCACCCATCATTTTAATAAAGGCGTGAGAGATTGGTAAAATGCTTGCACTTCCCCAGGGAGCAGCTGCAATGGTGTGAACTCCTTTTTCACCACCGGTTTTAATTACAGGATGGGAAGGAAGATAAGGTTTCAGTTTCGCGTTAACGCCAATGGGTCCTTCACCGGGTCCGCCACCCCCATGAGGAATGGCAAATGTTTTATGCAGATTCAGGTGGCAAACATCAGCTCCCAGAATGGCCGGATTGGTTAATCCAAGCTGTGCATTCATATTAGCCCCGTCCATGTATACCAATCCTCCATTATCATGGATAATCTTATTCATCTCCTTAATCTTACTTTCAAAAACTCCGTGGGTAGAAGGATAGGTTACCATCCAGGCTGCAAGATTATCCTTATGTTCTTCGGCTTTTTTCTTCAGATCATCCAGATCAATATTTCCGTTTTTATCACAATCCACCACAACCACTTTTGTTCCTGCCATTACGGCACTGGCAGGGTTGGTGCCGTGAGCTGATGAGGGGATCAGTGTTACATTTCGATGTCCCTGTCCATGATCAATATGATACTGACGGATGACCATCAGGCCAGCATACTCACCGGCTGCTCCCGAGTTAGGCTGGAAGGAGATGGCTTCAAATCCGGTAATCACTTTCAGGTCTTCTTCCAGCTCTTGAAAGAGCTGATGATACCCTTCGGCCTGATCGGCGGGAACAAACGGATGTAATCCACCGAATTCGGGCCAGCTAAGAGAAAACAGTTCCGTAGCTGCATTAAGTTTCATGGTACAAGATCCCAGCGAGATCATCGAGTGAGTGAGTGAGAAATCCCTGCGTTCGAGTTTCTTAATATAGCGCATCATCTCTGTTTCGCTGCGATAACGCTTAAAAATATCCAGGGTCAGAAAATCACTTGTACGTTTAAACTGCTTGTCAAAAGTAATTTCTTCGGTGATATGGCACACCGCATCAACCTTTCTGCCGGCAGCTTCGGCAAAAATATCAACGATATTATTAATATCCTGAATAAGGGTCGTTTCATCGGTGCTGATCCCAATGGTATCCTGGTCAATGTAATTTAAGTTTATTTCTTTCGCTAAGGCTAACTCTTTAACTTTATCGGCTTTAACATCGCCCAATTGAATTTTCAGGGTATCAAAAAAGTTTTTATTCTCCTGTTCAAAACCCAGTTCCTTAAGTTTTTCATTCAGCGAAACCGCGGTTTGATGAATATGGGATGCAATCCGAATGAGTCCTTCGGCACCATGGTACACAGCATACATACCGGCCATGGTTGCCAGCAGTGCCTGGGCAGTACAAATATTAGACGTTGCCCTTTCGCGTTTAATATGTTGTTCGCGGGTTTGCAGTGCCATACGTAAGGCCGGTTTGTTTTGGGTATCTTTAGATACACCGATAATTCTACCGGGAACATTTCGCTTATATTTTTCCAGAGTTGCAAAATATCCTGCATGTGGTCCACCGTAACCCATAGGAATTCCAAAACGCTGGGTTGATCCCACCACCACGTCGGCACCCCATTCCCCGGGAGGAGTTAAAAGTGCCAGGCTCATAATATCCGCGGCTACAGTAACAGCTACCTCATTTTCATGGGCCTTTTGTACAAACCCACGATAATCTTCGATTTTTCCATCGGCAGCAGGATATTGTACCATTGCCCCAAATACTTTATCATCGAATTCAACTTCATTGAATTTACCCTTCATAATTTCAATGCCCAGAGGTTCAGCCCGGGTTTCAATCACTGCCAGGGTTTGAGGGAAAATATTCTCATCAACAAAGAAAGTATTTGCGCCTGCTTTCGCCTGTTTGCGTGGACGGGCATTATGAAGCATGATCATCGCCTCTGCAGCAGCAGTAGCTTCATCTAACAATGAGGCATTGGCCAGTTCCATTCCGGTTAAATCCATCACTACGGTCTGGAAATTAAGTAATGCTTCCAGGCGGCCTTGGGATATCTCTGCCTGATAAGGAGTGTAGGAAGTATACCAGCTTGGATTCTCGAGAATATTACGCAAAATTACCGAAGGGGTAATGGTATCGTAAAATCCCATTCCAATAAATGTTTTAAACAGCTTATTTTTTGATCCAATCTTTTTTAACTTCTTTAAGTATTCAAATTCACTTATCCCTTTTGCCAGAGGCATGGGTTTTTCAAGCATAATGGATGATGGAACCGCTTTTTGAATCAGCTCATCTAATCCCGAAACACCAATTTTTTTTGTCATTTTCTCTATTTCATGATCTCTTGGACCATTATGACGATGAATAAAGTTATCTAGAGCCATTTTATAATTAGTTTTTATTGTTATTGAATAGTTTTAAAATTTCACTGGCTAAAATAAATAAGATTATTGAATAAACACCAAACAAATATCATATAGTTTCCAGATTCAGAACTTTAAAAAAGGTCGATGCTTACCCCTCACATCACGAATGATTTATCAGGAACGGATTTGTAAACCGCTCATGGTGAATTGTTGTGGAATCACCATGTCCGGGATATACTTCAAAATCATTATCCAGGGAAAACAGTTTTTGTTTAATGCTTTGGATTAACGTATTGTAATCTCCCCCCGGCAGATCGGTTCTTCCAATACTTCCTTTAAACAATACATCTCCCACAATTACAAAACGTTCGTTGTTAGCAACGAAAGCAACACTCCCCGGAGAATGACCAGGAACATGACGAACTTCAAGAACAGCGTTCCCGAACTTAATTTCTTCGCCATCAGCAACAAACCGGGAAGGTTTAGGGGGTTCCTGAACATTCAATCCAAAAGCCAAGGCCATATCATTCGCTCGCTCCATTAAAGGCATATCCTCCTGATGAGCAAGAAAAGGAATTGCATATTTTTCAAGGATAGCTGCATTCCCAAGGATATGATCGATATGGCAATGGGTATTTAAAAGAAACTTAGGGATAAGCTCATGGTTCCCGATGTAAGAATAGATCTCATTCTTTTCATGCAAATCATTACTCCCGGCATCAATAATTACACACTCTTTTGTTTCGTCGTAGAGGATAAAAGTATTTTCCTGAAAAGGGTTGAAAACAAAGGTTTTAATTTTTAGCATAGCTGTAATTCTTATTCTTTTCCTTTAAGCATAGGTACAAAGGCAAAATATCCATGTTTTGATTCTTCAAACTCATCTTCACCGATGCGGTCAACAACAACCATCACCTGGCCACCGGCACCTCCTACCGGGATCACCATCCTCCCACCTATTTTTAATTGGTTTTTCAGTTCAGCCGGTATTTCCGGAGCCCCTGCTGTAATTAATATTTTATCATAAGGTGCAAACCGGGGTTGACCTAAAAAACCATCGCCATAAAAGAAATACGGTTTATAGTCCATTTTGTTCAATAAGATCCGGGATTTGAGGTACAATTCCCGTTGACGTTCAATCGTGTATACCTTAGCTCCCAGCTCCAGTAAGATAGCACATTGATATCCGGAACCGGTTCCGATTTCAAGCACTTTATCATGTTTATGGACCTGTAAAAGCTCAGTTTGAAAAGCCACGGTATAAGGCTGTGAGATCGTTTGCCCCGAACCTATAGGAAAAGCCTGGTCGCGATAGGCAAAGTCAACAAACCCACTATCCATAAACAGATGACGGGGTACCTTCCCAACAGCATCTAATACCTGCTGGTCTTTGATTCCTTTCTCCTTAATCGTTTCAACGAGCTTTTGTCGGAGTCCTTTATGTCGGTACGTATCAATCATTTAAATATTCTTTATGACAGAAAAAATCAGACAACAAATATAACAGAACAATTTACAATAATCAAAGGGATAAAATCAATCTTCCTGCAAACAACCACGCTTTTCATCCCCCTGGTTTTTAATCAATTTTTCAGACAAACATTTTAATACCCAACAGGGGATATGGTTATTAACAATAATCCGTTGATAAATAGATGCTTTGATTTATCATCTCTTTTGATAAAACCTTTAAGTTTGTAAAAACAACATTATACCTCCATGAAAATAGGATTAATCGGTATTAATTCGATCGAAGAAGAAAAAAAGTTTGAGCTAATACAACAAACCTTAAAGAAAAATTTATATGCTCTTTTTTCTCCACACTTTGAGGATATGCATATTTTTGCCAAAAAATACAATATTAAGGTTTATTCATCGGCCAATAATCTTTTTTCGGATGTTGATGCAATCTATTTTGCCCGCTCATTAAAACCAAACCTTGATTTTGCGGTTCATGCATTAAAAAGATCATGTCACCTTTTTATGGAGGATATTTCAGAATTATCGACCGATGAACTTAAGTATCTTTACAAACTGGCATTCGAGGCTGGAGTTCTTTTAATCATTAAAGGAACCATCTTATTTTCTCCTGAGTTTCGGTTAATATCAAAAGAAATTTCCTGTGCCAAAATTGTTGAACTGGATTATTTTTATAACCGGATCTTAAGAAAAAAAGAGTTCTTTTACGAAGTATTTGAAGCGGTTAGAGCCATTTCGGCTTTGATTCAGTCAGGGATAAAAAGAATAAACACAACCCCCATAAAAATCGATCAGAATTTGATAAGTTTTGTCATCATTCTCCTGGAGTTTGACAATGGTGCCATAGCCAAAATAAAAATAAACAACCTGACCCAGGAAAACGGGAAAAAGATTGAAGTTTATGAAACGAGTGACTATTTTGAAACAGATTTAAACAAACAATCCGTTTATAAAAATTCTTATATCAAGGGGCATGCAGAAAGGAAGGAACTTGAAGTACCGAAAGAGGATCCCTTTGCATTGGAAATCAAGGATTTTATAGTACAAACAAAAAACGTTAAGAATCATTACATCTCCGAATCACCAGAAATGATCCAGAAGATTCAGGCGACTCAATCCATTTTGCAGAAAATCTACCAATAAAATCCATCACCTACAACTCTTCGTTAATAATTTTTAAGGCTTCATTTTTCTATTCACAACAAAATGTTTTTATTTGCGTTATTTAAAATACTTGTTTTTTAGCCTTTTTACCCGATAAATGAACAAACGTTTACAAACGATTAAATATCTCCTTTTTGATTTCTTTTCAGCGGCCTCCAGTTGGACCTTATTCTATATTTACCGTAAAAAAGTAATCGAATCCGAGCTCTATGGATTTGATGTTCCTCTTGAGTTCACCAACCGATACTACCTGGGGATCATAATAATCCCCTTTCTATGGATATTCTTATATTATTTAAGCGGGTATTACAAAGACATTTACCGAAAGTCGAGGTTAAAAGAGCTATGGCAAACCTTTGCCACAACCCTTACGGGATCCATCTTAATCTTTTTTATTTTCCTTCTCGACGACCAGATTGCCCATTATAAACACTATTATCAACTATTTATGGCGCTGGCCATCATTCATTTTTTTCTTACGTATATTCCCCGGTTGGTCATTACCTCCATTACAAATCATAAAATACATACCCGTAAAATTGGATTCAACACGGTGATCATTGGCGGCAATAAAAAAGCGGTAAATATTTATCAAAAGATTGAAAAACAAAAGCAATCGGTAGGGAACAAATTTATCGGGTTTATTACGCTCGAAGAGAAAGAGAGATATCTCATTGAAAAATACCTCCCCAATCTTGGGAATTTTAAAAATGCAGAACAGATTCTAGACAGCTACGCCATCGAGGAGGTCATTATTGCCCTGGAGACAAAAGAACATAAGGAGATTGAAAAGATCATTAATTATATCGATCATAAAAAAGTAGTGATTAAAGCCATACCCAGCATGTATGATATTTTAATGGGGAAAGTCAAAATGACACATATTTTAGGCACCCCGATCATACAGATTTCACATAGTTTGATGCCCACCTGGCAGGAACATGCCAAACAAGCCTTCGATATTATCTTATCGATCCTTGCATTAATTTTATTTTTACCCCTGTTCCTGGTTCTGGCCATAGGTATAAAAATTACCTCAAGAGGTCCTATCTTATATAGCCACGAACGAATCGGAAGGTTTGGAAAGCCATTTACTCTTTATAAATTTCGATCAATGTATGTTGATGCAGAAAAAAACGGACCTGAATTATCCAGCAAGAATGATGACCGCATAACTCCGTTTGGCAGATTTTTACGAAAAACGAAGCTGGATGAGCTTCCAAATTTCTGGAATGTTTTAAAAGGAGACATGTCGATTGTGGGTCCCAGGCCTGAACGGAAATACTATATTGATCAAATTGTCCGGGTTGCACCTCATTACCTTCATCTGCAAAAAGTAAAACCTGGAATAACCTCGTGGGGTCAGGTTAAATACGGGTATGCCGAAAATGTAGATCAAATGGTAAAAAGATTAAAATACGACATCCTTTATATTGAAAATATGTCGCTCTATGTGGATTTTAAAATTATCATCTACACCCTGTTAACCATCCTGAGAGGAGGAAATATTTAATTCAGGGGAAATTGTTTAATTACCTTATAAACTGGCCCTGCCTGGGTTAAGCGACTCTCATAAAAAACAACTTTGCCGACCATAAAATCCTGAAATTCAACATCTTTGTATCTTTCCACCACCATCCTAAGTTTGTCTTTATTAATTACAGACTTAACTCTTCCTAGCGTAAGGTGTGGTTTAAAAGCTCTTTCTTCAATAGGAAACCCCATATTCTGCATCCATTGATCGATTTCATTTTTTAAATCCTGCAGATATTGAGATCTTTCTATACCTAACCAAACTACCCGGGGATTCTTCCAGTTTTTAAAAACCCCTACCCCTTTTCCTTTAAGGACAAATTTCTTTTTATCAATGAATACATGTTCAAGTTCAGAAATTATTTTTTCGATCATCTCTTCGCGGGTATCCCCCAGAAAAAAAAGGGTGATATGCATATTAAAAAAATCAACCCACTTAATCTTTTCGTTCTGTAACTCATCTTTTATCTCCTGGATCATACCTGCAGTAGATTTGGAAACGGGTATTTTAACAGCAATAAAGGTTCTTTTCATAGGCTAAAAAACTTGAAATCCTTTGAAATTAACGTTATATTTACCTTTGTTCATACAAAGTGACAATCAAGTTCTAAAATTAAAAAATTTTAATGTTATGAAAAAAATAGCAGTTGTATTAGCAGGAAATGGTGTTTTCGACGGATCGGAAATCCATGAGGCAACGCTTACCTTATATTCAATTGTAAAAAACGGGGCCACCTATGAGATTTTTGCTCCTAACATAGAACAGTATCATGTTGTTAATCACCAAAACGGGGATGAGATGAAAGAAAAACGTAATGTGCTTACTGAAGCTGCACGAATTGCCCGGGGAAAGATCACTGATCTGGCAAATTTTAAAGCCGACCACTTTGATGCAATTATTTTTCCCGGAGGTTTTGGGGTCGCCAAGAACCTGTGCACCTTTGCTTTTGACGGACCAGATTGCAAGGTAAACCTTGAGGTTGAGAAAGCCATCCGGTCCATGAACGAGCGAAAGAAACCCATCGGTGCCTTATGTATTGCCCCCGTTTTAATTGCCAAAGTGCTGGGCGATGTTGAAGTAACCATCGGCCAGGATAAGGATACAGCCAAAGCCATTAAGGATATGGGAGCACGGCATAAGGACACCACCCATGGTGAGGTAATTGTGGACACGAAAAACAAAATCGTAACCACTCCCTGCTATATGCTTGATGCTAACATCAGTCAAATCGGAGAAGGGGCCAACAACGTGGTAAAGAAAATTCTTGAAATGATCTAAAAATAATAACCATTCCGGTGCTTTCACCTTACAACTTATTCGTGGCAAATAAGTTGTATTTTTATTTCATATCATTCATTTAAAAATAATTTTTATGAAAAAATACAGGATAGAAATTAAGTGGGCAATCATTTTTGTATTAACCCTTCTGTTATGGATGTTTCTTGAAAAGATAGCAGGGCTTCATGACGAACACATTGAAAAACATTCCATCGTTACAAATTTTGTAGCGATACCAGCGATTATCATTTATGTTCTTGCTTTACTGGATAAACGAAGAAATGATTATGACGGGAAAATGACCTATAAACAAGGGGTTATTTCGGGGTTAATTATAACAGCCATCATAACCATCTTCAGTCCACTGACCCAATACCTCACCACAACATTTATAACGCCCCAGTATTTTCCAAAGATGATTGAGTACGTAGTAAAGGAGGGAAAAATGACCCAGCCAGAAGCCGAGGGTTATTTCCATTTAAAAAATTATATCACCCAGGTCATCATTAGTACGCCTGTAATGGGAATAATTACTACGCTGGTCGTAGCCATTTTCACCAGGAGAAAATAGACAGGAGATCACAAGAACATTAAATCTGATGATGTTCAATCAGCAGGACAATTCTTTCAATCATCCGGTCTTCTCCGGAAGGGTCGTATTCAGATTTTAGGTTGGAACCAAAAAGCCGGGCGACAGCCTGCCAAAAAACAGCAGAAAAGTTTCCACGAAGTTCCTGCAGCAATACATAAGAAGTACTCCCGGTTTCACGATCGATAAGCTTTAAAAGCAAACGTCCCTGGGTGATGGTCAACTTCTTCAATTCATTCCCAAACTCATCCATCAGTTGATCTTCAATGGTTTTCACGTATTTCTTGCGTTCTTTTTCTGTTTCCAGTTCCAAAAACTCCTTTTCCATCTTGTCGAGTTTTTGTTTTGCCAATTGAGCATAAGGATACACCTTTTTTAAATCTCTTACCAGTTTACGGTATCTCCAGGCCTGAAACCGATTCTTAAATTCCACTTTTGGTAAGATGATCACCTCGCCCAGGGTTACATTGGGTATGGTATCGCCATTATCAATAACGGTTTTGGTAACCACCAGGGTGTCTGGATCACCAGGCTCAATCTCCTGAGCTGCTGCATGCAAACTCAAAAATAAAACCAGAATACCTGAAATTAATTTACCTGTTCTCATACCTCCCCATCATTTCTAACTCCTATTACGATTAGATATACTATTTGTTGTGAGGGTAAGTTAAAAATTTGATAAAAAAATGAACTTTAAAGCAAAACTCACCATTTATAATACAAAAAATATACCGTATCTGATATTTTTTAACAACGTATTAGCCTTTTATTGCAATTCGTTGAATGATTTTTATTTTTGCATTTCTAATATATATTTTTTTAATCTTAACAAACCTTGTCAAAAGAAATAAAACAAACAGAAAATAAGGCATTAAAATATCTTTTAATTCTTCTCGGGAGCATATCCATTGGGCTTGGTGTTTTAGGGATATTTTTACCTCTTTTACCCACAACCCCTTTTCTTTTACTGGCAGCAGCCCTGTATCTCCGAAGCTCCAAACGCCTGTATTACTGGCTTTTAAATCATAAATACCTGGGCGTTCATTTACAAAATTATATTCATCATAAGACCATTCCTAAGAAAACAAAAATTTATGCTTTATCTTTATTATGGATAACAATCCTGCTAACAGCAATTTTTGCAGTCCCCATGGTATGGGTAAAAATTTTACTGATCGTTATTGCCACGGCAGTAACTTTACATATTCTTTCATTTAAATCCACTCAATAATTATGATAACAGTACTTCTGATAATGATCGCAGGAATAATCACCGGATGGCTCCTTCACCGGAAGACCATTTTCTTGAGATGGATTGGTAAATTAACAAACTGGTCGATATACATTCTGCTCTTTTTACTGGGTTTGGCCGTAGGCACCAATGAACAAATTGTAAACAACTTTGACCGTATAGGTTATCTCTCCATCTTTATTACGCTTTTTGCAGTAATTGGAAGCATTTTAACCTCATGGATAACCTACCGCCTATTTTTTAAAAATAAAGGAGAAAAAGATGAAAGGTAGCCTGATTATTCTTTTCTTTTTTATCATTGGTCTGTTAGCAGGAATTTACGAGTTACTTCCCGACCATTTCCTGGAAAACGACTACAGCCTTTATGCGCTATATCTTTTAATGTTTTTCGTAGGGATTGGAATTGGAAGTAATAAAAAATCGTTACAACTCATCCAAAAGATTAATATTAAAATCTTGTGGGTCCCGCTATCGGTTATTATCGGGACCTATATCGGGGTATCGATCTTTGCCCTGGTACAGGATCATCTGAGTATGATTGAATCGTTAGCCATTGGTTCCGGTTTTGGGTATTACAGTTTATCCAGTGTTTTGATTTCTGAGGTAACCAATGATACGCTGGGGGTTATTGCTTTATTATCAAATATCACCCGCGAAATTATCACGCTCCTGTTTACTCCTCTGTTTGCCAGGTATTTCGGAAAACTTGCACCCATTTCGTCGGGTGGAGCTACAGCCATGGACACAACGCTACCCATCATTACCAGGGCTATTGGTTCTGATTATGCCATTATTTCGGTATTTAGCGGGGTTGTATTAACTATACTGGTCCCTTTTCTTATTGCCCTAATTCTTTAACAGATGGTTTGGAAATTATTCATTTATAAAATAGCTTAAAATTGGATAAGTATTTATAATTTTACACGCTCTTGGGAAAAATTATCTATCAAAAACAATTACAAAAATGGCTGGTAAAATAAATATTGATGTTCGTTCGGAGATTGGTGAACTGGAAGGGGTTATCCTTCACACCCCCGGAAAAGAGGTGGAAAACATGACCCCCAAAAATGCTGAAAGAGCCCTGTATAGTGATATTCTTAACCTATCGGTTGCCCGGAAGGAGTACGCTCAGCTTAACGGGGTATTAAATAAAATCACCAAAACTTTTCAGGTAAAAGATTTATTAACTGACATTCTAAAAAATGAAAAGGTTAAAGAGAATCTATTACAAAAAATCTGTGCAAATGAGGAAAAATGCAACATCATCAGGCATTTAAAAACACAACCTCCCAAAGAACTTGCCAATCAATTAATTGAAGGGGTTATTGAAGAAAAAAATACCCTTACCCGCTACTTAAGTAAAGAGAGGTATTCCCTGCGTCCATTACACAACTTCTTTTTTACGCGTGATGCTGCTATGGCTGTTCTGGATGACGTATTAATCGGACGAATGGCTAACCAGGTTCGTGAACGAGAATCATTAATTATGGAAGCTATTTTTGATTATCACGAACAATTTTTAACCAAAACCGTGAATCCGACTCAAAGCAAGCATTTTTCAGATCAAACATCGATTGAAGGCGGGGATGTTTTGGTTGCCCGGGATGATATTTTATGTATCGGAACAGGAACAAGAACTACATCGCAAGGAATTGACTTTATCCTGGAACGACTTTTAGCCCAGAAAGAAAAAAACAGGCATATTATTGTACAGGAGTTACCCTACAAGCCGGAATCGTTTATTCACCTTGATATGGTTTTTACTTTTCTGGATGTGGACACTTGTATGATTTATGAGCCACTGATATTACAAACCAATCGTTTTCAGACCATTCATATCAAAATTGAAAACGGAAAAGTTACCTCAATCAGGGAGGAAGAGAATATGCTCAAATCCTTAAAGGATCTTGGAATGGACTTAAAACCGGTATATTGTGGGGGAACAAAAGATCCATGGATACAGGAACGCGAACAATGGCATAGTGGAGCCAACTTCTTTGCCGTTGGCCCGGGACAGGTTATCGGTTATGAACGTAATGCTTATACCATGGAAGAGATGAGCAAGAATGGATTTGAGATTATAAAAGCCAACGACATCATCAAGGGAAAGATCGATGTAAAGAATTACAAAAAGTATGTTATTGCCCTGGAGGGATCAGAGTTACCACGGGGTGGTGGTGGTGCAAGGTGTATGACAATGCCTATCCGGCGAAAAGCTGTAAAATGGTAAACCAAATAAAAAAGGATGTCAACAAACGACATCCTTTTATATTATCTACTACACGAGTTCTTTTACCTTATTGGCAGCCTCCTGCAGGGTAATGGCCGAATATACTTTAAGGCCCGAGGCGTCAATCAGTTTTTTTCCTTCTTCAGCATTGGTTCCCTGCAACCTGACAATCACAGGAATATCTATAGAGCCAATCGCCTGATAGGCATCGACCACTCCCTGAGCTACCCGGTCGCACCGGACAATTCCTCCAAAAATATTGATCAGGATCGCTTTTACATTGGGATCCTTTAAAATTATCCGGAATCCCGCTTCAACGGTTTCGGCATTGGCAGAGCCTCCCACATCGAGAAAGTTTGCCGGGTCGCCACCGGCCAGTTTAATAATATCCATGGTAGCCATGGCCAAACCAGCTCCATTCACCATACAACCTACATTTCCATCGAGTTTTATAAAATTCAGATTGTATTGACCCGCCTCCAGTTCTGCAGGATCTTCTTCGGTAGTATCCCTCATTTCCAAAAAATCAGGATGGCGGAACAATGCATTGTCATCCAGGTTCACCTTTGCATCGGCAGCAAAGATCCGGTCATCGGAGGTTTTAAATACCGGATTTATTTCAAATAATGAAGAGTCGCTTTTTTCAAAAGCGGTATACAGTGAAATAACAAACTTTATCATTTCCTTGAAAGCTTTACCGCTCAAACCGAGATTGAAGGCTATCCGTCGGGCCTGGAAGGCCTGAATGCCCACTTTTGGATCAACCTCTTCCTTAAAAATCAATTCAGGAGTTTTCTCGGCAACGGTCTCAATATCCATACCCCCTTCGGTCGAATACATAATAATATTTCGTCCGGTAGTACGATTGAGCAGGACACTCATATAAAACTCTTTGATCTCACTCTCCCCGGGATAATAGATTCCCTGTTCAATAAGTACTTTATGTACTTTTTTTCCCTGGGGTCCGGTTTGATGAGTCACCAGGTTCATTCCGATAATATCCCCGGCATATTGCTTTACTTCATCCAGGGATCTGGCAATTTTAACACCACCGCCCTTTCCTCTGCCCCCGGCATGTATCTGGGCTTTCACTGCCCAGGTATCCATTCCTGTTTTTTCCTGTACAGTCTTGGCGGCAGAGACTGCTTTTCCGGGCTGATCAATAACCACCCCTTCAGGTACTGCCACACCATATTGTTTTAATATACTCTTCGCTTGATACTCATGAATATTCATAGCTCTACGTTACTTTTTGATAATAATGCTTACGAAATTATTCATTTTTTATACATTTAACCAATTTTTATCTAACAAAATAATTAACGGTTTTACAATGAGAAAATTAAAAAATAGCGAATTAGATCGTTTAACCATCGACGAGTTTAAAAAAGCCCATAAAACACCTCTTGTTGTGATCCTCGACAACATCAGGAGTCTGAATAATATCGGGAGTATTTTCAGAACTTCAGATGCATTTATTATTGAAAAAATCATTCTTTGCGGGATAAGTGCCCAACCTCCTCATAAGGATATCCAAAAAACGGCTTTAGGAGCTACAGAATCTGTTGCATGGGAATATTATGAACAAACGACCGATGCAATTCACCAGCTCAAAACATCCGGATATCTTATTGTATCGGTAGAACAAACAGAAAGAGCCATTGAGTTACAAAATTTTGAACTAAAGAAAAACAGGAAATATGCTGTAATTTTCGGAAACGAGGTAAAAGGAGTGCAACAGGAAGTAATAAACCAAAGCGATTATTGCATTGAGATCCCTCAGTTTGGCACCAAGCATTCCTTTAACATCTCCGTAAGTGCAGGGATTGTCCTGTGGGAGCTTTTTAAAAAAATCAAGGAATAAAAAAAGCTGTATCAAATGATACAGCTTTTTTTAATATTTTAAAATTCAATAAACTATTGAATCATTGATTTAAATACCTCGTTCTCGAAATAGGTTCTGAATTCCAGGTCTGTTTTTGCTAACTCGATTAATTCAGGATCTTTTTCGATCGCAGTTTTCAGGCTGTTCAGTACTGTTCCTTCGTCACCGATCCGTGCAGCTATCACAGCTTTCAGGTAATCATTCATAGCATTATCCTCTTCAACTGCGTCAATCGTTTTAAGGGCAGAGTCGTTCTTCCCTGCTAACAGCATTGCCAAGGCAGTGTTGAATGATTTGTGATCCTGGAAGTAATTAATGGCTGCTTCGTATTCGCCATCCATAATTTTGATGATACCCAGGTTATAATCAACGGCTGTTCCGGCATCCGTAGCACTCAAGAAATATTTCTCGGCACTCTCTTTATCACCTTCTTTTAGCGCAACCACGCCTAAGTTATTGTTTACAATAGGATTACCTTCCTTAAGCTCATTGGCTTTTTCTAAAGCAGCCTTGGCATCAGCCAGGTTCCCCTGCTTAATGTATACAAAACCTAAATTGTTATGTGCTCTGAAACAACCTTCGTGTTTAGCAATGGTTGTTTTGTAAATATTTACCTTACCTTCAAGATCTTCGGTTAATTTGGCAGCATACAGTAACTCTTCAAGATTCAGAGTATCAGGATTATTTACAGCAAAATCCAGGATCTGCTCATCAGAAAAACCTGTCTTTTCAATATTAACTGCTATTTCTGATCTTCTTAGTTTGGGTAAAATATCTTCAGCCAATACTTCAAAAGTAGCAGACATGTTCTTGATCTCTTTTTCCCTTACTGCAGGATCAGAATACATTGAAAGAACACGAAGGATAAGATCCTTATCTTCAATGGTAGAAGTTTCTACCAGTTTTTTGAATCCTTCCCAGTCTTCAGCTGTAGATTTCATATTGTAAAGAGCTGCTGCATCTTTATCTTTAACTTTGGCCTTATCAATAACTTTGGCCAAATAGTTATCTGCAGATTTTTTTCGTTCAACAGATAATCTTTCATTTAATTTTTCTGGTCCATCAGGAGAAGCGTACGCTGAAATTTCAATTCCTTTAAAGTCTTTATTTTCTTTTTCGTTCGCTTCTTTAATAAATTTTTCCAACTCCTTAATATCTTCTGCAGTCAATTCAGAATTTCTGATATTTGAACGCTGAATTACATAATGAATATCAGCGATTTGTTTTTCAGTAATAACACGTTCAAATTTATCAGAAGCTAAAATTGGTTTTGGATTTACCTGAACTAACAAAGGAGTAGAGATAATACCGTCGGCTAATTTCAATGCAGGTAATTCAAGGTTATTGTCCTTGATGGTAGCAACAGCAGTCATCTTGAGTTCACCTACACGCATGGCCTCGTTGTATTCAAATTCTCCGGAAAACTCAACCGATCCACCTGTTTCGTAAGGAATAACTTTATTGTTGGCTTCAACGCTTTCGCCCTGGTAAGTTTTAGATTCTAAAACTTCTTTACCTCCGTCATATTCGAAAACAGGGGTAAATTCAACAATTGCTTTTTTGTTAAACCATTCAGCAGGAATATCTCCTGTGATTTCGTACTTTACCATGTTTGCATGCACTTCAAGTACTTTTGGTGTAACATTGTACTGAAGATCGGAAGCTTCTTCTTTCATTTTATCTAATCCGCCACAACTGCTTAAGATGAATGCAGCGAATAAGAAAGATGCTAAATAGTTGATTCTTTTCATAGTCTGATTAATTATTTGTTTTAAAAAAATTACTACTTTATTCACACTTCGAAATACAAACTTAATAATGTTTTAGATAAAAAAAAAATAAAAAGCAGCAAAATATATATCATATAAGGCTTTAAATAACAATACGGTGAATTCCTTTAGGATAATCCTGCTGAAAAATTAACGCTTTAATTTTCTCATAATCCTCCTGATTATCAACAAAATCAACATTACTGGTATCAATAATCAGGAAACTCATATCGTTTTGCTGCCTGAAGAAGTCGAAATAACCTTTCTGAATATGGAGTAAGTATTCTTCCGAAATTCCTTTTTCGTAGTCCCTGCCACGTTTGGAAATATTATCCAACAGCTTTTTAACATCCACATGTAAATAGACATAGAGATCGGGTTTAGGAATCGATTGATAAATAATATTAAAAATCTGGCGGTATAAGTTATACTCATCCTGTTTAAGGGTTGCTTTGGCAAAGATCAACGATTTCATAAAATAATAATCGGCCACATTAAAGGGGCGAAAAAGATCCCGTGAGGTCAGATCACGGTTTAGCTGCTGATACCTTTCTGCTAAAAACGATAACTCCAGGGGAAAGGAGTACCGGTCGGGATCGTTATAAAATTTGGGTAAAAAAGGATTATCAGCAAATTGCTCCAACGTCAATTTAGCATTATATTCATTCGCAATCATCTGGGCAAGGGTTGTTTTACCTGCTCCAATATTTCCTTCAATGACAAGATAATTTAAATCCACACCAATTTTTTAAAAATTAAAAATAGCTGCCTCAAAGATAATTTTTGAAGCAGCTATAAAATAAAATTCGTCACCTTTTTTATAAACAATTTTTAATAAACAGGTTTTACATTCATATTATAAAATGCAAAAGACCATTTATCTGCTGTTTCTTCGATCCATACGCTGGTTGGTTTCCCGGCGCCATGTCCTGCCCTGGTTTGAATTCGAATCAATACCGGATTTTTACCCTGATATTTTTCCTGTAAGGTGGCGATGTATTTAAACGAATGGGCAGGAACCACCCGGTCGTCATGATCGGCAGTAATCACCATAACCGCCGGATAATCCTTTTTACTGCTTATGTTATGTAAAGGAGAATAGCTGTAAAGGTTTTCGAAATGAATGGAATCTTCGCTCGACCCGTACTCTTCGGCCCATGCCCATCCAATGGTAAATTTATGATAGCGTAACATATCCATTACTCCCACCTCAGGAAATGCAACCGCATACAAGTCAGGCCGTTGATTGATTACCGCTCCGATCAGCAGTCCTCCGTTTGATCCTCCACGGATTGCCAGTTTTTGGGGCGAAGTATATTGATTATCGATTAGATACTCTGAAGCGGCAATAAAATCATCAAAAACATTTTGTTTGTTTAGCCGCATACCGGCCTTATGCCAGTTCTCACCATACTCGCCTCCACCACGTATATTGGCCAGGGCAAATACCCCGTTGTTTTCAAGCCAGATTAAATTGGATACACTGAACGAAGGCAATACACTTGAATTGAATCCTCCATAAGCATAAAGCAGGGTTGGGTGTTTACCATTTAACTTCAGCCCTTTTTTATGAACAATAAACATAGGCACCTTGATTCCATCCTTACTGGTATAAAATACCTGATTAGTTTCGTATGCCGAGGGATCAAAGTCAATTTCCGGTTTAAACCATGTTTCAGCCATTTTATCTTCCATCGAATACCTATAAACCGTTGGAGGGAAGGTAAACGAACGGAAACTGTAGAATACCTCTTCATCGTCAATGTTGCTGTTAACACTATAAACCGATCCCAATGCAGGCAATTCAATAGCATGCAGGTAATCCCCTTTTAAATTATACACTTCGAGCCTGGCATGGGCATCCTGGATATAGGAGGCAATAACTTTACCATCGGCTAAATAACACCCGTTGAGTACCTCGCTTTTTTCCGAAATAATATCTACCCAGTTTCCAACCTCCAGGGTATTCACATTAATCTTCACCAGTTTATACTTGGGTGCTTTAAAGTTGGTAATCACAATCAGGTTATCATCCACATGGTCGAGTACCCGGTAATCATAATTAAACCCTGTGGTGAGTTTTACAAACTCATCTTCTTCCCGCAGGTTTCTAACATACAGGTTATTTCCGCTGGTCGATTCGGTTTCATAGACAAAAAGATATTTTTCGTCGCTGGACACCTCGGCACTATAATTTCGTAAAGGAAAATCTTTATTTTCAAAAATAATTTTATCTTCCGCTGCCGGAGTTCCCAGCTGATGATAGCACACCTTATGGTATTTATTTACCCCCGAAAGCTCCTCACCATCTTCGGGTGCATCGTAACGGCTATAGAAAAAACCGTCCTTATACCAGGCAATATCCGAAAACTTAACCCACGGAATCTGATCATCCAGGTCTTTGCCTGTTTCAATATTTCTCACATGTATTTCGTTCCAGTCGGAACCTCCTTCTGAAAGCTGATAAGCAATGTATCGGGCATCCCTGGAAATAGCAATGCCGCTCAAGGCGATGGTTCCATCCTCAGAAAAGGTGTTGGGATCGATCAGTACCTCAGGTTCATCCTCCAGAGACTTTTGCATGTATAAAACCGACTGGTTTTGCAATCCGTCATTTTTAAAATAAAAATATTTGCCTCCTTTTTTATAAGGAGCACCCATGGTTTCATAATCCCACAACTCGGTGAGCCTATCCTTTATTTTATCACGAAAAGGAATCTGATCCAGGTAATCAAAGGTTACCTTATTTTGTGCTTTCACCCATTGCTCTGTTTCTTCCGAACGGTCATCCTCGAGCCACCGGTAGGGATCTTCAACACGGGTACCAAAATACTCATCCGCCTGGTCGGTTTTCCTGGTTTCGGGATAATCAACCGGGGCCTGATTACACTGAGTAAATCCCAGGAGGAAAGTCAATAAAAGAAGAAGGTTTATTCGTTTCATATTTATATTTTTTTGTCAGTTCTACAAACTTACCTAAAATTGAGCATATAAAAAGCAATATCCATCTGGTAAATTTAAAAAAGAATTAAAAGTTTTCAAAATAATCTATAATGCACCAAACATCATTAATCATAGAAAAAACAGCATTCATAAAAAAAGGCAGAACAAATGCTCTGCCTTTTTTAAATAATCTAAAAGTATATTAACTAAAAAACTACTCTTTTTTACGTTCAGGTTTAGGTAAAAGGGCTTTACGCGAAAGTTTTAATTTCCCGTTTTTAGGATCAATATCCAAAAGCTTAACCTTTACTTCATCACCTTCCTTCAGCACTTCTTCTACCTTCTCCAGTCGGCGCCATTCAATTTCCGAGATATGCAACAATCCTTCCTTACCCGGGAGAATTTCAACAAAAGCACCGTAAGGCATCACCGATTTAACCACCCCGGTATATTCTTTTCCGGCTTCGGGCACCTCGATAATTCCTTTTATTTTATTCAGGGCTGCTTCAATATCTTCCTGGTTTTCCGAGAAAATATCAACTATTCCCATTCCGTTTTCCTCGGTAATAGTAATGGTAGAATTTGTTTTCTCCTGGATGTCCTGAATAATTTTTCCTCCCGGTCCAATCACTGCGCCAATCATATCCTTGGGGATCGTAATCTGAACGATTCTTGGGGTATGTGGTTTAAGGTCGGCCCGTGGTTCGGCAATGGTTTCAAGCATCTTATCCAGGATATGCATCCGTCCTTGCCTGGCCTGGTCGAGGGCTTTGGTAAGGATTTCGTAGGACAATCCTTCGATCTTAATATCCATCTGGCAGGCGGTAATTCCATCGGCAGTACCGGTTACCTTAAAGTCCATATCGCCCAGGTGATCCTCGTCGCCCAGGATATCTGAAAGTACGGCATATTTTCCGGATTCCTTATCGGTAATTAACCCCATGGCAATTCCCGACACCGGTTTTTTTAGTTTAATCCCGGCATCCATCAAGGATAATGTCCCGGCACATACGGTAGCCATCGAGGATGAACCGTTGGATTCCAGGATATCGGATACTACGCGGACAGCATAAGGATTTTCCTCGCCGGTAGGTACCATTCGTTTTAAGGCGCGGTGCGCCAGGTTACCATGTCCCACTTCGCGACGGCTGACCCCTCGTACAGGCCTGGCATCGCCCGTGGAAAAGGGCGGGAAGTTATAGTGTAGTACAAATTTTTCGGTTCCCTGAACCAGCACCTGGTCGATCACCTGTTCGTCGAGTTTGGTTCCCAGGGTAACTGTGGTCAGCGACTGGGTTTCGCCACGGGTAAATAAGGCTGACCCGTGGGCTGCCGGCAGGTAATCCACCTCGCACCAGATGGGTCTTATTTCATCGGTTTTTCGCCCGTCCAAACGAATGCCTTCGTCGAGGATCAGGTTGCGAACCGCTTCCTTCTGAACATCATGAAAATACCTGGAGATGTGGGATTCATTAATCTCCTCCTCCTCATTTTCGGACTGCAGCTTTTCGGCAAACCGGGTTTTAATCTGATCAAACGCTTCGGTACGTTCATGTTTTCCCTTATTGCTTTTGGCTGCCTGGTATACCTCGTCGTAAAGTTCCTTTTTCATGCGTTCGCGAAGGGCCTCATCGTTGGTTTCGTGCTCGTATACCCTTTTCGCCTGATTGATCTCTTTGGCGAGTTCAAGCTGGGCCATACACTGCATTTTGATGGCTTCGTGGGCAAACTTGATGGCCTCGAGCATTTCAGCTTCCGACACCTCGTTCATCTCCCCTTCGACCATCATAACATTTTCGAGGGTAGCGGCTACCATGATATCGATATCTGCTCTTTCCAGTTCTTCGAACGTGGGGTTAATCATGTAGTGGCCGTCGACCCTGGCTACGCGGACTTCCGAGATGGGCCCGTGAAACGGGACATCCGAAACACTTAATGCTGCTGATGCAGCCAGTCCGGCCAGTGCATCGGGCATCACATCCTTATCGGCCGAGATCAGGTTTACGGTAACAAAAGTATCGGCATGGTAATCTTCGGGGAACAGTGGCCGCAGGGCACGGTCGATTAATCGTGAAACTAAAATTTCGTAGTCGGAAGGCCTGGCTTCACGTTTTAAAAATCCGCCGGGAAAGCGTCCGAAGGAAGCAAATTTTTCCCGGTATTCTACAGAAAGGGGCATAAAGTCAACATCTTCCTTGGCTTCTTTGGCCGACACTACGGTAGCCAGAAGCATGGTACGCCCCATTTTTACAACAACCGACCCGTCGGCCTGCTTGGCAAGCTTCCCGGTTTCGAGCGTAATGGTTCTGTCGCCACCCAGGTCGATTGTTTTTGAAATTAAATTATACATATATCTTCAATTAAAATTAATTCTACTGGTCAATCATAAGAAAAAAGGCAATTAAAAATTGCCTTCATCCTTTTATTTTCGGAGGTTAAGTTCTTTAATCAGCTCTCGGTAACGTTCAATGTCTTTACCTTTAAGGTAATCGAGCAACCGTCGTCTTTTACCTACCAGGCGTACCAGGGCACGCTGGGTGCTGTAATCTTTTTTATTGGTTTTCAGATGACTGGTTAAGTGACTGATACGATGCGTAAAAAGAGCAATCTGTCCTTCGGTTGAACCGGTGTTTGTTTCAGACTTCCCAAATTCCTTAAATAGTTCCTGCTTTTTCTCTGCTGTTAAATAGCTCATACTTTTTACAATTTATTGGATTATTCGATCATATACATTTTAAGACCTGCAAAAATATCTATTTTTTTTCACATAACAACAGAAAAAAAGAAAAAATTACCGTTTTTCGTGTTTTCCTGGGTATGAAAGTAAAGTAAACTCTCTTTTTTCTTACTTGCTATTACTCAAAAATATGGATGGTTAAGTGAAGCAGGATTTTCTACAACAAAAACAGCAATGTTCCTTCTTCGGTTTTAAAAACAGTTGGGGTAATAAAATAATATTTAACCTTTTTTGATATCCTGAATTTCCAATCGTTGGGAATAAGATGACCACAAAAAGTATTAGTGTTAGTACATATTTTAAGTAAGGCGTTGATAATTTGTATGCTTCCAGTTTTTAGGGCTGAGTTAATATAGACTTTTTCAAAGATATTTCTTTTTTCTGCATATTTTAAGGGAATCAGCCCATTTAAATCCATTCGTTTTTATAGGAGTTTAAATTAATTTCTAATTCGTTAATAACTTTTCAATTCTATTGATTCAATTGTGTAAATATTTTTATAATTTCATAAACAATCTAAATATTAAAATAAAATAGTAATGGATAAGAATAGATTAATTACTTATAGCTTATTAGCACATATAAATAATTCAGGTATATTAGTCAAAGGGCTAATGGATATATTTGTACCATTAACTAAAAGAGCTCTTTCTAAAATGAATAAAGAAGGGATCTTTAGTGGTAAAAATATATCAGAAATACAAAAAATAATTATTGAGCTATATACGATTGATATTCCAGTTCCTGTTTTAAGAAATATATTAAAACAAATATCACAAGATTTAAATACTGAAGATAATAAGAAATTTGTTTTATATAATGATGACGCATTTTCAATTCAAAATTATGTTTTTGATGAATTTGAATTATTAGTTGAAGAAAAAAAGATTTTAATTAATGAAGTTGAAAATTTATTCAAGGAGTTTTGCAAAGTTAGTAATATTCAAAAAGAAGAATACTCATCTATCTTTGCTTTTATAGATAAAAATAAAGTATCTATAACAAAATATTTGAGCGAAAATTCTGTTCAAGAAGAAATTGAAGATTATTCTACTGAAGCTCAGTTCATAGATTTTTTCAAAAAGATTCCTAAAATTTATAATATAATAAAAGAATTATATCTTGGCTCAATTCTTTCTACATATATTGAATATTCAACAAATCCAATTAAATCCGAAGTTGAGTTGTTATTAGATACAAACTTTATTATAAGCCTGATTGATTTAAATACTCCTGAATCAACACATTCTTGCAGAAAACTAATTGAAATTGCTAAACATAATGGATACAAACTTTCTGTATTAAAAGATACAATTGAAGAAGCGAAAAGATTGCTATTAAGACGTGCGGAATATTTTAATGAATCTTTTTTGACAAAAAAAGTTAATCCAGAAGATATATATAATGCTTGTGATAGAAGAAACCTTACAAAAACAGATTTAGAAGCAATAGCTGACAATTTACAAAATGAATTAAATGAAAAGTATGAAATTTATATAGTTCCAGTTACGAATAAATATGTAAATAAAGCAAAATTTAGTAAGGAATATAAAAATCTAAAGGAATTTAGAAACTCTAATTCTGCCGCACTACATGATGCTACCGCAATTTATTATGTTAGGGAAAAAAGAGAAAATAAAAGAATTAAAGCTTTTGAGAATGTCAATTGCTGGTTTGTCAATAACGCAATAAACTCTGAATACAACGATTTTTCACAATGTGAAAAAGTATTTAAAAATGGATACCAACCAGAAATAATTAAAGTAGATATTTTACTAAATATTCTTTGGCTGAGTAATCCTAATGCTGGTAAACAAATTGATGGTGACGAAATTGTAAATGTTGGTTTATCAACTTTAGTTTCAAGTACTTTAAATGAGTCTCTCCCCAAAAATGCAATTATTAGAGAACTTGATGATAATATACAAAAATATTCTGGAGACACATTAAGTGATGAACAAATTGTTAGAGTGGCAACACGAATTGCCAACAAACAAATTAAGGATATTGAAGAATTGAATAAAATTGCAAAGGAAAATAAAGAAGATTTTGTAAAAAGATTAGAAGTTGAATCAGAAAAACAAAAGGAATTAGAAAATAAAAGAATCAGTCAAATAGAAAAAATAATTTCAGATTTACAAGAAGAATCAAGTAAAATTCGTAAACAAAGAGTTGATATTGATAGTAAAAACAATAAAATTAATGATTTGGAGAAAAAGTTAAAGGAAGCCAGAAAAAAAGAACTGGAAAAAGAAAACGAGATTAGAAAAATTCGTCGAAAAAATTTTATTCAGAAGAAGGTCCGTAAATGGAGAAATTCTTCATGGATAGAGTTTAGTATTTC
The DNA here is from genome assembly GCA_036351015.1 of Bacteroidales bacterium. Lineage (GTDB taxonomy): Bacteria > Bacteroidota > Bacteroidia > Bacteroidales > UBA12077 > UBA12077. The sequence goes on from JAZBOG010000035.1 coordinate 183,880, forward strand.
TATTTTCCTATTATTAATTGGAATCATCGGTTTATTATATTTTTCTAATTGGAACTGGAATGAAGTTCAGCGGCTTATGAGTTTATTGAAAAAAAATGTTCTTATAAGTTCTATAATTGCTTTTTTGGGATTTATTTTCAATTTATTTGTTATAACATCATTATATAATAAATATAGAAATCAAGCTAACATTAAGTCTTTTAAGGAACAAATTGAAATACCAGACGAATATCAAGAAATTATACCTTAATAAATAAACATATTGACAAACTTAATATCCTAAACAAATTATTTTCTATACCATTTAATAATATTTGATTAAAAAAAAAATGTACTTTTGACAAACATGTCAAGAAAATTTATTCTATAAAAAAATGGAAAAAATTGGATTATATATTAGAACACTTAGAGAAGAAGCCAATTTACCCTTACGTAAATTGGCTTCTTCCCTAGATATTGATCAATCAACTTTAAGTAAGATTGAAAGAGGAGAAAGACAGTTTACATCTGAAATGATTCCTATACTTGCAAATGTTTTTTCAATTGAATATAAAGATTTGCAAATAAGGTTTCTGAAAGAAAAATTATTGTCTGATTTAATAAATCAGAAGTATGCATTAGAAGCTTTAGATGAAGTACAAAAAGAATTAAAGAGATAAATTATTATGGAAGTTCAAATTGAAAATGGGAAAATATATGCACCTCTTAAAGAAAAATGGTTAATGTTGAAACCAGAAGAAGAGGTTAGACAAAAATATATCGCAAGACTCGTGAATAAGTATAGTTTTTCGATTGACCAAATGGCCCAGGAAGTCCAAGTGAATAATGCTCAAAGAGGTCAGGGAAGAGCAATGGCTGATATCGTTATTTGGAAATCAGCGAAAGATAAAAATGAAAATAATAGCCCAGCAATTGTTGTCGAGTGCAAAGCAGAACATATTAGTATTCGTGAAGAAGACTATTTTCAGGGGTATAATTATGCATCTTGGGCTGGGGCTGATTTTTTTGTAACAACAAATTTGAAAGAAACCCGAATTTTTAAAGTGCTAAAAGGCAAAATTCCTAAAAATTTAGAAGAAGTTATAAACATCCCTGATGTAAAAACAATTAACAATAATAAAAAAGTAAATGAATTATTAAAACAAACAAAAGCATTTACACGAGATGAATTCTCAAAATTGCTTTTTAAATGCCATAATATTATTCGAAATAATGATAAACTCTCTCCGGAAGCTGCATTTGATGAAATAAGTAAAATTTTATTTATTAAAATCAGATACGAACGTGACAATACAGGGGCTCAAATATTTTCGGAAAAAGAATTTAAAGAAGCCCGTGCCAGTTATGAAAAATTCAGACCCAAAGACGGGGCTGAGTTTTACCAATTCTTATTTCAACAGACAAAAGAGGATTTTAAAGATGACGATTTATTTGACCAAAACGAAGTTATTCGAATTAGGGAAAATAGTTTTGAAGCCATAGTAAAGGAACTTGAAATATATAACCTTTCAACAACTTCGGATGATGTAAAAGGTATTGCCTTTGAAAAATTTCTTGGGAAGACTTTTAGAGGGGAGTTGGGTCAGTTTTTTACACCAAGAACGATTGTTGATTTTATGGTTGAAGTTTTAGACCCGCAGGAAGGTGAAATTATTTGTGATCCCGCTTGTGGTAGTGGCGGATTCTTGATAAAAGTTTTTGAATATGTAAGAGAGAAAATAGAAAACGAAATACAAGAAGCGAAGGAAGAGATTAAAAAAGAAACGTTTACTAAAGAGTATGAAAATCTTTCTGAAACAGAAAAAGAAAAAATTGATGAAAAGGTAAATGCATATTTTGCTAAACTTAATTATGAATTAGACATCACCAATCCAAATAGTAGATTGAGAAGGTTAAGTTTTGATTGTATTTTTGGGACAGATGCAAACCCAAGAATGAGTCGTACGGCTAAAATGAACATGATTATGCACGGTGATGGGCATGGTGGAGTTCACCATAACGACGGATTATTAAATGTTAATGGAGTTTTTGACAACAGGTTTGATATTATCCTGACAAATCCGCCATTTGGGTCAAGGGTTGAAAAAAACTGGAAGATTACCGAAGCAGATAAATACACAGACATTGAAAGAATAAAAAAATACCAAAAACGGTATGGCAAAGCTTATGACAAGGCCTTAGAGCAAGTAAATAAAAACATTGGGAAACCACTTTTAAGTTTATTCAAAACAGGTTCAATGAGTACATTAACCGAAGTTTTATTTATTGAGCGTTGTCTGAATTTACTGAAACCAGGCGGTAGAATGGGAATAGTTTTACCCGAAGGGGTTTTGAACAATACCAATTTGCAAAGGGTACGTGATTTTGTTGAAAGCCAAGCAAAAATAATTCTTATTACTTCAATTCCACAGGATGTTTTCATTGCCTCGGGCGCTACTGTCAAACCAAGTTTGCTATTTTTTAGAAAATTCACCGAGGATGAAGCTAAAGAATGGAAACGCATTGCACAGAATGCTAAAAACGAGATAAACGCTAAATATTCGCCACAAATTAAACCGATTGAGGAAAAATTGGCTTTAAGAGGCAAAGAAGCTCCTTCAAATGACGAAAAAAAGGAATTAAGGATACAATTGAAAGAAATACAGGAGAAAGTTGAATCGGAAATTAAAGCCAAAATTAAAAAAGATTTCGATTATCAAATACCCATTGCCGAAGTTGAAAAAGCAGGTATCAGTACAACAGGTGCAGAGATTGAAAACGAGTTGATTCCTTTAAGTAAGGAGTTTACAGAATACCGTAGGCAAAACCAGTTATGGGAAAATAAATTTGATGCAATAAAATACGAAGTAATGGAAGACGGTAAAATGTTCCGTATCCCTACAGTTGGTGAACCTCAGGAATTATATGGGTAAAATGAAAAATACGTACTTACAAAATATACGATATTCAGAAGTACATTTTTGGGATGTAAAACGATATACCAATCATTTATCTCTTGAATTTGATAATGCCGTTTTATTGCGAGATATTTTATTTCCTTTTAGAAAAAGTGTAACTAAGAAAGAATTGCAAAAAAATGGATGGTCAATAATTTCAAAAATAAATTTTCATGGTGAATTATTTTTACGTGAAAAAGATGAAATTCAATCTTATAAGGGCAGTTTAAATCTTATTCCCGAGAATAGTATCATATATTCAAAAATTAATGTTCGCCATGGTTGTGTATATTTTCATAAAAAAGGTCAAGAACCATTTGCAGCTAGTTCTGAATATCCAACATTCACTTTTGATTCAGAAAAAGTAAATGGTGAGTTTTTGAAGATGGTATTACGAAGCGAGGAATTCAAGAAACTATTAAATACAAAAACTTCTGGTATTTCAAAAGCAAGAGTAAAGGTAAATGAGTTTTTAGACATAAGAATTCCTTTACCGTCATTAGTCGAACAAAACAGGATTGTAGAAGCCTACGATAAAAAAATAAAACAAGCAGAGGAACTTGAAAAGAAAGCAGTAGAAACAGAAAATGATATTGGTAAATATATTGATAATGAACTTGGTATAGAATTTACTTCTGAAGTTAAAGACATTGAATCAACCACATTCTTAAAGCTAATTTCATACTCACAATTTAAAAAGTGGGGAGTTGATAAGCAGAAAATAGAAAAAGTTCAGTTCAACAAGAATTATGAGACGAAACGTATTATTGAATTGTGTAATGTTTCGAGTGGTGGGACTCCAAGTAGGTCAAGAAAAGAATATTACACAGGAAACATTCCTTGGATTAAAACAACGGAAGTTAGAAATGATGTGATTTACAACACAGAAGAAAAAATTACCGACGACGCTATAAAAAATAGTTCCGCAAAATTATATCCCAAAGATAGCCTTATAATTGCTATGTATGGACAAGGTGCAACAAGAGGCAGAACTGCTAAATTAGGAATAGAAGCTTCGACAAATCAAGCTTGTGCAGTACTATACAATATTAACAATTCTATAATTGATACAGATTATTTGTGGATTTATTTAATGAACGAGTATGAAAGGTTAAGAGCATTAGCAAGTGGTAACAATCAGCCAAATTTAAATGCTCAAATGATTAAAAACTATGAAGTTGTTATACCTCCTTTTAATATTCAGCAAAAAATTAAAACTATAGTTCATGAAATGAAAGTTGAGATTAAAAAGAATAAAGAAAAATCGACAAATGTAAAGCAACAAGCATTAAAAGACTTTGAAAACGAAATATTTATGCCATGCAACTAGTAGATTTACACATAAAAGAAAACGGGATATTAAAAAATTTTACGTTAGATTTTTTAAAAAAGTCAAACAATAATATTTCAGTATTCATTGGTGAAAATGGTTCTGGTAAAACAACAGTATTGGAGAGTATTATTAAAATATTTAGTTGGTTTATTAAAAATGAGAAACCTGCATTTGAATTTGAACTTAATTATATTGTAAGACTAGATGAAACAATTAAAGAATCAAGTGCTTTTATCAGTTCTACAACAGACTATATTTTAGTAAAGCTTTTTTCAAATAATGATATAGTAGATATTGAATGTAATATTGGTGATGTTTTTATTAAAGGGATCAAGTCGATTAAATCAAATAAATTATTATCATCTATTAAACAAAGCATAAAAAATAACAAATACAAACTTTTGCCTGATTCAATTGCCATTTATTATGCGGGTGAATCAACCAACATAAAAAAAATTGTTGAAGCCCATAATGACGAATTTAGCGAGGCAATTCGAGAATTATATAATGAAGAAAAAGAAACAATACCACGTACATTTTTTTACTACGAACCTTTTCATTTTAACCTACTATTTCTTGCTCTGCTTTCGTTCGAGTATGGTAATATTCCTAAATTGTTGAGGAAGAAAATACAATTTAATAAAATACATTATTTCGCCATAAATCTTAAAAAACCGTATTGGGCAAAAGGAAAACTAAATCCAGAAAACGATGAGTACTGGGGTGCTAAAGGCACTATAGCAGTTTTTTTGCGTCAGATTATTGAATTATCAGCTAGGCAGCGACAAATTAAAAACGGAATTGTTTTGCATTTTGAGGGAGAAAAACGACACAATCTATATAAACTCAAAGATTTATACGGAACAGAAAAGGATTTCTTTACTATTCTTGAAATGACATGGTTAAACGATTTGATTGAGTCTGTTGATATTAGTATTACAAGGTATGCAAATTCAGAATTTTACCATGTAAATTCAAACACCTTAAGTGAAGGAGAAAAACAAGCCTTAATAATTTTAGGTTTAAATGAATTAGTATTGAAAGAAAATTCTTTAGTTCTCTATGATGAACCTGATACGTATTTACATCCACAATGGCAAAGAGATTTTATAAATGAACTAGAATCATACATTAACAACTCAATTAATATAAAAAATTATTATATAATTACTTCTCATTCTCCAAATATTGTTGCAGGTATAAAAAAGGAAAACTTATTTGTTTTCAAAAACGGTCAAACAAAAGAAATCCCTTTTAATTGTTTTGGAAAGAATGTTGAATCACTACTAATTGACTTTTTTAATGTTGAAGGAATTCGAAATATATATGTTGAAAATTTATTGAAGGAAATTCAGGATAAGGTTAAGCGCAAGAAAATTGAATCTTCTGAATTTAAAAATAAGTTTCAGGAATTGAAAGATATTTTAAGTCCTACAGCTCCAGAAATAGTAAATATAAACCTTGAAATTGCAAAAATTCGTAATAAATGATTTATATTGAAAAGACACCATACTTAGAATTCATGGATTTTGTTGAGAGGAACAAACCACAAAACTGGGATGCTTTAGATGTAACTGTTCGTACAAATACAAGAAAATACATTTTGGTTGAAGAGCAAAAAAATCAATGTGCATACACTGAAATACCAATTAAATACGAAACGAATAACTCTCATATTGAACATTTAAAACGAAAAAATGCAACATTTTTTCCAGAATTGACTTTTGAATGGACAAATTTATTTGTATCCTGCAATGCATCTGATTTTGGAGGAAAATATAAGGATGAAACATATTTAAAGAGAAAAGTAAAGTCTGATAATGCATTAATACTTAATCCTGCAATTGAGAATCCATCCGATTTTTTTGAATTAAAAAGCTGGGGAGAATTGACAATAAAAGAAAACCTGAATGATACCGATAAGCGAAAAGCCGAAATAACAAGAGATGCGTTTAATTTGAATCATAATTCATTGATAAAGAGAAGAACCAAAATGATTCAAATTATAAAAGATTATAAAAGTGGAGGGCTTGATGATGAAATGATTATCGAGTGCCTTGCAGATAGTGGGTTTAAAAGTGTGATTAATTTTGAACTTGAAACATACAGATGAGCAAGCCCGCACAGCAAAACACAATTACAATTCCATAAACCAATACTTAACTATAAAGATATTAAAAGCTACCCGCTAAACAGCACCTTCTTTAACTTGGTAATCTGATCCGGATTGCCCAGCACAAAGATCTGGTCGTCCTCGGTAATCTTTACATCGGGGGTGGGGTTTACAATATACCGGTGATCGGTGGTTTTGATGCCAATGATATTGGCCCCGGTGGTTGTACGGATCGACCAGTCGCCAATGGATTTTTCGGTAAAGGCAGCAACCATTCCCCTGCAATGGATCTCCTCGATATGTACGCCCTCGCTTTCGCGCAGCATCACATATTCGATAAAATCGATCACATCGGGTTGGGCTACCAGCTTGGCCATGCGCTGGCCGCCAATCTTGTCGGGCATAATTACATTGGTGGCCCCGGCACTCCGTAATTTCTTGTCGGAATTAAAGTTCGATGCCCGGCTGATGATGGTGATCTCAGGATTCATCGAGCGGGCGGTTAGCACCACGAACAGGTTGTCGGCATCGTTGGGCAACGCCGTAATTAAAGCTTTGGCGGTGCCTATCTTAGCATTCATCAACGTTTCATCTTCGGTGGCATCGCCCTGGATATACAACATCCCGGCATTTTCCCTGATCTCCTGGATAATCGATTCCTTATCATCGACAATAACAATCGGGAAGCTGTGCCGTTTTAACTCTTCGATGGCCTGCCGGCCATTACGGCCATAACCCACAACAATTACGTGATTTTTTAATTTCTCGATTTTTGTTTTCACCTTGTTATCTTTTAAATAGTTTCTGAACACGCCATCCACAATATACCGGGTAAGGGTGGTTACGGCATAGGCAAAGATACCAAAACTTGTAATGATTAAAAAGGCGGTAAAAAACTGCCCCGGATCCGAAAGTGGTCTCACCTCGCGGAACCCTACCGTCGAAATCGTGATAATGGTCATAAAAAAAGCTTCGGAAAAGGTAAAATCCTCAATCAAAATATACCCCGTGGTACCCAGCATGAATACAAACATCAGCAACCCCACGGCGATGTATATCGATCTGAAATTTTCCTGTCGTATGGATGAGGTTTTCATGAGCTGTTTTTGATGATATAATTTCCTATTTGACATTGCAAACAGTTTTTAAAGGTACAATATTTATTTTTTAAATGAATCAATGCCTGGGTATCAAATGCACTTTTGGGGTTCATGCCCAGTTTTCCCCACCGGGTAATTACCGAGTTATTTTCGGGTTTTATCTCCGACAGCAAAGCCATGGCCCGGTAGCCATACTCCTCCTCCCGGGTAGTTTTACCATATACAAACAGGAAGGGCACCACGGTATTGATCAGCACGTTATCTACGGCCATACGTCCCAGGGGTTTCGGCTGATCTGCCGACAATTTATTCAACTGATAATGCCTGTTCCAATAGGCCGAAGGCAAAGCGTGCAACAGCGCTCTCAACGGTGCCACCTCCTTTTCACCCATCATCCGCGAAAACAGTCCGTTCGACCGGTAGATCAGCATGGCAAACTGGGCTATACGAAGGGTAGGAAAATTTCCCGGCCGCGAACGTAGAAATTTCCACAAATGTTTCTCCAGGGGGTTCAGCTTAAACTTATGCCGAAGGTAATTAAACTCCTGCTTAAGGGTAAGGTAATACTCATCTCCCTCTTCCGGTTCCAGGAAACCTGCCTGGCCAAGCAGCAGGGCTTCCAGCTGCACAAGGTTATCCCTGTGTTTTGCCAGTACTTTCAGGGGCAACGATTTGGCCAGGAGTTCAAAGGGCCCGGCATTTAATTTAAAGCCAAAATTGCGGGCCATCAGCTGGTAAAAGGTCTCTTCCCAGTTGTTTTGGGTTTGCTTTAAATGCGCCTGAATCCGCAGGGATTTTTCTTCGAGCCGCTCAACAGCCAGGGCTTCGATCCATTTTTGAACCACAAAGTCTTCCACCGTGTTCAAATCCTTTTCACAGGCAACCCACGATTCGCTTTCGAGTAATTGCTCGTAATTTTTAAGCAACACCTCATCAAAACGAATTTCGAGGGTGGGCACCAGCGTATGGTTGGTGAGGTAAACCTCCTGGTCGTGATGCTGTACTACCTGGAGAATAACATTATCGTAGGCTTTATCGAGGTGATGGTTATGGTGGTACCAGTCGGATGACCGGAGATGAATTTCCACATTTCCGGCCCAGGTGGTAGGACCAATTTTAATGCGGGCATTAAAAAAGTCGGGGCCCGAATCCTTATTGTGTATGCCCGGATGGATTATATCGACCTTTTCGCGGGTTTGGGTTCTCAGGTTCGAGGTATGAAACAATTTATACTTCCATAGATAATGCAGAAATTCTTCTTTCATAAATCCTTAGGATGAAGTAAGTTATGGATAAATATACGAAAAGAAAAAGAAAATACCATAAGCATCAGAGGATGCCTTTTTGGCGGAGCAATTTTTCCATTTCCTGCTGCATTTCTTTGGCTTTTATTCCGGCCATTTTAGCAAAGTCGTGGGTGTGGCTGGCATAGATAATGGATCGTGCCGAATTTACCAGCAGGCCGCACTGATCATTCATTCCATAGCGGGCAACCTCCTGGAGGTTTCCTCCCTGGGCGCCGACCCCGGGGATCAGCAGGAAATGATCCGGGATATATTCACGGATTTTCTGAAGCATTTTCGCCTGGGTGGCACCCACCACATACATCATATTCTCTTTTGTTCCCCAGGGTTTGGATTTTTCCAGCACCTCTTCGAACAGGGTTTTCCCCTGGCAATTCTGAAAGAATTGAAAGTCGGCAGCGCTTTCATTGGATGTTAAGGCCAGCAGGACTACCCACCGGTTTTTAAACCCGAGAAAAGGGGTCACTGAGTCGCTGCCCATATAGGGAGCTACGGTTACCGCATCGCAGTTCAGCTGGTCGAAGAAAGCACGGGCATATCTTTTGGAGGTATTTCCGATATCGCCACGCTTGGCATCGGCAATGATAAAGCTATCGGGATGCAACAGGTTGATGTAATTGATGGTTTTCTCCAGGCTTTTCCAACCGGAAACACCCTCTGCTTCATAAAAAGCGATATTGGGTTTAAAGGCAACGGCATAGGGAGCCGTGGCATCAATAATCTGTTTATTAAACTCAAAAACCGGATCATCACCATCGAGCAAAAATTTAGGGATCTTTGTCATGTCGGTATCTAAACCCACACACAAGAAACTTCTTTTCTTTTGAACCTGCTCAACAATCTGATGGTAGTTCATCGGTTTAAAATTTACTCTACCCCGGCTTCTTTAAGCCTTTCGGCATTTTCGGCCATTTGCAACTGCTCAATCACCTCCTGGATGTCTCCATCTATGATGGCATTCAGGTTATACAGGGTAAGATTTATCCGGTGATCGGTAACCCGTCCCTGGGGGTAGTTATAGGTTCTAATTTTGGCCGAACGGTCGCCGGTAGAAACCATGGTTTTCCGTTTCGACGAGATCTCATCAAGGTATTTCTGATACTCCAGGTTATAGAGCCTGGTTCTCAGCTCAGCCATCGCCTTATCCAGGTTTTTAAGCTGCGACTTTTCGTCCTGGCAGGTTACCACAATTCCCGAAGGGATGTGGGTTAAACGTATGGCCGAATAGGTGGTATTTACCGACTGTCCGCCGGGACCTGAGGAGCAGTAGGTATCCTTCCGGATATCTTCCTGGCGCAGGTCAATATCAAAATCTTCGGCTTCGGGCAGAACAGCAACGGTAGCTGCCGAGGTATGCACCCTTCCCTGGGTTTCGGTTTGCGGTACCCGCTGTACCCGGTGCACTCCCGATTCGTACTTAAGGATTCCATAAACTCCATCGCCGGAAACCTTCATCACGATCTCCTTGTATCCACCCACAGTCCCCTCGTTGAGGTGGGTAACCTCAACTTTCCATTTTTTCCGCTCGCAATACTTTAAATACATCCGGTACAAATCGCCGGCAAAAATGCTGGCTTCATCACCCCCTGTTCCGGCACGGATCTCCAGGATAGCGTTTTTCTCATCCTCGGGATCTTTGGGCAGTAATAAAAGTTTGATCTTTTCCTCCAACGGGTCAATTTTTTCTTCCAGCTCGGCCAGTTCCATCTTGGCCATTTCACGCATCTCCTCATCTTTCTCGGTAGCCAGGATATCCTTCGCGGTTTGTATATTGCTTAAAATATTCTTGTAATCTCCATAGGCTTCAACAATAGGTTCCAGATCACGATATTCCTTATTCAGCTTCACATACCTTTTCATATCGGCAATAATATCCGGATCGGTAATTAGCTGTCCCACCTCATCAAAACGTAATTTAATCCCCTCCAGCTTATCTAATATTACATTATTACTCATAATTCTCCTTTTTAAATCGGTGCAAAATTAACAATTTATTCGATAACATGTTCAGTTTATTGGTACCGGAATTCACCAAATTCACTTTTTATGGTCAGCAGTTTAGCATCTGCCTTTTCACATCTCCCCACGATTTTGGCTTCAATATCAAAATCCTGTGCAATGGCGATCATTTCGTCTGCTATTTCCGGTTGGGTATAGATTTCCATCCGGTGGCCCATATTAAAAACCTTATACATCTCTTCCCAGGAGGTTGCAGATTCTCCCTGGATCATTCTGAACAATTGCGGAACCTCAAACATGTTATCCTTAACCACATGAAGGTGGTCGACAAAATGCAATATTTTGGTCTGGGCACCTCCCGAGCAATGGATCATTCCATGAATCCGGGAACGATATTTCTCAAAGATTTTCTTCATTACCGGGGCATAGGTCCTGGTGGGTGAAAGTACCAGTTTCCCGGCATCAATGCCCAGCTTTTCAATGGTATCGGTTAATTTATACCCTCCGGAATAAACCACACTTTCGGGGATGGCAGCATCATAGCTTTCGGGGTATTTTTGGGCCAGGTAATGATGAAAAACATCATGCCGTGCCGAGGTAAGGCCATTGCTTCCCATCCCGCCATTGTACTCTTTTTCGTAGGATGCTTTTCCCGAGGAGCCAAGCCCGACAATTACATCGCCGGGGCGGATATTCCGGTTATCAATCACCTGGTTGCGTTTCATCCGGGCCGTAACGGTAGAATCGACAATAATGGTACGTACCAGGTCGCCCACATCGGCTGTTTCGCCCCCGGTGGAATAGATGGATACTCCCAGCTCCCTGAGTTCCTGCAGGAGCTCTTCGGTACCGTTAATAATGGCTGCAATAACTTCTCCGGGGATCAGGTTCTTATTTCGGCCGATCGTTGACGACAGCAGGATGTTGTCGGTGGCCCCCACACAAAGCAGGTCGTCCAGGTTCATTACCACAGCATCCTGGGCAATGCCTTTCCAAACCGACAAATCGCCGGTTTCTTTCCAGTACATGTAAGCCAGCGAGGATTTGGTTCCGGCACCGTCGGCATGCATGATGTTGCACCAGGAGGCATCCCCGCCTAAAATATCGGGAATAATCTTACAGAAGGCCTTCGGATACAACCCCTTATCGATATTTTTTATCGCCTGGTGAACATCCTCCTTGGAAGCGGATACCCCTCTTAAATCATATCGAGAATCTTTTGCCATGTTGTTGGGAATAAAATTAAGGTGCAAAATTAGCAATTAGTTCCCAACATTTAAAATTTACACGTGAAATTGATAAAAAAAAGGATTGCTGCACGAGGCAGCAATCCTTTAGGTATCTGAAAAAAAAACAAACGTTACGGATTGGGTTGGTAGTTGGTAGAGATTACCTGGAATTCAGTTCTACGATTAATCTGGTGGGCAACCTCCTGATGTTCTTCGCTTTCAAGACTTTCGATAAATTCGGGGGTTAACTCTGTACCTTCCGAAAGGAAATCGTGCTGCTGGGCCAGTTTGGCATCCACCACCTTGGGCATGGTTGCAGCATATCCTTTGGCACGCAGCCGGGCAGGTTCGATGCCTTTCTCAATCAGGTAATTAACCACAGACTGTGCCCGCTTCTGCGACAATTCCACATTGGTAACCGCACTACCCCGTGCATCGGTATGCGAACGCAATTCAATAATCACATTGGGATTATCATTGAGTGTTTCTACCAGCTTATCCAGGGCCACCATCGATTCGGGCCGCAGATCCCACTTGGCAAAATCGTAGAAGATATTGGGCAACTCAATAGGTTCAGCAATGGATGAAAGCCGGATCTCAATTTCAAAATCCTCACTTTCGGTTAATCCCTTAGTGGTTTCTTTTTCTTTCCCTGTCAGGAATCCCTTTTTCGATGCAATAAATACATAGTCGGTATTGGGGCGGAGCATGAATTTAAATGCCCCCTTACTATCGGTTTCATTGGCCAGGGTCATCCCGTCGCTGCCTACCAGCTTAATGGTAGCATTGGCTAACGGGTCATCGGTTTTATCATTCCGCACCACGCCCTCAACGCTAAACTTCAAGGGGGGCAACACAAAAGAGTAGATATTATCAACTCCCTTGTCGCGGGATGAGCTAAAATATCCACGCTCCTCTTCATTTTCAATAATTATTCCAAAATCGTCGTAGGTTGAGTTGACGGGGTATCTCATATTTTCAATTTCCCAGCGTCCGTTTTCATTTTTGGTGGCTCTGAAAATATCCAGTCCCCCCATTCCGGCATGATAATCGGACGAGAAATAGAGGGTTCCGTCACTATGCATATAGGGAAACATCTCATCGCCGGGGGTATTGATCTCATCGCCAAGGTTCACGGGATCATCCCACTGGCCGTCGGGCGAGTTGCGGGTTAATTTCCAGATATCTTTTTTCCCGATTCCTCCCGGCATATCCGAAACGAAGTAGAGCTCCAGCTCATCTTCGGAAAGAGAGGGATGGGCAACCACAATGCTGTCGGAAGCAATATCCAGGGGTTCGGGTCTGCCCCATTTTTCACCGCTGCGTTTAGCTACCAGGATCTGGCACCCCAGGTTATCGCGTTTATGCATTTCGCAGCGGGTAAAAAACATGGTGTTGTAATCCTTACTTAACGAAACAGCTCCTTCTTCAAATTCGGTATTAATATTATCGGAAAGGGGTACCGGGGTACTCCAGTTACCTTTCATATCTCGTTTAGAGGTGAAGATATCGGAGAAATTAAAGCCTGTAGCTCCATGGGTATCATCGCCGGTAGCTTCGTCGCGCGACGAGGTAAAATAGATCTCATCGTATTCGGCTTTGGCATAAGCCGGACCATAATCGCTTTCGCGGGAATTAAAAAATTTCATTTCGGCTACCTTGTAGCCGTTAGGATTTTCCAGCCATTTGCGGGCAAGATCACAGGATTTAATCCCGATATCCCCCCGCGGATCATTGGGAACCAACTTTTTATACTGCCGGTAGTTCTCTGCTGCTTCGTCAAACTTCTCGTTTACCTTTAACGCATCGGCATAATAAAGATAAATCAATGGATTGGGATACTCCTTTTGGATGGTTCGTTTAAACCACATCTCTGCCTTCCTGGGTTGATGGGTTTTACGATAACACTCGGCAACCTGGAACGTAATTTCTGATTTTAAATCATTATCGGTTACCTTACTGTAAGCATCCCTGAGCCTGTCAATCGCTTCAAAATACTGACCATTAACATAATACTCGTTGGCCCTTTCGTATACACTTAGCTGTCCGAACGCCAGGTGCGAAAGCAGGCTCAAAAGGGTAATAAAAAATATTGTTCTGATATTCATATTTTTTCAAATTACAACATGATGTAAAATGTAAAAGTAAAACTTTTTACACAAAATAAAAAGATGCATGAAAAATTGCAAAAGGTATTGATCAGGAACATTCCGGCTCAATAAATTTCCTACCGGGTAAAAAGCAACTCCCTGTATTTTGGGAAAGGCCACAATTCATCATCCACAATCAACTCCAGCTTATCCACGTGATAGCGGATCTGATCCAGGAAAGGAACTACCTTTTGAGAATATTCAGGGGCTTTTCGGCGGATATCCTCAATTCTATTGGCTTGTTTCCGGGCATCAATCAGCTGGTCGGTTAGCTCCTTCATGGTTCCTATGCGTTCGGAAATTTCGCTGATAGTATTGAGCTGCGATTTTGCCATAGGTTCAAAGATGTTTTGCGGATAAAGCTCCCGGAGGCCTCTCACATTTTCGATAAGGATATTCTGGTATTTGATCACTGTTGGGATAATATGGTTTCTCACCAGATCGCCCAAAACCCTGGCTTCGATCTGGACCTTTTTAACATAGATCTCCAGCCGGATATCATAACGTGCTTCCAGCTCACGGGATGAAAGAACCTGGGCAACCTCAAAAACCTTTTTGGTTTGATCACTGATAAATGCCCGTAACGCTTCGGGCACATCGGAGATATTTGACAACCCTCTTTTTTCAGCTTCCTTTATCCAATCCTGGCTATACCCGTTTCCTTCAAACCGCACTTTTTTCGATTGGCCAATATATTTTTTAAGAACCTGGAAGATGGCCTCATCTTTCTTCACTCCCCGGTCGATAATAGTATCCACCTCGCGCTTAAAATTTACCAGCTGATTCGCAACAACGGTATTTAAGGTAATCATGGGCGAGGCAACATTGGCTGAGGATCCTACTGCCCGAAACTCGAACCGGTTGCCGGTAAAGGCAAAAGGAGAGGTCCGGTTACGATCGGTATTATCGAGCAGAATTTCCGGGATTTTCCCAATATCCAGTTTCAGTTCGGTCTTTTCATCCGGAGTCATCTTCTTATCCGGCACTCTTTTCTCCAGTTGGTCGAGCATATGGGTCAACTGCGACCCGATGAATACCGACATAATGGCCGGAGGAGCTTCGTGGGCTCCCAGGCGGTGTTCGTTCCCTGCAATGGCGATGCTGGCCCTTAAAATATCGGAATAATCACAGACTGCTTTTATGGTATTGATCAGAAAAGTGAGAAACTGCAGGTTATTCTTTGGCGTTCGCCCGGGCGACAACAAATTTTTCCCGGTATTTGACTGCAACGACCAGTTGTTATGTTTTCCCGACCCGTTAATGCCCTGAAAAGGTTTTTCGTGAAACAATACCCTGAAGTTATGCTTCCGGGCAACCTTATCCATCAGGGTCATCAGCATCTGGTTATGATCTGCAGCCAGGTTTGCTTCTTCGTAGATCGGGGCGCATTCAAACTGATTGGGAGCCACCTCGTTATGCCTGGTTTTTATGGGTATACCCAACTTATAGGCTTCTATCTCGAATTCGCTCATACAATTTTTCGCCCGGTCGGAGATCGAACCAAAATAGTGGTCACTCAGCTGCTGATCCTTAGCCGAAGCATGGCCGATCAGGGTCCGGCCGGTAAGGTAAAGATCAGGGCGGGCATTAAACAATGCCTCGTCAACTAAAAAATATTCCTGCTCCCACCCCAGGGTTACATTCACCTTTTCGATCTCTTTATCGAAATACTGACAAACCTCCACGGCTGCCTGGTCGATATAGTTTAATGATTTGATTAACGGGGTTTTATAATCAAGGGCTTCGCCCGTATAAGAAACAAAGATGGTAGGAATACACAGGGTATTGCCGAAAACAAAGGCCGGAGAAGACGGATCCCAGGCAGTATATCCCCTGGCTTCAAAGGTGTTTCGAAGCCCCCCGCTGGGAAAGCTTGAGGCATCAGGCTCCTGCTGGACCAGCATATCGCCCTGGAAATTTTCTACAACCCCTCCATTATCGGCGGGTTCAAAAAAAGCATCGTGCTTTTCAGCCGTGGTTCCATTCAACGGATGAAACCAGTGGGTGTAATGGGTAGCTCCCCGGTCAATGGCCCAGGCTTTCATCCCGGTGGCAACCTGGTTAGCAATCTTGCGGTCGATCCTCACCCCCTGGTTAATAGCCTCCAGTACTTTCTCATAGGCCTCAACCGAAAGATACTCCTGCATCTTTCGCTGATCGAACACATTGATTCCAAAATATTCGGAAGTTTTTACGGAGGGTAATTTCACCTCCACCGGTTTCCGGTTTAACACTTCGCCAAGGGCTTTGAAACGGATCGAACTCATAATTCATTCATTTAAGATTAACAACATCGGATAATTAACAAAAATATAAATTATTTTTTAACCACCCCCTTTTTTACAGGGTTTATTTCAAAATAAATACATATTTAATGTTCAACACCCCTTAAAACACCCCCTTACCGGATCATAAATTCACTTTTTAATCAAAAAGGATATAAAAAATCCGGCTTCTTTTTTTGAAGCCGGATTCCACAAAAAAATTTATGCTTCTCTTATTTCATGATTTCAGCAAAATATTTATAGAAATAAGGTATGGTATTGATCCCATTATAGAATTGCTCTAAGGGATAATTTTCATTGGGTGAGTGGATCGCATCGTCTTCCAAACCAAAACCCATCAGTACGGATTTCGTTTCCAGGATCCGGTCAAATTCTGAAATAATCGGGATACTACCACCGCTACGTACCGGAACAGGCATCTTATGATACACCTCCTGGTATGCTTTTTCGGCTGCCTTATATGCCGGCAGGTCAATCGGGCATACATAAGCCTGTCCGCCATGCAGGTATTTCACGTTAACCTTTACATAGTCGGGAGCGATTTTTTCAAAATGATTTTTGAATAATTCAGCGATTTTCTTGTTATCCTGGTTAGGAACCAGTCGCGAAGAAATTTTCGCATAAGCTTTCGAAGGAAGTACTGTTTTAGCCCCTTCGCCGGTATAGCCACCCCATATTCCGCAAACATCGAATGATGGGCGGATGCCGGTACGTTCGGGGGTGGTAAATCCTTTTTCACCATACAATTCTTTTACATCAATGGCTTTTTTATACGCTTCTTTGTCAAAAGGTGCTTCGCCCATTTTCTTTCTTTCCTCATCAGTAACCTCCAACACATCGTCGTAGAATCCGGGGATGGTAATATGGCCGTTTTCATCAACCATATCGCTGATCATTTTGGAGAGGATATTGATCGGGTTAGCCACGGCACCACCAAACAATCCTGAGTGCAGGTCGCGGTTTGGCCCGGTAACCTCAACCTCCCAGTAAGCCAGTCCACGGAGGCCGGTAGTAATGGAAGGGATATCGGGGGCAATCATCGAAGTATCCGAAACCAGAATAACATCTCCTTTCACGAGATCTTTATGTTCTTCGCACCATTTAGGCAGGCTGGGCGATCCGATTTCTTCTTCTCCTTCGATCATAAACTTCACGTTACAGGGAAGGGAGTCGGTTTTTACCAGTGCCTCAAAAGCTTTCACATGCATCATACCCTGGCCTTTATCATCGTCGGCACCCCGGCCCCAGATCTTGCCCTCTTTAATCTCAGGCTCGAAGGGATTGTCCTGTTTCCACAGATCCACAGGGTCCACAGGCATTACATCGTAATGCGCATAAACCACTACAGTCGGTTTAGCCGGATCGATAATTTTTTCGCCGTAAACCACAGGGTTTCCGTCGGTAGGCATTACTTCAGCCTTATCACAGCCTGCAGCAAGCAACATTTCCTTATACTTTTCGGCCATTTTAACCATATCCTGCTTATGATCTTTTATCGAACTGATTGAAGGAATTCTTATCATCTCGAACAATTCTTCCAGGAAGCGATCTTTATTCTCCTCGATGTACTGTTTTACTTTTTCCATAATTTTATTTGTTTATTTATTTATTAAATTATTTTTTCAAAAATGAGCAACTAAATTAATACTTTTTAAAGATTAATCACAATTTTGGGTGGGTTATCGGGGAGAGTAAAAAATGTATGACTCACACTCAACAGGGAAAACTTATAATGAATTCCTTTCCCCTCGGTCGTCCAGCTCTTTTTTGTAGGCTTCGGCGGCTTCCTTTAATTCGTTGTACCATTCCCGGCCATATTTCCTCACCAGGGCATCCTCCAGGAACTCAAAGGTAAACACATTCTTTTGATCTCCCAGCTCACGGGCCGGGTCGCAAACATTCCAGAAATGGTAGTTCAGGCCGTCCATCTCATCAAAAAGCTTCTTGATCCTAACGGGATACAAGTGGCAGGAGATGGGTTTTCTGAACTTACTTTTCCCGGCGAAAAAGGCTTTTTCTATGCCACAGCCGGCAATCCCCTCTTCAAAAATTGCATACACACACTCCTGCCCGTTCAGCAAAGGAGTTACCAGCTCGCCATCCCTGTCAATTACCGAAAAACCATTTCTCTCAAGGGCCTCAACGGATTCGGGTCTCAAAAAAGGTTTAAAGCCGGGATAATTCTCTTCGATCTGCCGGTCTTCTCCCTCTTCCAGGGGGGCTCCCGATTCTCCTTCCACACAACAGTGTCCCTTACATTTTTGCAGGTCGCAAACAAACTTCTCCTCCAACAACTCGGTACTAACAATACAGTTGCCAATTTGCATCATATAATTCATCCGATCAATTACTTAACAATTAATGACTTCCCGGTCATTTCCTCCGGTTTTTCCATTCCCATCATCTCCAGGATCGTTGGTGCCACATCGGCCAAAATTCCATTGTTCACTCCCTTAAATCGGTCCGATACCACCACGATGGGAACAGGATTGAGGGAGTGGGCGGTATTCTCCGATCCGTCGGAATTTACCGCATTATCGGCATTGCCGTGATCGGCAATAATTACCACCTCGTAACCATTGGCTTCTGCTGTCTCAACAACCTCTCCCACACAGGTATCGACAGCTTCCACGGCTTTTTTAATTGCTTCATAGACTCCCGTGTGACCAACCATATCTCCGTTAGCAAAATTCAGACAGATAAAATCTGTTTCCCTGGTTTTCAGCTCATTTACAATCGCATCTTTTACCTTAAAAGCACTCATCTCTGGCTGCAGATCATAGGTAGCCACTTTGGGTGATGGAATTAAAATTCTTTTTTCATGGTCGAACTCCTGCTCGCGACCTCCGGAGAAGAAAAAGGTTACATGCGCATACTTCTCGGTTTCGGCAATACGGATCTGCTTTTTCTTTTGGAGGGCAACAATCTCCCCCAGGGTATTCTTAAGGTTTTCCTTATCGTAAACGATATGGATATTTTTAAACTTCTCGTCGTAGCGGGTCATGGTGACATAATGCAACGGCAGGGTTTTCATGCCATAGTCGGGCATATCCTCCTGGGTAAGCACGATGGTCATCTCCCTCAACCTGTCGGTTCTGAAATTGAAGCAGATAACCACGTCGTGGGGTTGAATTTTACCGACCGGGTTCCCATCATCATCTACCTGTACAATGGGTTTTATAAACTCGTCGGTTACGCCTTCGGCGTAGGATGACTGTATGGCCTCCTTCATATTTTTGGTTTGCTTCCCTTTGCCATGGACAAACAAATCGTAGGCTTCCCGGATACGTTCCCATCGTTTATCGCGGTCCATACCATAGTACCGGCCTACCAGGGAGGCAATTTTACCGTTGGAGTGGTCAAGATGATGCTGTAACTTTTCAATAAAACCCAAACCACTTCTCGGGTCGGTATCCCTGCCATCAGTTAACGCATGAATAAAAACTTTCTCTAAATGATACGCTTTGGTCAGATCGCAAAGTTTATACAAATGCTTATCCGAGGAATGAACCCCTCCATCGGACACCAGTCCGATAAAATGTACGGCTGCATTATTTTCTTTGGCATAATTAAAAGCATCCACCAGGGTTTTGTTCCGGGCAATACTGTTATCTTCAATGGCTTTATTAATTCTCACCAGGTCCTGGTAAACGATCCGTCCGGCTCCAATATTCAAATGCCCTACTTCAGAGTTCCCCATTTGTCCATCAGGCAAACCAACATTAGTTCCCGATGTCTGCAACTGTGCATGAGGATATTTTTCAGTCAGCCGGTCCATATGGGGTGTATCAGCCCTGGAAATTACATCTGCTTCGGAATGATCACCAATTCCCCAACCATCAAGAATCATCAGCATTACTTTGTGCGTATTATTCATAATATTTTTGTTTTACCATATATATAAAAAAACAAGCATTAACAAAATTTGTTTGTCACAAAATTATCCTTTTTTAGCCCGAAAAGAAATGTTTTAAAGTATAAATTAAAGAAGAATGGAAGAAGGTAAAAAAGAAAAAAGAGAATAACGAAGATCTCTTGTCATTCTCTTTTTCACTAACCCTAAAATTTAACTACGAAAAAACTAACCTATAACTAAAAATTTAACCCTATCCTAAAAGAGTGAGGAGATCATCCTCATCTCTCTTAAAAAAGGTGCAAAAATAACTAAAGATTTAACAGGTCCAAATGATTTTTTACATTTTTTTATATGATCTACAACATATTTTTAAAACCCTGATTTAACGAGCTTTGTATACTCATTAAACTTTTTTAAGCTAAATCAATCGAATAAAAATCGAAGCAACGAGTTAATATTTACCATTAAAACCTTACGATCATGTCGAATCTAACCCGTGTTTTTAAGAAATTTCCTAAAACCTTCTGGATTGCCAACACCATGGAGCTTTTTGAGCGCTGGGCGTGGTATGGATTTTATATGCTCCTGGCCAACTACCTCACCAAATCGACCGATATTGGTGCCCTGGGATTAAGCCAGTCGGAAAAAGGTTTGATCATGGGTGTAGGAACAGCCCTGCTCTATTTCCTTCCCCTGATTACGGGGGCCATTGCCGACCGGTACGGGTATCGTAAGGTGCTATTCATCTCTTTTCTGATTTACATCACCGGATTTCTGGCGATGCCACATTGCAAATCGTTTGCTTCCTTTTTTGCCATTTTTCTTTATGTGGCCATTGGAGGGGCCCTTTTTAAACCCATTATTTCGGCAACCGTATCGAAAACCACCGACGACGAAACCTCATCCATCGGGTTTGGGATCTTTTACATGATGGTTAATATCGGTGCTTTCACAGGTCCGCTGTTTGCCCTTCATTTTAGCAAGGTATCGTACGATCAGGTGTTTTACCTGAGTGCCATCTTTATTGCCGTGAATTTCCCCATTCTTTATTTCTTTAAGGAACCGGGAAGGGAGAAGTCGGATACTAAATTTTGGGCTTCCCTGAAAATAATCTTCAAAAATATATGGATTGCCCTGCAGGATTATAAGCTGGTTTTGTTTTTAATTATCGTTGCCGGATTCTGGTCGATGTACTACCAGCTGTTTTATACCCTCCCCGTATTTATTGATCAGTGGGTAGATACCCGTATCCTGTTTAATTTTATCCAGGATTTATGGCCCTGGCTGGCCGAAAAGATTGGTTCGTCCGACGGAACGATAAAAGCAGAATACATCACCAATGTGGATGCACTTTACATTATTCTTTTCCAGATTGTAGTATCCTCCCTGATCATGAAGTGGAAACCGCTAAGCTCCATGATCTCAGGATTCCTGGTGTGCGGGATAGGAATGTCGTTAACCTTGTTTACCCATGATCCGTTTTTTATCCTGGGAGCCATATTTATTTTTGGGGTAGGTGAAATGGCCGGATCCCCGAAGGTTACCGAATATATCGGAAAGATTGCACCCAGGGATAAGGTGGCTCTGTATATGGGGACATCCTTTTTACCGGTAACGTTGGGGAACTTTTTGGCCGGATATATTTCCGGAGGTGTTTACGGGAAGATGGCCGACAAGGTCAATCTTTTACAACAGGAGGTTGCCCAACGGAATCTATCCATTCCTGAAATCTCCGACACCTTTTCGCAGACCGATTATTTTAACCGTGCACAGGAATTAATGAATATGAATCATCATGAGCTCACGCAGTTTCTCTGGGAGAATTATCAACCCAACCGGATCTGGATGGTGCTGCTTGGAATAGGTGCCGGGGCTTCGTTTTTGCTGTTTTTGTATGATCGCCTGCTGATTCGCAGGCCCTTAAAAAAGAATAACGCCTAAAGCAGCCGGATCCAACCCGGCGAATTAATCGGTATAGCGCATGGCCTCGATGATCTTTTCATCTTTAGTCAGTGTCCCCCCGGAGATATTAACTGCTGTTTCGATCAGGGCCAGATGCGAATAGGCCTGAGGGAAATTACCCAGCAAACGCTTAGTTTCAAAGTCGATATCCTCACTAAAGAGCCCCAGGTGGTTGCTGTATGAGAGCAAGCGCTGAAAAATTTTTTCGGCTTCATCCTTCTCACCAATTCTATACAGGCTGTTAATCAACCAAAAAGTACAAATGGTGAAGGAGGAGGAAGGTTTTCCAAAATCGTCCTTGTTTTTATAGCGATACATCAGTCCGTTGCGGCATAGCTGCTTGCGGGTAACCCTTACGGTACTCATATACCTCGGATCTTTGGCATCAATAAAACCATAGGGTTCCATCAACAGTGTAGAGGCATCCAGGTCGTCCGACTCATAGGATTGGGTAAAGGCACCCACCTCCTGGTTCCATGCTTTTTCCAGGATCTCATTTTTAATCTCCTCGCTCAGCTCACGCCACTCACCCACGTATTCATTCATATTTACCAGTTGAGCAATTTTAATGGCCCGGTCGACAGCAACCCAGCAAAGCACCTTGGAAAAAGTAAAATGTTTGTGGTCGGTTCGTATTTCCCATATTCCGCGATCGGGTTTTTTCCAGTTATCTTTCACAATTTTTACAATGCTGCGCACAATCGTCCATAACTCTTCGCTATTTTGCAGCGAGGTATCGTAAATACTGAAGTGCTGATAGATAACATCGACCAGGATTCCATAAATATCATTCTGTTTTTGGCGGTAGGCATCATTGCCCACTCTTACGGGTGCCGAGTGCTCGTAACCGGCCAGGTGCTCCAGGATGGTTTCGGTTAACTTCTTTTCCCGGTTGATGCCATACATAATCTGGATCTTCTCATCCTTATCGGGAATAATATCGATTACAAAATCGAGATAACGGCGGGCAACGTTGTAATGGCCCAGGCTGGTCATCACCTTGATCACCATGGAGGCATCGCGGATCCAGCAAAAACGGTAATCCCAGTTACGGATTTCGCCCAGCGTTTCGGGCAAAGAGGTGGTTACCGCGGCCAAAACCGCTCCGGTTTTATTGTAACTGAGCAGCTTCAGCACCAGCGCACTGCGTAAAATCTCATCGTTATATTTTTTATACCGCCTGGTGCGCTCCGACCAGTTTAACCAATAGACCTTGGTCCGCTCCAGTTTCAGGTAAGCCCTTTCCACACTTTGCTCCAGAATTTTCTGATTATAGCTTAACAGGAAATAAGCATCCCGGGTAAGCCTGATCGGCTCCTGCTCTACAATGGTCTTAAAATCCAGGTCGGTATAAAGATACACCGAATTATAATTTCCTTTTTTTGTGTAACTTTTGATGTATTTTTTATTATTCAGGATGGTTTGGGTTGGATATTTGGCATACTCGAGCCTGGGATCGTACTTTACCCGGAATACAGGTTCTCCGGAAATGTATTTGATATACCGGATCACATCGGGGGGTGAATAGTAACCATTTTCCTCACTTTTATAGCGGGGCATAAAATCCACTACCTCAAAGCGGTCATTCTCCCGATGAAATTTGGTCACCAGAATATTGGTTTTATCGATATACGACTGGGTAATCTCATAGTCATTATCTACCAGGATCTCAAAACTACCCCCAATATCCTGATCCAAAATTTTGGCAAATACCGAGGTTGAATCAAACTCGGGCAAACAACACCAATCCATGGAACCCTTCCTGGATATCAGGGCAGCACTCTTACAATTTCCAATAATTCCATAATCCAGATTATCCATATTATAAACTATTACGTATTTTTATTGTTGTACAAAATTCTAATAAAAATTTGATTTTTAATAAAAAAACTGTATAATATCCAGTCCTTATAAAAATAATTAAAAAACAGGAAAAAAGATATGAGCAAAATAATCATTGTTTCCAATAGACTCCCTTTAAATATAAAGATTGAAAAGAATACCCTGGACATTCAACCCAGCGTAGGCGGGCTGGCAACCGGAATGAAATCGGTACATAAAGCATACGACAGCCAATGGATTGGATGGACAGGACTGGCCCAGGAAGACCTATCGAAAGAGCTGGATAAAAAAGTAAACGAGGCCGTTAAGAAAGAGGACTGTATCGGTGTTCCTTTGACCAGTGAAGAGGTTGATTTATATTATTATGGATTTAGCAACAAAACCATCTGGCCGCTATTTCATTATTTTACCGAGTTTGCAGAATTTAAAAAAGATTACTGGGAGGCATACCTCAGGGTGAACCAGAAGTTTGCCGATGTAATTACAAAACACTGTGAAAGAGGCGATAAAATCTGGATCCACGATTACCAGCTATTGCTATTGCCCAAGCTTATCCGGGATAAATGCCCCGAGGTTTCCATTGGATTCTTTCTGCATATTCCTTTTCCCTCGTACGAGGTGTTCAGGCTCGTTCCCTGGCGTATGGAGCTGATTGAAGGGGTGCTGGGTGCCGACCTGATTGGATTTCACACCTACGACTACGAGAGGCACTTTTTCAGCTCGGTACGGCGGTTACTGGGATTCGAAATCATCTTCAATAAAATCAATATGAATACCCGAATCGCCAAAGCCGATTCATTTCCCATGGGCATTGATTACGACAAGTTTCACCTGGCGGCTGTTCAGCACCATAGCAAGTCGATACGCGACAAATCGGATATTCAGCAGCAGCTGGATAAACATATCCTCAACGCGCCGGATATCAAGCTGATACTTTCGATCGACCGGCTGGATTATACCAAGGGCATTGCCAAACGCCTGTCGGCTTTTGAATATTTCCTGGATAAATATCCGCAATTCCAGGGCAAGGTAACGCTGGTAATGCTGGCCGTACCTTCGCGTTCGAATGTTGACCAGTACCAGCGAATGAAAAGTGAGATTGACGAGCTCGTAGGGCGCATCAACGGTAAATTTGCGACCATCACCTGGTCGCCGATCTGGTATTTTTACCGGGCACTGCCCTTCGATAATTTAATTGACCTTTACTCCTCGTGCGAGATTGCGCTCCTTACTCCTATCCGCGACGGAATGAACCTGGTAGCCAAGGAGTTTGTAGCTTCGAAAGTGGACAAAAAAGGAGTGCTGATTTTGAGCGAGATGGCCGGAGCGGCCAAGGAGATGAGTGAGGCCTTACTGATCAATCCCCAAAATTACGAAGAGATTGCCGACACCCTGAAAGAAGCTATTGAAATGCCCGAAGAAGAACAGGTAGAACGCATCACCATCATGCAAAACCGGCTAAAACGATACAATATCGATAAATGGGCTACCGACTTTCTGCAGTCGCTGGAAAAACAGAACCAGGAAAGGGAGAGGTATATTGCCAAAAAAATCACCCCTCCCATTGAAAAGAATATCATCAGCGCCTATCAAAAAGCCAAAAAGCGCATCCTGTTCCTCGATTATGACGGCACCCTGGTAAGTTTTAAAAACAAACCGGCCAACGCCTCACCGGATCATGTGCTGTACAATATCCTCGACACGCTGGCTACGGATCCTGCCAACGAGATTGTGCTGATCAGCGGAAGGGATAAAAACACCTTTTCGAAATGGTTCGAAAAGAAAAAATATACCCTGATCGTAGAACATGGCGTTTGGATCAAAAATCCAGGCAAGAGCTGGCAGCTGATCGAAAAGATGAAAATTGACTGGAAAGAAAACATCAAACCCATTCTGGAGTTTTATGTGGACCGGACTCCGGGTACATTCATCGAAGAAAAAAACTACTCCTATGTATGGCATTACCGCAAGGCCGATCCCGAGCTGGGGAATATCCGGGCCAACGAACTCAAATACGACCTCACCAGCCTGGTAGCCAACCACAACCTGGAAATCCTGGAGGGCAACAAGGTGATTGAAATCAAGAACAGCGGGATCAATAAAGGACGTGCGGCATTGCATAAGATCAACAATACCCATTACGATTTTATTTTAGGCATTGGCGACGACTGGACCGATGAGTACCTGTTCCAGGATTTACCGGCCAAATCGTACACGATCCGGGTAGGATTAAAAAATACCCTGGCCAAATACAATGTCAATGCGGTGGAAGATGTGCGGAAGTTGTTGAGTAAGCTGGGGGGATAAATTCTATTTGATAAAAAAACAGTTAAGGAGGTTATAGAATTTAGCTAGTATCTTCAGATAGATTGTATGCACTATAATTATTTATCTTCCTAATCGGATACTTAGACAGACATTTTCCTTTGCTTCAAAAGTATCTGTCCAGTTTATTGCTCCTTTTCCACGGGCTATATAAGAATATGTTCCTGGTTTTAAAATTCTGCAGATCATTCCTTTACTAAAACACTCAGGCATATTTTCGAAACGAACGGAAAAACGTTCCATTCGTTGATTATTAAAATCTAATAAAATATCATGATAATTTTTCAGATCAGTCCAAAAACAAACATAAGCAGGCTTTATAGGTTCAGGTACAACTCTTGATTGTTCTATGTCATATAAAAAATATACTTCCACAATATTTAACTGCTCTCCATTAAAATTTTTTAAAGTAACAACATTTTTTGCATCTCTAATTTCTCCAGTAGTCATAAAATTTAATGGAATATAATTATCGATAACAAACCTTTTTATTCTATTATCTTCTACATAGACTTTAACATCTTTACAAAAATTAAAATTATCCGTTGCAATAGCACTATGCCATCCATTAGTTATCTTTTCAGGATAATTTTCATAACTTGAATATTGTTTTTTTATAATCTCCAATTTAGCTTTAGATTGTTGTTTAGCTATCTCAAATTGCCTTTGTTTTTCTTTGTTATTTAAATTTTCCTTTAGAATATTACTGAATTCATAAACTGCATAATCGAATGAGCTACCAAAGAAAAATTCTTTTTCTATATATCCATCAGGATTATCTTGTCCAATAACTTCATATGGTACCGAACAGAAAGTAATCTCTCCTTTCCTCTGAGCAAGTAAACTAAAGTTGGAAAAAAAGAAGATAATAAACAGAACTAACTTTAGAGTAAATTCTAATTTATAATTATTTTGAAAGCTTACCATAATTAGATTATTTAACTTTAAGCAGGTTGAACTTATTATTATTCAAATAACTTAAAATATTTAAGCTATACTTTATTTTTTTAAAGATACAAAATTTTAAGAAAAGTTTTAGAATTAGTGTAAATGTAGAATTTGGATGATAACTCAATTTTTTTTCTGCTGTTAATTTTCAGAACATTCCCCAATCATTCCTATTACTTAAAAGCCAAGATCATTAACCAGGAATGGTTTCTCTTCAAATCATAATTCTATACTTCGTTAAAAACCAAACCAGAAAGAAGGTAAAGCAAGTTTACTTTACCATCCTGACCTCAAAAAAAGTATTAGCCCTGGTTTATCAAGACTTCCCATTTTCTGAATCACAATATCAAAAAAATAATCAGGGCGTTACTTGTTAAGCACCAGGTATTTTTCGATCATCAGCTCCTCGTCGAGGTATTCTTTTTTTATTTCTTTTAGTTGCTTATAATCTTCTTTAAGAATAAAATCCTTACGCCGTTTAGAGGGCACAAAAACAGCCTCTACCAAAGGCACCAGGAGTTTCTGATAGAGGTTAAAACTACGCTCTGCTTTCATCTTTTTGTAGGCTTTATCGGCCTTATATTTTTTGATCTCTTTCCTGCCCTCGGCGGTTACAACCATCTCCTTTACCCGGGGATCATTATAATACTCTTCAATCATTTCCTTCTTTAACCTTCGAACCACATCGTGATGAATGTACTCGCTTTTTGGAGAAAAATGCATATTAAACCAACTCCACTTTTCGGGTACACGCAAATACAAGTTCTGGGTTGAATCCATGGTATGATATATTTTCATACACACCAACATGGTACTGTCATTGAATTTTTTATACCCCCAGTTTTCATAGCGCAGTCCAGGGGCAACCATGATCGAATCGGTGGGATTCATTTTATGGTCATAGGCATACAGGGTTCCATGATCTCTTATTTCTCCAATCCAGGAATCGTCGTGGATATGAACAATATTACTTAAATACTGGTTGAAGCCAAATTCTTTGATGGTTTTTACGGAAAAAATATTATCAACCGTTAAAAATAACGCTGAAATAATATAAAAGGCAAATGCTATTACTACCGTATAATAAATAATGGCAACATACCATTTTGACATGGCACAGTCCGTACATAATCCTGGAGCTGTGGTCGGAGTTTTACAGGAAATACATCGGGGCATAATTATCTTTTTAATGAATATCAGATATCAAAAATATCAAAAAATCTAATAAAAACAAGTCTGTGAAATTTGTCGTTCAGGACTTTACACAAACAATCCGTTAAAAAAACCTTTTATTCAAAACGTTCAGGTGCAATTGGCCGGATCATTCCGGGGCTGCAAAGGATACAAAAGTAAAGAAACACAATTGTGAGATATAGGGAATGATGCTGAGTCTCCCCAACATAATATTTTTTTAAACTTTTGCTGAATAGTATGTAACAATAATAGGTCATGCCCTAAAAAAACAAAACCCCAACACTTGGTCGGGGTTGTGGTGCCTCCCGATAGGCATCGGGACGGAACGAACCAGGGACTATTTATACCTTGCCAATAATCTTGTAGTAATATCGGGGTACATCTTCAAGTCCTGATAATATTTTATACTTTTCATTTTTTTGATATGACCCTCAATTCCCCTGGCCTGTTTCCTTGACTCACAAGCTATACAATAAAAAAGCTCCCAATCTGAAGTAATCCTGGTGTAAGCATCCAGGAAAAAACCACTATTATGTAATCGCAATCGTTTATCAAGATGCTGAGTCTCCCCAACATAATATTTTTTTAAACTTTTGCTGAATAGTATGTAACAATAATAGGTCATGCCCTAAAAAAACAAAACCCCAACACTTGGTCGGGGTTGTGGTGCCACTCGGAATCGAACCAAGGACACACGGATTTTCAGTCCGTTGCTCTACCAACTGAGCTATGGCACCTTTTTGCTCAATTGCGAGTGCAAATATAAAG
>JAZBOG010000036.1:0-2401 GCA_036351015.1 Bacteroidales bacterium
CCATAGCTAACGAAAAATCTCCGAAAGCTGCCGTTCTGAAACCTAATGCCGTGGCAGAAGTTCCTTCGGCCACAGTTCTAACACCTAAGGCTACAGACTGATTTCCGGAAGCAAGATTATTTATTCCCATGGCTAAGGAACCATATCCTGAAGCTTTACTATCAAAACCAATAGCCATTGATGCTGCTGCTAATGCTTCAGACTTAAAACCCATAGCGGTAGAATAATAACCATCAGCTATGGTTCTGGCACCAGTAGCTGTAGAATACCATTTTGTAGCAGTCGTATTAAAACCAAGAGCTGTAGAAAATTCACCAGAAGCAGTATTATTAGCCCCCAGTGCAAAAGCGCCTTTTTTACTGGCTTCGCAGCCCAAGCCAATGGCATAAGCATACTCTCCTGTAGCTCTGGTATTTTTATTTGTAGTAATCCCCAATGAATCAATTCCCGTAGAACCAAAAGCAAAGCTTTTGTCTGCAATAGCCTGGGCTCCTGAGCCTAAAGCAATAGCATCATTACCTAAAGCCTTTGTTTGGTATCCAAAAGCAAACGAATTGGTATCCGCTTCAGCCTCCCATCCAATGGCTGTTGCATAGGTTCCATGAGCAACCGACTCATAACCAAATGCCTGCGACCAGTTCCCTCTAGCTTTACAGCGATAACCCAGAGCGATGGAATTCTCTCCAACATCATCAGGAGATTCTACTTGAATTTCTCCTGCCAAAAACGCTGATTTTTCAGGGTACCACATTACTCTGGATTCGTTATTAATAACCTCTGCAAAGGCATTGGGAGATACATTAAAAATATCATTAAAAGAACTCTTTCCGGTTCCTCTTCCGCTTACGGCAAATCCACCAACTTGTCCCTTCAACCCTTCTTTAATAAAAATACGAGTACTGTCAGGTGTTACCTGTAAATAATGATTCAATATATTTTTACCGGTTCCTCTTCCGCTTACAGCAAACCCTCCGGGTTGTCCTTTGGCATTCTCATTTAATATTATTCGTGCACTGTCAGGTGTAATGGAAAAAAAATCAAGATTCCCTTTTCCTGTTCCTCTGCCACTAACAGCAAAACCGCCAACATTTCTTTTCTGGGTTTCATCAACATAAACTTTTACTCCATCAGGAAATACAGCAAATACGATATTGCCTTCACGATCTTTTACGGCAAAGAGCGTATCTGAATCGGAAAAATATAAAATTTTATTATCCAACGCTCTTGCAATTTCCGAGGTATCGGAATATAATGAGTGTATGGAGTTATTCGAAGATATCGAATAAGGCACTGATTGAAGTTCTGAAGCACCTAACGAAATATAGCCTGAACCGGCTGCATCCATAATCTCAATGGCTAAAAAATAGTTATTCTCATTCCAGTCAATCATCGAAAAATCGCTGGAAGGGTCTGTACCTTGTCCAATCTTTAAGTTTACCAACCCATAAGCGTTGGTAGCAACTGCATGAGTTTCTGTATAAACAGAGGGTCCTGTTTCACTTCCCTGGAGCAAGCTAATTCTCAGGTTCACATTCTGATTAATCATTAATTCTTTATCAGCATTCCGCAGGGTTGCCTGGTAGTTAAAATTTTCTGGAATTTGTGCATAGCTTACAAAAGCGAATAACACATAAAACATAACTAAAATAATTTCTATTTTTCTTTTCATCATAATAATTTTTTAATTACGATTGTTTTATTTATTTAATTTTTCAATTATTTCATTTAGTTTTTGTTTTAATAATTCATTTTCATCTTTTAATTTTTCTATTTGCTTCACTAAATCTTTTATAACCTCATTCTGAGCCGAAACAGTTGCGGATAAATCTCTATGTTCTCCATCCGCAGAATTAACAAAAGGATGAAGTTTAGAATGGTCCAGTTGATTTTCTTTATTATTTTCATCATATTCACCCTCAGGTAATCTATTCATAGAGAATACTGCTTTATATGCCGTTTCCAAATCCTTAGGGTATGGAGTTCTATCTGTAAAAGAAAGCGCAGAAACGTTACTTACAAAATATGCATCTCCTTGAACATGCAAACCATTATTTGGTGGTATATAATTTCCACCTACTGCTGTTCCCCCATTTGAATTTACAATAAGTCTTGTTAAACCTGAAACCTGGACTCTTAAGGCATTCTCATCAGATAAACTATTTACATGTAACCTTGAATTGGGTTTTCCTGAAGTCCCAATCGCAGTCCTCCCATTTTTTAATACAACCATTGCATTTGAACGTGCATCATCTGCGGTTCCATTACCAATTACAAATAAATGATCCGTGTCTTCCCAATTATCCGGATTACCTGTAAGGTCATAATCATTATATCGTCCAATAACTGTTTCGCACCAACTATATGCATTATTTCTGGATCCGATAACTGTTGAAAGAGCACC
>JAZBOG010000037.1:0-158303 GCA_036351015.1 Bacteroidales bacterium
AGGATTCTGGTTATATACTTCCTCGATCGATTCTAATACTTCACGAACAGCTTGCAAATACTCCGATTCGCCCGGATGTTTTTGCTCTAGCTCAATCATTAATTTATCTACATTCATAGTAACAAGGTTTAAAAAAATTAAAAAATAACACCTCTACTGTTAATTGATTAACAATACAAATTTAAATCTAAATTTATCGATACCCTATATTATATAACACAGTTTGATATGATTTTTATCAGGGAAATAAATAGAGTAAGATTATTAACTAATAGCGGACAATAATTTTCCAGATTGCAGGATCAGTTATTTCAAATTTCAGTTTATAACGGTTCATTCCTGAATTAAATTTATTGGGAGCAGAAAACTCCCTGAAGAAAATACCTGGCCCCTCAAAGCAGAGATAGATAGCTCATCAATAATCATGGTTTTCACCCCGTCGCGTTGAAACTCAAGTTCAATTCTGCAGGGAGTTAAAAATTTTATCCTTATAAAAGGTTACACCTGCAATACCAGTTTTTCGAATAACTTGATAAGGTTGTTCAACAATTTTTTATAAAACACATCATTTTTCCAGATTCCCGTCATTACTCACCCTCTTGCCTGGTAAGGTCTTCAAGTTTTGCTTTAAAAATAACTCCCCTATTATTTTTACCGTCAATCTGGATATAGATAGGTTCCTCAAACCTTACATGACGTAAATATTTATTTTCGAAAAAGGGTTTATGCTGGTTTAAGTAATCCATATCATAATAACCATCGTTAATATATGGATTGATGGTAAAATATCCCACACGAAAAGAGGTTAGATTTTGAAAGAAATGGGTTCCCTGGCTGGGGTCAATCCTATAATTCTCTAGTCCTGATTCAACAATAACTCTTGCCTGAGAAATCTGGGCCCACTTAACCGGAATTCCCAGGGACGAGTCAGCAGAACCCCAACGACCCGGGCCAACTAAAACATAATTTTTCTTTTCACGAATAAATTTTTCATTTAAGGCACCTATCTCAGCAGCAATGGCCTTTGATTCCAAAGATTTAAAGGCTTCTGGTTTAACATAAACAAAATCATAGACATCATCAATACGGCCATTACCAAGGGCCGATTCACAATAGATAATTGTATCTTCTTTTTCTACATCATCCAGATCAAAATTATTCACCTGGTCGTTTTCAACAATGGGCCTGATCTGCAGAAAGTTAAACACGTAAGGCTGTCCTTTTTCTACGTTTAAGTCAATAGCAAATTCTATTTCAATAGGATTTCCCATTTCTTTCTGACCAACATCCAGAAGTGTTCTTAAAATTTCAGCCAAAGGAAAAACATCATGTTTGAGAATATTGGCATAAGTAATTATTCGTTTTCCTTCATAAAAGATACCATCCCGCAACATATTATTTTGAAAATCATAGGTAGATGCCGCAAATTTCAAAGATGAATCTTTTTCTGCTTCTTTAATTTCCAGTCGAACCAGGTTAATCCCATCATCTACAGAGGGATAAAATTTGGTAGGACACATATCCAGGGCATAAAAATGTTTCTGGGTGTCTTTTAATGCCATGTCGGGATTGGAAAGCTGCAAGATTTTTTTGGGATGTTTAGGAGAAAAACGTAAGGATATCCCCCCATCCACTATTTGTTTTCCCAATCCATAGGCGATATTTGCTATTCCTTCTTCAGATTTTTCCGGTTCGATAGGGTAGAAATTAATCGACCGGGCCACTCCGGATAGTGTGGGGTAAAAACGATTTCCAAATTGTTTCCCGCATACTTCCTGAAGAATGATCCCCATTTTTTCCTCATCAATTACATTGGATGTTGCAGCCATATATGCTTTACTGCTTTTAAAATAGACCGAAGCATAAACACATTTAATGGCATCGGAAAGCATTTTAATCATCAAGGTACTGTTTGAGGTTTTGGGAATCATATAGGTGGAATAAATCCCCGCAAAAGGCTGATAATGTGAATCTTCAAGTTTAGACGAAGAACGGATCGCTACAGGATTTTGAATTACGGAAATAAAAGCATATAAATCCTGGTAAACTCTACTTGGGAGCTTTGCATTAACAAATTGTTCTAAAATCTTTTCATCGGCCTGGTCCGACATTGCAACCTTATAAAGATTGTTATCATCCATAAACTCATCAAAAATATCAGTACTAAGCACCACTGTTCTGGGAATAGTTACAATAATTCCCGGAAATTTATTAAAGATTTGATTTTTTTTGATGATTGAATTCACAAAAGCCAGTCCTCTTGCTTTTCCTCCAATGGACCCATCGCCAATACGTGAAAAAATAAGATATTCGTCAAAACTATTCTTATCAAATTTAGCAATAACCCCACGTCCTTTACTCATCCGGTAACTCGATATGGCGCGGTAAATATATGTTCGTGCCTCTTTAAGACTTTTAAAGTCTTCGAGGGATAAATACTTAAACAATTGGGCAATTGGAAAAACAGCCCGTGCATTTAACCATTTAGACAGATCATTTCTGCTGGCATGATACTCCAGGGATTTATCGGGAATGGTAAGAATCAAATTTTGCAAGGATTGCAGGTCAGAGGCACGACCTATGGGTTTAAGGGTGTCGGGATCGCGAAAGATAAACTCACCAAAAGCAAACTGTTTAATAATATAATTTCGCAGTTCAATCGATAATGTTTTGGAATACTTATGAATAAAACCAACGCCCAGATCATCGGCATACTGTTTATTTTTCATATCGGAAGACTGAAGCAACAAGGGCATAAATTCATCATCTTCTTTCACTTTTTTACACAGCTTAATCCCGGCCAGTTTATCCTTAACGCCATTACGTGGATAGGTTATATCCGAAATAATGCCCAACATATTAAACTTATATTTTTCATAAATACTGATGGCCTGTTCATAGTTGGTAGCCAGAAGGATTTTAGGGCGTCCGCGCATTCGTAACATCCGCTGGTGTTCATTAAGGGCTTCACGCATGTATTCTTTCGACTGTTTAAAAATAATTTTATAGATATTGGGCAGGTAACTGGAGATATAACGAATAGAATCTTCAATCAGGAGGATCGTTTGTACGCCAACCACCTCAACATCGTGTTGAACATTCATGCGGTCTTCAATCAGTTTGATAATAGCCAGTAACAAATCGGCATTTCCCAGCCAGCAAAACACATAGTCAATAGCGCTCAGATCTTCTTTTTCGAGGCGCATGGTCACCTCTCTTGAGAAATGAGTAAGAACAACAATGGGAGTATTTGGATACAAGGATTTTATCTCTTTGGCAAAACTAAAGGTGTCATTATTTCCAATACGAAGCATGGTTATTACCAGGTCGATATTATCTGTTCTAAGAATCTCAAAAGCCTGTTCGGGGGTATTGGCCAGTATAAAAATGGGAGGATACCTTAAGTTTAATGCGACATATTCATTAAATATCTGTTCGTCAATACGTCCGTCTTCTTCAAGCATAAAAGAATCATAGTTACTTGCAATTAACAGCACTTTATGAATTCTACGCTGCATTAAAAGGTTAAAGGAAGTATCGTTAAAATCGATTTTTAAATTATCCTGTTGGTTGGTATAAAAACTCATAGTATTTTTTCTGATTATTGATTATTTGTCCAGGTAATGGCAGCAATTCTTTGCCGCCCATCCATTGTAATTGTTAAGGGATTTTTAAACTGAATATGTTTAAAAAACTTCGTTTCTTCGATCACCGTTTGTTTCTTTAAAATATCCCAGGAAATATAATCCTTTATGGATTTATGATTTACAGAAAAATAACCTACATTCATGGAAGTAACATTATGAAAAAAGTGCGACCCCAGCGATGCATCAAGCACAAAATCATCAAGGCTCATTTCCACAATAATTTTAGCATTGGATATCTGAGGCCAGGATACCGGTATTCCGATAAATTTATCACGGGTCCCCCATCTTCCGGGACCAATTAAAACATACTGTTTTCCTTCCTCCTGCATCTTCTGGTTGATGATTTCAATTTCGTAGGTCATTTCAACGGTTTGGGAGTTATTAAATTTATCAGGATCAACATAAATAACATCTTTAATATTCTGAATTTTTCCATTTCCCATCGTTTTTTCCGAATACAGGACAAGATGTTCCTGATCAATCTCATCAACATTAACGTTATAATCTTCTTCGTTACAAACCAATGGTTTAATTTGCAACAAATAAAAAGATGCCAGCCCGTTTTTATCTTTTTGCAGGTCGACGGCAAATTCAATTTCTACAGGTGATCCCAGGGATTCTTTTACAATGTCAAGTATAACATTAATTGTTTTTGCCAAGGGGATATAGTCATATTTTAGAATATTGGCAAAATTTATAATTCGCGGGCCATAACTATCCAATCCCGGGGTTATAACGTCGTTATCAGGATTATATACAGAAGCCAGGTGTTTTAGAGTACCATGTTTTTCGGATGCGCTGATATCCAGTTTTATTAGTCCTGCATCTTCCCCTTCAAGTAAATTAACATTGGTCTTGGCAAGATTAACTGCATAAAAATTGAGTTGAGAATTTTTATACAAATCTTTATTTGAAACAATCTCAAGAGTAGGGTATGAAGGAGAAAAGCGAAAGGCTTTTTCACCTTCTACCACATATTGTCCAAGCCCCAGGGCTGCAACTGCAAAACCTTCATCGGGCTTCATGTGGGCTACCGGATAATAATTATGAGACTGAGCGGTACCGCTAATATGCGGATAATAGTAGTCATCAAACTGGTTTCCAACCACCTCCTGTAAAACAACAGCCATTTTTTCTTCTTCCACTTTATGTCCAATCGCTTTAAAATAGGTTCGTGCGTTTTTCGAATAGATGGAGGCAAAAACCAGCTTAATGGCATTCATTAATTGCTGATAACGTTGCTCAAAGTCGGGATGATTATTGGGCAGGATATAGGTTTCGAAGATCCCGGAAAAAGGTTGAGTAATACTGTCTTCGAACAAGCTTGAAGAACGAACAGCAATAGGTTTGGTAATTTGCTCGACAAATATTTTTAACTTTTTTTTGAGGCTGTAGGATAATTCCCCCTGAATAAATTTTTTTCGCAGTGCTTCATAGTTATACTCCTTAAAGATTGTTTCTTCCAGTTTGTTTACCTCGATAAAAAGATCAAACTCATCGGTACCAATAATGCTTGTACGTGGTGTACGGACATTAATCAAGGGGAGCAGTTCCTTAAACTTAAAATTATAAATTAAGGTATTGATAAAGGCTAATCCTCTTCCTTTTCCTCCCAGGGCCCCGGAAGCCAGGCTCACAATATTTGTCTCTTCGAGCAGTGCTGATTCGCTGAAATTTACAATCTTCCCTTTCTCTTGCTCGGTACGATACAATTTCAAAATATTGATCAGGAAATCTCTTAATTGTTTTGGGCTTTCAAAATCAGTTATTTTTAAAGGGTTAATGATCTTTGCAATCTGAATCTCGCCCCGTGCCATTAACCACAACGAAAACTGATTTTTTACCGCATGATAGATCAGGGAGTCTTCGGGGACCGTTTTTAAATAAGCCTCAAACTCAGCCATAGACTTAGCTACGGCGATTTGTCTTCCCCGGTTATCGCGATACACAAAATGACCAAATCCCAGATGGTAATTAATAAAACTTTTCAAATCCTGGAGTAACGTTTCCGAATTTTTATTGATAAAATTGGATTTAATTTCGTAGGTTCTTCTTGCATTCTCTGGATTAGACGATTGTAATACAGTAGGTAAATTGGTTATATTCTCTTTAATATATTGAATTAACTCAAAACCGGCATTATGATCCAGTTTTCCGTTCCTGGGAAAGCTTACGTCTGAAATAACACACAAGAAATAATCCTGGTAATTTTTAAAGATGTCCATGGCTTCCTCGTAATTACCGGCCAACAGGATTTTAGGACGGGTGCGTAATTTTAAAACTTTATACAAATCATCGGTGTTGACATCTTCAATTAACCGTTTGGTCTGTTCCAGAATAATCTTATACAACATCGGAAGATAACGAGAGTAATACCGGGGAGAATCTTCCACCAACAAAATAACACGTGTAAGTCCAACTTTGGTATCATTCTCTAAATTGACTTTATCTTCGATTAATTTAACCATGGCAAAAAACACCTTAGAGTCACCATTCCAGATAAATAGTTTATCAATCGGCGACATGTCCTTTTTTTGCTCTTCCAGTTCGGCTAAATCACTATTATTATTCAGCAGGAGGAATACCGGGATATAAGGATATTTTTCCTTAAGGGTTGCTGCTATTTTCAGGGGGGAACTTTTATCAACCCCCAACATTAGAATCACCAGGTCGAAGTGTTTGGACTCGAGCGCTTCCAGTGCTTCTTCACGGTTAGATACACCGGTAACCCGCGGCATGGAGGTTAAGTTTAACTGATAATACTCGCCTAAGATATGATCGGAAAAACGGCCCTCCTTTTCAATGCTGTATGCATCGTATAGATTAGCAATCAGGAGGATCTCCTTGACTTTAAAAGGCATTAAATCATGCAACAGGTCCCGGTCGGCATTGTGTTTATTTAAAAATTTCTGCAACAACTGCCGGCTGTTCAGCACTTTTTCGGCACTTTTGGATACTGCTTTCCTTTCTTCCCTTTTAGCTTCCTGTTTTTTAATAATATCTTTGGCTCTATAGCTATTAATAAACCCCGAGATTAAATTCGATAAATTAACCAGAAGATCACGTTCTTCCTGAAGAAAAGGCCCCTCAAATCGTTTGGGGAATTCTTTCAGATAAGCAATCTCAATAATCCCTTCCTCTCCATCGATCGTCTGAAAATTCTGCGTTTGTATCCAGGAGGTTTCTTTAAAGCCCGGACTGTGGTATTCATTCCCGTCAAAAATTATTCGGGCAACTGTATATTCAGGATATTGCCAGGCTTTGGGTAATATCAACACAATTTTCTGTAACGACTCTTCAACCGATTTTCCTTCTTTAATAATTTTTGTTGTCTGATTTATACAGGACAACTCTTTAAGCCGTTCTTTATTTTCTGCAATCAGCTTATTTAGATCTTTATCCGGATATGCTTGATCAGCCATGAATAATGTTTTTAGGTCGTACAAAAAAAGGTAAAAACCATACTATATAATTATATAAATATAAACGATTTTTGGGCTGAATAAAAATAATAGCTAACGAAAAAACATGAAAAATAATCCATAAAAAAAGCGAGCTATTTAAGAAAACGGCTCGCTTTTAGAATGGTTATTAAGATGTTAGATTTCCCAGGTTGTTCCGCTTCTCAGCAGATCATCAACACATTTTACAGAGGAACCAGACCGGACCATTTCAACCTGTTCCTGCACACTCTCATCATAAGTTCTGGCCTTAACATTACGAATAACACCAAAAGCAACAGGATACTCCGGGTACCTCATATTTGCCAGCATAAGATGAATCCCGGGGTTTATATTCTCGGAATTATGAACCAGAAGGTCTTTTTCAGTGTATTCCTTTCCAAGTTCAACCACTTTTAGCCTC
The DNA here is from genome assembly GCA_036351015.1 of Bacteroidales bacterium. Lineage (GTDB taxonomy): Bacteria > Bacteroidota > Bacteroidia > Bacteroidales > UBA12077 > UBA12077. Next base: position 7,512 of record JAZBOG010000037.1, read on the forward strand.
ATATTTTCGGCATCGAGGACCAACCCTTTATCCATATTCTTCCCGAAGATCATAGGTTCACCATGCTTTAAAATGATCGTTCGGTCTTCTTTATGTTCCCGATCTGTTAGGGCAGCGTGGGTTTTATCATTATAAATGACACAGTTTTGAAGCACTTCTACAACAGATGTTCCTTTATGTTTCGCGGCCTGTACAAATATTTCCTGTGATAATTTCAGGTTATTGTCAATGGATCGTGCAAAGAATTTCCCCTGTGCTCCAATAACCAATTCACCCGGATGAAATGGGTGTTCAACCGTACCATAGGGAGAGGTTTTTGTAACCGCACCAAATTTTGAGGTGGGAGAATACTGACCTTTGGTTAATCCATAGATCTCATTATTAAACAGAATAATATTAATATCCACATTTCTCCGAACCACGTGAATAAAGTGGTTTCCTCCAATAGCAAGGGCATCTCCGTCGCCCGTGATTTGCCACACACTTAAATCCGGATTGGCCACCTTAACTCCAGATGCAATGGCTGAAGCACGGCCGTGAATACTATGAAAACCGAATGTATCCATATAATAAGGAAAACGGGAGGAACATCCAATACCCGAAATAAAAGCAAATTTTTCTTTAGGAACCTCTAGTTCAGGTAAGGCTCGCTGAATAGCATTCATAATGGCATGATCGCCACATCCAGGGCACCATCTTACTTCCTGGTCACTTTTAAAATCTTTTGCAGTTAATATATTTTGATTATCAGCCATAATTATTCCTCCAATAATTTTTGGAAATGTTCAACTAATTCAACAACAGTAAATGGTAATCCCTGCACCTTGTTATACTGTAAATATTTATATTCGGGATTAGTCATTCGAAGATAATTGGCAAATTGTCCCATATTATTTTCACAAACAACAATTTTATCAAACTTACCCAGAACCTCCGCAGTATTTTCAGGTAAGGGTTTAATGTAATTAAAATGGGCAAGACTAATATCCTTCCCTTCAGCCTGCAGTTGGTTAACAGCTGTAACCAGGTGTCCGTAAGTACCACCCCATCCAACCACTAAAAGTTTTCCGGTATCTTGGCCTTCGGTTTCTAAACGGGGGATAAATTTGCTTACCTGTTGAACCTTTTCTTCCCGCAGGTTAACCATCTTCTGATGGTTAAGGGGATCGTGAGAAACAGACCCCTTCAGTTCATCTTTTTCAAGTCCACCTACCCGGTGTTCCAACCCTTTTGTTCCCGGAACTGCCCAGGTACGAGCTAACTTCTCTACATCACGGGCATAGGGATTCCAGTCTTTGGTTCCTTCGGGTACTATCGGCGCCTTGATGGAAGGATAGTCAGCCATATTAGGGATCTTCCAGGGTTCTGACCCATTGGCAAGAAAACCATCCGTTAACAGGATCACAGGTGTCATGTGCTCAACAGCGATCTTAGCAGCTTCAAATGCATAGTGAAAACAGTTGGATGGAGTGCTTGCAGCCATAACAACAACGGGGCTTTCACCATTTCTTCCGTACAATGCCTGCATTAAATCCGACTGTTCAGGCTTTGTCGGTAAGCCTGTTGAGGGTCCTCCTCGTTGAACATCAACCACCACTAACGGTAATTCAGTCATTACGGCTAACCCGATAGCTTCTGATTTAAGAGCTAAACCGGGGCCGGAAGTAGTGGTCACAGCCAGATTTCCAGCAAAACTTGCACCAATGGAAGTACATATACCGGCGATTTCATCTTCAGCCTGAAATGTTTTTACCCCCAGCTCTTTTCGTGCCGATAATTCCTGCAGAATTTCTGTTGCCGGGGTAATCGGGTAGGATCCACAAAACAGGTTCAGGTTAGCTTTCTCAGAAGCGGCAATAAACCCCCATGCAGTGGCAACGTTTCCATTAATATTTCGGTAGGTCCCCTTATCAATTTTTGCCGGGCTAACCTTGAATGAAGGGGTCATATGCTCCATGGTTTCGGCATAGTTATAACCTGCATGAAGCACTTTTTTATTGGCTTCTATGACCAATGGTTTTTTCTTAAACTTCGTCTCAAAAAATTCTTCGGTATAAGTTAACGGTCTGTCAAAAATCCAGAAAACCATCCCCAAAGCAAACATATTCTTACTTCTTAAGATACTCTTGGGATCGAGCCCCATATCTTTTAAGGCTTCTTTGGTTAAAGAAGAAATAGGAGCTTTAATAATGTTAAACCGATCCAACTTATCTTCCCGGATAGGGTCATCGGTTTTAAATCCGGCTTTTTTAAGATTTCTTTCGTCAAAGCTGTCTTCGTCAAAGATAATTGTACCCCCATCTTTTACCCATTTCGCATTAGCCTTGAGTGCCGCAGGGTTCATTGCGACCAGAATGTCAGCATAATCGCCGGGAGTTTTAACTTTCGTTTTCCCAACATGGACCTGGAATCCTGAAACTCCGCCAATGGTTCCCTGGGGAGCTCTAATTTCAGCCGGGTAATCAGGGAATGTAGACAAATCATTACCGATAAATGCTGAAGTATCGGAAAACAATGTTCCAGTAAGTTGCATGCCATCGCCAGAGTCTCCGGAAAACCGAATTACGACATCTTCTTTTTCAATGGCATCTGCTTTTTTACTCATAATAATTTTAATTTAGTAGATTTTATTTAACAGACTTTTATAAAATGTAAATGCATATAAAACAGGCATCCTGCTTCATATGCATTTTCGAAATTTAGTATTATTCTTTTGTTTGTTTCTATAACAACAGAATTAAATTAATTCTTTGACAAAATTAAGTAATGTTAATTAATTATTAATTATTTTTCAGCTAAATTTTATAGAGAAAATTATATGATTTTTCTCATTGTTTTTGCATCATTGTTAAAATGATAAATTTACTACAAATCAACCAATTATAATTCACAAAATGGCACTCATTAAAACAGTAAGAAATTTTACTCCCCAATTTGGCAACAATTGTTTTCTAGCTGATAATTCAACCATCGTTGGCGATGTTATTGTTGGTGACAATTGCAGCTTTTGGTTTAACGCTGTAATCAGAGGGGATGTAAATTCAATCCGGATAGGAAATAAGGTAAATATCCAGGATGGCAGCGTACTACATTGTTTGTATCAGAAATCAACGATTCATATCGGTAATAATGTTTCCATAGGACATAATGTAATAATTCATGGGGCAACCATAGAGGATAACGTATTAATCGGGATGGGAGCAATAATCATGGATGATGCGATTATTGGTGAGAATTCTATCATTGCGGCTGGAGCGATCGTGTTAAATGGAACCACTGTGGAACCAGGCAGCATTTATGGAGGAGTACCTGCAAAACGAATAAAATCGGTTAACCAGAAACAAACCAAAGAGATGATTGAAAAAATTGCCAATAATTATTTAATGTATGCTAAATGGTATGATTAATTATACCTGTTGTAAATAATAATTTTTATCGGTTAATTTATTTAAAAAGCTCTTTAAAATATCAGCATCTCCTGTGGTATAAAACTCATACTGTATTTTTTCTGCATCCTGGTGAATTAACCTTTTCTGCATTAGAATATTTTTTGTTTGCCTGGCTACTGCAAAGGCAGGATCCAGTATTTCAACCTGCTGAGGTAACAACTCCCTTAGGACAGGGATTAAAAAAGGATAATGTGTACATCCTAAAACCAGGTGATCAATATTTTTTTCAATTAAGGGATTCATTAATTCCTGAAGATATGCTTTCGTATTTTCTTCATAAATAAGCCCCTTTTCTACAATATCCACTAATTTTTCACCTACCTGAATATTAACTTGTACATCCCGGGCAAATCGTTTGGTAGTTTCCTGGTATAATCGCCCGTTAAATGTACCTTCTGTTGCCAATACACCAATACTTTTGGTTTTTGATTTTAAAGAAGCAGGCTTAACAGCTGGTTCCATCCCAATAAATGGAACCTCATAATTATCTCTTAAATAATCAATCGCTGCAGCTGTAGCAGTATTACAGGCTACAACAATAATTTTACATTGCTTCTCAAGAAGAAAATCAACATTTTTTTTAGCCAATGCTATAATCTCGTGCTTCTTTTTAGATCCATAGGGGCAATTTGCACTATCTGCATAATAGATAACTGACTCGTTGGGCAAAATCTTTACTATCTCTTTCCACACCGACAAACCACCAACCCCTGAATCAAAAACACCGATTGGACGAGTATCGTACATTTGTTTAAATATATAAAAAGACCATCTTTAACATTTAAAGATGGTCAGAGATATTTTCGAAAAGTTATTATTCAATTCCAAGCTCTTTTTTTACTAAAGGCAGAATGTCAATACTTTGTTCAGAAAAATAAACAACACTTCCGGCACTTAAATCAAATACATAAGTAAACCCATTCGCTTTGGCTACCTTCTGAATAGCATTTTCCGCTTTTTCCATGATGGGCTGAAATAATTCCTGTTCTTTTTGTTGCAGGTCTTGCTGAGCGGTAACCTGGAATTCCTGCACACGACGTTGCATTTCCTGAATTTCACTTTCCTTGGATTGACGGACTAACTCAGAATAGGTTTCCTGTTTTTCCAAATAAGTATTTACTTTATTCTGGTATTCAACCTGCATAGCCTCCATCTCTTGCTGCAGCATTCTACTATAATTTTGCAGTTCTTGTCTTGCACTATCTCTTTCAGGCATTACCGATAACAACTCATTGGAATTAATGTGTCCAAATTTCAAATCGGCCTTCTGCGCATATACTCCTGAAACAGAAAACATTACAGCGACTAACAATATTCCTAAATACTTTTTCATAAGTTCTTCTTTTTTAGTTATGTACAAATTTATAAAATTAATTCTTATACCCTAATTTTTCAAGTACTTCATCACTTTTATCATATTTTGGATCGGTAAACAGAACATTGGACCCTGAAGCGGCATCGAAAATGATGGCATAATTTCCGGATTGTGCAATCTCCTGAATAACAGTATACACCTGATCCTGTATTGGTTTTATCAACTCTTCGCGTTTCTTAAATAATTCACCATGGGTTCCAAAATATTTTCGTTGTAAATCTTTTACAGACTTTTCTTCAGCTAACAGTTCTGTTTTCCGTTGTTTGATCATATCATCGGTTAACAACACTTTTTCGGCCTGAAAATCTTTATACAATTTATCAATTCGAGCATATTCCTCTTCAATTTCCTGCTGCCATTCCTGAGATAAATTATTCAATTTATCCTGAGCAGCTTTATAGGAAGGGATATTGCTTAAGATATATTCGGTATCAACATATGCAAATTTCTGGCCAAAAATAAAGTTCGGCACCAGAAAAAGGAAAAAAAAGAATATAAACCGTTTCATAGCCTAAGGTATTTGGATTAAAATTGTTGACCTATGACAAAGTGGAATTGGCTTCCATTGGCTTCTTCGTTCCCCGGGATATTATCAAATCCATATCCCCAATCAACGCCAAGCAAGCCAAACATTGGCAGGAATGCTCTTAATCCGAAGCCTGCTGATCGTTTAATCTTAAACGGGTTATAATCATTAATATCCGACCAGGCATTACCTCCCTCAACAAAGGCAAGCAGATAAATCGTGGCCTGCGGTTTAAGCGCTACAGGATAACGTAATTCAAAATTGATTTTTTCATAAACATTCCCGGCATCTTTTCCATTTTGATCAACAGGTGTTAATGAACCATTTTCATAACCTCGTAAGGCGATGGTTTCCACTCCATACAAACTGTAACCAGAGAGTCCATCTCCTCCCAGGTTAAATCTTCCAAAAGGAGTATAACCAATATCCTTATTATAGTATCCCAGGTAACCAAATTCAGTGTTGGTAGCCAATACCAGATCATCCCAGACTTTTAAATACCAGGATCCCTTATATTTCCATTTATGGTATTCTACCCAATTAAATTTACGCAAATTAATCTCTTCGTTAATTGCATTCTGAATATAGGCATCTTTTTGAGCATCAGAAAAGTTATCCCAATCATCGTATTGGTTTGGCACATCATCAATTATATTTGTTCTTTCTGTGGTAGATAAGCTCCAGAAATTATCTTCCTTAAACAAAGAATAAGGGGGTGTAAATTGCAAAGAGACAGAAAATGAAGAGCCGGAGCGCGGATAGATTACCTGGTCGGTAGAATTTCTGGCAAAGGTCGTGGTTAAACTAAGGTTATTGGCATCGCCGTTATTAATAATGAAACCACCCCAGTCATTTAAACTATATTTTTGATAAGAAAGGGAGTTCGATAGGGTAAAATAATCATCCGGCCACTTTAAGCGTTGTCCCAGACCAATGGAAGCACCAAATATTTTTAAAAATTCATCTCCCACTTCGTAGAAGTAGTTGGTTGTTTTTTGGATACTATAGTATGCAGAAACAGAGAATGAATTCGGTTTTTTTCCTCCAAACCAGGGTTCAACGAAACTAAAGCTATAGGCTGAATAATATTGACCATTGGTTTGTGCCCGGAGGCTTAAGGTTTGTCCATCCCCCGAGGGGATAGGTCTCCATGCATCTTTTTCAAATAATTTCCGGGCAGAGAAGTTACTAAAACGCAACCCTAAGGTTCCAACAAACATTCCTGCTCCCCATCCTCCGGAAACCTCTAACTGGTCCGTAGATTTCTCAACGACAGTATAATCCAGGTCAACGGTTCCTTCAGCCTGATTAATGTTGGTGGGTTCAATCCCGAACTGTTCGGGATCAAAATAATTCAACTGAGCCAACTGTCTTTGAGAGCGAATAATATCGGCTTTACTGAACAGTTGTCCGGGGCGGGTATACAACTCTCTCCGGATAACATGTTCATTTGTTTTGGTATTTCCGGCAATATTAATTTTGCTTAGGCGAACGCGTTTCCCCTCGTAAATACGTAATTGAACATCCACGGAGTCGTTTTCAATGGTTTGAACAGAAGGAGTGACATTAAAAAATAAATACCCAAAGTCGAGGTATAAGTTACTCACTGCATCTTCGGCGACATTTAAACGTTCGTTAAGCATCTCGATATCATAGGGATCGCCTTTTTCAATTTTCAGGGCTGCATTTAACAGTTTGGTTGAGTATTTGGTATTACCAACCCAATCAATATTGCGAAAGAAATACTGCTCACCCTCGTTGATCTCGATATCAATCGCTAACCGTTTTTCATTTACCTTATAAACACTATCCCTGACGATTTCGGCATCTCTGTATCCTTTGGCATAGTATTCAGCAAGCACATTTTCTTTATCTTCCTCATATTGATCCCGAACAAATTTTGAGGGTTTAAAAAAGTTTAAATTAACTTTTTTGGTTTCTTTCATGGTTCTGCGAAGCTTACCATCAGAAAAAACAGTATTGCCTATAAAGTTTATATCATCAATCTTCACCTTTTCTCCCCGTTCAATATAAATTTTCAGTTTTACATTATTCATGCGGGTAGTGGTATCATCGACCTGAACAATATCGACTGTTGCATTTAAAAACTTTTTTTCTTTCAGGTAATCCAGAATTGTTCTTTCTGCTCTATTGAGAAGGTTTTCGGTAACCTGCATGCCCCTTTTCAATTCAAGTTTCTCACGCACATCTGTTTCCCTGGATTTTTTTAAACCATAAATTTCCAATTCGGAAAGTCTGTTTCTTTCCATCAAAAAAATCTCAAGAGAAATACTGTCAAGGGCTACATCAGTAATAGAGATCTTAACATCAGAAAAGAGTCCCTGGTTCCACAACTTTTGAATTGCATTGGTAATATCATCACCTGGAACCGTAATTACCTCCCCAACAGTTAATCCCGAAAGATTAACAAGAATATTCTTATCTAAATATTTAATCCCTGTCACAGAAATATCTTTGATGATATATTCCTCCGGGTTTTCATAATTGGCTACTGGTAAGGAAGCATAATCAATATCCTCCTGGGCTATTGTCTGGAAACTAATAATGGAAAGAAATATAACCGGTAAAAACTTTTTTAACATTCTACTTCAATACGTTTAAATTCAACTAACTCTTTATTTGTTCACTTGTTTTACCAAAACGTCGTTCTCTTTGCTGATAATTAATTATTGCACGATACAAATCACTTCTTCTAAAATCAGGCCATAAAACGTCGGTAAAATATAATTCAGTATAAGCAATCTGCCAAAGCAAAAAGTTACTAATTCGATATTCCCCGCTGGTACGAATAAGCAAATCTGGATCTGGCATCCCGCTGGTATTTAAATAATTTTCAAAAACATCGCTATCTAACTGGTCAATATCTAATGATGAATTAGAATAATCCTTCAACATCCCTTTAACAGCATTAACGATTTCCCACCGGGCACTGTAATTCAGTGCAAGGACTAAGGATAATCCACTATTCTTTGCAGTCTTCTCTTTTAACTCCTGTAAGTTTTTACATACATTTTTAGGCAGATCATCCATGTCACCAATAGTCAATAAACGAACATTATTCTTAATTAGTGTATCGGTTTCAGAATTAATGGTAGTTACCAGAAGCGACATTAAGGCATCAATTTCCTGCTTGGGTCTATTCCAGTTTTCGGTAGAAAAAGCATATAGAGTAAGGTATTTAATTCCTAGCTCTCCGGCCCCTTCAACCGTATCCCGAACAGCTTTTACACCATTTTTATGACCGAAAATTCTTGAATTCCCTTTTTTTTGTGCCCACCTGCCATTTCCATCCATAATAATTGCAATATGTTCTGGCAACTTTTTTCGATCAATCTTTTCTTTTAACTCCATTGTTCAGTCATCATAAGTCGGACAATCAATTTTATCTCTAAATATTTTATAGGTAATAAAAACACCACAGAACGAATACCAATCATCATTATGTATGGTTGGAGTATTCACATCATCCTGAATATTTATTACACCATCAATCTGGTCGTCAAATGTTTTGGAATAACTCCACTCAATACCTAAAGTTAAGCGCTCAAAGATATTATATTTAATTCCTAATCCAAAAGGAATTGTAACAGGATTTTCAAAACCTCCCGAATTAAATAAATAGTTTACCCCCACTCCTGCAAACATAAATGGGGAGAACCTTTTTTTATTTTTTTCAATATAACCAGAGCTATTGTAAGGAAGAAAGTTAAATTCCACATTAAAAGAAAAATCGAGGTAAGGGGTAGAAAATGTAGCATTTCGCAGCTGGTTTTCGAGGTAGGAAAAATCTGCATCATCTCCCTTCAGGTTTCCATAGTTCGACTTAAGGGTTGATGTGATATGATCGCTTAAGTTGTATTTTATCAATACTCCTATTGCTGGTGAAGGGGAATAAAATAAACGGGAAGAATTAATGTCCCCATGATAATAAGAAGTTCCCAGGATTAGTCCTATTTCAGTTTTGCTTTGTGAAAATGCAGTGATTCCCCATAGAATGGAAATACTTAACAAAAAATACTTTTTCATATAAATTATTATCGGATTTTTGGATACCTGCTCTTAGGCTTAATTTTATATGAAACGTATATTGTTGTCAAATAGTATAAATCATTATGTTCTGATTGATCCGGGCTAAAACCCTCAATATAATCAGTAGTTGTAAAACGGGGGGAAAATTCCAGGCCAAGAAAAAGATCATTCCGTATGGGATATTTTGCTCCAATGCCAAAAGGAACAACAAGAGCGAGATTTTTATCATCTGTAAAACGATCACTACTTTCAAAACTATCTCTGGCTTTGGGGTTGAAATAGGATCCTCCCAGGCCGGCAAATACATATAAATTTATCGCTGCATTTATCCGTTTCAGGCCGCTTCTCAGGGACATTGTAGAATAGGTAATTAATTGTTTTTCCTTGAGGATGTGGTATTCGACATGACCATATAACTCAATTAAATTTGTGGAAAAAGCATAGTCCCTTGACTCATTTTTTGAGCCTGCATCAGAGCCATAAAAGTTAGCGTAAGTAAGACTACCCTTTGCAGCCAGCCGTTCGGTTAACCGATACCGGTAACCAACCATTAAATTAGGGCGGGTATAGGCAAAGTCAACATCCATAATCACTGAAGCATCCGGATCTCCAGCTCCACCAATATCCCCGAAATAATTTGCTAATCCAATGCCTCCCATCACCTCCTGGCGGGTAAGCTTCCATTTCTGACCATAACTAAGCATAGGAACTAGTAGAAAGACTATAAATAAAAGGATTATTTGTTTTTTCATTGGTTTCATCTTCTTATTACAAAGGTATCGATTTTTTTAAAATTATAAATAAATTCACATATAATAAAATATATTGCTCTAATTATCTTTCATTTATAAACAAATATATATCCAAAAATGTTTTTAATTTCTTTTATCAGCACCCCACATCAGTTTATTTCTCAGAGTTTTATAGAAGCTTGTTGTATTTAATTTTAACAACCTGATCTTAAAATCAGCCTTTTCAATTTTTAAATCCATGGTATTATTAATTACAACTGAACGATGATCGATAGATGCGATAAAATTAACTGCCCGACTTTCAAGTTTCAAATGTAGTTTACTGTCATCGGGTAGAACAATGGGGCGAACCGTTAAATTATGTGGAGAAATGGGTGAAATAATAAAATTGCCGGAAGTAGGGATAATAATTGGGCCTCCAACACTCAAAGAGTAAGCTGTAGAACCTGTAGGGGTTGAAACAATTAATCCGTCAGCCCAATAGGTATTCAGAAATTCATCATCAATAAAAACATGAACCTTAATCATGGTTGAATCGATTTTTTGAACAGCAATTTCATTTAATCCATAGGGGAAATCCTGAAATACAGTCACCGGGCTTTTCAATTTTAAGAGGCTTCTTTCCTCAAGAATATAATTCTTTGCATAGATTGCTTCCAGGGCATGATCAATTTCATCTTTCGCAATGGAAGCCAAAAATCCCAGGTTTCCAGTATTAATTCCAACAATAGGGACCCCGGAATCCTGCACAATAGTTATGGCATCTAAAATTGTTCCATCACCTCCAATACTAAACATCAAATCAGTATCCTTATCCAGCTCATGATATTTTCTGAACACCCTGGCATCGAAAGGTTTATAATCCATTTCATGAATGAGAAAATGATAAAAATCCTGATGTATCAGAAGTTTGATATGATGATGTTTAAGATTGTCAAAAAACCGAAGAATATGTTCTTTAATCGTTTTATCAAAAGGACGTCCAAAAATTGCAACTTTCATGAAGTAAAAGATTAAAATAATTCAATGAGTTCAACCAAAACAAAAATTAAGCCAGAAATATTTATAATTATGTATTCAGATATCGCATAAACAACTCATAACGTGAGTTGTAAAGATCATCCTGCTCATCATATTCCATAAACGAGGCTTTGATGTTATATTCATACCGGGTAAAAGTTTGAATAACGGGGGTAATATCCACCACATTCAGTTTCAGGGTAATTTCCATCCTGGTGGTGTCGGGTGTTGTATTCAAATACATACTAAGAATTTTGGCATTATTCGATTCAACAATCTGTGAAATCTCAGACATAGAGTAATCACGTTCGCTTAATTCCAGTACAATAATTCCTCCCGGCTTTTCGATAGCTGTTAATTTTGAAAAATAATGTAATAAGTCACTCATCCTAACTAGCCCAAGATACTTATTATGATAATCGAGAACCGGGATTACTGTAAGTTTCAGGCGTCCGGCAATTTCCATAATCTCATAAACATGCTGATCATACCTTACAAAGGGTCTGAGCAGGGAAAGTTTATGGTTTCCAATGGATTCGTCGGGAGCATTCAGATCATAAATATCAGTATCTGAGATTAATCCTAAAAACTCTTCGTTATTCACAATCGGTAAATGGGAAATACGAAAAACTTCCATCCAGTTTAAAGCCTCAACAGCTGTATCGGAGGTCCTTAAAGATGGGATTTCATCTGATATTAAATCTTTTGCCAACATATACTTTCAGTTCAAAAAATACTCGTATTTTTGTTCAATTAACAAATGATAACTATTTGTTGTTTCAAAAAAAGTAAAAAATGACCAGACTAAGTGTAAATATAAATAAAATTGCAACATTACGAAATGCAAGGGGAGGAAATATTCCGAATGTTTTAGAAGCGGCCATCCATTGCCAGCGTTTTGGAGCCCATGGAATCACAGTGCACCCGAGGCCTGACCAAAGACATATCAGGTACAATGATGTTTTTGATATCAAGCCAATCATTTCAACCGAGTTTAACATAGAGGGATATCCATCAGATTCATTTATAGATTTGGTATTGACTATTGTTCCCACCCAGGTTACTCTCGTTCCCGACCCTCCCGAGGCTTTGACCTCCAATGCCGGGTGGGATACCAAAAAAAATAAAAATTTCCTCAAAAAAATCATTGCAACGTTCCAGGCAAAAGGAATCAGGACTTCCATTTTTGTAGAAACAGATCCCGAACTTATCAGGTATGCAAAAGATACAGGCACCGACCGGGTTGAACTTTATACCGAGCCTTATGCTGCCAACTATCAGGCAGGTAAAGAAAAAGCTATAATGCCTTTTATAAAAGCAGCCGAAGCGGCTAATAGTGTTGGGCTGGGACTAAATGCCGGACATGATTTAAACCTGGATAACCTGAACTATTTTCATCAAAATATTCCCGGTTTACTGGAAGTATCTATTGGGCATGCCTTAATTTCCGATGCCCTTTACTTTGGACTCGAAAATACCATTCAAATGTATTTACGAGAATTAAAGAAGTAAAGTATGGATCTTTTTTATCGAAAATTTGGTGAGGGACCTCCTTTAATTATCTTACACGGTTTATACGGATCGTCAGATAATTGGGTAAGTATAGGAAAAAAACTAGCCTCATTTTTCGAAGTTTACCTGATCGATCAGCGTAATCATGGGAAATCACCTCATTCACCACAACACAACTACCCCTTGCTGAAGGAAGATTTACGTGAATTCATGGATAAACATTCGCTGGATAAGGCAATCATTATGGGGCATTCGATGGGAGGAAAAACAGCCATGTATTTTGCTGCCGATTATCCCGAAAGGGTGAGTAGTTTAATTGTTATTGATATCGCTCCAGGATCTTATAAAGGAACAGAATCTTCACAACTTATTACCCACTCAACGATTATCAACGCCATGTACAATGTGGACTTTTCAAAAGTTAACAGCCGAAAAGAAATTGAAAAAGTCCTGGCTCCATCGATCCCCTCCAAAAGAGTCCGTCAGTTTTTATTAAAGAATGCGGGCCGTACCAGGGCAAACCGGTTTGCCTGGAGGCTGAATATCGAAACGATTAATAATCAATTGGGAAATATTATGGATGGCCTTGACGTTGAAAAATTTAACGGGGGGAATGGGATTACTGGATTTCCTGTACTTTTCATCAAAGGCGAAAAATCAGATTATATCGGATTGGAGGATGAAAAAGCCATTTCAACTCTTTTTCCCTATGCCGAAATAGAAACCATCCCCGATACAGGACACTGGTTGCATGCCGAAAAGCCAGAACGATTCTTACAAACCATTCAAAGTTTTCTAGGGGAATAGATACCCTTTAATCATCCGTTGCGGACTGAACATTTTCGGGTTTTATCAGAGGTTTTCCCTGGTAGCGTAGAAAAAGCTGTGCAACCGCAAGAACATCTTTTTCACAATATTGAACGATGCGGTCAAGGTCCTGTTCGTTCCAGTAAACATCAGCGACCATACTCCCGTCAATATCATCCTTAGGGGTTGGGATATTAAAAATATGGGTTAACAGGTTTAAAGAAGTATAATGTTTATAATCGCCAAACTTCCACAATTCCATCGTATCCAGGAAAGTTACTTCCCAGGGCTTTTTACCGGCAACATCCAAAATAGCTGGCAGATGAATTCCATGAATCAACATCCTCCGGGAAATATAAGGAAAATCAAACTCTTTCCCATTATGTGCACATAAATAAACATTTTTATTTTTTGCATAGTACTTATTCAACATGCCGGCAAACTGTTCCAGTAATTTTTTTTCATCTTCCCCATAAAAGGATTTTAACCGGAAATAATGCCCTTCGGACCTGGGGACAATTATCCCAACAGAGATACAAATTATTTTTCCGAATTCGGCATAAATTCCTGCACGTTGATAGACATCGGCAGGGGACTGTTCGTCGGATCTGAAATACAATGATTTTTTATCCCAAAGCTGTTTAAAGGCTTCCGGCACCTGCTCAAAATCAGCAAATTGGGGAACCGTTTCAATATCCAGGAATAGAATATTTTCTGCTTTAATATGATCTAACATAACCGGTAGATTTATTTTTTACCCATACGAAGATTTTTTTCAATAATCGAAGTTAAGATATCAATACCTACGGTATTCTCTCCTCCCTGCGGAATAATAATATCGGCATATTTCTTCGTAGGTTCGATAAATTGTAAGTGCATCGGTTTAACCGTTTTTTCGTATCGGTTCAGTACCTTGCTTACCGAACGTCCCCGTTCGACCAGGTCGCGCTGAATAACCCTCATCAGGCGATCATCACTATCAGCGTCCACAAAAACTTTAATATCCATCAGGTTACGTAACTGGGCATTCTGAAGAATCAAAATGCCTTCGATAATAATAACTTTTTTGGGAGTGACAGATATTGTTTCTTTAGAACGGGTACATGTCAAATACGAATAGATAGGCTGCTCAATAGCTTTTCCCTCTTTTAACTTTTTAATATGGTCAATCAACAATTTAAATTCCAGCGATCGCGGATGATCAAAGTTTATTTCCTGTCGCTCTTCCATGGGTAAGTGCCCGTTATCTCTATAATATGAATCCTGGGCAATAATAGCTACTTCATCTTTGGGTAAACGGGCTATGATTTTTTTAACAACGGTTGTTTTACCCGAACCTGTACCCCCGGCAATTCCAATTATAAAAGACATTTCAATAAAATTTTAATAACTTTGACAATCATTTAATGAGTGCATGAAGTTAATCAAAACTATTGATAAAGACAAAGCTGATCGTTAACACAAAAACAAAATATCAGGCAATGAATGAATTATATCCAATAAAGTTTACACCACAACTGAAAGAGAAAATCTGGGGTGGTCAGCATCTAAAAGAATTTTTAAACAAACCGTTGCCTAAAAACAAAACAATCGGTGAAAGCTGGGAAATATCAGGAGTTGAAGGAAGTATATCCGTAGCAGAAAACGGTTTCCTGCAAGGCAATAATTTACAGGAGCTGATTGAAATCTATATGGGCGACCTGGTGGGAGACCGGGTTTATGATCAGTTTGGAATTGAGTTTCCTTTGCTGATTAAGTTCATTGATGCTAACGATGTACTTTCTATCCAGGTTCATCCGGATGATCAGCTGGCCAAAGAAAGACACAATGCCTTTGGCAAAACAGAAATGTGGTATATTGTTCATGCCCGGGAAAATGCAACACTAATTTCCGGGTTTAATAAAAAGATCGATCAAACGATTTACACTCAACACCTGGCATCCAATGAATTACCAAAAATCCTGAACTACGAAAAAGTCAAGCAGGGAGATGTATTTTTTATCCCGTCAGGAAGGGTACATGCCATTGGGAAAGGAATTGTTCTGGCTGAGATTCAACAAACTTCGGATATAACCTATCGAATATTCGACTGGAACAGGAAGGATGACCAGGGGAAACTCAGGGAACTGCATACCGATTTGGCGTTGGATGCCATTGATTTTACAGTTTATGATCATTATAAGACCTCTTATAATCTCAAGATAAATAATGAAACCAAGGTGTTAAACTGTAAATATTTTCATACAAACATCATTCATTTCAACCAACCTATGGAGAAAGATTACAACCAGCTCGATTCATTTGTCGTTTATTTGTGTATTGAAGGAAAATTTATCATTCACTATACAAAGAATAATAATATAATGATTCAAAAGGGAGAAACGGTCTTAATCCCGGCAGTATTTGAACATTTATCTCTTGAACCTGTTGAGGAAAGTAAGATATTAGAGATTTTTATACCTGAAGCGGGGAATGAATCAAACAAGAAGAAAAAAAATTGATGATCAGCCAGAACATGCCGTTGTTTTATTTGATGGGTATTGCAACTTATGTTCACGTTCGGTTCAGTTTATTATTCCCCGGGATAAAAATAAATTTTTCTATTTTGCTTCATTACAATCAGCCGCCGGTAAAAAACTCTGCCTCCAGCATGGGTTGCCTGAAAATTACAATGCTTCAGTAATCGTTATTGAAGGCCAGAAAATCTATTTAAGATCGGAGGCACTCTTAAAAATAGCTTCAAAGTTAAAGGGACCATGGCCTGCCCTTACAATCTTTAAGATCATCCCGGAGTCTATCAGGGACCTGATGTATAATTTTATTGCCAGGCACCGTTTTCGGTGGTTTGGAAGAAGAAAAGAGTGTTTAGTTCCTTCAGAATCAATGAAAGAAAGATTTCTTGAATAGGGTTAGAGCTCAATACTCCCCTCTTCAAAGAGCTTATATTTACGGCTAAGCAAGGAAACCAGTTTACTTATTCGCCCCATGGCTTCAGCAGTTGAAGGAGAGATCGTTTTCTGCTGTAAACGCAAAACCAAAATTCCATAAAGCCCATTAAAACAAGCTTCAATCTCATTTTCCACATCTCCTTTCGACTTATTGGTTAATTCAACGAGTCCATCCCTCGCCTGATTATATGCATCAATATAATCCAGGTGATCCGGGGATTTCAATAAAAAATGATGCAGCTCATCCAGCTCATTTACCGTATTCCGGACAAACTGCAAATGTCCTGATTCTGTAATTCCTTCTTCTTTAAATAAGTCGATTAAACCTTCGTACCAGTTCCTGATCTCTTTTTTCACCGGTTCGGGTTGTTCAAATTTTTCGATAATATGCTGAGAGATTTTCTCCATATCCAGGTTGTAAGCACGGATCAAATCTTCAATTTGCCACATATACAATACATACTCAGCAATATTTTCACGTTTTTTTGCCTGGGCTATAATCATGATTGTTAATATTTCCTTTTTAATTTGTCAATTAAACGTCGTTCTCGCTTGGTAGGTCTTCCGAAGCCTTTTTGCCTGAACTCAAATCCGGCATAATTTTTCATTTCGAGTTTCACTTTTTCCTCCTCCGGGGTAACATCTTCTACATAATCGGCAACAATTTTAGCTGATTTTCGCTGGCCCAACAGGCCTAACACCTTATACTGGTAGGTTACAGGGGGTTTTTTAACAAAAACAATCTCACCCACATGAACTGTCCGTGAAGGTTTTACCTGAACCTCATCAATCAACACCCGTCCTTTTTTACAGGCTTCTGCAGCCTGACTGCGTGTTTTAAAAATCCGAACTGCCCATAACCATTTATCAATACGTAAGTTATCATCATGTTCCATCACGTAAAAACAATTTATCGGTAAAAGGGTAAAGATAGAAATTAACTAAAGAGAATAAAAGAATCAACGATTATTAAACTCGTTCATTGTATTTTCAACACCAATAACACCAAAGCTTTTTATTATTTCAATGGCAGTATCAATGCGTTGGGGAAGCAATTGAATTTCCTCATCGTTCCAGGGGCTTAGAACATAATGAGCCTGGGCTCCTTTGGGGTAATGATCTCCAATTCCAAATCGCAGGCGGGCAAAGTTCTGAGTTCCCAGGATAGTATGAATATCTTTCAGTCCATTATGTCCGGCATCTCCTCCTTTAGATTTCAATCTTAATTTTCCAAAAGGGAGAGCTACATCATCAACAATAACAAGGAGTTTATCAGGTGTCAGTTTTTCTTTTGCAAGCCAGTAGTTTACGGCTCTGCCACTGCGGTTCATCAAAGTAGTTGGTTTAATCAACACAAAAATCCGGCCTTTAAACTTATATTCTGCCCGATAAGCATAACGTCGGTCTTCAAAAGAAATATTGGATGCATTGGCCAATGCATCCAATATTTTAAAACCTATATTATGTCGTGTATTAACGTACTCGTTTCCAATATTCCCTAAACCGGCAATAAGGTATTTCAAGGCAAAATTGGTTTAAGTTTAAACTTATTCTTTCGATTCAGCAGCGTCTTCAGCAGGAGTTTCACCTTCTGCAACACCTTCTTCGCCTTCTGCTTCTTCAGCTTCAAGGGCTTCAATTTCTTCAGGTAATGTAGCACCCCGTGCACTCTTAACTAAAACAACCACTGCGTTTTCTGGTTCAAGGAAATCTACATCCTTATAGGGTAACTCTTTTACTTTCACTGAATTTCCGATGCCCAATGGAGAGATGTCGATTACAATCTCGTCGGGCAAATTTCCGGGAAGTGCTTTCACTCTTAACTTTCTCATCTTTTGCACCAGCCGGCCTCCATTTAAAACGCCAACAGCAGAACCTTCCAGACGAACAGGAATTCTCATCCAAACCGGTGATTTTTCTTCAATCTCGTAAAAGTCGGCGTGCAAAATTTTATCACTCACCGGGTGGAACTGAACGTCTCTTAATACTGCCTTATGTTTTTTACCATCCAGGTCAATATCAACCAAATAAGCATTGGGTGTATAAACAAGTTCTTTAAAGGAATTTTTATGGGTGTGAAAATGAACATTATCACCCTTTCCATACATTACACAAGGTATTAATTCCTCTTCTCTTAACTGTTTTGCAGTATTTTTCCCTACATTTTCTCGTATACTACCTTTTACTTCAATTGCTTTCATTTTATTTTATTATTATGTGTTATATTCTTACTTAATTCATAGTTTATTTTAAGACCGCAAATATAAAATTTTAAACGATAAAATTCGAACTTATGGACTGATAATTATATACTTTATTAATTACATCGGCAAAAACTTCAGCAATAGAAAGCACTTTAATCTTTTCAGACAAAGGTTTAATGGGCAAAGAATCAGTCACGATTACTTCGGTAATTTTTGAATCGTTAATTCTTTCGTAAGCTGGTCCAGATAAAACGGCATGCGTTGCAAATGCTCTCACACTGGTTGCTCCCCGTTCAATCATCATATCGGCAGCCTTAGTTATGGTACCTGCGGTATCAATCATATCATCCAGGATAATAACATTTTTGCCTTTCACATCGCCAATAACGGTGAGTTCATCCACCACATTAGCTTTTTTTCTTGATTTATGACAAATAACCAGGGGAGTTTCTAAGAATTTAGAATAGGCATTGGCACGCTTGGTGCCTCCCATGTCGGGAGCAGCCATCACCAGGTTATCCAGGTTTAAATTTTTAATATAAGGCACAAAAATAGATGAAGCATACAGATGATCTACGGGTAAATCAAAGAAACCCTGGATCTGATCTGCATGTAAATCAAGGGTCATGATACGATCAACACCGGCAGCTGTAAGAAGGTTTGCAACCAGTTTAGAGGCGATCGAAACCCGGGGTTTATCTTTTCGGTCCTGACGAGCAAATCCGTAATAGGGCATTACGGCCACGACTTTATAGGCCGAAGCTCTTTTGGCTGCATCAATCATCAGTAACAGTTCCATTAAATTATCAGAAGGCGGAAAGGTAGATTGGATAATAAATACATATGCCCCCCTCACCGTCTCTTCAAAGGAGGTTTGGAACTCTCCGTCGCTAAATTCGGTAAAAGTGGTATTCCCCAGTTCAATACCATATTCTTTAGCAATTTTTTCGGCAATATATCGCGACTTTGTTCCAGAAAAAAGTTTTATTGGAGGTTGAACACTCATTTTATTAATTTTTCAAAATATTTTTAAGCGCATTTTATGGATTTGCAAAGTTATAAATATCATTCTATTTTTCACCTACTTTAAAAGAAAATTATTGCAGACCTCCTAAAAAATTACAGTTGATTTAATTGTTCAATATATCCCAGCAGCTCTTCCCGTCCTTTTTTATTTTCGGCCGAGGTTAAAAAAATCTCAGGCAGGGCCTCCCACTCCTTAAGCATTTCCTGACGATAATGATCTATATTTTTTTTCAGGGCAACCTGGTTTAGTTTGTCTGTTTTGGTAAATATCATAGCAAAAGGAATCTGGTTCTCTCCGAGCCATTGCATAAACTGCAAATCGTTGGATTGTGGTTGATGTCTTGCATCAAGCAAGACAAACAGGCAAACCAAATTTTGTCGAAAGGAAGCATAATCTTTTATCAGGCGGTTAAAATCTTTCCGGATAGATTTTTTAACCTTAGCAAAACCATACCCTGGCAGGTCAACCAGGTGCCAGGATTGATTGATCAGAAAAAAATTTATCAGCTGGGTTTTTCCTGGTGTCTGGGAGGTTTTAGCCAGATTTTTACGTTCCAGTAACATATTGATCAGGGATGATTTTCCAACATTTGAACGCCCTACAAATGCATATTCCGGCAAATCGGTCCCGGGACATTGCTGATACCCCGTATAACTTGAAACAAAGGCTGCACTTTTTATCTCCATTTCGATCGTTTT
Source organism: Bacteroidales bacterium (assembly GCA_036351015.1). Classification (GTDB taxonomy): domain Bacteria; phylum Bacteroidota; class Bacteroidia; order Bacteroidales; family UBA12077; genus UBA12077. Next base: position 27,880 of record JAZBOG010000037.1, read on the forward strand.
TTAGGATTTAGAAAAATACTGAAAGCATTGCAGCAATCCCAAAAACAATAATCAGAACGCCTGCAATTTTATTGATCCACCACAACTGTTTTAACCGGAATTTTTTCCGAAACAAATCCACAAAAAAAGTGAGAGAAGCCCACCAAAGCGTTGCTCCTAAAAATACTCCTGCAATTATTAATGAAGATTTAAAAGAGGTGTCCCTGGAAGTAACTAGGCCTATCCCGGCAAATGCAGCTACAAAAAGAAAGATAGCCAATGGATTGGTAAGGGTTAAAAAAAGTACCGACAAAAAATCTTCGATCAACTTATTTTTCTTCTTCCGATGCCTTCTGATTTGTTTTATGGGATTGGTATTAAAAATCCGGGCTCCTAAAAAGATTAAAACCCCACCACCGAACAGCTGAATATAAAACTGTTGTTCTTCAATAAAATTAATAATAAAGGTTAACCCCAGGGCAGCAACCAGCGCAAAAAAGGAATCAACGGTAGCAGCACCCATTCCGGAAAACAATCCTGATGTACGTCCTTTATTAATCGTTCGCTGAATACACAAAACTCCAACCGGTCCTAATGGAATAGATGCCAAAAAACCTACAATAACTCCTTTTGCTAAAAATTCAATTTCCACAACTTAACTCCTGCACTTAAACTTTAGTAATCTGTATTTTTTATTAATAACCGGGGCTCCATCATTTCCTGGATAGCATACTTTACTCCCTCTCTTCCAAAGCCTGAGTTTTTAATTCCGCCATAAGGCATGTGGTCAACCCTGAAGGTTGGCACATCATTGATAATAATACCACCAGCTTCGATTTCATTCAATGAATGATTCATCTCTGAGATAAGCCTGGTAAATACACCCGCCTGTAATCCATATTCAGAATCATTAATCATTTGAACGGCTTGTGCAAACTCCGAAAATTTTTCAACAGTAACTACCGGTCCAAAAACCTCTAATGCGCAAACCTTCATCTCACGATTAGTATTAGTAATCACTGTGGGTTCGTAAAATGCTCCCTTCCGTTTACCCCCGTACAATATTTTTGCACCGGCATCCATGGCTTCGTTCACCCATTCTTCGACCCGCTGTGCATTCTCTTCGTCGATCATCACCGAGATATCGGTATCTTCATTTTGAGGAGCACCAAATTTTAGTTTTCGGGTTTCGGCAATAAATTTATCCACAAATTCATCAAAGATCTTTTCATGCACCAAGATTCGTTGCACATGAATACAAACCTGTCCGGAATAAGCATAACCTCCCGCCAGGCATTTTTTTACGGCCAAATCCAGGTCGGCCTGGTCTGAAACGATCACTCCAGCATTACCGCCTAATTCAAGAACCACCTTTTTTCTGCCGGCATTTGCCTTCATCTTCCAGCCCACATGGGGCGATCCTGTAAACGAAAGCATGCTAAAACGCTCATCAGTAACAAGCTGATTCCCAGCCTCACGATCCATCGGCAATACCGAAAAAGCCCCCCGGGGCAAATCAGTCTGATCGATAATTTTGGCCAACTCCAAAACCGATAACGGAGTAGAACGTGCGGGTTTAATAATTATTGCATTTCCCGAAGCGATGGCAGGAGCTATTTTATGAGCAGCAAGATTTAATGGAAAGTTAAAGGGGGCTATTCCTGCAATTATTCCAACGGGAAAATATTTTACCAGCCCTTCTTTCTTCTCTCCGGCAGCTGTCCAGTCAATTGAAACATATTCCCTGGGCAACCTTTTAGCCTCTTCGGCAGCAACCGTAAAAACCTGAATAGCCCGGTTTATTTCACCCATAGCATATTTAAGCGGCTTACCCGCTTCATGTGCAAGGATTAAAGCCAGATCATTTCTTTTTTCCTGAAGCTGATCAGCAATATGCATTAAGATGTTATACCGCTTATACGAAGGCATATCTCTTAAAACCGATTTAACCGATTGAGCTTTTACAATTGCTCTCTCCAACTCCTCTTTTCCTGCCAGGTATGTTTCTGCAATAACCCTGTTATCAAAAGGGGTAAGCACCTTTAGCTTTCTGGGAGTGGAACAAAATTCACCTCCGATATATATTTTGTAATCCTGCATATCGTTTTTTTTAGAGTATCCGCAAAATTAATTTATTCTAATGAATCTATAAAGAAAAAATATGGATTTACAAAAAGTTAGTTATATCCCGGGGAATGAATTGCCAATTAAATCTTATCTTTACCCTCAAATTTTAAAAAATGTTCCGAAATCGTTTCGAAAATAAAGCCTGGCAATGGGCAACCTTACTATTTCTTTCGTTGATCTGGGGAAGCAGTTTCATCCTCATGAAGAAAGGATTGCGCTCTTTTTCCCATGACCAGGTGGCAGCCTTACGTTTGTTTATTTCATTTATCGCTTTTATTCCTTTTGGAATAAAAAACCTGAAAAAAGTCACCAGAAATAATATTGTTTCATTACTCATTATCGGATTTATAGGTTCCGGAGCTCCGGCTTTTTTATTTACTAAAGCCCAAACACAGATAGACAGCTCGCTGGCAGGAATATTAAACGCACTCACCCCTCTTTTCACCTTAATAATTGGGTTAATATTTTATAAAAGTACTGCAAAATTAATAAATGCTGTTGGAATTGTTCTGGGACTGATAGGGGCTTTAGGACTCATCTTACAATCGGCCCGTGGAGGAATAATTGCCGATCATATCAACTATTATGGTCTTTTTGTTATTGCAGCAACCATATGTTATGGGATTAATGTAAACCAGGTCAGGTATAAAATAAAAGGGTTAAGCGGATTGGAGTTAACTTCCCTGGCCTTCATGTTTATTGGTCCATTGGCAGGAATCTATCTTCTTTTTACAGATTTTTCAACAGCATTCAGCACCAACGATGCCCTGCTCAATTTGGCTTTTATTGCAATCCTTGCCATTGTAGGAACGATGTTAGCCCTGGTAATTTTCAACACCCTGATACAGCACACTTCGGCAATCTTTGGTTCCTCGGTAACTTACATTATCCCTGTTTTTGCCATCATGTGGGGGCTGTTCGACGGGGAGACGTTAAGCATTATGCAGTTTTTCTGGATCGCATTGATCATTGTTGGTGTATATCTGGTAAATAAAAAAAGCAATAACCTAAAGCAGGAGCATAAAACACTGAAGCTAATCACTTCCTTTCAGGATCAGGATCAAAAACAAAAAAAAGGCTAATCCAATGAAAAAAACAAATCGATATTTTCTGGTTCTTTTGAGTTCTGTTTTGCTTACCCTTCCATGGTATCAGCAATTTTCCGGAATAATCATTTTAATCGCTTTCATCCCGCTGTTATTCGTCGAAGATTATTTATTTCTGACCCGGCAGAAAAATAAATCGGTTGTACTCTATGGTTATGCGGCTCTTACCTTTGGGGTTTGGAACCTTCTAACAACCTACTGGATTTACCATGCTGCCCTTGTTGGAGTTATTGCAGCAATCCTCGTGAATACCTTTCTAATGTCTACAGTTTTCTGGATGTTTCATCTGACAAAACGAAAACTGGGAGCACGATTTGGTCATTTTGCACTAATTGTTTACTGGCTGGGATTTGAATATTTTTATTTAAATGCCGAAATTTCCTGGCCCTGGCTCAACCTGGGCAATGCCCTGGCAAAAGACATCAAACTTATTCAATGGTACGAATATACCGGGACTTTAGGAGGAACCCTTTGGATCATCCTGGTAAACCTCGCAATCTTTCGTTTGATTCAGTGTTCCCTAAAAAGCAAATTCAACCAATCGCTTTTGGTCAGAGGAATATCATTGTCAATACTGATCATTACCCCAATCATTATTTCATTAACAATATTCAAGAACTACAACGAAAAGGGCAAAGAGTACAATATTGCTGTAATCCAGCCAAATATTGATCCCTATCATGAAAAATTTAACGGGTTATCTTCTTTTCAGCAGTTAAATATTATCTTAACCCTGGCGGATAGCATCACCGACTCAACAACAGACTATGTGGTTGCTCCCGAAACAGCACTTGATAATAATCTTTGGATCAACAGCCTGGAAAATAATTATAGTATTCAGGCTATCCGTGAGTTTGTATACAGATGGCCAAAAGTAAATTTTGTGATCGGTATTGATGCCTATAAAAGATATATGCCCGGAGAAGAACTTTCTCCTACCGCAAGATATGCTGAGCAGGCAGAGTTTTACTATGATGCCTTTAATTCAGCGATTCAAATTGACACCACAGGAGCTATTCCTGTTTACCATAAATCAAAATTAGTGGTTGGTGTTGAAAAAATGCCTTATCCAAAATTTTTTAAGATGCTCGAAAAGGTTATCCTCGACCTGGGGGGGACTACCGGAAGCCGGGGCACCCAGGACTACCGGGGCACTTTCAGGCATACTACTGATGATACCCGGATTGCGCCGGTGATTTGTTATGAGTCGGTTTATGGTGAATATGTTACAGATTACATAAAAAATGGGGCAAATCTTATTTTTGTGATTACCAACGATGGTTGGTGGGGTGATACCCCGGGGTACAAACAGCATTTAAATTACTCTCAGATCAGGGCAATTGAAACCCGGCGAAGCATAGCAAGAAGTGCAAATACCGGGATATCAGCCTTTATTAACCAAAAAGGTGAGATAATGGAAAAAACCGGTTGGTGGGTACCTGCAGCTATAAAAAACTCAATAAAAGCGAATAAGGATCTTACTTTCTATGTGCGGTACGGGGATTATATCGGACGAATAGCAGGTTTTTTTGCTTTACTGGGCATTTTATATACTATTGTGCAGTTATTGATAACAAAAAAACATTAAGGCTACGCCTTGTTAATATTTAAATCTAACTGTCGGTAGTATAATCAGGATGGTGGTATAATTATTGATAATGGTATAACACTTTAATACGTAAAAATGAAATCTTTATTTTTTTGTATATCCCTGATCCTAATCTCTGTTTTTGATCTTTTTGCAGATAAATATACCATTAGCGGTCATATTACTGATGAATCGGGTGAACAATTAATTGGTGCCACCATCTATATCAAAAGTCTTAAAACAGGAACCGTTACAAATGTATACGGCTTCTACTCATTAACCATTCCTGAAAATAATTATGAAATCATCTATTCCTATGTTGGATATGAAACCCAGTTAAAAAAAATTGAACTCAGGCAAAACCTGAAAATTAATATTGTACTTAAAGAAAAATCAAAAACACTGGATGAAGTAATTATCACAGCCGAGCGCAAAGATGCAAATATTGAAAAAGCAGAAATGAGTACCATGAAAATCCAGGCGAAAGAAATCAAGAAAATTCCTGCGTTTATGGGCGAGGTAGATGTAATCAAGGCGATCCAGTTGATGCCCGGGGTTCAATCCTCCAGCGAGGGCTCTTCAGGGTTTAATGTGCGGGGAGGAAGTGCCGACCAGAACTTAATTTTACTGGACGAAGCTACAGTTTATAATGCCTCTCATTTAATGGGCTTCTTCTCGGTTTTTAACAATGATGCCATCAAAGATGTTAAACTCTATAAAGGGGATATTCCGGCAGCCTATGGTGGAAGATTATCTTCTTTGCTCGATATCCGGATGAAAGAGGGGAATAACCAAGAATTTCAAGCCAATGGAGGGATCGGAACAGTTTCGAGCCGGTTAACCATAGAAAGCCCCATTGTAAAGGATAAAGGCTCCTTTATTGTGTCAGGGCGTCGTTCCTATGCCGACCTGATGCTAATGCTGTCTGCTGATGAAGAAGTTCGGAAAAATCAACTCTATTTTTACGATTTAAACCTTAAAGGGAATTACAAGATCAATGAAAAAGATCGTGTATACCTTTCCTGGTATCTGGGAAGGGATGTTTTCGATTATGATGATTTGTTCGGATTTAGCTGGGGTAATAAAACCTTTACCTTGCGGTGGAATCATCTTTTTTCAGACAAACTCTTTTCAAACTTTTCGGTGATCTTAAGTGATTATGATTATGAGATAGGGCAATCGTCCGAAGAGCAAGGATTTAAATGGACATCTAATCTCAGCGATCTTAAATTCAAGGCAGATTATACATATTATCCAAACATCAGGAATACAATCCGTTTCGGATTAGCCGGAACAATGCACCATTTTAACCCGGGATTAGCCAAAGGAGAAGGAAGCCAAACCATGTACAATGAGCTTAAAATGCCCGAATCCAATGCTCTGGAGTGGGCCGCCTACTTATCGGATGAATGGAAGCCGAACGAACAACTCACGGTAAATATAGGGTTAAGAGGAACAATATTTCAAAACATGGGAGAGTCAACCGTATACAATTTCGATGAAAATTATGAAAAAATTGACTCTACGGTTTACAGCAGCGGAGAAATCTATAATACTTTCTGGGGACTCGAACCCCGCATTAATTTCAGGTATGCTTTGAACAACCGCTCATCAATAAAAGGTAGTTACTCCCGGACAAAACAATTTATTCACCTGGCATCCAATTCAACGGCAGGATCTCCTTTGGATATCTGGGTACCCTCCAGTCCTAATATAGATCCTCAACTAGCCGATCAATTTGCCTTTGGCTATTTTAGAAACTTCTACGAAAATATTTTGGAATCATCTATCGAGGTGTATTATAAAAACATGGATCATCAGATTGACTTTAGAGATCATGCTCAGTTGCTCCTAAATCCCGAAATTGAAGGTGAGTTTAGAACCGGTTATGCCTGGTCGTATGGGTTGGAATTCTTAATCCGTAAACAAACGGGGAAATTTACAGGATGGATTAGCTACACATTATCCAGAGCCGAAAGAAAAATCCCTGAAATAAACCAGGGGAAAGTTTATCCGGCAAGCTACGACAAACCTCATAGTATAGCTGTTGTAGCCAGTTATGATATAAACCCACGATTAAACGCTGCTGCCAACTGGGTGTATTCTACCGGAAACCCTGTTACCTTCCCGGTAGGGAGGTATGAGTATGGGAATATGATTGTTCCCATCTATTCCGACAGAAATGAATACCGTTTACCCGATTACCACCGGATGGACTTATCCTTAACTTACAAATTTGGAGTGGATAAACCCCGCGGGTTTAAAAGTGAGTTAAACCTGTCCATTTATAATGTTTATAACCGTAAAAATACATGGATGATCTTTTTCTCTCAGGATGAAGAAAAACCAAATGAAACAATTGCTGAAAAAGTTTACTTGTTCCCAATAATACCATCGATAACCTATAATTTCTATTTTTAAAAAAATAAATTTCTGAAACAATGAAACATTCGGTATATTTCATGCTGTTGTCAATCTTCCTCTTCTCCTCATGCATAGAAGAGGTGGATATTAAGGTAGACAGCACTTATGAAAGAGTTGTAATCGAAGGGTATTTAACCAATGAATACAAAACACACCAGGTAAAAATCTCCAAAAGTGCTGACTATTTCTCCAATAAACCAGCCGAACCTATAAGTGGTGCAACAGTAACCATCAATGATGGAACATTAAGCTTTCCCCTGAACGAAACTCTGCCGGGGATTTATGAAACGGATTCGATGAGCGGAGTTCCTGGCAAAACCTATACGCTAAATATTGATGTGAATGAAAATTCTTATACTGCTTCTGATTATATGCATTTTTGCCCTCCGATAGATTCTATTGGTTTTAAAAGATTCAAGTGGGATACAAATTATATTGCCATTCAAATATACGCACAAGAGCCTGCAGAAGAAACCAACTTTTATGCCTGGAGAGCTTACAAAAATGATACCCTGGTTACCGACACCTTACGAGAGATGTTTTTTTCTGATGATATTCTTATCAACGGAAGCTATATTCGTGGAATTGAAGTACAATATATTGAGGCAGATATTGGAGATCTGGTTACCCTGGAAATGTTCTCCATCACCCAGCCCTATTATGAATATCTTACGAAAATTATGCTTGAAACAGATTGGGATGGTGGACCCTTTGACGGGCCCCCGGCAAACTTTTATGGAAATATTTCCCATGAAGCTTTAGGGTATTTTGCCACCTATTCGGTCGAACAAAAAACGGCAGTCATTCTGGAGCCTATAGAAGAATAAAAAAACCGGAACTTATCGTTCCGGTTTATCTCATTTTATTCATTTCTTTTTTTAAACTCTTCCAAACCGGTATCTAAAAATTCCACAAACCGGTTGATGTTAAGATCGTATCCCATAGCCCCAGTTAAATTTTCACCTTCATGATCAACCAATACATAATAGGGCTGGGTATTAATATTATATTTTGTGATTTGAAAATCGGCATATTTTTTACCGATGGTTTTTTTCACTTTTCCATCATACTCCGATGTAACCCACTCATCTTCTGGCAATTTTGTCCGGTCGTCGACATACAATGCAATAATTACATAATCGTTTCGTAAGCGCTTTAACACTTCCGGATCTGACCACACCTTACTTTCCATCTCCTTGCAATTGGAACATGCATGACCTTTAAAATCAAGCAGTACGGGTTTATTTAACTTCCTGGCACATTCCATTCCCTGTTCATAATCAAAATATCCCTGTAATCCATGAGGCAGATGTAAAATATCATTGTATTTGGGCGTTTCGCACAATGTATTACTTTCCGGCGAAACAGTTCGGTCCATTCCGATGGAGCCTTTATCCTGGGTTACATCAAATTGCTGGGCCGACTTGGGCGGAAGCAACGATGAAACAGCATTCAGTTCGGCACCAAACATCCCTGGTAACAGGTATAACGCAAAAGTAAACGAAACGATTGCCAGCACTAAACGAGGAACAGTAACAAAAGGGGTCTCACTATCGTGTGAAAATTTTAATTTTCCCAACAAATAAAAACCAAGCAAAATAAACAGCACAATCCAGATGGCCAGGTAAACATCACGACTAATCAGATTCAAGTGGTACGATTGATCAATATTGGCAATAAACTTAAACGAAAAGGCCAAAATGATAAATCCAAGGACCACTTTAACGGAATTCATCCACCCACCGGATTTGGGTAGTCCTTTTAACATACGTGGGAATATGGCGAACAGGGTAAAAGGTAATGCAAAAGCCAATCCAAAGCCAAACATCCCGATAAGGGGTTCCATAATATCACCGGCGGCAGCTTTAACAAGCAGCGCACCTACAATAGGGCCTGTACAACTGAAGGATACAATAACCAAAGTAAAAGCCATAAAAAACGAAGCTAAAAATCCACCCTTATCCACCTGCCGGTCTGCTTTATTGGCTAATCCTGAGGGTAAAACAATCTCAAACATCCCAAAAAATGAAGCTGCAAAAGCAATAAATAAAGCAAAGAAAATAGTATTGGGAATCCAGTGAGTACTCAGTGTAGTTGTAAAATCAGCACCTGCACTGGTAAGCGACACTATTAATCCAACACTGGTATACAATACAACAATTGAGATTCCAAAGATTAATGCCTTAACGATAGAATTAAATTTTGACGATTGCCCCTGCATAAAAAAAGATACGGTCATAGGAATCATTGGAAAAACACAAGGAGTAAGCACCCCTGCCAACCCCAGGGCAAATGCAAGGAAGAAAATTCCCCACATGGAACGGTCAGGTTCCGGGGGTGTTATTGGTTCATCTATCTTTTCAGGTTGCGTTTCCTGTCTTGCTTCAACCTGAGGAGTTAATTCATTTTCAGCACTTTCGGTGGTTAATGCTGCATTAGCTTTTACTCCCTTAACATTAATCGCAAAATCCGGATTAAAATAAACACATTTGTCATCCTGGCAAACCTGGTATTCGATAGATCCCTTAAGCGTAAAATCCTCGGAGGAAAGTACCCGGATTTTCTGAACAAACGTAGCCTGATTACTAAAATACTTTACTTTCATATTAAAGATCTCATCCATCACTTCTTCGGGCTCAGGACTTTCTGAGGGTTGTCCGATCAGTTCAAACTGATCACTCTCATCAAAATAAAAAGTTGTGCGAACCGGTCCACCTTCACCAAAGTATTGGGAATATAGATGCCAGTTCATATCAATCTTTGCATCAAAAATAATTGCTGTTGTATCTCCGCCAACTTTTTTACTTTTATAACTCCAGCTCACAGGATCAACCAGCTGGGCATAAACGGAGGATGAAATCACCAAAAAGATACTTACTAATAAAGCTATTCGTTTCATAACAGATCGTTTGATTTTAAAATCCCAAATTTAATCATTAAGTACAAATTATAAAATTAAACACAACTTATTACATGTATATACTTACATATATAAGTAAAAAAGAAACAAAGCTAAACGATAAATGTTTGAGCGTTATTCTTTAATAATTTCACCATTCTGATCGAAGAAATGAAATTCGAAGAAGTGATAAGAGGAATTAGCCTGGATTCGGATGCGTTTTTTAAATTTAAAGAACCATTTTATTTGCCTGGAGATCAATCCGTTTTTAATATACCCGTAAATATAAGGATGAACCTTTAAGGTAAGTTTCTTATAATTGGCTTCGTTAATTAAAAAGCTCAGGTGATTTTCGATATCATCGACAAATAAAATACTGGGAGAAATTTCGCCGCTACCTTTACATGTAGGGCACTTTTCCATGGTTTGGATATTAAGTTCGGGGCGCACCCTTTGCCGGGTAATCTGCATTAACCCAAACTTACTAAGCGGAAGGATATTGTGTTTGGTACGGTCACTTGCCATAGCATCCTTCATTTTTTCAAACACTTTCTGCTTGTTTTCCACATGGTGCATATCGATAAAATCGACCACAATAATGCCTCCCATATCACGTAATCGAAGTTGTCGGGCAATTTCATCGGCAGCAGCCAGGTTAACTTCCAATGCATTTGATTCCTGGTCTTCACTTAGTTTTGATCGGTTTCCGCTGTTAACATCAATGACATGAAGTGCTTCGGTATGCTCAATAATTAAATAGGCCCCGTTTTTAAAAGATACGGTTTTACCAAACAAGGCCTTTATTTGCTTATGAACACCATATTGATCAAAGATTGGTGACTTTCCATCGAAATGTTTAACAATTTTCTCCTTTTCAGGAGCAATGGTGTTAATATAGTCACGAAGTTCCCTGTATACAGTATCTTCATTAACATAAATATGATTAAACGAACCATTTAACACATCTCTCAACATGGCAGAGGTACGGTTTAGTTCGCTAATCACCATTTTGGGAACATTTCCGGGAGAAAGTTTATCAAAAGCCGATTCCCATTTTTTTAACAAACTCTTTAGTTCTGCATCCAGGAGTGCGACTTTTTTTCCTTCGGCAACAGTACGGACAATAACCCCGTAGTTTTTCGGTTTAATGCTTTCGAGGAGTTTTTTTAGCCTTTTCTTCTCATCCGAAGAGGTTATTTTTTGAGAAACTGAGACCTTATCTGAAAAAGGAATGAGTACCAGGTTTCTTCCGGCGAGAGATATTTCGGAGCTTAATCGGGGACCTTTGGTCGATATTGGTTCCTTAGCAATTTGTACCAACACCAATTGTCCGCTTTTAAGTACACTGGATATTTTTCCGTTTTTATCAATATCTTTTTCAATCTTCATTTTGGGAATTGCAGGAGCCTTTCCCTTTTTGGCCAGAGAGCTTTTAACATACTTCTGCAGGGTAAGAAATTGGGGGCCAAGATCCAGATAATGCAAAAATGCATCCTTATCATATCCGACATCAACAAATGCTGCGTTGAGACCCGGCATTATACGCTTTACTTTTGCCAAATAAATATCACCAACAGCAAATTGTAAATTTCGTTTTTCTTTATTTAGTTCAACCAGCTGTTTATTTTCTAATAAGGCTATTGCAATCTCAGAGGGTGTAACATCAATTACCAGTTCAGTACTCACGGTTCCTTCTCCAGATTAAATCAGTTAATATGATATATAAAACAATTTAAACCTAAAGAAGCAAGCGCTTCAATAGGTTCAAACTTCAATTTAAGAATTCGGGTTTACCCTATTTTCTCTTTTTATGACGATTTTTTCTTAGGCGTTTTTTGCGCTTATGCGTAGCCATCTTATGTCTTTTTCTCTTCTTTCCGCTCGGCATAACTTTAGAATTTTAATTAACTACAATAAAAAATTAACGTTTAACATTATTTTTCACCTTATTTACAAATCTTTTCGAAGGTTTGAAAGAAGGAATAAAATGTTCAGGAATAATTATGGTAGTATTTTTAGAGATATTCCTGGCAGTTTTTTCTGCACGTTTTTTCACAATAAAGCTACCAAAACCTCTTAGGTATACATTCTTATCATTTACTAGGGAATCTTTTACGGTTTCCATAAAAGCTTCAACTGTTTTTTGTACAGTTATTTTCTCAATACCTGTGTTTTTTGAAATTTCGTTAACGATATCTGCTTTTGTCATTTTTTAAAAACTTTAATTATCAATATTTTAGATCATTCACTTATTTTGAACTGCAAATATAAATGTTTTCTTTCGATTAATAAAATACAAAACGGTTAAATTTGTGATTTTAATAAAAATTATTTTATTCATTTACAATGTTAAAGGTAAACAAGGCCATTACAGAGTGGTATCAACATAACAAAAGGGATCTTCCCTGGAGGGACACAAAAAATCCATACTATATCTGGATCTCAGAAATCATTTTACAACAAACAAGAGTAGATCAGGGGATTCATTACTATGATCAATTTATTCATCACTTCCCGGATATTTTCACCCTGGCAAACTCCCCCCTGGAAAAGATACTGAAACTCTGGCAAGGTTTGGGATATTACTCACGAGCACGGAACATGCACTATACAGCCAACCAGATTGTAAATAATTTTCAGGGCAAATTCCCTGAAAGTTATCATGAACTAATAAAATTAAAGGGGGTCGGCGAATATACAGCCGCAGCCATTGCATCCATCGCTTTCGACCAAAACGTGCCAGCCCTGGATGGGAATGTATATCGGGTTTTATCAAGAGTGTTTGGAATAGCTGAATCAACAGAAAAAGCTTATGGGAAAAAAGTGTTTAAACAAAAGGCAACGGAATTAATGAAGAACCAGAATCCCGGAATTTTTAACCAGGCTTTAATGGAGTTTGGAGCCTTGCAATGCACTCCCAAAAATCCAGCCTGTGAATCCTGCGTATTAAACCATGATTGTTTTGCATTTGAACACAAGATGATAGATGATTTACCTCTAAAAAAGCAAAAAATTAATCAACGTCATCGGTTCTTTAACTTTTTATACATTCAGCACGAAAATAAAATTTATATTGAGCAACGTAAAAAGAATGATATCTGGAAGTTACTGTACCAGTTCCCACTTATTGAAACCAACAAATCCGTTTCTCTCGACTCCTTAATCAGGAATAATCACTGGAAAAGGTTATTTAAAGGAACAAAAACAAACATTGAAAGAATATCCAAAGAAAAGATTCATCAACTTTCCCATCAAAAATTATTTGCTAAATTTTACCAAGTAAAAATCGATCAACCAAACACATTCCTGTTAAACAATTACCTCGAGACAACCCCGGAAGAAGTTGATAAATATGGGGTCCCGAAGCTCATTGAGAATTTCCTGAAGAAAATTAATAATTAATTTTTCAACTATTGGCATTGAATTAAAAATTTGTAATTTTACATTTGTATAACCTAAAACAATAATCATTATGGGAGTCAATAAAGTGATCTTAGTAGGAAATGTAGGCAAAGACCCTGATGTGAGGCATCTCGACAGCGGGGTTTCTGTAGCCAGCTTTCCATTAGCAACAAGCGAAACCTATCGTAACAAAGAAAGTGAGAAAGTTACCAATACTGAATGGCACAACATTGTTGTTTGGCGTGGACTAGCCGATGTAGTAGAAAAATATGTAAAAAAGGGAGATCCGCTCTATATTGAGGGAAAAATCAGATCCCGCTCTTATGATGATAAGGATGGGAACAAAAAATATATTACCGAAATTGTTGCAGACAACATGCAAATGCTAGGCTCTAAACAAAATAATGACAATGACTCTTCACCTGCCGGGAAACCATCCGAAACGGATATTGAAACTGCCCCTCAGGAAGAAGATGATTTACCCTTTTAATAAATAACCCATATCATCTTGGAAACAACAGAACCATTCCTTATTGCCCTGATCACAAACACAAATATTACTTTTCAGTCGATAGACCTAAGTACGGGGATAAACATTCTACTGGCAATTCTTTTAATCTTTTTTTCAGCCCTCATGTCCGGGGCTGAAACTGCTTTTTTTACTCTACGAACCGACCAGATAAAAGAAATCAATAAACACAAGGATATTCGAAGCAGGTTAATCATCAAGCATCTTAAAAACCCCAAAAAATTATTGGCAACCATTACAATTGCCAATGGTTTTATGAATGTATGCTTTATTATTTTAATGGGGATCATCTTGAATGCACTTTTTAATTTCAAAGCATACCCTGTACTTGGATTTATTATCCAAATTGGAGTTATTGCATTTATTTTATTATTATTTGGAGAGACCTTTCCCAAATACTATGCAAAAAAAAGCGCCAAAAAATTTGCCCGGACCAGTGCCTTCCCGCTTACTGTTTTTGAAAAATTATTTCATCCGGTGAGTATGTTTATGATTAATACCACTTCGGTAATTGCCAAGAAACTGGCAAAAATCAAACAAAACATCACCATTGATGATCTGTCCCAGGCCCTAAACCTAACCACTCATCAAATTACCGAAGATGAAAACATCCTGAAAGGAATTGTTAAATTCGGGAATATCGACGCCAAAGAAATTATGAAGTCACGGGTGGATGTGGTTGCTATCGAAATCAACACTAATTTTAAGGAATTATTAGCTATCATTATTGATTCAGGACATTCCAGAATCCCTGTTTACGAAGAAACTTTCGACAACGTAAAAGGGGTTTTATATATTAAAGACCTGTTGCCTCATATTGATGAAAAAGAAGATTTTAAATGGCAATCCCTCATCAGGCCCCCCTATTTTGTCCCCGAGAACAAAAAAATTAATGATTTGCTCAAGGAGTTCCAGACCAACAAAATACATATGGCCATTGTTATTGATGAGTATGGAGGAACCAACGGAATTGTTACTCTCGAAGATATACTGGAAGAGATTGTAGGAGAAATTACAGATGAATCAGACGAAGACGAAGTGATTTATTCTCAGATCAATGAAAACACCTACCTTTTTGAAGGGAAAACACTCCTCAACGATTTCTTTAAAATTGTAGATATTGATGATGATTTTTTCGAAGATGTAAAAGGAGATGCTGACACTATTGCAGGGATAATTCTAGAAATCACCGGAGAAATCCCTCAAAAAAATAAAACAATCCCATTTAAAAACCTTACTTTTACCATCGAGTCTGTTGACAAACGCCGAATTAAACAAGTAAAAGTTACAATCGACTAATACCATCCAACCATGCATAAAAAATATTTTTTATTCATCCTTGGAATAATAGTTTTGACAATTTCAATCCTTTCGGGCGGCTGCAAAAGAAACCATACTCCCAAACCCAGAGGATACGTTCGAATAGATCTGCCGGAAAAAGAATATACCCGCTACCAGTCCGAATGTCCTTACACCTTCCTGTATCCTACCTATACCATCATTGAAAAAGATTCAAGCCGGTTAAGTGAGAAGTGCTGGATCAATATCAACTATAAAGATTATGGCGGAAAAATCCATATCAGTTATAAGGATGTAGATGGGGATATCGGGCAGATTCTGGAAGATACCCGCAATCTGGCTTATAAACATACACTAAAAGCTGATGCCATTACCGAAAAAGTTTTTGTAAAACCCGAACAAAAAGTATATGGAACTGTTTACGAAATAGCAGGAAATGCTGCCTCTTCCATACAATTTTTCCTCACAGACAGTACAGACCACTATTTAAGAGGAGCACTATATTTTAATGCCGAACCAGAAAAGGACTCTTTGGCTCCTTTAATTAATTTTGTAAGAGAAGACATTATTGTTTTAATTGAATCATTGGAGTGGAAATAAGAAACGGACAAGATGGGATTTATAATTAAAGAACATTTTAATGAGGATGTGGTACTTGGAATCTGGGAAATAACCGAAGATTACGATACCCTGAGGTCATTTCTCAACCTGGATGAAAATGATATTGAAACGGTAGAGCATTTTAAAAACCATCAGCGAAAGCTGGAGTGGTTAAGTGTTCGTACCCTGTTGAAAAGAATTCTTGGGCATGATTCAAAAATAGTTTATGGCCCCGAAAGAAAACCCTATTTAAAAAACAACTCTTTTAATATCAGTATTTCTCACTCCAAAAACTTAACGGCCATTCTTATGAGTAAGAAGAAAAGAGTAGGCCTCGATCTGGAGTTTATGTCCCCGAAAATTTTACGCATTGCCGATAAATTTTTACGTCCCGGGGAACTGGAATCTATCGATAAGGAACAGGAGATTTATCATTTATATCTACATTGGTGTGCCAAAGAGGCATTGTATAAAATCTGCGATAAAGTGGATATCAACTTTGTAACCAACCTCAATATTGAACCCTTTAAACCCAAAGACCAGGGAGTAATTACAGGAAATGTAAATAACAGCTACATGAATGAAAAGTTTACCCTTAGCTATTTTAACCTGAAAAATTATTCCATTGTTTGGTGCTACAAGAAAATTTAGATTCAATGATTTTAGAACTGATCGAAAATAAAATAAACAAAAGACATAAGCTTTTTGCCTTGCTTATTGATCCCGATCATCATACCGAAAAATCATTAATATCCCTTACCCAAAAAGCCAATGAAGCTTTGGTAGACTTAATTTTTATCGGGGGCAGTTTACTAACCCGGTCGATCGACGACTCCATTCAAACCCTAAAGAAACATACTTCCATCCCTGTTTTACTGTTCCCGGGGAGTTTATTACAGCTTTCCACAAAAGCTGACGGAGTGCTCCTGCTATCCCTCATTTCCGGGCGCAATCCCGATTTACTCATCGGGAATCACGTTGTTGCTGCATCCTATTTAAAGCAAAGCAAGCTGGAGATTCTTCCTACAGGATACATGTTAGTTGAAGGAGGAAAAACCACCTCGGTTGAATATATGAGTAATACAAAACCAATCCCTTCCGACAAACCGGATATTGCTGTTGCAACAGCAATGGCCGGAGAGATGTTAGGGTTGAAATTAATCTATCTCGAAGCAGGCAGTGGAGCCAAAGCCCCCTTAACTACCCAAACCATTTCGCAGGTAAAAAATAATATTCATATTCCCTTAATTGTGGGTGGCGGAATAACTACCCCCGAAGATATCCAGCGCATGGTAGCTGCAGGAGCCGACATCATTGTTTCCGGAACTGCCCTGGAACAAGATCCCCAACTACTCAAGGCATTAGTTCAGGCTGCTCATCAATAGCAATCACCAATCCCTGATTTCCCAACCCTGAAAATCTTTAATCGTCAAATTATTATTAATTCTTTTAAACCCTGTTTGAATTTTAAGGTCTATCTAAATAACTAATGGGCATTAACTTATTTAAAGATGATGGAGATTAATAAAGTACACCAGGAGATCATTGGGGAAAAATGGAAAACTTTATCCCTCGAAGGAATCGCTAAAAGCGAAAAGTATGAAATTTCAAACTATGGAAGAATAAAAAGTTTTAAGGTGAATAAAATCCATGGAACCATTATTAATGGGTCAACCTTAAAAGGATATAAAATCTTAAATATCAAGTTAGAAAACGGAAAAAGAACCACCAAATATATCCACAAACTTGTAGCCGAACTATTTATTCCTAAGGATAATAGTATGCAGGTATATGTCATCCATTTAGATTTTGATAAAAGCAACAATCACGTTGACAACTTGCGATGGGTTACCAAGGAAACAATGTTTGCCCATCAAAAAATCAATCCCAACTACAAACGGGGAACCATCAATTACTCCAAATTAACTGAAACCGATGTTATTCGGCTAAAAAAGAAACTCAAAAGAGGAAAAAACAAATTATACAAACTAGCCAAAGAGTTTGGGATAACTCACACCCAGTTAAACCGGATTCGGCGGGGCGAAAACTGGGGCCACGTAAAGGTCGATTAAGTATAATCTATCATTAAAGATGGAAATAAGCGCTGGGGATAAATAATTTCAACATTTTTTAACGGGCTGATACTATTATTTTTTGTATCTTGGGTATAAAATTTCATTCGATGATGGTACCCGAGAAAAAATTTTTATTCCTTAAGAAGTTTATCCTGCTTTTTATTATAATCTTCATTATCTTTTCTGTCCCTATCCATGCAACCCCTTCAGGAAAAGAGATAGCAAAGGATGTTCCCCAGGAAGAAGTAATTCCGGAAGCAAATCCGGATCAGACACATGCTGAAGCAGAGGAACACTCCAGCGATATGAGTCCTTTATTTTTTCTCATTGTTGCCCTGATCATTGGAGCCGGTACCCGTCATTTCCTAAAAAAGAGTCCACTTCCCTACACGGTATCTTTACTCGTTATAGGACTGATATTAGGAGCCTTTACCCGGTTAGGCTATTTTGGTGAGTGGAACCTCTTACTTTTTCAACTGGATACATCGTTTATGGGTAAGGCCGTTGGGTGGGCCGGACACATCGATCCACACCTGATTATGTATGTATTTTTACCCACCCTGATTTTTGAAGCAGCATTTGCCATGGATGTACATACATTTAAAAAATCTTTCACCAATGCTTTTATCCTGGCTGTTCCGGGGATTATGACGGCAATTTTTCTCACCGCCCTGGTGGTAATGGTTATTCAGCTTTTAGGAATTGGATTAGCCTCCTGGAGCTGGATGATTGCCCTTCTTTTTGGAACGGTAATCAGTGCAACCGACCCGGTTGCAGTAGTAGCCCTTCTTAAAGAGCTGGGAGCAAGTAAAAAGCTCGGCACCCTGATCGAGGGAGAATCCTTACTGAATGACGGTACCGCAATTGTGATTTTTATGGTTATTTTACTCAGCATTACCGGGGCTGGTTCTGAAGCCTCTCCCGTGGTCGAGTTCCTGAGGGTCTCTGTTGGCGGTACACTGGTTGGGCTGGTGATTGGATATATTATTATTGCCTGGGTAAAAAAAGTTTTTAATGATGCGCTGGTAGAGATCACTGTTATTATTGCAGCAGCCTATATCACTTTTTATATTGCCGAACATTTTTTTCATGTTTCCGGAGTTCTGGGATTAGTTGCTTTAGGACTTTTGATGGCCAGCACCGGCAGAACGAGGATAAGTCCTGAAGTGGAGCATTTCTTGCATGAATTCTGGGAAATGTTCGCCTTTATTGCTAACACTCTCATATTCCTGATTGTTGGAGTCGTGATTGCAAATAATATTGTCTTTACAGCCAATGATTTTTTTATTTTAATCCTGTTATACTTTGGAATACACCTTGTAAGAGCCGTTGTGATTACCTTATTTTTCCCGGTCATGAAAGTCGCCGGGTATGGTTTAACCAAAAAAAATGCTTATGTATTATGGTGGGGAGCACTGCGAGGCGCTATCGGGCTTGCACTAGCCCTTATTGTTGCCAGCGAATCAAAAATCGATAGCTCTATCCGTGACCAGTTCCTGTTTTATACTGCAGGAATTGTTACCATGACCCTTTTGATTAATGCAACCACCATTAAGCTATTGCTTAATTCTTTGGGTTTAACCAGGATCCCGCCAGCCAAGCAAAAGATGATCCTGAATGCACGTAATTATTTAAGGCAGGCATCCGAAAAATCAATTGACAAATTAAAGACAGACCGGTTCTTGAGTCGTGCAAACTGGCAAAATGTCGAAGATTTTTTGCCAGAACAACCACAAACCGAAGAAATTGTATTAGATGAAGGGGAAAAGGCTAACTTGTACGAGACCCGGAGAAGAGTACTAGAAAAAGAAAAAAGCAGTTACTGGACCCAGTTTAAAGAGGGACTTTTAGGACCTATAGCTGTTCGGAATCTCGCCGATGCAATTAATGAGATTATCGATGCCGATGGAAAGATTCCTCTATCCGACAGGAAGGATCTGGAAAAAATGTGGGAAACCCCTAAGTTTCTTAGCAAATTGCAATCAATCCCCCTGCTGAATAAGATCTCGCAAAGCTTTTTCTTCGACCGATTGGCCAACAGCTACGATGCAGCCCGCGGATTCGTAGAAGCTCAATACGAAACCCTGAAGCTGGTGGAGAGTATGGCCATTAGTTCAAACACCGAGGAATTAACAATTGATCAGGATTTAGCTACGGTGGAAAGTGAAATCAATGAAAACAGGATTCACGGATTAACCTTCATTCGAAACCTGAAAAATACTTACCCCGAGATTTACAATGCGATTGCAACCCGTCAAGCTATTCGATCTAACCTGAATAATGAATTAAAGGTTGTAGACCGTTTATTGAAAAAAGGGCAAATAGGATCGGATGAAGCCAGGAAGATGATTGATAGTATTGAAGAAAGGATGAAAAAGCTGGTGGACAGACCACCCGAAATAAAACCGCCCGAAAAAGCCAAGTTACTCCAGGAAATTCCGTGGTTAAAAGAACTTGACAAGAACCTGTTCAATAAAATTGTCAGCCTTTTCCAGCACCGCAACTATGCTGTGGGCGAAAAAATTGTCAAAGAACACGGGCATGTTGATGGTTTATATGTTATTGCAAGGGGTACAGTTAAAGTTACCATTAACAACCGGTTAGTTGACATATTAGGCAAAGGAAGTATTTTTGGGGAAATTGCAGTACTAACGAATATTCCCAGAACGGCAACGGTAACGGCTGAATCTCCGGTTACAGTATTTCGGTTAACCTCGGTAAGTATGCAACAAGTTATTCATGACAATCACACCCTTGAGGATAAGTTGTGGGAAATTGCTGCCCCCCGCCTGGCCGAAAATATTTTAACCAGGCATGAGGATTATAAAAAATTAAACCATTCAGAGATCCAATTGTGGCTTAAAAAGGGTGAAATTATTATCGCAAAAAAAGTTCGTAACCTTGAACTGGCAGGGAAAATTGGAATACTTATTACCGGGAAAGCCATGAGAGAGAATAATGAAACCGTAGAAGCTCCTTGTTTAATAGACGACCAAACATTAACCCTTAGCCGGGAAAGCAGAATCCTGCTCTGCAAAAAACCGGATTAACGGGATATTATTTTTAAACCAACAATTGCTACCAGTATCATAACAATAAACAGGATACGTAATACTTCAATGGGTTCATTAAATAAAACAATGCCCAATAACGAAGTTCCAGCAATGCCTATTCCTGTCCAGATAGCATAAGCTGTACCTATTGGAATGGTTTTGGTAGCCAGGGATAATAAATAAACGCTTAATAGCATGGATACTAATGTAAATACAACCGGCCAGAATTTGGTAAAACCCTGGGTGTATTTCATACCAATTGCCCAACCGATTTCAAAGATTCCAGCTATTAATAAATAAAGCCATGCCATAAGTAAATAATAATTTTTGATCAAAGATACTTAATTTAATAAAAAAAGAGGCTGCTAATATTACAGCACCCTCTTTTCATAAAAATAAATTCAATACTATTGAATAACAATTCTCTTAACTATTTCTTCCCCTGTTATTCCTTTTACAATAACAAAATAAATACCACTCCTTAAACTGCTCACATTGACAGTTGAAGTATTACCTTTCCCATGACCCATTAGAACTACATTTCCTATTGAATTTAATAATTTATAAGTATCAATATTTTCGACAGTACTAATTTTAATATAATCTGTAGCTGGATTAGGGGTAATATTCACACTTAACATCAAATCATTAATTGAAGTAGATATCTTAGTTGTTATCTTAAGTTCCGAAATATTTTCCTGTAAGTTTCCAAATACATCTTCAATGGTTACATAAACAAAATATTCGGTATTTGAGTCTAACCCTGAAATAAATTCGACATTTTCGGCGGTTTCCTTGGTTTCAACACTTCCACTATTAACTACCTGAATGCTGTTATAATCAACACCTGCCTTAACCTCTTCGGCAGTTGGTAAAGCAGAATTTTCCGGAACAACAACATAATAGCTTGTTCCTTCTTCTGTTGCCTTTAACCTTAAATTAAAACCGTCCTCTTCAATACCATCAATTAATGGATAATTTTCAACAAATGCAGGTGCTGTTAAGTCAACGGTTGCAGCATTTAATTGAACAGGGTTTTCCTGCAAATTACCATATATATCTTCTGCCACTACATAAATATCATAAGAAACCTGAGCATCCAGATTTTCAACATTAAAAATAAGGTCTGTTGCAATTTCAGTAACATCATTATTTGCTGAGAATATAGTTACATCCCCATAATCAGCTGCTGCTTTCACCTGATCTGATGTTGGAAGAGCTGCACCTTCGTTTACAACAATATAATATGCCTTTCCTGCTTCATTTGTTTGTAATCTAACATCAAAAGTAGTTTCCATAATATTTTCAACCACTGGATAACCTTCAACAAACTCAGGGGCAATTTTATCTAGTACATTAAATGAAATTTGATCAGCATGAATCAAGTTTCCATTTATATCATTTAATTCTTCTTTTAGAATCAAATAATATGCATCAGCCTGTAAATTGTTTGTTGGAGTTATTTTAATTGTTTGTTTATCCTCTGCAACAACTGCATCAACACTAATTAATGTTCCATTTTGAGAACTTTGTCTTAATTCAACAATATTATCAATATCGGCAGCCAGTAATTCTGTATTATCTTTCATTACAACGGGATGACTAAAATAAACAAACATATCTGGTCTCAGATCTTCTATTTCAGCATCTTGTACAGGATAAAACTCAACTGTAGTATTTTCCTGGCTAATTACAATACTATCCAAATAAACTGTTTTACCTCCAGCATCACTTACAAAAGTAAATGCCCTAGCTTCGGATAGCAGCACATCATTAATTGTAATCTTCTGGTAATCTGAAGTCAAGGTGATTGTATCTATATTCTCATAGGTTTCAAAATCATTAGGTTGTCTTAAAGTACCCAGCTCAAAATCTTCTGGTCCATTAGAAACCTTTGCCCAGAAACTCACTGTATAAGATGATTCAGAGGATTTAAATAAAGGGGTGGCAAAATAAGAAGCTCGTGTAGCATAAGAACTCTGATATATTTTAATACATTGTTCACCTTCATAAAAATTGTAAGCACTTAACCCAACAGTACTAGAACCATCTTCATAACTAACCCAATTTACGGGGAGTTCCGATATACTTTCAAAACCTTCATTTAAATATGTACTATAGAAATATGCTCTGTTAGTTAAGTCTACTTTTTCGAAATTATCAACATTATTACTACATTCAACTTTAACATTCGCCATAACTTCAGTTCCATTCATTATTCCTTCTGAAGGAGCTGTTATTTGAATATAAACTGTATCTGTAGCTCCTGTTTCAATAAACTGACTGGTAATTTCTGTTTCAATATCTGAATCTAAAACTTTATAATTCCAGGCACAATCGACTGTAATATTATAAGATTCATCTTGTAAACCTTTATTAATAATATATAATGGATAAGTTGCTGTATTTCCAACATAAAAATTCTTTTCAGTATTGTCTGATTTTAAATCCACAGCATACTCCTGGTCTTTTTCAATATCAATATCATCTATTAGCGCTTTAGCATATGAACTAGCACCAATAAACTTAAAAACGATGTGAGCATCATTTTCTATATGAATACCCTGGATGTTTATTTGTTCATAATCATAGCTCCCTCCGGTAACTTCTCCTATCGTCTGATAGGTAGACCAATCATTCAAATCTGTAATTTTACCAATTTCCACTGGATCAGAACCTTCAAGCCAGGCACTAATTTTGTAATTCCCATTATATCCTTTTATAACAGGGGTGATCAACAGACTAGGGTCTTCGGCAGTACCTTTGTTCATTTGAACATAACATTCTCCTGAATATGCATTATAAGCACTTTTATATATTTTAACCTTTTCAGGGCTGTTAATTTGCCAGGCAAAAGGTAATGCATTAATTTCAAAACCTTCTTCAATTTCCACATAGGGTAAATAGGTCACAAAGTCAACACCCAGTGAAAATCCTATATCAGGATCTTCAACGGCTTCTGCCTTTAAGGTAAACGATTCGTTCATCTGATTTTCGGTAATCTCAGATGCAGTAATATTGATCATTATTGTATCATTAGTAAGAGCATTTACCTGAATGGACGATATCTCATTTTCCCCTGATTTATCTAAAATTTGATATTGTAGATCAGACTGAACAGACAAATTGTATGTTGCATCATTAGCCCCTGAATTTTTTACCAGAAATTTAAACTGACTTGCAGAGTTACTTACGACAGCTTCCAAACCTTCAATTTTTTCAAGTTTTACATTATATGGTAAAACAGGTTCAACAAGAATATCATCTATATAAATAGTCCCTGAAATACGTTTAAATGCTAGATGAGTTAGTTCATTCGGACTAATAAATAATTCCAGATATTCGAATTTATAACTCTCTGTCAGTTCAATCGTTCCATAGGCGCTATAAGTAGACAGGTCTGCAGGATCAGAGATCGTACCCACCTCTAACTTGTTACCAATACCCCCATACATATAAAGTGAAACCTTATATGAACTGGAGGTAGTTAAATCTACCTGAGGAGAAACCAGCATATAAACATCATCAGCATTACTTCCTCCATAATATTTAATTGAATTAGGTTTTGAATTTGATGTATAACCATTTAATGTTATATCATAGTAAGATGATGTTGTTTGAACGATTTTTTGCCAATTCTCTGGAATATTTGATGAAGCATCAAAATTTTCATTGAGCACTTGAGCTTCCATTAAAAAAGGCAATAAGATGTAAATAAGTAAATTCAATGTAAATCTTTTCATAATGTAATAATTTTAGGGTTTTATTAAATTAAATCAGGTAATAAAAAAGCCATACCTCCCTAATAATCAATCATAGAACTGAGCCTGCCGCCGGCAGACAGGCTCAGCTATTTTTTTATTCACCCGAATTGATATTTCTATTTTACGATTAATTTGGATGACATCCCATTTATTTGAATCAGATAAACACCCGAATTTAAATCTGTAATATCAACTGTTTGCTGATCATTTTTTATTTCAATCTTTTTAACCAATGCTCCGGTACTATTGTATATAAACAAATCTCCTTTTTTTGAAACCTTGATAATTACAAAATCAGCAGCCGGATTAGGATATAAAGAAATACTTTCTGCAAACACATCTTCAATTCCTGTTGTAGATTCAACTAACTCAATATCCTTTTCGATATTAACAGAACCAAAACCACTGTATAATGATAAAATAACATGATAAGTTCCATAATCAGCATAATTATTAACAGGATTACTTATCGATGATGAATTTCCATCACCAAAGTTCCATTTCAAACTCTGAGTATCAGTATCATCAACAGTATAATTTACTTTTTTATCATCAATTGTATAAGTAAAATCGTTTGCCAAAGAATAATCGATTTTAAGGGTACTTTGCTTTTCATTCATTATACATGCATTTCCAGCATTTAATTTTACGGGATATTCTCCCTTATCTTCAAATGTATAGGTAAAGTCTGTGGTATTATTAAAAGTATTACCATCAATAGTCCACTGCCACTTTTTAACATTTTCATTGTTATTTTCAATGGACAATATTGCATTTTTATAAATAAGTTCGGAACCAATCTCAAACTCAGGCGTTGGGTTATTTACTTTTTCAACACTAAAATCATCAATATTGATATAATAACGATCTTCTACATCACGATCAGTCAGGAAACCTAAATAATATATCCCTGTTTGATCAACGTTAACATAGACCTCCGCTTCTAAATAATTGCTAAGATTTAGATCATTTAACTCTACGTCAAATAACTTGTTTGTCAGTTCCTGAGGATCATATGATTTACCAATAAACAGCTTCAGGTTCTCATAGGCATATAGATTACGATAACTAAATTTAATTTTGTAACAACCGGATTCTTCAAAATAAAATCCATCAGTAATTAACCAGTCAATATTTTGAGGATAGCTTGATGTATTTGATGTTTTAACTGTATAATAATACTCTCCTGATTTCGCTCTGGATTTATCACGTACTCTCTCCCATGTTAAACCAAATTCATCAACATCGACAGTTATCCAGGACTCAGTTTCATCAGGATATTCAAAACTTGTAAAAAAGTTTTCGTGTTGATAATGATTCTTCTGAATAGTATCATTATCATGATATTCATCTAGGCCGCTATTGATATACGCCTTAATATCAAGAGCTTTGGCAAAATCAAAAGCAAGCCCCTCCTTTTCCAAAACTAATCTTGCTTTTTCACCAGGATTAATTGTTTGTGTAAATTCAAAATCCGTAGTCAGCTGTCTTGATTCATTTTTAAACTCTAATCGTACAGGTATATTATTAACGGCTAATTCTCCTTTGTTTTCTACTTCAATTATTGTAGTTCTTATGGAATCTAACACATTATTAGCATAGTCGATTTCTTTTTTCACATGTAATCGATTTATTTTTAAATCAGTATCAAATTTCTTCTGAACAGTAATTTGATCAATATATACTGCATACTGGTCAGCGTCCCCATAATCATTAAATCCGAAATAATAATACCCGTTCTCAGGCACAGAAAATGATTTTTCTGCTTTCATAAAGTTATTATTTGTTATTTCACCCAGGTCAATCAACACCAAATCCTGCCCTGCTATGGTCTGTGAAGTACCCATGGTTAGTCGCAGTTTTTCGGGTAAAGCTCCTGCACGATTCGCAAAATAAAATGAGATTTTATAATCTACCCCAGCTTCCAAATAAAAGCCATTCGTAATCAACCATTCATCCGATGGGGATGTTGTATTTCGTGAATTATAGGAAAAAGTATAATCCCCTTCATAATCATAGGAATCCCCGTTGTGGTGCAATTCCCATGATGCACCATCAGTATTTCCATCAATCACGACCCATGAAGAAAAGTCCTCGTTATCTTCAAAACCTTGTATATATTTCCCTTCTGTTAAAAGATCAAATGAATAGGTATTTAAAGAAATATTTTCCAGGCTATTATTGGCATTATCATGATCTCCCTCTAAATTAGCATGTATACTTATGTTATTATCAAGCCCGGAAAGATCTGCTTTTGTATTAAAATAATAAATATAGCTTTCCTGCGAAGGAATCTCCTGACTAACATCTTCTTTTATTTCAGGAGCTTCATTTAAAATATAGGATAATGAAAAATTAGTTATGGTTTCACTCCCCAAATTCGTTACTTTCACTGCAATTGTTTCTGAATTTGTAAAAGATGCAGGTTTTTGAGGTTCTATAATTTCATCAACCTGAATATCTTTTGGATAGAAATTTTTAATACTTACATCATCGATGTAGATATTAAATTCCTGGGCATCATCATTATCTCCTGTTGTAGCATACAAACCTACTTTTACCGTTTGACCTTCATATTCAGTCAGGTCAAAAAAGTACTTACTCCAATTTACTGAGATATTGTCTTTATTTATTTCTCCTTCGTTTTCCCAGGTACATCCTCCATCATTCGACACATAAACAATTACCTTATCATCCGAACCCATTCCGGTAGCTCCGTCGCCAAGTTCCATTATTGCTTCAAAATATAGCTGAGTATTTTGCTCAACAACAAAAGAGGGACTTATTATCCAATCGGTGGTATAAGTTCCATAAAATGGCACCATAAATCCTGCCTTATCTGCATATGTTGCTGAAGTCCAGGAAGATTCAACAAAAGATATTTTGTCGGGGTCAGCAATTGCTTCAACCCAACCATCATACACATTTACATTTCCATATGAATGACTAAAATCTAAAGGATCAAGAGGGACATTTTTATTCTCCCGAACTACGATTTCCTCGGTAAAAGAATTATTCTCAATCCCTCCATCATTGATTAATTCACTTGTAACAGTCACTGAATATTTACCGGGTGTCGACAAGGTTAAATCGGTTAAATAGATTTCTTTCAACTCTGTAGACTTTAATTCTTCATCAACTACAAAAATTTCTGTTTTATTTTCCGGACCTCTGATATCCAATCGAAACGGAATATGGTGCAAATTTTCAGTGCCTTCATTAGTGACTTCAACATTAAATTTTAATGGTTTATTTAGTTCAATATTATTAGCAATACTGAAACCATTAATTGCGAGATCTTTTGAACTAAGGTTTTTAATTTTAATATCATCTAAATGTGCAGTCGACAGACTATTCTGGATATTCCCATCAGAAACATAAAAACCCACCCGAATAGTTTTATTCTTATAGTCTGATAATTTTACATGAAATTGCTGCAGGTTATATTGTAACTCATTGGTGATATCCAATACTTTAGTAAAAGAAGTACCACCATCTTCAGAAACGTATACCCCAAACTCATCATCGGTTCCCATACCACCTTCTGCAGGAAGGTTGTAATCAGCACTAATTGCTGCCTTAAAAAATACAAACGTATTCTCCGTGACATTAAACTCTGGTGAAACGATCCAGGCTCTGGTGCTTCCTTTGCCAAAATTAACAGACGCCACGGTTGAATTATATAATACTTTAGCACCAAACCAGCTGCCTGATAATAACACGGGTGTTGGATAACCACTTCCTTCTACCCATCCAGGAGATACCTCCGAAATATTAACTCCATAATATCCTTCAAAATCAATAGAGTTTGGCAATTCAACTACCTGTGCTTTACTTTCACATATAGGAAAAACAAGTAAACTAATCGTTACAATCGTTAAAAAAAGTTTTTTCATGATTTAGTATATTTTAATATTTTATAATTTGTTGATTATACACAGAAGTTTCATCAACACACTGCAATATGTATATTCCTGATTTTAATGTTGATAAATTCAAATAAAAAGACTCTGTATGATCTGAAACGGACGTTTCATAAACAGATTTACCATTTACATCAATTACTTTAACCATTACACTTCCCCTAAACTCACTACAGTTTATATTTATTCCTTCAAGAAATGGATTAGGATAAACTGAAAAATGATTATTCTTAAATCGTCCATCTATTGATGTAGTTGTTTCAGTAGTTTTAATTTCAAAATCATCCAAAGCAGCTCCATCAAATACTTGATTTTCGTCGGAATAAAATCTAAATCTAAAAGCAGCTTTCTGATTACAAAGATTATTTAGTTCTATCTCTTTCTTTCTCCATCCTATCGAATAATCGGACCAAAACTTGTTCCCTAAATCAGCATCTCCCAGATATTCAATATCATAAAAGCCATATTCGTTCTCGCCAACTTTCTCCCATTGAATTCCATCAAATGAAGATTCAAGAATCAGACCGTCATAACCAGGCTCGGCATGTGTACTAATCCAGAAGGAGATGGTTACGGATTCGGTACCTGAAAAGTCGAATAAAGGAGAGTATAAAATAGCTTCGTTATTTGACAGATAATTGCTATCCAAAACAGTAGCCCAACATGTAGTTCCCGAATGCGATCTGTTAATGTATTGAGTACCAGGTGAACCTTGCTGCCATACCGTTTTATTTTTTGAAGCTGTTGCAAACCATTCTGCATTTTCTATATTCTCGAAATCTTCAATATAATCAATCCCAGAAACCTCAGTCAGATTAATTACATCCAGATAAACCGTATCATTGTATTGATCGATATCTCCTTCAAAATCAACCCAGGCTTTTATATAATATTTCCCCTCCTGTGAAAGATCCAGTTTTTTCGTAAACTCATACTCGATAAATTCTTCGGTTTCTAAAATTTCCTGATTCGTATAATTTTCAGAAAAAACATTTCCATTAATACTATATGAAAATTTGAATTCTGAATTAGCATTAATATCAGTTAACCCCATATTTGCTAACCTGATACTCAATAATTCATCTGATTTTAGATTAGAAAAAGTCTGCGGTTTTTTGATAAAGTCGGCCAGTCCAACATTAATATCCGGCCTCTCCTTTATCTCTATCGTATAATCCTCGGTTTCGCCAAGATCATAATCTCTATGAGCTGCATCTTCACCAAGCAAGTCACTTTTATAATAACTGGTACGAACACGTAATCCTGTTAATCCCAATACAGCATCATGGGGTATGGTTACATTCTCTAAAGTATATGCTATACCACGATGATCTAATTCAAAAATTGCTTCGTCTGGTTCAAAATATCCATTTTGATCATAGTCAATCCAGGCTTTAACATATTGTCCTACAGGATCAAGCCCTTGTATTAAGGTGTAAAAAATTGGCTGAACACCCATTTCATATTCATAACCTTGATAAACAACAGCTGTTTGCTCGCCATAGAAAGAATAGCCAGAAACTTCCGTATTAGCACATAGCGTATTATAGTTTTCTATAGATGTTTCCGGGTATACCCCGTTAAAATTAAAATTTAAAACGCCTAGTAAATAATAGCCTGCTTCACAGGCTGACTTTGGTTCATTATATGACTGTACTGCATAGTTGGTAATTTTATTATTCTCTTTTTTATTATCTTTCAAATAATAAATTTCAAAATCCATATGATTACGGTGAGTGATATCACCCAACTGAGCCGGTGTGGTAAATTCATATACCAGATTATCGCCAGGAGTAATATTTTCAATAACTACAAATTCTTCTGCTACCTGTAAATCATCATTGACCTCATAAATGAACTTGATTTTTTCTCCCGCCTGAATATCTTTCCCTCCAATGTTGGAATAATATATTTTTATTTTTTCGTTATCTGATAATAATCCTCCTTCTTCATTAATCCCAACAGAGTCGATCTTCAAATCCAATATATTCCCTTCGTACAATTCGAAATCGTCAATAGCTATTGAATTCTGGTAATTTGTACTTGTAACAACCCGAAACCGGAATTTAAGGAAACCTTTGTTTTTATATTCACTTACATCAATTAATGCATTTTTCCATAGATTACCCTGATTCCCTGATTCCGACCAAATATTTTCGTACCATTGATCTTCGTTTACACTATAAACATCAAGAAATAATGTTCCCATCTCCATCGATTCAGCATACATATGATACCAGAATGATATAAAAGGCTGAGTTAAATTAGATATATTAAAATGAGGAGAACATAAGTTCATAACACCAGACTCACCCTCAAGAAAATAAGACTCTGTATATAAGAATTTCCCTTCCCCTGATGTATGATCTTTCGATGGACCTGTACCATCCTGATAGGTGTCAGAACTCCATGGCCACCATTCAAAATCATCGTTCAAATAATCATTCTCCCATCCTTTGCCCAGGTAAACATGTTCAAAATAGCTATTGTAAAGCTTTAAATCATTAACCTTATCAAATGTTTGTTTATAGGGATATTCTGTTATTTCTCCAAAATGTAAAATATCATAAACAAACTCGTTATTCCTTGTCAATACAGTATCCTCCGGATGTGATACCTGCAATTTAAGTTCGTAATATTTTTTTATTGCCATATATACTGTTCTAGAAAAAGTATAGTCCATGGTTTCGCCTGGTAAAAAATCCTCCATTAACACTAAAGTGTCTACCACAGGATCAGCTCCATTTAAGACATATTCCAGGGTAATTTCTGTACCGGAGAAAATTTCTTCTGCCCCTTTATTAATTAAACGAACGGTAACTTCTTCCTCTTCTCCAAGGAGATCTCCGGACAATGGACTCACAACACATTCAATACCTAAATCGATTCTAGGAATAGCTTCAACAGAACTGGCGATATTTCTTTGGGAAATAACTTGATCTGAGTTAAAAGATTGAATTGTAAAATAAACAGCTTCATTTGTTTCCAAATTATTTGCTGTATAAAAAGTATCTGTTACAGTTTCAAGAAGTTCCAGTTTTCCATCTTTTATGGAAAATACATTGTATGAACTCGCATTATAAACTTTTTCCCACTTAATAAGCGAACTTTCAAAAGCCGGATTAAAGTTTATTTTCTTTGAAACCGGTGCAATGGTAAATGGCTCACTAGCATAGGATGTTTCCCCTTGTACAATCTTAATGATATTGGTATTTGAAAAAATACTATCAGAAATAGTGTATTTATAACTTCGACTTTCTGCATCTAAACCAATAGCTATCTCTTTCCATGTAGTTCCGCTGTCGTTTGATATATATAAGTCAACAGGATCCGAAATATTTGATGAATTCCATCGTATATACTCCTCATTCCCGTTAATCAGCTTTTCTTTTCCAATGGGGAAAGTTAATTTCAAATCATTTTGTTGTGTTGAATATGCAATTGAATACTTCGTTAAATTCTGAATCTCTTTTCCAATAATTTTCAACTTATATTCTCCTGCTTGTGGAGATTTTACTATAATTTGTTCGATATTATTGATGTTGTCTACTCCTTCGGTTGCATTTTCCGAAGGTTTTTCAGGGTTTAATACCAAAGGGAATAGGATATCCCCATTAGGTAATTCCACTTTAATATCAAAATCATTAACTAATGCATAAGCTGCTCCCGGATAAGGAGGTATATCATTCCAGGCCAATGTTACTTTAAGCTCTGTGGTTCCTTCTTCAACTATAACCGGGTGCTCAATAATCGCTTCATTCCTCATCTCTCCCTCGATAAAACGTTCATTTTCTATACTCTCAATAGCTTTTAGAATATCAATACGTCCAAAACCATACTGATAATCGGGACCGGGATTTCCCAAATCTTTAGCGGTATTACACACCAGAGCTTTTACTAAGGATGATGTGGGATAATCAGTATATTCATTAAAATAGGCTTCATATAACAACGCAATACTCCCTGTTGCACCTGGAGTTGACATAGATGTTCCACTCATAGCTACATACCGGTCAAACTCAGTACTATATACATCAACCCCCATACCTACAATATGTGGCACTATTCTTCCATCATATAATGGTCCACAACTGCTAAAGGAAGCCAAGTTATCCTTATTATCCACTGCGCCTACAAACAATACATTCTTCATATTCCACCCTGCAGTTTTGTATCCCCCACTACAAGACTGGCGATCATTTCCCACAGAAAAAAGCTGAAGAACCCTGGGGTATTTCAGGGCAATTCTATCATATTCCTTGTCAAAATAGGAATAAGGAGTTGGAGAATAACAATTATATGGCGAAAAAGCATAACCCCATGAATTTGTTACCAGGTTGAGATTCTCTTCATAAATTGCCGAATCTGTTAAGGAAGTGTAATCATCAACATAAAAATCCCATGAATGCAAATTCGCATCGGGAGCCATCCCTTTTAGTTCAGGGTCAATTAACCCTTTCCCAATGATTGTCCCTGCAACATGGGTTGCATGATCGCTATAACCAATATCAGTATGCGCAGTTATATTTCCAATTAAATCGTTATGTGGATATACTTCTCCACCATCAAATTGACCTATTATAATGCCCTGACCAAATAAGCCTTTACCTATAGAAAGGTCAGCGTTAACAACATTAACCCGGTGTAATGTTCTTAAATTTTTGTTATGTAGTTGTTTTTCAGGCTTTATTAACTCAATCCATTTTACTTCTTCAAATTTTGCCAACTCAGTCAACTCGCTTTCTGAAATTTCAACCTCATAAACGACAGGTGCAATTTGCTCAAAACCATTAATCTTCAGGTCAGTAAAACTTTCAGAATTAACGTTTACTTCCTCAAAAAACTCTACAATTATTTTAATTCTTCCTAACTCCGGAGTTGCCCATTTAGGAAAATCTTTATTATAAATTCTATAATCTAACTTATACTCGGGCTTAAACTCCTCAATCCGTTTTATACTCAAATCTGATTTGGCAGATATTTTTACATCCCCTTTATATTTTTTTGCTATATAGGCAAACTCAGGAATGTAATCAAGCAACTCAACTCCAGACTCATATAATTGTTTTTTTGTATATTCATCAGGAATATTTTTAAACTGAATAATAAAATACTTTCCTACATCTTTAAAGTCAGAAGATTTTATTTTCTTTGTTTCCTCCTGATTATCAAACTCAATAATCTGATTCTTCAGTTTTATCTTATAATCTTGTGCCGATAAGTTCAAACTATATAATAATATTATGTTTGCAACTATTGTAAAAATTAATTTTCTTTTCATATAAATTTTTATTTAGTCCTTACTTAACTTCTTCGTTTAAAATAATTATTCCCCCTTTGTCTGATTGTTTTAAATTTAAAGGCTCATGCTTTATTTTAGTATCCGTATTATCAATTACTTTTTGTAAGTTAACCGGATTATCCTCTCTCTCTTTAAACAGCTCCCAGAATCCAAATACGATAAAAAGGAGACTTAAAAATATCGTAGTAATCAACGCCAGCTTTATGTAACGATCTCTATCTTTCATTTATAATTTTATATTAAAAGGCAATAAAACATTAGATGTTGCAATTATACATGCACCATGTAAAAAAATGAAAATAAAAAAGGAATAAAGACACGACAAACACTACGACAAACACACGCCATTTTTGTCGTGAAAAAATGTAGAATGCTTATTCTGAGTTAAATATCTAAGGAGTGGATGTAAGTATTTAAATCAATTTCTTTTGACAGGTTCATTTTTTGCCGAATCCGACTTCTTGCTTTTTCAACTCCCCGAGTTGTTATATTTAATACTGCTGAGATTTCTTTTAAAGATAAATTAAGACGAGAATAGGCACAATATCGTACTTCTTTTGAAGTCAAATCAGGATGACGTTTTAATAAGTTATCAAAAAAATCAGGATGCACATCTTTAAAATGCTTTACAAATAATTCCCAATCTTTGTCTTTAATAATATTCTGATCTATTTCTGCAATAATATCGCTAACTACTTTTTCATTCGCCTTTGAAGCCAACTCCATTTTACTTAAGTGATTCCGAATACTGTTAATCAGTTCGTTTTTCTGAACTATATGCATCGTGGTAGTTGTTAATTCCCGATTTTTAAATGCAAGCTCCATTTCAAACTTTTCTTTTGCCAATCTTTTTTCATCTTCTACTTTCGAGATTTTTAAATCAGTAATTTCTTTTTCTCTCTGACTAATTAACAACTTACTTGCCGATTGCCGATTTTTAATTATCAAGACAATTATTAATAAAATTCCAATAATAAATATACCTAGAGACAGAAATAAAGATACCCGAAGATTTTTTGATTTTAATTGATTATCTTTTTTAGCTAACATCAAATCCTTTTCCATCTTATCAACTTCGTAGGCCATCCTTATCTGTTCAACTTTCTTTATTATTGTTTCATTTTTTATACTATCATGTAAACTAATAAACTTCTCAAGATTCTCAAAAGCCCTTTTATAGTTATTTTGTTTCTTATACAAATCAACACTCACTCTAAAATTATTCAATTGAAGTTGTACAATATCTTTATTTGATGAATATGCATAACTTTTTGCAATATACTCTTCTGCTGTTTTATAATCACCCGATTTAATATATAATTTTGCTAAATTATTCTCAATACTTGCTACACTTGAAAACATTTCTCTATGTTCAAAAATATAAATCGCTTTTAAAAAATAACGTTTAGCTTCAATGAGATTATTTAATTGCCCGTGAATTATTCCTAAACTATTATATACCCGGCCTAAGTTTAGTGTATCATTTTTTACGCGATATATATCATGTGCATTCTCAAAACAACTCAAAGCTTCACCATAAAGTTCATTTTCAAAATATGTAGCTCCCATATTATTATATGCAGAGGCCAAAAGCATGCTATCTCCAATTTCCTGACATTTTTCAATGGCTAACTGATGAAAATTTAATGCTTCTTTGAACTTCAACAACAAACGATAATTATTTCCGATATACATATAAGCATTAGCTATTAACTTATTGTCATTCAACTGATCACCTATCTTTAAAAGTTCCAATGAGTAACTTATAGCTTCATTATATTGACCTATTTGCTGATTCGCATAACTCAATATATGTAATGCTTTTATACTATTTTCGAAGTCAGATTCTTCCTTAGCCATTTGATAGGCTTCTTTCGCATAGATAATTGAAACAGTCACAGAATCTTCTAATAAAGAATCTGATACTGCTAAATAATATTGAATACTTTGCTGATTCTTATTCTTTTCGTTTGCTTTTAAGGAAAAATTAAAAAAACAAAATAAAAAAATAATAACTATTAATTTATTCATAATCCTTTCCCAATTAAATTACAAATAAATTTACTATCAAAAAATTTAAAACTTTTCAATGTAAATAATATCAATTAATCTTATTATTCCTGCATACTAGTTTTCAAGAATTGTTAAAATTCTTTTGTCCCTATTGTTGAAAAATCTCATAAATAGGTCTGCCTAATGATGCATTTGGTGCTGTAATATTTAATATCCCCGATATTGTAGGTGCAATATTAATTATCTCTTGAGGCTGATCAATTCTTTTGCTATTCACCTCCCATCCATACCAGATCAATGGAACATGTGTATCATAATTATATCCGGAACCTGACCCGGTGGCCTTTCCATCTTTTTCTATCCATCCGGGTTCAAGATTAATCAATACATCCCCCGACCGTTTTTGATGATAACTCCTTTGCATTTTACCTTTTATACCGGTTGAAAATTCCTGGCTAACCATACTTATTCCGGGAACAGCATCGGCCACCCCGGTATACTGAACCAGGAAACCGGCAGCCTGCTCCTGGATTTCACGAAGGGAAACACCGCTTTGATCAATCATTTGCTGGGTTAAATACAGTTGGCCCGATTGATAATAGGCTATCCAATCTCCATCTCCATATAAAATACTCAGATAGCTGTTTAATAATGACAATGCTTTATCAGGATCGAATACGCCGGCATTTTGCTTTTTAAATTTTAGATATTCGGGAACATCAGCAACTCCGCGATCTGAAGTAATATAGATCAACACATCTTCCAGACCGAGGTGATCCTCCAAAAAATTTACCAGGTGGCCGATATCGCGGTCTAACCGTAAAAATATATCTTCAATCTCAACAGATCGGGGACCAAAAAGATCGCCTGCATAGCTCGAGGCCGAGAAGCTTATCGTTAAAAAATCAGTATACTGATCCTCTCCTAATTGTTCACCAACAATAGCCGAAATGGCAAAATCCTTGGTATAGGTATTGCCAAAAGGGGTATATTTAAGATACTTGTAATTTCCAGACCTGTTTTTCAAATAATTTAAATCATACGGGAAAGTATACCGGTAAAGTCTTATTCCGATCTCAAAGGGGTTATCATCGGGTAAGCTGGATTGATAATTTTGTTCCAGGGAGTGAAAAGTTGACCACGTTTGTTCCATATATATATCCCGAAAATCCTTCTCATGAAACCGATGCACCCAATCGGGTAATGAATCAAGATAGTAATTCCCGGTAATCCATTTTCCATCCTCGTCATTAAACCAAAAGGCATAATCAGCAAGGCGTCCTCCGGAGATAACAGATGAAACAGGATTTGCTGCAATGGAAATCACCTTGGAGCTATCCCTGGTTGCAAGCTTTAATTCATCACCAATAGTAGACGCCAAAAGATTTCTTGGGGTAAAGTTGCCCAGGGATATTCTTCCGTTCACCAGGTTATATCTTTTTTCATCTGCAGCTCCCACATTTTTGTCTCCCAGTTTATCATGCCATTGATCGGCAACAATCCCGTGATAGGAAGGATAAGTTCCGGTTACGATACTGGCCTGTCCGGGAGCATTTTGGGTAATTAAATAGTTGTGGTGTACCTGGGTACACAGGACTCCCTGATCAACTAATTTTCGGAATCCCTGGTCAGTAAAGACCTCCCAGTAACGAAGCAGCATCTCATATCGCATTTCTTCAATGGTTATTCCAACAATTAATTTGGGGGGATGATCAAAATGCTTTTGGGCATAAGCCGTCGAGATCAATAAGAAAAAGATCAGGGCCAAGAACCATGTTTTTAATGAACGGACAATCATAGCACTATTTTACAATAATTAAACATTAAACCTGATATGAAGAATGTCTCCGTCATCCACGATATAATTTTTCCCTTCTACATGAAACTTTCCGGCCTCCTTTACTTTTGCCTCTGATCCTAAAGAAACAAAATCACTGTATTTCATTACTTCGGCGCGTATAAACCCCCGTTCGAGATCACTATGAATTGCCCCAGCAGCTTGTGGAGCATTCATCCCTTTTTTAATTGTCCAGGCACGTATCTCTTTAGGCCCAACCGTAAAAAACGACATTAAATTCAACAACGAATAGGCACTACGAATCAACTTATTTACTCCGGGTTCTGTTAACCCTGCATCGTTCAGAAACTCATTCCGGTCATTCTCATCCTCCAGTTCGGCAATTTCAGCTTCCAGTTTTCCGGCAATAATTAATATCTGGGTATCCTGTCCCTTAAGGGATTGTTTTACTTTTTCAACATATGAATTCCCTTCAATCGCAGACTGGTCGTCAACATTACAAACATAAATTATGGGTTTGGCGGTAAGTAAAAACAAATCATCAAGATATTTTTTATTCGAATCGGCAATGGAAAAATCACGGGCATTTTGCATCGATTCCAGGTGGCTTTTTAACTCCTGTAGCACGAGGATTCCCTGCCTGGCATCTTTATCGCCGGTTTTGATAAGTTTTTCAAAACGCTGGATTTTCTTCTCAACCGATTCTAAATCTTTCACCTGCAGTTCAAAGTCTATGGTTTCAATATCCCTCACCGGGTCAACAGACCCGTCGACGTGCGGTAAATTTTCATCATCAAAACAACGAAGCACATGAATAAGAGCATCGGTATTTCGAATATCGGCTAAAAACTTATTGCCTACTCCTTCTCCCTGGTTAGCCCCTTTGGTTAATCCCGGAATATCAACAATATCAACGGTAGCAGGAATAACCTTTTCGGTTGGTTGTAGCTTTTCGAGTTCATTCAGTCGTTTGTCGGGAACATTAATCACTCCAATATTCGATTTATTTGAGCTAAAAGCAAAATTTGTTGTTTCCACTTTTGAGCTCGACATACAATTAAAAAGGGTTGATTTTCCCACATTCGTAACACCAATAATACCACACTGTAATCCCATAATAGTTTTGTTTGATAAAAGATTTTTACAGCCTCAAAATTACACTTTTTCAAAATTTAAAAAAGTGATTTTAATCAGAAAGGGTAGGTTCAAAATTTCTTTCCAGGATGTTAATAATAAAATGCATTCATTTTCCGTATTTTCTAATGAAAAACTGTATTTTTACACCTGTTTTTTTAACCAGATATTATTACAATCATAATTTATTAAGATGGCAGATATTCAAAATCTAAAAAAGATCGCTACGCAGGTACGGCGCGATATTGTACGCATGGTCCATGCGCAGGGTTCGGGACATCCCGGAGGTTCCCTGGGTTGTGCTGATTTTTTGACCGCCTTGTATTTTGAGGTGATGGATCATGATCCAAAAAATTTTGATATGAATGGCAAAAATCAGGATCTTTTCTTCCTGTCCAACGGTCATATTTCACCCCTTTGGTACAGTGTCCTGGCCCGTTCGGGATATTTTGACCTGTCTGAACTATCTACTTTCCGAAGGATTAATTCAAGATTACAAGGACATCCAACGACCCATGAAGGATTACCCGGAGTAAGAATTGCCTCGGGCTCATTGGGGCAGGGACTTTCTGCAGCATCAGGTGCTGCATTATCCAAAAAATTAAACAAAGATCCAAAAATTGTTTTCTCCCTCCATGGCGACGGAGAGCTTCAGGAAGGGCAAATTTGGGAAGCAGCCCTGTTTGCGGCTCATCACAAAATTGATAATTTAATCTCTACCATCGATTATAATCATAAACAAATTGACGGTCCTGTAGATGAAATCATATCTCTGGGAAACCTGAAAAACAAATGGTTAAGTTTTGGATGGAAGGTGCTGGAGATGAATGGGAATGATATGGAGGAGGTAATTACAACCTTAGATCATGCAAAAAAACAAACAGGAAAAGGCCAGCCCATCATGATCCTGATGAATACTGAAATGGGAATGGGTGTAGATTTTATGATGGGAACCCACAAATGGCATGGATCGGCACCTAATGATGAACAATTGCAAAATGCTCTTGTTCAATTAGAAGAAACAATAGGTGACTACTGATGAATAGAGTGAATTATATATAAAAATCTACTATTATGGAAAATATAGTAATTATTGCACATGATGTTAAAAAACCTGAAATGGTTAGGTTTCTTAATGAGCGTAAGGATTGGATTTTTGGCGTGAATTTAATTGCCACAGGAAGGACTGCAGAGTATGTTGAATCCCAGGGGATCAAAGTAAAACACCTGAGCCCCGGGAAATCAGGAGGTTATAATGAGATCACCGAGATGATTAAGAAAAAGGAGGTGGATATTGTAATTTTTTTAAGAGATCCACTGATAAAACAAGGTCATCACGAAGATATCCAACGGCTGCTGGAAGCCTGTAATATGTATAATATTCCATTAGCAACCAATTACGCTACAGCAGAGTTGGTTATCTTAGGCCACATAAAAAAGGAAGATTACGAAAGGAGAAAATCGATGGATCAATAATCTGTCTTGTAACGAAATCACTTTGAAAAAAACACTCACATATATACTAATATTTCTTTACATTCATGTTGGGGCTCAGGAAAACGAAAAAACCGATCCCCCAACAACCCGTATTTTATTTATTTTCGATGCTTCCCAAAGTATGTACGGAACCTGGGGTAATAATAAAAAAATTAATATTGCTCGGAAATATTTGATTCAACTTATTGACAGTCTTGAAAAGACTCCTAATATACAGATGGCATTACGGGTTTACGGGCATCAAAGCCCGGTTCCGCCCCAGGACTGCAGCGACACAAAGTTAGAGATCCCCTTTTCGGAGAAAAATGCTGCTCAGATAAGACAAAAGTTACGGTATATCATTCCCAGGGGGACTACTCCCATTGCACATTCCCTTGAGCTTTCGGCCAATGATTTCCCTCCCTGCGAGAATTGCCGAAATATTATAATCCTCATTACGGATGGTATTGAAGCCTGTGATGGAGATCCATGTCAGGCATCCCTCGATTTACAAAAAAAAGGGATTGTTTTAAAACCCTTTGTGATTGGAATTGGAATAGACCCCCATTTTGAAAACACCTTTGAATGTGTAGGAAATTTTTATAACACCCCCACGGAAGAAAAATTCGAAGAGGCTTTAAAGGTTGTTATTTCAAGAGCTTTAAATTCGACTACAGTGCAGGTGAACCTGCTCGACACCTACGGGAAGCCAACAGAAACAGACGTTAACATGTCTTTTTTTGATCATCTTTCCGGGGATATTAAGTATAATTTTATCCACACCATAAACTATATGGGTAATCCGGATACACTAATCATCGATCCGCTAATTACATACGACTTAATTGTCAACACTCTTCCACCGGTAAAAAAGGATAGCATAAAACTAACCGAGGGAAAACATAATATGATTGGATTATACGCACCCCAGGGGTATTTAAATGTTTCATGTCCCGGCTCCAATATGTACCGGGAGCTGAAAATTATTGTACGAAAAGACAATGATCACCGGATACTTAATATACAGGAAAACGAACAAACCGAAAAGTATCTTACCGGAGAATATGACCTGGAGATTTTAACGATTCCATTAATAGAACTGGAGAATGTAACGATTGAACAAAGCAAAACAACCAGAATTGCAATCCCCAAACCAGGTATAGCCAACTTATCTTTTCCTTCGCCAGGTTATGGCAGTTTATATAAAGAAACAGCAGATACTTTAGCATGGGCCTATAACCTGAATGTTGACTTATTATATCAGAACTTAATATTACAACCCGGGAGTTACAGGATTGTTTTTCGTCCCAAAAACTCTAAACAGGTTACCAATACTATTATTAAGAGATTTACCATTAAATCAGGATCATCAAATTCAATTACCATATATTAACATTACAATGAAAAAATTTGAATACACCGAAAAAAAAGATACACGCTCAGGATTTGGAGCAGGATTATATGAATTAGGAAAACAAAACGAAAATGTTGTTGCCTTATGTGCTGATTTAACCGGTTCGTTAAAGATGAATCAGTTTGCGGATGAATTTCCTGAGCGGTTTTTTCAGTGTGGCATTGCCGAGGCCAATATGATGGGGGTTGCAGCAGGGCTTACAGTAGGCGGAAAAATTCCGTTTGCCGGTACTTTTGCCAACTTTGCTACCGGAAGGGTTTACGACCAGGTAAGACAATCGATTGCCTATTCGGGGAAAAATGTAAAGATTTGTGCCTCCCATGCCGGGATAACGCTGGGTGAAGATGGGGCTACTCATCAAATAATGGAAGATATTGGCTTAATGAAGATGCTTCCCGGGATGACGGTTATCAACCCTTGTGATTTTAACCAAACCAAAGCCGCCACGCTTGCTATTGCTGATCATGAAGGTCCGGTTTACCTGCGCTTTGGGCGCCCCAAGGTACCTAACTTTACCCCTGAAAACCAGCCCTTTGCTATAGGGAAAGCCCTCGTATTAACCGAAGGAACCGATGTTACAATTTTTGCTACCGGTCATTTGGTATGGGAATCCATCGAGGCAGCCCGGAAACTTGAGCAAAAAGGAATCTCTGTAGAAATAATCAATATCCACACCATTAAACCTTTAGACGAAGAAGCAGTCTTAACCTCTGTTTTGAAAACTAAGGCTGTGGTCACCGCTGAAGAACATCTTATGAATGGCGGATTAGGAGATTCAATTGCCCAACTACTCAGCAGGAAAATGCCCACCCCCCTGGAGATGGTAGCAGTAAATGACCAATTTGGGGAAAGTGGAAAGCCAAACGAATTAATGACCAAATATGGTATTGATTCAACGAGTGTTATTAAAGCAGTTGAAGCAGTTTTAAAGAGAAAATAACCAAGGTTTAAAATTGCTATTTTCTTTTTCCGAATATGCCTGATTACAGTGACAAAGAATTACTAACTCTCTTTAAGAACAAAGAAAAGAGAAATTATGCCTTCAACCTGATTGTAAGAAAATATCAGGAGAAGCTTTATTGGCATATACGAAAAATTGTAATCAAACATGATGATGCAGACGATATTTTACAAAATACATTTATAAAAATATGGAAAGGACTCGATGGATTCAGAGAAGATTCAAAGCTTTATACCTGGTTATACCGTATTGCAACCAATGAATCCTTAACATTTTTAAAACAAAAGAAAACAAAATATTTATTGCCGATTGTTGATTATGAAAACCAGTTAAAAGATACCTTAGAAAGTGATGAATATTTTAATGGTACAGAAATACAACTCAAATTGCAAAAGGCAATCTTAGGTTTACCCGAAAAACAGCGGGTAGTATTTAATATGAAATATTTTGAAGAGATGAAATATGATGATATGGCCGAAATCTTAAACACATCAGTAGGCGCACTAAAAGCATCCTACCATCATGCGGTTAAAAAAATAGAAAATTATTTTAAAGAAGATTAAACTTTTAGATAGTATAAGTGTCAAAAAAACAAGGGAATAAATTGGGGAATATTAAACATGAAAAAAGAATTAAATCATAAATTTAAAAATTTACAGGGTAAAAATAATAACCCGTTTTCGGTGCCAGAAGGATATTTTGAAGATTTTCCTTCAAGGGTACAGCATAAGATTGCTTCAGCATCCAGACCCAACAGCTGGATAATCCAACTTTTCCATGTAGTAAAACCACAACTGGCTTTAGGGTTTATGATTGCAGCATTTGCTTTTATTGCCCTTACTACCGTTGACATAATCATGTCAAAACAAGTTAATTCATCGGTTTCCAATGAAGTATATACCCGTATTATTGAGGTAGATGCTTCCGAATATTCTGAACAACAATTTATCGATATTCTTTTGGAAGAAGAGAAAAAATCTGCCGAACAAGAAAAAGAAGCGACAGACGAGTATATCCATTACCTTATGGACGAAGGAATCGATTACGGAACATTAATTGATGAACTATAAAAAAAAATTACAATGAAAATATTTACTACTTTCCTGTTCTCCTTGTCATTTATCATCTCCGGGTTAACTTTAAATGCCCAGGAAGCTGACAAAGTAAGTAAGGAGCAACAAATAAAATCTCAAAAGATAGCTTTCTTTACCGACAAG
This sequence comes from Bacteroidales bacterium, assembly GCA_036351015.1. GTDB lineage: Bacteria > Bacteroidota > Bacteroidia > Bacteroidales > UBA12077 > UBA12077. Next base: position 71,963 of record JAZBOG010000037.1, read on the forward strand.
ATCGGATTAACCCCCGAAGAAGCAGAAAAATTCTGGCCCATCTACAACAGCTATTGGAAAAGAAAAAATACTATTATTGCAGAACGTAAGGATAAAATGACCTATTTTGCTGAGAATAGTGAAAACATGGCTGAGAAAGAGATGATTCAATATGCTGATAGTTATATTAATTATGAGATGCAGCTGGCTGAGTTATTGGATGAATATCATGAAAAATTCAAAGAAATTTTACCGATCAAGAAGGTCATGAAAATTTACCTGGCTGATTATGAATTTAAAGCTTACCTGTTAAATAAAATACGTGGAAGTGACAAAGATAAAGAAGAATAGTTGATTTTTCACACTTTTCAAAAGTGTCTGTTAATTTTCTCATAACCATTAATGCCCCGTAGTTTCAAAACAAACGGGGCATTTTTTTATTGTTTTCCAGGAATATTCAATTCAACCTCTCTTAGATAATCTATAGAACGGGAAATATCGTCATACATCGTTTTGTCCTGATCGATAAATTTTACCTTTTTTCGATAACCTTCAACAAATTTTTCGATAAAGGATGATGATTTTGCCGGACGTTGAAATTCCAGGGCCTGGGCGGCACTAAACAATTCAATAGCCAGGATACGTTCGAGGTTTAGTGCTACTTTATAGGCTTTTGTTGCAGCATTGGCCCCCATACTAACATGGTCCTCCTGTCCCTGAGAAGATTCGATAGTATCTACAGAAGCAGGTGTACATAGCTGTTTATTGCTACTTACCAATGATGCTGCGGTATATTGTGGAATCATAAACCCGCTGTTTAACCCGGGGTTAGCTACCAGGAAGGAAGGCAATCCTCTTTTTCCGGATAATAACTGGTAAGTTCGTCGTTCAGAAATACTTCCCAATTCAGCCATAGCAATCGACAAATTGTCAAGAGCCAGGGCGAGGGGTTGTCCATGAAAGTTCCCCGCAGAGATAACCAGGTCCTCATCAGGGAAAATCGTTGGGTTATCGGTTACAGCATTGATCTCGTTATTAAAGATGCCGGAAACATACTGGATCGAATCTTTAGAGGCTCCATGTACCTGTGGGATACACCGAAATGAATAAGGATCCTGAACATGCACTTTAGGCCGTTTGATTAATTCACTTCCATCTAACACAAAACGCATAATCCGGGCCGTTTCAATTTGCCCGGCATGATGCCGTACCTGGTGTACTGAATTGTGGAATGGTTCAATCCTGCCATCAAAAGCATCTAACGAAATGGCCCCGATTACATCAGCCAGCTGTGAAAGTTTCCTCGCTTTAAGAATTAGTGCAACACCAAAAGCACCCATAAACTGGGTTCCGTTTAAAAGGGCTAACCCCTCTTTCGATTTTAAGTGAATGGGACTCCAGTTCATCTTTTTTAACAATTCTTCGCCGCTAAGTTTTGTGCCCTGATAGTAAACTTCTCCCAGGCCAAGCATGGGGAGGCAAAGATGTGCCAGGGGAGCCAAATCGCCCGATGCGCCCAATGAACCATATTGGTAAACCACCGGAAGTATATCCTGGTTAAAAAACTGGATTAACCGTTCAACCGTTTCCAGCTGAACCCCGGAGTGTCCATAAGAAAGAGATTGAATCTTTAATAAGATCATAATCTTTACAATCTCTAAAGGCACCTCATCCCCGGTACCGCATGCATGTGACATGACCAGGTTCTTCTGCAGGTTCCCCAAATCCTTCTTGGAAATCCGCTTGTTATACAAAGCTCCAAACCCGGTATTTATCCCATAAATTGGTTCGTCCTGGGTGTCCATCTTCCGGTCTAAATAATCGCGGCATTTTATAATCTGCGCTTTCGATTGATCAGAGAGCGCCAGCCGGTATCCTTCATTTATAATTTTTGCTATCCCCTCAAAGGTTAACTTTTCATTCGATATATAATGTATTCTTTCCATGTAATTCAATTTAAATAGTAAATAAATAGTAAATGATACAACCAGTTGTTATCCCCTGAATTCATGGAAAACGAATATCCTTTCCCGACACGGTTACAGGTCTTTTCCCACCGGTCATACAAAGAGTATGTTGTTGAATATTGATCATTTTTCTTTTATCATTTCCAGGAAATCATCCCATGACATTTCGTTTTGGTCACCGCTTTGCATATTCTTTACTGACATAACCCTGTTAGTCATCTCATGCTCTCCAATCAGGACCACATAAGGAATATTTTTATTGTTGGCATAGGTCATCTGTTTTTTCATTTTTGCTGATTCAGGAAAAATCTCAGCACTTATCTCCTTGTTGCGTAATTCCTGGAGTAAAGGCAAACAATACTTTTCTTCTTTCTCCCCAAAATTAACGAACATCACTTTCGTAGAGGAAACGATTTCCCCGGGAAAATTCTGCAACTGTTCCATTACATCATAAATACGATCGGCACCAAAGGAAACTCCTACGCCGGAAACATCTTTCAAACCAAAAACACCGGTTAAATCATCATAACGGCCACCACCACAAATACTGCCCATCTCCACATCCAGCGCCTTCACTTCGATAATGGCACCGGTATAATAGTTCAACCCACGGGCTAAAGTCAAATCCAGAGTTAATCCAGCCTTAAGCGGTAACATGTCCAAATATCCTAATACTTTTCTTATTTCATCTATTCCGGTTAATCCTGCTTCAGATTCTGTAAGGATCGATTGAAGAAAATCTAACTTCTGCTGATTATCTTTATTAAAAACATCAATAATATCGAAAACTTTCATCATCTGATCATCTGTAAAACCGGCTTCGAGGAGTTCTTTTTTCACCCCATCTTTCCCTATCTTGTCCAGCTTATCCAGGGCTACCGTAAAAGCTGTGAATTTATCCTCTGCCTGAATACTTTCTGCTATTCCCAAGAGTATTTTCCGGTTGTTAATCTTGATTTCGGCACGTATATCAAGTTTTTGAAAGACCTGATCAATAATCTGAATAAGTTCAGCCTCATTCAATAAGGAATTACTGCCAATCACATCCACATCACACTGGTAAAACTCGCGATACCTCCCTTTCTGTGGTCTGTCGGCACGCCAGACCGGTTGGATCTGGTAACGTTTGAACGGAAAAGAAATCTCGTTTAAATGCTGGACCACAAAGCGGGCAAAAGGTACCGTCAGGTCGTACCGTAATCCTTTTTCACAGATCTCAAGGGCCAGTTTATTGAGCTCAGGATGGTTCAAATCTGAATTTACTTTTTTTAAGAAGTTTCCTGAGTTTAAAATCTTAAACAGTAACTTATCCCCTTCATCACCATATTTCCCCAAAAGAGTGGACAAGTTTTCCATTGCAGGAGTTTCAATGGGTAAATATCCGAACTGTTTAAATACGTTTTTTATTGTATCAAAAATAAAATTCCGCTTCACCATCTCTACGGGTGAAAAATCTCTTGTCCCTTTTGGTATTGAGGGTTTCTGTACAGCCATTTCTTATATTATTTATTTCTCTGCAAATATAGAATAAAAAAAAAGGGTTAGAAAATGAAATCAGGGAAACAATTTGTTTAAACAAGCTGTTGTGGATAGCCTGTATGAGTGTAAAAGCAAATCAACTAACCTGTAAAATAAACAATCTGCTCCCCAGAATAGAACAAGCCCTGCAAACTCCTTATCGGCAGGGCTTATCTTAAATAATTCCGTTATCCAGATGAATTAGAAAATTGAACTTCGACCTTTAGCCAGTTGTTTAAAATCTTTTTCCAGAATTCCATCAAAATTTTTTGTCCGTTCAACCCAGTGGTAATCGAAATAATAAAAGTTGGCATCTTTTGCTCCGATAATAATTTTATAACACCTGGCTCTCAACCGGGTCCCCTGGGGACCAACTTTATGAAGATAGACCACATTCGGGTCGCGATTATTAATCGCTTCTTCAATCTCCTCGCGAGTTACAAATTTAAATTTATAGGGATATACCTTTTTCAGTTTAGCTTCTGTATTTATTTCTGGAGAAACCTCATCTTTTATCAGATAAAGAGTCTTTTGCTTAATATCTTTCATATTATCGTTATAGTGCTGAAAGATATTTTTCTTGATGATACCGGGGTCATTTTTCATATTCATAATATGATTCTGTAGAAAACGAACTAAAGATTCAATCTTATATACCCAGTATTCCTCGTCAACTTCAGTATAGGATAATGGGATTGAAGCAACATCGGGTAAATCATTAAAATCTTCAATTCCTTTTTTCCCGATAAAAAGATTTAAGAAATTATACCTTACCTTGGTTTTATCATTCTCAAATAAAACCTGAGTCATCATCAGGAAAGATTTATCCGGATCATTAAACATTTGTTCAAACTGCTGAAAAGAGATAAACTCATATTCAGTAAGATTCCATGTTTCCTTGACTGCCTGTTGGATTTTAAAATTATAGGCTGCAATTGGATTGGATTCCAGAACAACATATAGTTTGGAATTTAAAAACTGATTCAAATCTGCTTCGGTAGGCAAATAGTCCTGAGCACTTACATTTAGCGATAACACTCCAAGCAATAGTGCAAAAAATAATTTCTTCATGTCTTTATAGTTTAATTAAATATAATTTTACAATAGATTCTTATTTGATCATCAAATTTCACTCCGAAATTTACATAAGTTTTAAAAATAATACTATCCCAATAAGGGATAAATATTTTAAAGGGATAAAATATACTATAAATTAATGTTTTCAAAGATTTAACCAAAAAACCCAACTTTTTTTTTAACAATAAAAATTTGTGGGTTTTATTTACTAAATTTACAAAAGCAAATACAAATTTGTATATTGAACTGATTTCTTAAATCGTCATATTGTATGAAAATCATTGAGAAACTCATAACCCTATTCAGTATTAATTCTGACAAATTAGACCCCAAAACAGAAAACTCCTCCAGGGCTATTATCTTTAATTTCTATAGTACAATATCGAATTTCGTATTGTTTATCTTTAGTATAGTAAATATCATTCAGGGTAATTATATTAACTTTGTTATCATTGGGTCGGCATTTATCATTTTACTCATCAATCAATTTTATTTTAGGGCAAAGGTTTCCTTAAGCCCAGCCTTAACCATTTTCACCATAACATTATCTGTCCTTCTACTATGGTTAATATTTACCGGGCATATTTACAATCAGGGGATCCTGGTATTTGGTTTTTATCCCTTGTTAATGATTACCTTGCTTGGATCTAAAAAAGGAACCCAGGGATCACTTATCTTTTTCCCCCTTAGTATAATCGGGTTAATGATTCCTTCCATTATCGAAACCATTTTCGATTTCTCCCTTACCAATATCATACTCTATATTTTCATTTTTATCGGTTCCTTAATTTTCACCAATATTCTTTTACGACTTACAGAGCAAAAACAAGATGAGTTAATTGAGGAAAAGAAAGAAGCCCAGAAGGAAACATTAGCCAAAGAGGATTTTATTTCAAAAATTTCGCATCAGATAAGAACACCCTTAAACAATATTGTAGTTGTAACCAATATTGTAAACAATTCTAATCTCGACGAAAAACAGCGTGATCTGATTGACACCATTCAGGCATCAACAAATAACCTGGTGAATGTAGTAAACAATATTGCTGAATTATCGAATGTTGACATCTTGCAAAGCAAAGATTACAATCAGTATTTTAATCTCGAGTCAACCTTGAAAAACACGATAAATATCTTTGCCGATGTTAATAACAATGATATTTCCGTCCCGGTAAATTTTCAGGACAAGATTGATTTTCAGCTCTTTGGCGACCCGGTAAAAGTCAAACAGATATTTCTTAATCTGATCGAAAATATCCTGAAAAATTCAAAAAGCGGCAAAAAGATCATTCAATTAGACATAAGCAGCCAGAATGAACAAAAGAACACTATAGACATTTTATTTAAAATTTCTACACACGATTTTGTTCATATTCCAGAGATCACAAAAATCCAGAATACGGTTAAATCAAAAAAGGAACGAAATACAGCCCTAATAAAGTTACTTGATTTAAACATTGCCAATAGAATTATTGAATCGATAGGGGGTACGATTGATATTAATGTTTCGTCTGAGATTTTTAAATACGAATTTACGCTCCAGTTTAAAAAAGGTGAACTATTTGCAGATGAAACCAAAGTCAAAGAAGAAGCATCACTTCCAAAAATAGAACCGGATAATAAGGTAAAACTTGCTGATGCCAATGTTTTATTGGTAGAAGATAATCTCATCAACCAAAAAATTGTTTTACTAAGCCTGAAAAAGGCAGTTAAAAATGTTGATGTTGCAAACAATGGAAAAGAAGCACTCGACAAATTTGGGTCGGTTAAATACGATGTTATACTGATGGATATTCAAATGCCGATAATGAATGGTATTGTAACCACAAAAAAAATAAGAAATATTGAAAAAAGCAGCAATACTCACACCCCTATCATTGCCATTACGGCCAATGCCCTTTTAGGAGACAAAGAGGAATGTTTAGCTGCAGGAATGGACGATTATATTAGTAAGCCCTTTCAGATAGAAACCCTGATTAAAAAAATTGAAAATCAATTAGTATAGTTACCTGATCATATTTTGTATTCTAATTCAGGTTTAATACCCACAATTAACACATCATCCACCTGTTCCTGGCTTCCTCTCCAATCCTCGAAACTTTTATCGAGGTAGGCCAGCTGTTGTTCGGGAGGTAATTTATGAATGGTAAGCAGCAGGTGCCTGAAACGCCGGTATTTATACTTTTTTCCATCTGGTCCACCAAACTGATCGGCATAACCATCCGAGAAAAGATAAAAAATATCATTTTTTTTCAGCTTAATAATGGTTTTATTAATCGACTCATTTGTACCATCTTCGAGTAACCCCACAGAAAACCGGTCTCCACGGATTTCTTCAATTTTATTATCCCGGATAAAATACAAGGGACGAAAGGCCCCTGAAAATTCCAACTCAGCTTTTCGTTTATCTATAACACATAGGGCAATATCCATTCCGTCTTTCAAACGAACATTTTCAGATTCTTTTCCAAAGGTAACAGCTACTCCCCTGTTTAATTCTTTTAAAATATGGTCAGCTTCTTCAATCCCCTGATCGTCCGTTATTTTTCGCAGGAGTTCAAAACCAATAATCGACATAAAAGCGCCTGGAACACCATGTCCTGTACAATCTACAACAGCAATAAATATTTTATCCTTTTTAATATTAATCCAGTAAAAATCGCCACTAACAATATCTTTTGGTTTATGGAGTATAAAGGTTGAAGGTAATAAGGATTTAAAATATTTTAAAGAGGGCATCAGGGCTTCCTGGATTCTTTTAGCATAAACGATGCTATCGGTAATATTCTTATTCTTAATACTTAATTCCTCTTTTTGCTTAGCTACCTGTTGAGCAATTAACTCTTTCTCTTTTAACTCCTGGTTTGACTTTCGTAAGGTTTTTGTTCTGTACTGAAAAATCCAGAATATTACAAATAAGATTACCAAGATATAAAAGGCATAAGCTAGTTTTGTCCTCCAGAAGGGTGTCAACACTTCGATTTCCAGGGTTACACCTTCCTCGTTCCAAACATAATCACTGTTGGCACCCCTCACCCTAAAGGTATATTCTCCTGGTGGCAAGTTGGAGAATGTTGCATAACGTCTGTTCCCAAGGTTTATCCATTCCTCTTCGATTCCTTCCATCTTATAGGCATAGGTGTTTTTTGCTGGATTTGTAAAATCGAGTGTGGCGAATTCTATGGTGATTAGATTATTCCGGTAAGGAATCCGTATATAATTATTTTCACCCACATATAATCGTTGCAGCCTGTCATTTGCCAGGAGTTCGATAGAAGTGATAGCAATATCAGGAATAATATCATTAATTTCTATGGAATCAGGATAAAAAGCATTAAAACCTGCAATACCGCCAAAAAACATTTCTCCGGAAGCACTTTTAAAACAAGCCCCTAAATTAAATTCAGAATCCTGTGCTCCATCAGATACCCCAAAATTACTGAAGGTTTCCTCCTCCGGATTAAACTTGGACAACCCCCTGTTAGTACTCATCCATAGATTTCCATCATTATCAGCTAAAATTGAATAGATTAAATTATTCGGAAGCCCGTCTTTTTCTGTATAAACAACAAAACTCTCCGTTTGTAAATCCATTTTATTTAATCCTGCTACCGTGCCCAGCCATAAATCATGGTTTGCCGTATCTTCGTATAGGCACAAAATCTCATTTGAGCTTAAACAATTTTTACAGTCTGAACTTGTTTTAAAATATTTCTGAATATCACCGGTGGTTAAATCAAGCCTGTTTAAACCATAATCAGTGGCAATCCAGAGATTTTCCCCGGAATCCAGCAATAGATCATAAACAAGATTAGAGCTGATCGAATTGTCATTATCCTCGGAAACAATATAACTTTTTACTAAGGAGTCCTTTTTAATATTATGTAAACCATACCTAGTCCCCACCCAGTAATCAGAGGTATCCGCTTCGACAATATCATAAATTCTGTTCTGATTTAACAAATGAACGATCTCTTCATTTTTAAATTCACTAAAGGTACGTTGTTCTTTGTCAAAGATATTAATGCCATCCTGTGTTCCCAACCAATAAGTTCCAGGTTTACTTTTAAAAATCTTATGGACAAAGTCGTTTTTTAAGTCACTATTGCCGGTAAAATAACGTGTTATTTCATTGGTCTTTCGGTTAAAAAAATGCAATCCGGTACCCCAGGTCCCAACCCAGATGATACTATCATTCTCTGTAAAAATGGAGGCGATATAATTATTTGAGAATAAAGGTTCTCCTTTTTTATTCTTGGCATAAAGGTCAAATTTTTTATTGCCCTTTTCTACTTTGATTAATCCCTGGAGGGTACCTATCCATAAAATCCCGGTTTTATCTTCAATAATTGAAGTTATCGAGGTGGTAAGGATAATATTATTGTCAAATTTAAACTCATTGTAAACAACAAATTGCCCGTTTTCCCGGTTAAACCGGTTTAACCCATCTGCAGTAGCTATCCATAAGTTTCCGTCGGAATCTTCGTAGATATCATTGATTATATTGTTGCTTATGCTGTTCTTATTTTGTGGTTGATTAAAGTAATGAGTGAAATTTTCAGTTTCCCAATTAAACCGGTTAAGTCCGTTATTTGTCCCTACCCATAAATTATGATCCCGATCTTCGTAGATAACTTTTACCTGGTTGTTGCTTAATGAGTTTTTATTGTTGGCATCATAACTATATCGTTTAAAAATTTCGAGCTCACGATCGAAATAATTTAAACCGTCTTTGGTTCCCACCCAAAGTTGATTTTTATGGTCTTCGAAAATCGAAAATTTTGTAGTCCCCGGGATAAAATTAAAAATATCATTAAAATGTTCGTAATGTCTAAACTTCCCTGTTTGTGGATTCATCCTGCTTAAGAACCTTTCCGTTTTAATCCAGATGAATCCATTTTTATCCTGATATATCGAGTATACGGCATCTTCAGGAATTGTATTTTGATTGGAATCGTCGCTTAAATACCTTATAAACTGTTGTGTTCCGGAATCAAACTTATTTAACCCGTCGTTGGTTCCTACCCAAATATTTTTCTCCTGATCCTCATAGATACAATGAATATAATTATTCGAAATTGTTGTTGTATCAGATGAATCATATTTAAAACGGATAAAGGTATACCCATCATATTTATTTAACCCGTCCTGAGTCCCAATCCACAAAAAACCTTTGCTATCTTGCATGAGACATTGCACACTGGTTTGTGACATGCCATCTTCAATCGTAAAATGTTTTACATTCAGGAGTTGTGCATAAATCGTCCCAGAAAAAAGAAATGGGAAAAACCCGGTAAATAAGGAAAGCAATATGTATCTTAAAAGCTTCATTTATATATTGCTAATTTAATATATATTCGGTATAAAGCAAAGGTTTATATTTAGTTTAAATTACTTTTCATGTCTTCGCCTGCTATGGCTCCCCCGTTAAATAACATCTTTTGATACTTTAACGATGGGGAGGGGATAAACTTCCCGATCTGATAAGTCTTCCATTTTTCATCAACTTTTTTAATCGTTGACATGCTTGAACTAACAATGTTGGGCCAATCTCTTTGAAACTGATCCTTTTGTTTTGATTTTCGGGTAGCATCAATAAAAATGCATGACCCCGAATAATTCTTTTTAGACACAATGATTGAATCCCTTTTAGGATCAATATTTCCCAAAGCAATCCAAAGGACCAGGTTCCAGTCGGTAACATCGACTCTTTCATCTACGAATACACACAGTTTAATCTGATTAAAACCCTGGCTATGATATAGTTTCTTAACCAAAGTTTCAATATGTGTTTTATCCTTCTTTTTAACAGATAAGATAAGAACATTAAACCTTTTGGCGGGATATAAATTGGCATCAACAATTTCGATAAACTCTTCTTTCAAAAGGTCAAGATTTATTAATGCATCTGGGTCATCAATCGCTGGCTGATTCTCCGGGATTTCCTCCTCGAATTTTGAGGTTGCATCTACTCCCATTTTGCTGCCGAAAGCCATTTTCGAAGAGGAATGATCTAAAACATCCAGGGGACCGCGCATGAAATGAATATCGGATGCTGGGATAAAATTTTCCAGAATTGTATGGATTAATAGAGGGTATTGATGGATATCAACATTTTGATCCACCACAATCATCATCTTATTGAACATCATCTGGCCTGCTCCCCAAAGGGCATTCATAACTTTTAACGCCTGTCCGGGATAAGTCTTATTTATTTTTACAAGGGCAAGATTATGTGCAACCCCGGCAAAAGGGAGGTCATAATCAATAACCTCGGGCAATAATGCCATTTTTATCGGGGTTAAAAAAATCCGTTCGGTCGCTTTGCCAATCCAGGCATCTTCCATGGGAGGAATACCCACAATCGTGGCCGGATAAACTGCCCCCCTGCGATGAGTAATACAAGTTACATGAAACCTGGGGTACCAGTCGGCCAGGGAGTAAAAACCGGTATGATCTCCAAAAGGACCTTCCCAAATAAACTCTTCTTCAGGATCAATGTACCCTTCAATAATTATATCAGCATCTTTAGGGACTTCAATGTCCTGAGTAATACATTTAACCAATTCAACGCTTTTCTTTCGTAAGAATCCTGCGAGCAGAAATTCATCAATATTGTCGGGCACTGGGGCCGTAGCAGCATAGGTATAAGCCGGATCACCACCTAAAGCAACGGCAACAGGCATTTTTTTGCCCGCCTTTTTATACTCCGAAAAATGCCGTGCTCCCACTTTATGCTTATGCCAATGCATGCCGGTAAGATTTTTATCAAAAATCTGCATCCGGTACATTCCTACATTTCGAACCCCGGTAACAGGATCTTTCGTGATAACCATGGGTAGTGTAACAAAAGGACCTCCATCTTCGGGCCAACATTTTAGTACCGGCAATTGGGATAAGTCAGGATGATGATGAGTTACTTCCTGACACTTTCCCCGCCCTTTGATTAATTTTGGCATCCACGAAGCAATACCTGAAAGCTTGGGAAGCATCCTGAGTTTATCAATAATACTGTTTTTAGGTGAGGATAAATCAACCAATAAATGTTCCAGTTCATTCCCAATATCGTCCAGATCATCAACATCAAGTGCTATTTTCATTCTTTTTTCAGACCCCATGGCATTGATCAATACCGGGAATTCTGTTCCGGTATTTTCAAAGTACAAGGCTTTTCCTCCATTTTCCTGTTTAGAAATACGATCAGTTATCTCGGTTATTTCCAATTCGGGGTCTACGTTTTGAGATATTCTGATCAACTCACCTTCTTTTTCTAACCGTTCGATAAACTGGTGCAACGAATCAAATGCCATAATCTTTTATTTATTCAGTAAACAAGAAATATACAAAAAAATGTTTGGGTGGAACAAATGATATAAAATAAAAAAGGCTGGCAATCGGAAAAATTCCGAAAACCAACCTAAAATATTTTAATTAAATATTTATTTTAAAAATTTAAAGTCCTTTCCCAGGTATCTTGCAGAATCACCCAGGGCTTCTTCAATTCTTAGGAGTTGATTATATTTTGCAATACGATCAGAGCGGGAAGCCGAACCTGTTTTAATTAATCCTGTATTTAAAGCAACAGCCAGGTCAGCAATGGTTGTATCTTCAGTTTCTCCTGAACGGTGGCTTATTACAGAGGTATACGAATTTTCAGTAGCTAAACGAATCGCATTGATGGTTTCGGTTAGTGTTCCAATTTGATTAACCTTAATAAGGATTGAATTGGCTACATTTTGTTCGATTCCCTGGGATAATCTTTTTACATTGGTAACAAATAAATCATCTCCAACAATCTGAACTTTATGACCAATGGCTTTGGTTAATTCTGCCCAACCTTCCCAGTCGTCCTCATCAAGTCCATCTTCGATCGAAAGAACAGGATATTTTTCAACCCAGGTTTTCCAATAGTTAACCATATCTGCTGAGGTTAGGTCCTCGTTGGTAGATTCAAAATGATAAACTTTTTTCTCTTTATCATAAAATTCAGATGCTGCAGGGTCAAGAGCAATAAAGATATCTTCGCCGGGTTTATAACCTGCTTTTTCAATCGCTTCCAAAACAACTTCAATAGCCTCCTCGTTGGAAGATAAATTAGGAGCAAAACCTCCTTCGTCGCCTACGTTTGTAGATTGTCCTTTGGCTTTTAATACAGCTTTTAGGTGATGAAAAACTTCAGCTCCCATTCGTAATGCTTCGCTAAACGAGGTTGCACCAACGGGCATAATCATAAACTCCTGGATATCGATTTTGTTATCGGCATGTTGTCCTCCATTCAGAATGTTCATCAATGGAATAGGCAGGGTATTAGCACTTACGCCACCAATATAACGGTATAATGGCAATCCATATTCGGTTGCTGCTGCTCTTGCTACAGCAAGCGACACTCCCAACATGGCATTGGCACCCAGGTTTCCTTTATTGTCGGTTCCATCGAGTTTAATTAATGCATGATCAATCGCGGTTTGATCATCAATATAAAAACCTTGCAGCTCATCGTTGATAATGGTATTCACATTTTCTACCGCCTTTAAAACACCTTTGCCCAGGTATTGTGATTTATCACCATCCCGGAGTTCAACGGCTTCATGAACTCCTGTTGAGGCCCCGGATGGTACTGCTGCACGCCCTACAACACCCTCGGTAGTTACTACTTCAACCTCAACGGTTGGATTCCCCCTGGAATCTAATATTTGTCTTGCATGTATTCCTGCTATCTGTCCCATAATTTATCTTTTTTAATTAATACTTTTTGCGAAAAAGAATTCAAATTTAGTGAATTCTGAAGTTATTTTAAAATCAGGAAATTAAATTTTTGTTATATTTTAAAAAAGGTACAAAAAAAAGGGCGTCAGTCAAACGCCCTCTTTTCTCTTTGATACTTGATCAGACTTATTTATCTTCTTTATCTTCTTTTTTCTCGTCAGCTTTAGCTTCTTTCTCTTCCTTTTTTGTTTCTGCCTTTTTCTCTTCCTTCTCAGGGGTTTCTTTCTTCGCTTCAGCTTTCTTTGGTTCTTCTTTCTTTTCTTCAGTCTTTGTTGTTTCCGCTTTCGTTTCGGCTTTTGGTTCAGTCTTCTCTTCGGTTTCCTCTTCTACAACTTCACTCTGTTCCGGAGCATTCTCTTCAGCTTCTGCAACCTCAGTTTGTGCTTTGGGTTGAGCTTTTTCATCAGAAGATTTGGTTTTCTTTCCACCTCTTCGGCTACGACGAGAAGAAGATTTTTGTTGTTTTTCTTCCTGCGCTGCTAAAAGATTTTCATTGTAGTCGACCAGTTCGATAATACACATATCTGCATTATCACCTAAACGGGTTCCTGTCTTCAAGATTCTGGTATATCCCCCGGGTCGGTTCATAACTTTAGCCCCCACTTCTCTGAATAATTCAGTTACAGCATCTTTATTTTGCAAATAGCTAAATACCATCCTTCTGGAATGTGTTGAATCATCTTTTGCCTTAGTAATTAAAGGTTCAACATACATTCGTAATGCTCTTGCTTTAGCTGTGGTAGTCGATATTCTTTTATGTAAAATTAACGATGCGGCCATATTCGCCAACATTGCTTTTCTATGTGCAGGTTTTCTGCTTAAGTGGTTAAATGATTTTTTATGTCTCATCCTTTTACTCCTTGTCTAATTTATACTTAGAAATATCCATTCCAAATGTCAGATTCATTTGGCTAAGTAAATCTTCTAATTCAGTCAATGATTTTTTACCAAAGTTTCTAAACTTTAATAAATCGTTCTTATTATATCTCACTAAATCGCCTAATGTATCAACCTCAGCTGCTTTCAAACAATTTAAAGCTCTTACCGAAAGATCAAGATCTACAAGTCTTGTTTTAAGCAACTGACGCATATGCAATACCTCTTCATCAAACTCTTCGTTCGCATATTTCTCATCTGAATCGAGGGTGATTTTTTCATCAGAGAATAACATCAGGTGATAAATAAGAATTTTTGCGGCCTCTTTTAATGCATCTTTGGGATGAATCGATCCGTCAGATTCAATTTCAAAAACTAACTTTTCGTAGTCGGTTTTTTGTTCCACACGATAATTTTCGATCGAATACTTAACATTTCGAATCGGTGTATAAATTGAGTCAATCGCAATCACTCCATATTCAGCATCAATGGCTTTATTTTCCTCGGCAGGGACATAACCTCTGCCTTTATTTATCGTAAGCTCCAGCTGAAGTTTCACATCCGGCTCCATCTCGCAAATAACATGATCCGGATTTAAAACTTTAAAGTTTGTTGAAAAGTTATTAATATCACCGGCTTTAAATTCATTTTGCCCGGTAATGGTTACGGTTATTTTTTCATCTTCGGCTTCATCTACCGTACGTTTAAATCGTACCTGCTTGAGATTAAGGATAACTTCTGAAACATCCTGAACGACACCAGCTATTGTAGAGAACTCGTGTTCTACACCTTCCATTTTAATAGAGGTAATGGCATATCCTTCTAATGATGATAACAATATCCTTCGTAAAGAATTGCCGACAGTAATTCCATAACCTGGTTCTAAAGGACGAAACTCAAATTTTCCATAAGTTTCGTTGGCTTCAACCATAATGACCTTATCGGGCTTTTGAAATGCTAAAATTGCCATAAACAATAAGTAATTATTTTATTTAGAATATAATTCTACAATTAACTGTTCCTTAATATTTTCAGGAATTTCTGATCGTTCAGGTATATTTAGGAATTTACCTGCCATCTGATCTGCGTCCCATTCTAACCAAGAGTATTTATTAAAACGGGCCGAGGTTAAACTGTTATTAATCGCTTCGAGCGATTTAGATTTTTCTCGAACACCAATAATATCATTCGGTTTAACAGTATAAGAAGGAATACTCACGATGGTCCCGTTTACGGTAATATGTTTATGAGATACAAACTGGCGTGCAGCTGCTCTGGTTGGGGCGATTCCCAAACGATAAACTACATTATCCAGTCGTGATTCCAGTAATTGTAAAAGGTTTTCACCGGTAATTCCTTTTTTTCGGGAAGCCTGAGCAAATAAATTATAGAATTGCTTTTCAAGTACCCCGTAGGTGTACTTTGCTTTCTGTTTTTCCATCAATTGTACACCATACTCAGAAAGTTTTTTTCTGCGCTTATTAGCTCCTTGTTCTCCGGGAGGATAATTTTTCTTTTCGAAATATTTGTCAGGTCCATATACTGGTTCACCTAACTTCCTCGCTATTTTTGATTTTGGTCCTCTATATCTAGCCATGAATCTTAATATTAATCTTTTATTCTACCACAATAAATTTACAAACATTACACTCTTCTGCGTGCAGGAGGTCTACATCCATTATGTGGTAATGGAGTAACATCAACAATCTCGGTAACTTCAATACCTGCATTATGAATGGTACGAATAGCCGATTCTCTTCCTGCTCCGGGTCCTTTAACATATACTTTTACTTTTCTCAACCCAAGATCGTAAGCTACTTTCGCACAATCCTCCGCAGCAACCTGTGCAGCATAAGGAGTGTTCTTTTTTGATCCTCTAAATCCCATTTTTCCTGATGAAGACCAGGAAATCACCTGACCATTACTATTGGTCAATGAAATGATGATATTGTTAAAAGAAGCATGAATATGTGCTTGTCCGGTAGCTTCAACCTTTACAACCTTTTTTCTAGATGTTCCAGTCTTTTTTGCCATTTCCTTAACGATTATTTAGTTGCTTTCTTTTTGTTAGCAATTGTTTTTCTTTTTCCTTTTCTGGTTCTCGCATTATTTTTGGTACTTTGACCACGTACAGGTAATCCGATACGATGTCTGATCCCACGGTAGCTTCCAATATCCATTAATCGTTTAATGTTCATTTGAACTTCAGAACGTAAAGCCCCTTCTACCTTATATTTTTCGTTCACGATCTGTCGGACCTTTGCTATTTGGTCGTCATTCCAGTCACTTACTTTAATGTTATGATCGATCCCTGCTTCATTTAAAATCATTTCAGCATTACTTCGACCGATTCCGTAGATATAGGTTAAACCTACTACACCTCGTTTATTCTTTGGTAAATCTACTCCTACAATTCTTGCCATAAATCTTAATTAATTAAAGTACAAAGTTAATAATTTATCCCTGACGTTGTTTAAACTTAGGATTTTTTTTGTTGATAACGTATAGCCTTCCTTTTCGTCGAACGATTTTACATTCGCTACTGCGTTTTTTTACAGATGCTCTGACTTTCATTTTATTCTATTTTTTTATTTATATCTATAAGTTATTCTTCCTTTTGTTAGATCATAAGGAGACATTTCAACCTTAACTTTATCTCCAGGTAAAATTTTAATATAATGCATTCTCATTTTACCGGATATATGAGCAGTTATTACATGCCCATTTTCCAATTCTACTCTAAACATTGCATTCGACAATGCCTCAATAATAGTACCGTCTTGTTCAATTGAAGGTTGTTTTGCCATAAACTAAATTTTCGTTTTTATAATTTCTTCAATATATTCAAAAGTTGATAGGATATCAGCCTTTCCCTTATCAACGACAACTGCCAGTTCATAATGGGCCGAGGGTTTACCATCTGCTGTTCTTATCGTCCAGCCGTCAGGATCCTGTTTGATATATTTGGTTCCCATATTAATCATGGGTTCAATACATAAAACTAATCCTTTATTTAATTTAACCCCTCGTCCTCTTCTGCCATAGTTTGGAACTTCGGGAGATTCATGCATTGCTTTACCCAATCCATGACCAACCATTTCCCTTACTACAGAATACCCTGCTTTTTCGGCATGCCACTGTACTGCATGTCCGATATCTCCAACCCGATTTCCTTCAGTAGCCATTTCAATCCCCCGAAAAAGCGATTCTTTGGTTGTACGTAACAACTTTAAAAGCTCATCGCTGATTTCACCTACAGGAAAAGTATAGGCTGTATCGCCATAGTAACCATCCATATAGGTTCCACAATCGACCGAAACAATATCTCCCTCTTTTAACACATAAGCAGAGGGTATACCATGAACCACCTGATCATTTACCGAAGTACACAATGTGTTGGGAAAACCTCCATATCCTAGAAATCCGGGTTCTGCTCCATGATCTCTTATAAACTCTTCGGCTCTTTTGTCCAGTTCCAGGGTTGTTACTCCCGGCTTAACCAATTTAGCTACTTCGGCCAGTGTTTGGGAAACAAGGATATTGTTTCGCCTGATAATCTCAATCTCTTCCTGGCTTTTATAAACTAACATCAAAGAACTTTATCAATTGATTTAAATAGCAGAGGCTCCTCCTGCCCTGCCTTTAATTCTTCCTGATTTTAATAATCCATCGTAGTGTCGCATCAACAGATGACTTTCGATTTGTTGTAAAGTATCCAATACCACACCTACAAGAATTAATAGTGATGTACCACCGTAAAATTGAGCCCATTGGCTATTCACACCTCCAATTTGAGCAAATGCAGGTAATATAGCAATAAGTGCTAAAAAGATAGATCCTGGTAAGGTAATACGAGACATAATCGTGTCGAGAAATTCAACGGTCTTACGCCCCGGCTTAACCCCAGGGATAAATCCTCCATTCTTTTTCATATCTTCTGCCATTTGAGAGGGATTTATAGTAATGGCAGTGTAGAAATAAGTAAAAAGAATAATTAAAACGGCAAAAGTGAAGTTATACCAAAAACCGGTAATATTAGCAAATGCAGCCGCGAACCCGGTCAGGGATTCAGAATTTGCAAAACCTGCTATAGTTAAAGGTATAAACATCAATGCTTGTGCAAAGATAATAGGCATTACACCTGCAGAATTTACTTTCAGTGGTATATATTGTCGAACACCTCCGTATTGCTTATTTCCAACAATTCGTTTGGCATACTGTACAGGTATTTTTCGGGTACCCTGTACCAAAAGTATGGTTGCAATAAATACAAAAAACAGGATTACCATTTCCAGTAAGAAAGCTACCAAACCTCCTCCCTGTTCTTCAAATCTGCTAATAAATTCAGCAAATAGAGCAAAGGGTAAACGGGCAATAATACCAATCATAATGATCAAGGATATCCCATTCCCTATTCCTTTATCGGTTATCCGCTCTCCCAGCCACATCACAAACATGGTCCCGGAAGTAAGAATAACCACAGAAGAAAACCAGAAAAAAGTACCCTTTAATACAAACGCGGATGCAGGAAGTTGTACCTGCAGATTTTTTAAGTAAGCCGGAGCCTGCATAATTAAAATCGCAACCGTTAAATACCTGGTAATTTGATTAATTTTTCGACGTCCGCTTTCACCTTCCCGTTGCAATCGCTGGAAATAAGGAATAGCAATTCCTAATAACTGGATCACAATTGAAGCTGAAATGTAGGGCATAATCCCCAAAGCAAAAATTGAAGCCCTGGAAAAAGAGCCGCCCGAAAACATATTCAACAATCCCATTACACCATCGGAAGTCTGCTGCTCCAGGGCAGCTAACTGATTGGGATCAATCCCGGGCAAAACAATATAACTTCCTAATCGATAGATTATTAAAATAAATATAGTATACCCGATACGGTACCTAAGGTCTTCAATTTTAGCTATATTCTTAATGGTTTGTATTAAAGCTCTCATTCATTTATAATTTTACTACGGTTCCTTCAACTGATTCAATGGCTTTGACTGCAGATTTGGAAAAAGCATGTGCTTTTACCTCTAATTTCTTGGTTAATGATCCGTTACCTAAAATTTTAACCAGGGTATTTTTCTTTACCAAACCGGCATCAATTAAAGTATCCACATCAATTGTGGTTAACCCTTTTTTCTCAGCTATTTTTTCTAAAGTCTCGATATTGATTCCTTTAAATTCTTTACGTGAAATATTGGTAAAACCAAATTTTGGTACACGACGTTGTAAAGGCATTTGACCTCCTTCAAAACCTATTTTTCTGGAATATCCGGATCTGGATTTCTGTCCTTTATGACCTCTTGTTGCAGTTCCTCCTTTTCCTGATCCCTGTCCTCTACCAACTCGCTTATTTTTTTTTGTCGAGTTATCTGCTGGTTTTAAATTATGTAATTCCATAGTATTACAATCGATTATTATTGGTTATTATTTTTTTTCAACCCTCACCAAATGATTCACTTTGGTTATCATTCCCTGTATCTGCGGATTATCCTCCACCTCAACCGGGTTGTTCATCTTTTTAATCCCTAAAGCTTCCAAGTTTCTTTTCTGACGCTGGGTGCTTCTTATTTTACTTTTTACCTGTGTTATGATTAATTTAGCCATAAGATATCCTATTAACGATCGTTATCCATTAAAAACTTTATCAAGATTAACTCCTCTTTGCTCGGCGACAGCTCTTGCATCTCTTAACTGAAGTAATGCATCGATGGTTGCTTTTACCAGGTTATGGGGATTACTCGAACCTTTTGATTTTGCCAGAACGTCAGTAACACCTACACTCTCAAGTACAGCACGCATAGCACCTCCGGCTTTTACCCCGGTACCATGAGATGCAGGTTTTAAGAATACCTGTGCACCACCATACCGGCTGATCTGCTCATGAGGAATTGTTCCTTTATAAATAGGAACCTTCACTAAATTTTTCTTGGCAGCCTCAACTCCCTTCGCAATAGCAGTAGTTACCTCTTTCGCTTTACCCAGGCCATAACCTACAATCCCATCTTCATTTCCCACCACTACAATGGCAGTAAAACCAAAATTACGTCCACCTTTTGTTACTTTGGTTACTCTCTGGATGCTAACGAGTCTATCTTTTAACTCTAAATCGCTGGTTTTTACTTTTCTTATACTTGTTGACATAATATCTTAATCTTAAAATTTTAGTCCACCTTCTCTGGCAGCTTCTGCTAATGATTTTACTCTACCATGATATAAATAGCCGTTTCTATCGAAAACTACTTCCGTGATTCCGCTTTCCAGTGCTTTCTTAGCGGCAAAGTTTCCAACTAATTTAGCCTGCTCGATTTTTGAAACTTTTCCCTTTTCAGCTACTTCTTTGTTTTTTGAACAAACGGCTAATAAGGTTTTGCTCTCCAGATCATCAATAAACTGAACATAGATCTGCTTATTGCTTCTAAAAACCGACATTCTTGGCTTTTGGGCTGTCCCGTTAATATGCTTCCGGATACGCCATTTAATTCTATATCTTCTATCTTGCTTTGTTAAAGCCATGACTCATTTTAATTTAATAGGTTATACACTATACACTAGCAGATTTACCGGCTTTTCTGCGTAATTGTTCACCAACAAATTTAATCCCCTTGCCTTTATATGGTTCTGGTGGTCTAAAGGATCGGATCTTGGCAGCAACTTCACCAATCAATTGTTTATTACAACTGGTTAGAGTAATAATTGGATTATTTCTTCGTTCCTGCTTTGCTTCTACTTTGACTTCATCAGGGATTTGAAAGTGAATATCATGCGAATAGCCAAGACTTAACTCAAGCACCTGGCCTTTTGCTTCGGCTCTGTAACCAACACCCACTAATTCCTGTTGAACAGTATATCCTTCGGATACTCCAACGACCATATTGTTAATTAATGACCGGTATAAACCATGTAATGATTTATGTCTTTTCTCTTCACCTGATCGTTTTAATTCAACCTGGTTTTCATTTACCTCTACCTGAATATCTGGATCTACCTTTTGTGATAATTCACCTTTTGGCCCTTTTACCAAAACCTCATTTCCATCATTTACAGTTACTGTAACGCCTCCGGGTATTTTAATGGGTAATATTCCAATTCGTGACATTTAACTATCCTCCTTTTTAATGTACATAACATAAAACTTCACCACCCACATTCAAGGTACGTGCTTCTTTATCCGAAATAACTCCTTTGGATGTAGATAAAATCGCCACACCTAATCCATTAAGAACCCTTGGGATTTCATCGGCACCAACGTATTTTCTCAATCCAGGCTTACTGGCCCTGGTAATTGACCGGATAGCCGGGGCTTTCGTTTCAGGGTGATATTTTAATGCTATTTTAATGATTCCTTGCTTATCGTCTTCTTCAAACTTATAGGATAATACATATCCTTTATCAAATAATATTTTTGTGATATCCTTTTTTAGGTTTGAAGCAGGAATTTCTACTACTCTATGACCTGCCATCACGGCATTTCGTATACGAGTAAGATAATCTGCTATAGGATCTGTGATCATATCTCTTCTTATTTTAATTACAATCTACCAACTTGCCTTCTTAACACCAGGGATTAATCCTTTTGATGCCATTTCTCTAAAGGTAATTCTACTAATACCAAACTGTCGTATATAACCCTTGGGTCGTCCGGTAATTAAACATCGGTTGTGTAACCGGATTGGATTAGAGTTTTTTGGTAATCTGCTTAATCCAACATAATCACCTTCCGCTTTAAGTTTTGCTCTTTTCGCAGCATACTTGTCAACCAATTTTTGGCGCCTTCTTTCTCGGGCTTTCATTGATTCTTTAGCCATACTATCTATTTCTTTTTAATATTTTTAAATGGTATTCCAAATTCGCGTAATAAAGCTAATCCTTCTTCATCAGTTTTCGCAGTGGTAACAAAAGTTATTTCCAGCCCTAAAATTTTATTCACCTTATCCAGGTCAATTTCAGGGAAAATAATCTGCTCCTGAATACCTAAAGTATAGTTTCCGCGTCCATCGAGTTTTGAACTTACCCCGTTAAAATCTCTGATTCGGGGCAGAGAAATAGCAATTAACCTTTCCATAAACTCATACATCTTATCTCTTCGCAGCGTTACTTTAACGCCAATAGGCATTCCGCGACGCAACTTGAAATTCGAGATATCTTTTTTAGAGTAGGTCTTAACTGCCTGTTGTCCTGCAATTAGGGTTAATTCTTCCTGAGCAGTTTCGATCATTTTTTTGTCGGCAACTGCCTGACCCACGCCCTGGTTTAGCGTTATTTTTACCAGCCGGGGAACTTCCATTACGGTTTTATACTTAAATTCCTTGGTTAAGGCTGGTATGATTTCTTTTCTGTACTTTTCTCTTAATAAAGGCGTATATTCCATTACTTAATCTCCTCTCCTGATTTTTTTGAATATCGCACTAATTTATCTTTATCATTTAATTTCCTTCCTATCCGTGTGGGTTCACCAGTGGATGGATCAACCAACATGAGGTTCGAAATATGAATTGGTGCTTCTTTTTTTACGATACCACCTTGTGGATTATTTGCATTAGGCTTGGTGTGTTTTGAAACCATATTCACACCCTCAACAATGGCTTTTTCCTTGTCATAAATTACTTCAAGTACTTTGCCTTGCTGGCCTTTATATTCTCCTGCATTTACGTAAACCGTATCGCCTTTTTTTATGTGTAATTTCCTTCGCATGCAGCTATTATTTTTAAATTATAATACTTCTGGAGCTAATGAGATGATTTTCATATAGTTTTCACGTAATTCTCTGGGGATTGGTCCAAAAATACGTGTTCCTCGAATTTCACCTACATTATTTAACAATACAACAGCATTGTTATCAAAACGAATATAAGAACCATCAGGTCTGCGAACTTCTTTTTTCGTTCTAACGACAACAGCTTTGGATACTGTTCCTTTTTTTATCTCACCGGATGGTAAAGCACTTTTAACAGTTACTACGATTTGATCGCCAATAGAAGCATACCGTTTTCGTGTACCTCCTAATACGCGTACACATAACACCTCCTTGGCTCCGCTGTTGTCAGCAACTGTTAGTCTACTTTCTTGTTGTATCATGACTATTTAACTCTTTCAATAATTTCTACTAATCTCCAACATTTATTTTTGCTTAAAGGCCTTGTTTCCATTATCCTAACAGTATCGCCTATATTGCAAGTATTTTCTTCATCATGGGCAGTAAACTTTTTCCTGCTCTTGATAAATTTGCCGTACTTCGGATGTTTTACTTTTCGTTCTACAGCAATAACAATGGTCTTGTCCATCTTATTGCTAACAACAACACCTATACGCTCTTTTCTTAATCTTCTTGTTGTTTCCATTGTTACAAATTAACTATTCGAACTTTCTTTGATTTCTCTTTTACGCAACTCAGTCATTAATCTTGCAATATTCTTGCGTGTTTGCTTTATCTTCAAAGGATTGTCTAAAGGAGACACGGCATGATTAAGCTTTAGACGGGTAAGCATCGTTTTTTCAGTATCGATTCTTTCCTCAATCTCCTTTGTGGTTAATTCTCTAATTTCAGAATTTTTCATTTCTCACTAATTTATGTTTTCAACATAATCACGTCTAACAACGAATTTCGTTGGGATTGGTAATTTTTGAGCCGCAAGACGTAATGCTTCCTGAGCTACTTTAAAAGATACACCTTCGGCTTCGATCAAAATCCGACCGGGTTTTACTGGTGCTACAAAACCTTCTGGAGCTCCTCGTCCTTTTCCCATTCGCACTTCGGCGGGCTTTTTAGTGATCGGTTTATCCGGAAATATTCGGATCCAGATCTGTCCTTCACGTTTCATATAACGAGTCACTGCCTGTCGGGCGGCTTCAATTTGTCGTCCGGTAATCCAGCACTCTTCCAGAGCCTTGATTCCAAAGGAACCAAAAGCCAATTGATTTCCTCGCTGGGCATTCCCTTTCATTTTGCCCTTTTGGACTCTTCTGTATTTCGTTTTCTTTGGCTGTAACATTCCAATAATGAATTTAAATTATCGCTTATTTTCTTTTCTTCTTAAAGCCACCTTTGGATGGTTTTTGGTTTTTGGAGGCTCCGATGTTTGGTGAAAGATCTCTTTTCCCATAAATCTCACCCCGGCAAATCCAAACCTTGATTCCAATTAAACCAACCTTGGTAAGGGCTTCACTTAACGTATAATCGATATCGGCACGGAAAGTATGCAATGGGGTACGCCCTTCTTTATATACTTCGGTACGTGCCATCTCTGCACCACCCAAACGTCCTGATATCTGAACTTTAATTCCCTCAGCGCCCATCCTCATGGTTGATGCAATGGCCATTTTAATGGCTCGCCGGTAAGATACCTTACCTTCAATTTGTCTTGCAATGGCGTTGCCAACGATCGTAGCATCAAGTTCCGGTCTTTTTACTTCGAAGATGTTAATCTGAACCTCTTTGCGGGTAATCTTTTTTAACTCTTCTTTTAATTTATCTACTTCCTGGCCACCTTTACCAATAATGATCCCAGGGCGTGCGGTATTCACCGTAACAGTGATTAATTTTAAAGTTCTTTCAATAACAATCTTAGATATGCTTGCTTTGGCTAATCGGGCGTCAAGATATTTTCTAATCTTATTATCCTCAACCAGCTTATCAGCATAGTTTTTTCCACCGTACCAATTAGAATCCCATCCTTTAATGATTCCCAATCGATTTCCTATCGGATTAACTTTTTGTCCCATCTATTGTTCTGTTTGAGTATCGTTGTTATTTAAATTATCTAGCACTAATGTCACGTGATTCGATCTTTTTCTGATGCGGTGTGCTCTCCCCTGCGGGGCGGGTTGAATTCGTTTTAATGTTCTTCCTCCGTCAACAAAGATCTCTTTCACAATTAACTTGCTATCTTCGATTCGAACACCTTCGTTTTTCTCCTGCCAGTTCGCAATCGCCGACAAAAGTAATTTTTCTACACGATTTGATGCTTCTTTCGAACTATATTTCAATACATCAAGAGCTTTATTCACTTCCATCCCTCTAACCATATCGGCTACCAATCGCATCTTTCTTGGCGATGTGGGACAGTTCCTGAGTTTAGCAAAATACTGACTCTTTTTGCTCTCTTTAATTTTATTCGCTCTTATTCTTTTTCTTGCACCCATTATAATCTAATATTTTAAGATAATACTACCGTAGGTTTATTTTTTATTTCCGGCATGCCCTCTAAAGGTTCTGGTTGGAGCAAATTCACCTAATTTATGTCCTACCATATTCTCAGTAACATATACCGGGATAAATTTATTTCCGTTGTGAACTGCAATAGTATGCCCAACAAAATCCGGTGAAATCATAGACCTGCGTGACCAGGTTTTAACTACCGTTTTTTTTCCTGATTCGTTCATTTCCAGAACTCTTTTCTCAAGCTTATAATCAATAAATGGGCCTTTTTTCAATGATCGACTCATAGCAATCTTTTTTATTTCTTACGTTTTTCAACAATATACTTATTCGAAGCCTTTTTCTTGGCTCTGGTTTTATAACCTTTCGCAGGCACACCATTTCTGGATCGTGGATGACCGCCAGAGGCTCTTCCTTCTCCACCACCCATCGGATGGTCTACCGGATTCATTACTACTCCCCGTACTCGTGGTCTTCTGCCTAACCATCTTTTTCTTCCGGCTTTCCCTGAAATTTCAAGGCTGTGGTCAGCATTCGAAACGGTTCCAATCGTAGCACGACAGGTAGTTAAGATCATCCTCGATTCACCTGAGGGTAACTTTACAATTGCATATTTACCATCCCGGGAGGTTAACTGTGCATAAGAACCTGCACTACGGGCTAAGGCTCCACCCTTTCCGGGATGCAATTCGATATTATGAATAATTGTTCCCAAAGGAATATCGGCTAAAAATAAAGTGTTTCCTAATTCTGGGGCAACTCCTTCTCCAGACTTTATTTTTTGTCCTACTTTTAATCCATTGGGAGCGATGATGTATTTCTTCTCACCATCTTCATATACAACCAACGCAATTCTTGCGGTTCTGTTCGGATCGTATTCAATACTTTTAACTGTAGCTTCCATCCCATCTTTGTTGCGCAAAAAATCAACGATCCGATAGCGTTGCTTATGGCCTCCGCCTAAATATCGCATCGTCATTTTTCCATCATTATTTCGTCCACCCGATTTTTTCAGGGGAGCCAACAAAGATTTCTCCGGTGTTCTCTTGGTGATTACATCAAAAGCACCGATAATTTTATGTCTTTGTCCTGGTGTTACAGGTTTTAATTTTCTTACTGCCATATTAATTAAATATTGCTATAAAAATCTATTTTTTCTCCTTCAACTAATGTTACAATCGCTTTCTTAAATGATTTGGATTGTCCTTGTATAATCCCTGACTTGGTATATCGGGATTTTTCCTTTCCCAGATAACGCATAGTATTTACAGCCTCAACTGACACACCATACATCTCCTCTACAGCATTTTTAATCTGTACTTTATTTGCTCTCTTATCCACAATAAAACCGTATCTGTTCAGGTCTTCACCCTGTTCAGTCATTTTCTCGGTTACTATTGGTTTTAACAAAATATCCATTGTTATAATTTTTTCTAAATTCTAAACATTTTTTGCAATGGCTCAATTGAGTTCTCTACCAGGAGTACAACTGATGCATTTACAATATCGTAAGTATTTATATCTGAAACATTTACAACTTTAACATCCTGTAAATTTCTGGATGACAAATATATATTTTTATTTTGTTCAGATAAAACTAAAAGTACTTTTTTATCAGCTACTCCCAAATTATTTCGCAGACCAACAAATTCCCTGGTCTTGGGAGCTTCAAAACTGAAGTTCTCCAATACTTTAATATTGTTATCTTTTGCTTTATAGCTTAAAGCAGATTTTCGGGCCAGCTGTTTCACTTTTTTGTTCAGCTTAAACGAATAATCTCTGGGTTTTGGACCAAAAACTCTACCACCACCCCTGAATACGGGTGATTTAATGCTACCAGCTCGTGCAGTTCCAGTACCTTTTTGTCGTTTAATCTTTTTTGTACTACCGGCGATCTCATTTCTTTCTTTTGCTTTATGAGTACCCTGACGTTTATTGGCCAGATATTGTTTTACATCTAAATATATGGCATGATCGTTAGGTTCGATTTTAAAAATCGAATCATGAAGGGTAACTTTTTTACCGGTATCTTCGCCTGTTATGTTAACTATAGATAATTCCATTACTTTTGAATAATTAAATATGATCCATTTGCACCAGGAACTGATCCCTTAACAACTAATAAATTATTCTCTTTAATCACCTTAACAACTTTAAGGTTGATCATTTTCACTTTCTTATTACCAGTTTGTCCGGCCATTCTCATTCCTTTAAAAACCCGTGAAGGATAGGATGACGCACCTAACGAACCGGGAGCCCGGTTTCGGTTGTGCTGACCGTGGGTTTGTCCTCCAACACCATGGAATCCATGACGTTTAACAACACCCTGAAAACCTTTTCCCTTGGAAAATCCAGTTACATCAACCCACATATCTTCATTAAATATGTCGATGGTAACATTTTCGCCCACTTGATAATCTTTCGCAAAATTTTTAAACTCATGCAATACTCTTTTGGGAGTTTGCTTTGCTTTCTTAAAGTGGCCCATTAAAGGTTTTGGTGTATTTTTCTCCTTTTTTTCATCGTAAGCCAACTGGTAAGCATGATATCCGTCATTGTCAACGGTTTTTACCTGTGTTACCACACATGGCCCGGCCTCAATAACAGTGCATGGAATATTTTTTCCCTCGGCACTGAAGATGGAAGTCATTCCAATCTTTTTTCCAATTAATCCTGGCATCGCTTTCCTTTTTTACTTTATTATACCTTAATTTCTACTTCAACTCCACTGGGTAATTCCAGTTTCATCAGTGCATCGATCGTTTTTGGAGTTGAACTGTAAATATCCAACAAACGTTTGTAAGATGATAGCTGGAATTGTTCTCTCGATTTTTTATTGACAAATGGAGAACGTAATACTGTAAACACTCTTTTATGAGTAGGCAGTGGAATAGGACCACTTACTACAGCACCAGTAGATTTTACTGTTTTAACGATCTTTTCGGCAGATTTATCTACCAGGTTGTGATCGTATGATTTTAATTTAATTCTGATCTTTTGGCTCATTCTTATCCAAATTAAACAAATTCGCTTTTTCCTTTTGTTTTCTCTACAATCTCTTTAGCTATTTCCGTAGGAACCTCTTCGTAATGTGAAAATTCCATCGAGGAGGTCGCTCTTCCTGAACTTATAGTTCTTAGCACGGTTACATAACCGAATTTTTCGGCCAGAGGTACTTTGGCTTTAATAACTCTTGCTCCGCCCCTGTTTTCCATTCCTTCAACTTTACCTCTTCGCCTGTTGAAGTCACCGATAATATCTCCCATATATTCTTCTGGAGTAACAACTTCAGCAGCCATAATCGGTTCTAAAAGAACAGGTTTAGCTTTGGCGCAGGCAGCTTTAAATGCCATTTTTGCTGCAATTTCGAAAGATAATGCATCCGAATCCACATCGTGGTAGGAACCATCAACCAATGTTACTTTAAGGCTGTCTACAGGATATCCTGCCAATACCCCATTGTACATTGCTTCTTCGAAACCTTTCTGAATTGCAGGAATATATTCCCGGGGTATATTTCCCCCTTTAATTTTATCAATAAATTCTAGTCCTTTGGACTCATCATCGGCTGGTCCGATAACAACCTGGATATCGGCAAATTTACCACGTCCACCAGTTTGTTTTTTGAATACTTCGCGGTGTTCAACCTCTTTGGTAATCGCCTCTTTATAGTTAACCTGGGGAGCTCCCTGGTTACATTCTACCTTAAATTCACGTACTAACCGGTCGAGAAGAATTTCCAGGTGCAGTTCACCCATTCCGCTGATTACGGTTTGTCCCGAATCATCATCAACCTTCACGGTAAAGGTAGGATCTTCTTCGGCTAATTTTTGTAAGGCTATATTTAATTTATCAAGATCTTTTTGTGTCTTCGGCTCAACGGCAATACCAATTACCGGCTCGGGGAATTCCATGGATTCCAGGGCAATCTGATGCTTTTCGTTACAAAGGGTGTCACCTGTTCGGAGATCCTTGAATCCGACAGCTGCACAGATATCTCCGGCTTCAATAACATCCTTTGGATTTTGCTTGTTGGCATGCATCTGATATAAACGGGAAATTCGTTCCCGTTTACCGGTTCTTACGTTTAATACATACGAACCTGCATCAATTTTTCCTGAGTAAACCCTTAAAAACGCTAACCTGCCAACATAGGGATCGGTTGCAATTTTAAAGGCAAGTGCTGCTAATGGCTCATTGGAGTCGGGTTTACGCTCAACCACCTCATCATTTTTCGGATTCACTCCTTTAATATTACCAACATCTACAGGACTGGGCAAAAAAGTAATAATTGAATCCAACAAACGTTGTACACCTTTATTTTTAAATGCTGATCCGCAAAGCACGGGAGTAACCGTCATTTCAATTGTTGCCTTCCGGATCACCTCCAGCATCTCGTCTTTAGTAATCGAATCAGGATCTTCAAAGTATCTTTCCAGCAGGGCATCGTCATGTTCAGCAACGGCTTCAATTAATTTTCCTCTCCACTCTTCAGCTTCAGCCTTCAATTCCTCAGGAATTTCAACCAGCTCGTAGTTGGTTCCCAGGGTTTGATCATCGTGCCAAACAACCGCCTTATTTTCAATCAAATCAATAACCCCCCGGAAAGAATCTTCTGATCCAATGGGAATTTGAATAGGAACCGGGTTGGCTCCCAGCTTTTCGTTTATTTGGTTAACCACAGAAAAGAAATCAGCACCCGAACGGTCCATTTTATTCACAAAAGCCATCCTGGGAACATGATATTTATCGGCTTGTCTCCAAACCGTCTCCGACTGGGGTTCAACACCACCCACCGCACAAAATACAGCAATTGCACCATCTAGTACACGTAAAGATCTTTCTACCTCAACAGTAAAGTCTACGTGCCCGGGGGTGTCTATAATATTAATCTTATATTCTTGATCCTTATACTTCCAAAAAGCAGTAGTTGCTGCAGAAGTAATTGTAATTCCACGCTCCTGCTCCTGCACCATCCAATCCATGGTGGCAGCTCCATCATGCACTTCGCCAATTCGATGTGTAATACCAGTATAAAACAGAATACGCTCTGTGGTCGTTGTTTTACCGGCATCAATATGCGCCATGATTCCGATATTCCTGGTATTTTGCAAAGTTTTATTCATTTCTCCTTTCTTCTAACCCCTGTTTTTACCTTATTCTAAAATCTAAAATGAGCAAATGCTTTATTGGCATCGGCCATTCTATGCGTCTCTTCTTTACGCTTAAATGCGCCTCCCTCTTCGTTATAAGCAGCGATAACTTCCTGTGCCAATTTTTCAGCCATATTTCTTCCGCTTCGCTGACGGGCAAATTTGATCAGGTTTCTGATACTGATTGCCGTTTTTCTTCTGGGCGAAACTTCCATAGGAACCTGAAAAGTAGCACCTCCAATTCGTCTACTCTTAACCTCTACCATCGGAGTCACATTTTCCAATGCTTTCTTCCAAATCTCAAGCGCAGATTTTTCCTTGTCCTTACTCTTTTCTGCAACGATATCCATTGCATCATAAAAAATATTCAACGCAATATTTTTCTTACCATCCATCATCAGGTCGTTAACAAACCTGGTTACTAACGTATCGTTATATTTTGGATCCGGTAATATTATCCTCTGTTTTGGTTTTGACTTTCTCATTTCTTTCTAAACTGTATTTGCGTTAGTTTATTTCTTTGGTCTTTTAGTTCCATATTTCGAACGTCGCTGAGTTCTACCTTCCACTCCCGAAGTGTCAAGAGCACCACGTATCAAGTGATAACGCACACCAGGCAAATCTTTTACTCTCCCCCCACGGATTAACACGATCGAGTGTTCTTGCAGATTATGTCCTTCTCCCGGGATATAAGCATTTACCTCTTTACCATTGGTTAACCTAACCCTGGCAACTTTTCGCATAGCAGAGTTTGGCTTCTTGGGTGTTGTAGTATATACTCGTGTACAAACACCTCGTCGTTGTGGACACGCATCCAAAGCAGGAGCCTTCTTCTTCTCTACAATTTGCTTTCTTCCTTTTCTTACTAACTGCTGTATTGTAGGCATATAGTTAATTATTTAATTAATTTTTTTTATAAAATCGGTTCGCAAAGGTATTCTTTTTTTTTAAAAATCCACAAAATATTTAAATTTATTTCTTAATTTTTAGATGTTTCCGAAGTTCTGACTCCCCGGAAAATTCATCCTGAAAAATTCTAAAAATCTTTGATTTTTATTGATTTAACGACACAAATTTCTTGTCGGAAAATGCCGCAAAATTATAATGTTTTTTAATAAATTACAAACGATTGGGGATTAAATTATTTCGTGGGGCTTATTTAGAAAGATGTTAAAGAGCAAATAAAAATATTCAATACCTATTATAATAATATAATCCAACTCTTGTGTGTTGACAAAAATTTACTATTTTTGAAGCCCGTTTATCTATCTTATTATAAATGTGTTGTTTTTGAAGAATTATACTATAAATTATTAATTAAATCGTAAAATACATATGAAAACTTATCAAACGGATAAAATAAGGAATATCGCTTTGATTGGAAATGCGGGCTCGGGTAAAACGACCCTGGCCGAAGCGATGCTCTTTGAAGGAGGTGTTATTGATAGAAAAGGAAGCGTAAATGCAAAGAATACAGCTTCTGACTACAATGAAATTGAACAGGAAAACCTGAATTCAGTATTCTCCACTGTTTTATATACCGAATTTAATGATCATAAGATTAACATTATTGATACTCCGGGAGCTGACGATTTTATTGGTGGAGTTATCTCTTCATTCTATGCTGCAGATCAGGCCGTGATGTTAGTGAATGCTCAGCACGGAGTTGAAGTGGGTACCGAAATACTTAACAGGCATTGCGACAGGTATAATAAACCCTTAATGTTTGTTCTTAACAAACTGGATCATGAGGGGGCAAACCATGAAAAAGCAATCGAATCTTTAAAAACAACTTTTGGGAATAAAATGGTTGTTGTACAATATCCAGTGGCCACTGGCCCGGATTTTAATGCCATCATTGATGTTTTAACAATGAAAATGTACAAATTCAATGATAAGGGCGAAAGAGAAGTACTGGACATTCCGGATGACCAGAAAGATACGGCAGAGGAATTACATAATACCTTGGTAGAATCTGCCGCCGAAAATGATGAACAGTTAATGGAATTATTCTTTGAAAAAGGATCACTGGATGAAAATGAAATGCGAAAAGGGATTACAGCGGGTTTAATTAACCGTGGAATGTATCCTTTATTCTGTGCTTCGGCTGAAAAAGGGTATGGCATTAAAAGAATCCTGGAGTTTATCTCAAAGGTAGCCCCTGCACCAGACATGATGCCTGCACCGGAAACCATCGAGGGAGATAAGGTGGAATGTAAAGAAAGCGGCCCTGCTGGTTTATTTGTATTCAAAACAGCCAATGAGTCACATATTGGTGAAATCAACTATTTTAAGGTTGTTTCAGGACAAATCTCCGAAGGGATGGATTTAAACAACAACAATACCGATACCAAAGAAAGATTATCACAGCTTTATGCAGTAGCAGGAAAAAACCGGACGAAGGTAACAAAAATCGTAGCCGGAGATATCGGAGCAGCGGTTAAATTAAAAAATACAAAAACCAATCATACATTATCTGAACCCAAGAAATCTTTTAAGTTTCCTGAAATTAAATTCCCTGAAGCAAAACACAGAACCGCTATTAAAGCAGTTAACGAATCGGATGATGAAAAGCTGGGAGAAGCCTTAAGCCGGTTACACGAAATTGACCCTACCGTAAAAGTTGAATATTCAAAAGAATTAAAACAAATTATTCTTTACGGACAAGGAGAATATCATTTAAATAATATTGTGAAGTGGCATCTTGATAATATCTACAAAATAGAAACAGAATTTTACCCCACACGAATTCCTTACCGTGAAACCATCACTAAAATTGCAGAATCCAGTTACCGGCACAAGAAACAGTCGGGGGGATCCGGTCAGTTTGGTGAAGTACATATGGTAATTGAACCCTATAAAGAAGATATGCCAGATCCAACCGTTTACAAAGTAAACGGAAAGGAGATAAAAGTTTCTGTAAGAAACAAAGAAGAGCATGCTTTACCCTGGGGTGGTAAATTAATTTATTACAACTGTATTGTTGGTGGTGCTATCGATGCACGCTTTTTGCCTGCTATTTTAAAGGGAATCATGGAAAAAATGGAAGAAGGTCCGTTAACCGGTTCTTATGCACGCGATATCAGGGTTGCAGTTTATGATGGTAAGATGCACCCCGTGGATTCCAATGAAATTTCTTTTAAACTGGCAGGACGTAATGCCTTTAAAGCTGCATTTAAAAATGCAGGGCCCAAAATTATGGAACCCATCTACGATGTTGAAGTACTTGTACCCTCAGACCGAATGGGTGATGTGATGAGTGACTTACAGGGCAGAAGAGCCATGATTGAAGGGATGAACAGCGATAAAGGTTTTGAAAAAATTAATGCAAAAGTACCTTTGGCTGAGCTAAACAAGTATTCTACAGCATTAAGTTCTTTAACCGGCGGCAGGGCCACCTACACCATGAAATTTGCCAAATACGAGCAGGTTCCCATGGATGTTCAGGAAAAATTAATGAAAGCCTTCGAAGAACAGGAAGAAGAAGAATAGAGAAATCTATTATATAATATTAAATATAAAAGGGATGAACCTGGAGTTCATCCCTTTTTTTATTTTCACAAACAATAATCGAAACTATCTAAACAATCTGATGATGCCGAAAAAATTACCGCCACTCTCCTGTTCTTCTGCAACACCAGTATAATTCAAATTTTTGTTAGTATAGGTTTTGGTGTCCCACCCCAATACCTCAACCACAAAAAAGTAGTTTCCGTCAGGGGCATCCCGGTTACTGTTTTTTACCGTGCCATCCCAGCCTTCCCAATCTCGGGCATCCCCTTCATACTGATGAACAACCTGTCCTACCCGGTTAAAAATCGTAATTTTAAAATTCCTGATCGATTTAAAATCGGTCAGCTGATAGATATCATTAACATTATCATTATTGGGAGTAAAAACATTGGGAAATTCAATCGATGTTGGTTCGACAAAAACTTCTATGAACAAAGAATCCCTGCAGCCAAAACTACTCTCGCTATACAGCCTGGCAATATATGTTTTTCCCGAATCCGGGGCACTGTAGTAATAGGTATGTTCCGGTTGTAAAGAATAATCGGTAGTAAAAACAGTATCCTCGTCGTTATTGATCAATGAATCCCCAAAAAAATAAGTATAATGGGAGCCATTCTCTGACATATTTTCAAAACGAACTTTCAGCGGGGCCGATCCGGAAATGGACTCTTCGCTGGTTTCTAAAACCATACCCTCCTGGTCAATCGATGAAATCTTAAATAAAGCATCTGTTTCAACAGCTGTATAATCAATATAATCTTCTGCCTGACATCCAAAACGGTCGGTTATGGTAACCCCAAAAACGGTGTTTTCGGTCGGAAGGATAGCCGTACTCGTATAGGAATAGTTATAATTTCGTAAACTCTCCAGTTCGGGTTCTGAACTCCAGTTGTACTGTTCTTTCTCATTATTCAACCGATAGGCAGTTCCATCTGTTGTATCAACAGAATAAAAATTGGTTTCAAAAATTGTAGGTGCACTTAATTCAAGCAAGTCACAATCTAAAGGATTTAATACCTGGATATCAATCGATAAATGAATATTATTATACACCCAGGCAATATATTCCTGAACAGTATCCCCCTTGGTTAAAATAGCTTTATACCCCCCCGATGCAAGATTTTGAACGACAGAGCTGGCAGAATCATAACTATAGGTAATATTCTCGGTTATGGGCAGGGTAAAAGCAGTATCTTCCTCCTGGTATTTAAACCATTCAAAAACATACCCTCCCTGCTGGGAAGAATCATTAGCCGTTAACATCCCCCCTTGTTCATCGTCCGTACAAAAAACAAAAATTTTAATGCTATCATCAAAAGTTGTAGTTTCTGAAAAATCAGCATTCGATGTTATTTGCGAATAGGCTGATGACCCACAAATAATAAATAACCCTGTAAAAAGAAAAAGGAATAATCTATACATATAATATATATATCTTATAAAATTTACAATAATAACAATTATCCGTTAATAAAATTGTATGATCTAAAATGTTTTTTTGATTCACAAAATTACAACCCGCTAAGATTTTGGATATATTGGTGACCCCATTTTTTTCTAAAAATACTTTATTGAAGTTTTGGTTCGCCATGAATATGCAACTATTTTTACAGTTTCAAATTTTCAATTCAAAACTGGATGGAATGGATTACAATTATCTGGAGGATTTAAACGACGCGCAAAAAAACGCTGTAATTAATTATAAAGGACCATCGTTGGTAATCGCAGGGGCAGGATCTGGAAAAACAAGAGTTTTAACCTATCGAATAACCCACCTGCTGGCACAAGGTGTTCCAGCCTATCAGATTCTGGCGTTAACCTTTACCAATAAAGCTGCTGCAGAAATGAAAGTCAGAATTGCCGGAATGATTGGGAAAGATACTGCAAAATATCTGTGGATGGGAACTTTTCATTCGATCTTTGCCAGGATTCTGAGAGCTGAAGCCCAAAAAATGGGGTATACACCCAATTACACCATATACGATACCATCGATTCAAAAAACCTGATTAAAAAAATAATTAAAGAGTTAAATTTAGATGACAAAACCTATAAACCCGGTGAAATTTATGGCCGCATTTCAAGTGCCAAGAATAATCTGATCACAGCAAAAGCCTATAACAGCAACCAACAAATTCTTATTCAGGATCAAAAAAGCAAACGCCCCCGGGTGGGTGAAATCTTCATGATCTACAGCAACCGATGTAAAAAAGCGGATGCCATGGATTTTGATGATCTGTTATTAAATACCAATATTCTTTTCAGAGATTTTCCCGGGGTATTGGAAAAATATCAACATAAATTTAAATATATCCTGGTGGATGAATATCAGGATACCAATTTTGCCCAGTATCTCATCATCAAAAAACTGGCCGAAAAAACAAAAAATGTATGTGTGGTAGGAGATGATGCACAAAGTATTTATGCTTTCAGAGGGGCCAAGATTGAAAACATCCTAAATTTTAAAAACGATTACCCTGAATATCACCTGTATAAACTGGAACAAAATTACCGTTCAACCCAGCTTATTGTTGAAGCGGCAAACAGCCTGATCAGAAGAAATAAAGAACAAATTCCCAAAAAAGTATACTCCAAAAATCAACCGGGTGAAAAAATAAAAGTTATCGAAGCGGATACCGACAAGGACGAAGCCTATAAAATTGCCCGGATCATTGAAGATGTTATTGCAGAGAAGAATTTCGAATACAAGGATTTTGCCATACTCTATCGGACCAATGCCCAGTCGAGGAGTTTCGAAGAAGCCTTCCGTAAGTTCAACATCCCTTACAAAATTTATGGGAGCATATCGTTCTACCAGCGAAAAGAGATCAAGGATCTGCTGGCTTATTTCCGGCTGGCTGTTAATTTAAAAGATGACGAGGCTCTGTTGAGGATTATCAATTATCCAACCCGGGGAATAGGCCAGACCACAATGAATAAAATCGAACATTTTGCCAGGCAAAATGAACTGAATATCTGGGAAGTATTAATGCATATCGAAAAGGTACAATCCGGGTTAAATGCAGGAACTAAAAACAAGCTAATTCAGTTCAGAGCCCTCATTCAGAAATTTTCCGAAAGCATTAAAGCTTTCGATGCCTATGATGCAGCCACGGAAATTGCCAATGAGTCGGGCATCATGAAAGAATTTAAAAATCCTCAGTCGCACGAAGAACAAACCCGGTTAGAAAACCTTGAGGAAATTCTGAATGCAATCAAAGAATATGTTGACAGCCACGACGATCCAGATTCTTTCCCTTCACTGGATAAATTTATGGAAAATGTGGCTTTATTAACCAACCAGGATAATGAAAAGGATGAAGACCTGAATAAAGTAACCATCATGACGATCCATTCGGCCAAAGGACTGGAATTTAAGCAGGTATTTTTAGCCGGACTGGAAGAAGATCTTTTCCCATCGCCCATGTCGTCGGGCACACAAAAGGAGCTTGAAGAAGAACGCAGGTTGTTTTATGTGGCCTTAACCCGGGCTGAGGAGTCTGCGATCATCTCATTTGCACGGGAAAGGTATAAATGGGGTACTCCAACCTACTGTCGTCCCAGCCGTTTTATCAGGGAGGTAGACGAACAATACCTGGATTTACCTGAATCATTTTACGAAACAGGGCAACCTATCTTTACCGGGGGGGATGATATATTTGAAAACTCATCGAAACCACGGTTTGAAAGAAAGAAACCCGGAATAAATGCTACGGTCCCCCAGGCCAGTAAAAAACTGATCAAAATAAGTGAAGCAGGAAAAAAAGCTGCAGCCCAGGCAACCAGTGATTTCACTCCCGATCCTCCGGATGCTATAAACGAGGGGATGATTGTCCGTCACAGTAAATTCGGGTTAGGAGAAATCATTAAAATTGAAGGGACTAAGCCCAACAAGAAAGCAAAAGTACTGTTCGAAGGAGTAGGGGAAAAACAACTCTTGCTGAAATTTGCCAAACTTAAAATCATTGAATAGATAAAATTTTTTTCCCTTTTGGTTATCATCCATTATTCAGGAATAATTTAGCAGTCAATACTTTTATCATTAATCAAGGCCACAAAAAGAATAAAACACTTAATTCTTTGAATGCTAAATCAAAATAGATTATTTTTGCAAAAAATAAATTCAATTATGGAATATAATACGAGCAGAAAAAAAATGGTTTTACCTGAATATGGAAGAAATATCCAAAAGATGATTGAGCTCACGATCGAGGAGCCCGATAAGGAGAAAAGAAATAAAATGGCGCAGGCCATAATAAATATTATGGGTAATATGAATCCTCATCTACGGGATATTGCCGATTTTAAGCATAAATTATGGGATCATCTGGCCATTATCTCTGATTTTAAACTGAACATTGACGCTCCATACGAAGCGCCGAAGATTGAGACATTAACAGAAAAACCCGACAACGTTCCCTACAATAATAAAGGGGCGAAGTATAAACATTATGGCAGAACCATTGAAAAAATGATTGATTATGCCATCGAAATGGAAGAAGGTGAGCTGAAGGATATCCTCATTCAGCTGATTGCCAATCATATGAAAAAAAGTTATTTAACCTGGAACAAAGAAGCGGTTGCTGATGAATTGATTTTTTCGGATTTAAAAGAACTTTCCAACGGCAAGATCGATATTAATGCACAGGATGCTTCATTAACTGAAACAAAGGATATTTTAGCCAAGAATAAACGACGCCGCAGTCAACGAAAGAAATAAGCCATCTTCCAAACAAGCACTGAATTATGAGTTCATTTATTATTCATGGAGGGAAAAAGTTAAAAGGAGAAATTACTCCACAAGGAGCAAAAAACGAAGCCTTACAAATTATTAGTGCCGTCCTTCTGACTCCCGAAAGAGTCACCATACATAACATTCCTGACATCCGGGACGTAAATAAGCTCATCGATTTAATCGGATCGATTGGTGTAAAGGTTGAAAAATTAAGTGACACATCCTATGCCTTTACAGCCAGAGAAATCAATTTTGATTATCTGCTAACAGAAGAGTACCGTCAAAAATCGACAACTCTCCGGGGGTCAATCATGATGATAGGTCCCTTGCTTGCACGATTCGGTAAAGGATACATTCCCAAACCCGGAGGAGATAAAATCGGACGACGAAGAGTGGATATTCATTTTATTGGATTCGAAAAGCTGGGTGCTGAATTTGAATTCAGCCATAAAGACAATTCCTACAAAGTTAAAGGGAAAAATTTGCACGGAGCCAGGATGTTGCTCGAAGAGGCTTCGGTAACCGGAACTGCAAACATAATCATGACAGCCGTTATGGCTAAAGGACAAACGGTAATCTACAATGCAGCCTGTGAACCTTACATTCAACAGCTGTGTAAAATGCTGGTAAGGATGGGGGCAAAAATTTCCGGAATCGGATCAAACCTGTTGACCATTGAGGGAGTTAAAGAATTGAAAGGTTGCGAACACACCATTTTGCCCGATATGATCGAAATTGGAAGTTTTATCGGATTAGCAGCAATGACCGGTTCTGAAATCACCATAAAAAATGTATCCTTCGAAAACCTGGGAATTATCCCCAATGCTTTCCGCAGGCTGGGAATACAGCTGGAAAAACTAAAGGATGATATTTATATTCCTGAACATCGAAATTATCAGATCGAAACATTTATTGATGGTTCTATTATGACCATTTCCGATGCCCCCTGGCCAGGATTAACCCCCGACCTGCTCAGTGTTATGCTGGTTACCGCAACCCAGGCCAAAGGAAGTGTTTTAATCCATCAGAAAATGTTCGAAAGCCGTTTGTTTTTTGTCGATAAGCTGATCGATATGGGCGCCCAGATCATTCTTTGTGATCCGCACCGGGCAACGGTTATCGGGCTGGATAATAAGATACAGCTCAGGGCTACAGATATGACATCACCGGATATCAGGGCCGGAGTTGCCCTGCTAATTGCAGCCATGTCGGCCGATGGCGTGAGTACCATCCACAATATTGAACAAATTGACCGTGGATATCAACAAATCGATACCCGGTTAAATGCTCTGGGTGCTGATATTCAACGGGTCGACTAAAAAATCCGTGGATTTTTCACTTCATTCGTACCTGCAATCAGTTGTCAATATTTCATCTGAATACCTCAGGTGCGTGCCAAATTGGCGTAAAATTTTTTTTTGGCAAAATTCTT
Source organism: Bacteroidales bacterium (assembly GCA_036351015.1). Taxonomy (GTDB): domain Bacteria; phylum Bacteroidota; class Bacteroidia; order Bacteroidales; family UBA12077; genus UBA12077. The sequence goes on from JAZBOG010000037.1 coordinate 112,138, forward strand.
GTTAAAGAATGATGAATTAAGATAAAGTATAAATAGTAAAGCGATGGTAAAAAAGACAAAAAAAGAGAAAAAGGAGAACGTAAAAGATATGCCACAAGCTCAACAAAAAATAAAATCAGAACAAAAAGAGACCCCTAAAACTGAAAAAGAGATCAAGGACAAAAAAAAGAACCAGGAAGAAGAAACTGACCATGTTGAGTCAAAACAAGAAGAGATAAAAGACGAAGCAACAGAAAAAGAGGTCCATGAAAAATCGGATCAGGAAAAACTGGAAGAAATAAACGACAAGTATCTTCGACTGGCGGCTGAGTATGACAACTATCGCCGAAGAACACTTAAAGAAAAAATGGAGTTAACCAAGTCGGCCGGGGAAGATATTTTAGTAAATATCCTTCCGGTGATGGATGATTTTGAACGAGGGCTTGCTACGATCGACAAAGCAAAAGAGGTAGATGCCATCAAAGAAGGGATTCATTTAATTTACAATAAATTTAAAGAATTTTTGAAACAACGTGGAGTAAAAGAGATTGAAGCGAGTGAGAAAGAATTTGATACAGACCTGCATGAAGCGGTAACAAAAATACCGGCTCCAAAGGATGAATTAAAAGGGAAAGTGGTTGATGTTATTGAAAAAGGGTATCTGTTAAATGATAAAGTAATCCGGTACGCCAAAGTAGTGGTAGGAGAATAAAAATATTTGAAAACAAAAGAATATGTCTACAAAACGAGATTATTACGAGATATTAGGGATTTCGAAAAGTGCAACACAGGAGGAGATAAAAAAAGCATACCGCAAGCAGGCGTTGAAATATCACCCAGATAAAAACCCCGGGGATAAAGAAGCCGAGAACAAGTTTAAAGAAGCTGCTGAAGCTTACGAAGTGCTACGAGACCAGGATAAGCGCAGCCGTTACGATCGTTTTGGACATGCAGGGGTAGGTGGAGCCGCCGGCAACGGATTTGGTGGCGGAGGAATGACCATGGAAGACATCTTTGAAAACTTTGGCGACATATTTGGCAGTGCTTTTGGAGGATCATTTGGTGGATTTAGCGGTTTTGGCGGATTTGGTGGATCACGCCAACGGTCAAGAAGAGTTAATAAAGGCTCCAATTTAAGGGTAAAAGTGTCCCTTTCGCTTAAAGATATCGCCCATGGGGTTACCAAGAAACTAAAAGTAAATAAATATATAGCCTGTGATGCCTGTAGTGGAACAGGAGCCAAGGATTCATCCTCGTACAGTAACTGTTCCACCTGTAGAGGGACCGGGCAGGTTACCAAGGTTACCAACACTTTTTTAGGACAGATGCAAACCACCTCAACCTGTCATGTTTGCGGAGGAGAAGGAAAGGTGATCACCAGCAAATGTACAAAATGTCATGGCGAAGGAATTGTAAAAGGAACCGAAGTCATCTCCATTGATATCCCGGACGGAGTTGGCGAAGGAATGCAGCTGAATGTCAGTGGAAAAGGAAATGCCGCACGACGAGGTGGAGTAAATGGCGACCTGATCGTGCTTATCCAGGAAGAAAAACACCCGGAACTGATTCGTGACGGGCACGACTTAATTTACGGACTATACCTAAACTTCGCACAGGCCTCATTAGGTGATACGGTACAGATACCTACCGTAGACGGTAAGGTAAAAATAAAAATAGATCCCGGAACCCAACCCGGAAAAATCCTCCGCCTCCGAGGGAAAGGGCTCCCTGAAATCAATGGCTATGGAAAGGGAGATCTTTTGGTAAATATCAATGTATGGATCCCCAAAAACTTATCGAAAGAGGAACAAAAAACGGTAGAGCAGCTGGGAAACTCGGAGAACTTTAAACCGAACCCTAATGCCAACGATAAAACTTTTTTCGAGAAGATGAAAAATATTTTTGAATAGAAAACACCAAACAAAATATTCAACCCCTGTGATCGTTTCCGACCACAGGGGTTTCTTCTATCGAAGAGTATCCTCTACACCAACTTTGTTTTAGCTTAAAGATCCGAACCTCCTTTTTTTATTACGCTATAAGGGAGACACTTTACCGTCCAATTGCTTGACATCTCCTGTTTTTTATTGTATCTTTTGTTCTACGATCATTAAAAGAAAAGCTATGAAAAAACTACTCTGCTTAACCCTGTTAATGGTCGGTTTTTTAACCACCGATCATATTTTTGCCCAGGAAGAAAAACAGGAAGTATCGGGGATTGAAATAAACTCCGAAGATAGTATTGAATATGAACTGTTGATTTTTGATCCCGGATTCGATAATTACCTGGCTACGGTTCCTCATCCCAAAGATCATTATTCAAACGACTACTACCGGAACTGGAATATCCAGTACTGCAGCGAGTGGAACAAAAGACACCAAAATCCATTCAAATATGGTGATTTCTATGAAACCCATATCGATTATGACCCTTCGGTTGATTATGGAATTGATTTCAACTATAAACTGTATTATTATTTCCAGTATATCGAAGATAAATATGGGATTGTTTTAATAAAAAGAAAAGGGAAATAACTGGATTTTTAACCTTTGGGTGCAAAACTAATTGATTAATATTTCTATATCTATAGTCTGGTGTCGGCCTGCTACGACTGCCTCCTGTCTTTGTCTTCTGCTTTCCGTTAGCCCAAATAAAAACAGGGGTATTTCGCATAATCCGTTTTAATTTCTTTAATTCAGCATTCCCTTATTAAGCTAAAGACTTTATTCTACAATCCACCGCAACAACCTCATCTTCAACCTGGAATAAGGTCTGTATTTAACGAAAGGTTCAAACCACATTCCTTTGTACAAAACACTTTTCTGATGGCTAAAAGTATTAAACCCCGTTTTCCCGTGATAGTTGCCAATTCCGCTATTTCCCACACCGCCAAAGGGTAATTTCGGGTTAGCAAGGTGCATAATGGTATCGTTTACACACCCCCCTCCAAATGAGATCTTCTGGATTATTTTCTTTCTTATGGTTCTTTTGTTTGAAAAAATATACAATGATAATGGCCTGGGAAGTTCTCTGACTCCGTCAATGGCCTCATCAAGATTAGCAAAGGTCAGAACCGGAAGTACGGGGCCAAAAATCTCCTCTTCCATAACCTTATCATTAAAAGTCACCTGATGAAGAACAGTAGGACTGATATACAGATTCTCAGCATCGGTTTCGCCTCCGTAATAAATTTTTTCCTGATCAATTAGCCCGCTTAGTCTTTCAAAATTCGCTTGATTAATAATTCTTACATAGGCTTCGCTTCCTTTAGGATTTTCTCCCTGAATTTTAATAATCTGATGTTTAAGCTCCTTTAAAAAAGTATCCTTAACAGCCTTATGAACAAGCAGGTAATCCGGAGCTACACAGGTTTGTCCGGCATTTAGGAATTTTCCCCAGGCAATACGTTTGGCAGCCATTTTCAAGTTGGTATCCGGAAGAACAAAGACTGGGCTCTTACCTCCCAGCTCAAGAGTTACCGGGGTCAGATTTTTAGCTGCTGCCTGGTAAACAATTTTCCCAACACGGGTACTGCCGGTAAAAAACAGCTTATCAAACTTCTGTTCAAGCAGTTCGGTAGTTTCGGGGACCCCTCCTTCCTTGACATACAAAAATTCAGCATTAAAAATTTTATTAAAAATATTTGCCATGATCGCCGAAGTATTGGGTGCCAGTTCACTGGGCTTGATCACAACCGTGTTGCCGGCTGCAATAGCCGAAACAGCAGGCACCAGGGCCAGTTGGTAGGGATAATTCCAGGCTCCGATAACGAGGGTTGTACCATATGGTTCAGGAATAATCCTGCTTTTCCCCGGGAAATTGGCCAGGTTGGTAGCTACCCGTCTGGGGCGGCTCCATTTCTTTACCTTTTGTATAGCCTGGTTGATCTCATGATAGATAATAGAAAGTTCAGTTTCATAGGTTTCATAAGCCGATTTTCCAAAATCCTTATCAATAGCTTCATAGAGTAAAGTTTCATTCCTCTTTAAGGCTTCCTTAAATTTTCTTAACTGTTGTTTACGAAAGGCGATGGGCCGGGTTTGACCGGAAAGAAAAAAGTTCTGTTGCTGTTCGAATATCTCTGATGTTTTCATTGGTAACTAATTTTTATGTCCTTTAAATTCATCCATTGAATGATAAACTCCAAACCCTTTCCCCACAATAAAATCAAACCAGCGGGCAGGCAATAAACCTTTGATCAGGGGTAAACAATAAATAATCCGGGGCATACGGATAAAGATCCTGTTTTTTTGGATGCCCCGGATAATTTTCCGGGCTGCCTTTTCGGGCTTAACGATAGGAATAATTCTTGATTTTACACCCTCGAACATTCCTGTACTTATATAGTAAGGGGTAACCGTAGTAACCTTTATTTTTTGTTTCATCTGTTCCATTTCGAGTCTCAGGGAGTCGGACCAGCCTATGGCTGACCACTTACTGGCACAGTAAATAGACATCTTTGGATTGGCAACCATCCCGGCAGCTGAAGCAATATTTACAATATGTCCCTCTCCTTTTTCCAGCATGCCCTGAATAAATTCCAACGAAATATGCATTAATGCCGAACTATTGATGTTCATGGTAAAATCGATCTCCTGATGGGTATGCTCATGAAAATACTTCCCCACAACCACCCCGGCATTATTGATTAACAGATCCACCTCCCCTGCCTCGTCTTTCACCTGCTTTGCATATTGTTTTACCTGTGCGGTATCTGCCACATCCACCCTGTACGAAAAAATCGTGAATCCGGAGGATCTAAGTTCCCGGGTGGTATGCTCCAATTTCTCTTTGTCGATATCCCAGATAATCAACTTTGCAGCACCCAGCTCCAGGGCTCTTTCTGCCAGTATTTTTCCAATACCTGAGGCACCTCCTGTTATGAGTACATTTTTATCCTTAATCTTTGTCATAGTATACCGGAGATTAAATTTGTCATCAAAAAGATAATGTTGATAAGCAACTTTTTCCCTAATTTAAGCATCTTGAAAGTATAAAACAATTTATTTAAACAATGAAACCCGAAAAATTTATCGGAATCATACTTCTTGCCACACTCTTAAGTTGCCGCACCGAACAAAAAGCCGATCAAAAGATTGGTGAAGTTATCTTTGATTCAAACCAATACATTTTAAACAGTACTTACGCTATTGATGTTTATATTAATGGAACTAAAATAGACCCTCGTCCAAAACAAACCTTTGAAAATCATCAGAAAACCATATCGCTGGAAAATTACCGTAAAAAGATGGAAGTAGGAGTACACGATTACGAAGTAAAAATTTACGCATTTAACGGAGAACCCGGAAAATCCATTACCGGAAAATTCATTGTTAAGGAAAACCAGACCAGCGAAGTTTTTATTGATTTTAAAGAGTACAGCAGCTGGTTCTAAAATATTTATAAAATTCCAATTTCATCCTGCCTGATTCATATTTATCCTTAACTTTATCCTAAAATAAATGTAGTGATGAAAATTCCCATTTACCAGGTAGATGCATTTACCAGCGAAGTCTTTGGGGGTAACCCGGCAGCGGTATGTCCGCTTAACGAATGGATTGATAAAGATACCATGCAAAAGATAGCCATGGAGAATAATCTGTCAGAAACTGCATTTTTTGTTCCTAAAGAAGATTATTTCGAAATCCGCTGGTTTACGCCGAAGGTTGAAATCAACCTGGCCGGACATCCAACCCTAGCCTCTGCGTGGGTAATTTATAACGAACTGAAATACAAAAAGCCGGGGATCCGGTTTAAATCACCGCTGAGCGGTGATCTGATCATTACAAAAGATCAGGACTTACTAATTATGGATTTCCCTTCGAACGAAGGAAAGGTAATAACCCCTCCGGTATCCCTGGTTGAGGGATTAGGGGCTGAACCGGTTGAGGTGTTGCAGTCGAGGGATCTTTTGGTAATCTATAAAAACCAGCAGGAGATAGAAAATATAAAACCTGACTTCGGAATTCTGGAAAAGGTAGAAACCTTTGGTATTATCGTCAGTGCCCCGGGAGATGATTGTGATTTTGTATCCCGTTTTTTTGCTCCCCGTGCCGGTATTAACGAAGACCCGGTTACCGGGTCGGCCCATACCACCCTGATTCCATACTGGGCCCAAAAATCTCAGAAAAACATACTGGAGGCCATCCAGCTTTCACCAAGGAGAGGAAAACTAAAGTGTGAATACCTGGGAAACAGGGTATCTATTGGTGGTACAGCCAGGCTATTTATGAAAGGTGTAATTGTAATCTAAACAGGCTCAATTTTTGATCAAATTTTCTTAAAAAATGAAAACCTCACCCTTCCATAGAGAGTATAAAATAAAAAAAAATAATATCTTTCAATCAATATTTTAAAAACCAAACGCTTAGAAGGATATAAAATTTTAAAAAATAGCCTGAGGATATTAGGTTTGAACAATTTTTTTTGAATATATTTCGGACATAAAAAACGATTAAAAAATTAGAGTACAGTGACCAAAAAAAGAGTAGTTATAGATTACGAAAAACTTCCTGAAGAAACCATCAATAGTATAAAAGTAAAATATCCTGATGGTTACGAAGACAACCTGATTACTTTTACCAATAAAGAAGGCAAATATGTTTCGGCCTTACCCTTTGAAACCGAAGAAGTTTATTACCTGGTTCGGATGACAGAACATGAAGCCCGCCAGATAATCAAGGAAGACGATGATTATGATGAAGATGGCAAGCTAAGGGATGATTTTACAGAAGATCTGAAAGATGCCGACGAAGAGGATTCGGAAGAGTATTTAAACGATCATTTCGACGAAGCGGCCAATGTCAAGGATGAGTCATTTGACGAGGATTAATACCTCCATCCTCAAAGCTCTGCATCAATAATAATATTTTATAGAATTAGATCAATCATCTCTTTTTCCCTCCGAGAGAGCCTGTTTCGTATTTCCGGCTGTTCCTAAACATAAGACTCCCTGTTTTATACCATTGGTTAGCAAGCAAATAACCCCTTCCTTTATTCTCCAAGAAAAAATAAAAAAGGAGTAATTATGAGCAAGTATGAAAATCAAGCAAAAGCAGTTTTTGACTTTATAGGAACATTATCCAAAGAAAATCCAGGAGTAGCAGAAGGCTTTGCCACGATGCACCATGCCACAGGCGAAGACAAAGCCCTAAGCAAGAAGCAAAAAGAACTAATTGCATTAGGTATTGCTATTACCATTCGTTGCGAAGGATGCATTGCATGCCATGTAATTGATGCTGTAAAAGCAGGCGCAACCCACGAAGAAATTGTTGAAACGATTGGTGTTGCCGTTGTTATGGGCGGAGGTCCTTCTGTTGTTTATGGACAGAAAGCCTATGAAGCAATGTTAGAAGTAAAGAAATAACGACTAATCCTTTCGTTGAGAGCTGTCAATACCCAGGCAGCTCTTTTTTTAGAATAAATATTAAATCTTACCATTGAATAGCTCAGGAGTAAAAGTCAGCTGGATATACGAAAAATAGGAAAGCTCACCCCCGTCAACATGCTGCAGGTATTTCATCGTTTCTGTAGGAAAAAACATCGAAAATCCTATTCGCAGGTCCAGTGGGATCAAGGCCTTATACCTGTAGGTCAGATCAATTTCGTCTCCAAGATTTTTAGTTAAACCGGAAGTTCCTGGAAGTTCAACCTCATTTTGCAAACTGAAAAAATGGTAAAAAAGGGTCACTGAATGTTTCGGGGAGATTTGATACCGGCACTTTGCATAAAGATCCCGTAAACCCAGGTCCATGGTCGATTGGTACAGGTTGGAAAAGTAATCCATTTCACCATAAAAACGGTGTCTTGCCCCATATAAGATATCGAATGAGTTATCCCCTTTGCACTCGTTTTCGCCACTTAGCCAATCGAGCCCTCCCCCTGCATAAAACGAAGAAATAATTTTGGTATCAATGTCGAAACTAAACATGCAGGCATTTACATTTTCACCCGCCGGGTTAGTTCCCAGCTGATAAAAGAAATTCCCTTTGTAAAGCAGGTTATTTTTTTCAATGGTCAGATAGGGTCCAAAGGTGGCTGTAACGTAAACCGTTTCACTGTTTTCTTCTTTTTGATATCCTGAAAGAACTCCCAGGAATGAAAGATAAGACTTCCCGGTGAATTTATGCTTTAAATAAATAAAATCAAGAAACTTCATTTTATCCGGGGTATATTCATTTCCAAAAAGATTTTCGTCATCATTATTCAGCGATAACCCAAGGTCCAGTTGGAAACCACTGGTTTTATAACCGAACAAAACTCCATCATAAGCTAAACCATGTTGTCCCCAATTCCGTTCGGAGAGCAACCGCTGGTCATCATAGCTCCATTGTTGCCTGCCAATCTGCAAAAAGCAATTGGATCCAAGTTTTAACCACAGCCATGCCTGGAATAAGTCCAGGCTGGAGTTATTTCCTTTAATTCCTGTGGATGAATATAATTCTTCATCGCCCCAAACGCGAACATCCTGGATACTAAACCCCATCTGATACTTCTCACGATCAAGGGCTAAGCTTAACCTCGAGCGTTGACTGATAAAACAGGCTGTTTTATCATTTCTATCAGGAAGTGCTTTGTATCCATGCCTTACCTCCGATCTGGGCCTTAAATGTGCATCAACGATAAACTGTGCCGTTGAATAATGACTAACACCAAGGATTAGTGAGCAAATGGAAACAATAATTTTCTTCATGATAAGCTGTTACTTAAAAAATGAATACTCCAAGGAACCGGACCATTCCATAAATTTGAGATCATATCTGTTATTAATTATAAGCACCCTTGAGGTAAGCACGGGTCATTTCATGTTTGGGATGTTCAAACAGTTCCCTGGCAGGGCCGTGCTCAATCACTTCGCCCATGTACATAAATATAACATAATCGGCTATTCGCCGGGCCTGGCGAAGAATATGGGTAACCACAACAATCGTATACCGCTGTTTCAATTTTAAGAACATTTCCTCAATATCCTTACTGGAAACAGGATCAAGTGCTGAGGTAGGTTCGTCGGCGAGAATAATTTCCGGATCAACAGCCAGGCCTCTTGCCAGACACAACCGCTGCTGCTGACCGATCGATAACGCTGACGCAGGATCCTTTAACCGGTCCTTTACCTCTTCCCACAAACTTACCTGCCGCAAATAATTCTCAACCCGTCCCATCAGGTATTTTTTCTTTCGGCGCCCGCTTATTCTCAAACCATAAGTAATGTTGTCGTAAATACTCATCGGTAAAGGATAAGGACTTTGGGACAGTAACCCCATTTTTTTACGTAACTGGGTAATCTCAGTTTTTGGATTTAAAATATCTTCATCTCCATTAAAAATATTCCCCGATATTTTCACCTCAGGATTCAAATCAGTCAGCCTGTTAAGGCTCTTTAAAAGTGTAGTTTTTCCGCATCCCGAAGGACCCAGAATTACCGTGAGTTGTTTTTCTGGGATGATAAGGTTTACATTTTTGAGAATATGTTCTTTGCCTATATGAAGATTTAACTGATTGATTTTTATTTTAGCTCCGTTTATCATGGTTGTAAAGATTTATTTTATTTAACTCTTTCCTGTTTAAACTTACCGGAAACGATCCTGGAAGCAATACTAATGATCAATATGATAAAAGTAAGAACTACAGCAGCAGCATAAGCTCTGTTTTGCACTTCCGGGATCGGGGAGCTTAGCTGAAAAAAGATGGATAAAGGCAATGTGGCCGCTGGTTGATTGATTGCATTGGGGATATAATCGGTATATCCTGCCGTAAATAAAACCGCGGCTGCATCACCGATGGCCCTGCCAAAGGCCAGAAGAATTGCGGTGACAATACCCGGGATACTTTGCCGGCAAACCACTTTATAAGCCGTTTCGGAACGGGTAGATCCAAGCGATAAAGCAGATTCGAGCAATCCCCGGGGAACTGTTTTAAACACCTCATCCATGGATCTTACCATAATGGGTATAATAAACAAGGTTACCGTAATAATTCCGGCCAACAAGGACGTACGCATTCCGAAATAAATCATTACTGTAAACCCGAACGCTCCGTAAACAATGGATGGAATACCCCACAACAAATCGAGCAGAAAACGAATAAAATTTACCAGTTTGCTGTGTTTTGCCTTATGTATATTGATGTACAAAGCCAGAGGAAGACTAACTGCAAGCCCAAGAATTGTTGAGCCTGCAGCAAGGTATAAAGAACCAATGATAGCATTTAAAATCCCCCCTTCTTTTCCAAAGTAATAGCCTCCTTTTGGTATCTGTGTTATCATTTCCCAACTTAATGAAGGCATTCCTTTATAAAGAATACTAATAACAATTACCAATAATGCAAAAGCAATGATGATGGTGGATAAAAACATGAATCCCCGGGATAAAAACTCTTCTGCCTTTTGGAAAGCTTTTCTTTTCATTTTCAAATCTTTTTTTCAGAATATAGGATTAAATACCTGGATCCTACATTAAAAACCGTAACCACAACAAATAATATCAATGCAGCAAACATTAAGGCTGAATCGTACATGGGAATGGATAACATTTCGCCATAATTATTAGCAATCAGCGATGGCAGGGGGTATCCAGGCTGAAAGATCCCTTTCGGGATTTTTACCACATTTCCAACAACCATTAAAACCGCAATAGTTTCACCAAAAGCCCTGGATATTCCTAATCCAAAAGCAGAAATAATTCCCGGAAAGGCTTTTCTTAAGGTCACTCGTTTTATCGTTTCCCATTGAGTAGCGCCTAACGATAATGAAGCTTCCTTCAATTCCTGCGGAACTGTATTGATCACTTCAATCAGGATATTAAGAATAAACGGAATAATCATTATAGACAGCACAATAGCTCCGGTTAAAATCGTATATCCTGAATTTGGATGACCTAAAGAAGCGCCTAACCGGGAAATAAAAGGAACGATTAAAATAATGCCCCAAACACCATAAATTACCGAAGGGATTCCTGCCAGAATATCGATCACAGGATGCATTATCTTAAGTATCCACCGCCTGGCATAATGCGTTAAATGTATTGCTGAGAACAAACAAACGGGGCCACATATGATAATAGACAATCCTGTAACCCAAAGAGAACTTACTATAAATGGTAAAAAACCAAATTCCCCTTTTAAGGGATGCCATTTACTTGAAAAAAGCAACTGTAACAAGGACTGCTCTTGAATTAGTAAGCTGGACTTAAAGATCAGTCCGGCTCCCAAAAATACAGGCAATAACAAAATTAAAAGTAAACCTATAAACATCCACGAGGAATGAAGTCGGTCTTTGATTCCCCGACCAATTCTAAAATATTTTAAGGAAAGTTCTACCATTGAGAATATAAATAAATGTTTAAGGGTTTAACTTCTGATATTCATTCTTCAACTTTAGATCAGATAATTTTACATATCCTGCCTCCTGAACATATTCCTGACCATCGGTAACAATCCATCGAAGGAATTCCAAAATTACTTTCTTTTGAGGTTTTCCTTTTGCAACAAAGTATAAATCACGGGCAGGAGGAGCAGGGTATTTCCCGGTTTGAATAGCTCTGGTAATATCATCCAGTTTATTATAAAAACTCTCCTGAGGGTCTATTTTCCCGTTCTCATTCAGGTCAATGGGAATTACTTCCAATCCCGGATGTTTTTTCCGGGTTTTAATATCATAAACATAGATTACATTATTATAGCCTATTCCCTGGACATCATTTTTAACAGCATCGGCCATTCCAGGGTCGCCATAGATACCTGTACCCACAAGATCTTCCTGGTTACGTCCTAAAAATTCGGCCCACATCTGGGCAGCACCACAGGCATCTGATCTTGTATATACATTCATGGACAGATCTTTTGCAGGAGTACCCTCAGCCCACTTCTTCCAGTTTCTTATTTTATTCTGGATGAAGATCTCCTCAAAATCCCGGGAGGTAAAACCCTGTTTATGGATATTTTCAGCATAAGGCGAACGGGCATTCATGGTCGGGAGTACAGCATCCTGGGTAACGGCAATCCACCACACCCCTTTTGCTTTTTCAACCTCGGTAATTCCCCGGGAGAACATTCCCAAGTCAACCATCCCCGATAACGCATCAGTCATCCCCTTTCCTGCTCCCCCCGCAGAAATATCAATTCTAACCCGGGGATGTATCTTTTGAAATTCTTCTGCCCAGCGGGCAGTAATAGGATATAAGGCAAAAGCACCCGAGATCGTTATGGTCCCTGAAAGTGTTTGCTCTTTCGTTGTTTCTGTAGCGGGCTTGTCTTGCCCTGGATTATTCTTACAAGAAATGGCCGTTGCAAGGATAATTCCCAGAATTGCCAGCAAAAAAAAATTTGTATTTTTCATCATGGGATATGTTTGAACGTTAGCTAAGGCAAAGGTAGGGTCGATCCGTCAAACCGGAAACAGCTCAAAAACTTATTCCGAATAGAATAAAGGTTGTAAAATCTGGTAAGTATAAATACCTACTCGAAGGATAAATTAACGATCTGTCGAAGAAACAGGAAGGGTGAAAAAAAACACGGTTCCCCTATCAGGCTCACTTTCTGCCCAGATATTCCCCCCATTACGTTCCACAAACTCTTTGCACAGGATCAATCCTAAACCCGAGCCGGTTTCATTATTGGTTCCAAAGGTTGTATAAAAGTTCCTGGCGTCCAGAATTTCCTGGCCGGTTTTCTCATCAAATCCTACTCCGGTATCAGATACAGCAACCATATAATACTCTTCGCGAGGGGCTACCCGGATAGAAATTAAACCTCCCGAAGATGTATATTTAATTGCATTGGAAAGAATATTCCGTAAAACAGTCATAATCATATTAACATCCACATAAACATAATAATCCTTTGCCAGCTCTACATTTAAAGAGATGTCTTTATGATCGGCAATGGTTTTAAAAAGTTGCAGATTTTTATGGATCATCATATTTAACTGAACATGTTCAGGATGAAAGCTAAGTTCTCCCCGCTGGCTTTTAGCCCATAGTAACAAGTTCTCCAGTAAATCGCTTACCGACTGGATGGATTTAAAAAATACGTTAAAAACTTCTTTTAAATTATTATTATGGATCACCTCTTCATCATCGAGCAACATTTCAATTAATGATCGAAGATTTCCAATAGGTCCACGCAAATCATGACCAATAATTAAAAACATTTTATCCTTGGTTGCATTAATTCTGGATAGCTCCTCCTTTCGTTTCTCCAGTAACAGGTTTTGCTGCCGCCGATGTTTTAAGGTATAAAGGACATAAATAAAGGTTCCGGCCAGCAGGGCTAAAATAATTATTAACGCAAGGTTAAGTAAACGGGTACGATGAAGCTCCAGCTCCTTAATTTTTTTATCTTTATTTAACAAATCAATCTCAGCTTGTTTCTTCTGTTTCTCCAGCTGGTATTCAAGGTCAAAAATTTTCTCGGATAATTCCTGGTTAAAAAGCGTATCATTGAGGCTAATAATCCGGTTATTATAGTCGGCGGCTTTTTTAAAATTGCCCCGCTGATAGTTAATCTTAGACAAAACTTTATAAGCATCCCGGATCAGGAGCCGCGAGCCAACCTCCCTGGCCAGCAACAAACTTTTTTCTGAAAAATCTTTCGCCTGATCATAATCCCCATGCTGACAATACAAAAACGATTTTTTTACATAAGCATTGGCCAGCAAATCAATATCCGAACTTTGATCAACCGTCTCAATGGTTTTATCATAATTCTCCTGGGCTAACTTATATTGATCCAATTCAAAATAAACATCCCCAATATATTTATAACATACTGCCTGTGCGGCCCTGTTTTCCAGCTCAATCCTCAAAGCCAGGGCTTTCTGTAAATTTCCCAGGGCCTCATGATAATCTTTTTTAAGCATCTTGGCACGTCCAAGATTTAAATAGGTATAGGCCAATATTCGTTTATGATTAATTCCTTCTGCTATTTCCAGGGCTTTGGTTAAGTTCTCGATGGCTATGTTATAATATTCCTGGTAGATATATAAATTGCCAATATTAATATATGAATAGGCTTCCTGCTCTTTTTCGTTATATTTTTTAGCCAACTCCAGCCCTTTAAAATAGTAATCCAGGGCTTCGGAATATTTTCCCAAAATTCGATAAGAAACCCCAATAAAACTATGGGCTCGTATATAATTTTTGTAATCGTTATATTGTTGAGCTAACCGCAAAGCCTCTAAACCATATTCTATGGATTTTTCCGGATCAGAATTACGAAGCTCCCAACTTAAATCATTTAATATTTCGGGTTTTAATGAATCGGGAGTTGTATTTAATGCTTGATATAAACTATCCACAACCTGTGTGGGATTTCCCTGGCAAAAAAAAGAAAAGAATAGAAAAATGCTCAGTAAAAAAAATTTCATAAACAGATTTATGGATTATTGCAGATAAAAGTAAAGAAAAATAAAATAGAAAAAGAAAAGATTTGTAGTTGTTTATCAAAAAATTACAAAAAAAAGGTACAACAGACCGGAAAAGAATAGCGACACATTAAATCTGTATGATCTTGTTCTTAATAGCATACATTACCATGCTTGCCGTATTTTTCGAACCTGTTTTTTCCAGAATATTTGCCCGGTGTTTATCAACTGTTCTTTTACTTAAAAAAAGCCTGTCGGCTATTTCCTGATTAGAATAACCTGTACAGATTAAATGCAAGATCTCGATCTCCCGCTCGGACAAGTTGTCCGGTTTTTTTTGTGAAGCTTTTAAATCACTCATATTTTGGACAATCTCCAATAATAATTCTTTGGAAAAATAGTTTTCTCCCCCGGCTACTTCTTCGATTGCCCGGAGTACTTCATCCATCTCAGAATTTTTTAACAGAAAGCCTTTGGCTCCGGCTTCAATCATTTGATAATAATACTCATAATCATCAAACATGGTTAATGCAATGACCTTCATCTCAGGATACCGCTCAACCGTCAACCGTGTAGCTTCAATGCCATTTAATACCGGCATTTCAATATCCATGAGCACAATGGATTGTTCGTCCTTATCCAACTGATCCAGGAACTCTTTCCCATTGGCAGCCTCAGCAACCACCTCTATATGCTCCGAGTTATTTAAAATTAACTTTAATCCCTTACGAAACAAGGTATGATCGTCGACAATAATTACCTTAATCTTTTCCATTTTTTGGATTTATATTTATACTTACAAACGCATGAAAACCCTTTCCTAAACTACTTTGGATCTCATAATATCCATGGATGGATTCAAGCCGGGAGATCATATTTTGTAATCCGGATCCCTTATTTTTAATGATCGAATCATAGGAAAAAGGAAAACCTTTCCCATCATCATCATAAAACAAATCTACGACAGTATGTTTTTGGTTCAGGTTAATCTCAATATGATCAGCACCGGCATGCTGGAGCGAATTATGAATTAACTCGCAAACGATACGGTACAAAATAATTTCGATACTATGATTAATCCGTTGATTAAACAGATTAGAATGAAAATTAATCTCTACATTTTTTAAATGATTAATATGATCAACAAATTTTTTTATGGCTGTTGCCAATCCAAAATTATTTAATACATGGGGACTTAAATTATTCGATATTTCTTTAATACTTTTGAGTGCTTCGGAAATAACTGCATCGGTATTTTTTAGGATTTCTGAATTTTTTGGGTTGTTTTCTGATTTTATCAATGCCGATAAAGAAATTTTTACGGTTGAAAGCAATGGACCTAACCCATCATGCAGATCTTTCGCAAATCTTTTTCTCTCTTTTTCTTCGGTCATCATCACCGCATTTAAAACCTTTTTCTCTTCATTTTTACGATCAACCTCAGCTTTTCTGATATAATTAAATATCTCAGGAATAATAATTACCCCGCTGGCGATCAGGACCGAAATGATCACTGCAATCCAATCGTTAAGTAAATTAAGCTCCTCACTCGCCGGACGATTCATAAACTGGAAAAGATCTATAAAACGTCTGATCGCCATGAAGACAAAACCCACAGAAATAAAGATCCATGAAATCTTATACCGGGTAACCTTGGTAAGCCGTAAGGCTACAAATACAGCAATCAGCTGGAGAATAATTGATATAATCAGTGCAACAAGTCTAAACATCAGGGCTTACTTTTAAACAAAGATAAACTATTTAATCCAAATAGGTCAGGAAATAACCAGATGAAACTCCTGTTCTTTTCTAAAGATTTATAATTTAATGCATACTAAAAATAACGGTTTGACGACCATGAAGCAATTTGTGATTTAATTCCTTCTTTTATAATCCGGCCTCATGGCATTTTCACCAAATACCGAAAGCCGTGTTTCAAGGACTAAAAATCCAGAGATTCACTAAATTCCCCGCGACTCATCCGGGGTACATCCAAATGTATTGATAAGAATACAAAGAAGTTGGCTCAACAGATCCCAGCAAGAATTTTTCGCAATCCTTAAAAGCTGTTTTAAAATAGTTTCCCGGGGATCATATCTGCCAAAATAATACTACTGAACAAAGCAGATGCTGATTATTACAGAAGTTCTGGATTATTTTATAAAAAAATGAAAAAAATGGATTGGAAAAACTACCTTTGAAATCAAATTTTAGATTATCGAAAAAAGGAGTTTTCATAACATGAAACAACAAAATATGGATAAGACAAACAAACCTTACAGGCAATCGTTACAATCGGTAAAACAAGCATCTGCCGTTAAATCCTGGCAAGCATTAACTGCAAATCTAAATTGCAGCATAAAAAGTCTGAAATAATAACACGATGAATGTAATAAATGAATAATTTTGAATACTAACAGAAATTTAACCGTAAAACTTTAACCTAAAAGATCGATGGAGTTACTAAAAGTTCAAGAAATTGAAAAAAGATTTATCAATCACCTGGCGCTTGACAGCGTTAACATGATTGTTCCGGAGAATAGTATATACGGATTACTGGGGCCAAACGGGGCAGGAAAAACAACATTAATCCGGATTATCAACCGCATAACAGCCCCCGACAAGGGTCGTATCCTGTTAAATGGCAGGGAGATGAGACCTGAGGACATCCATAATATCGGGTATCTGCCCGAGGAGCGTGGATTGTATAAAAAAATGAAAGTCGGCGAACAGGCTTTATATCTAGCCCGGTTAAAGGGGCTCTCAAGACGAGATGCGCTAAAAAAATTAAAATACTGGTTTGATCGCTTTGAGATCCAGGCCTGGTGGGATAAAAAAGTCGAAGAGCTGTCGAAAGGGATGCAGCAAAAGGTCCAGTTTATTACAACGATTCTGCATGAACCCAAACTTTTAATTTTTGATGAGCCCTTTAGCGGATTTGACCCGATCAATGCCAATATCCTAAAACAGGAAATCCTGGAATTAAAGAAAAAGGGATCAACCATTATCTTCTCCACCCATAACATGGGTTCTGTGGAAGAGCTCTGCGATCATATCACCCTGATTAACAATGCACGCAATATCCTGGAGGGCCCGATTAACAAAATACGTCATGAGTATAAATCCAACATTTATGAAATTACATTTAATGGTGACTACTCAAAGATTGAATCGGCCCTTAACGACCATTACCAAATTATTGAACAAAGAAAAATTAATGGATACAATGGTGTTCGGGTTAAATTGTTACATCAAACCAATGAAAACGAATTACTCTCCTTAATCATTCCTGCCGTTGAGATTATCTCTTTTAATGAAATTATTCCAAGCATGAATGATGTATTTATAAAGGTTGTGAATGAAAACAAATAATAATTTGCTAAATATTAACGATCATGAATAAGATAAACCTGATTATATCTAGAGAATACTTAACCCGTGTTAAGAAAAAATCATTTATTATAATGACCATCCTGGGCCCTATTCTTTTTGCAGCATTATTTATAGGGCCGGCATGGATAGCATCCCTGGAAGATACAGAGATAAAAAACATTGCCGTAATCGACAGCTCGGGTATTTTTACCAATAAACTCCCCGACACCGATTATATTAAATTTGAGTACATACAGGACCAGTCGATAAACGAAGTAAGAAAAAATTTTTCAGAAACGGATTATTATGCTGTTCTACAAATATTGCCAAGTATAACCTATGAACCCAGTGCAGTGCATCTATACTCCAAGAAGAAACCCAGCTTTTCGGTAAAGTCGCACATTGCCAGTTCCATGGAGCGGGAGTTGAAAAACAAAAAGCTACGTAGTCACGGAATCGACGAAGCGATTTTAGAATCCATCAAATCGGATGTATCCATCCGGACGATCCAATGGACAGATGACGGCGAAGCCAAGGAAAGCTCAACAGAAATAGCCATGGCTGTTGGGTATGCCGGCGGTTTTATGATTTACATTTTCATCTTTATGTTTGGTGCCCAGGTAATGCGTGGCGTTATCGAAGAAAAATCAAACCGTATCGTAGAGATCATTGTATCTTCGGCTAAACCATTCCAGCTGATGATGGGAAAGATTGTAGGTATTGCCCTGGTTGGATTAACCCAGTTTATCCTGTGGATCCTTCTGACATTTATTATTGTAAGCGGGGTAAAAACAGCCTTTTTCCCTGAGCTGGGAACCCAAAATGCCCAGGAAGTGGTTGTCCAGGACTTGTTTGAAGAACAGGATGTAACACAAATGGAAAATATGCAGGCCCAAAATATGGACCAGTTTTCAAGTATATTCAACTCAATAAAGTCTATTGACTTTGGAGTGATCATCGGTTCCTTTATCTTCTTTTTCCTTGGCGGATATCTCCTCTACGGATCTTTATTTGCTGCCATTGGATCGGCGGTGGACAACGAAGCGGACACCCAGCAGTTTATGTTCCCAATCACCATTCCACTTATTCTGGGTATTTTTGTAATGATCAATGCCATTAATACCCCCGACAGTTCAGTTGCCTTCTGGTTTTCGATCATTCCCCTTACATCGCCAATTGTAATGATGGTTCGTATCCCATTTGGTGTTCCGTACTGGGAATTAGCCCTTTCCATGGGGTTGCTGGTCTTAACCTTCCTGGCTACTACATGGATGGCCGGAAGAATTTACCGCACCGGGATTTTAATGTATGGTAAAAAGGTGAACTACAAAGAGCTATGGAAATGGATTAAATATAAATTTTAAACAATCAAAAGGGAGTTGAATTGTCAGCTCCCTTTTTTTAACAATAAATCATCTATCCCAAAACGATTATTCGTATTTTTGAATCTTTTACAAAAGATAGGTTTTATGAATATTGCCATTATCGACATGGGCACCAACACCTTCAACCTGCTGATTGCCAGAATAACCGGGGATGGAGGGTTTAACATTCTCCTTAAAGAAAAAGCCGGGGTTAAACTTGGCAAAGGGGGAATCAATCAGAAGATAATTACCCGGGAAGCCTTTCAGCGTGGGATAGATGCCCTGGACAAACACCTCAAAACCATTCAAAAATATAACGTCGGCCATATCTTTACCACAGCAACCTCAGGTGTAAGGAGCACTGAGAACGGAAAAGAATTTGTTGAAACCGTGGAAAAAAAATTCAAGCTGACGGTCCAGATTATTTCAGGGGATAAAGAAGCTGAACTGATCTACCACGGGGTTAAACAGGCCGTTGAATTCAACGAACAGAATGTACTCATTTTAGATATTGGCGGAGGCAGTAATGAATTTATTATTGCCAACCATTCAGGAATAGCATGGAAAAGAAGTTTTGACCTTGGAATAGCCCGCCTATTAGACCGGTTTAATCCTTCGGACCCCATAACACCTTCTGAAATTAATGCAGTTGAAGATTATATCGAACAAAATATTACCCCTTTAGCTGAGGCTGTGGAGAAATACCGGCCGGAAATTTTAATTGGCTGTTCCGGAACCTTTGATTCTTTCAGGGACATGATCATCGCCAAAAAAAATTCATTCCCTGGTGAAATAAAAAAACAAATATCTTATCCCATTAACCCCGACGATTACCACAGCCTTCACCGGGAATTAATCCGTTCAACCCTTGCCGAACGGCTAAAAATGGAGGGTCTTGAAATCGTAAGAGTAGAAATGATTGTTCTCGCAAGTATTTTTGTTAATTTTATCCTCAGAAAATTCAAACTAAAAACTATTATTCAATCCAGTTATGCAATCAAAGAAGGATTGTTGATTGATATACTAAACCGTAATAGGAAAGCTTATGGCAAAGATTCTGGTCATTGACGATGAAAAGAGTATACGGGATACCCTGAAAGAAATTTTAGAATATGAAGATCACCAGGTGGAATTAGCGGCCAATGGTGATGAAGGATTAACCCTTTTTAATGAAAACAAATACGATATTGTACTCCTCGACATCAAAATGCCGCAAAAAGACGGGATCGAGGTCCTGGAAGAAATTTTCAGGATTAATTATGAAGTTCCCGTAATTATGATCTCCGGGCACGGGAATATTGATACTGCCGTAGAATCGATCAAAAAAGGAGCATACGATTTTATCGAAAAACCGCTGGACCTAAACCGTCTGCTAGTTACTATCCGCAATGCCATGGATAAGAACACCCTGGTAAAAGAGACCAAAACCCTCAAGAAAAAAGTAAGCAAAACCTTTGATATTGTTGGTGATTCAGCTGCCATTACGAAAGTTAAAGGGATGATTGAAAAGGTTGCTCCAACCGATGCCCGGGTGTTGATCACCGGGCCGAACGGCTCGGGTAAGGAGCTGGTGGCACGCTGGTTACACGAAAAAAGCGAACGTGCCAACGGGCCGTTTATCGAAGTAAACTGTGCAGCAATACCCTCAGAGCTCATAGAGAGCGAACTGTTCGGGCATGAAAAGGGAGCCTTTACCTCGGCACATAAACAACGAAAAGGAAAATTTGAACAATCGCATACGGGAACCATCTTCCTCGACGAAATTGGCGACATGAGCCTGAATGCCCAGGCCAAAGTATTAAAGGCACTGGAAGAAAAGAAAATCTCAAGAGTAGGCAGCGATAAAGACATCCATGTGGATGTAAGAATAATTGCTGCAACCAATAAAAACCTGAAAGAAGAGATTGACAAAAATACTTTCCGCGAGGATCTCTATCATCGCTTGAGCGTGATCCTCATTGACGTACCCTCGCTGGACGACCGGAAAGAAGATATTCCGTTGCTGGCCGAACATTTTAACGAACTGATCAGTGCCGATTACGGAGCCAGCAAAAAGATAATTACCCAGGATGCACTTGACGAGTTGAAAAAGATAAGCTGGACGGGAAATATCCGGGAGTTCAGGAATGTGCTGGAACGATTAATTATTTTATGTGATAAGGAAATTACAGGAAAAGATGTAATAGCCTATGCACAACCCATTTCGAAATAGGTTTATAGAATTGGACTTATGGAATTAAGAAAAACAATTTTGTACATGTCTATTCAAGACACAAATACGGATCCGGTTTAAAAAGGACAACAGTCCAACGATAAATAAGCATAAAGACAATCGCCCGAAAAGGGTAAAAGCATGAGATATGGTTCAAACACAACCGAAGGACAGTTTTCGCACCGAAAAAGATTTTTTAGGAGAACAACAAATCCCTGCAAATGCTTTGTATGGAATTCATTCTGTAAGGGCCAAAGAAAATTTCCCGGATAATACTCCTTTTTCCTTTGATTGGTACAAAGCTATTGGTATCACAAAGCTGGCCTGCTACTTAACGTATGATAAATTTAAAAAGGCCATTTTTGAAAAATATCCTAAAAAACAACTTCCGATCACACTAATGGATCAATCCATCCTGGATGCCCTGATGGAGTCGGCCGAAGAAGTTTCCGGTGGAAAACATTTCGACCATTTTATCGTGCCTGCCATCCAGGGGGGTGCCGGGACCAGTATAAACATGAACGTAAATGAGATTATTGCCAATGTTGCACTCACAAAACTGGGTAAAAACCCCGGCGACGATCACACGATTGACCCCATCGAACATGCCAACATTTATCAGTCGACCAATGACATTATTCCAACCTCACTGAAGGTTGCTGGCATAAAATTATTAACAGACCTGGAAGAAACCATCAATGAACTGCGGTTTGACCTGGAGAAGCTTGAGAACAGGTACCGGAACCATTTACGCATGGGCTATACCCAGATGCAGGAGGCAGTGCCCTCATCCTATGCCATGCTGTTTAGTTCTTACAACGAAGCACTATCCCGCGACTGGTGGCGCGTATCCAAATGTTTTGAACGGATAAAGATGGTTAACCTCGGAGGCAGTGCCATAGGTACAGGGTTGGGCATCCCCCGATTTTTTATTATGGAAGCCACCCCAACCCTTCAGAAACTTACCAACCTTCCGATTACCCGCAGCGAAAATATGCCCGATGCAACGAGCAATTTAGATTCGCTGGTGGAGGTTCATGCTATTTTAAAATCACATGCCGTGAACCTGGAAAAAATGGTTTCGGATATCCGGTTGTTAGCCTCGGATGTATCAGGAAACAGAGAACTGTCAATTCCCCGGAAACAGGTCGGAAGTTCGATCATGCCCGGAAAAGTTAACCCGGTGATTCCTGAATTTGTGATTAGCGCGGCACATCAAATCTATGCAAACGATCAGTTAATCTCCTCGCTCAGTGCCCAGGGTTGCCTTGATTTAAATGCCTACTTACCGGTTATCGGCCATGCATTGCTCGGGAGTATAAACCTGCTCATCGCATCCAACAAAACATTAAAAAACAACCTGTTCAACGAATTAACCATAGATACTCAAAAAGCCGGGGAACGGCTATACCAAAGCCCGGCCCTGACCACTGCCCTGGGTCCGCACATTGGGTACCACCAGGCCGGGGAGTTAGCAAAAACAATGAAACAATCCGGACTGGATATTTTTCAAGCCAATGAGAAACTTCAGCTCATGGATACCAGGAAATTAAAAATAATACTGCAGCCCCAAAATCTTTTAAAGATGGGATTCACAGTCAATGATATTCTAGAATAAACTTATTTTTTATATGCTAAAGGTAAAGTCTGCCCTGAAAAATAACCCCTGGATTTTCAACCTGGGATTTCTACTCCTGGGAGTCTTTCTGTTTTTTTTCCTTGACTTTGAAAAAATATTTTTTTCAGGACCCTTTGGCATCCATTATATGCGCCAAACCGATAGCTTATCCTTTGCCTCCAACTATTTTAATCATGGATTTCAATTTTTTAAACCTCAACTTTACAATCTTAAAAATATTGATGGGCGTGCTGCTTGTGAATTTCCCATCACCTATTATCTCACCGCATTAACCTATACGATCTTTGGAAAACAGTTTTATTTACAAAGGATTATTCATTTATTGATAGCCTATTCCGGAGCTTACGGGTTATTTAAACTGGCCAAAAACATTATCCATGATTACTGGTATGCCTTAATCATTGGCTTAACCCTTTTTACCTCAACTGTATTTAATTATTACGCGTTTAATTATCTTCCGGATATCCCTGCCTTAGGATTTGCTTTTCTTGGATGGGGCTTTCTGTTTCATCATCATACGAATAAGAAAATGAATGGATTAAGAATCTCCTTTCTTTTCTTTACGCTAAGCAGCCTGATTAAAATTACCTATTTAATAAATCCCCTGGCAATTTTAGCTTATGCTATGATCCAATGTATTCTTAAACCAAAAGACCCCCTTTTTCCCAACCACAAAAAAATAATTTTCCTAGGTTCAATCACGCTACTTGTTGTATTGGCCTGGAATGCTTACATGTTTTATTACATCTCAATATACAACTCCAACTCATTCAACACCAGCGCTTTACCAATATGGATTTTAAGCCGGGAGAAGATTCGGATCGTATGGGATCATTTGAGCGAATACTGGTATAATAAATACTTTACCCGCTCGGTATTTTATCTATTCTATCTATCCGTTGTATTTCAATTTATTTTCTATAAAAAAAATCATCCACGTATTTCCCTGTTAATCCTGATTCTGTTCACCGGGGCCTTATCCTATTTTATCCTGTTCTTTGCCCAGTTCAAAGATCATGATTACTATTTCCTGGCTTTTTTCCCATTGCTTTTTTTATTGTTGATCAACGGGATAAGAACCTACCAGGAGGTAGTCAGCAATCGATACATCCAGTGGGGAACAAAAATTTTTCTGACAATCCTCGTGCTGGGAAGCATCAACTCCTCAAAATCAAAACTTAACCAGCGATATATCAAAGAACTGGATTTATATTCACATGCAGGATTAGTAATTGAAAAGCATTTAACGGCGATCAGGCATCTCCAAATTGAGCCTGAGGCTCAAATTATTGTTGCCCCGGAATACTGTCCCAATGGAGGATTGTTATTTATGGACCGGCAGGGCTGGAATCTTAAACCTGACGAGTTAACCATTGAAAATATAACTTTCCTAAAAAGCAAAGGAGCTGATTATTTATTTTTAGCCAGTGAGGACTCAACGGTTTTATCGGTTGGAGATTCATCCGGGACAAAAATATTATCTGTCAAAGGGTTAAGTATTTACCAACTTCATGAACACTAAACATTTTTATCTTATCATTGTGATAGTATTAGTTTTATTAAACCGAAAAATAAGCATAAGATGACCAAGGGCAAAGAATCAAAACCACATATCGGAATATACGGACGCAGAAATAACGGAAAAAGCTCACTCATTAACCGGCTGGCAGGACAGGATATTGCCATTGTTTCCGATTTTGCCGGAACAACTACCGACCCGGTAAAAAAGTCGTTCGAAATCACCGGTTTTGGACCGGTAATACTAGTCGACACAGCCGGAATTGACGACGAAGGGGATTTGGGAACCAAACGAATTGATAAAACCCTGTCAACCATTAAGACGGTTGATTTAGCCATCCTGGTAATTACCCATAATACCTTTGGCGATTTTGAAGAAAAACTGATCCGGGAGTTCAACCATACCGACACACCATTTTTTATTGTCCATAACAAATCGGATATTCAACCGCTGCAGGAAAATACCAGGACAAGACTCATGGATCTTACAGGTTCGACGATCATTGAATTTGAGACGATTCAGGCCCGGGAACTGGAGAAGCTCATCCGCAAAATCAAATCCACGATCCCCGAGTCGGCCTATACTACCCCATCGCTGGTAGGAGATCTCCTGTCGTACGGGGATATTGTACTGCTCATCACGCCCATCGATATCGAAGCCCCTGCCGGAAGGCTTATTCTTCCCCAGGTGCAGGCTATCCGCGACATCCTGGATAATGATGCCGTAGCCATTGTTTTAAAGGAACGCGAAGTGGATTCTTTCCTTCGGAAAACAAGGATAAAACCTGCACTGGCTGTTACCGACAGCCAGATTTTCAACAAGGCCGATGCTTCTATTCCCAGGGATATACCACTCACAAGCTTTAGCATTATCCTGGCTAAATTTAAAGGAGATTTTGAAAGCTACCTGAAAGGCACTCCCCGCATATCGGATCTCAAAGACGGCGACCGGGTTCTGATGCTTGAATCATGTACCCACCATGTTTCGTGTGATGATATCGGGCGGGTTAAAATTCCCCGCTGGCTGACCAGCTTTACAGGGAAAAAACTGGAATATGATGTAGTTGCCGGACTGGATAAACTTCCGCGGGACATCAATGACTATGCCCTGGTTGTTCAGTGCGGGGGGTGTGTAATCACCCGCAAACAGCTTATCAACAGGCTAAGACCGGCCATTGAGGCCGGGGTGCCGGTAACCAACTACGGAATGGCCATCGCCTATGTACAAGGAATCTATCAACGAGCCATCGGTCCTTTTGTAAAAGCCAACCACCCAGCAACCGAGTATCTTTAATACCAACACCCTTTTTACTGCAACAAACCACATCTATTACAATACAAACACCCTTAAAAATTTGATGGTTATCCTGCCGGCCTGATCAATCCATTAATATTTACCCGTTTTTAAGTCTTTTAATCAATTGATAGGCGTCCTGTAGCTATTGGTAGAATTTATTTTTCTGTATCCAACAGGTTACCTATTTTCGCTCACAGAAAAAGATTGTATGTAATTTTTTCTCAGGTAAAATTTTAGCCTGACATACAGGTTAACCTTAACAAGGTTAGGTTCATAAATAGTTAAATTATTCATAAATTATTCATCATACAATCTTTTTCTTTTCCTTTAATTTTCCACGAACCACATTAATTTGCCGAAGGATTATACCGGGGAAGGATAAACGTGATGGTTGTACCCTGATTGGGCCGGCTTTCAATAAAGATATCCCCCTGGTTAATTTTTACAAACTCCTTACAGAAAAACAACCCGAGACCTTTCCCTGTTTCACTCTTTTGTTCGTTTCCATCTCCATTGGCCAGCTCAAACACCTTTCTCTGGTGTTCCTCTTTGATTCCGATTCCGGTATCTTTTACCCACAACTGAGCATACTTATTCCTGGCCGAAGAGCCGACATAAACCTCCCCCTTTTCGGGCGTAAATTTTATGGCATTATTAATTAAATTTCTGAAAATGGTATGAACCATGTTCTTATCGGCAAAAATTAAAATATCCTCTTCCACTTCGTCGATCAATGCTATATTTTTAAGCTCAGCAGACGACCGGTATAGATCAATTGCCTCGTCAATTACCTCTTTCACATTAAAGGTTTCTGGCTTATAGGGTATTTTTCCCTGCTGACTCAACGCCCAGTTTAACAGGTTATCAATTAATGTTAACAGGTTGGTTACAGAAAGTTCCAGGTTATTGGATAGTTTTCGTAACGAATCGTAATCCTGTTCTTCAATCCATATCGGTATCAGTTGAGCAATACTGTCGATCGATATAAGCGGGCTGCGGAGGTCATGGGCAATAATCTGGAAAAGCTTATCTTTTGTTTTATTGGCTTCGAGTAATTCATTGTTTTGTTTTGCAATTTCACCCTGTTGACTGGTTATTTTTTTATTTTGTAAGGCCAGCAATTGATTGATTTTTTTCCGTTTTTTGCGGTCATACCACAAATAAATAATAAAACACACAGCCAGGCCAATGGCGATAAATAAAATCATTTGTTTAAACCTGGCCTGTTGAAAGGTGGCCTCATTTTTTGCAAGTTCGGCTTCCTGTAATTCTTTTTCTGCTTTTAGCAGGGCAATCTCTTGTTTTCGCTGTTCAGCTTCGTATTTTTGTTCCAGTTCAACAATCTGTGCTTTTTTGTTCAGGCTATAAACACTATCATCATAGACGAGAAACTCTTTTAAATATCCCAATGCCTGGTCTGAATCTCCAAGCTTTTCATACGCATCAGACAGATTTTTAGTTAAACGATGGATCTGACGCACATCTTCTAATTCCCTGGCCATCTCATAACTCTCTTTCAGATACTTTAGCCCTTGTACATAATTACCTTCCTTAATAAATGTATTACCCAAACATTGAATGGAATAAACCATGGTTCCCTTAGCCCCCACTTCTTTACCCAGTTCGATTGCCTTGTAGGCAAATTTCCTTGCCTCATCAAATCTCTCCAGATCTTCGCTATTCACTGCTAAATTATGGTACAACAAAAACCGGTCGTAGGTATTGGATTTATCCTGTAAATGATATAAAGCCTTTAGAAAATATTCACTGGAAATTTGTAAGTATCCGGGATCAGACTCAAAAAATGCAAACTGCTGATAAACATTCCCAATATTCATATAAATGATATGAATATCACTGGTTAATCCTGATTTTTCAAGTAATTCAAGATTTGAAAGATAATAGTTTAATGCTTCCTTAAAATTTCCAAGGTCAAAATAGAGTACCCCCAAGTTATTTAGGATAAAACTTGTTCGCAAGGTATCGTTTAACCGTTCAAAAATTTCAAGCGCACTCAGAAAGCAATCAATGGACTGATCGAAATTACCAAAACGTTTGTAAACATTCCCTAACCGGTTAAGATTAATTGCACGTTCATAATCCATTGCCAGGCTATCGAAAATTGCCAGTGATTTATTATAATAAAAAAGGGCAGAATCGTATTCAGACTGGTATTTATAAACAACTCCCAGCTGGCTTAAAGCCGAGGCATACCCTTTGGTATAACCGATATCCTGTGCGATCCGGAGAGCCTCTTTTACAATAACATAGGCTGAGTCGGTGCTGTATTTATAGGTTTTATAGGATAAATCGGTAAGCCGGTCAACTTTAACCGAATCGTCGGGTAAATGATAAATAACCTTCTTCAGGCTATCCAGGTTAGAACTAAAAGATTCCTTCCCTGGGATAAACCCCAGGAACAGCAACAAAATAATCCATAACCGGTAAATGCTGTTCATCACTACCCAAAAAATTAGTCCAGTTCACCATTCCCACTACCGGTTTTACCTTCTCCGTCGGATTCTGTTTCTTCCAGTAGATGGTTATCGTAATTTTTAACGATAATTTTAATCTTGTCCAGCTCTTCAACTTTTGTAGGGGTTAATTCAATCGAATACTCCTCCAGCTTCTCCTGATCTCCATCAGTCGATTCTTTCTTTTCACGAAGTTTGATTCTTACCTCCCAGTAATCGCCGGTAAATTTTTGTACTATGTCTTCCTTGTAACAAACAGCGGGCATTTTTACCAAAACTTCAAGCCGGTAGTTGGTTGTTCCCTTGGAATAAAACAAGTTAAAATAGGGATAATATAGTTTCATGCCAGGTTTTTTTGTTAAATTAAATTATGGTTTAAAGTTAACATAAAATTTCTTTTATGCAATTTACACCCGCCAAACTTTCTTAACAACTTACAGTCAGTGAATGAATTGTCTCTGCCATTCGAAGAGAGCTACTGCCAGGGCATGCGAAACATTGAGTGAGGTATTCTTCCCAAACAGGGGAATGTGAACAATTTGATGGCATTGATCAAGAATCCGGGGATCGATCCCTGATTTTTCATTTCCAACCAGCATAACAATTTTCTGGGGCAACCGGGTTTCAAAAATATTCACCGAATCACTGGAAGTTTCCACAGCAACCCAATGATAATCCGGGGGAATTATTGTGCCAAGGGTTTCCGGTTTACAAAACCGAAAGTTTACCGAATCAAAACCCGACGAAGCAGTCTTTTTAACCTTCGACATACGTACCGGCTCCCCGTTGGAAACAAAAATTACCTGTTTACACCCCGTATTATCCGCCAGGCGGATAATGTTTCCCATATTTTCGGGAGTTTTAATTTGCCAGCCAACAATTATCGGAGGAGAAACGGAATCAGGATAGCTGGTGGTACGAAATAATGCTGCCGAGTGTATGGATCTTTTTTCCATGATCAACCCGAAATTACCCGATCCATTTTGATGTCATACTGATCCGCAGGAACCTGCTCCAGCAACTGGAAATCAAAGCATACCCCAACCTTTAGCGCACGGGTTTTGCTCAATAATTTATCATAGTAGGCTTTCCCTCGTCCAAGGCGGTTATTCTGTTTGTCGAAAGCCACCCCCGGAACAATAATCAGATCAATCCTCTCAAGAGGCTCCTGATACAATTTTCGGGGCTCCTTAATACCAAACGCAGCCCCTTCCAGCATATCATCCAGACCTTTAAATTCACGTAACTCCAGCTCATCACCTTTTACCGAAGGTAAAACAATATTTTTTTCGGGGTACCACTTTAAAACAAAATCATGGGTATATACCTCATCATCCATCGACCAGTAGGCCATAATCGTTTGTGCCTCCTGAAGTTCCTTCATCTGCTCAACCTGGTGAAAAATAGATTCGGATTTAGCCTTTTTTTGTTCGGGTAGATATCTTTTTTTTATTTCCCTGATCTGTCCTCTGACTTCTTTTTTTTGTTCATTAATCATAACTATCTGTAGTTTAGCGCCTTACACAATGAGCTTATATCCTTTACCATGAATATTCAAAATTTGTACCGAGGGATCATCCTTCAGGTATTTTCTCAGCTTTGTTATATAAACATCCATGCTGCGGGCGTTAAAATAACTATCTTCCTGCCATATGGTTTTTAAGGCAAAAT
Organism: Bacteroidales bacterium; assembly: GCA_036351015.1. Taxonomy (GTDB): domain Bacteria; phylum Bacteroidota; class Bacteroidia; order Bacteroidales; family UBA12077; genus UBA12077. The sequence continues at coordinate 142,024 of JAZBOG010000037.1, forward strand.
TCCGTTCCAGCACGTTATTCATATTATTACACAACAACTTGAGCAATTCGGACTCTTTGGTTGTCAGTTTCTGGGTTTTATCCCCATACTGAAGGATTTGCTTTTGGGAATCAAACACATAATCGCCAATGGGATATTTCTCATGTTGCTCAGAAATGGTATGGTTATCGATACGGCGCAGAATTGCTTTTATCCGGAAGAGCAGCTCTTCCATGCTAAAGGGTTTGGTCATATAATCATCGGCACCCAGCGAAAATCCTTGAATAACATCTTCTTTCAGTGATTTTGCCGTAAGGAAAATAAACGGGATCGCTGCATTTATCTTTCGGATTTCCCTGGCCAGGGTAAAACCGTCCATTTTAGGCATCATGATATCTAAAATACACAGGTTGTAAGTTTGTTTTTTAAACCCTTCAAGGGCCAGTTCACCATTAACATACAGATCGGTTTTAAACCCTTTGGCATGCAAATATTCTCTTAATAAGGTACCAAGATTTTCATCATCTTCGGCTAATAAAATTTTAATGTTTTTATCATCCATTGTTTATATGATTATTTGGGATAAATATTTTAAATGTTGTTCCTTTTTTCCATTCCGATTCCAGTTCAATCAAACCGCCATGTTCTTCAACAATTTTTTTTACATAGCTTAATCCTAAACCAAATCCTTTAACATCATGCACATTCCCGGTAGATACTCTATAAAACTGATCAAACACCTTTTTTTGATCCTGTTTTTTTATTCCAATCCCGCGGTCGGCAATCAAAAGCTGCACCCCTTCCCGGGTATTCCGGGTGGATATGGTTATTTCAGGGGCCCCATTGCTATATTTTACGGCATTATCGAGCAAGTTAAAAATAATATTTGTAAAGTGTACCTCATCCACCCAAAAAATCGGGTCTTTGGCCTGAAGCTCTTCAATAATCTTTCCGTTACGATTTTTAACCTGAATTTCAAAATTGTTGACTACATTTTCAATAATATGATGGATATCCAGCTCCTTCCTTTTTAGCTTGATTTGTCCCTGGTCAAATAAAGCGGTTTTTAAAACTTTCTCCACCTGGTAACTTAAGCGCTTACTTTCATCGTCAATAATATTTGAAATATACTCCATGTTTTTAATTTCTATGGGGATACTTTTATCCTTAAGCATTTGCGATGCAAGAGAAATGGTCGAAATCGGAGTTTTCAACTCGTGGGTCATATTATTCACAAAATCGTTTTTAATCTTCGACAACCGTTTTTGTTTAAACATAATGTGAATGGATAACGAAAACCCAAGGATAATAACCAGGGTAAGGAAAATGGAAGAGAAAGCCATAAATCCCGTAGACTTAAAAATAAACGTTTTTTCATCGGGGAAATAGATGGTGAGGAAATTATTTTTGGCAAAAACATCGTTAGGAAATAACCGGCCCGAAAATTTCTCCACATCAACCTTCCCGCTATAATTTTCCGACTGGTAAACAATTTTTTCATCATTCCGGGTAATCGCGTATTCAAAAGGAATGTCTACTCCAAGATGCCGGAAGGTGGATTGAATAATTTTTTCAACCGTTTCTTGATCTATCCGGTCTTTTAAGTCAACATCTATCTGGATCAACTTATTAACAATATTCTCTACAAAAACAGTCCGGTTATTCAATTTCTCGGTAAAATCGGCAGTTATTTGCAGTTTTCCCAGGGCCTGTGTCTTTTTTAAGTCACTAAACTGCATACTCGTAATATTATTAAACTGCATCTTTTGTGAGCTTAAAGCCTGAAGTTGTTTGCTGATACTCAACGAATCGGTATTCCGAAAAACAAAAATTTCTTTTTCCTTATCTGTGGTCGACAAGCTAAAGGTTCGCTGATTGATCTCGTTTAAACGATAGTTTAACGAGGGGCTTCCCGAAATGGATATATCCTGGTAAGGTTCAATTTCATTGACTACCTGATAAACCATCTCCCGGTTCTCAATCTCTTTCACAATATTTTCCAGCCCGCTGGCTACCAGCTGCTTAAACTGCTCCTGTTTAATATCAATGGCATTTCTGATCCAGTATACCTGGACAAAGATCAAACCAATAAGTGTTGTGGACAATACCACCGTAATCATCCAAAGGGTTCTTTTTTGCATAACAATGCAAATATAACTGCTTGAAGTCTTAGAAATGAATTATTTAACATTATTTAACATAGGTTTAAATAACTTAACCAATGTTTGCCTTACTTTTGTTATTGACAATGAACAGGAAGAATGTAAGTAATTGTTTTATAGATTAAATTTTAGGGTTAGGGAAGAGAGAATAATTTCTCTCTTTTCTTTTTTTAGAAAGTAAACATGCTGTGCATTTTACCGGTTAAATTTTCTATGGCAAATGCCGTGATAACAATATTAATTTTTTTCATCTGTCGGATCAAATCAGCGATCCGATGAAACTCATCTTCCCCGGAAACTTTTAAAATATAATCGATATTTTTATACTCAGGCAAAAGAAATCCTTTTTCAGATTTATTGGAAATAAGATCAAAATTTAAACCCTCTGCATCTGAAAAATGATACCTCGAGTAATTAACTTCCACCTTTAGTTTGGGATGATTAATTCTGAAATCATCCGTTTTTGCAAGATTCCAGTTTAGCGAATGATTCATCGCCCAGCTGATTCGATAATCGTTTTCGTGCGAAGCAATCCCGATCAGGTAAAAGTTGCCGGAGTCATCCAAAGATAATTTATGTACTCTACGTTTCGGTTTCATCATAAATAAATCCCAACGAATATAGAAAATATTTTTAGAAAAAGAATAAAAGGATGGTATTTTAACGAATTAGAGCGAGAGGTGGTAAATTTTATCTAAAGCCATATGAGAAGCATGTTGCTGGGCTTCTTTTTTGGAGGAGCCTTTTCCGGTACCCAACACTTCATCATCCACCTTAATGGTGGAAGTAAAAAACTGGAGGGTACTTTCAGTACTTTCGATCTCCTCATCAATAAACTTAACATGTTGTTTATTTTTTTGGGCCCATTCAATGATTTGGCTTTTATAATCCGGGTCATTGTTACTCAACTCATAAAGATCAATATTTCCCCGGATAATTTTTTCCAGAATAAATCGCTTGGTTTTACGATATCCCTTGTCAATATAAACAGCCCCGATAAATGCTTCCAGGGCATTGCCATAGATATTTTTAGTACCATTCATGCGGGCTTGTGCAACAATATGATATTGCAGGCCAAGATTCAGGGCGATTTCATTCAGCTGTTCACGGCTGACAATCCTGGATCGTAATTTGGTTAAAAAACCCTCTTTTTTGTAGGGAAAACTGGAAAACAGGTAATCGGCAATAACAGCTGCAAGAATAGCATCCCCCAAAAACTCAAGTCGCTCGTTATTGATAAACTGGTGTGTATCGGAAAGGATAGAAGCCGATTTATGGGTAAAGGCAATTTTGTATACCTTTAGATTAACAGGGTACATCCCTGTTAAAAAGCGGATAATCCTATAAAACTGTTTATCTCTCGAGAAATAATATTTTAATGGAGGGATATACGTAAGTACCAATTTCTTTTATTCGGTAAATTTGCTGATAATCACGGATGCATTATGTCCCCCAAACCCGAAGGTATTACTTAAGGCTGCACGAACTTCCCGTTCCTGGGCCTGATGTAATGTTAAATTAAAGTTGGGGTCAATGTTGGGATCCTGTTCCTGATGGTTGATGGTTGGCGGAACAATGTTTTTATTGATAGCACAGAGGGCAGCCATCACTTCAACAGCCCCTGCAGCTCCCAGCAAGTGGCCGGTCATCGACTTGGTTGAACTGATATTCATTTTAAAAGCCTGTTCACCAAAAATCTCCCGAATACCTTTCAGTTCGGCAATATCGCCCAGAGGGGTTGCAGTACCATGAACATTGATATAATCAATTTCATCAGCATTCATTTGTGCATCCAGCAATGCATTCTTCATTACATTCATCGCACCTAATCCTTCGGGGTGTGGTGCAGTAAGATGATGCGCATCGGCAGAGAGCCCTCCCCCTTTTACTTCGGCATAAATCTTTGCCCCACGCTTTTTAGCATGCTCCAGTTCTTCAAAAATCAAGGCAGCACCTCCCTCACCCATGACAAATCCGTCGCGGGTATTACAGAAAGGCCTTGATGCTGTTTTGTATTCGTCGTTTTTAGACGAGATGGCCTGCATCGAACTAAAACCACCCATTCCGGCTTCGTTAACCGAAGCTTCTGAGCCACCGGTAATAAACATATCGGCCTTGCCTAAACGAATATAATTCAGGGCATCGATCATCGCATTAGTGGATGATGCACAGGCTGAAACGGTGGTAAAGTTAGGGCCCCGCAGATTATATTTCATGGAAATATGTCCGGAGGCAATATCAGAGATCATCTTGGGAATAAAGAAAGGGCTAAACCGGGGAGTTCCATCCCCCTGAACAAAGTTCCGAACCTCGTCGAGGAAAGTATTGATTCCACCGATACCAGAACCCCAAATTACTCCTGTCCGATCATGATTTAGTTTTTCGAGATCTACACCCGAATCTTTGATGGCCTGGTCAGCCACAAACAATGCATACTGGGCAAAAAGATCCAGTTTTCGAACCTCTTTCCGATCAAAATGATCCTTGGGATCAAAATCCTTTACTTCACAAGCAAATCTTGTTTTAAATTTCGATGCATCGAAATGAGTAATCAGGTCGGAGCCGCTTACTCCATTGATTAAATTATTCCAATAATCTTCAATCGTATTGCCAATAGGTGTAATTGCTCCAAGGCCCGTAATTACTACACGTCTAAACTCCATAGCATAAAAATTTAAAACAAGATTTAAGAAATATTAACAATTACTTAGCGTGCTCTTCAATGTATTTGGTAGCATCACCAACAGTACTGATATTCTCTGCTTGATCATCAGGAATTGAAATATTAAATTCTTTTTCAAATTCCATTATCAACTCAACAGTGTCAAGGGAATCCGCACCCAAATCATTGGTAAAACTAGCTTCAGGTGTAACTTCATTTTCATCAACTCCTAACTTATCAACGATAATCGCTTTTACTCTTGATGCAATATCAGACATAACTTTAAGTTTTAATTAATAATTAAGTTTAATTTTAACAGTGCAAAGAAATATAATTAACTATGAGAAATCAAAAATATTTCTTTATTTTTTGATGCAAAAATAATCTTTTTTGGTTTTTTAAAGCCATTTTTGCATTAATTTTTACTATTTCGAAGAACAAAAAACCATTAGCACCAAACACAACACAAACATTATGAGCAATATAGCCATATTTGCATCAGGTTCAGGAACCAATGCAGAAAACCTGATCAATTATTTCAAAGAAAATAAAAAAATCCAAATCTCATCTATTTTTTCGAACAATAAAAATGCCTACGTTGTTCAAAGAGCTAAAAATCACAATATTAAATCCTATATTTTTTCCCGAACGGAATTTTACCAGACTTCAAATGTTCTGCGGATTTTGCAACAAAACAACATCGACCTGATTGTTCTGGCTGGTTTTTTATGGCTTATTCCGGAAGAACTCATACAACATTACCCCCACAAGATCATTAACATCCACCCTGCACTGCTTCCCAAATATGGCGGGAAAGGGATGTATGGAATGAATGTTCATCAGGCGGTCATTGATAATCATGAAAAAGAAACCGGAATAACTATTCATTATGTAAACCAGGAATACGACCGGGGGGATATTATTTTCCAGGCCAAATGTAAAGTAGATCAAACGGATACCCCCGAGACCCTTGCAAAGAAAGTGCACGAACTGGAGTACGAGCACTTTCCTGAAATCATCGAAAAGATCGCTTTAGAACTATAAATCGTCGTAATTCCGACCAATACTAAAGTTAAGGCCAAAGTTCACGATAAAGGGCTGGTAATCGAAATGCAGGTCGTCGTTGCCAATGGGAACAGAAAACCCAAACTGAACCACAAATTTCACCCATTTATAGCCAATTTTCGAGGTGATCACCGGTTCAAAAAAGGTATTGTACCCTCCCGTTTCAAAAGTATCTCCATTGGGTGTCATTTTAACCAAAACAAACCGTGGAGAAAAACTCCCGTCGAAAATCCCCGTGGCAACACCTATACCCGGCTGAACAAAAATTCGTTGCATATCCGCATCGGTAACCTCCGAATCAAAAGTCGATGTTTCATAAAATCCTTCGGTTTTACCAAAACCATATCCTCCATAGATTTCATACCGGGCATTTTCGCCGATCTTTTCATAATACCCTATCCCCCCCCTCAATAAAGGCATGCTTATGATAGTCGTCGGTGGTATCATTGGTTTCGTTGCCATAGGATCCGTTAACCATGATCCCGATATGATCGGTAATGGCATAAGCGGTTTGGGCATCAAAATTACTGGTTCCGGTGGCAATGGTTGCCTGCAACTCTCCCCGTTCGGTAAACATGGGCGAATTGGCCATGTTGGGAATATACTCAGGCGAACAGGAAAATAAAAATCCTAAGGGAATTACCCAAAGAATAATTTGTAAGCGTTGTTTTACATGTAGATTTTTCATAGTATATTAATTTTGGTTAGGTTTCAGGTAACTGATAATCATCTCATAGATAATCCTTTTACGATGCTGAATAAACTGAACAAAATCCTGGTTAGTATAATTATTCCTGTAGTTAATCATGTCTTTTATGGCAAATGGAAAGGCTATAAGCGACAGAATATTGACATAGAGCTGTTCGGGGTTCACTTCACGGATAGTTCCTTTCCTGGCCTCCTCCATTAACTGGTTGGAAAACACTTCCGTGTTATATAAATGATCGGCCACTTTTAACCGGGTCAGCTTTTCGGGATTATGACTCAATACAGCTAAAATAAAGGATATTAATAAGGGATTCTCGATCAGAATATCGATGTACCGGGAAATATATTTTTCAATTTTTTGTTCCAGGTCCAGGGGTGCATTTAAGATCTCTTTTAAGGATATAGAAGCTTTTCCAATTAATAAATCAATGATGGTTTCGAACAGCATCTCTTTACTCCGAAAATAATAGTTCATTAAGGAAACATTAATCTTTGCTTTCGTGGCAATATCACGCACACTGGTGCGGTCGTATCCTTTCTCAAGGAATAACCGGGTGGCGGTATGGATAATCTTATCCTTGGTAGGCTGTTTAGCGATCATGACAATCCTTTTATAATAAATGCAATATAGATAAAACATTTGTTTTAAACAAGCGTTTAAAACAAATATTTAAATTTAACCATGCCCATAAAAAAGACTACCCTAATGATGCATTCGGGAATGTGCTTTTCCGGACTTAAGCAAAAAATAATAAGCCTGATTAATTTATGGAGAACAATTTTTGGTTTAAAGTATCTATTGAAGCTCTAAAGCTGGTCAGATATTCTTCTTTTACAGGTTCTACCGGTGGAGCTTCAATGGTGAGCGGGTTAATGGGGTGCCCGTTTTTCCATACCCTGAAGTCAAGATGAGGTCCGGTTGCATACCCGGTGCTCCCAACATAACCAATAACCTGCCCCTGGTTTACCCGCTGGCCCACTTTAATTCCTTTGGGGTATCGCGATAAGTGATTATAGCCCGAGGTATAGACACTATTGTGCCTGATTTTAATATAATATCCCGCTGATTTGGTATAGCCTTTGCGGATCACGGTGCCATCGCCTATACTGTAGATCGGGGTTCCGCCCGGAGCAGCATAATCTACCCCGCGATGAGGTCTGTAAATTTTGAGAATCGGATGAAAACGGCTATTTGAATAGCCGGAACTTATGCGGGAAAAACGAAGTGGTGCTTTCAAAAACTGACGCCGCAGACTCTTTCCGGTTTCATCAAAATAACTCATTTGCCCCTCCTGTTCAAAGGCATAAGCCATCAACTCTTCCCCTTTATGGGTAAAGCTTACAGCATGAATCTGTCCGATGCCGACAGGAATACTATCCACATACTGTTCGTCATAGAGTACTTTAAACTGATCGCCCTCTTCCAGTCCAAAAAAGTCAACGGTCCATGCATAAATTTCAGACAAACGGATCGCCATCATGGGGTCAATGTTATTATCAATCATAGTACTCCATAATGAATTGGAGATGGTTCCCGAACAGGTTTTCCGTATCGGAACAATTTCTTTTGTCCCCCGAACGGCCAAAGGATCCTTATTGAAATCAATTTTCAGATACTCGGTAGGGCTGTGCTGATAAACAAAGTACTTTAAGGTATTGCTGCTGTCTTTGGTATAATATAAACGGTATTGATTTCCTGCTTTAATTCTCCGAATATCAAAAACAGTTGCAGCGCTATTTATCGCCTTGTTAATATTATCGTATTCCAGTTCAGTCTGGGTTAATAGCCGGGCCAGGTGATCATTTCGTTTGATTCGTCCGTGCGTAATGCGAAAAGAGTCAATGGTAATGCCGTACTCTTTTTGGATATCCTGATAAATGATATGATGATCAATACCCACTGCATAAATATTCGTGTTGCGCCGAATAATACTACTTTCGGAGGGTTTAAAGATGCTTAGTAAAACAATAATAAAAATTCCGATGCCGGCAATAGATATTTTTTTAACAGCCATAAAACTAGGTATTTGCAGGAAAAATAAGAATAATTTATTTAATTTCAAACAATCAGGCCTTAATCTGATCAAAACCCAATCCGTATACTCCCATAACATTATTTACCGAGATAAAAGCATCGGGATCAATTTCTTTTACCATACGTAATAAATTATAGGATTCTTGCTTTTTAACCAAAACCATTAATACTTTTGATTCTCTTTTGGTGTACCACCCCTGTCCGTTGAGCAAAGTAATTCCTCGATTCATTTCCGTTGCTACCCGTTCGGCAATTTTTTCATACTCCCTGGAGAAAATAAACATTTGTACGGTTCGTTTGGCTCCCGTCAGGACCATGTCGATCACATAAGCGGTAACAGCCATGGTCACATATCCGTAAACAATTTTTTCCAGCGACCGGAAAATAAGAAACGATGATGAAATGATGAGTACATCGGCATAAAGGATTACCTTGCCCGGACTAATGTTACGGTACTTATTAATCATCATGGCGATGATATCGGTCCCCCCGGTACTTCCACCCTGGCTGAACACGATTCCAACACCTGCACCGGCAAGAATCCCTCCAATGACCGTAGACATAAAATTTTCATTCACGATAGGCTCCTTAATAATTCCCTGCAATACAGAAAGAAAGATCGTGAGGGTTACCGTAGCAAAAATGGTTTTGATTCCAAAACCTCTGCCCAGGACCTTTAAACTGGCAATAATCAACAAGGCATTGATCATTAAATACGAAATCCCAACAGGAAAACCGGAAGCATAAAAAATAAGGGTAGCCACACCGGTAATTCCCCCGCCGGTAATTTCTGCCGGGATTAAAAAGGCGGTCCACCCCAAAGCATTAATAAAAAGGCCGATGGTAATAATCGCATAAGCCTTTACATTTAATAATACTTTTTTATTCATGGATTGGTAGATAATAATGATTAAATAACAACATTTATAATCTTTTTGGGCACAAAAATTACTTTTTTGGGAGATTTTCCATCCAGCCATTTTTGAGCCTGCTCATGCTTCAACACGATTTCTTCGGCTTCTTTAGCCTGAATATCAACCGGCAACTTTATCTTAAAACGCATTTTCCCGTTAAAAGATACAGGATATTCAATAGAACTTTCGATTAAATACTTTTCTTCAAATTTTGGAAACCTTGCATAAGCAATACTTTCGTTGTTTCCCAGCAGGCTCCACAACTCTTCGGTAATATGGGGAGCAAACGGAGACAACAGGATTAGCAAGGGTTCCAGTATCTGCTGTTTATTGCATTTAAGATCAGTAAGCTCATTTACACAGATCATAAAAGCACTCACCGAGGTATTAAACGAGAAGCGTTCAATATCGTCATGTACTTTTTTAATGGTTTTATGCAATACTTTTAATTCATCCTCAGAAGCTTCAGCATCGGATACATTAAAATTGTTCTGCTGGTCAAAAAATAATCTCCAGAATTTACGCAGGAATTTATGTACGCCGTCAATCCCGTTGGTATCCCAGGGCTTCGACATCTCCAGGGGACCTAAAAACATTTCATACATTCTTAAGGTGTCGGCACCGTACTGTTCAATAACATCATCAGGATTAACCACATTATACAATGATTTGGACATTTTCTCCACGGCATATCCACAAATGTATTTTCCCTCCTCGAGAATAAATTTGGCATTCTTATACTCCGGATTCCATTTCTTAAACGCCTCGATATCCAAAATATCATTGTCGACGATATTTACATCAACATGGATGGGTGTAACATCATACTCTTTCCTCAGATTATAGGAAACAAAGGTATTGGTCCCCTGGATACGATATACAAAGTTCGACCGTCCCTGGATCATTCCCTGGTTGATGAGTTTCTTAAAAGGCTCATCTTTACAAACCCATCCGATATCGTATAAGAATTTATTCCAGTATCTCGAATAGATCAGGTGCCCTGTGGCATGTTCTGTTCCTCCGATATAAAGATCCACATCCTGCCAGTATTCGTTGGCTTCTTTGGAAACCAGGGCCTCATCATTTTCCGGATCCATATACCTCAGGTAATAGGCTGAAGATCCGGCAAAGCCGGGCATCGTGCTATACTCAAAAGGATATCCCTGGGGGGTTTCCCAGTTTTTAGCACGTGCCAGTGGCGGCTCCCCTTTTTCTGTAGGCAGGTAAGCATCCACTTCAGGTAACTCCAACGGCAATTTATCTTTAGCCAGAGGATAAGGAATTCCCTCCCTGAAATAGATCGGGAAAGGTTCTCCCCAGTACCGCTGACGGCTAAAAATAGCATCCCGTAAACGATAGTTTACTTTTCTTTGACCGATTCCTTTTTCTTCAAGGTATTGAATCGTTTTTTCTATGGCCTCAGAAACATCCAGTCCATTGATAAACCCTGAATTGATTATTTTCCCTTCTTTTGAATCGTAGGAGTCATCCCATGTTTCAGGATCGGAGGGTTCTTCATCCTGATGAACCACCACCTGGATGACCGGAAGGTCAAAATGGCGGGCAAATTTAAAATCGCGGCTGTCATGCCCCGGAACAGCCATGATCGCCCCGGTACCATAACCCATCAACACATAGTCGCTGATATAAATAGGAATCTCCTGGTTGGTCAGTGGATTGATGGCATAGCCTCCTGTAAACTGGCCGCTCACCGATTTGGCATCGGCCAGGCGGTCACGTTCGGATCGTTTCTTCGTGGCTTCGATATATTTTTTTACTTCACTTTCATGTTCAGGGGTTGTCACCTGCTGTACCAGTTCGCTCTCGGGAGCCAACACCATAAAGGTAACTCCCCAGCTGGTATCCGGACGGGTAGTAAATACGGTAATCACCGAATCATGATCCTTGATTTTAAAATCAATATCAGCTCCTTCGGATCGGCCAATCCAGTTTCGCTGGATCTCCTTTAAGGAGTCGGACCACTCCAGGTTTTCCAAATCATTTAATAACCGTTCGGCATAAGCGGATATGCGCAACGACCACTGTTTCATCTTTTTCTGGACCACGGGGTGTCCTCCGCGTACGGAAAATCCCTCCTTTACCTCATCGTTAGCCAGAACCGTTCCCAGGGCAGGACACCAGTTTACAAGGGTGTCGGCAAGGTAGGCCAGCCGATAGTTAAGTAATACCGTTTGCTGTTCTTTTTCCGACATGCTGTTCCACTCCCCTGCTGTAAAAATTTCTTCCTGGTCCGTTGAAGCATTAACATTTTTATTTCCTTCCTGAACAAAAATATTGATCAGTTTTTCAATAGGCTCAGCCTTTTTTGTTTTATTATTGAACCAGTGCTCAAACATTTCGATAAACACCCATTGGGTCCATTTGTAGTAACCCGGGTCGCAGGTACGTATTTCCCGGTCCCAGTCGTACGAAAATCCTATTTTCATTAACTGCTCTTTATAGCGCTTGATATTCTTATCGGTAGTGATCGCAGGATGCTGCCCGGTTTGGATTGCATACTGCTCTGCGGGCAAACCATAAGCATCGTATCCCATGGGGTGCAACACATTAAAACCATTTAGCCGTTTATAACGGGAGTAGATGTCTGATGCTATATATCCTAAAGGGTGCCCCACATGCAACCCTGCTCCTGAAGGATAAGGGAACATGTCGAGTACATAATATTTTGGTTTTTGCGGATCGGTTTCGCAATGAAAGGTGTTATTCTCTTCCCAGAATTTTTGCCATTTTTCTTCTAATGCCCTGAAATTATAATCCATGATTGTGCTTCTTTTGAATGAAATATTATACAATCTGCGAAATTAGAAAAATTTATCAATTATTAGTAATCAGAGTTTAAGAAATAAAAAAAACATTATTCGTGAAATGTTCCTGAAAAAATATTTCTATTCATAGAATTATTTATAAATTTGCAATCGCAACGGCTCAGTAGTTCAATGGATAGAACATCAGGTTTCGGCCCTGAGGGTTGGGGGTTCGAGTCCTCCCTGGGTCACAATCAAAATCACAAACGCCTTGCGAGTAAAGCAACCTAGCAAGGTGTTTGTTTTTGGCTGAAACTACGCTGAAACCTAGAAATTACCAAATTACCATCATTCATATCCATTACATTATCAAAGCTCTATTATATTAACCTAATTCAGTTAATATATCACAAAGAATTTGCCACATATAATATAAGGTATAAATGAAAAATATGAAATGACGCCCTGACATGACAGAAAATGACACTGAGTCATTTTCAATACAATATAAAACGTTAAGCTTTTATTAAAGCCCTTCAGCAAATTTTATTAGTCTAATAATAATTAATTTGTCTAAGAGATCACAAATAATAGAAGAATTTGTATAAAATAGCTTCCTCATTTGGAGATGGCACATTAAATGTGGAAAAGAATAGGTTTGGGTAAGTCACTGAGCGCATGCTCCTTGAATCCATTCAAAATTACTACAAACCCATCATCATTATTTGTTTCATTTGTAGCACTTCTGGTTAACATAACATTTATGCTTTTTTATCAGACTCAACCATTTAATTAAATAAATCTAAAAATGCTTGTACTCCATTCTTCTTTATTAATTTCTGATTGTGCAAGAAACTCCGCCCATATTTCTCCTTACGTTTGGAAAAGTCTTTAAACTTTTTACATGGAAAATCATCACATTGATAGCAATGTATTATTTTTCTTTACAATATAAATGAAAGGTTTTACTTTTTTCACTTCTTTCATAATTTATTTCTGCTCCAGGACATAGTTTCTTCTGTCGAATATAAGTTGGGCAACCACCACAAAATACTCCACAGGCTGGAACTCTACCTTTATATTCCTTTAAAATTATCATATTTCCAAAATAAAGTAAACTAAAAAAGATTAAGCAATATTAAAATTAATACTGTAAAATATTATTAATTTATAGATTTATATTACTTTACAACTTCCTATTTTAAAAATAGGAATTGAGACAGAAATTTTCTCCCTGTTTTACTATATACAAATACAAAATCTAAAAACGCAATAATTTATTGTCCTTATAATGGTTGAAAGAAATTGTCGCTCAAGTTGTTTATATGAAAATCCCGTTTCCTCAAAAAGCTCTTAATAGATAAAAGTTCCTTTGTTTTCCTTATCGACTTTATTGTTTCATCAACTATTTTAGAATCTATATTATATCTTAAAAACATGCCATTGAGGAAACTTTGAATCAATTCAACTTTCTCATTTTCATTTTTTGATTGTTTTAATTGACTAATTATTCTTTTATAATCATCGGGTCAAATTTTATTTAAATCGATTGTATTGTCCAGAAAAAAAATTATCGGTTCATTAAAAAATTATAAACACCTCAAGGATAAAATCTAATTGAAATAAATCCTATTTGACCATTAGATTCAATTTCTATTAATTTTCTCATTTGTGAGATTGCAAATCCTTCCAATTGAATAAATTTACTTCCATCTGCTAAATAAGTTATAAAGGGTCTTTTATAATGAAACACTACTTCAACAATTCCATCCGATAAAATTTTCTCTCGTTGGTAAATATCTTTGTTATTTCTGATTCAAGAATCCAAATAAGTTGTATCTAATTTAAAAGTGGTTTAACAGGTTTAAATTCCAAATACTTCATTAGGCTATGATTGTTACGCTAGTATCCTCATTGTCATAGAATTAACACCAAAATAATATATAAAATAATTTTAGGAATGTATAAATCACATAATATTCTGCTAATATTGTGAAAACAAAAAAACAGAATGTGTTTTAAATTACAAAATGCTTTTCAAGTTCTTCTTTTAAAGTATCAATATTTATAGGTTTTGTAATATAACCATCAAAGACATCATTATACTTATAAATCTCATTTTGTAAAGCGTAAGCAGATTGTGCAATAATCGGTAAATTGGGTTTTATCTTTTTGATTTGCATTGTCGCTTCATAACCATTCATCTCCGGCATTTTAATATCCATCAATATCATGTTAATTTCTTCTTCTTTTTTACAAAACTCTACAGCCTCAACTCCATTTCTTGCATATAACATCTTAGCGCCCAGTTCTGATACAACTTCTTTCAAATATAAATAATTAGCCCAATCATCTTCTACTATAAGTATAGTTTTATTTCTCCAATTAACATTGCTCCTAACAATCATTTTTTTATGTGGCTTCTTCTTTTTCAGCGTCTTTATGGGTATGTTTAATATTATATTGGTTCCCTTGTTCAATTCTGAGCTCAACCTAACTCTGCCTCCAAGACTCTCTATATTAAATTTAACCAAAGATAATCCAATTCCATTACCTCCATAATTTCTGGTTTCTCCTAATTCAACTTGTCTGAAAGCTTCAAAAACCTTTGATTGTTCTTCCTGTGAAATTCCTATCCCCGTATCTTTAACACTAACTATGCGTCAAAAGTAATTTGGAGTCGTTCTTTGAACTCTCGATATTAAAAAATAGCTTTGCTACCTGCAAGACAGTTAAAGAATAATTAGCTCACTTCCAGTGGCTAATTACTTTATCTCTATTTTTAAATCTCTACGTTCGCAGAACGGAACTACGTTTACGCTCTTATTATAAGTAAGGCGATTTTTTCAAAAAGGTAAACTGCTTTTCATCTTTTCAAGTTCGTAAATCAAGAGTTATTTTTAACTGTTTGACAGTTTATGCAAGTAAGAAATCTTATCTCATTCTGACAATGAAAGTATTAATTCTATTCTTAGCAGTTTGACGGTAAATTTATTTAAGATTGGTTTGGTTATTAATGATAAGAAAAAAAATAATATTCCAACGTGCTTTGCAACCTAACGGTTGCAGTTGTTATTTTTCCAACCGCACATTTAAACACATTAGCGGCTTCGCCGCCAAAAAGTTTAAATTTCCCTTGCTTCTTCTTTATTCGAAGTATACCTTACACTAATATTCTTATCCTTAATTTGATAATATAGTTTGGGATATAAAAGTCGTGTTTTTTCAAGATTCTCACAACGTCGGTTACCATTCTCAGATTTTTCCCAATCAATTAATCCTTTGTAATAAATTTTATCTTCTTCCTCAATATCTTTTATTCGTGAAATTATCATCGCTCTTTCTTTATGAGCAATATCCTTAAATTTAGGTGGTATTTTGTTGTTAAATTCTTCAAAAAAAAGAGTTGTTGAAAATGGATTATCTGGATCAGAATTTATTCCCAATATATCAATTAGTTTATAAAAGTCTTTTTTATTTAACTTTGTATTGATATAAAAGCCAAGTCTAATATCCAACCAAAGTTGAAAATCACTATTTAAGACCAAAAAACCTATTCTAAAAGGTGAATATCCAATATCAAAAAATACATCAAACTTAATGGAGTTTTTCACATAACTAAATATACAGTAAGTGTAATCGTTATTTCGTAAGCTTTTATATAGAGGAACAAGACCAGTTAATTTCATGAGATACTTATAATTATCAGTTTATACATTTGAAATATATTTTAATTCTTTTAATTTTAATTTTTGTAATAATGTGTATAGAATTTATTCTTAACATATCAAATTGTGACAAATAGTTTAACTAGTAATCTGATAATTTATATTTACAAAAATGTGATATAATTTGGAACCAGCTCCATGATCGTGTAAGCTTCCCCTTTTTAGGACAGGGTTTAAGTAGACTTTTTCAAAGATATTTCTTTTTTCTCAATGGGGCTAGCCCCATTGAGAAAATTTTCTGCATATTTTAAAGGACTCAGCC
>JAZBOG010000038.1:0-65528 GCA_036351015.1 Bacteroidales bacterium
GTACCACTGCTTTTTTTCCTTTTTCGTCAAATTCAGAGAAAATCGACTTTACCTCGCTTTCTGTTCCCGGCAATGAACTAATATAACCACCATTGATTAAGCTCCCCCTGGTTCCCACCGAATCGATTATTTCCGAATCGAACTCCCGAAGCAGCTCTCTTGTCCTGAGGGTTAATCCTGCCGTGTTGGAATCGTCGAATACCGGGGCAAAAGCTATCCAGTCATTCAATTCAGTAGTCTCAATCTCCCCGGATGGTTCTTTGCCCAACGTTTTATAAAACAGGTTAGCCGAATAAGAATAGGATATATTGTACTTTTTGATTAAATAGGCAAGTTCGTTCCAGTCCTGGTCTCCAGGTTCCTCTGTAAGAAAAGTCTCAAAAGGGATCATGCTTAATTCTGCATCGGGGATAATGATCAGGTTTTCGATGTGGGGATCTAGATGTTGAGGGATTAATTTCTGATAAAATTCCCGGGCCTGTTTTTTATAGCTTGCTGCAGCGTGAGAACCGGATACAAAGCTTAATCGGTTTCGGTAATCTCTGGTTATATATTCCAATAGATTGGAAAATTGAGCAGCTTCAATATTTATGGAGTCTTTTGATATATTAAAAAACAGAACCAGGTTATCAAATGTTAAATAACTTAACACAACAGTATGATCATCAAGTAATTTCTGAAAATCTTTTAAGGAAACCAATCCTGAACTGTACTGAAGTTCAAAATAATCCTGAAAGTTTGTTTCAAAAAATTTTGCAAGGCTGTCAAGATTCCTTTTCCTATCAAACAGACGTTTTCTCCATTCCAATCTATTCAAACTGTCCTGGTTTGTCAGCAATTCCTTCTGATAGAATGCAATCTCTGATTTCAAATTATTTTCAATCAAAAGGAGAGTATCGGGGATATGAGCAAACCTTTTGGCTTCGCTGCTAGCAAGGGCTTCCAATAAAACTGCGGCTTTACATTTCTCGGCGAATAAAAAAGCCTCATTCAAATAATTATATTTATCGGAAGGGTTACTGGCTTCATCAGCCAAAATGCTATAAAAATCTGTTGCCAATAAATACAAATTAACAGATCTTTCTCCCCAATCCAGCTTATCTGATTTAGTATGCATGGTTTGTCGCATTTGGTTTATAATGGTGTCACAAACCTGAATATGCTTACTTAAGTCATCATAATATTCTGAATCATTGGAATCGAAGAAGACCTGTATCTTATTCATTAAAAATACTAAAAGCTCTTTTTTATTCTCTACATATTTTAATGCAGGAATTTCAGAGGGATCTTTGAGATTGAATTGCGGAACAAGAGCAATGATTGCATGTTGAAAATCCGAAAGGCTCTGTTCAACATCACCCTTTTCGTAGGAGATCACTCCCAGGTTGCTATAAATCCATGCAATTCCCGGATGTTTACTCCCGTAAAACTTTTTTCTGATTTCGAGCGTTTTCTCATAATACATATAAGCACTATCAATTTTTCCTTTGGCTTTGTAGGTTTTCCCTAAATTAAATAATTCCGGGGTAATTGCTATAGCTGAATCCCCATATATCTTCTGTTTCACTGACAGGGAGTTGTTAAGATACTCAATGGCTGAATCATAATTATGCAACATCATTTGAAGAACAGCCAGGTTAGTTAAAGTAAGCGCTACATCAGGATGATTATTGCCCAGTATTTTTTTCCGGATGGTTAAGGCTTTCTGATAATATTCATTGGCCAGGGAATAGTCGCCTTTTAATTCATAAACAACGCCCAGGTTGTTATAAACAAGAGCAACTTTCGTATGGTTTTCTCCTAAAATTTCAAGGTATAAATCTTTGGCATACAGGTAGTATTCCAGGGCAAGATTATATTGTTCCTGGCTCTCATAAACCACTGCAAGGTTATTGTATACATTGGCAATATTCAGATCATCCTTCCCTACCAGCTCCAGGTAAATCGTTAAAGCGTTCTTATAATATTCAAGGGCTTTATCATAGTGTAACATTTTTTGATGTAACCCTCCAAGGTTAAGTAGCACATCTGCAACATCCATGGATTGCTCCCCTTCGACTTTTTTAAAGATCTGCAATGCTTTCCTTTTATAATGCATTGCTCGTTCATATTCACTCAGAGATTCATAAACAATTCCAGCAATATTATAGAGAGCAGCTGAGTTCGTAGTTTCCTCACCAAAGAGCTGAATCACTTTTTGCAGGGCAAGTTCAGCAAAGGCAATTGCCTCATCATACATCCCGTAGGCATTAAAAACAATTGCAACATTTGAATATAGCCTGCATACATAAATATTGTTCGTATCTCCTGTAGATTCAAATAACTCTAACGATTTTGCATACAGATCAATCGCTTCAGGAAAATTCTCCCGTTGATCATAACAAAAACCTTTTGCCAGATAAACTTTTGCCAATAATTTCTGTGGCACCTGATATTTTTCGGTTAACGTGAATAATGTATCTACGATTTTACAGGCATTATCTACCTTACCCAAAATGGCTAAATCATAAGCATAATTACTTTGACAATGAATATACCGGTTTAGCAGCAGAGGATTTCTGTATTTTATATAATTATTCAAAAAAAGGGAGGAAGCCTTATCATAATAGAATACAGAACTATCTCTTTTTCGGATTAAGTTAAAATGATCAGCCTTAACCATATATTCAGTTGCCTGTATCGTATCCTTTGAAATATCCTGTCCAAAAGAAAATGAGTAACTTAAGAATAATCCGGAAAGCAGAAGAAATATTTTATTTTTTTTCATAACACAGGAGGTTTAGGTTAGGATGAAAAGAATACAAGTTATGGAATAAACAGATGAATGTAAAGACCATAATCACCTAATACTTAGCCCTATTGCTCAACACCCCCTGAAGTCATCGACAGATCAACGAAAATCAACAGTCTGTGGTTAGTCAAAAAAAATAAAAAAGCACCTCAACCCTTATCAGGGAGAGGTGCTTCAGTTATTGGATAATTTTTGAAAGTAAACTGTTTATATATGGGTTTGAATCCTATTTAAACTATAACCCTAAACTATAATTAACCTAACCAAATTTAATTATCAACCTCAAAAATTTTATCCAATGCACTATTTTTTATATTCATCAAGGATTGCTTTCACACCATCGGGAGCAACCCGGCCGTAGGTTTTATCGCCAACTAAAACCACAGGAGCCAAACCACATGCTCCCACGCAACGCAGGCAGCTTAACGAAAATTCGCCGTCTTCCGTGGTTTCACCTACCTCAATGCCAAGCTGTCGTTTAAATTCCTGCAGCACATTGTCGGCACCACGAACATAACAGGCGGTTCCTGTGCAAATGGAAATGGGATATTTTCCCTTGGGCAGCATGGTAAAGAACGAATAAAAAGTTACTACACCATACACTTTTGCTACCGGCACATTTAGTTCCTGTGCAACGACCTCCTGAACTTCGGCAGGCAGATAGCCAAAATGCTCCTGTGTTTTATGCAACACGTTTATTAACTCTCTGGGTTCATTGTTAAAAGACTTACAAATCTCTTTGATGGTATTTAAGTCCTTTTCTTTAATTTTTACTTTTATATGTGACATTTATTTTTCCTCCAGGTTTAAATTATCTCATTAACTAATTTCGACTTTACGACTTTTGTCAAAATAGCAGGTATGTAATAAATGATGTGCTTTTTCACTCATTGGTTTGCCCAGGAATTCTTCGTATAACTTAATAATATACGGATTCTCGTGTGATTTACGGATCGGTTTGTCAGCATCTTCTTCGTAAATCGCTTTAATACGGGCTTTAAGGATGCCTGAATCGCTATGGTGCAGAGGCTGGCCTCCTCCACCAATACACCCTCCCGGACAAGACATGATTTCAATGGCATGAAATTCTGATTTTCCGGCTTTAATCTCTTCGAGTAGTTTACGGGCATTTCCTAAACCGTGTGCAATACCGATATTAATTGGAGTACCTTCAAAGTCAACGGTAGCTTTTCGTATTCCTTCCAGCCCACGCAACTGTTTAAAGTCAATATTCTCTAATTGTTTACCTGTATGTACTTCGTAGGCTGTACGCGTAGCTGCTTCGATCACGCCTCCTGTAGCTCCAAAAATAACACCAGCTCCGGTAGATTCACCCAGGGGTTTATCAAACTCTTCTTTAGGCAGTGTTTTTAAATCAAGATTGGCTTCTTTAATCAGGTGAGCTAATTCGCGGGTAGAGATCGAGAAGTCAACATCAGGATTTCCCTCTACTTTAAACTCATCGCGTTGTGCTTCATACTTCTTCGCCAGGCAAGGCATAATGGAAACAACCACCAGGTCCTCCCGCTTCACCTTAATCTTATCGGCAAAATAGGTTTTTGCAATGGCACCAAACATCTGTTGTGGTGAACGGGCCGAAGAAGGCACATCTTTCATTTCCGGGAAGTTGTGTTCAAAGAACTGAACCCAGGCAGGGCAGCATGAAGTAAGAATAGGTAATTTTACCTTCTTGTCGCCGTTAAGGTGTTTGGTTAAACGGTCCAACAACTCCGTTCCCTCTTCCATGATGGTCAGGTCGGCAGCAAAGTCGGTATCGAACACATAATCAAAACCCAGGCGGCGTAAGGCAGCCACCATTTCGCCGGTTACCCGGGTACCGGGTTCCAGTCCAAACTCTTCGCCCAAAGCAGCTCGAACTGCGGGTGCAGTTTGAACAATTACTGTTTTTCCAGGATCGGCCAATGCATTGATTACATCGCGGGTATGGTCCTTCTCGGTTAAGGCCCCGGTAGGACAAACAGCAACACACTGTCCGCAATAGGTACAGGGTGAGTGTTCAATATCCATCTCGAAGGCAGGACCTACGGCAGCTTCAAATCCACGGTTAAAGGCCGACAATGCACCTACGGTCTGAAATTCGTTACACATCATTTCGCACCGACGACACATGATACACTTGTCGAGGTCGCGGATTAATGAAGGAGAAAAATCAATTTTATATTCCGACATTTCGGCAAATTCCTGTCCGGGAACCTCCCGGATTCCTAACTTAACAGCCATATCCTGCAGTTCGCAGTTTCCTGACTTGGCACAGGTTAAACAATCCTTGGGGTGATCCGAAAGGATAAACTCCATTACGGTCCGGCGAGCATTAATTACACGCATCGAGTGGGTATTCACCACCATACCATCCCAAACTTCGGTTGAACATGAAGGCGCAAGATTCTTTCTTCCTTCCACTTCAACCACACAAATACGGCAACCTCCCGGCTTATTCTCTATGCCAAGATCTTCAAGATTCATGTAACAGAGTACAGGGATCTCAATTCCTAATTGTTTTGCAGCTTTATAGATGGTAGTCCCTTTTTCTACCTCTATTTGCTTGTTATCTATTGTTAATTTTACGTTTTCCATCGTCCTAAACTGTTTAATTATTTTACAATGATTGCATCAAATTTACATCTTTCAATACAAGCACCACATTTGATACAAATGGATGGATCAATATAGTGTGGTTGCTTTTTCTCTCCACTGATGGCACCAACAGGACAAACTCGGGCACATGCCGTACATCCCACGCAATTTTCTTCAATAATTACGTATTTCATCAGATCTTTACATTGTCCGGCAGGGCATTTATGATCTTTTACATGTGACACATATTCATCCCAGAAATTATCCAACGTGGATAGGATTGGGTTGGGAGATGTTTGCCCTAATCCGCAAAGCGATGTATCCTTAATCACTTCACACATATTTCGTAGGCGTTGTAAATCATCCATGGTTGCTTTTCCCTGGGTAATCTGGTCTAACAGTTCGTATAACCGTTTATTTCCAATACGACAGGGTGAGCATTTTCCGCATGATTCTTCCACAGTAAAATCAAGGTAGAATTTGGCTACCGAAACCATACAATCATCTTCATCCATTACAATCATTCCTCCGGACCCCATCATCGACCCGGCAGCTAACAGGTTATCAAAATCAATGGGTGTATCCAGGTGCTTATCGGTCAAACATCCTCCGGAGGGTCCTCCGGTTTGTACCGCCTTAAATTTCTTCCCGTCTTTAATCCCGCCGCCAATTTCAAAAATCACTTCACGCAAGGTCGTTCCCATAGGAACTTCAATTAAACCTACATTGTTAATTTTTCCGGCCAGGGCAAAAACTTTCGTTCCTTTGGACTTTTCTGTACCAATTTTATTAAACCAGCTGGCACCCTTGTTAATAATTACCGGAACATTGGCAAAAGTCTCCACATTATTCACATTCGTGGGTTTACCCAGGTATCCTTTTTCAGCTGGATAAGGAGGCTTAATGGTTGGTTCGCCACGTAGCCCTTCCATGGAGTGGATTAACGATGTTTCTTCACCACACACAAAAGCTCCGGCACCGTATCGCATTTCCACATCAAAGTCAAAGTCAGAGCCAAAAATATTTTTCCCCAACAATCCATATTCACGAGCCTGATCAATGGCAATCTTAAGCCGTTTGATGGCCAGGGGGTATTCGGCACGAATATAAATTAACCCTTTGGTGGCATTGGTTGCATAACCGCAGATAGCCATGGCCTCCAATACAGCATGAGGATCACCTTCGAGGATTGAGCGGTCCATAAATGCGCCGGGATCACCCTCATCGGCATTACAAACCACATATTTCTGGTCGGCATCATTTTTTGAAGCAATCTCCCATTTTAATCCGGTAGGGAATCCTCCTCCTCCCCGTCCTCGTAAACCTGATTCTTTAATTTCCTTGATTACATCCTGGGGAGTCATTTCGTTGATACATTTTCCAAGCGCCATATAACCATCGCGTCCAATGTATTCGTCCAGATTTTCGGGATCAATAAACCCGCAATTTCTCAAGGCAATACGGATTTGTTTTTTATAAAAATCCATATGTTTTGAGTCGGCGATGGATTGTTTCTTTTCCGGATCCTGATAGAGTAATCGTTTTACCTGGCGACCCTTAATCACATGCTCTTCGATAAGTTCAGCTGCATCTTCGGGCTTTACCTCAACATAAAAGGTATTATCAGGCAGGACTTTCACAATGGGTCCTTTTTCACAGAAACCAAAACACCCGGTCATGATTACCTGAACCTCTTCGGATAATCCCTTATTTTCAAGTTCATGCTTTAAACTTTCTACAATAGAATCGCTTGCTGAAGCTCTACAACCAGTACCACCACATACAAGCAGATGCATTTTATATTTTGTCATTTTTTGTCCTCCTTATGCTTTTTTATTGTCTTTATCATCAATTACCTGGTAATTTTGTGGAATAATACCATCCACAAGTTCACCACGCTTAATGTATTTCTCAATAATCTCATCCGCTTTTTTAATATCCACATATCCAAAAACAATGGGATCTTCCCCTGGTTTCTGGACCTCAATGGTAGGTTCGGCGAAACAATAGCCCATATCGCCGGTTTGACTAACCACTGCTTCAATGTTTCTTTTTTCTAAAGCTTCAATCAAAAAATCCATTACTTCCTTTGCCCCGGAAGCAATGCCACTGGTAGCCATACCAACTTTAATCTGTACGTAGCTTTCAGGGCTGTCTGCTTTTTCCCTCAAGTCTACCTTTGACTGCAAATCTTCTCTCATCTTTTTCAGATCTGCTAATGTTTTGATTTTTGCCATGTTAATTATAGTTTTAAAATAGTTAATTTACTGTGTAAATATTTGGTAAAATTATGGTATATCACACTAAAAATCATTATAAATTAGATGTTGTAAAACCTTAATGCTACACAACATATAGCTCATTGATATTCTCCCGGATCATTTCTTTTAAATAGGTGCGGATTTTCGGATTATGAATGGGCATACCCTCCAATGCCTCCTTAATCTCGCGGGTATCGAATATATATTGATTCTCATTTACCTGATGAATATATCTGATTTCAATCCCGGGATTAGCTGCAGCAATCAACACGATGGTCCCTGCAATATCCCCCAGGTCGGGCCGGTCGATATGATCATTCTGCATTACAGCATAAACTTCCGTACCACCATTGACTTCAGAATACACCTTCAGATAACCACCGGCCTGTTCGGCTGTATGTTTTAATAAAGGTAAACCCAAACCAACCTTCCGGCTGGTTCGGGTGGTGGTATATGGATCTGTAACATGATTCAGCATTTCTTCGTCCATGCCCCGTCCATTATCTCTGATCCGGATTCCAAAACTATTTTTCCCGGTTTGAATTTCAATCTTTAGCTCAATAACAGAAGCATCCCCAGAAATAGAATTCTGTACAATATCCAGTATGTGCATCGAAAGATTATTCATGAAGGATTATTTTTCTGTTATTTTCTTTTTTAAATGCCTGCCTAACCTCATCAAAAGATCGGTTTTGCAGGTAAAATCCAGTGGTACAATCTCCAATATTCTCCAGAAAATGTGCATCAGAGCTTTGAATCAACGGATAATCTGCCAGGTAACCATTATTTCTAACAAAATCATTGCCGGAAACAAATTTTGAGAGCTCCAGGGCATCAAAATTTAAATCCCCAGGAACAAACCCCAGCTGGCTGATAATCGAATACCTGCTGCGATCGATATGAGCAGGAATAAAGATTCCATGGAGTTCATGGACTTTTTTCTCAATTTGTTCAATACTTACATCAAGCGCTGAGATCAACAATCGGTCAACATGTTCTAGAATATTCTCATCTTTATCCACAACCACCTGATAACCAAACTTTTTGATATCATTTTTGATATTGGGCAAGTGTTCGTCAATATATTGCTGAAAATCAGACAATTCATCATCACTTTCAAAGAACGCAAGGCAGTGAGCTTCTTCCCTGGTATTTACTTCTGTCCCTTTTAAAATAAACAGATCATATTCTTCGGCAACCTCCTCGAGAACTTTGCAGTTTTTTGTACTGTTATGATCGGTTATCCCGAGAATATCAATCCCTTTTTCCTTAGCTTTTAAGATAATATTCAAAGGACTCATTTCCAGATCGCCACAGGGCGAGAGTACCGTATGAGTATGTAAATCAGCCTTGAATAATTTCATTTTCTTTCAGGTACTGAAAAATTTTACCGGTTATTTCAAAGGTATTTTCTGTAGTTCCCAGGATTGGGACTCCCTCCAGTTCACTTTGTTTTGCGGTATCTTCGTTAGGGTTAAAGCCTTTTACCAGAATTACCGCTGCCAGATCTTTGAGGGATGCGATAGCCATCACATTCTTATGGGTTTGTAAGGTAACCCAAAGCTGTCCCTCTTTTGAATTACCCATAACATCGCTCAATAAATCTGAAACATACCCTCCTTTAACTTCTCTTGCTAACCCTGATTTTCCGCTAAGAACTTTTAAATTAAACTGTTCAACGATATCTGATACTTTCATGATTCTATAATTTAGTGTTAACACTTTCGATTTAACTTATCTTTGCCCCAGATCTCCTGCATAATATCATGGGATTGTTCCCATTCAAGGATTCCCTTTTTTTCAAAGATTTTCTGGATAAAAACACAGTGATTGATGACAGCCCTTTCCTGAACAATATCCTCGGCCAGGGCCTGGCAAGTGGGGGCGCCGCAGGCACCACAATCCACTCCCGGCAGGCATTTCATGATCTCCTTCACCCGTCGCATTTTCTTCATCGCTTCGGCCATATTTTCATCCAGTTTCATCATGGAGCGCGGGCGAACTTTACCAATTCCAATATTCTGCTTCAAAAAGGGATGATATTTAATAATCTGTTTAGGCAAAGTCTCATGTTGACTTTTTTTGTAATGACTTGCCCTTTGTTTCAATCGTTCAACAGTCAGAAACCTGTTTTTGGTCGTTAATACGCCGCCGGCACAACTTTCGTCGCAGGCTCTCAATTCCAGAAAATCCACATCCTTAATTTCCTCATTCTCAATTTTCTCCAGAAAATCGATCACATTATGCACGCCGTCAATAGCCAGGCATCGACCGTCCATGTTATCAATCTCACCATTGGTAAGGCTCCACAAAACCCCCTCGGGGGAGAGTTGTTCTTTATCAATATTCTGACCGGGTTGGAAATTTCCCCGGCGGATATTAGTATATACTTTATTAAAGATAAAATCCATATTGATTACCCCATTGATGGGAGATTTCTCATTTCCAACAGGGCTTTTCACAGCAGCAATTTTGGCTGCACAGGGAGTTACATAAAAAATACCGATGTCCGATTCGTCAACTCCTTTATCTATCAGCATTTTTTTATAATAAAGCGCAGCGATATCCAAGGGAGGGTGTAATGGAATGATATTCTCAACCAGGGCTGGAAACTTGACCTGTATTAAGCGGATTACTGCCGGGCAAAAGGAAGAAATTAAAGGCTTCCCCTCTTCATGAACCCGGGCATATTCCCTCATTGAATCTTTGAGGAGATCTACACCATGTTCTACTTCATAAACATCCGTAAACCCCAAATCGATTAATACATCATAAATCTGTGTTGTCTTTACCTCTTCGGGAAACTGACCACTAAAAACAGCAGGCAAAAGAGCAATTCTGTATTTATACTGAAAAATTTTATTAAAATCGTCTTGTTCGATGATGATTGCCCCTACGGGACATACCCGAAAACATTCCCCGCAATCGATGCAACGGTTTTCAAAAAGTTCAGCTTTCCCGTTGCGAACGCGAATAGCTTCCGTAGGACAAATGTTCATACAGTGCGAACAGCCGATACACTGATCTTTTTGAATCTTTAATGCATGGTGGAATGATTTATTCTCCATAATTACAGCCCTTTTAAGTATGCTACAATCTTTAATTCCGTACCCACTCCCACTTCACTGGTTAATTCAAATTCATCCGAATTATTTTTTATATTGGAAAGCCCCATTCCGGCCCCAAAACCCATCTCCCGAACCTGTTCGGAAGCGGTTGAGTACCCATCCTGCATCGCCTGTTCAATATCTTCTATGCCCGGTCCCTTATCCTTTACTTGTATTCTCACCTTATCGGTATCAATATCAATAACCACCTGGGCAGAATATGCATGGGCAACAACATTCACCTCCGCCTCGTACATAGCTACCACAATTCGTTTTACCACCTTGTGATTGCCAATCAGCTGCTTTAATGTCTTTTTCAGCAGGCTTGAGACATTCCCGGCCTTGGAAAAATCACCTCCTTCTATTTCATATTCAAAATGCATAATCATTAAAACACAGGTTTTATTCCGGCTTTATACAATTCGCCGGCAGTTTTAAACACCGAACAGGCACACTCAATCAGCACCATTTGATTTTCAGCTGCCAGATCAATCATTTCGCGAGACACCTTTTTATTTCTTGCGAAAATAATACACGTGATATCAGACATTTCTGCCGTACGGATCGCCTGCAGATTGGCTAAACCGGTAATCAACAGAATATGATCCGTATCCAGGGTCAACACATCACTCATCAGGTCGGATGCAAACCCTCTTTCAATTTCAGCATTCAACCGGTCTTTTCCGCAAACCACTTTGCCATTAACAATATCTACTATTTCCTTAATTTTCATTGCAGCTGTTGATTTAAATGGTGTTAAACAACGTTTCAGAACATCATTTAAAATTCTACTGCAAATATAAAAATTTATTTGTTAATTATTTCACACTGTTAATTAAATAACAACAAAATAAAAAACAAAAACCGGCAGTATCGCTATTAAGCTCTGATTTTTAGGGAATAACAAACCCGCCCTTCAAAACATGTTTTACAACTTATTTTGTATAACATATTTTATTTGCCCGGAAATCCATTGGTACCAGGATTCTAATCCAAGATTCCGGGTGCAGGATACTTCAAACAAGGGGGCATTTCCGTTTATTTTTTGCAGATCTGCTTTAAAAGCTGTTTTATTAAAATTAGTGTATTCAATTAAATCCACCTTATTTAACAAAACGGCTTTCGCCTCACGAAACAACATCGGGTATTTTTCAGGTTTATCATCCCCTTCGGTGGTACTTACCACAGCCAGTTTAAAGTTTTCTCCAAGATCGAAATGGGAAGGACAAACCAAATTACCAACATTTTCTACAAAAAGTATATCCAATTGATCAAGCTCAAACTCATGTAAAACTTTGGATATACTATGCGAATCAAGATGGCATCCACCTTCGGTATTGATCACCACAATGGGAACATCATGAATTTTTAATCGCTGGGCATCACGGTCAGTAGTAATATCCCCTTCAATTACCCCGATTTTAAATTCCCGTTTAAGCTTTTCGAGGGTGCGCTCCAACAGGGAAGTTTTCCCTGCGCCGGGAGAACTAATCATATTGACCATCAATACCTTTTTCTGGCGAAGCAGAGCTCTTACTTCATTGGCTTTGTTCTGATTGCGATCGAGAACATTTTTTCGGATTTTTATTTCCATTGTTATCTAGTTTCAAGTTTACCTGCCACTGGCATGTTTTCAAAACTCAAGAACCAATGCCTGGCAGCAAATTAAAAATTTATGCGCAACTATGTATAATGTACAGAAGCTACCTTCTTTTATACTCCCTGTTTAAATATTAAAATGCTCACGCTCCCTTCTCCCCCTCAATACTTTCAATGATTGTTTCCCGTCCCTGAATGAGCACCACTTCCTTTGAACCACACTGAGGGCAAATAAATTCCATACGTTTAACTCCCGTAGTTGAATTACATTTTTTGCAGACAAACTGTACCGGCAAAATCTCCAGATTCAATCTTGCCCCGTCAGCAATTGTATTCCGGGTTGCTTCTTCGAAGGCAAACTGAAAAATATCCGGAACGATTTGAATCATTTGCCCAAATTTTATATTTACCACTGTGACCGATTTCAAATGCTCTTTTTCAGCAACATTTTTAATAATATCAGCCATCTCGGAGGCAATTTTTAATTCATGCATTTTTCCGGAATTCAATAATTATCACTAACAAATTCTTGGTATCTGCTCGCCCTGCAAGCTATCGATGATTCGTTTTCCTCCCACCCTGGTTCTCCCTATCACCATATTCGGATGATCATTCACTACTTCGCCGATTACTACCCCCAAATAACCCAAAGCATGATTCCGTAAACTTTGGATCGTTCGATCAGCATCATCCGGATCAACCACCAACAGAACTTTTCCCTCATTTGCCAGATACATAGGGTCAAATCCAAGAATTTCGCATATTCCCATCACAGACTCAACAACCGGAATCTCCTTCTCATTGATATCTATCCCAAGATTTTTCATTCTTGCCAATTCATTCAGAATGGTTGCCAATCCGCCCCGGGTAATATCTCTCATAAATTTTACTTTTATTCCTTTATCAAGAATATCAGCAATTAAATGATTTAAACAGGCACAATCTGATTTTACATCAACGTTAAAATCAATTTCATTCCGTGCTCCCAAAACTGCAACAGAATGATCTCCCAGTGTTCCATTAACAATAATTTTATCTCCAGGGTTAATTTTACCACCCTGACTTAGATGCTCCAAATCATCATTAAAAATACCAATCCCTGTAGTATTAATAAAAATCTTATCACATTTTCCTTTAGGGACAACTTTTGTGTCCCCGGTAACAATTTTGACCTTTGCAATTTTTGCCTCTAAGGCAATAGATTCTGTTATTTTCTTCAAGTCACCGACAGGCAATCCTTCTTCCAAAATAAATGATATGGAAATATACTTCGGGATTGCTCCTGAAACAGCCAGGTCATTAACAGTACCACATATGGAAAGCTTTCCAATATCACCCCCCGGGAAAAAAACAGGATTTACGACAAAAGAATCCGTGGTAAAGGCAATTTTATTTCCAGAAAATGTCAGGATTGCCGAATCGGTCAAGAAATCATCCCCGGAGCCAAAAGATTTAATAAAGACCTCTTGTATCAGTTCGCTGGAAGCCCTCCCTCCACTTCCATGATTTAAAGTAATATAATCACTCATATTTTCGATATTTATAATAAGCATGACATGAACCTTCGCCGGAAACCATACACGCCCCAACAGGGTTTAGCGGTGTACAAACTTTCCCAAACAACTTACATTCTTTTGGTGTCCTTAAACCCCGCATAATATTTCCACAAATGCAATCAGTATTCTCCCCGCCAAACTCAATATCAAGATTAAAATAATCTTCAGCATCAAATCCCCGATATTTGTCTCTCAATCTTAATCCACTTGCAGGGACTTCTCCTATTCCACGCCAGTAATCATCTTTAAGCTCAAAAACATCGGCCATAAATTGCTGAGCGAGGGCATTTCCCCGTTCGGTAACTGCTCTGGAATATTGAATTTCAACGCCTGGATTTCCTGATTCTACTTGTCGGGCTAACATGTATATGGATTGTAAAATGTCTGTTGGTTCGAAACCTGCTACCACACAACCAATTTTATAATTTTCAGGAATAAAGGCATATATCTCCGACCCGGTGATGGTACTAACATGCCCCGGGCAAATAAATCCATCGATTTTAACTTTGCCGTTTAATAAAGCCTCCATTACCGGTGGCATAATTTTATGTGCACTTAAGAAGAAAAAATTCTGCACATTTTCATGATATGCTTTTTGGATTACTATCGCCGATGATGGGGCTGTTGTTTCAAAACCTATTCCCAAAAAAACTATCTTTTTGTTTGGATTATTTCTGGCAATTTTTAAAGCATCCAAAGACGAATAGAGGACCCGAATATCAGCACCCATTGATTTTTCCTTTTCCAAACTACTTTTCGATCCGGGGACACGAAGTAAATCACCGTATGTTGTAATAATCACCTCTTTTAATTTTGAATAAGCAATGGCACGATCAATAAATGAAATACTTGAAACACATACGGGGCAACCCGGACCTGAGATTAACCTTATGTTACCAGGCAATAATGCAGGAATACCAAATCGATGAATAGCCATAGTATGTCCGCCACACACCTCCATGAAAGAAATTTCATGACCAGTATACTGCCGGATTTTTGCAGATAACTTCTTTACCAATTCAATATCTCTATATTCATCTATATACTTCATATATTTATCAGAACAGCCATTGTTTAATCAGCAAGGAGCTACTCATTCAATTCTTTTAATAATTGCAAGGTTTCCAGGGCCTCTTGCTCATTAATGATTTGCAAGGCAAACCCTGCATGCACCAATACATAATCCCCTATCTTAACATCACCCACCATTTGAATTCCAACTTTCACAAGGGTGCCCCCAATGGCAACCTCTGCCATCTCATCACAGACTGATATTACTTTACCGGGAATACTTAAACACATAATTATAAATTATTTGATGCAACAATTAATTGACCTAAAGAAATTCCACCATCGTTGGCAGGAACCTGTTCGTTATAATAAACAGAAAACTTTCTATTCCTCAATTTCTCCACAGATTTTTCCAACAAGTAGGTATTTTGAAAAACACCTCCCGAAAGGACAACATCACGAACTCCTTCTTCTCTTCCAATGCTCCCGGCCAAATCAACAATAACATTGACGACAGTATTATGGAACTTTGCAGAAATATTAGATACCGGCATTTTATGGAGATCTGAGATAATTGCTCCGATGGTTTGATCAAATCTTACGGTGTCATTGAAAATCTGATAAGGATATGAACCCGTTACCGATTTATCGATAACCGACTCAAGGCGCATTGGGGCTTCCGCTTCAAAAGAATTGAAACTGCAAAGATTAAGCATCCCTGCTACAGCATCGAATAAACGTCCGGCACTGGAGGTAAGCGGAGAATTGATGTTTTTCTGAATCATATTTCTGAGTAAGGCAAAAGATTTCTGATCAACTTTTTCGAAACATTGCAATTTTTCCCATTCATTACTTCCCCCAAAATATTTTTCAAAATAGGCTACAGCCATTCTCCAGGGCTCTTTTGCTGCAGCATCACCTCCGGGCATTTTAACATAATCGAAATGTGCATAACGTTCAAAAGATCTGCTATCACAAAGCAAAAATTCTCCTCCCCAAATATTGCCGTCGGTCCCATAACCGGTGCCGTCAAAACAAACCCCTATTACTTTATGATTGATCTTATGCTCAGCCAAACACGAGGCGATATGTGCATGATGGTGCTGTACTCTAATTACGTTGGCAGGATCAGGAAGGTATAACCCGGCAAACTTATCGGTAAATTTCGTAGACAAATAAGCAGGGTGCTGGTCACAAACCAAAACTTCCGGTTTAAAATGATATAAGTCAAAAAATTTCTCAACAGTATCAATATAAAACTGAAAAGTCTCATAATTGGTTAAATCACCAATATGCTGACTAAGAATTCCAGTTTTGTCTTTTCCTATACAAAAAGTATTTTTTTGTTCAGCACCGGCTGCAAATATCGCATCAACACTTGAGTTTAACTCTACAGGATTGGGCACATACCCTCTTGAACGCCGGATCACCTGACATGTTTTCTTTCCAACCTTAATCACCGAGTCGTCAACAGGATTAAAAATATTGCGATTATGCCTCAACACCCCGTCAGAGAGCATTAAGAAATCTTCTTTTATTTTTTGATCCCCGGCCACCAGGGGTTCGTCTGATTTATTGGCACTGGTAAAGACAATACCCGGCGTTTTGAGGTGATCAAATAACAAATAATGCAGGGGCAAATATGGTAAAATAACTCCCAAACTACCCAGGCTATGATTTATCGCAGAGCACAACAGCTCTTTTTGTGCAAGAATAACAATTGGACGTCGCCACGATTCCAGCATTGTTTTTTCACGATCAGACAGCACACAATAATGTTTTATTGTGTCAACATTCTTAAACATTACTGCAAAAGGTTTTGCCTCACGGTTCTTTATCGTCCTGATCCGCTTCACCGACTGCTCATTCAAAGCATTGCAAACCAGGTTATATCCCCCAACTCCCTTAATAACAACAACATCCCCACGATCTATTTGGCTCGCAATTTGATTGAGCATGGATGGAATATCGTAGAGAATTTTATCATCAACAACATATTCATAGGCAGGGCCACAGTAATTACAAGCAACAGGCTGAGCGTGAAACCTTCTGTCATCAATATCATGGTATTCGTTCTGACAAACAGGACACATTTTAAACTTACTCATGGTAGTTTTTTCTCTGTCATAAGGCAACTCTTTAATAATTGAAAACCTTGGCCCACAATTGGTGCAATTAATCAAGGGATAATTAATACGGTGTTTTTGTGTTTTCAGATCGGCTAAACAATCTTCACATACAGCAATATCAGGACTTATTTCAGTATATAACCTACCATTCTTCTTGCTGGGTAAAATTTCAAAGCCTGAAAATAGCGAATCATTTACGCGAGTAGAATTAATTCTTTTAATGAATGCAGCAGGTGGGGCATCAGTAATAATATCCTGTATAAACTTTTCCACAACGGTTGCATCACCTTGTATTTTAACGATTACGCCATCACTGCGATTAGCCACACTGCCACAAAGCTGATATTTTTTGGCCAGGCGGTAAACAAAAGGTCGGAATCCAACACCCTGAACCAACCCCTTAATCGATATTTGAACAACATTTTTAATAACAAACCAATTTTTAAATCAATTTACAAATCTTCTCCTTGTTTATCAACATAATAAATAACACTTTCGAGCTCATCACACAGGTTGATGTTATTTACTACCACATCATGCGGAACTTTAGGGACAATGGGTGCAAAATTTAAAATTCCTTTAATCCCCAATTTTACAAGTTTGTTACAAATTTCCTGGGCAGAAATCTCAGGCACGGCAACAATAGCCGTGCGGACATGAAACTTACGGATTATATCATCCATTTGCTCTAAAGAGAGAACAGGGATTCCCCATCTCTTGGATTGTTTTGAGGGATCAATATCAAAACTGGCTACAATAATCATTTTTCGTAAAATAAACCGTTTATACTGAACCAGTGCACGCCCGATGTTCCCCATACCAATCAAGATCACATGCTCGTTCCGTTGAAACTTAAAGATATCATCTATTGCATGCAATAATTCACCAATGCTGTACCCTCCTTTTTTATTGCCCCTGATATTAAATTCGGAGAAATCTTTACGCACCTGCTCTGCTGTAACCCCTGCTTCTTCGCCCAGATTATAAGAAAACACCCGATCAAAACCTTTGCGTTTAAAATTAACCAGGCAAATTCTGTAAGTAAACAAACGCTTTAAATTATTCTTTATAACATATTTTGTTACTTGTTTCACAACAAAATTTTTATATATAACATTTTTCGTAATTTATACAATTTTTTTATGAAAAAAAATTATCATTACAATTTCCTGTATATTAATTATTTAATTCAATTAACAGAAATGTTTTAAAACATATACTAGAATAATGCTTGACATTGGCCTATGTTTTTCCATAAATTTATATGTGAATTAAATCACAGATATGAAAAATTTCTATTCGGTTTTTACGTCAGAATGGAATCATGCCATAGAAATGCTATTGCAAACCTATGCTATTTATGCCCCCATGCGAACTGAAGAAACAACAGACTATGAACTGCTCGACAATAAAAATCTCTCAGAAGCAATCTATAATATTCCAAAACCCACCACTCCATTAAAAACATTTTTCCTGCCTGTAAAAGAAAATGTAACAACAAACCCAAAAACCGAAAAAAAACGGGTCATTACAGGCATTCCTAACTGTGATTTACAAGCATTAAACCTGCTTGATGAGATTTACCTCAACAACGATTTTAAAGATTCTTCTTATGCTGATAAAAGGGAAAATACGATTTTAATCGGGTCATCCTGTTTTTCCACACAGGAGCATTGCCATTGCGTCAGTTATGGTATCAATCCTTATCCCGAATCAGTTTGTGATATATCCCTTGCGGCAGTTGACCAGAAGATTCATTTAAAAGTGTTTACAAATAAAGGAGAGGGTTTTATTCAATCATTAAAACAATATGCTACGCTTTCAAATTCTCCCCAAATAGAAATTGATGATATCCAACTCAAGCAAAAAAAGATTGAAAATGAATTAATAGATAAAAATAAGGGGTTACCCGATTACAAAAAAACGGGAGAAATAGTTGAACAAGCCAACGATGAAATCTGGGAAAAATATTCTTCAACCTGTGTTTCATGCGGAGCTTGTGCTACTATTTGCCCAACCTGTTCTTGTTTTTTACTGGTTGATAAACCAGGCTTTGAGAAAGTCCGCCAGTTAGACGCATGTCAATACCCCGGATTTGAGAGAGTTGCCGGCGACGAAGATCCATTGCATGGTTTAGCAAAAAGGTTCAAAAACAGGTATTTCTGTAAGTATTTCTGGAAACCTTATAAATTCGATTCTATTGCCTGTACAGGTTGTGGCAGATGCATAGAAGCATGTATTGGCAATATCAATAAAAATGAATTATTCAGAGAATTAGCTCAATAACTATGTCGGATAAAGCAAACATATACAAGCCCATAAAAGCTAAACTGTTGGAGGTTATAACTGAGTCGCCAACCATTAAAACATTTGTTTTAGAACCAGAACAGGATTTTTCATTTAAAACCGGTGAATTTATTGAACTTACAGTGGACGGAATTGGCGAAGCCCCTTTTACACCATCATCATCACCCCTGGAAACAAAAAAGGTAGAAGTTACGGTAATGAAAACCGGATATGTCACCGAATATCTTCACAATATGAAACCCGGAGCAATTCTGGGTATACGTGGGCCTTTTGGCCGTGGTTATCCGGTAGAAAAATTTCATGATAAAGAAATTTTAGTTCTTGGCGGCGGTTGTGGCTTTGCACCAATTCGTTCATTGCTTTATAATTTAATGGCTGTTTCAGATAAACTAAGAAAAGTTACGCTTTGTTATGGCTCAAAAACACCTGATGAATGCATTTACAAGCCTTATGTTGATGAACTGAAAAACACGCCAAAATTCGAAGTTTTACGAACAGTAGACGAGCCGGATGAATCGTGGGAAGAATCGGTTGGTGTAGCAACTGTTCTGTTAGATCAGGTAAATGTTGACATAAAAAACTCTATCGCTGTTGTTTGCGGACCACCGGTAATGATGAAGTTCGGAACTCAGAAATTACTGGAAATGGGGTATCCCGGGGATGATATTTATTTATCGATGGAAAAAAATATGTCGTGCGGACTGGGAAAATGCGGCCATTGCATGATGGGCAAATACTTTGTTTGTAAGGACGGTCCGGTATTTACCTATAATGAAATTAAAGATCAACCAGATATCTGGAATTAATATGGGAAAAAAAATATTAATCGATCTAAGCAAATTCAGGGCATCCGATGATAAAAGTTGTGATGTTACACCACCGGAGGGGTATTTTCCGGTTCCCTTTAATACGGTTGGCCTAAAAACCGTACGCGAACTTGCTGTATTCCAGTTTACGTGCAGGCGTTGTGAAGAGGCTCCATGTATTAATGTTTGTCCGGCAGATGCGCTTGAAAAAGATATGAATGGAATCATTGTACGGTACAACAATTTATGCATCTCATGCAAATCATGTGTAACTATTTGCCCTTTTGGAACCATGATGACAGATTTTTTTAACCATAAAAGAGATAAAGAATTGTATTTTGATTTATCGGACGAACACGAACTAAACGAATATATAAAAGCTTGTCCGGAGGGAGCAATAACAATTGTTGAACACGACGAAAAACCTGAAGAACACATTTACAAGTTAAACGATAACGTATTAATAAAAGAGCACATTTGGAATACTGAAAAGCAGTAATATATCTATTATGGCAGAACAACTATTCTATTTTTTAATATATCCCGGCCTGCTTTTCGCTGCTGTAGTGGGAGCTTTTTTGTCCTGGTACGACCGAAAAGTTACTGCATGGGTACAGTTCAGAAAAGGACCTCCCCTATTACAACCCTTTTACGACTTCTTTAAACTGTTACTGGTAAAAGAAACCATTCTGCCTAAACATGGCGCAAAGGGAGTTTTCCTGGCAGCTCCTGTTTTTGCGGTATTCGGTGCTTCCATTGCAGGGGTATTTATTCTTCTGCCATTATTAGGCATCCAAACAGGTTTTAAAGGTGATATTTTTGTTATTTTCTATTTACTTACCATTCCATCATTAACTTATATTATCGGAGCCCTGGCATCGGGGAATCCTTTGGCAGCGGTAGGCGGTTCAAGAGAAATGAAGCTGATTCTCAGCTACGAACTTACTTTTTTACTCGTTATTGCAGCCATCATTTATAAATCAGGAATGCATATCAGCTTTGATAAAATTTTAGAAGGACAAAAAATAAACGGAGCATTTGCAGGAAGTATATCAGGAGTAATTCTTTTTATCGTTACTGTTTTTTGCATCCAGGCTAAACTGGCTTTGGTTCCTTTTGATCAGCCTGAAGCAGAAACCGAAATTGCCGATGGAATAATGATCGAATATTCGGGAACATCTTATGCAATGATTAAACTGGCAAAATATATCATGTTTTTTATTCTCC
This sequence comes from Bacteroidales bacterium, assembly GCA_036351015.1. Lineage (GTDB taxonomy): Bacteria > Bacteroidota > Bacteroidia > Bacteroidales > UBA12077 > UBA12077. The sequence goes on from JAZBOG010000038.1 coordinate 21,390, forward strand.
CGGCTTTTTTAACCGGATTGCTTTGGGGAGGATTACACTTTGAAGGAATAAATATTCTCTGGTCTGTTTTAAAAATATTATTTGTAGTGCTATTGCTAACGCTTATAAGAAACACAAATCCAAGAGTAAAGATAAAACAAGCCGTAAGATTTTTTATGGTATGGATGAACTTATTAGCAATAACAGCAATTGTGTTAACTTATTTTGGTTATTAAAAACTTAAAAAAGTGAGTTTTAAAGAATTCTGTTTTAAAAAGTCTTTGTGGTTGTTCCATTTCGGAGGGGCATCGTGTAATAATTGTGATATTGAGATACTTGATTGTCTAACGCCGCGCTATGATGTAGAACGCTTTGGAATGGTCCTGGTGGGGAGTATCAGGCATGCTGATGTTTTGCTGGTGAATGGATCAATAAACCAAAGAGATAAAAGCAGATTGCTGGAGCTATACGAACAAGCGCCCAAGCCAATCCTGGTGGTAGCCATTGGTGCTTGTGGGTGTACCGGAGGAATTTTTGCCGAGGGCAATACATTTGCCGGTCCCGTAGATAAGATTATCCCGGTAGATGCCTACATCCCTGGATGTCCGCCAAAACCGGAAGCTATTTTAGCAGGTATTGTTAAATTATTAAATAAGTAAAAGAAGCCTATATGAATACGGATGAGATTTTAAAAAATATTCAGCAAAAGTTTGGTTCTGATATCCTCGATGTTTTCAAAAAATCGGAAACACGAGCCATTATTTCCATAAAACCCGGTTCTCTTTTACGAATAGCAGGTTATGCTTTTAAGGATATGAATCTTCGATTTATCATAGCAACAGCAAATCATACCAAAAAGGGTTTTGAAATTTTATACCATTTTAGCAATGACAATATCGGATTAATTGTCAATTTACATGTTATTCTGCCTGTTGAAAAACCAAAGATAGATTCACTTGCAAACATGATATCGGGAGCAAACTGGATTGAGAGAGAGATGCATGAACTTTATGGAATTGTTTTTCTAAATCATCCCGAACCAGAAAAATTAATATCAGAAGGAAACTGGGCAGAAGGAGTATATCCGTACCGAAGAGACTTTAAATAGAATTGAATTGATATATAAAATATGGTAAAAAAGACACTCATACCCGTTGGGCCTTATCATCCGCTTCAGGAAGAACCTGAACTGTTTAAGTTGTATTGCGAAGGAGAGATCGTAAAAGATATTAAGTGGGAAACAGGTTATAATCACAGGGGAATAGAACAACTGAGTGAGAAAAAGACCTACGATCAGTCCTTCTTCCTGGTAGAACGAATTTGTGGAATTTGCTCAACTTCTCACCCGTTTGCTTTTGCCAATGCTGTAGAAGAGATTGTAAATGTTGAAATTCCCGACCGGGCAAAATATATCCGATCGATCATTGGCGAGCTGGAGCGAATACACAGCCACCTATTATGGGTTGGGCTTGCGGGCCATTTTTTAGGATATAACACGGTATTTATGTGGGCATGGAAATATCGTGAACCGATCCTGGATTTATTTGAAATGATTTCAGGAAACAGAAATAGCTATGCCATGTTTAAAGTGGGTGGTGTTCGAAGAGATATCGACAATGCCAAAATACCCACCATAAAAAAGACATTGGAACAGTTTAAGAAAAAGAATGATTTGCTAACAGGTGCTGTAATGGACGATCCGGTAATTCATGCCCGCACCAAAGGAGTTGGAATTTTAACCAAGCAAGACATTATTGATTATGCAGCAGTTGGTCCCACAGCACGTGCATCGGGGGTTGCCATCGATGTCAGGAAAGATGACCCTTATGCGGCTTATCCGCTGGTTAACTGGAAAGTAATAACTGCCGAAAAAGGAGATGTTTTTGCTAAAGCCGAAGTTCGATTACTTGAAATGTACGAATCTATATCAATTATAGAACAGTGCCTTGAAGGATTAAAAAAAGAGAAAGAAGGAGAAACTGAAGTTAAAGTAAAAGAAATACCTGCAGGATGGGGTACCGGACATGCCGAAGCGCCACGCGGAGAAGTATTTCATTATGTATTATCAGACGGAACAAACTCTCCTGCAAGGCATAAAATAAGAGCTCCAAGCTACACCAATATTGCAACTTTTAAGAAATCATGCATTGGACAAACCATCTCAGATGCAACAATTTCTTTGGCAGCGGTGGATCCCTGTTACTGCTGTACCGAGCGAATGGCAGTGGCCTATGACAGTAAAACCGGAGAAAAAATTATGAATGGCAATGAATTAATTGCTTTATCAGCAAATAAAACGCATGAGTTAAAAAACAAATAATCGTTTATTATGAATGAAATATTAACCATTATTATCATTCCCATTGTAGTTGGATTAGCATTATTCATTATTCCACAAAAACTGAATATTGCAAAAGGGATTCTTGCGATTATTGTCTCTCTTATTACTCTTTTCTATTCATCCATCATTTTCGTTGCCGATCAGTTTGCTTTAACGCCATATACATTTTTAAATCAATCTGAATCAACATTTTTACGAAGCATCAATTTCGATCTGATTAAATACAGCGCTTTAAATATCGATTCGCTCAATCAGTTGATCATACTATTTATCAGTATTTTCGGGTTTTTGATCCTGGTATATTCGATCATATATATATCAAAAGAGAAAAAAATAAGCAACTACTACGAATATTTCTTAATTACCTTAGGCTGTTCATACGGTGCCGCAGCATCGGATAATCTGCTGTTATTTCTTACCTTTTGGGGAGTATTGGGATTAACCCTCTATAAATTAATAAAAGGTCATGATGAAGAAAGCTCTGCCGCAGCAAAAAAGACATTAATTATTGTTGGAGCTTCTGATGGTATTATGATCCTGGGAATTGGAATTCTCTGGAAAATAACCGGCACCTTGAATATGAGCGATATCATGCTTGCAACTTCAAGCCCGTTAACAGTAACTGCATTTTTTGCATTACTGATTGGAAGTTTTACAAAAGCAGGTGCATTTCCGTTCCATTCATGGATTCCCGATTATGCCAAAAGTGCACCAGCCTCATCAAGTGCCTTATTGCCTGCATCGTTAGATAAATTGCTTGGGATCTATTTCCTTGCCCGGATTTGTAATTATTTATTTGTTTTAAACGACTGGCTAAGGGTTGTTTTATTGGCAGTGGGAGTTATTACCATTATCACAGCAGTAATGATGGCATTGATACAACATGATTATAAAAAACTCCTTGGCTTCCATGCCGTTTCGCAGGTAGGATATATGGTTGTTGGCTTTGGCCTGGGAACAATGCTTGGAATTGCTGCCGGATTATTTCATATGATTAATCACGCATTATATAAAAGTGGGCTATTACTTTCTGCCGGGTCTGTTGAACACAGAACAGGAAAAAATAATATCGAAGAAGTGGGCGGGCTTTCAAAAGTAATGCCAATTACATTTATTGCTGCTTTAATATTTGCTTTATCTATCTCGGGAATACCGCCATTAAACGGATTTGCATCGAAATGGATGATATACCAGGGTATTATTGAATTTGGAAGCGGAACCGGAGTTGCCAACAGTTTATGGATCGTATGGCTTGGTTTGGCAATTTTGGGTTCGGCACTTACACTGGCCAGTTTTATCAAATTTATTGGTGGAATATTCCTGGGGCGCAAAAAAGAAGCATTTAAAAACATTAAAGAGGTTTCACCCATCATGTGGATACCATTGGTTACACTGGCGCTTTTCTGTGTTGGATTTGGTGTTTTTGCTTCGGGTTATGTGATCCCAAAATTATTTTATCCCATTACCGGAGAATTTAGTTTTGTGGGAATATGGCAATCAGAAACTGTATCTCTTTTAATCCTGCTGTCTATCGTGTTGGGTATTATCATCTATTTTATCGGTAATATTAGAAAATTCAGAACAGAAGACAGTTTCGTGGGTGGTGGCGAAAAAATGAGAGAGTTAGGAGATTACAATGCAGTAGAATTTTACAAAACCATATCGGAATTTAAATTATTCAATTATCTCTATCAAAAGGCTGAAGAAAAATGGTTCGACATTTATGATTTGTCGAAACGACTGGTTTTATGGTTCAGCCATTTATTCAGCACAACCCATAATGGCATTTTAAGTAATTATGCCATTTGGGTATTTGCAGGAATAATAATTATGTTACTTATAATGACCTAAAAGCGATAACATGGAATTAACGCTTTCGATATTAATAGGATTTATGATCATTGGGGCAATCTTTGCCATCCATGCCAGAGATTTACTCTCGGCTGTAATAACTGCAGGAATTGTAGGTTATAGCCTGGTAATTGCATTTTTATTGTTAAAAGCACCCGATCTTGCCATTGTTCAGATTGTAATAGAAACAATTACTCTAATCATAATGGTGGCCGTAGTATTAGATAGCACAAGGGAAGAACTAAAAGTTAAAAATGATTACAAATCATTTAGCAACATTACCTTATCGATCATTTTTGCTGCGGTTCTGCTCTTTTTCTTTCTACAAGCTACTGCCGACTTAAATCTTTTTGGCGAACATACATTGCGCATGGCTGAATCGTATGTAAACGGGGCAGCAGAAAATACAGGAAGTGTCAACCTGGTAACAGGAGTATTATTCGATTTCAGAGGATATGATACCCTGGGCGAAGCAACAATTTTATTTGCTGCTGCCTTAGGCGTATTAACAATACTAAGAATACAAGCTAAAAAATAAATTTTATGAAAGGAATGTCAATTATAGTAAAGAAGGTAACACAATTAATTTCCGGCATAATTTTTATGTACGGCATATATATTATTACACACGGTCATCTAACGCCCGGTGGAGGCTTTGCAGGAGGCGCAATCATTGCAGGGGCATATATTTTACTTATTTTGGCATTTGGATCCGATGCTGTAAATCTAAGAAGTAAAGAAAAAGGATCATCGCTTACTGAAAGTTTAGCCCTATTTATTGTGTTACTGCTTGCTGTATTAGCATTTTTTATAGGAGCTAAAATATTTTTTGCAAACTATTTACCCAAAGGGCAACTGGGCGAAATGATCAGCGCCGGTGCTATTCCCTTATACAACATTTTTATTGGCATTGAAGTAGCAGCAGCTATTATTACGATATTTCTGGCATTAATCATATTTAAAGAAGAGGTAAAAAAATGATTGTTTTTATATTGTGTTTTATATTATTCCTGGTTGGATTGTATGGGCTTATAACCCGCAGAAACCTGATTAAAATAGTGATATCACTATCGATTATGGAATTCAGTGTTTTTCTGTTCCTGGTTTTAATTGGATATATTGATGCCGGCGTTGCTCCCATCGTTGATTTATCACTTTCAGATCAAATATTTGTAGATCCATTGCCACAAGCTATGGTGCTTACAGCAATTGTCATCGGGCTGGCCACTACAGCCATGCTGCTTGCCATAGCTATAAGGCTGTACAGAAAATATAAGACGTTTGATATTAGAGAAATTAATCAATTAAGAGGATAAAAATGAATTCGTTAATACCCATATTTGTTATTGTTCCATTGGCTACGGCTTTTCTGATTATGATAATTGGGAAATTTATTCATGGGTTTCAAAAAACCATCACCCCTTTAATATTGCTTTTCTTAACCGTTCTAAGTTTTTACTGTTTATTGAACAACTATTCGGATTCATATGCTATTGGCGGATGGGAACCGGTAAAAAACATTCCGATTGCCATTTACCTGGTAATGGATGGATTTTCAATCCTGTTATTAACCATTATCAGTTTAATTGGATTTTTGGCATCCTTCTATTCCATATCATATATATCCAAATTTACATCGGAAAATAATTTTTATGCATTGCTTTGTTTAATGATTGCAGGTATGAATGGGGTGGTTTTAAGTGGCGATTTATTCAACCTGTTTGTATTTCTCGAAGTATCGGTTATCTCATCGTATGCACTTGTAGCGTTTGGTACCGAAAAAGAAGAACTGGAAGCATCGTTTAAATACCAGGTTTTGGGAGGTATTGCCTCATTGATCATTCTTTTTGCCATAGGATTAATTTACTGGCGCACCAAAACACTCAACATTGCAGATATTTCTAACCTGTTAACTGCACAGCAGGGCAATATATTCGATATATTTGTACAAATCCTGCTTATTTCAGGATTTGGATTAAAAGCCGCCATGATGCCGTTCCATGCATGGTTGCCCGATGCACACTCATCGGCGCCCTCTCCCATTTCTGCAATGCTATCAGGTGTACTTATTAAAGCTGTAGGAATTTATGTGATCATAAGGCTTTTCTTTAATATGTTTATCGCATCGGAAGAAATTGCTATTCTTATTACAACTTTAGGTACGATATCTATGGTTATAGGTGTGTTACTGGCCATCGGTCAATGGGATATAAAACGATTGCTTGCTTACCACAGTATAAGCCAAATGGGATATGTAGTACTGAGCATTGGTATAGGATTAATATTAATGGCCAGGGGAACAAGACCGGCAGTGGCTGTACTTGCTATTGCCGGGGGATTATACCACATGGTAAATCACGCAGTTTTTAAAGGGTTATTATTCCTGAATGCCGGAGCTATAGAGCATAGAATTCATACCAGAAATCTGAAAGAAATGGGTGGTCTGAGTAAAAATATGCCTGCAACATCTGCAACATCGTTTGTTGCATCGATGTCGATATCCGGAATTCCTCCGTTTAATGGATTTTTTAGTAAACTGATTATTATTATCGCAGCCATACAAGCTAAATTTTATGGGTTGGCATTTCTGGCTGTTGTGGTGAGTATTGTTACATTGGCATCGTTCATGAAATTTCAGCGATATGCATTTTTTAATAAAAAAGAATATAGTAAAACATCAAAAATAAAAGAAGTTCCATTTCCAATGATTTTCAGTATGGCTATTATGGGAATTCTTTGCCTGGTATTCAGTCTGCTGGCTTTCCCGGGTGTAAGGGAACAAATCCTGGGTCCTGCAATTGATGTATTAATGAAAACCGGTGAATATACACAAACAATAATTGGTATGTAATTATGAAGTACATTCTGTTTTTTATCATATCGTTGATTCTGTGGCTATTGTTAAGCTTTAACCTGACATCATCTAACATTATTGTTGGAGTTATCGCGTCATTGATAACAACAATTATCTTCGGCAAGTATTTTATTAAAGATGTAAGTCCGTTTTTACAGCCACAAAGATACTTTTGGCTTATTGTATATTTATTCATATTTATTTGGGAATGTATTAAAGCCAATTTTGATGTTGCCTATCGTGTTCTACATCCTGCAATGCCAATAAAACCGGGCATTGTTAAAGTAAAGCTCAATCTAAAAACAAATATTGCAAAAACAATTCTGGCAAACTCAATAACCATGACTCCGGGTACTATCTCGGTTGATATTATTGACGATATCATTTATGTTCACTGGATTTATGTTAGCTCTGAAGATCCGGAAGTATACAGCCAAAAAATATCAGGAAGATTTGAAAAATACATTAAAAAAATATTCGAATGATTGCTTTTTTAAACCTATTGCTATATGTGCAAATTGCCTTATGTATATTCTGCTTATACAGAATTATACGCGGCCCGTCAATTGCTGACAGAATGGTTGGAATAGATATTTTCGGTATTCTGGTGGTTGGAATATGCGCCATCTTATCGATCACTACCCAAAGATCTTTTATTCTCGATATTGGAATAGCATGGATCATCTTAAGTTTTATTGGCACATTAACATTGGCTAAATATTTAAGTGGTAAAAAATTAAATGAATGATATGGAAATTATAAGTATTATATTAATCTGTGTTGGAATACTGTTTAACTTTTTTGGATGCATCGGACTGGTTCGTTTACCGGATGTTTATAACCGATTGCAGTCGGCAACCAAATGTGTAACATTAGGAACATGTAGTATTTTGCTTGGTGTATTATTTCATTTTGGATTTAACAGTGCCGGAGTAAAAGCAATTATTGCCATTCCTTTGTTATTTTTTGGAGCTACGGTTGCTGCTCATGCATTGGTGAAAGGAGCTTATATTTTTGGAATAAAACTGGGTGAAAGAAGTGTTAAAGACGATTATAAAGATGTGACAAAGAATTAATGCATAATCCGTCAGGTTGTTTAGAACGGCCAGACAGATAAATTTTAATCCTGAAACCTGGAACTAACATGAAATATCCTAAAGTTAGAGAAATAAAAGAAGCATTAGTATCGCTGTTTTCACCAGCTTATACAACAAAATTTCCGAAAGAGCCTCATACGCCTTTTGAAAATTACAGAGGCAAACCAGAGGTTGACGAAAAAAATTGTGTGGGATGTGAAACCTGTGCCAATGTTTGCCCGCCCAATGCAATTACATTTGAAGATGATAAAAAAAAGGGAATTCGCACTATAAGAAGAGATTATGGGAAGTGTATCTTTTGCGGCCAGTGTGAGGAGCATTGTATTACCCAAAAAGGAGTAAAGTTATCGGACAAAATTTTCGATATCGCTAATTTTGACCGCAGCCAGGTTGTTGAATACCAGGAAAGAGAATTGATTATCTGCAAAAATTGTGGTGCCATAATCACGACCAAAGATCACATGATTTATATACATAAAAAACTGGGACCAAAAGCATTTGCATCCATTCAGAATCTGAATATTTTAAATGAAAAGTTAAGACTTGCAGCAAAATCTGACGTAGAAAGCGATATTAAAGACGGACTAAAAAGGAAAGATATGTTTAATATTTTATGCCCTAGCTGTTTAAGAGAAGTATTAATAAAATATACTTTTGAGTGATTGAAAATTTAAGCCAATTAATACAAGAAACAAATAAAATAAAGCTCTTTGTCGGTATTGGAAATGTATTAAAAAGAGACGACGGTGTAGGGGTATATATCAGCAATCGTATTAAAGAATCTCTATCGGTTCAGAAGCTCACCGTTGAAGTTAGTATTGAAAACTATTTAGGCAAAATTAATTCTTTAAATCCTGATGTTCTTATTCTTGTTGACTGTGTAGATTTTGGCAAGCAACCCGGATATTTTGAAATGCTCCCTGCCGGGCAGGTAAAAGATTTTACATTAAATACGCATAATATATCCCTAAAAAGGATCTCCGGGTTGTTTAAAATGCCGGTATACATATTAGGAGTTCAACCGAAAAGCATTGATTTTGGAGAAGAAATATCGGAAATTGTTTTAAAGACAGCACAAAATATTTTAGAAATTATAAACCAATAAAACCCAAGCGCCATGCCAAAAGATTATTTATGTCCCATTTGTAAAGGCCACTTAAGAGTAAAAAATTCCATTTTACTTTCGGCCAAATCAAAAGAAAATGAAAAGGGTTTAATATTTTTAAACTCTGAAATTGGAAACTATACCATTACAACTCACAGAGATTTTGAGATTCATGAGGGGGAAGAATATACTTTTTTCTGCCCGATATGCCATGCCACTTTAAACCGTGAAGAAAATCCACACCTGGTAAAAATTATTCTGGTAGAAGAAGATGGTGAATCGGAGATTTATTTTTCGAGCCTTGCCGGTGAGAAATGCACTTACAAAATCAAGGATAAAGAAATTGAAGAGTTGGGCCCTGATGCCATGAAGTACAAAAAGTATTTTGATGTTCCGGAAGAAGATAAGAAATATCTTTAATTATGCATACTGACTCTTTGGTTTTATATTTGACAGCAGCCTCAATCGGGTTTTTCCATACCCTTTTGGGGCCTGATCATTATGTACCGTTTATTGTGATTTCTAAAGCTCGTAAATGGTCGCTCTCCAAAACTAATTTTATCACTTTTTTATGTGGACTAGGACATGTGGGGAGTTCAATTTTAATCGGACTTATTGGAATCCTGCTTGGTATTGCTGTTCACAAACTTACACCCATTGAATCTACCCGCGGATCTGTTGCAGCATGGCTAATGATTGCTTTCGGGCTGGCCTATTTTATTTGGGGTTTGCGAAAAGCCATTAAACAAAAAGAACATACACATAAACATGCGCATTCGAATGGTAATGTTCATGTACATAAACATTCTCATTTTAAAGAGCACTCACATGTTCACGATAAAAAAGGTGTAAAAGAATTAACACCCTGGATTTTATTTACCATTTTCATTTTTGGGCCTTGCGAGCCATTTATTCCAATACTGCTTTATCCTGCAGCTCAAAATAATATTTTTGATGTTGTTATGGTAACCATAATTTTTAGTTCGATAACCATAGGTACTATGATGGCCATTGTTTCAGCTTCGGTAATTGGAATAAAATTTCTGCCAAAAATTAATGTTGAGCGTTTTATGCATGCCATTGCCGGGGCTACCATTTTTCTTTGTGGTGTGGGAATAGAATTTTTGGGCTTATAGATTCATTAAACCTTGTGAATGATTTCTTTCATTGACTGTACCCAAACATCCTGGTCGTTTTAACTTTCAACAAAGATTAATCAACTGCCTCCATGTTTTTATTGTCTTCTTCTCTATCTAAAGCAGGGTTTATTCCTGCCAGGATTTTATCGCTTAACCATAGATCAAATCAAGAATTAATGATTCATTTAGAGATAAGAAGGAAAAAACAACATTTCCCCATCTTTTAAAAGTGTAATATGAACAGTTAAATCACTACCCCTGATGGGTTTATCTTTTTGAATGGCATAGTAACAAAAAATTCCAGGATAATAACCCAAAGATTACGTTAGGAATAAATGTTGAAGATAATTCATATTAAAACATATTTTTTAATTGTTACTAAAAATAAAGCGTTTTCTATAAAAACGTTTTTTAATCCTGAAATTATCTGAAATTTAACTTGCGCTCTTTATAAAAAGCAAAAGCAGTTAATGCAAGAACAATAAATACAGACCAGTAAACAAATGCCGGAACAGGGACGGATTCGCCTCCTGCATAGGAGTGCAGGCCGGATAAATAATAATTTACCCCGAAATAGGTCATCAATACAGAGGCTAAACCAAAAAGTGCCATGGTATTAAAAGCAAACAATCCACGAAGGCCAACAATATTTCTTGAATGAATAATAAAGCTATACACGACAATTGTTATTAACGACCAGGTTTCTTTCGGATCCCATCCCCAGTAGCGGCCCCAGGATTCATTCGCCCAAATGGCTCCTAAAAACGTTCCGATGGTTAAAAGATACAATCCAATGGTAAGTGATTTATAATTAATCACTGTAAGTTCTTCTATTGTAGAAATAATTTCATTTTTATTATGAATAGAGGCAATTGAATATAAAATAAGCACAATCAAGCCAATAATAGCTCCTAACCCCAAAAACCCATAGCTACTGGTTATCACCGAAACATGCAACGTTAGCCAGTACGATTGAAGAACTGGAACAAGGTTGGTAATTTCGGGGTCCATAAAGCTTAAATGGGCAACCAGTAAGGTAAACCCTCCTAAGACTGCAGTAGCTGCCAACACAAATAATGATTTACGGGAAAAAAGAAACCCGGCCAAAATGGTTACCCAAGAAATAAATATCATGGTTTCGTAGCCATTGCTCATTGGTGCATGACCGGAAACATACCACCTGACAGCTAATCCCAGTGCGTGAAATAAAAATCCTGCCAGGAGCAATAGCTTAAATACCGGACCAATGGATCGAGGTTGTTTTTTACGTGCAATAATTTGATAGATCAAAAAGAACAATAAAACCATACCCACAACAGTATAAAAGGGAAATAACTTTTCGTAAATTTTTGCTTTATGATAAAAAATTTCGGCTTTAACTTGATGTTCTGATGGTAGCTCATATTGTGCCTTTTGATATTGATATTTTTGTATGGCACCAATAATTGCTTTTGAACTTTCAATATTCTGAGCTGCTATTTCAGTCTTGATATACGGGATAATATTTCGTACAAAAGCAGAGTCTTCCCTATTAGAAATAACCTGGTATGCATTATTAGGATTCAACCATCTTTCCAAAGAATCGTTTACGGGGAAAATCTTTAAAAAATCGCCGGTAGAAACCATAAAACAAATATTTAACCGCTCATCAATTTTTATCACTTCCTTATCAAACTTATTTCTTTCACTGGCAGGTTTGGTATATGCCCTATCTACATAAGGTCTTAACTTATAGGCATTATGTTTAACATCGACCACATCGGAAAAAGCAATGTAACTTGCTGAAACACCATTAATTTCCTGTATTTGCTGATTAGATATTTTTATCAATGGATAATGTTGCCAGTGTTCGAAATCAAAATACAATCCTAAAAATACCTGCATTGGTGAATACTTATCAATTTCAGTTTTACGCGCTAATTTTCTTAAAATATCATGACTTAAAGTATACAAAGGTTTGGTTCTCCCCTTCTGGTCCTGTACCAATAGCTTACCAAATTCATTGGCTACCGGTTTTTCCACAACCAATTTATTTTCCTGAGAAAATGCTGAAAGCCCGGTAAAACTTAATCCTAAAAGGAGTAACAGTACTTTGGTATTTCCAGAATGAAAAAATTTTCGATTAACAGTTCTGAATAACGAGTTTTTATTAAGCAATGAAAGAATTATAAACAAAAACAACGAAAAATACCCTGCATAAGTAACCATCATCCCTGCCCGGTCTTTATTTACTGATAAAATGGTTCCTTTCTCATCGTTATCATAAGAAGATTGATAAAATCGCCAGCCTTTGTATTTTAAAATATGATTCATATAGATGGAATAAGGCAAACGTGTGTTATTATCTTTATCGATTAAAATCACATTACTTTTATATGAGGAAGGACTGCTTGATCCGGGGTATTTCTCCAGAATAAAATCCCTGAGCATGAGCGAAAAAGGAAGGGTTATTATTCGGGGTTGGTAATGAAGTACAACAAAATATTCTCCCAAGGGTTTTTCGACAGGTTTGGTTTCCGAATCAGCACCAGTCCAGAGATAGATATCCTCTTTTTTCATCCCGTGGGTTAATAAAAAATGGATAACCCCTCTGCCGCCGGGAGTAATTTTATAATCGGCCAGCTCAAGGGTTAACTTAGTATTCCCCACCCGGGTAGTATATCTATAATCATCCCATGAAACCTGGGTGAGGGTTAACTTTTGCGAAGCTGAATCCAGAACATTTCCCTTTAAATCTTTTACTGTAAAATGTAAGAAGCGATCTCTGGAGATGCATTGGTTTTGTTTTTCACCTTCGCGGATATGCATGGTTCCTTCGAAGCCAAAATAGCGGGTAATACCAGCTCCGAGAATAATCAAAACAAAAGAAAGATGAAACATGAAGACCGTAAGTTTCTTTTTCCGATACAGCCTGTAGGAAAAAATCTGCCCTACCAGGTTGATGATCATTAAACCAAGGATTAGTTCAAACCACCAGGTATCATATACCAGTTTCCGGGCAGCCAGAGCACCAAAGTCATTTTCAAAAAATGTGGCAAAAGCCATTGCCATGGCAAAAACAATGAATAAAACCCCCATAAACCAGGGGGAAAATAAGAAGAAACTTTTTTTGGAATTCATCAATTAAGAGTTTAAGGTCTTTATTGTGAAAAATACAATAAAAAAAAAGGATAGCAAAACGCTATCCTTAATAAAATTAAAGCAAATAGGATTAGTATCTTTTTCTTGGCTGATAATGAGTATGTAATAACTCATGCGACTTATGGCCAAGAGGTTCGCCAAGAAACTCCTTATAAATTTGCTGAATTTCCGGATTTTCGTGGGATTTACGGATAGGCATTCCTTCGTCTTCACGATAAATCGCTTCGGCGCGTTTTTGACGTATTTCAGGGGTTGTTGGGATAGGTTGTCCACCACCGCCCAAACATCCACCTGGGCAAGCCATAATTTCGATAAAATGCCAGTCAGCTTTTCCGCTTTTCACGGCTTCCATCACTTGATGAGCATTGGTCAGTCCGTGAGCAACCACAGTTTTAAGTTCTACACCTTCCAGGAAGTTCCATTCGGGTTTGGTATTTTCAATTTTAATGGCTGCTTCGCGAACACCTTCCATACCACGTACGGGGGTAATGTTCAGGTTATCAAAAGGAACTTCGCGACCGGTAACAATTTCGTAAGCAGTACGAAGAGCTGCCTCCATTACACCCCCTGTAGCTCCGAAGATAACAGCGGCACCGGATGAATCACCCATCAGGCTATCAAATTTCTCATCGGGTAACTGACCAAAATCTATTCCTGCCTGTTTAATCATAACAGCCAATTCGCGGGTAGTAAGGCCTAAATCCACATCCTGATAACCGCTATCGCGCATTTCGGGTCTGTTTGCCTCGAATTTTTTGGCAGTACAAGGCATAATGGAAACACTTACGATCTTGGAAGGATCGATTTCTTTTTTCTGTGCATAATAAGTTTTCGCTAATGCACCGAACATTTGCTGTGGTGATTTACAGGTAGATACATTTTCCAGGTATTCGGGATACATATGCTCAATAAATTTCACCCATCCCGGAGAACAGGAAGTAGTCATCGGTAATTTAACCGAGGGATCTTTATCCACCAAAGCTTTTTTCAGACGGGTCAGCAGTTCAGTCCCCTCTTCCATAATGGTCAGGTCAGCGGTAAAATCCGTATCCAGAACAGAATTGAAACCTAAGCGGCGTAATGCGGCTGCCATTTTCCCGGTAACAATCGTTCCAGGATCCATCCCCAGGTCTTCGCCTAAAGCAATACGGGTAGCAGGAGCTGTTTGAACAACAACGTGCTTATCCTCATCGTAAATAGCTTCCCAAACTTCGTCCAGGTAATTCTTTTCGATAAGTGCACCTGTGGGGCAACGATTCACACACTGTCCACAGTTTGTACAAACCACATCGTACATTGGATTTTCGAAGAAAGTAGAGATCTTCATCTGATCTCCTTTATAAGCAACACCCAGCGCACTTACATGCTGTAATTCATGACAGGTTCTTACACAACGCTGACAACGAATACACTTACTATCATCCTTAATGATCGAAGGAGATAACTGGTCGATGGTATAATTTTTATCCGGAACCAAATCAATAAACATTGGTTCGGTAATTACCATTTCGCTGGCAAGTTCCTGTAATTCACACCTGGTATTTTTATAACATTTTGTACAATCGGCATTATGTTCTGATAATAGTAGCTCAACAATATGTTTTCGAGCATTCCGAACCTTATGCGTATTTGTATTGATTACCATTCCTTCGGCAGCCGGAGTAGCACATGAAGCAACAAGATTTTTTGCCCCTTCCTGTTCCACAACACAAACTCGGCAGTTTCCGGCTACACATAAATCTTCGTGATGACAAAGCGTAGGAATATGTATATTTAACTTCTTTGCAGCATCAAGTACGGTTTTCCCTTCCTCAACACTAACATCGATTCCGTCTATTTTTAAATTTACTGTATTAGCCATGTTTTTATCTTTAATTTAATTTTTACAATACGATTGATTAGTAAATCATCTCTTCTTTGAAGTTATCCACAATGGAAGAGAATGAATTAGCCACAGACTGACCCAGTCCACATTTAGCTGTAACTTTCATGGTTTCAGCCAGTTTTTGTAACGTATCAAGATAAGCCGCAGATTTTTCTCCGCGTTTTACTGCTTCAATACCATGTTTCAATTGTTGGCATCCTACACGACAGGGAGTACATTGTCCACAGGACTCTTCTTCGAAGAATTCAACATAGTTTTTCAATACATTATACATTGATCGTGAAGAGTTAAAGATCATCATTGAACCTCCGGTAGGAACGCCTTCGAAACCGATGATGGTATCTTTAAACTTTTTACGGGGTACACAGAATCCGGCAGCACCACCAACCTGAACGGCTTTGGTATCTCCATCACCAAATTCTTCTACAAAATCTTCTAAAGACATCCCCAATTCGAGTTCATAAATTCCCGGGATAGGAGTATCTCCGGAAACCGAAAATACTTTAGAACCTCTGGAGTCAGCTGTTCCCAATTCCTGGAATTTTTGAGCACCAATTCGTGTAATCATGAATGAATAAACCAATGTTTCCACATTGTTAATAACCGTTGGTTTACTTCTAAATCCGGCAACCGTTGGATAAGGAGGTTTATTTCGCGGCTCTCCTCGTTTACCTTCCATTGATTCGAACAAGGCACTTTCTTCGCCACAAATATAAGCTCCAGAGCCCATTAAGATATGAATCTGAAAATCATGATTCATTTCTTTAAGATAACCATGAAATTCATCCAGGGCTTTTAATAAATCTTTTTTCAGGAATTGGTATTCTCCCCGTAAATACAAGTAACCATGTTTTGCACCAATTACTTTAGCACACATGGTCATTCCACCAAACACTTTATGGGGTACCCGGGTAAGGATTTCACGGTCTTTAAAAGTTCCTGGTTCGCCTTCGTCGGCATTACAAACCACATACTTCTCATCTCCCGGTTCCTGGGCAGTAAATTTCCACTTCAATCCGGTAGGGAAACCTGCACCGCCTCGTCCGCGAAGTCCTGAGTCGAGAATTTCCTTTAATAGTTCATCGTTTGATTTTTTTAACCCATCAGCAAGTACATCTTTACAACTACATTCTTCGCTGAAAATCAGGTCTACTCTTTTTAGTTTTTTATCTGGCATAATTTTTTTCTCCTTTAATTGATTAAAAACTACTTTTTCATATATTCACCGATAATCTCATTGACCTTCTCGGGAGTAAGTTCGGTGTATGCTTCATCATTGATAAGCATCGCAGGCCCTTTATGGCACCAACCAAGACAATTGGTCTCTAAAAGAGTAAACTTGTTATCCTTAGTGGTCTCCCCAACTTTTACCTTCAACAAATCTTCCAAAGTCTTCAGAATTTGTTTTTTCCCTTTCATGTCACAGGTAATGGTTCTACATAATCGGATGACATATTCACCGCGAGGTTGAGTGTCGAGGAATGAATAAAATGTTGCTGTACCATAAACAAGTGCAGCAGACATATCAAGCTCACGGGCAACTTCTGTCATGGCATCATCTGAAACAAATCGCTCTTCAGATACAATACCCTGCAAAATTGGAAGCAAACTTTCTCTTGTTCTTCCATGTTTGTCAGCTAATTGCTTAACTAGTTCTTTAATTTCTGGCATGTTGATCTCGTTTAATTTAGTTATTGTTATTTTTTTAACAGTGTTAATTAGTTAACACAAAATTTGCTTATAAAGAATTGATCCACTTGATTAAATATAGAATTCCTATCTTCTTAAGAATATGACATTTATTATACTTAAACATGATAAAAGTCATGTTTTCACCACACCTCCTCCTGATCAAAACAACCAAGGATCTAAAAATCAATACATTGACCAACAAAGGGGATAATCACCACAGGGGCTAATGAACGATAATTCATCTGTTTTTCAATCCACGACTTCAATGCTGAAGGATTCAGCAAGGATTGCTGGTAATATTTTTCATCTTCGGCTCCGCTATAATGGAGAAAAGTAACTTTTTTTGGTTGTATTCGCCGGATGAAGCTTAAATTATCAAAAATAAAATGATCAAGGGAAAAACTTTTTTCCAGGAAATAATCAAAACAGCTTACATAAGATTCCGGAGCATCAGGTTTTAAATGAGGGGTTAGCAGAAGACCTATCGAGTGATGCTCAATAAACTCCTGCAAACGACTTGCTTTAAGGTCATTATTACCGGCAACAATACTCCAGTGATTACTTTCAGGGTAAGGATAGCGATTATTGGCATCGGTAACCAAAAGATCTATCCTGTTCAATATACGGAAGTCCTCTTCCCTTAATAAGGGACATAAGAGATCGCCGGTAAGGAGAATTTTTTTATTTTTAGTTTCCAATAAAAACATGGCAGCCCCTTCAGCGTTTTGGCCGTGGTAAACAGGATATGCTGTTACCTGAACGGAAGGAATTTCTTTGACGGTCGCCGGGGAATAAGGGATTAATTCCTGAAAATCTACCAACATTTCCAGGTGAGGCAAAGCTTTCAAAATCTTTTTCCAGGTTAAACAGGTTGCGTAAACAGGGTACGGTTTGTGAAAGACTTTATAATAACTTTGGACAATCCAGTCAATTCCAAGAAAATGGTCGATATGCGGGTGAGTTAATAAAACTGCTTCGGGGATACGATTATGATTTTTCAACAAATACTGTACGATGCCATGCCCTGCATCGATTAACAATTCCCACTCAATACCCGTCAGGGTATTGGTATTTGTTTTAACCAACGAACAGGAAGCATTGGCCAGGTCCATATAATTATTTTGGTTATAAAACGGATGCCCCAGACCTAAAAGTACCGGCCATGCATTTCCCCGACCGTTAACCCGCAACTGAACCTGACTCATAAGATTTTTTTCTGATGATTGAAGATAAATTTACAAAATCCCCGGGATATAAAAAAAAGAGCCTGAAACTTAACCAGGCTCTTAAGTTGATTCGGTTGTTGTTATACTTTACTCAACAATAGTCATTTCATCAATTAAATGGGTTGCACCGGCATATTTATCGATGATAAAGAGTACATAACGAATATCAACAGAGATATTTCTACTTTGTTGGGGATCGAAAATCATGTCACTCATAATTCCTTCCCATACTCTGTCGAAGTTTAACCCTACCAGGTTGCCTTCGGCATCGAGTACCGGACTCCCTGAATTACCACCCGTAGTATGATTCGTAGCCAGGAAACACACCGGAACAGTGCCGTTTACTTCATATCTGCCAAAATCTTTCTGCTGATAGATTTCTGTTAACCGGTCAGGGACATCATAATCATAAATCTGAGGGTTATCTTTTTCGATCACTCCATCCAGCGTGGTATAATAGAGGTATTTGATTCCATCCCTGGGGTAAGATCCTTTCACCTCTCCATAAGAAACCCGCATGGTAAAATTAGCATCAGGGAAAAGAATTTTATCTTTTTGCATCTTCATTAAACCTTGCATATACGAACGGTAAAGGGTTTGGATGATACCATTCAATGAATCGCGTGTAGGTTTAATCCGGTCCTGGTAAACATCATCAAATTCCTGATAGAAGAGATAAATCGGATCCTCCTTTAATTCAGCCAGCTCATCCAGGTTGTCGACCCGAAGCAATCGGTTTAAATCCTCTTCGTCATCAAATACAGAGTTTTGATACAGCTCGCTGACCCATTGACGATAATCGCCGGAAAAATTTAAATGGGTTAAATCGGGTTGAAACTCCTCCGAAACATTTTCAAAATAAAAGGGGATCAACTGATAAAATATCTCGCGATCAATATCCTTCACATAATCTTTAAAGAAACGGTCTTTTAGCTGTTGAAGGTTTTCTATTTCATTGGTTATTGCTTCTTCGCCGGCCTCTGTTTCGAGCATTTCCAGGAGATGATCAAACCGGGAGGTAAAGCGGACGATTTCAATGGGAAATACAGACTCCCACAGGTAATCGTAAGCAATGTCGTATTTTTCCAGCTGGCGATAGACGGAAGAAAATTCCCCGAGTAATCCAATATATTCCGGTTGATTATCTCTGGCCCATTTTTGAAACTGATCTTCAAGATCCATCTTTTTCTCTACGGCATTTAACCTTTCCAGTCCGAGAATCTCCCCTTTCCAACGTTTCCAGGAATTACTGACTCCGGCATTTTTTGAAGCATATTTAATACGAATGGTATCATTGTTTTCCATATATTTATTCATCACCTCCAGGCGGATATCACGCAATTCTATTTTATTGGGATTACTAATATTTTTTATCCATTTGATTTCATCAGAAGTAACATATTGTGCGGTACCTCCCGGATATCCAAGGACCATGGTAAAGTCTCCTTCATCAATTCCTTTTAAGGAAACAGGGAGGTGTTTTTTAGGCTGATAGGGTACATTATCAGCGGCATATTCAGCGGGTTCATTATTTTCATCGGCATAAATTCTAAAAACCGAAAAGTCACCGGTATGTCTTGGCCACATCCAGTTATCAGTATCCCCACCAAACTTACCAATAGCCGAAGGAGGAGCACCTACCAAACGGACATCTTTAAACACCTCATAAACAAATAGGAAGTACTGGTTTCCATAATAAAACGATCGCACCGAAGCATTGTAATGGTTGTCATTTTCAGCGTCATCCTGGATGGCTTTCATATTTTCCCGGATTTTTTCATTTCGCTCCTCTTCACCCATTTCATCTGTTACACCTGCTAATGTTTGATCGGTCACATCTTCGATTCTTTTCAGGAAAGTTGCCGTTAATCCAGGATTCGGCAGTTCCTCATCTTTAGACATGGCCCAGAAACCATCGGTAAGGTAATCGTGCTCAACCGAACTATGTTGTTGAATTGCTCCATACCCACAGTGATGGTTGGTAAGGATTAATCCCTGGTCGGAGACCAGTTCACCGGTACAACCACGGCCAAAAATCACAATGGCATCTTTTAGGCAGGCCTGGTTGATGCTGTAAATATCTTCGGCAGAAAGTTTAAAACCTTTCTGCTGCATATCTTCAATGTTAAATTTTTCAATTAACAGAGGAATCCACATCCCTTCGTCGGCAAACGAAAACCTAAAAGTTAATAAGAGAGTAACTACGACTAATAATCCGATTTTTTTCATAATTCTATTCATTAATATTTATAAATTGATCAAGTTCAGTATATAATTTTTGGATAGGCAATCCCATGACATTAAAAAAGGAGCCGTTAATTTTTTCAACGCCCACATAGCCTATCCACTCCTGGATTCCATAAGCGCCTGCTTTATCAAAGGGCTGATAGTGGTTGATATAGAAATCTATTTCAGCAAAGGTTAGTTTACGAAAATAAACATCGGTACAGGCAGCAAAGGAACGGGTCTGTGTTTTAGATTTAATACAAACGCCGGTATAAACCTGGTGACACTGTCCGGATATTTCTTTCAGAATTTTTACTGCGTCGTCAAAATCCACAGGCTTCTGCAGCACCTTATCGTTAAGCCAAACAATGGTGTCTGCCGTGATTACAATTTGGTTCTCGGATAAATCTTCATCAAAGACCTGTGCTTTCTTTTCGGCGATATATAATGGGATTTGTTCACGGATAAGATGTTTGGGGTAGGATTCATCCACAAATCTTTTTTTCTTAATTTCAAATTCGAGACCGATTTCTTTTAACAAGTAATGCCGTCTGGGAGATTCTGACGCTAAAATAATGTGATAATTTTCTATTCCGGGAATGAACATAAAAACCAGAAAATTAAATATATTGTAAAATTAAATAATTAGCCACAACCGCATAGAGAATACCTGCCAACATAATCGCCTTGGATAAATTGCTTGCCCAATGATAATCTTTTTTTTCCCTGGCTATAAAGATCCTGTACAACAAGATTAATAAAGGGATAATTAAAAACAGCATAAAATAGACCAGGGTTATGACATCCTTCAGAAATCTAAAGTATACATATACCAATGAAAACTGGGTAAGAAGAATAAAGGTAATTATTATCATTTTAGTATTCATAACCCCGAGTACAATGGGTAATGTATTTCTACCATAAGCATTATCTCCCTCAAAATCTTCAACATCCTTGATAATTTCACGAATCAGGGTCAACAAAAAGGCATAGAATGAAAATGCAGTAACCCATAAAATCACATGCATAAAGTCAGCTTTCAGCTCAATCAGCAAAAGTCCATATTGCTCCCGAAGCAAAGGGATTTCAAACAACAGGACCATTAAAGGGACCAGGGCTGTCAATAAAGCAACGATGATATTACCAATTAAAAACTGACGTTTATAGGTCGTCGAATAAAACCATAATATTCCTGTAATCATAATAAATACCAGGGTAAGGATAGGTAAGCCGATATAAAAAGAGATATAGGCCCCCAGTCCGATACCGATCGTATTAAATACAATATGTAAAAGTATTGCCCAGCGACGATTAATCTGACGACCCAGGATTACGGTTTCGGGTCGGTTAACCAGGTCGGTCCGGGTATCAAAATAATCATTGATCACATAGCCGGCAGCAGTAATTAAAACCGTAGCCAACACCAGGAAAAAGAAATGAAGTTCGGAAAATTGTAATTCAAACTGGTTGACCTGAAGCAAAGGTTTAATGATACTCCAACGCATTAGATATTGCGTTAAAACAATAATCAAGAGATTTTTATACCGTATTAGCCTTAAAAATTTCATCATATCCGATTACTTATCCTCAAATTTGGGCCATTTTCCCTGCAACCGGAGGACCTGTTCAATCACATCGCGAACACACCCTTTTCCCCCGGGAAAAGTAGAAATATATCTTGAAACCGACTTGATCTCTTCGGCTGCATCAGCAGGACACGTAGGCAGCCCGGCAATTTTCATAACCTCATAATCCGGAAGGTCATCACCCATATAAAGAATCTCTTCGGGTTTCAATCCATATTTAAAATAAAAATCTTCAAAATCGTTCATTTTATCTCTGGAACCCATATAAATATCAGTAATTCCGAGGTACTGAAATCTTTTTCTTGTAGCCTGTGAATCACCTCCCGAAATAATTCCGATCACATACCCTTGTTTCAATGCATAATTCACAGCATATCCATCTTTCATGTTAACTGCACGAACAAACTCACCTCCCGGCTCCAGATAAATTTGTCCATCGGTAAAAACACCATCCACATCAAAAACAAATGCTTTTATATTGCGTAAATCTTCTTTAAAATTTGCCATGTTTATAATATCAATTCTATTTCGTTAACGAATATATACTTTCGCTCACAAATCTATATATTTTTTCAAAATCAGGGTTATCTTTCAGCATTTCCAGATGCATTTCGAGGGTTTTTTTATCATTTCGTCTGGCAGGACCTGTTTGGGCATCCAGCGGAGTCATTTCATTTGCTTTTTTAGCGGTTTCATTGATCAGTGGATGCAACAAATTAAAATCCATTTGATTTTTTTGGAGCAACTCATAACCAACAGCATACATATGATTTGTAAAATTGCAGGTAAATACAGCTGCCAGGTGTAAAATTTTTCGTTTCTCAGAATTAATTTCACACCACTGATTACTTAGACTACTTGCCAGGCTTATAAGTTTATTCCGGGAGGAATGATTATTTGCTTCAATACAAAGCGGAATTGAAGAAAAGTCCAGGATTCTGGATTTGGTAAAGGTTTGCAATGGGTAAAAAACACCAAAATGCTTAAAATAGGGACTAAAAATACTCATCGGAGTACTCCCAGAGGTATGAACGACCACTCCGTCAGTAAGGATTAACTGTTGGGCAACCTCTTCAATAACCGAATCCTTTACCGAGATAATATATAAATCAGCATCTCCTGGCAGGTGTTTCAGGGAGGTAGTAAAAGCCGTTTCAATTTTTTCTGCAAGGGTTTGAGCCGATGCCTGGGTTTTGCTATAAACTGCCCGGATAAAATAACCACCTTTTTTCAGGGCCAGGGCAATGTGGGTAGCCACATTGCCGGCACCAATGATAACTACTCCCCGTTTAAAGTGATTTAAATGTTTCATACCAGCAGCTGATAAAAACATAAAAATAATTGAAAAAATCCAGCTTACAAAAATAAAAAAACCCCTTATCAAAGAATAAGGAGTTTTTTATATTGAGCATAAATCGTTTAATAACAATATTTATTTTCCTCAATCAACTTATCGGCAATTCGTCTGCGTGCATCTTTGGTATTTACACCAGGCACCTTGGTGTAAACCTGAACACCATTTATCAGCTTCTCGGTCAACTCATCATCATCAATAGAATAAACAGCATCCATTGCATGTTTATACATTTCAGCTGCCGATTCAAAAACATATACATCGAGGATATCCTTATACAAATTCATCTCCTCGGGTGTTTTTAAGGATTCGAGTTTTTTAATCCGAAGCATGGTAGATTCGGCAACATAAGTCATCATGATAATATCGGCAATACTATTGATCACTTCCTGCTCATGTACCAGTTTACGCTGGAATTTATTCACCGCAGCTTCAACAAGCATTAAGCCCAGGTGTTTAAAGTTGGAAATAAGAAATGATTTATCTTCAAAATAACCTTTCGACTCAAAATGACCGGATAATGTATCCAGTCCGGCCAATATCTCCTTTGCCTTATCAAATAATTTTATTACTCCTTTTTGTCCGCGTTTAATAATGGTATCGGCAATAAGTATCCGATTAATTTCGTTGGTTCCTTCAAAAATACGGTTAATCCGGGAATCCCGGTAAGCCCTGTCGGCAGGCATTTCGGCCGAAAAGCCCATTCCTCCCATGATCTGAACCGTTTCGTCCACAATATAATCCAGGGCTTCAGAGCCGTAAACTTTCATGATGGCAGCTTCGGGAGCAAACTCAGCAAAGCCCTCAATACTTGCTTTACCGTGTTCCATGCCAGATTCTTTATTTATTGAAGCAGCGTCTTCCACATCCTTACTTGCCCGGTAAACTGCGGACTCATTGGTAAAAGATTTGATGACCTGTTGGGCTAATTTATGTTTTATTGCTCCAAAGCTGGAAATTAAGGTTCCAAACTGTTTCCGTTCGTTGGCATAATTTACCGACTGGGTAATGGCCCGTTTACACGAACCAATGACGTTAGCCCCCAGTTTTAAACGCCCCATATGCAGGATATTAAGTGCTATCCGAAAACCTTCGCCACGTCGTCCCAATAAATTTTCAACAGGAACTTTTACATCGTTATAAAAGATCTGTACGGTGGATGAACCTTTGATACCCATTTTCTTTTCTTCGGGATTAATCACCACACCCTCCCAGTTACTTTCGACAACAAATGCACTTTGTACCCTGTCGTTATCTATTTTTGCAAATACCGTATGCACATCGGCAAAACCACCATTGGTGATCCACATTTTCTGGCCATTCAGGATATAATGTTTTCCATCTTCGGATAAAACGGCCTTGGTAGTTCCTGAGTTTGCATCAGATCCGGCATTGGGTTCGGTTAAACAATAGGCAGCGGTTAGTTCACCGGTTGCCAGTTTTGGAAGGTATTTTTGCTTTTGCTCTTCGTTCCCATAATATACCAGGGGAAGAGATCCAATTCCTGTGTGAGCTGAATAAGCTACTGCAAAGGAGTATCCGGCGCCAATTTTATCGGCTGAAAGCATCGAAGTTACAATGTCCTGTCCAAAGCCTTCATATTCTTCGGGCACAGAAATTCCCAGCAAACCCAGTTCACCGGCTTTCTGCAAAATTTCCTTCATCAATCCGGGTTCCTGGGCATCAATACGTTCAAGATTTGGAAAAACCTCGGTTTCCAGGAAATCTTCACAGGTCTGAGCAATCATCTGCTGCTCTTCGTTAAACTCTTCGGGAATAAAAATATCATTGGCCTCAAGATCTTTTAAAAGAAATTCGCCACCTCTAATTTTTAATTTGTTATCCATCTTTATTAGGTTTTATTTTTATAATTCTAATGATAATTCGATTAATTCAGCAATATCATAATTTTTTATCTCTTCTTCTCTGTTTTTATATTTTAATCCATCGGTCATCATAACCATACAATAAGGACAGGCGGTAACAATAATATCTGCTCCTGTTTCGAGGGCTTCTTCGGTACGCTCAATAAAAACTTCTTTATCCCCCTTTTCTGCTTCCTTAAACATTTGTCCCCCTCCGGCACCACAACATAAGGCAAAGCTCTTATTTCTTTTCATCTCCACTTTTCTGGAGGGGATAGCATCCAATACCATCCGCGGGGCATCATACTCACCATTAGCCCTGCCAAGGTAGCAGGGATCGTGATAGGTAAGCGTTTTTTCTTTAAACAGGTCGCAATCAAGGGTCAGTTTTCCATCTTTGATAAAATTCCGTAAAAACTGGGTATGATGTATGACTTCGAAATTCCCTCCATAATCGGGATATTCGTTTTTAAAGGTATTAAAGGCATGAGGATCGCAGGTAAGGATTTTTTTTACCTCATAAGCATTTAAAATCTCGATATTGGACATGGCCTGCATCTGGAATAACATCTCATTTCCTGCTCTGCGTGCAATGTCGCCGGAGGACGATTCTTCAACCCCCAGTACGGCATAACTGACCCTGAGGTGTGTTAATATTTTTATAAACGAACGCGTAACCTTTTTATATCGATCGTCGAATGCTCCTGCACTGCCTACCCATAATAAATATTCAGGTTTTTCACCCTTGGCATGTAAGTCAGCCATCACAGGAACTTCTATTTTGCGTTTTTTTTCTGACATGATTATTTTATTTCCAGTTTTAAATAATTCGCTTACTATTTTTTTTAACTAGTTTTCATTGATGTAAAGTTCTTCGGCCCAAAGCATACGATCTTCCTGCGAGAACTGCCAGGGAGCACCATTGTTCTCAATATTGTTAAAAATAGTATTTAATTCCCCGGGAGATGCTGCCTCCTCCATCACCAGGTAACGTCTCATTTCCACAATTAAGGTGGGGTGATTAATATTGATCGGACACTCCTGTGCACAGGCATTGCATGTGGTACAAGCCCACAATTCTTCTTCAGTAATAAAATCGCGGAGTAATGATTTCCCATCATCAAAATTATGCTCTTTTACCATTTTAGGGCCTTTTTCGTTCATTCGGGAACGAACATCCATAATAATTTTGCGGGGAGATAATTTTTTCCCGGTGATATTTGCAGGACAAACAGCCGTACAACGTCCGCACTGGGTACAAGCCAGGGAGTCGAAATAATTTTTCCAAAGCACATCTTCAATATCTTTCACTCCAAAACGCAGGTTTTCTTCCTGACCGTTATCAGCAGGTTCCTGAAAAGCTGCGTCAGGATCCATCATCAGCTGAACTTCGCGGGTAATACTCTCCATATTATCCAGTTTGCCCAGGGGTTCTAATCGGCTGAGGAATACATTAGGTACCGATAGGAACACGTGAAAATGCTTGGAATAAGGCAGGTAATTGGCAAAAAAGAAGATTAACAGGATATGTGCCCACCAGTTCATTTCATGGAAAACAAAAAGCTGCGATTCCGGCATCCCTGCAAACCACCCGGCCAGGAATTTACTTACCGGATAAACTCCGTAGATTTCATGTCCGGAACTTACTGCATGCTGATAATAGAAAGTGTTCATTCCCAGCAAGGAGACCATTAATAAAAGGATCAGGGTTAAAGCAAAGTTGGCATCTCTATGGGTTTTATGTGTCATCTCAATCCCGCTGAATCGTTTTACATGTAAAAAGATTCTTCGGAACAGGAAGAGAATAATCGCCAGGGCAATGATCAGGGCAAAAATATCGCCGGAGGCGATAATCACATCATAAACGACCCCTAAAACCTTAAGCACACGTTCGGTTCCAAAAACCCCATCAATAACCATTTCGATACTCCCAATCAGAATAACACAAAAGCCCCAAAAAACCAAAGCATGGATAAATCCCAGGATGGGTCGCCGGAACATTTTGGTCTGACCAATGGCCACTTTCATCATTAAACCAAATCTTTTCCCCAGATTACGAACCGGAAACCCTTTTTTGGTAAGCTTAAAAAAAGAGAGTAGTCGCAACACCGAATAGGTAAAAATTCCCAGTGTAATGATTAAGGAAATAATAAACAATAGTTGCTTTAACATCATAGCTTTATACTTTAAAGTGAAAGGCAACAGATTTACTTATCAAAGAAAGAAACCTGTTGCCTGAGGATAAAATATTTTTAATTAATGATTATTTAGCTTTTGCTTCTTTAACTGCAGCAATAAATTCAGGCAACACTTTCAGGGCATCACCAACTATACCATAATCTGCTGCCTCAAAGATCGGAGCATCTTTATCGTTGTTAAGAGCAACCAAACATTTGGAACCACTAACACCAGCCAGGTGCTGAATTGCACCTGATATACCAACGGCTACGTATAGATTGGGTGCAATAATTTTCCCGGTTTGCCCGGTGTGTTCTTCGTGTGGTCGCCATCCTTCGTCGGAAACCGGACGTGAACAGGCAGTAGCCCCACC
The DNA here is from genome assembly GCA_036351015.1 of Bacteroidales bacterium. GTDB lineage: Bacteria > Bacteroidota > Bacteroidia > Bacteroidales > UBA12077 > UBA12077. Next base: position 49,282 of record JAZBOG010000038.1, read on the forward strand.
CAGAGCTTCAGCCAGCTCAACCAGGGGTTGCCAGTTTTCTGCTGATTTCATTCCTCTTCCGCCTGAAACTACAATTTCAGCATCGGTAAGTAAGAGCTGACCGGCTTGTTTCTGAACATCTTTCACCGTAGTATGAACCTCCCCAATCCGGGCATCAAACTGCTCCAGGGTAACATCCTTCGGATTTTCAATTAACTCAAAAGAATTTTGTGCCAGGGTAACAATCTTACAATCGGATTTAATTACCATTTGGGCAAATGCTTTCCCTGAGAATACTTTCTTGTGGATGGTAAAGGGTTCGGTGCTGGCAGGTAATTTGGCTACCGCAGAGCCCAGCCCTGCTTTTAATCTTACCGAAAGCCTTGGGGCTAATGCTTTACCCGTATTATTATGAGCAATAACGATCACCTGAGCCTCTTCTTTCTCTGCCACCTGGGCAATTACCGAAGTGTAAGCCTGGTTATCCAGTACATTTAATTGATCCTCCTGAACAGAAACAACTTTCCCGGCTCCATAATTTCCCAACTTTTTCAATTCTTCTTCCTCTACATTTCCTATCGATAATGCAACCGTTTGGGTATTTAGCATTTCTGCAACTTTACTCGCATAGGATACTAATTCAAAAGATAATTTTTTGAATTTTCCATCCCAGTTTTCTGTAAATACTAATACTGACATATCTTATTATTATTAAATTCTTTACTTATTTTTTATATAAACCTGGAATTAAATCACTTTAGCCTCATTTTGTAAAGCGTCGACCAGTTCTTTCACCTGTTCTGGCTCGAACATCTTACAAGGGGGTTTTGGTTGAGGCATCTCAAAAGTACTTATCTTCGTTAATGCATCAACTTCTACAGGGCTGACTACATTCAGCGGTTTTTTTCGAGCCATCATAATCCCCCGCATAGCGGCAATCATGGGTTCTTTGGCAATTCCTTTTTGAACAATGGCAACCATTGGAAGATTAGTGGTCACCTGTTCTTTACCCCCATCAATGTCGCGGGTAATTTTTACTTCCTGATTCTCCATATCAAAATGAGATATGGCAGAAACTGAAGGGATCTCTAAAAATTCAGCTAACATTCCGCCTACGGCAGAACCATTATAATCACTTGATTCAATCCCTGCAAAAATAATGTCAAATGGATTTTTCTTCACATAATCGGCAATCTGAGCAGCCACAAAATAAGCATCCCTGGGTTCAGCATCAATGCGCACGGCATCATCTGCCCCAATAGCTAATGCTTTTCTAATGGTTGGTTCAGCATCCTTTCCACCCACAGTAATCACGGTAATGTTTTCGATGGGATTGGCACTATCTTGTTTCAGCTGAATAGCACGGGTTAAAGCCAGTTCATCCCAGGGATTTATAATCCATTGCACCCCTGTGGTATCAAAAGCGGTATTGTCGTTGACAAATTTTGCTTTGGTAGTAGTATCGGGTACATTACTTAAGCAAACTAGAATTTTCATTCGTTTTAAATTTAATGATTATATACTAAAGTTTACAATTCTCATTTTCCAGGATTCGAAAAAAACTGCCAAATACCTCCAGGTTAAAACACACCTAATCAGACATATATCAACCATCGGATAATCCCAGCTCATCCTGGTCTAAAAAAACCAATTCTATCAAGTGGGCAAATATAAAAATAAGTGCCTTACAAAACAAGAATCCAAACTTACTAATAATTATACAAATATGTATATAATATTCAATCAGAATCGTATAGGGTTAAAATTTTAAAAAAAAACTTCTGTTTTAAAGGGGATAGTCATTAAATTTGTGCTACCTCAAAAAAAAAGCCAACACATGAATCTTAAAAACACCATGAAATCGCTGGGTCCGGGGTTATTATGGGCAGGAGCTGCCATTGGAGTATCGCACCTGGTTCAATCCACACGTGCCGGAGCCATTTATGGGTTTCAGCTGGTGGGTATTATTTTACTCATCAATCTGGTTAAATACCCTTTTTTTGAATTTGGTCCCAGGTACGCTTCGGCGACGGGAGAGAGTCTTTTACACGGATACAAACGGTTGGGAAAGTGGGCATTGATTTTATACCTGCTGTTAACGTTAGCCACCATGTTTACCCTACAGGCAGCCATAACGGCAGTAACAGCAGGATTATTCTCCTATGTTTTTCCCAATACCCTGAATACGATAACGTGGTCGATCATTATACTAACGGTCGCCACAACCATTGTAGCCTTTGGGAAATACTCCCTGCTGGATAAAATCATTAAATTTATTATCATTCTCCTGGCCCTATCCACCATTATTGCTGTAATCTCAGCCTCGACGAAAGGGTTTAATCCAAAGCCGGAGTTGTCAACTCCTTTTAACTGGAGCTTCGGGGATCTTGCTCTACTGATTGCTTTTGCGGGCTGGATGCCATCGGCCATAGATATATCAGTATGGCATTCGTTCTGGTCGGTAGCCAAAAGCAAACAAGGGAAACATATTCCTTCGGTCAGGGAATCGTTATTTGATTTTAATGTAGGATACATCGGTACAGCAATTTTGTCGATTGGATTTTTATCGCTGGGGGCTTTGGTGATGTATGGTACGGGCAACACCTTTTCGGAAAACGGGACTGTTTTTGCGGGTCAGCTCATTCATTTATTTACCACCAACCTGGGCAGCTGGGCCTATATTTTTATTGCCGTAGCCGCCCTAACCACCATGTCGAGTACCACCTTAACCTGCCTGGATGCCTACCCAAGGGTGTTAAAACCTGCTACAGAGCTGATATTTCCAGGGTTAAAAAAAAATGATTCGGAGCAGTGGAACTGGTTATCCTGGATGTGGCTGCTCCTGCTCATTTCAGGAACAATCCTGATTCTCCTGTTCTTTTTAAAAGGGATGAGTTTTCTGGTGGATTTAGCCACGACCCTCTCTTTTTTAACGGCACCGGTATTAGGCTACCTGAATTTCAAGGTGGTGAGGGGTAAAAATGTATCCCCGGAACATCAACCCAAATTATGGTTAAAAGCCCTGTCGTGGATAGGATTAGTCGTTTTAACCCTTGCCGGGATATATTATTTAATCTGGAAAATATTCATTTTGTAGCAAGGATTCAGGTCCACTCAAAAGATCTAGAGTGGGATAACCTTCTGTTTGGATAATAATCTCTACAAGGTTTTTGCTTCTATCGATTATTCCGATAAACATTTTATACAAAAAAAGATATTTATAAGAAATATCAATATAAATTTGAGAAAAAGAGGATATTGCATAATTTTAACATTAACTCTTAACATACAATAAATGCAACAACTACACCTAATGCTCGCCAGTATTCAAATTTTCAGCCAGGTTTTCTTTCTGATCATTCTGATCCTATCGGTTCTGGTATCCCTTGCCATTTTACTGGAAAACAGAGATCCGGTAAGAGCCTCAGCACTTATCCTGCTAATATTTGTTATTCCGGGTGTTGGGTTAATCATCTATTTCTTCCTGGGAAGAAACTACCGGAAAAGAAAAATGTTTGAATCCAAAAAGGATTCGGATCGATTATTTATTTATAAGTTAAAAAAACAAATAAAAAGCAGCTCCGAGCAGTTGATCACTGAAAATCAGGACATTTTAGGCAACAAATCCCTCCTTGCCCGGATGCTGTTAAATGACAATTATTTTGGGCTTACCGGTAAAAATCAGTTAAAACTACTCATTAACGGGGAACAAAAGTTTCCTGAACTTTTTCAGGCGCTCGAAAATGCAAAAGATCACATCCATATCGAATATTTCATTATCGCCAACGGGGCACTTTTCGAACAGCTAAAATCCATTTTAATAAAGAAAAAAAACGAAGGGGTTGCTGTTCGTATAATCTATGATGATTTTGGCTCAAGGCACTTAAAAAATAAAAGTATAAAGGAGTTAAAAAAAGCCGGGATAGAAGTTTTTCCCTTTTACAAAACCTATTTTCCCTATATGGCCAACAGGATAAACTATAGAAATCACCGAAAGATTGTTGTCATCGACGGAAAAACAGGTTTTATTGGAGGTTTAAACCTTAGTGACAAATATGCTAATCTGGGGGGGGATCACCAATCCATGTATTGGAGGGATACCCATTTAAAGATTGAGGGGCCTGCTGTTCGGTATTTACAATACATTTTTTTACTTGACTGGCAATTTTCGTCGGAACAAACCTTACTTTACAATCTTCTTTTTTTTCCTGAACTTGAGAGTCATCCTTCGGATAACCTGGTTCAGGTTATTTCCAGCGGGCCGGATTTATTACGAGAAACTGTAATGACAGCCTACTTCAAGGCCATTGTGGATGCAGAAAAAGAGTGTTTTATTACCACCCCCTACTTTATTCCAAGCCAGGGGATCATTACGGCCCTTAAACAGGCTGCACTAAGTGGAATAGATGTCCGCTTACTGGTACCCAGGCAATCAGACTCCTGGCTTTTAAATTCAGCATCCAACACCTATTATTATGAATTACTGGCTTCCGGGGTAAAAATTTTCAGGTACAAAAAAGGCTTTGTTCATGCCAAAACCATAATCATTGATCACAATTTAAGTATAATTGGATCTGCCAATATGGATTACCGAAGCTTTGACTACAATTTTGAAGTGAATGCAATCATATACAATCATGCCTTTAATGCCAGGATGAAAAAACAATTTTTTACCGACCTGGAAGAGAGTGAACAGATTACCTTTGAAGAATGGGAGAATCGTCCGTTACGGATAAAACTAAAGGAATCGATTGTAAGGTTGCTTTCACCGGTACTATAAAATTAAGAGGCTGTCCAAAAAAAATCAGACAGCCTCTTTCAATCGTTAAAATGTAGTAATATTCTAGGCCTGAGCAGTAGGTCCGCCAAAATTCATGGGCATGGAAGGTCCTCCTCCATCAGAATTCTTGATCGGTCCATGCATTTTCTCAAATTTTTCAAGATTATCTTTCAGTGCATGAAAAAAACGTTTCGCGTGTTCGGGAGTAAGAATGATCCTGGATTTAACTTCTGCTTTAGGAACTCCAGGCATTACCCTTACAAAATCAAGCACAAATTCAGCACTCGAATGGGTTATCACCGCCAGGTTGGAATAAACACCCTGCGCAACCTCTTCTTTCAAATCAATGTTTATCTGTCCTTTTCGTTGTTTTTTTTCGTCTTCCATGATAATAAGTTATTTTATGCACATTCTACTCACGTTCTCTGGCCGACATCAAATTATCATACTCCTCTTTGGATCCAACAATAATCTTATCGTACTCACGTAAACCTGTTCCTGCGGGAATCTTATGACCCACAATTACATTCTCCTTCAATCCTTCCAGTCTATCTACTTTTCCATGAATAGCAGCTTCATTAAGCACTTTTGTAGTTTCCTGGAATGAAGCGGCCGACATAAAGCTCTTGGTTTGAAGCGCTGCCTTGGTAATCCCTTGCAATACCTGACTGGATGTTGCAGGGACAGCATCTCGGGCTTCTACAGGTTTCAGGTCTTTTCGTTTAAGGATTGAATTCTCATCCCTCAGCTTGCGTGCAGTTACAATCTGACCGGCTTTAAAAAGCTGTGAATCGCCCGGATCGCTGATTACTTTCTTATCGTAGATCCAGTCATTCTCATCCATAAACTCCCACTTATCAACCACTTGTTTCTCAAGGAATTTAGTATCTCCAGGATCTTCGATGATCACTTTCCGCATCATCTGCCGAACGATTACCTCGAAGTGTTTATCATTAATCTTTACACCCTGAAGTCGGTATACTTCCTGTACTTCATTTACGATATATTCCTGTACCTTGGTTGGACCTTTAATGGCCAGGATATCAGAAGGAGTAATAGCTCCGTCAGATAACGGGATCCCTGCACGAACATAGTCATTTTCCTGAACAAGAATTTGTTTGGACAGAGGAACCAGATATTTTTTAACTTCTCCAGTCTTCGATTTGATAATGATTTCACGGTTACCCCGCTTAATTTTACCAAATGCCACTTCACCGTCAATTTCAGATACTACAGCAGGATTCGAAGGATTTCTTGCTTCAAAAAGTTCGGTCACCCGGGGTAAACCACCGGTGATGTCCCCTGATTTACCAACTGCTCTGGGCAACTTGGCAAGAATCTCACCTGATTTAACTTCCTGTCCATCCTCAATACTAATATGAGCACCAACCGGAAGGTTATAGGTTTTAATTATTTCTCCGTCTTTACCTACTAATTTGGCAGTGGGGTTTTTCTTCTTATCACGGGTTTCGATGATCACTTTTTCTTTAAAACCGGTTTGTTCGTCCGATTCTTCTTTAAACGTAACTCCATCGATAAGATTTTCAAAAGATAATTTTCCGGTAGCTTCCGAAATAATTACGGCATTGTAAGGATCCCACTCACAAATCATTGTACCTTTCTTAACGGTATCTCCGTTTTTAATATAAAGTCTGGAACCATAAGGGATATTATGGGTTGAAAGAACAATTCCTGTATTCTTATCGATTATACGCATTTCGGCCAAACGACCAATTACGATATCAATAGTTTTTCCTTCCTCCTCTTTTTCAACAGTTCTTAGCTCATCAATTTCAACCGTACCATCATATTTGGCCACAACGCTTGAATCTGCAGCAATGTTGGAAGCAGTACCCCCCACGTGGAAGGTTCTCAGTGTAAGCTGTGTACCAGGCTCACCAATAGACTGAGCGGCAATAACACCAACAGATTCTCCTTTTTGAACCATTTTGCCGGTGGCCAGGTTTCTGCCATAACATTTAGCACAAACCCCATTCTTCGATTCACAGGTTAATACCGAACGAATCTCGATCTGTTCAATGGGTGAATCCTCAATCTTACGGGCTACCTCTTCGGTAACCTCCTCCCCTGCACCTATAATCAGTTCTCCTGAAAGCGGATGGTAAACATCGTGTACTGTGGTTCTACCCAATATTCTTTCAAACAATGTTTCAACCACTTCTTCGTTTTTCTTGATTGCTGTAGCAACCAGTCCGCGTAATGTCCCGCAATCTTCCTCAGTAATAATAACATCCTGTGAAACATCTACCAGACGACGGGTAAGGTAACCTGCATCGGCCGTTTTTAGGGCGGTATCGGCAAGACCTTTTCGTGCACCGTGGGTTGAAATAAAGTACTCAAGTACGGATAATCCCTCTTTAAAGTTAGAAAGGATTGGGTTCTCAATAATTTCCGAACCAGTAGTTCCGGATTTTTGTGGTTTAGCCATCAGACCTCGCATTCCGGAAAGCTGACGAATCTGCTCTTTAGAACCTCGTGCCCCGGAATCAAGCATCATATATACCGAATTGAATCCCTGGTTGTCGGTAGACAATTTTTTCATCAGGGTTTGGGTTAACTTAGCATTAATATGTGTCCATATATCAATAATCTGATTATACCGTTCATTATTGGTAATAAAACCCATATTATAGTTATTCAGCACTTCTTCGACCTGCTCATATCCGTCATTCACAAGCTCTTCTTTTTCAGCAGGGATAATAACATCATCCAGGTTAAAAGACAGTCCGCCCCTGAAAGCCATTTGATAGCCAAGGTTTTTAATATCATCCAGGAACCTGGACGTTACATCGGTACCGGTCTTTTTCAATACCGTACCGATAATATCCCGAAGTGATTTCTTGGTAAGTAATTCATTGATATAACCAACTTCTTTGGGGACAAACTGATTAAAGATCACACGACCAACAGTAGTTTCTATCATATGGTTTACCGGTTTTCCTTCAACCATATCCTCCACTTTCACTTTGATGTTAGCATGTAAAGCAACGGCACCTTCGTTATAAGCGATGGCAACTTCCTGTGGTGAATAAAATCTTAATCCTTCTCCTTTAACTCCAGCTCTTTGTTTGGTAATATAGTATAAACCCAGTACCATATCCTGCGAAGGTACGGTAATTGGCGCGCCGTTGGCCGGATTCAGAATATTATGCGAAGCCAGCATCAACATTTGGGCTTCGAGGATTGCTGCATTTCCTAAAGGTAAATGAACAGCCATCTGGTCACCGTCGAAGTCGGCATTAAATGCAGTACAAACCAATGGGTGTAACTGGATTGCTTTACCTTCGATAAGTTTTGGCTGGAATGCCTGGATCCCCAGTCGGTGCAAGGTAGGTGCACGGTTCAACAGAACAGGATGCCCTTTTAACACGTTTTCCAGGATATCCCATACCACCGGATCTTTTCGGTCAACAATTTTCTTGGCTGATTTAACTGTTTTTACAATCCCCCGTTCAATTAATTTACGAATAACGAAAGGCTTGTAAAGCTCAGCAGCCATATCTTTGGGCAATCCGCACTCATGTAATTTCAATTCAGGTCCCACAACGATTACTGAACGTGCCGAGTAGTCAACACGCTTACCCAGCAAATTCTGACGGAACCGACCCTGTTTTCCTTTTAAGCTGTCGCTTAAAGATTTTAAGGCTCTGTTCGAATCAGTTTTAACCGCATTCGATTTTCTGGAATTATCAAAGAGTGAATCAACAGCCTCCTGTAACATTCGTTTTTCGTTACGCAAAATTACTTCCGGGGCCTTGATTTCGATTAACCGTTTCAGACGGTTATTTCTAATGATTACCCTACGGTAAAGGTCATTCAGGTCGGATGTAGCAAACCGACCCCCATCCAATGGCACCAGTGGGCGCAATTCGGGAGGAATTACGGGCACTACTTTAACGACCATCCATTCGGGACGGTTTACTCCTTTAGAGGCACGAAATGCTTCAACTACCTGCAGTCTCTTTAATGCTTCGTTTTTACGCTGTTGAGAAGTCTCCGTATTTGCTTTATGACGCAGTTCATAGGATAATTCATCCAGATCAATACGTTCCAGCAGTTTATAAAGAGCCTCAGCCCCCATGTCTGCAATAAACTTATTGGGGTCAGCATCATCAAGGTATTGGTTATCTTTTGGCAGGGTCTCTAATATATCAAGATATTCCTCTTCGGTTAAAAAGTCGAGATACTTCACTCCATCTTCGGCTTTTATTCCGGGATTAATAACTACATATCTTTCGTAGTAAATAATTGAATCCAGTTTTTTGGTAGGAAGTCCCAGGAGGTATCCAATCTTATTGGGTAATGATTTGAAGTACCAAATATGAGCTACGGGAACAACCAGGGAAATATGTCCCATGCGTTCACGTCGCACCTTCTTCTCTGTAACCTCTACACCACAACGGTCACAAACAATCCCCTTATACCTGATTCGTTTGTATTTACCACAATGACATTCATAATCTTTAACAGGACCAAAAATCCTTTCACAAAACAAGCCGTCGCGTTCAGGTTTATAAGTCCTGTAATTAATAGTCTCTGGTTTTAATACTTCCCCACTGGATCGTTCAAGAATCTCCTCCGGAGAAGCTAAACCTATAGAGATTTTTGTAAAATCACTTTTTACCTTATTATCTCTTCTGAATGACATATACTGAAAATTAAAATGGTATATAAAATAAAAAACATAAGAATGTTGGAGGAGTGCTCCAACATTCGTAAACTATCTAGTCGAGATTAACGCTTAAGCCTAATCCTCGCAATTCGTGCAACAACACATTAAGCGACTCAGGGATTCCTGGCATAGGCATTGGTTCTCCCTTAACAATTGCTTCATAAGCCTTGGCACGTCCGTTTACATCATCAGATTTCACGGTAAGGATTTCCTGCAATATATTGGAAGCCCCAAAGGCTTCAAGGGCCCAAACCTCCATCTCACCAAAACGCTGACCCCCAAACTGAGCTTTACCACCCAGAGGTTGCTGGGTAATCAGAGAATAAGGACCAATAGAACGGGAGTGCATTTTATCCTCAACCATATGGCCTAACTTAAGCATATAGATGATACCTACCGTTGCCGGCTGGTGGAAACGTTCACCGGTTCCCCCATCAAACAGGTAAGTTTTTCCATATGCAGGAACCTCGGCTTTATCTGTATATTCAGTAATCTGCTCCAGAGAAGCACCATCAAAAATCGGGGTGGCAAATTTTACTCCCAGTTTCTTTCCGGCCCAACCAAGAACCGATTCATAGATCTGTCCCAGGTTCATCCGTGAAGGTACTCCTAATGGATTAAGTACAATGTCAACAGGCGTTCCGTCTTCAAGGAAAGGCATATCTTCGGCACGAACAATTTTTGCTACAATACCTTTGTTCCCGTGACGTCCTGCCATCTTATCTCCAACGGTTACTTTACGTTTTTTGGCAATGTAAACTTTAGCCATTTGAACAATACCTGTTGGCAGCTCATCGCCAATGGTTACATTATATTTCTTACGTTTTAACTGAGAATCAATCTCTTTCCGTTTAATAATATAATTGTGTAATAACCGCTTAATAATCTCATTCTTGTTTTTATCTGTAGTCCACTTGTTCGGATTAACATTCATAAAATCGATATCCTGTAACATCTTTATCGTGAACTTGGTTCCTTTGGGAATCACATCAACATTATAATAATCTTTGACTCCCTGTGAGGTTTTTCCATTCACAAGAATGAATAACTTATCGACCAGTTTATTGGTAAGTTGTTCAACTTTAAGGCCAAACTCTTTTTCTATTGCCTCAAGTTCCAGTTTATCGGCATTTTTCGATTTTTTATCTTTCAATGCACGGGAGAACAACTTTTTATCGATCACTACACCCTGTAATGAAGGCGAAGCTTTTAAGGAGGCATCTTTCACATCACCTGCCTTATCACCAAAGATTGCACGTAGCAATTTTTCTTCGGGAGAGGGATCAGATTCACCTTTAGGGGTAATCTTACCAATTAAAATGTCTCCGGGTTTAACATGAGCACCGATACGAATTAATCCGTTTTCATCCAGGTCTTTGGTAGCTTCTTCGCTAACGTTAGGAATATCGGGAGTTAATTCTTCAAGGCCTCGTTTGGTGTCCCTTACTTCGAGGAGATACTCATCGATATGGATCGATGTGAAAACATCATTTTTCACTACATTTTCGGAGATTACAATAGCATCCTCAAAGTTATATCCTTTCCAGGGCATAAAAGCTACTTTCAGGTTACGTCCAAGGGCTAACTCTCCCTTATCCGTTCCATAACCGTCGGTTAATACCTGTCCGGAAACTACTTTTTGTCCCTTACGAACAATTGGTTTCAGGTTAACACAGGTATTCTGGTTGGTTTTGGCAAACTTTGGCAGGCGATATCGTTTTACATCGTCATCGAAGCTGACAAACTTTTCTTCTTCGGAGCGGTTGTAGCGGATAACAATCTCTTCGGCATCCACATATTCAACCACACCTTCGCCTTCGGCGACAATTTGAATTCTGGCATCGCTCACAACATGCTCTTCCAGACCTGTTCCTACAATTGGAGCTTCAGGTTGCAATAGAGGTACAGCCTGACGCATCATGTTGGATCCCATCAATGCACGGTTGGCATCATCGTGTTCCAGGAATGGAATTAACGAAGCTGCAATAGAGGCAATCTGATTCGGAGCCACATCCATCAATTCTACTTCCTCGGGAGTAGCAAGGGGATAGTCGGCTTCCAACCTGGATTTAATTCGCGGATTGACAAATTTTCCTCCCTCGTCGATGGGGGCATTTGCCTGAGCAATAGTGATTCCTTCTTCTTCTTCAGCACTCAGAAAAACAGCATCGCCACTCAGATCCACTTTTCCTTCGGCAACTTTCCGGTAAGGAGTTTCAATAAATCCTAGATCATTAATTTTCGCATAAACGCATAATGAGGAAATCAAACCGATATTTGGACCTTCAGGTGTTTCAATGGGACACAAGCGTCCATAGTGGGTATAGTGAACGTCACGAACTTCGAAACCGGCACGCTCACGTGAAAGTCCACCGGGTCCTAAGGCTGACATTCGCCGTTTATGGGTCATCTCACCTAGCGGATTGGTTTGATCCATAAACTGAGACAACTGGTTAGTTCCAAAGAAGGAATTAATTACGGAAGATAATGTTTTTGAATTGATCAAATCAATGGGTGTAAACACCTCGTTGTCACGAACATTCATCCTTTCGCGGATGGTTCGTGCCATTCGGGCCAGGCCAACCCCAAATTGATTGGATAATTGTTCTCCTACGGTACGAACCCTACGATTACTCAGGTGATCGATATCATCCACATCTGTTTTTGAGTTAATCAGCTCAATCAGATACTTAATAATTTGAATGATATCCTCATTGGTAAGGATTTTCGTTTCAATAGGAGTATCTATATTCAGTTTTTTATTGAGTCGGTACCGTCCAACATCACCCAGGTCGTAACGTTTATCCGAAAAGAATAATTTTTCGATAACATCCCGGGCGGTCGATTCGTCGGGTGGTTCTGCATTACGCAGCTGTCGGTAGATATGTAATACAGCTTCTTTTTCTGAGTTACAGGGATCTTTTTGAAGGGTATTATAGATAATCGCAAAATCGGAAATATTTTGATCCTCTTTATGCAATAAAATGGTTTTTGCGCCGGAGTCTACAATTTGTTCCAGGTGCTCATTTTCAATTACTGTTTCGCGATCAATAATCACCTCATTTCGTTCGATCGAAACAACTTCACCGGTATCCTCATCCACAAAGTCTTCTACCCATGATTTAAGCACACGGGCAGCAAGTTTTCGGCCGACATATTTTTTCAATCCCGATTTAGAAACCTTAACCTCATCGGCTAAATTAAAGATTTCAAGAATATCCTTGTCACTTTCATAACCAATAGCACGGAGCAGGGTGGTTACAGGTAATTTCTTTTTCCGATCAATATAGGCATACATCACATTATTGATATCGGTAGCAAATTCGATCCATGATCCACGGAAAGGAATAATTCTTGCGGAATATAATTTTGTACCATTAGCATGAAGACTTTGTCCGAAGAATACTCCGGGAGAACGGTGCAACTGGGAAACAATTACACGTTCGGCTCCATTGATTACAAAGGATCCCCGTTCGGTCATGTAGGGAACGGTACCAAGATAAACATCCTGAATCACTGTATCAAAATCCTCATGTTCGGGATCGGTACAGTACAATTTAAGTTTAGCCTTTAGTGGAACACTAAAAGTTAACCCTCGTTCAATACACTCTTCGATGCTATATCGTGGGGGATCAATATAGTAATCTAAAAATTCTAATACAAAATTATTTCTTGTATCTGTAATCGGAAAATTTTCACTAAAAACCTGATGCAGACCCTCTTTCTTTCTTTCTTCAGGGGTAGAATTTAGCTGAAAAAATTCTTTGAATGACTTTAACTGTACTTCTAGAAAATCAGGGTAATGTAACTGATTTTTTGTTGAAGCGAAACTAATACGTTTGTTTGTAATATTTGAAGACATTGACTTAATAAATTAATTGAACTCAAACACTTAATATAATAAAAAGGCTTAGAATCCCCAACCGGGGATCCTAAAGCCTATAAGTTAGTATGTTAGGTCAATCCTACTTAAGTTCAACTTCTGCTCCTGCTTCTTCTAATTGTTGTTTTAATGATTCAGCTTCTTCTTTCGAAACGCCTTCTTTAATAGCTTTAGGTGCGCTGTCTACAACTTCTTTCGCTTCTTTTAATCCTAAACCGGTTAATTCTTTTACCAGCTTAACGATTTGTAATTTAGCACCTCCTGGTGATTTTAAAATTACATCAAATTCAGTTTTTTCAGCTTCTCCACCAGCTTCTCCACCAGCTGCAGGACCTGCTACAGCAACTGCTGCAGCTGCAGGTTCGATTCCATATTCTTCTTTTAATATGTCTGCTAACTCATTAACATCTTTTACAGTTAAGTTAACTAACTCTTCTGCAAGCGCTTTTAAATCTGCCATTTTTACTTATTTTTTAAATTTAATATTACTACTTTTTATTATTCATTTTTATTGGAAAGTGTTTCAAGAACACCTGTCAGGATATTATTTCCTGATTTCAATTGTGAAATTACATTCTTCATTGGTGATTGTAATAATCCAATAAGATCACCAAGTAATTCTTCTTTAGATTTAACGTTTACTAAGGTTTCTAACAGATTATCCCCTAAATAAACAGACTCTTCAACGTAGGCTGCTTTAATAACGGGTTTTTCAAATTTCTTATGAAATTCTTTAATCATCTTAGCCGGAACATTTCCGGTTTCAGTAAACATTATAGCAGTCGGCCCCTTCAAAACATCATACAATTCATCTACCTGAAATTCAGATTGATCTAATGCTCTTTTAAGAAGGGTATTCTTAACAACCATCATCTGAATATTATTTTCAAAACATCTTCTTCTTAACAAACTTGTACTTTCAGCATCCAGTTCGCTGGCGTCTGTTAGATAAAAATGAGTTGAATTATTTAATTGTTCAACCAGGTTGTTAACAATGATCTCTTTCTCTTCGCGTTTCATAATCAATATTTTTTACTCTGAATTGTCGAAATTGGACTTAAACAGATTTTGGGTCAATTTTAATACCAGGACTCATGGTACTGGAAATATAAAGGCTAAGGATATAAGTACCTTTTGCTGCTGCGGGTTTTAGTTTATTAACCGTAGCCATAAACTCGCGCGCATTTTCAGCTAATTTATTCGGTTCAAAGGATACTTTCCCAATGGATGAATGAACAATTCCGTATTTATCCACCTTAAAGTCTATTTTACCTTTTTTAACTTCTTCAACAGCCTTTCCGACTTCCATGGTTACCGTACCCGTTTTAGGGTTCGGCATTAAACCACGAGGACCAAGAATACGACCCAACTGTCCAACTTTAGCCATTACAGGAGGCATCGTTATAACCACATCAATATCGGTCCAACCTCCTTTAATTTTATCCACATATTCATCTAAACCAACATAGTCGGCACCTGCTGCTTTTGCTTCTTCCTCCTTGTCGGGAGTAACAAGTGCTAACACGCGAAGTGTTTTTCCTGTACCGTGAGGTAAGGTTACCACACCACGTACCATCTGGTTCGATTTTCGCGGATCGACCCCTAATCGCACATTAAGATCAACGGAAGCGTCAAATTTTGTTGTTGAAATTTCTTTCACCAGTTTTGCCGCCTCGTCAAGGGTATAATTTTTACCAATTTCGATCTTTTCAAGGGCAATCTTCTTATTTTTAGTAAGTTTTGTCATAACTTCTTTCGAAATATTATTGTTTATTCTTTACCTGGGAATTTCCCTTTAACAGTGATTCCCATACTTCTGGCAGTACCAGCAACCATTCTCATAGCTGATTCAACCGTAAATGCATTCAAATCCTTCATCTTTTCTTCGGCAATGGTTTTTACCTGGTCCCAGGAAACAGAAGCTACCTTTGTTCTGTTCGATTCGGGAGATCCGGATTTTAATTTAGTCATTTCCAACAGTTGAACTGCTACAGGAGGAGTTTTAGTTACAAAATCGAAAGACTTGTCAGAATAAACAGTAATAATAACAGGAATAACCTTCCCGGCACGATCCTGTGTTCTTGCATTAAACTGTTTACAAAACTCCATAATATTCACCCCCTTGGCACCTAATGCAGGGCCTACAGGTGGAGATGGATTTGCTGCGCCACCTCGGATCTGTAATTTAATTAATCCAGCAACTTCTTTAGCCATAATCTAGTTTTTCTTAAAAATTTACTCTTTTTCGACCTGCATAAAACTTAATTCTAATGGTGTTTTTCTACCAAAGATTTTCACCATCACCTTCAGCTTTTTCTTCTCTTCATTTACTTCTTCGATAACACCATTAAAACTGTTAAATGGGCCATCAATGACTTTTACTGTTTCACCAACATAAAAAGGAACATTGATCTCTTCATCGCTCTCGGCAAGTTCATCTACTTTTCCGAGTATACGATTCACTTCGGACTGACGAAGCGGCGTAGGGTTATCACCCTCAGACTCAAGGAAGCCTATGACATTCGGTATATTTTTCAGGAGGTGTGGAATCTCTCCAACCAAAGCCGCTTCGATCAGAACGTAACCAGGAAAAAAATTTCGTTCTTTACTAATTTTTTTTCCATTTCTGATCTGGTAAACTTTTTCGGTTGGAATTAACACCTGAGAAATATACTCCTGCATATTGAGTCTTGAAATTTCACTCTCGATGTATTCTTTCACTTTCTTTTCTTTCCCACCAATAGCACGGAGAACATACCACTTCTTTACAACTTCAGTCATTATCCCTTTCCAGATTAATAAAACATACTGTAAATTAAGTCCATCAAATTTTGAAAACTATAATCCATCACAAATATAATAAGTGCGATGATTAAGGAAGCAACCATTACTACAATTGCACTATTTTGCAA
>JAZBOG010000039.1:0-2525 GCA_036351015.1 Bacteroidales bacterium
ATAGGCTGTATTTGACAGATAATCTAAAATCAATACTTGTAAATATTCTTTCAGGAAATATTTTTGAAATACGACGTTATCCTGCAAATATTCTGGAAAATATTGTTTTATTAAATCAAGATTAATCATAAGTCGTACGATTTTAACATTAATTTTACTCTTTTTTCAAGGGCTTTGCATTTAAAACTATCAGCAAAATCCACTAATCTGTCTATGTTTAGTTCTTCTTGCATAAAGTCTTCATCGAATCTCAATTCTTGCATTTCCTGTATGGTATTGTAAAATGGATAAAGATAGAGCAAATCAAGTATAGCCTTTTCGGGAGTAGCAAGTTTCATTGCTCTTTTTTTTGACAATGTTTTCAGATCGAAACCAAAAAAAAGGTCTTCTTTAATTCTTTTGTATACGTATTCTCCAAAAGGGTTTTTAAAGGCCGACGTTTTTAACGTTGATACACTTGTCATTGAGGTTACCATTTCGGGAATAATACCATAAAACGATAATGCAGTGTGCAGGCTGATATATGATGGTTGGTATAATTTATTGGCAATATACAAACTTATATCTGCCGAATTTTTATATTCAGGAAAGGCATAATATCCTTGTCTTAATTTGATGATCAAACCTCTTTTTTGCCAACGGGTAATATTATTCCGATCGAAACCGGGCTGCCAGGCAAAAACCTGGTGAATATTAAAAATGGCAAGTTCAAAAAAACGTTCCCTAAACTGTAAATAGTTCATTTAATATATAAATTATTTCTATTATTCATCAAAATTAGTGAATTATAGAAACAAATCAAATGTTTTTGGATAATTTGATTAGATTTTTGCCTCTTTTACGTAGTGGTTTGTAGAAAAACAACGAAAATTAGACAGATTCGCTTTGCGAAACGCGGATAATCACTGATTTTTAACAGGTGAGGAAAGGAATAACCTGCAAGACTCGGTGTTTCTTAAAGACACGCCGGGACTTGCCTTTACTATTAAAATAATTCAACGGGGTTAATTTTCAAAAAGTCGCTCCATGATAAGGACTTATTATCAATAAAATAAATTTTATGAGGGTTAAATTTCTTTTTAAAAGCATCCATTCCTTTTTTGTTTTTGGCAAAGCCGCTTTTTACTTCAATGGCAATAATTTTTCCGTGTCTTTCGAGAATAAAATCTACCTCATCATTTCTGTCTCTCCAGTAATAAACAGCATAATGCTCTCTTAAGGCCTGGTTTACAAGATGCATTCCAACTGTTGACTCAACAATTCGTCCCCATTCAACTGGATTTATCAGCATTTCAGCAAAGTTGTTCGTTTGTTGTGCACTTAACAGCGCATTGTTATGTACCTGAAATTTTGGACTGCTCGATCGTTTACGTATGGTAGTATGGGCATATTTTTCTAATCCACCTAATAAACCTGCAGTTTCTAAAAGACGAAGATAATGCGACAGGGTAGTTGTGTTACCTGCATCCTGAAGTTGCCCCTGCATTTTAGTAAATGATACGATTTGTCCTGAATACATGCATCCCAGCTCAAATAGATTTTTAAGTAATGCAGGCTTATCTATTCGGGTTAACATAAGAATATCTTTAGAGATGCTCGTCTCGATTAAAGAATCGCGGATGTATTTTTTCCATCGGTCTTCATCATTGATTAATGGTGCACTGCCGGGATATCCACCAAACCAGGCGTATGTATTAAAATCCCAGCCAAAAGCATTTTCCATTTCGGAGAATGTCCAGTGCGTAAGGTATATGGTTTCAAAACGGCCGGCTAATGATTCGGTTAAACCATGCTGCAACAAAAGACGTGAAGATCCAAGGATAATTACTTTTATGGCTACCTTATTCAACGAATCTTCGTCCCAAAGTTTTTTAACTATTTCGCTCCAGTTTGAAATTTTTTGAATTTCGTCAATAATTAGTAAAAAGTCATTTGAAGCCTGTGTTTTCAATTGAAGCCGGGCAGTTTCCCAGATTTGTTCCAACCAGCTTGAATTAACTGCTGCAATAGCATCGGCAGATTCGAATAAGCCGGGAAGTGAAATTTGATTAAAAAGCTGATTCACCATGGTTGTTTTTCCAACCTGGCGTGGCCCCATGACCACCTGAATAAACTTTCGTGGTTCGTTTATTCTTTTTTTAAGTACTTGTAATTCTGATCTTTCAAACATGGTTTTACAATTTACTCAATAAGATGAGTAAATTTACTCAATAAATTAATTAAATCAAAATAGTAATGGTAAATCCGTCTGGCCGATTTAAACTGGCCTTACGGGATAAAGAAAAATGGAACGCTGATCAGACTGATCCGCCAGTTGGCGGAACGCGGAAAACCACTGATTAACAAAAAGCGAGGGTTTACCCGCCTACGGCAGGCAGGCCCGCCGACTTGACTGCCTGTGGCAGTAGGAGGGCTTCGTTTCAAACGAAACTCTCGCTGGTAAAGTTTTGTAACCTTTAAGACTCCGTGTGACTTCAAGACACGCCGGGAAAACCACTGATTTTAAACAACGAAGGTCATTCCGA